>CAZWLY010000009.1:0-216833 GCA_964634465.1 uncultured Thermodesulfobacteriota bacterium | reverse complement strand
TCAAACTTCCGAAGCGAATCATCGGCGACAAGGCCTATGACTCCGACCCGCTGGACCGCTGGTTGGCGGCCATCGGCGTCGAGATGATCGCCCCGCACAGTGGGATAGCCTCTAATAACCCCTGCTTTCCGTAAGTTGTTAATGTCCTACCTCGAAGCGACCGAGGCCTGACAGCCCCCGGCCGGGGCCGCGCCTCTCAGCCGGCCGTAATCACCTCTCTCAACTCCACCCTCACTTCAGGCGAGGCGATTCTCACGTTGGCCTCGATGTCCCCCAGGTGCTCCTCGACGGCCGCCGGGTCGATGCCGGCCGGGGTGTAGGTGATGTAGAGAACCCGCTTCGTCTCCGGGCCGATGGCCGTCTTCGAGTCCGGGCCGTAAACCACGCAGTTGACCGGCCCCTGAGCGTCGATCAGAAACATGTCGCCGGCCTTGATCGTCTGCTCCTTGCCGTTGAGAGCGACATACACCTCCCCGCCCCGGGCCGAATCGATCGCAATCGGCGGCGTCAGCTTGTCCAGGTCGTGGCCGGCGGTGAGCAGTTGATTCTTGAGCTCGGCCATGAACATGGCATCGACCAGGGCCGAAACTCGAGGCAACGACCGGCCCCTGAGGGCGATCGTCTCCAGTTGGTGTTGGACGATGTAGGTCTTTTTGAACCGTTTGTAATAGACGCTATAGGCCTGGCAGGTCGGCAGGGCCTTGATCGCGGCCCGGTCGGCGAAGCGTCGCCGGAAGGCGGCCTCCAGGGCCGCTTTTTGCTCCTCAAGGCGAGGATGACTCCGGGGGTTCGAAGCGCTGGTCAAAGCCAAGAGACCCACCGCCGCACCGGGGTGGTCCCTTTGCCAAGCCTGGGTGACGCTAACCATGGCCGCCTCCTCAATCCAGTCGGGTAAGTGGTGACGATAGCCATCTTACCATGACCGGCCCGCACCCGTCGCCGGCTGGATGAACACCCCCAGGGCGGCGGAGCGTCGGGGCAGACGCGGAGTCGTCCTTCTTCGCCGCAAGCGGCGGGTAATGACGCCCCGCGGTGGTTCGAGGAGATCGGGGGACAGCCGGGTCTCAGCGGGAAGTCAGGTGGTAGGCCAGGTTGTCCAGTTTCACCGTGAAGTCCACGTTCTCCACGATGAATCCCTCGGGCACCTTGAGCTGAACCGGAGCGAAGTTCAAAATCGCCCGGACGTTGGACTCGATCACCTTGTTGGCCACGGCCTGGGCTCGATCGGGCGGGGTGGTGATGACGGCGATATCGACCTGGCGCTCGTTCAGTATTTGCACCATGTCCCGGTTTTCCTCGATGACCAGATTCTCCGAGACCGGGAAGCCGATCTTGTCCGGGTCGCAGTCCAGGGCGGCCACGAAGTGATAACCGGACATGGCGAAGTTCTCGTGGGCCACCAGGGCCCGGCCCAGGTTGCCCATGCCGATGATGGCCAGGTTCCAGGTCCTGTTCAGCCCCAAGATTTTCCTGATTTCGAACAGCAGCTCACGAACGTAGTAGCCCACCCCGCGAACTCCGAACTCGCCGAAGTAGGCCAGGTCCTTGCGCACCTGGGCCGGGTTGACCCGGCACAGCTCGGCCACCTTCTCCGAGGAGACGACCTCCACTCCCTCGGTTTGAAGGGCCTCCAGTTCACGAGCGTAGAGCGAGAGACGATTGATGGTGGCGGCCGGAACCCGCGGCGTCTTCATGGATCGCTCCTAGATGTACGTGAACTCAATCACATGAGATTGTATCAAAGGGGCCGCCCGAAGGCGACCCCTCTATTTGCACCGATTTAGACGCCCAGGCCGACGAACTTGGCCACGGGAGCGGCCATCGGGTAGGCGTACAGCAGAATCAGGGCCACGACCAGAGCGTAAATACACAGAGACTCGATCAGGGCCAGACCGATGAGCATAGTCACGGTGATCTTACCGGAGGCCTCGGGGTTGCGGGCGGTGCCCTCGACGGCACCCTTGACGGCGATGCCCTGGCCGATGCCGCAGCCAAAGGCGGCGATGCCGACGCCGAAGCCGGCGGCGGTCACGGTGGCCACGAACAGCTTCAAGCCGGCCACCTGGGTCGTCGGGTCGGCGGCAAAGGCGGCGGCGGCCATACCCAGGACCATCATGAGGGTTGCGGTCGCGATCAGAGTCAGCTTCTTCATGCTAGGATTCCTCCATCGATCAAACGGTTACAGCGCAAGCCTTCTTCCAAAACATATCCATTAGGACGCCTCTCAGTGGGCCTCCTCGATGGCTCCGGACAGGTACATCATCGTCAGCATGGTGAAGATGAACGCCTGGACGAAGGAGTTGAACAGGAACAGGAAAATGAGCGGGAACGGCGCCAAGAAATGGCCGGCCAGCATCATCAGGATGGCCAGCACCAACTCCTCGGCGAAGATGTTGCCGAAGAGTCGGAAGGTCAGCGACAGGACCCGGGAGAGGTGGCTGATGACCTCGATGGGGATCATCAGCGGAGAGAGCCACCACACCGGACCCATGAAGTGCTTGACGTACTTGAAGCCGTGGCGGCGGATGCCGATGTAGTGGGTCATGAAAAAGACCACCAGGGCCATCGACAGCGTGGTGTTCAGATTGGCCGTGGAGGAGAACATGCCCGGAATCAGCCCCATCAGGTTCATCACGAAGATGTAGATGAACAGGGTGGCGATCAGCGGAAAATAGGGCCGTCCCTCTTCGCCCATGACGTCCACGGCGAAGTTCTCCAGGCCCTCGATGATCGGCTCAAAGACGTTCTGGACGCCGGTGGGCACCAACTGGACGCTGGAGGTGGCCAACTTGCCCAGCACCACCAGGATGAGCATCACCAGCCAAGAATAGATTACCCAGGGATAGTGGTGGGCGAAATCGCCCAGCCCGAAGAGCTCGAAAAGCTTGGTCAGGAAGAGAATCGGGTGCTCCATAACCTAATGAGCCTCCTTGAGCTTGGCCCTGCGAAAGAGCATCAGCCCGGTCATGGTCAGGTTCAAAACGATCACCGACAGGCCGACCAACAGCCCGATGGCGCCGACCAGATGGTACTTCAGAAGAACGAGAAGAATGACCGCCGTGCCGGCGAAGCGCAGATAATAGCGGATCAGCACCCCGCTGACCGAGGGGCGGCGACCCGGCTCGAACTGGCGGAGCAACACCCGGCGCAAGAGGCCGAAGTTGGCGATCGACACCAGTCCGCCCGCCAGGACGCCCAGGCTGAACTTGAGGTCCCAGAAAGCGAGGCTGGCCGCGGAAAGTCCGGCCAACAACAGCCAGTTGCGCAGAGTCATCCCGGCGGTCAGTTGCTGCTGAAGGCCGTCGCGGCTCACTGCTTTTGGCTCCTTTTGCCGATCATATAGAGGTTCCTGAAACCGGCGATGATGCCGATTATCAGGAAGATCATCGTCAGCCAAGGCGAGGTGTCGAGCCACTTGTCCAAGAAGTAACCGATGGCCAAGCCTATAACTGTCGCCAGGACCATGGCGATTCCCATGGAGCTCGCCATCGCCAGCATGCGCCAGTGCTCTCGCTTCTTAGGGTCCAGCGGCGCTCACCTCAGCGCTTGTGATTATCAGTTCAAGCTCAAAAAGTCAACGTCTTTTTGCGCCTCGACTCCACTTGCCAAGGCCGAACCGGTAATGATATGTTGCCGGAAAACGGTCAGAGCCGAAAGTAAAAAAGGGAAACCAGACGCCATGGATTACGAACCGGTAATCGGTCTTGAGGTCCACGCCCAACTTAAAACCGACTCCAAGATATTCTGTTCCTGCTCGACCGCCTTCGGCGCGGCGCCGAACAGCCAGGTCTGCCCGATCTGCTTGGGCATGCCCGGCACCTTGCCGAAGGTGAACAAAAAGGCGATCGAGTTCATCATCCGGCTGGGCCTGGCCGCCAACTGTACCATCGCCGCCCACTCGGTCTTCGCCCGCAAGAACTACTTCTACCCGGATCTGCCCAAGGGCTACCAGATCAGCCAGTACGAGCTGCCCTTGGCCGAGCACGGCCACATCAACATCACCGTCAACGGCCAGACCAAGCGCATCGGCATCACCCGCTGCCACCTGGAGGAAGACGCGGGCAAACTGGTCCACGACGAGTTCTCGCCCGTGTCCCACGTCGATCTCAATCGCTGCGGCACCCCCTTGATCGAGATCGTCTCCGAGCCGGACATCCGCTCCCCCGAGGAGGCCCACGCCTACCTGAAACAGCTTCGGGAGCTGGTCCGGTATCTGGACATCTGCGACGGCAACATGGAGGAAGGGTCGCTGCGCTGCGACGCCAACATCTCGCTGAGGCCGGTCGGGTCGGACAAGTTCGGCACCCGGACCGAGATCAAGAACCTGAACTCGTTCAAGGCCGTCCAGCGCGGCCTGGACTTCGAGATCCGCCGCCAACGGGCCATCCTGGAGAGCGGCGGCGAGGTCATCCAGGAGACCCGCCTCTGGGACGCGGGCAAGGGCGAGACCTTCTCCATGCGCGGCAAGGAGGAGGCCCACGACTACCGCTACTTCCCCGATCCCGACCTCATTCCGGTGGTGATCGACAAGGCCTGGATCGAGCGGGTCGAATCGGAGCTGCCCGAGCTACCCGAGGCCAAGCGGCGGCGGTTCCAGGAGGAATACCGGCTGCCCGAATACGACATCGCCGTCCTGACCGAAGACCGGGCCGTGGCCGACTACTTCGAGGCGACGGCCAAGGCCTCGGGCAACGCCAAGGCGGCCAGCAACTGGATCATGACCGAGGTGTTGGCCGCGCTGAAGGAGGGCGACGGCCTGACCGACTTCAAGGTCGGCCCGGAGAGATTGGGCGAGTTGATCAGGCTGATCGACGAGGGCGCCATCTCGGGCAAGATGGCCAAAGAGGTCTTCGCGGCCATGACCGAAACCGGCGAGGGTCCCCAGGCGATCATCGAGGCCAAGGGGCTCAAGCAGATCTCCGACGCCTCCGAACTGGAGGCGATGGTCGAAAAGGTCCTGGCCGAAAACCCGGACAACGTGGAGAAGTACAAGGCCGGCAAGAAGAAAGTATTCGGTTTCTTCGTCGGCCAGGTGATGAAGATGACCAAGGGGCAGGCCAACCCCCGGATGGTCAACGAGATACTCAAAAAGAGGCTGGACGGCTGACCGCCGTTTCTTTTAGACGTCAGGGGGGCCTGGTTTGATCGGGCCCCCTCAAGTCGGGTCGCACCTGCTACAACTACAACTTGATCTTGGAGGAGCTAGATGGCCGAGTTGCGCAAAGTGGCCGTGATCGGAGCCGGCAACATGGGCTCCGGCATCGCCCAGAAGACGGCCCAGGAGGGCCTGGACGTAGTCATGATCGACCTCAAGCCCGAGTTCGTCGAACGCGGACTGGAGACCATAAAAAACCTTCTCGGCGAGGCGGTCGAGCGTCGGATCTTCAGCCAGGACAAGGTCGAGGAGATACTCGGCCGGATCAAGGGCGCGACCGACATGGGCGAGGCGGCCGACGCCGACCTGGTCATCGAGGCCGTCTTCGAGGACAAGAAGGTCAAGTCCGACCTGTTCGCCAATCTGAACCAGATATGCAAACCGGAGACGGTCCTGGCCACCAACACCAGCTCGTTCAAGGTCGGCGAGCTGGCCGAGGCCTCGGGCCGTCCCGATCGCTTCGTCGGGCTCCACTTCTTCTACCACCCGGCCAAAAACCGCCTGCTGGAAGTCATCCCCGGCGACAAGACCTCGCCCCAGACCCTGGAGTTGGCCTTGAAGTACGCCCGGCTCACGGCCAAGACCGACATCTCGACCGCCGACGCACCGGGTTTTGCCGTCAACCGCTTCTTCGTGCCCTGGCTCAACGAGGCCGCCCGACTCTTGGAGGAGGGCGCGGCCAACATCCCGACCATCGACGAGGCGGCCAAGGAGGCGTTCAAGATCGGCATGGGGCCGTTTTTGTTGATGAACGTCACCGGTGTGCCCATCGCCTTCCACGCCTCGACCACCCTGGGCGAAGAGATCGGGCCCTTCTACGCCCCGGCCGGAATTCTGGCCGAGCAGGCCGAGAAGGGCGAGTGGGACCTCTCCGGCGAGGTCGAGGCGGACAAGAAGCCGGCCGTCATCGACCGCCTGTTGGGCGTGGTCTTCCTGGTCGCCTGCGAGTTGGTCGACGAGGGCGTGGCCACCATGACCGACACCGACACCGGGGCCAAGGTGGGCCTGCGCTGGCGACTGGGCCCCTTTGAGTTGATGAACAAAAACGGCGTCGAGCGAGCCGCCGAGCTGGTGGAGAAGATCGTCGCCCGCTACCCCGACCGGAAGATGCCCAGACTCCTGGCCGAGCAGAAGGCCAAGGGCGAACCCTTCGACCTGCGCTACGTCACCTACCGCCGGGAGGGCGAGATCGGCTACATCACCTTCAACCGGCCCGAGGCGATGAACGCGCTCAATCCGACCGTGGTCCGCCAGCTCGACGAAGCGGTCGATCGAGCCCTGGCCGACGCCGAGACCAAGGCGGTCGTCCTGGAGGGCAAGGGCAAGGCCTTCGTCGCCGGGGCGGACATCGGCTATTTCATCAAGAACATCAAGAAGGACGACATCGACGCCATCTACGAGTTCACCGCTTTCGGCCACGAAGTCTTAAAGAAGCTGGAACGGGCCGACAAGCCGACCATCGCCAAGTTGGACGGCCTGTCCTTGGGCGGCGGCTCGGAGCTGGCCCTGGCCTGTCAGTGTATCGTCGCCACCGAGCGGGGGTCGATGGGCTTTCCCGAGACGGGCATCGGCATCTACCCCGGCCTGGGCGGCACCCAGCGGACTCCCCGCCGGGTCGGCCCGGCCCTGGCCAAGTACCTGGTCCTGACCGGCCGGGTGCTGGGCGGCAAGACGCTCGTCGAGGCCGGCCTGGCCGACTACTTCTTCCCCTCCAGCGAGGTGGACGACAAGATCAAAGAACTCGTCGCCTCCGGCCAGGTGGTCACCAAGGACCAGAAGGAACCGCCGACCCACGTCGGCCAGTTGGCCGAGCTGGCCGGACTCTTCCAGGAGCCCGGCGCCTACCGGAAGCTGATCGACGGGGCCGTGCCGGGCGAGAACGCCGCCAAGATCGGCAAGATTCTGGCCGCCAAGGCCCCGGTCGCCCTCTCGCTGGCCGACCGGCTGATCGATGACGGCCTCAACAAAGACCTGGACTCGGCCCTGGCCACCGAGTTGGCCAACCTGCACACCATCTTCAAGACCGAGGACGCGCTGTTGGGGCTGTCCAACATCGGCCGGAAGGTGGAGTACAAGGGAAGGTAAGAGACAAAAGGCCTTGACCGACGACAAGCCCGGGCCGTCCAAGAGGGGCGGCTCGGGTTTTCTTCGCCGCAAGCGGCGGGAATTAACCCTCCGCGGGAGACGACCCCTCGGCGGGATAAACTCCCGTGGGAATACCCCCTGGAAACAAGCCCCCGGTGGGGGTCGAGCTAGGCGGGTTTGGGGCCGGCGGCCAGAAACGCTTTCAGGGCCCGCTCATCCGGCAGAGCGGTCCGGCCGCCGAGGGCGGTGATGCTGATCGCCGCCACGGCCGAGGCGATCCGCATCCGCTCCTCCAGGTCCAGACCGTCCAAAAGGGCGTGGATGTAGCCGCCGTGAAAGGCGTCGCCGGCGCCGGTGGTATCCACCACCTCGACCTCGAAGGCCGGCATCCGAATCACTTCCCGGCCGTCATAGCCGACCGAACCGCGCCCGCCCAGGGTGATGACCGCCGCCTTGGGCCCCAGCTCGAAGAGCCTCTTGACCGCCTCCTCGGGCGGCAGGTCCGGGGCGAACTCCCGGGCGAACGGTTCGCCGACGACGAGATGATCGACCAGTCGGGCCAGCTCCAGGGAGTGGGGCCTGAGCGTGCCGGCGTCGAGGACCACCGTCCGGCCGGCCTCCCGGGCCATGGCCGCCGCGGCCAGAGAGGATTTCTCCATCAGGCCGTCGAGATGGAGCACCTCGGCCTCGCGGATCAAGGCGAGGGGCAGCCGCTCCCGCCAGACCTCGCCGGCCGTGGAGCGGGTCCAGAAGATGGTCCGGCTGGCCGTGTTGGGGTTGGCGGCGATGAAGGCGAACTGGGAGGTCTTGCCGGGTACGGTCTCCAGAAAGGCGACGTCCACGCCCTCGGCGATCAGGCCGCGCCGGATGAACTCGCCGAAGGGATCGTCCCCCACCCGGCCGACCACGGCCGTCCTGCGTCCCAGTCGCGACAGGCAGACCAGGGCCGTGGCCACCGGGCCGCCGCCCTGGACCAGCAGGCGTTCGAACTCGCACTTGGCGTCTTCTTCGGGATATCGGTCGATCACGGTCAGGTAATCGACGCAACACTGCCCCAGGCCGACCACTTCGATCACGCTTCGCCCTCCCCCGGTCAGGATAATCGGCCGGACCGAGCCGGTCAATCGGCCCCACGCTGGTCGATCAGGTCCTGGTAGCGCCGATGGATCTCCAGGCGGAACCCGAGCAGCTCCTCGGGCAGGAGGCTGATGTCGGTCAGCGATTCCCCTCTGGCCAGGGCGTCCACCACCAGCGGGGTGGGCATGACGGCCAGGGCGGCCAGCACCGAGGCCTGCAGCTCCACCTTGTCCAACCAGAGCGGTGTGGCGGTGTAGTTGTGGATGGCGCCCGGATGGAAGCGGAGATGAAAAAACTCGTGGAAGCCGACAAAGGCCTTCAGGCCCGGCGAGAGGTTGCTGTTGACGGCGATGACGGGTTGACCGTAACGCCTGAAAAGCAGGCCCTGGCCTGGAAAGGGGTGGAAGATCAAAACGACGTCGGCCGCGTGACAGACCTGCTCCAGATCGTCGAGGCCCAAGGGGCGGTGGTTGTAACCGGGAATCTCGCTCTCAAGCCGGGAGACTAACTCTTCGGTCAACGGCATAACGCACTCACCCTCAAGATTCGTTCGTCTTGCGCTCGAGTCGCTCCTGGACGAGGCGTCCGGCCAACTCCCACAGCGATCTGATGTCGGCCTTGTCCTGATCGCTGAGTTCCTGATAACCCTTCAGGTTGTAGAACAGGGCCGAGAACTCCTCTTCCTTCAGGAGGTCGGCGATCTCCAAAGCGGCGGCCAGATTGCCCCTCCGCCCGGCCAGGGGAAGGTGACCCAAATGGCCGGCCATCTGAACCAACAACTCCTCCACCCGCGGCGAGTCGCCGGCATGGACCTGCCTTCCCGTTTCCGAGTCAACATTCCACGAAACGAGATTTCGAGCAACATAATCCGCCAGCACCTCTTCGACGAATCTCTCGTCGTAGACCCGCTCCTTGGCCAGTCGATGGGCCTCGGCCGGATCGACGCCTTCCGAGTCCATGAACCACACCCCGGCCCAGACCAGAATCGCCGAGCGCTCGTGCGGACTCAAGGCCAGGCCGCGCAGGTCCTCCCTGACCACCTCCACACCCGAACCTTCCAGCTTGGCGAGCAAAAGCTTCCTGATGCGCGGGAAACGGGGGCTGACCCGGGTCAAGACCTCGTGGGCCGCCTTGTTCTCGGCCAAAAGCGCCCGTTCCAGAAACTGGCGCACGTCAACCCCCAACGCCTTGGCCAAGGCGATCTGTTTGTCCTTTTGGGGAACCCGGTCCTCCTCCTCGATGACCCTCAAGTATTCCGCCGAGAAGCCGGCTCTCTCGGCCACGGCCTTTCTGGTCTCGGCTCCACGCAGCCGGCGCACGTAAGCTCCGAATCGTTGGCCCACTTTGCTCCTCCCTTCAAGAATCTCGTTCCAGATTACTAAGTTACGTGTATTCAAGCAACATTTTATTGCGCAACCAATAATTATTACTTTACTCCGCCGCCGATCGATTGCCAATCAAGGTTGCCGCTTGGGGGCGGGAGGAAACCGCGCCCGGTCTCTGAAAAAATGAACGACCCGGCCGCAAGCGAGGGGGTGGCGGCGGCAGGCGAGCCAAGCCCGTCTTTCTTGGCCCAAGCGGCGGGGAACGCCTCTTGGGAAATAGCCTCCGGAGGAATGCCCGGGGAATGAGCCCCCCGCGGGGTTTAACGGGACGTCCGGCGGCGGGCGGCCAACCGGTCATGAACCGGCCGAAACAGGCGAGAGGCGACGAGCGGCCGATTTTCCGGCTCCCGAGGCTCTTTTTTGCCCTCCGCCCCTTGCCAAAGCGAGCGCTTTCGTCTATCCATAGAAGGCCATAATTTTGGGGGCGTTAAGCCACAAAAAGCGGAGTTAACCGATGAAGATACACGAATACCAAGCCAAAGAGCTGCTCAAGGGCTTCGGGGTGCCCGTACCCAGAGGCCGACAGGTGTCAAGCCAATACGACGCGGCCGAGGCCGTGACCGAGTACGGCGGCCGGGGCGTGGTCAAGGCTCAGATCTACGCCGGCGGCCGGGGCAAGGCCGGCGGCGTCAAGATCGTCAACAACGCCGAGGAGGCCCAGGCGGCCTACAGCGAGATCTACGGCAAGACCCTGGTGACGCCGCAGACCGGGCCCGAGGGACGGGTGGTCAAGCGGCTGATGGTCGAGGAGGTCCTGGCCATCAAGGCGGAATACTACTTCTCGGTTCTGGTCGATCGGGCCACGGCCAAGGTGACCATCCTGGCTTCGGCCGCCGGCGGCATGGACATCGAGGAGGTCGCGGCCGAGGACCCGGACCAGATCATCACCGTCGCCCTGGACCCGGCCGTCGGGTTCTCGCCCTACGTCGCCCGGGAGCTGGCCTTCGGGCTGGGTCTGGAGCCGAATCTGGTCCGGCCCTTCCAAGACTTTGTCAAGAGCGTCGTGGCCGCCTTCATGGCCCTCGACGCCTCCCTGATCGAGATCAACCCCCTGGTGCTGACCGAAGACGGTCAGTGGGTCGCCGGCGACGCCAAGGTGACCTTCGACGACAACGCGTTGTTCCGCCACACCGACATCGCCGCCATGGACGACCCGGACGAGGCCGATCCGCTGGAGTGGGAGGCGCGCAAGCACAACCTCAACTACATCCGCCTCGACGGCAACATCGGGGCCATGGTCAACGGCGCCGGCCTGGCCATGGCCACCATGGACCTGATCAAGCAGGCCGGGGCCGAACCGGCCAACTTCCTGGACGCCGGCGGCGGGGCCAGCAAGGAGATGATCGCCCAGGGCTTCAGGATCATCCTGGCCGACCCCAGGGTGGAGGCCATCCTGGTCAACATCTTCGGCGGCATCCTGCGCTGCGACGTCCTGGCCGAAGGTCTGGTCAAGGCGGCCGAGGAGGTCGATCTCAACGTACCCTTGATCATCCGGCTCTCCGGCACCAACGCCGAGGCGGGCCGGGAAATCATAGAATCCTCGGGGCTCGAGTTCATCGTGGCCGAGGACATGGCCGACGCGGCCCGGCTGGTCGCGGCCCAGGTGGGAGGTCAGTCGTGAGCATCCTGATCGACGAACGGACCAAGGTTATCGTCCAAGGCATCACCGGCCGGGAGGGTACCTTCCACGCCGAGCAGATGATCGCCTACGGCACCCAGGTCGTCGGCGGCGTCACCCCGGGCAAGGGCGGCATGACCCACTTGGGCGTACCGGTCTTCAACCGGGTCTCCGAGGCCGTGGCCGAGACCGAGGCCGACGCCGCCTGCATCTTCGTGCCGCCGCCCTTTGCCGCCGATTCCATCATCGAGGCCGTCGAGTCCGGCATCGAGCTGATCGTCTGCATCACCGAAGGCATCCCGGTGTTGGACATGGTCAAGGTCAAGTCGATCTTGAACGGCAAGGGCAAGGTCATGATCGGCCCCAACTGCCCCGGCTTGATCTCGCCCGGCAAGTCCAAGATCGGCATCATGCCGGCCCACATCCACCAGCCCGGCCCGATCGGCGTCATCTCCCGGTCGGGCACCCTGACCTACGAGGTGGTCAACCAGCTCAGCCAGCAGGGTTTGGGCCAATCGACCTGCGTCGGCATCGGCGGCGACCCGATCATCGGCCAGAACTTCGTCGATCTCCTGGCCCGGTTCGAGGCCGACCCCGAAACCAAGGGCGTCGTCCTCATCGGCGAGATCGGCGGCACGGCCGAGGAAGAGGCGGCCGAGTACATCCGGGAACACGTCACCATGCCCGTCCTGTCCTTCATCGCCGGCCTGACCGCTCCGCCGGGCAAGCGAATGGGGCACGCCGGGGCGATCATCTCCGGCGGCAAGGGCAAGGCCAGCGACAAGATCGCCGCCCTGGAGGCGGCCGGGATCACCGTGGCCAAGGACATCGGCCGCATCGGCCTTACGGCCAAGGAGGTCTTCACCGGGATAAGTTAGAATATCATCCCATATCCTGAGTCCCTTATCCGGGACGAGGCTTCCGGGCGGGCCGGTTCGAGCGTATCACGATCGACGAACCGGCCCGCCTCTGTCTGGATTTACAAGCTGCCTGCCCACGCACGCTGCGCTCTATCCCAGCCGGCGATGGGCGGCGGGGGCTGACCGGCCAAGGGAAAGCTGAAATACGGGAATCAGGAGGCAGGCGGCTTGGGGGCGAGTCGCCGGCCCGCTGGAAAGGCTTCTCCGAAAGCCCCCGTCCCGATTGAAGACAAGAAGAGATACCTGGTAAGCCAGGGGCGTCGCTGTCGATGGGGTTGGCTGCGTCTCTTGGCAAACCGAGACCGGCCCCCGGCCCCGATTAGCCCCTGCCCGGCAGGGGGCGAAGTCGTTCCCTTGATCCTGTGATCCTGGCCGCCTGGCCGATCGCGCCGGCGCCGCAGGGCCGGGGCCAGCCGGGCCAAGACGCTCGAACTTCGCCTCTCGCCGCTTCAATGCTCTCGGGACGGCCGCTCGCACCGCTCGCGCCCATCGGCGGGGCCGGCGGCCTCTTATCGCCCTTCCCTCTTGGCCTTTCTTTTCGCCCGCCAGCTATTGTATCGCCAGCGCCAGAGGCGGAAGTGGGGGGTGAACCTTTTGAGCAGGCGGCGGATGAACTCGCTCTCGCCGGAAAGGATGGCCAGGCCGCCGGCGATCATCAACACGCCCTGCAAGACGGGCAGGAACAGGCCCAGAATGCCGACGCCGACCAGAATCCAGCCGGCGATCAGCCTGACGATCCTCAAGATGGGGTTTCTCTTGGGCGGAACAGACGGATGCGCGGGATCGGGGGGACGCTGTCGACCGGTTTGGTCCATGGCCTAGTGGCTGGTCTGGCGGATGCCGTGGATACGGATAATGGCGCGCTCGACCGCCTCCTGGTAGATCTGGACCTCGGGACCGCGGTGAGCGCTCAGTTCTTGGAGCAGCTCCTGGCGGAAGCCCTCGATGACCTGCTTGTCCACGATGAGGCCGTTGTCGTCCATGTCGTCGAGTTGATCCATGATCTCCTCTTGGAAAATACGGGTCAACTCGGCCAAGGCCGTCTCTTTGTCCTGCAGCTTCAAAAGCCGTTCAGTATCGATGGGATACATCTGGGCCACGATTGACTACTCCAGGTCTGTTTTGGGAGGTGAATACAATATATAGTAACCAGCCCCCCGATGGCAAGGCTTATGTTGCGTTTCAGCGGCCATTCAACTCGGCCAGGGCCTCTTTGAGACGGGCGAAGTGGTCGATGTGGACGGCGGCCTTGAGCTCGGGGTTCTTGTAGGCGATGAAGTGGACGCCGGCGTTGGCCGCCGTGGTCGCGTCCGAGGGCGAGTCGCCGATATAGACGACCTGGCCGGGCTTTATTCCCTCGGCGTCGAGGATCTTGAACATGCCCTCGGGATCGGGCTTGGGGTTGACCACGTCGAGACAGGAGACGACCCGGCTGAAGTAATGGGTCATTTTGTGGGTCTCGAGGACCGGGCCGATGGTGTCCGAACGATTGGTCAGGATGGCCAGCCGGTAACCCGCCGCGGAAAGCTCGTCGAGGCACTCGTAGACGCCCGGCTCGGGATCGAGGAGCTTGATGAAGGGGACGTAGGTCAGCCCGGTCCGGTAGTCGAGGACCGCCTCGATGACCTCTGGCTTGTGCCGGAAGACGTAATCCACCGACTCGAACACGGTGTGGACGTGGACGTAGCGCTCCTCGTCCGGGGTCAGCTTCTCCCGACCGAATTTGGCGGCCAGGTGATTGTAATAAGCGGCGTTGGCTCTCATCGAGTCGAAGAGCACGCCGTCGCAGTCAAAGACAACCAGTTTGATGCCCATCCAATTATTACCGATTCGAATCGCCGCCAAGCGACGACTCGAACATTCTATACGTTTGCGGCGCCCAATGCCAACCCGCACCCCCAAAAAAAGTCAAGCGCCCGGCGCCGGTGAAAAGCGAGGCCGGAGGCGCCGTCTTCGACGGCCCCCCGGCCCACGGCGTCTATAAGCTCCAGTCGATTAGTGGTGCGGGTCGGCGCCGCTGTCTATATCCTTCTTGGTCTTCCCGGCCACGATCATCAGCCCCAGCCCCATTACGGTCAGGACCAGATACCACAGCCCGAAGAAGAAGAAGTGTCCGATATCCCACTGCCACTCAAAGACGAACGGGAACATAATCCACCTCCAACCCTTACGCCGGGTTAAGCTCCTTCTCCTTGGGGAAGACCGGCAGGTAACGGTACGACAGCGAATAGACCAGCAGGCCGAAGCCCAGCAACCCCGCGGTCAGTCCGGCCTCGGGCCAGGTGAACATGTACCCGAAGAACTTCTCGAAGGGCAAGACCGGGATGGCTTGGGTCTGGATGACGAAGACGAACCGGTTCAGGATCGCGCCCAGGACGTCGAAGAGCATGAACAGGATCAGTCCCTTGGGGTGTCTGCGAATCGCCGGCACCATGAGCGCGATGGCCGGCACCCAGCCGAAGAGGCCCAACTCCAGCCAGGCCAACCAGATGCCGTATGGGCCGCCGGCGTAGAGCGACTCGTAGGTCACCCCCAGCCGCGGCAGGGTCGAGTTGGCCCAGTACAGGGTGTCGACGCTCTTGGCGATCATGTAGGTCAAAAGCAGCCAGCCGCAGATCTTGCCGTAGAACATCTTGACCTTGAACGGAATCAGCCTCCGCCCGGTGACCCACTCGGTGATGGTGACGATCAGGGTGGTGAAGGCCGGGCCGGCGGCGATGGCCGACCAGATGAACAGGAAGAAGGTCCACGGCCAGATCAGGAAGCCCTCGCGGAAGGCGAACGGCCGGGCGAACAAAACGCCGAACATGCCGCCCAGGGAGCCCTGGTGGAAGAACGACAGGAATGCGCCCGTGCCGGCGAAGATGAACATGTACTCGTGGAAGTTGTGGCTCAGGATGCGGTTCTCCCTGACCTCCTGGGCCTTCCGGTTCTCCAGGATCAACGGCAGGTACTCGATCGCCAACACCCCCAGGTAGGTGGTGATGCAGAAAGAGACCTCGGTCAGCATGGAGTGGACGTTGGCGTGCCAGAAGATGAACCACCCCCTGGCCGGCTGACCGATGTCCAGACCGAGCATCAAGACGGCGATCAGGTAGCACAAAAAGCCGATCAACACCGCGGCGTTGATGACGTCCTTGACGTTCTTCTTCTGGCCGAAGTAGTAGTTCAAGAGGCCGGTGAAGAACGCGCCGGCGCCCAGGGCGATGATGGCCAGATCGACCACGATCCACAACCCGAAGGCGTAATAGTCGTTCATGCCGGTCACGTTGAGCGCCTTCCACAGAATCCAAAAGGCGGACAGTCCTCCCCAGGCCAGACAAAGTCCGGAGATGCCCAGGATCCAGTGGAACTTGAGCAGGCTGCACCGGGGAACGCCCTCGGGCCACAAAGCCTTGTCGAAGTACCAATCCCTAATCATCATTCACTCCGTCTTCGGCTCTACTCACCGGCCGATGCCATGTTGTTGTCGCTCCACTCCTTGACCCAGTCCTGGGTGGACAGGTAGTAGACCTTGGGCTCGGTGCCCAGCTTCTCCAGGAGACGGAAAGCATACTTGCTCTTGGACAGCTTGGCCACTTCGGAGTTGGGGTCTTTCAGGTTGCCGAAGGTGATCGCCCCGGTCGGGCAGGCCTCGGCGCAGGCGGTGGTCCAGGTCACCTCATACTTGTCGACGCCCTCGAAGGCCGCCTTCTCCTTGGCCAGCATCCAGCGATGGTGGCAGAAGGTGCACTTCTCGACCACGCCGCGCATCCGCACCGCCACGTCCGGGTTGAGGTAGTCCGTGGTGCCCGGCGGGAAGTACTGGTCGAACCAGTTGAAGTACCGGGCATGGTAGGGACAGGCGGCCACGCAGTACCGGCAGCCGATGCAGCGGGTCGTTATCTGGGAGACGATACCGCCCTCCTCGTCCCTGGTCGTCGCCGTCGGCGGGCAGACCGACACGCACGGGGTGTGGTAATCGCAGTGCATGCACGGCCGGGGCAGGTAGGCCTCCTTGTAGTTGGGGAAGTCCTCGCCGTTGTGAATCCGGTAGATTCTCAACCAGGTGATAGACCTCAACTTGTCCGACTCGTCGTTGACCGGCAGCCATTCGCCCCAACCGGCCTCGGCCTTCTGGCTGCAGTTGTTCTCGGCCTGGCAGGCGACGCTGCAGGCCCCGCAGCCGGTGCACTTGTCCAGGTCGATGACCATGCCCCACAGCACTCGCTCGTTGTTCTGGGAAGCTGACATAGTCTACCTCACGCCTTAACCAGATTGACCCGGGCAATGTAGGTCAGCGGCAGGCCGCTGGCTGGGTCTTCAATCGCCGGGACCATCTTCGCTCCGTTTACGCCTTTGCCCCGAATGGTGCCGTCGAAGGAGGTGTGCCCCAGGCCCAGGGGCAGGAAGACCACGTCGGGCATGGCGCCTTGGGTCAGGTGAACCCTGACCCGAGCCGAGCCGGATGGGGTCTCGATGTAGGCCGGATCGCCCTCCCTCAGACCGAACTCTTCGGCCGTAGTCGGATTCAGGTTGACGAACACGTCTTTCTTCAACAGGAAGTCATCGTCCAACAGTTTGGTCACGAAGGGTGGGTTGGCGTAGAAGCCGGAAGCCACCCGGAACGATTCGAAAGCGACCAGGGTCAGCGGGAACTTGTCCTCGCCACCGGCCGGAGTCAACTCGCCCGCTTCGGGCAACTCGTCGAAAGAGAAGCCGGCCGAGGGCGAAGCGCCGGCCGCGTACCAGACGCCGGTCTCGGCGATCTCGTCGGCCGATCCGCCGCCGCCCCTGCCGGCGGCCATCAGTTTGTCGCCGGCCGGGGGCGCCTCGGCGCCGGTCCGACCGTAACCCAGGCCCTCGACGAGTTCCAGGCGGGCCTTTATGAACGCCTCGTAGCTCTCGTAGCCCAAATCGGCGCCCAGGGCCGCGGCCAGGCCCAGAACCAAGTCGCCGGTCGGGCGGGTATCGTACTTGGGCCCGAAGAGCGGCTTGGCCACCGACAGGGTCTGGTAGGGCACGCCCAGGGGGGTTTCGATATCGTCCCACCGCTCGAGCGGGGCGTGGTTGGGCAGGATGAGATCGCAGGCGTTGGTCGTCTCGTCCAGGAAGGGCGAGAAGCTGACCTTGAACGGTATCGCCTCCAGCATCTCCCTGATCTCCTCCGGGTTGGGCCCGGTGAAGAGGGGGTTGGCCTCGAAGACGATAAGCGCCGAAACCTTGGCCTTGCCCTTGATCACGTTCTCGGCCAAGGCCTTGAGGTTGACCGGGCCGTGCTCCTCGTCGTCGGCCCTCCGCCCGCCGGTGGCTCCCAGTTCGGGCAACCGGGGGTAGGGCAGATCTTCGGTGACGTACACGCCGCCGGGCCGGCCCAGGTTGCCCTTGAGGGCGTTGAGGGCCATGGCCGCCCAGGCCAACGAGTAGGGCTCGGGCCGCGAACCCTGGCCCAGGGCGGACAGGGCCACCGCCCGCCTGGCCTTGGCGAACATCTTGGCCGCCTTGGTGATCGCTCCGGCTTCCACGCCGGTCAGCTCGGCCACGGCCTCGGGGGTGTAGTCGGCCAGCATGGCCTTGAAGCCGCCGAACCCGGGCGCGGAGGCGGCGGCCGGATCGACCATTCCGCCGGCGACCATCACCTGGGCGATGCCCAGGGCCAGGGCCGTCTCGGAGCCCGGCTTGGGGGCCAGCATCAGGTCGGCCTTGGAGGCGGTCATCGAGGCGCGGGCCTCGACCTGAATGATCTTGGCCCGGCCCTTGCCCGGATCGCCCCGCCAAATCTCGAAGGCCCGCTGCATCCTCACCGGAGCGCCCCAGCCTTCGATCAGGGCCGCGCCGAAGGAGAGGATGCACTCGGCCCGCTCCACATCGAAGCCGTAGCGAACCGCCTGGCCGAAGGCCTTCTCGGCGACCAGTCGCTGGACGTCGCCGCTGTCGGGAATCTCCAGGTAGTTAGGCGTGCCCAAGGCGGCGGCGAGCTGCATCAAGAGCACGTTCATTGAGGAGCGCTTGCGGCCGTTGAGGATGACCACCTCGCCCGGCCTGCCTTTGAGCTCCTTGAGCTTGGCGGTCAGCATCTTGAGGCCCCGATCCCAGGAGATCTTCCGCCAGGCGCTGATTCCGGGATCGCGCATCATCGGGCCGAGAACCCGGTTTTCCTCCATGTATTGATACTGCAACCCGGCCGCGCCCCAGGCGCACACGCCGCCGCGATTCAAGGGGTTGTTCGGGTTGCCCTCTATCTTGACCGCCCGCTGGCCGTCGATCAGCCGGACCTTGAGCCCGCAGCCGCCGCCGCAGATCAGGCAGGCGGTGTTGGCGTAGGCCCGGGCGCCGTCCTTGGGAACCGGCACCCAGGACCAGTTCTGGGTCCAGATGGCCACGTCGTCCATCAGCTTCCAGTTGACCGGGGTGAGTAGGAAGCCGGCGGTCGCACCCACCGTGAACTTCATGAAATTTCGGCGATCCAGTTTCATCTTCAACCCCTGTCCTACTTATGGCAGACGAAGCAGGCGTTGGACGCGCCCTTTTCGGTGTGGCAGGCTGCACAATCGCCCATTTTCATCGAGTCCCAACTGTTGGAGGTCAGGCCGGAGATGTTCCGGCCCCAGATGTCCCGAGAGAGGCCGGTCAACCGGTTCTGCTCGTAGATCCGGGGGGAGTCGGATTCGGCCACCGGGCCGTGGCAGACGGCGCACTCGAGCTCGGCCCTCTTGACGTGGACCGAGTGAGGGAAGTAGACGCACGGCTGCTGCTTGGCGTAGATCTTCCAGTCGATGGCCCCTTTCTCCTGGGCCACGAACTCCTTGAGGAAGCTCTCTTCCCGCGGGTCCTCGCCTTGGGGCGAGTCCGGATCGTCATGGCAGACCAGGCACTGTCCCTCGGGATTGCCGGTCGTCAGGTTGGGCACGCCCCAGAAGGTGCCGTCCTCCCGGAAGCCGTGACAACTTTCACATTCTAGGCCAGCCGATTGGACATGGACTTTGTGCGAAAAATCGACCGGCTGGGCCTGCTTGGAGTAAAGGACCAAAGGAAAGACGAACCAGCCCAAGGCAAGCATGCCGAGGAAGCCTGCCAGGAAGAAGACCCATCCCCCCTTACTGCTCTTGATCTGAATTGCCTCGCTCATGGACATTCGCCTCGTTCAAGAGTGGAAAGTGACGTCCAGGTGCCTGTAAATCGCGTTTTGGATATCGACTAATGGGGCGGCCGATTCGGCCAAATCAGGCACTTCTGTTACCCTGTTTGGCCGGTGTTTGTCAAGTGGAAAGCCCTAGTTCCGGCCTTCGTCGCCCTCGCTCTCCTTGGCTTCGACCTCTTCGGCTTTGGATTCCTTGTCGGGGGTGACGTCGATCTCGTCCTTCATCCTGGTGGCCCGGCGGAAGTTGGTGATCCCCTTGCCCAAGCCCTCCCCGATCTTGGGCAGTTTGCCGGCCCCGAAGATGATGAGGACGATGATCAAAATGATTATGAGCTCGGTCGTTCCCGGAGTGAACATATGGCCTCCGTCGGTTTTTTGCCGGAGATTACCACTATTTCGATCGTGGTGTCAATTCCAAAGCCGGTCTGGGAAAACTAGACCAGCACGTACTTTTTGATGGTCTTGACCACCTCTTGCGGGTCGTCGATGATGTCGAAGATGTCCAGGTCTTCGGGCGAGACCATGCCCTGTTTCTTGACCAACTGCCCCTTGATCCAATCGACCAGACCGCTCCAATAATCCGAGCCCATCAAGATGACCGGGAAGGGTTTTATCTTGTCAGTCTGGATGAGGGTGATCGCCTCGAACATCTCGTCTAAGGTGCCGAAGCCGCCGGGCATGACCACGTAGGCCTGGGCGTAGCGGATAAACATCACCTTGCGGATAAAGAAGTAGTTGAAATCGACCACCAGGTTGGCGTAGGGGTTGGTCCCCTGCTCGTCGGGCAGGTGGATGGACAGACCGACCGACGTTCCGCCGGCCTCGGCCGCGCCCTTGTTGGCCGCCTCCATCACCCCCGGGCCGCCGCCGGTGATGACGCCGTAGCCGGCCTCGGCCAGCAGCTTGCCCAGCTTGAAGGCCTGCTTGTAGACGGCGTCGTCCGGTTTGACCCTGGCCGAACCGAAGACCGACACTCCCGGCTGGCAGTCGGCCAAATGTTCAAAGCCGTCCACAAACTCGCTGATGACCTTAAACAGCATCCACGAGTTCTTGCTGCTCATCGCATCGACGATGTAGCGACTGTCCAGCCCGTCGTTGCTCGACATCTTCCCTCCCGACTAAAAGACGATATCCATAGATAATTCCGAGGCGGGGCGGAAGTCAAGGAAATGGAACGACGGGCGGGCGGGCGGACGGCGTCATCGCCACCGGGAGGCGTCGCTGAGCCTGTCGAAGCCGCTGGAATCGGGCCGGGCGCCGTAGCGGGAGAAGATGGCCTCCAGTCGGCCGCTGTCCCTGAGCATCCGGGCCACGTTGTGGCCGCCGGAGGGATACCTGTGCAGCCTGACCCGGGGCAGATCGGCCAATCGCTGGGCCAAAACGACGTCTTCCGGAGCGTCCTCGCAGACGTGGATGTTGACCACCGTCCGGTAAGACCGGGATTCGAGAAGCAGCCGCAAATCGAGGCGCTCCTCCGGTACGTCGGGCACGCTTCTCAAGCGCTTGACGCCGTGCAAGAA
Organism: uncultured Thermodesulfobacteriota bacterium; assembly: GCA_964634465.1. Taxonomy (GTDB): domain Bacteria; phylum Desulfobacterota; class Desulfarculia; genus CAZWLY01. Next base: position 195,953 of record CAZWLY010000009.1, on the reverse strand, counting down.
GCGCGCGTCGCCGTACTCGCTGATCATCTTGTTGCCGATGACCGTCTGGGGCGAAAAGGAATGAATCTCATCGACGTCCATGAGGATCCCGGCCGCCAGGGCCATATATCCGCCGCCGGACAGGCCGATGGAGATCACCCGGGAGGGATTCTCGGCCGCGGCCAGGTCTTTGAGATGGGCGATCACGCCCTCGAAGTCGTCGCAGATGCCGGGCAGCCCCTTGTGATACCAGGCGCAATGGACGTCCTTGACGAATATCTTTTTCAAGTCGAACATCGACATGATCGTCAAGAACTCCCAACCGCTGTTCTTGCGGCCGTTGAGTCCGCCGAAGACGAACATCAACGTCTCGTTGTCGCTCTGGCAGTCGATGAGGATGCTCTTGGTCTGGAAGCCCAGGAACCGGGTCAGGTGGTCCTCCAGGAACTGGAGGTCGGCCGGCGAGGCGTGGGGAGTAAGATACTCCCAAACGCGCATGAACTGGTCCAGGTTGGCCAGTTCCAGCTCGTAGGGCCAGCGGGCGTCTTCACTGCCGAAGTCGTCGGCGTCGCCGTTCATCCGCAAAATCCGCCCGCAAGCTTCTTTGATGACCTCCTCGGGCAGCTTGGGATTGGCGATTCGGGCCTGGAAGACGTACTTGAGAGAGACCGACTTGGGTTGACCCCGGCAAAGATTGCCCAGCACGCTCAGGGCCACCGTCCGCCGCCAGTCATCGAGTTGGTCCCTGGTCATGTCGGGAAAGCAGTAGCCGACCAGGCGGATCAGCCGGTCGATGACCCGGGGGTCGAGATCGTCGATTATGCCGAGGCGCGCCTGGTTTGGATTTCGGGCCAGGCACTGGTTTCTCAAGTGGATGCACTGCCGGCGGAGATCGTCCTCGGACCACTCGGGGTGGGCCAGCGAGACGGCCAGCATCACGTACGGAACTTTGGCCAGGGTGTAGTCGAAACCGGCTTCGGCCGTGGCGGGAGCCATCCGCCGCCCTCCTCTGGAATCCTCGTTTCGATGAAAAATATGCAAACGCCATACCATTGCCGCTTGCGCCGGGCCGCCCCCACGACGAAGCACAGAACGGGGTCGGGCCGAGCTCGCCGGTTTGTCCGAGCGAGGCGAATTATGCTATGTTGATAACTCCGAGTCCGTCCGTTCGCGGTGGAACGAGGGCCTTTCCGACGAGGCCTTCCGAATAAAAACAAGGTTCTCCTCGGCAGAAAGGGATCCAATCATTATAAAAACCTGGAGGACTCATGAGCGCCAAACCCGAGACATCGCCCTCCGTGATCCAAAACACTGTCGCCGGCGTGGTGGGCAACGTTCTGGAGTGGTACGACTTCGCCGTGTTCGGCTACTTCGCCCCGATCATCGGCGCCCAGTTCTTCCCCTCGGACGACAAGCTGGCCTCGCTGATCAACGCTTTCGGGGTCTTCGCCGCCGGCTACCTGATGCGCCCCCTGGGCGGCATGATCTTCGGCCATCTCGGCGACAGGCTGGGCCGGAAGCAGGCGCTCAAGCTCTCGGTGATGATGATGGCCATCCCGACCACCCTGTTGGGTTTTTTGCCCACCCACGCCCAGATCGGGCTGGCCGCGCCGATCCTGCTGGTGCTGCTCCGGCTGATCCAGGGAGTGTCGGTCGGCGGCGAGCTGATCGGCTCCATCTCCTTCGTCACCGAAATCGCGCCGCCGAACCGGCGGGGGTTGCTGGGCAGCCTGTCGTTCTGCAGCGCCACCGGCGGCATACTGGTCGGCTCGGCCGTAGCCACCTTGGTTCACGGTTTTCTCGATGAAGCGACGATCAAGGCCTGGGCCTGGCGACTGCCGTTCATGGCCGGCTTCCTGATCGGCGGCTTCGGCCTGTGGATGCGGCAGGGCATGATCGAAACGCCGGAATTCGAAAAGCTCAAACAAACCGAGGGAGTCGACAAAAGCCCCGTCCTCGAGGCGATCAAGACCCATCCCGGCCGGATACTCCATCTGGCGGCCATGGTCGCCCTGCTCGGCGGTGGATTCTACATGCTCTTCGTCTGGTGGCCGACCTACCTGACCCAGATCGTCAAGCCGGCCGTGCCCCACGCCCTGGCGGTCAACACCATCTCCATGATCGTCCTCATCGGCCTGGTTCCCTTGGCCGGCTGGCTGTCGGATCTGGTCGGGCGCAAGCCGTTGCTCGTCGTCGGCGGGCTGGCCATGGCCCTGGCCGCCTATCCTCTCTATTATCTCACCGACCACGGCGTGGTCGCTTCGGCGCTGGGGGCCCAACTGGTCTTCGCCCTCATCATCAGCCTCTCCTTCGGCCCCATGGCGGCGACGATGGTCGACATGTTCCCCACCCGGATACGCTTCAGCGCCGTGGCCATCGGCTACAACGTCACCCTGGCCGTCATCGGCGGCACCGCGCCGCTGGTGTGCACCTGGCTGGTGAAAATCAGCGGCGACATCGCCGCTCCGGCCTATTACCTGATCGCCCTCAGCCTGACCAGCTTCATCGCCGCGACTCGGCTGAAGCTGAAACGGAAGCGGTAAGGTCGGGGAAGCGGCCGAAAGAAAAGGAATCGTCGTCTGGCGGGAATCGCGAGTATGGAAATGGCGCGCCAGGGAGGGCTCGAACCCCCAACCTGCGGCTTAGAAGGCCGCTGCTCTGTCCCGTTGAGCTACTGGCGCGCAGACTCGATTCGACGACGGACCTATGATTTAGCAGACAAAGGCCCGCCGGGCAAGCCTTCTTGGGTCTTGCTCTATCCCGGCCCATGAGGTTAGGCTCGATTCTATGGACCGACGCCGTTTTCTACGATTGCTGCTCGCCGGGCTGGCCGGGGCGGTCTCGCCCCTGCCGTTGGTCACGCCGGCCCGGACCGCGGGCCGAGGCTTCGACCCGGACCGGCTCCTGGTCGGTGAAAGGCACGACTACGACATCTCCTTTTGGTGGTTCGACCGGGTCGGCACGATCGCGATGAGCTTCCATCGCTTGACCGGCGGACGGGGCTACCTGGCCCTGGCTGGCGGCAAGACCTTGGGCATCATCGGCTTTCTGACCCGCTACCGCGAGGACCGTTACCGGACCTTCATGCGCTACGACGAAAAACTGGGCATGCTCCTGCCCTACCGCTTCGAGGAGCACGTCATCGTCGGCAAGGAGGTCGATCGGGTGGTCCGGGTCTTCGACCACGACAAGGGCAAGATATTTCTCTACAAGGCCCGGCCCAGCGGCGTGATCGAGAAAGAGATCCACGACATGCCCGCCCCGACCACGGTCGATTACCTCTCGGCCTACTACAACCTGAGGGGCGGGGTCTACGGCCCGCCCACGCCCGGCCGGACGATCAGGGTGCCGACCATGCCCAACCAGGAGACCAAGGAGATCAAAATCACCTTCCTGGACGAGAAGACGGCGGCCAAGATGCGCCGGGAGGACGAGGTCGACTGGCCCCACTACGCCCACATCTTCTTGAACCCCAAGCTGACCCGCTCCAAAGGGGGACGCATCGACGGCTGGCTGAACGACGACCTCGTCCCCGAGCTGGGCGTGATCCGCGACGTGCTCTTCTTCGGCGACATCAGGGGGCGTCGGGTCGCCTCCGGCCAGGTCCAGGAAGAACTGGACCTCTACCCCCTCGACCCGTTGTCCATCCGGGTGCCCAGAAAAACCAGAGAGGGGCGGTAGACGGCCGGTCTCGTAAAGAGGAGGCGCGAAAAACGGCTCAGCCAGCCTCGCCGCCGAATCAGGCCAAACCGCACGCTCGCCGCGAGCCAGCCCCATCCCCTGCCCGGCTCGTCGAGCGCCGCCGGCGCGCTTCCGTCCAGAACGATCCCTTTCCCCCCGCCTCCCAACCCCGTTCTTGACTCCCCCTAACCCCCCTGTTACTCTCGTCAATCATGACTTGGGCCGGATTCAAAGACACGTTTCTGAACTGGCGGAACGCCTTCGAGTCCAGGGTGGCTCTCGTCATCCCGGCCCGGATCCATCCCAACCACCTGACCGCCTTTCGCCTGGGGGTGATTCTGCTCTTGCCGGTGGGGGCCTACTACAACATCTCCACCACCGCCATCTTCTGGCTGGTCATTCTGGCCGGCGTCAGCGACGCCCTGGACGGCATCACCGCCCGTCAGCGCCACCAGATCACGCCGCTGGGCACCTTTCTGGACCCCATCGCCGACAAGCTCTTCGCCCTGGTCTGCTTTCTGATTCTGTGGCAGCGGAGCCTGGTTTCGGCCGAACTGGTGCTGTGGATGGTCGGGCTGGAGGCGCACCTGCTGGTCATCCCCATCCTGTCGTTCGCCTACCGTCTGCTGGCCAGCAAGCCGGTCGAACGGCCCGAAGACCGGCCCTACATTATCCGGCCCAACTTTTTTGGCAAGGCCAAGATGATCATCCTGATCTCCGGTGTGGCCCTGATGTTCCTCGGCGAAGCCTACGCCTGGCCGCCGGTGATCTACGTCGGCCGGATCGTCCTCTACGCCGGGCTGGTGGTCAGCGCCATGGCCCTGATCCTCTACATTCTGGATTGGGTCCACAACAAGTATTAGGGGCCGAGCATGGCGGATAGAAGCCCCCTACCCCAAAACCCCAGAGAGGCGATCGTCGCCGTGGGCAAGCTGCTGCATGCAAAAGGCCTGATTGCGGCCAAGGACGGCAACATCTCCGTATCCGACGGCGAAACGATCTGGATTACGCCGTCGGGCAGTCACAAGGGTTTCCTGGAACCCGAGGACATCATCCTGTGCGATATGGAGGGCCGGGTGGTGTTCGGCTCGGGCAGGCCGTCCACCGAAATGGCCCTCCACCTGACCGCCTACCGAACCGGTCGGGGAGTGAAGGCGGTCATCCACGCTCACCCGCCGCTGGTGGTCGCCTTCAGCGTGGCCGGGCTAAGCCTCGACGCGCCCGTCCTGCCCGAGACGGTCATGACCGGGCCGCCCATCCCCACCGCGCCCTACGCCCCGCCGGGCACCGACCGGGCGGTGGGGGCCTTGGCCGAACTCCTGCCCGACCATCCGGCTGTCGTCCTCGACCGGCACGGCACGCTCACCGTCGGGCCGGACCTGATCGCCGCCTTGTCGCGCCTGGAACAGATGGAGTACCTGGCCCGGGTGATCATGAGCGCCAAGCTGTTGGGCCGGGTGCAAGAGCTCGATCCGGATCAGGTGGCGGAGTTGCTGGCCCTGGGCCGGGAAAGGGGTTTCCTGGCTTAACAAAGGTTTGCTTTCGATCGCCGCCCGTCTCCAGGGCCGCCTCTTTTGCTCGACCCCGCCGGCTGGAGCCGATCTTTTCCAGGCCGGGGCGTTGCCGGAACCGGCCGGCTTGACCAAAATCGAGCGCCATGCCATGGTTGGATCGACTCGAACCAAGCCGGGGGGGGCAACTTTCCAGGGCCGCGCCGGCCGGTTCCGGTCGAGCGGGTGCTTCGCCGCCAAGCCGCGGGCCTCAACGGAGCGCCGTTTGTCGCGCCTTACGCGGTCGCCTCTCCCCAGACGGGAGGCGATTCTTGCCGGCCGAGGCCGAACGCACCGGCGGCTGGACTGGCCGGCCGGGATAGGGTATAAAATTTCTGAGAGATGATTCAGGATTAATCCAAGGTTCAGTCATGGGTTCCGCTCGCCACACCTCGATCCGCCGGCCTCGGTCGCTGACCCCGAAAGGGCTGAAGACCAGGGCCTCGTTGTTGGACGCGGCGAGGCAGGTGTTCGAAGAGCAAGGCTACTTCAGGGCCAGCGTCTCCGAGATGGGACGGCGCTGCGGGGTCAGCCAGGGCACGTTCTACCAGTACTTCAACAACAAGGACCAGGTCTTCCGGGAGCTGATCGACGACATCCTGGACCACTTCTGGCAGCGGGCCGAGGCCCTGTCCCTGGACCACTCCGGCTTCGAGGAGGGCCTAAGAGCGATCATCGCCCTCTTATTGGACCACACCAGAGAGAACGCAGCCTTCCATCGGGTGCTCAACGAGTTCGAGCTCATCGACACGATCACGATCGGTTATTACGACTCGATCGCCCGATATTACCGTAATTTTTTCCGCCAAGCGACCAACTCCGGCCACATCCGCGCCCTCGACCCCAACGTCGTCGCCTACGCCCTGATCGGCATCGCCTCGTTCCATTTCATGGACTGGGGCGAGGAGGTCGAAAGCTACGAGGCCGAGGAATTGGTGGACTTGACCCTGGACTTCCTCCTCCACGGCGTCAATGGGCCCAAGCCGTGGGAGCGACCCTCCGACCTGACCGCGACCTCTTTTTCCGACCTAAGCGAAGGCGAACTCCAGTGGGAGGAGAGCCACACCCCTGGCAAGCGGACCCGGCGGGCCATCTTTCAAGCGGCCGAGCAGGTCATCGGCCGCTACGGCTACAGTCGGGCTAACATCTCCGAGATCACCCGCCGGGCCGGCGTGGCCCAGGGCACTTTTTACATCCACTTCGAGAGCAAAGAGGCCCTGATGCAAGGCGTGGTCCGCTACTTGAGCCGCGAGATGCGGCGCGAGTTGCGCCAGACCACCGACCGGGTGGCCGACTACCGGGAAAAGGAGCGTCAGGGAATGCTGGCCTTTTTCCGATTTTTGACCATGCATTCCCAAATATATCGAGTAGTTGCCGAAAGCGAAACCATCGGGCGCGAAGCGGCCCTGTGGTACTACCGCAAGCTGGCCAAAGGCTATACCGAGTCCCTGATCCAAGGCATGGAACGCGGTGAAATCCGACGCCTGCCGCCGCCGTTCTTGGCTCACACGCTGATGGGCCTCAACCACATGATCGGGCTCAAGTGGCTGGTCTGGAACTCTTCCCCCAACGCCGAAATTCCACGCCAAGTTGCTGGAGATGCTATCGATTTGGCTCTGTTCGGCTTGAGCTCGACCCAATAAATATCGCCGCCGCTCAAATTCCCTCTTGACAACCGGCGGTAAACTGAAGCAACATTTCTGACAGTTGGGTCATGTTTCAGATTTAACCCCTGACCAGGACGTATCGGTGATCGACTCCCAGGAAAGACTATTCTCGCCTCCGCCGCCGGACCGGGCCTCCATACCCGCCTGTTCCCGGTCGCGTCCGAAACCGAAGCCGGGGCGGTCCCACTCGCCCTTCGCCGCCGAGCCGGCTGCAATCGTAAGGAGTGAGAGAGACGGATGAAGGCTCCTGCGGTCGAAACGGCGCTCGTCACCGGCGGCGGCTCGGGCATGGGTCGGGCCGCGGTCGTGGCCCTGGCGGTGCGGGGAATCAGGGTCATGGTGGCCGACATCGACCCGGTCGCCGCCCAGGAGACAGCCGGCCTGGTCAGGGACGGCCGGATAGAGGCCTTCGAGGTCGATGTGGCCAGGGCCGAGTCGGTGGCCGGGCTGTTCGAGAGGCTAAGGGAGCGCCTGGATTCCCTGGAGTTGCTGGTCCACACCGCGGCCGTCATGGGCGAGACGGCCTTCCTGGACGAGATCGCCGAGCGCGACTGGCAGCGGATGATGGCCGTCAACCTCGACGGGACCTTTTTCTGTTGCCGGGAAGCGGTCCGCTGGATGAAGGAGACCGGCGGCGGCCGGATCGTCCTTTTCTCCTCGGTGGCCTCACTCACCCCGACGCCGGGAGCGGTCGCCTACAGCGCCTCCAAAGGTGGAGTCAACATGCTGGCCAAGAGCCTGGCCCAGGAGGTCGCCAGGCACAACATCCGGGTCAACGTCATCGCCCCGGGCTACATCGACACCCCCATGCTCAACGGTCTGCCCGAGGGATTCGGCGACTACATCGTCAAGAAGACGCCGCTTAAACGCCTGGGCGAAGTCGGGGAGATCGCCGGGCTGGTGGCCTACCTGGCCTCCCCGGAGGCCGACTTCTTCACCGGCCAGGTTCTCAGCCCCAACGGCGGGCTGGTGATGTAAAAGGATCGGCGTGGTGTTACGTTACTTGAAAAACCTATCGGGCCGGTTCGGCCGCACCGGTGACGGCGGGGAGCGCTCGAATCGCCGGAACGAGTACGACCGACCCTGGCGAGAGTCAACCGCCGACCCGAGCGAGTGGACAGGACCCCGGGCAAATGGCTGAGCGATACCGACATCTCATCGTCGAGGGCGACGGCGAGGTCAGGTGGGCGACCATCAACCGGCCCATCGACCGCAACTCGATAGACTCCGAGTTGATGGCCGAGGTCGAGCGCCTGATCGACGACCTGGAGCAAACCGAAGCCCGGGCGCTCGTTTTTACCGGCGCGGGCGAGACCCACTTCATCGGCGGGGCCGACGGCATCGAGATGATGCAGCTCGACCCGGCCGGGGCCCAGGCCTTCTCGGCCCGCTTCCAGGCCCTACTCAACCGCCTGGAGGCCAGCCCGCTGATCCTTGTCGCGGCCATCAATGGACTGTGCTTCGGCGGCGGCTTCGAGTTCGCCCTGGCCTGCGATCTCAGGCTGGCCGTAAAGACCGCCCGCCTCGGCTTGCCCGAGGTCAAGGTCGGCCTCATTCCCGGCGGCGGCGGCACCCAGCGCCTGCCCCGCCTGGTCGGCTCCGGCCTGGCCACGGAAATGATCCTTTCCGGCAAGCTCTACCGGGGCGACGAGGCGGCCCGGATGGGCCTCGTCCACCGGGTGGTCGAACCCGAACGTCTCCGGGAGGGCGTGCACGAGCTGTTGGAGCCGATCCTGCGCCGGCCCCACTACGCCCTCTCCCTGGCCAAAGCGGCGCTCCATGCCGCCTGGAGCGGATCGCTCGATGACGGCCTGGCCGCCGAGGCCGGGCTCTTTTCCCGTTGCCACGAGCACGACTTTTTCCGCAAGCTGATGATCGAGCAGCTCAAATCGGGCCTGCTGACCACCACCGCCGATATCGACCATCTGCTCAACGGAGGTTCGAAGTGAAAGTCCTGGCCGTCACCGCCAGCCTGCGTCCGAAAAGCAACACCAAGGAGTATGTCAAAAGGTGCCTGGCCGTCCTGGAAGAAAACGGCCTGGAAACCGAACTCGTCTCGCTCAGGGGCAAAGAGATAAAGCCCTGCCTGGGTTGCTACTCCTGCGTCGATGAGAAGAGGTGCGCCCAGGACGACGACGATTTCGCCGAGATATTGGCCAAGATGGAGGCGGCCGACGGCATCGTCCTGGGCTCGCCGGTCTACCTGTCTTCGGTGGCGCCTCAGATGATGTCGCTGCTGAGCCGGGCGACCTTCGTCGCCCACTGGAACGACAAGTTCCTGGCCGGCAAGGTCGGCGGCCCGATCACCGTCGCCCGCCGGGCCGGCCACAACCTGGCCTTCTCTCAGCTTTTGCTTTGGTTCTTCATCAACGGCATCACCGTACCCGGCTCGACCTACTGGACGGTCGGCCTGGCCGGGGCCGGCGGAGCCAGGGACGCCCATGACGACGAGGAGGGCATGACCCACGTGGTCAACTTCGCCAACAACATGGCCGGCGTCATGAAAAAACTCATGGCCTGAGGCTTTGAACCGGGAGGCGATTCGTGCCGGGCATCGGTTACTGGCTGACCAAGCGAGAGGTGATCAGCCCCTTGAAGGAAGCCGTGGTCGACGGCGAGAGGCGGCTGACCTACCGCCAACTCAACCGCCGGGTCAACCGGCTCTCATGGGCGCTCAAGGGCCTGGGGCTGGCCAAGGGCGATCGGCTGGCCATGCTGTCGTTGAACCGCCTGGAGTTCGTCGAGGTGATCATGGCCGCGGCCAAGCTGGGCCTGATTCTGGTCCCGCTGAACTGGCGGCTGACCGCGGCCGAGCTGGCCTACATCCTGACCGACAGCGGAGCCAGGACCCTGATCTTCGATCCCGAGTTGGAACGCCTCGCCGGCGAAATCACCGCCTCGGTCGATTTCGACAATCGAGTCGTCTTGGGTTCAAAGGCCTGCCTTAACGCCCAACCCTACGAGCCGCTCTTGGCCGAGCAGAGCGAAGCCGAACCCGAGCCTGACCAGCCGGTCGATTTGGACACGCCCCACATCATCATGTACACCGCCGGCACCACCGGCCGGCCCAAGGGGGCGGTCTTGAGCCAGGGCGCCAGCTTCTGGAACGCGCTCAACCTCCAGGTGGACCTGGAGTTCACCTCGGTCGACCGGGATCTTCTGGTCCTGCCCATGTTCCACATCGGCGGGATCGGGCTCTTCACCCTGCCCATGCTCTACGTCGGGGGAACGGTGATCATCCAGCGGAGCTTCGACCCGGCCGAATGTCTGAAACTGCTGGAAAAGGAAGACATCACCCTGTTCTTCGGCGTGCCGGCCATCTTCCTGATGCTGATCCAGTTTCCGGAATTCAGGCCCGAAGCCTTCAAGGACGTCCGCCTGGTCATGAGCGGCGGCGCTCCCCTGCCGGTCAGCCTCATCCAGAGCTACCGCGAGCGGGGCGTCATCCTCCAGCAGGGCTTCGGCATGAGCGAGGCCGCGCCGTCCATCGCCGTCCTGCCCCGGGAGAGGGCCCTGGCCAAAGCCGGCTCCATCGGCCGGCCCGTCTTCCACCTGGAGGTGATGATCGCCGACGAGGACCTAAACGAGCTGCCCCGGGGCGAGGTCGGCGAGCTGGTCATGCGCGGTCCGAACATCATGCAAGGCTACTGGAACCGGCCCGAGGCCACCGAGGCGGCCTTCGCCGGCGGCTGGTTCCACTCCGGCGACCTGGCCCGGATGGACGAGGACGGCGATCTGTTCATCGTCGATCGCAAGAAGGACATGTTCATCTCCGGCGGCGAGAACGTCTATCCGGCCGAAGTGGAAAACGCCATCCACGAGCTGGATCAGGTCTCGGAGGCGGCGGTCATCGGAGTCAAGGACGCCAAGTGGGGCGAGGTGGGCAAGGCGGTGGTGGTTCTCAAGGAGGGCCGGTCGCTGACCGAGGAGGAGCTGATCGATTTTCTGAAGACCCGGCTGGCCAAATACAAGATTCCCAAGAGCGTGGCCTTTGTGGACGCCCTGCCCCGCAACGCGGCCGGCAAGGTGCTGAAGAACGTTTTGCGGCGGGAACATTCCTGAGCCCGGCGCCCGCCACATCGGCGGGGACGGCCAGCGCCCAGGCGAGGCATCGACACCCAGTTTAACCGGGAGAAGGAGGGAGAGCATGAAAATCCAGAAGGTGGCAAGATTGTTGGTCGCGGCCGCGGCGGTCATCCTCATGGCCGCGCCCGCAGTCGGGGCGGCCGAGCCGATCAAGATCGCCCAGTTGGCCGGCATCACCGGGCCCTACGAGGCCTACGCCAAGCAGGCGGTCAACGGCTTCAAGATGGGCATCGAGTACGCCACCGGCGGCTCGATGAAGGTCCTGGGGCGGCCGATCGAGATCATCGTCAAGGACACCCACCTGAAGCCCGACAAGGGCAAGCAGTTGCTCACCGAGGCCTACAAGGACGACAAGGTCGATCTGGCCGTCGGTCCGGTCTCCTCGGCGGTCGCCCTGGCCTGCCTGCCGGTGGCCAAGGAGTTCAAGAAGATTCTGATCGTCGAGCCGGCCGTGGCCGACTCGATCACCGGTAAGGCCTGGAACCGCTACATCTTCAGGACCGGCCGCAACTCCTCCCAGGACGCCATCTCCAACGCCGTGGCCATCAGTAAGCCGGGCGTCCTCATCGCCACTCTGGCCCAGGACTACGCCTTCGGCCGCGACGGCGTGGCCGCCTACAAGGAGGCGGCCGAGGCCCTGGGGGCCAAGGTGGTCCACGAGGAGTACGTGCCGATCAAGACCACCGACTTCACCGCCCCGGCCCAGCGGATCATCAAGGCGATGAAAAACCTCAAGGGCGACAAGTACCTGTTCATCATCTGGGCCGGCGGCGGCAACCCGCTGGGCAAACTCCACGCCATGAAGCTGGGCGAGAAGTACGGCATCAAGCTGACTTCCGGCGGCAACATCCTGGCTGCGCTCAAGCTCTACAAACCCCTGGTCGGCATGCGGGGCGCGACCTACTATTACTACGAGAGCCCCAAGAACAAGATCAACGACTGGTTGATCAAGGAGCACCAGAAGCGCTTCAACTCGCCGCCGGACTTCTTCACCTGCGGCGGTATGAGCGCCGGCATCGCCGTGGTCGAGGGTCTAAAGAAGGCCGGCTCGACCGACACCGAGAAGCTGATCGCGGCCATGGAGGGCATGCACTTCATGACGCCCAAGGGCGAGATGGTCTTCCGCAAGGAGGATCACCAGGCGCTGCAGTCCATGTTCGCCTTCAAGATCAAGGTCGATCCCAAGGTGCCCTGGGCCATCCCGGAGCTGACCCGGGAGTTGACCTGGAAGGACATGGATATCCCGATTCGCAACAAGAGGTAGGCGAGGATCGGCGCGGCGGGCGTCAAAGCTCGGCGTCCGCCGCGCCGCCGAGACAGAAACCGCCATCCGGCGGCTGGGAGTCGGTCGTGAGCCAGGATTCGCTCATCGAAACCCAAGATTTGACCATCCGCTTCGGCGGCAACGTGGCCGTCAACGCGGTCAACCTGGCCGTGGAGCCGTTCAGCCTGAAATCGATCATCGGGCCCAACGGCGCCGGCAAGACGACGCTGTTCAACCTCATCAGCGGCCAGTACAAGCCGACCAGCGGCCGGGTGATCTTCAAGGGCCGGGACATCACCGTCCTCGATCCGCCCCGGCGGACCAGACTGGGCATCGGTCGTTCGTTTCAGTTGACCAACATCTTTCCCACCCTGACGGTGCTCGAAAACGTCCGCCTGGCCGTCCAGGCCAAGGCCGACATCGGTCTCGTCTTCTGGCGGCACTACCGGACCTACCCCGAACTGGAGGACGAGGCCTACGAGCTCCTGAAGCGGGTCCTGTTGGAAGACCGCTGGGCGGTGGAGGCCTCGACCCTGACCCACGGCGAGCAGCGCAAACTCGAGATCGCCATCCTGTTGGCCCTGGACCCGGAGGTGCTCCTCTTGGACGAGCCGACGGCCGGGATGAGCCTGGAGGAAGTGCCGGCCATCTTGGAGTTGATCCAGGAGATCAAGGCCGCCCGCGACCGGACCATCTTACTGGTCGAGCACAAATTCGACATGATCATGGCCGTCTCAGACACAATCGCCGTCTTGAAGGAGGGTCGGCTCATCTGCGACGACACGCCCGAGGCGGTCGCTCAAAACGAGGAGGTCCTGGAAGCCTACCTGGGCGGGGGGGTCAAAGATGCCTGAGCCGATCCTGTCGCTTAAGGACGTCCACACCCATATCGGCCAGCACCACATCCTGCAGGGGGTCAGCTTCGACGTCAAGCCGGGCCGGGCGACGGTCCTTCTGGGCCGCAACGGGGCCGGCAAATCGACCACCATGCGCACCATCATGGGCCTCACTCCGGCCTCGCGGGGAGAAATACTTCTGGCCGGGCAAAGAATCGAGTCCAGCAAGCCTTACGAAATCGCCAGGGCCGGGGTCGGCTTCGTGCCCGAGGACCAGGCGGTCCTCTACAGCCTGACCGTGGAGGAGAACTTCCGCCTGGCCATCCTGGAGGAGAACGCCGAGAGCGCCGCCCGCCTGGAGACGGTGTTCGAGCTCTTCCCCGATCTCAAGAAGTTCTGGCGCTCCAAGGCCGGGGTGCTCTCGGGCGGGCAGAAACAGATGCTGGCCATCGCCCGGGCCTTTGTGGAGGATCACAAGCTGCTGCTGATCGACGAGCCGTCCAAGGGCCTGGCCCCGATAGTGGTCGATCACCTGATCGAATCGCTGAACCGCATCAAGGACCAGACCACGGTCATCCTGGTCGAGCAGAACTTCTACCTGGCCAGCCAAGTCGGGACCGATTACTACATCCTGGACGACGGGCGGGTGGTCCACCAGGGCCTGATGGCGGAGTTGGCGGACGATCACGAACTCAAACAAAGATACCTGGGCATTGCCTGAACAGCGGGACGTTATGACCACTGAAGCCTTGACCACGGAAATCGAAGGGGCGTCGGCCGTCGATCTCAAGAGGCTGGCCGTCTGGATCGGCTCGGTCGGCATTTGGTTGCTGCCCCTGCTCGCCATCGACCTGACCACCTACCTGGTCTTGACCGTGGCCGGTCTGGCCATGGGCATGCTGCTGTTTTTGACCGCGGCCGGGCTGACCGTCATCTTCGGCTTGATGGACGTCTTGAACCTGGCCCACGGCGCCTTCTTCGCCTGGGGCGCCTACGTCGGCTTCACCGTGCTCAACGCCCTAAACGGGCTGGGCTGGGTCGAGACCGGGACCATGGGCCAAAGCGTCTTGAGCCTTCTCATCGCCCTGGCGGCCGCCCTGGCGGCGGGCGGGCTGCTGGGGCTCGTCCTGGAGCGGGTCATCATTCGCCAGGTCTACGGCAACCACTTGAAGCAGATTCTGATCACCATGGGCGCGTCCATGATCCTGGCCGAGATCATCAAGGTCGTCTGGGGGCCCAACGACGAGGTGGTGCTGGTGCCGCTGGGCTTCGTCGGCAGTTACGACGTCTTCGACGTGATCGTCAACAAGTTCCGGGTGGCGGCCATCGTCGTCGGAGTGGCCGTCTACGGCGGGGTGATGGCCGTGTTGATGAAGACCAAGCTGGGAATCATCATCCGGGCCGGGGTGGAGAACCGGGAGGTGGTCCAGACAATGGGCTACAACATCAAGCGCATCTTCACCGGCGTCTTTGCCGCCGGGGCGGCCCTGGCCGCCGTCGGCGGGACGATGTGGGGCGTGTTCAGGGAGCAGATCATCCCCTCCATGGGCGACGAGAACCTCATCTTCGCCCTGATCGTGGTCATCATCGGCGGCATGGGCTCGGTCACCGGCTCGTTCGTGGGGGCGATAATGGTCGGTCTGGCCTTCAATTACGTCGCCTTTCTGATGCCGAAACTGGCTCTGGGGGTGAACATCCTGATCATGGCCGTCATTCTGCTGATCAGGCCCTGGGGCCTGATGGGGCGGGAGTAGTGAGGATGGAGAGCCAGGCGATGAAAATGACCCCGGTCCAGAAAGAACGCTTGCGGGAGCGGCAAAGGCGCTTCACCCGGCCGGCGTTCATCATCCAACTGGCCCTCTTGGCCGCACTCATCGTCGTTCCGATGGCGCTGCCCTCGTTTCGGGTGATGGACGTGGTGGTCAAGACCATGATCTTCGCCGTGGCCGTGGCCTCGTTCGACATCATCATCGGCTACACCGGCATCATCTCCTTCGCCCACGGAATGTTCTTCGGCCTGGGGGCCTACTCCGTGGCCCTGGTGGCCTACTACGCCGAGACGCCCCAGTATCACCACCTCCTCTTGGCCGGCCTCCTGGCCCTGGGCTTGAGCGCGGCCCTGGCCGTGGTCATCGCCGTTTTCTCGCTTCGGATCAAGGCCATCTTCTTCGCCATGATGACCCTGGCCGTGGCCGAGTTCGCCCACATCCTGGGCTACCAGTGGTCCAGTCTGACTATGGGCGAGGACGGCGTCTCGTTCAGCATGCCCGGCGTCTTCAACGTGGACTGGTCGGGCGGCGGCTTCTTGGGCATGCAGGCAAACGGTCGGCTGATGACCTACTACTTCATCCTGGTGGTCTCGACCCTCTTGTTCATCGGGCTGGTGAGGTTCGTGCGCTCGCCGGTCGGCCGGGTGCTGAAGTCAATTCGGGACAACGACCAGCGCTCAACGGCCCTGGGCTACAGGATCTTCCATTATCGGATTCTCTCGACCGTCTTCGGTTCGAGCATCGCCTCGCTGGCCGGGATGCTCTTCGCCATGTGGCTCAACTACGTCAATCCGGACACGGTCTTGGGCACGCCGCTGATGCTCAACATCCTGTTGATGGTCATCATCGGCGGCCTGGGCACGGTTTACGGCGGCATAATCGGCGCGGCCTTCATCAACATCACCGAGACCTGGCTGCCCGACCTGCAGAAAGCGGCGGTCAGCCTTTTCCCCGGCGCGGAAGTCATTCACCGCCTGGCCGAACGCTGGATTCTCTACTTCGGCATCCTCTACGTTCTGGCCGTTCTCTTCTTCCCGAAAGGGGTCATCGGCACCGCCCGGGATATCGCCAATCGGCGCAAGCTGGCCGCGACATCCAGGGATTGAGCCATGCCCGACTCCAAGGCCAAAGCCGGCCTCTTGAGCCTGGCCGCCTACATCCCCCGAGCCTATCACGACGCCGAGTACATCGCCGCCCGGTGCGACACGCCGGCCGAGATCATCCGGACCAAGTTGGGCTGGCGGCAGAAGAACGTGGCCGGACCGGGCGACGGCACGGTGGCCATGGGCTTGAAGGCGGCCCGCAAAGCGCTATACTACTCCCGGCTCGACCCGGAAGACATCGACCTGGTCATCTGGTCCGGCGAGGAGATCAAGGAATTCCGCAACTGGCCGGTCGGGCCCAAGATCCAGAAGGAGTTGGGGATCACCAAGGCCTGGTCGTTCGACATGCAGCAGCGCTGCGGCACGACCCTGGTCGCCCTCAAGCTGGCCCAGGACATCATCCGGGCCGACGAGTCCATAAACAACATCCTGATCGCCTCGGGTTATCGCAACTTCGATCTGATCCACTACCCCAACCCCCGGGTGCGCTGGATGTATTACCTGGCCGCCGGCGGCGCGGCGGCGATCGTTCAGCGGAACTGCCCGGTCAACGAGATTCTGGGTAGCCACTTCTTGAGCGACGGCTCCTTCGCCTGGGACGTCTACGTTCCCCAGGGCGGCTCGGCGGCGCCGATGACCAAAGAGGGTCTGGCCGAGGGCCTCAACTACCTGGACGTGATGGACGCGGAGGGGATGAAAGCCCGGCTGGAACGACTCTCGCTCTCCAACTGGCTGGTGTGCATCGACAAGGCGCTGGAAAAGTCCGGCTGCACCCGCCGGGACGTCGACTACCTGGCCACGCTCCTGGTCAAGAGGAGCGCCCACGATTACCTGATGGACCAATTGGGCCTCTCCCCCGAGCAGACCCGCTACCTGGAGGAGTTCGGCCACCACGGCCAGAACGACCAGATCCTGTCCCTGGAGCTGGCCATAGAGGAGGGCCGCCTCAAGGACGGCGACCTGGTGTTGATGATCTCGGCCGGCATCGGCTACGCCTGGGACGCGGTGGTCATGCGCTGGGGCCGGACGGAGGGAGCGGCCAAGGAGACTGAACAATGATCTACGGCGACTGGATCGGCCGCTGGGGCCGGGCCGACCCCGACCGGGAGGCCCTGATCGACGTCGCGGCCGATAGACGTTACACCTACGGCCAACTGGCCGACGACGTGCACCGCCTGGCCAACCTGCTCAGGACCGAGCTGGGAATCGTCAAGGGCGATCGGGTGGCCTGTCTGTCGTTCAACCGGGCGGAGATCATCAAGCTTTTCTTCGCCTCGAGCCGTTTGGGCGCCATCCTGGTCCCGTTGAACTTCCGCCTGGCTCCAGGCGAGTTCGCCTACTTCCTCGAAGACGCCGAACCCAAGGCGTTGTTCTTCGACGCCGACCACCAGGCCGTCGCGGCCCACCTCAAAACCCGCTCCGGGGTCGCCCGGTACGTCTGCTTCGACGACGACGAAACGCTCGGTCCGGCCCTGCCCCGGGTCTGGGACTCGCTCAGCCCCGAGCCGCCCCCCGAGGTGGATCTCACCGAGGACGACCCCCAGCTCATCATCTACACCTCGGGCACCACCGGACTGCCCAAGGGCGTGGTCTTGACCCACCGGACCATCGCCTGGAACGCCTTCAACACCAAGCTGGGCTGGGACTTGAGGGCCGACGATCGGACCATCCTCCACGCGGCCATGTTCTATACCGCCGGCTGGAACGTCTTCACCCTGCCCCTCTTCCTGTGCCGGGGAGCCAACATCCTGGTGAAAAGCTTCGAGCCGGATTTGATCCTCGAACTGATCGAGTGGGAGAGGGTGAGCGTCTTCTTCGGCGTGCCGACCATGTACCAGATGCTCATCGACTCGCCCAGGTTCGCCGGGACCGACTTCTCCTCGGTCCGCTTCCTGGTTTCTGGCGGCGCGCCCCTGGGCCGGGACATCCTCGAGACCTTCCAGGATCAAAAGGGGCTTCGCATCTGGGAGGGCTACGGCCTGACCGAGATCGGGCCGAACAACTTCCTGGCCAACGGCAAACCGGGCACCTTCGGCCAGCCGATGCCCTTCGTCGACGTCAAGCTGGTCGACGACGAGGGGAAAGAGGTCGGGCCGGGCCGGGAGGGCGAGATATGGCTCAAGGGCCCCCATGCCTGCGCCGGCTACTGGAACAAGCCCCAGGCCACGGCCGAGGCGTTCGAGGGCCGAGCGGGCCGGGGCTGGTTCAAGACCGGCGACCTGGGCCGCATGGACCGGGACGGTCATTTTTCGATCGTCGGCCGCAAGAAGGACATGTTCATCTCCGGCGGGGCCAACATCTATCCGGCCGAGATCGAGCGCTCGATCGAGGCCCATCCCGACGTCCTCGGGGCGGCGGTCATCAGCGTGCCCGATCCCAAGTGGGGCGAGGTGGGCAAGGCCATCGTCGAGCTCAAGCCCGGAGCGAGCTTGACTCTGGAGGAGCTCAACGATTATCTTGGCGACAAGCTGGGCCGGTTCAAGCTGCCCAAGTACCTGGTCGTACTCGAAGAGTTGCCGAGAACGCCAGCCTCCGGCAAGATCCAGAAATACATTCTCAAAAAGGAGCACGGCGGGGCGGACAATGACTGATCCGGAGATGACCATCGGCGTCGCCGGGGTGGGCCTCTATCTGCCGGAGGGGCGCGAGACGGCCCCGGAGATAGCCGAAAAATCCGGCCTGAGCGTGGCGGAGCTGGCCGAGCTGGGCCTGAGCCGCAAGGCCCTGCCCTCGCCGGACGATCAACCGATCCCCATGTCCGTCTGGGCGGCCGATCAGGCCTTTCACCTGGCCGGTCTGGACCCGGCCGAGGTGGACCTGGTCATCTGGACCGGCGAGGAGTACAAGGACTACATCGCCCAGACGGCGGCCATCCGCCTGCAGAAAGAGGCGGGCTGCGTAAACGCCTGGGCCTTCGACCTGGTCGGGCAAGGGGTGACGGCCGTCATCGGTCTCAAGGTGGCCCGAGACATGATGATCGGCGATCCCGAGATCGAGACCGTGCTCTTGGCCGGCGGCAGCCGTAACATCGACCTGGTCGATTACAAAAACCCGGACACCCGCTTTCTCCTGCCGCTTTCGGCCTCGGGCGGGGCGATGATCTTGAAGCGCGGCCATCGGGCCAACCGGCTGTTGAACGTGGTCGTCGAGGTCGATCCCGAGATGGCCGACGAGGTCTACGTACCCGGCGGCGGCACCGAGATACCTTTCACCGCCGATAACATAGACTCGCCGTTGATGTTCTACCAGACCGCCCACCCGGAATTGACGGCCGCCTACCTGGCCGAGCGCTTTCCCAGGCGACTGGTCGAGGTGATCCAACGGGCCCTCGACGGGCGGCGGGCCGACTATCTGGCCCTGCGTCACCTGCCCACCGCCCAGCGGGCGATGGTCCTGGCCGAGTTGGGTCTTCACCTCGAACAGTCCATCCCGCTCAACATGTGGGGGTGCCACGGCGCCAACGACCCGATTCTGTCGCTGGTGCTGGCCCTGGGCGCGGAAGTGATCGACGACGGCCAGCTCGTCGCCCTGGCCTCGGCCGGGATCGGCTTTACCTACGCCGCGGCGACGATCCAGTGGGGGCCGGCCTGAATGACGGACCTGGAGGCGAAGCGGAACCATGAACCGCGGCTTGAGCGTCGATGAGATTTCGGTCGGCCAGACCTATCGCAAAAGGGTCGCCGTCACCGAACAGATGATCGAGGACTTTGCCCGGGCCACCGGCGACGACAACCCGGTCCACCTGGACAAAGAATACGCCAGGAAGGCCGTTTTCGGCCGGCGGGTGGCCCACGGCATGCTCACCGCCGGCATCATCGGCGGCGTGTTCGGGACCGAGTTTCCCGGCACCGGGACCATCTATGTCTCCCAGGATCTCAAGTTCGTAAAGCCGGTCTTCATCGGTGACGAGCTGACCATCGAGCTCGAGGTGACCGAGGTGTTGCCGGATAAGAATCGGGTCAGAGTGGCCACGGCCTGCACCAACCAAAGGGGCCGGACGGTCCTCGTCGGCCAGGCGGTCATCATGCCGCCGGAGAAGACCGAGTGAACAAACCGACTGAACAAGGAGACGGAGCGTGGCTCAGCCGAAGATGATCAGGGCTCGGGGCGACGGCATCGAAATCCAACTGGCCGACTGGCCCGGGGCGGGCGAGCCGATCCTGGCCGTCCACGGCCTGACCGCCAACTGTCGTTCGTTCGACCTCGTCGCCGCCGGCCTCGAGGGGGCCCATCGCTTGCTGGCCATGGACTTGAGGGGCCGGGGGCTGTCCGACAAGCCGGCCGAGGGCTACTCCATCGAGCACCACTGTCGCGATATCGAGGCGCTCCTGGCCGAGTTGGGGCTCGATAGAATCACCCTCATGGGCCACTCGCTGGGGGCCTACATCGGCCTGGCCATGGCCGCCCGGCGGCCCGATCTCGTCGCCCGGCTGATTCTGCTCGACGGCGGGGCCCAACTCTCGCCCGAGGAATGGGCCAAGATCGCGGCCGGCATCAAGCCCTCGCTCGACAGGCTGGGCCGGGTCTTCCCCTCGTTTGCGGCCTATCTCGAACTGGTCAAACAGGCCCCCTACCTGAAACCGTGGAACCAGGCCATGGAGGACTATTTCCGCTACGAAACCGAGACCATCGAGGACGGCGTCCGCTCCCGCATCCGGCCGGAGGCCATCGCCGAGGAGCGGGAAAACCTCCTGACCCTGGACCCGAGCGCGTTCTATCCCCAGGTGACCTGCCCGGTGCTGATCTTGAGGGCCACCGAAGGCATGCTGGCCGGCGACGACCTGGTCCTGCCCGAAGGGCCGACCGCCGAGCTCAAAAAGGCTCTGCCCCAGGCCCGGGTGGTCGATTTCGAGGGGACCAACCATTTCTCGTTGGTTCTGGCGCCCAACGCCCGGCGGGACAGCGCGATCCTCGAGTTCATGGCCGGCTGAGCCCGCATCCGGCCGGCGCTTCACCGGGGTGAAAGAGCGTCGGCCTCCCGTCTCAACGCATTTGGCACACCAAAAAGCGGTGGTCCACCACGGCGCCGATGAGCAACAGGTCGCCGTAGACCGCGGCCACGCTGGAGCCGGAAAGCTCCTGGCCGCCGCCCAGATAGATCTCTTCCAGCCGGCGGCCGCCGCCCGGCTCGAAGCTGATCTTCAGGACCTGGCAGGGCGACAGCTTCGCGGGGTCCTTGGCGTGGGCGGCGAAGGCGAGTAGTTTGGGATGGGCTCCCAGCCAGAGGTTGCCGGCCGGATCGACCTCGATGTTGTCCACTCCGGTTCCCACCTCGATCGATTCCAACGGCGAGAGCTCGTTGGTCCTCGGATCGCGGCCGAAGACCCGGACTCTCCGGCCCAGGGTTTCGGCCACGTACACCCTCCGGCCGTCGGGACTGATGTTGATGCCGTTGGCGTAGGCCAACTCGCCGGCCGCCGGCCGAAAGCCCCGGCCGTCGAAGTAGAGCACGTTGGACCAGGGGAGTTGCAGGTAGTCCTCGACGAGCCTGCCCAGCGCCGAGCGAGCGCCATGGTCGTTGGTCACGTAGAACTGCTCCGGCCCCACCGGCAACACGTCGTTGGGGGAATGCATCATCTCGCTCTTTATGGAGCGGCGAGGGATGAGTCTCTGGTCCTGGTAATCGAAGATCTCGACGTAGTGGCCGTCGAAACGGTGATTGACCACAAACAGGGACAGGGCGCCGCTTTCATGGCGGTAAAGACCCAGGCCGTGGGGCTGGAAGTCGAATCCGAGGTCTTCGGTCAGATTCCTCAGCCGGGGGTTGGCGGCGTTCAGATCGTAGGCGAAGACGGCCCCCGGCCGTCGAGTCTTGGCCGCGAGATCCGGACCGCGCTCCATGGAAGAGATGAAGGCCAGGCCGGTTTTCTGGTCGATGGTGATGTCCTCGGAACTCAGCACACCGACGACCCGGCGACAGGAGCCGGCGAAGTGCGGCTCCAAGTCCTTGAATTCACCGGCCACGTAATAGGTCCGCAGGACAAAAGCGACCAGGCCGACGATCAGCACCCCCGCCGCTATGATTGCGTACTTCCAGACCTTCATCCGCCCTCCTCGGCCGCTTGGGCATAGGTTTCAAAGAATCTGTAAAAATATAGCATATAGCAACCACTGTCGCGCAGGTGCCGTAAGCCGAACCAGGACAACCGGGCGGGGCGAGGGGAGAAACTCCCGGTGCACAGCAGTCACAGGCCTTTCCAGATGAAGGACGGCGGCGGGGATGAGGCTCCGGAGGGACGACGAGGCAAAGACGGCGGGGCGCCTAAGCCAAGGAGGCTCGACCGCCAAGGCCCGGACCGGACTCGACGGGCCAGGCGATCCGATGGAGATTCAGCTCGGAATGGGCAATGTATTCAGGTACCTATCGAGACGTTACGACAGACCTGGGCCTGACATTCAGGGGCGCTGAGGCCATCGCCTCGGGTCCGGTCTGGCTCTGGCGAACTTTTCGGGAATCCCCCCGGCCGGTCGGATCGCCCGCCGCGGCCGGCGATTCGATCAGGCCAGGGACCAATCCCTGCGACCGCCTTGGCCCTCCCGCTTCAGCTTGACCCGATACCAGTACCGGTCGGCTCGGAAGAGAACCAGGACGTGATTGACCGCCCGGCCGCTTTCCTCGTAGACGGTCCTTTCCATCTGGAGCAGGGGGTCGCCGGTCTTGATGTCCAGAAGGGCCGCCGTTTCGGAATCGGCCAGGGTGGCCCCGATGGACTGGTCGGCCTCGGAGAGCCTGAGTTCCAGGCGTTCCAGATTGGCCATGACCGGGCGTTTCAGGAAGTCCTCGGTATTCAGCCTGGAACCGATATCGACCGGCAGAACGTTGACCATCCGAGCCAGGGGCTTGCCCTCATAGAGCCGAATACGCTCGATCCGGTGGACCATCCCCTGAGGCGGCAGGTCGAATATCCGGGCCTCCCACTCGGAGGCCGGCATCTCCTCCCGCTTGACCAGCCGAACCTCGTACTTGTCGGTCAGGCCGAGCATGATCGCGTCCTCCAGGGAGCCGGTCAGCTTGGGCGTCCAGAGTCGCTGGACCTTGTCGGTCACAAAGGTCCCCCGGCCGGGTTGGCGGCTGATCAGCCCCTCCCTCTCCAGGGCGGCCAAAGCCTGGCGGACGGTTATCCGGCTGACGTCGTACTGCCGCCCGATTTCCGCCTCGCTGGGAAGGATGTCGCCGGGGCCGAATTCCTTGCTGGACAACCGGCGGCGAAGGTCGATCTCCAGTTGATAATAGAGAGGAATGGCCTTGTTCCTTTGAACCGCCGTCATCGATTTCTTCTCCTGCGCCCGGCCGCGGCTCGGTTTGCCCCCGCCGGCATTCACGATCTAGCCCGCCGTCCTGATCACCTTGCGTTCGGCCAAGGTTTCGACCTCCTCCCGGCCGTAGCCAAGTTCAGACAAGATGGCCTCGGTATCGCAGCCGATCGCGGCCGGCGGATCGTTGCGAAGGCCGAATTCATAGTCTCCGATGAGGACCGGCAGCCGGGGCATTTTCGTTTTGATCCCGCCGGGGAAGGTGGTCTCCAGTAACCCGCCGGGGCCTTGGTTGAGCTGGGGATCGTCGAAGAGGTCTTCCGGTCGGGCCACCGGCGAGAAGCAGACCCCGGCCGCCTCGCAGCGATCGATCACCTCGGCCTTGGTGAACCCTTTGATCAACTTCTCCACCTCGGGGATGAACCACTCCCGCTGTTCGATCCGGTCGTTATTGGTCTGGAGGCGTTCGTCCTCCAGCCAGTCCTGGCGATCGAAGGCCCGGCAGAAGCTTTGCCAGTGTTTCTCGCTGATCAAGCCGATGAAAACCTGTTCTCCGTCCTTGGTCTCAAAGAGCCGGTAGACCGACCAGGCGCTGACCCGGACCGGCATCGGCGGCACCGGCTGGGCGGTGATGGCCGAGCAGGCCATGTGCTGGCCCATTATAAAGGCCGTCGTTTCAAAAAGGGAGCTTTTGACAAAAGCGCCCTTGCCGATGATCTGGCGATCGTAGAGCGCGGTCAGAATACCCATCGCCCCGAACATTCCGCCGGTGATGTCGATGATCGAGGCTCCGGCCCTGGTCGGCCGGCCGGGCATGCCGGTCATGTAGGCCAATCCACCCATCATCTGGACCACCTCGTCCATGGCCACCCGTTTCTCGTAGGGGCCGGACAGAAAACCCTTCAGAGAACAGTAGACCAGACCGGGGTTGATCTCCGACAGGGTCTCATAACCGTAGCCCAAACGCTCCATCGTCCCGGGCCCGAAGTTCTCCACGACCACGTCCGCCGTTTCGACCAGTTTGTGGACGATCTCCCGCCCCTCATCGGCCTTGATGTCCACGGAGAGGCTTTTTTTGTTCCGGTTGAAGTAGGGGAAATAGCCGACCCCGAAGCCTCTCAGGCGCCGGGTGGGGTCTCCGGACGGTGGTTCGATGTGGATCACCTCGGCCCCCATGTCGGCCAGGATCAGGCTGGCCGCCGGTCCCATGACCGCGTGGGTGAAATCCAGAACCCGGACATTCTCCAGGGGAAGCCGGCCCTCAGTAGAATTCATAAACGGTTCTCCTCTCCATGGCGTCTCTGTCTTCGCCCCCCAACCAGGCCCGAAAGGTCCTGCCGGCGGGCTATTCCGGGTAATCCCGGTGGGACTTGAGATAGGCGGCCAGGCCGCCGGCCTCCAGGATGGCGACCATCCCCGGAGGCAGGGGCTTGGCCTGGAATTCGGTCCCCAGAGTGAGATTCTCCAACAACCCGGAAGTCAGGTTCAGGCGAAGCCTGTCACCGGTGCTGAAGCCCTGCCAGTCCACTTCGATGACCGGCAGGCCGATGTTGATCGCGTTGCGGAAAAAGATTCGGGCGAAATAGCGGGCCGCCACGGCCGCCACCCCGGCCGACTTGAGGGCCAAGGGGGCTTGTTCCCGGGAGGAGCCGCAGCCGAAGTTCTCACCAGCGACCAGGATGTCGCCTGGGGCGAGCCGGGCCCGGAAGTCGGGGTCGAGGTCCTCCAGGACGTGTTCGGCCAAGGTCTCCAAGTTCAGGGTCTTGGTGTACTTGCCGGGGATGATCACGTCGGTGTTGATGTGGTCTCCGTAAACGTGGGCCCGGCCCTCAACGATGGTCTGTTCCATACTCCTCCCTAGTCCCAATACCGGCGGGGATCGGTAATCCGGCCGGTCCGGACCGAGGCCGCCACCGTGGCCGCCGAGGCCAGATAGACCGAAGCCTTGGGGTTGCCCATCCGGCCCACGAAATTGCGATTGCCCGAGGAGATGACCACCTCGCCGTCTCCCGGCACCCCGTTGTGGGTCCCCACGCAGGGGCCGCAGCCGGGCGGAACAAAACTCGCCCCGGCCCGGGTCAGGGTTTCGACGGTTCCGTCGGCCAGGGCCTCCAGGAAGACCCGCCGCGAAGCCGGAGCGATGATCAGCCTGGTCCCAGGGGCGATCGCGGTCCCCCGAAGGATGCGGGCCGCGACCTGAAGGTCCTCCAGCCGGCCGTTGACGCAGGTTCCGATAAAACCGTAGTGGATCTCTCGGCCCTCCAGTTCGGTCACCGGGACGGCCTGGTCCGGGGAATGGGGGCGGCTGACCTGGGGGGCGATCCGGGAGGCGTCAAAAACGGTGACGGCTTCGTATTCGGCCCCTGGATCGGGCCGATCCATCCGATCCGCCAGGACGGGATCGAGCCCCGCGGGATCCACAAACCCGGTTTTGGCGCCGGCCTCGACGGCCATGTTGGCGATGGTCAACCGGTCGGCCAAGGAGAGCCCGACCAGAGCCGGCCCGCTGAACTCGACAGACTGATAGGTCGCCCCGGCGATCCCGGTTCGGGCCAGGACGGCCAGGATCAAGTCTTTGCCCTGGACGCCCGGAGCTATCTCGCCCTCGAAGATCACTCTCCGGCTCCGGGGCACCCGAAGCCAGATCTTGCCGGTCAGCCAGACCCCGGCCAGGTCGGTGGAGCCCATGCCGGTCCCCAACGCGCCCACAGCGCCGTAGGTGCAGGTGTGCGAGTCGGCCCCGATGATGATCTCGCCCGGCCGGACCAGGTCTTCTTCGACCATCACCTGATGACAGATCCCCTGGCCGGCTTCGATCAGAACGCAGCCCTGCTCCCGGGCGAAGTCGCGCATCAGGGAATGGAGGTTGGCGGTCCGGGAGTCGGGCGCCGGAGCGGCGTGGTCGATGACCAGAACGCAGCGCTCCGGGTTGCGGACGGACGATCCGCCCATGGCCTCGAAGGCCTTGATGGCCAGCGGGGCGGTGGTGTCCGAGGCCAGGGACCCGTCCACCGCAACGACCACGATCTCGTCCGGCTCGACCCGTCGGCCGGCATGGCGAGAGATGATCTTTTCGACGATCGTCTGGCCCATGGCGTTCCTCGATTGGGAGGTCAAAACCCGGATTGCGGCTCCGGTCAAGGGGTTACGCGACGGAACTCGGTCCCAGCCTGAGCTGGACGTCGTCCCTGATCATCAGGCGGTGCATCTTCCCGGCCGCCCGCTTTTCAAAAAAATCTTCCATGAATCGGCTCACTGCGGCCACCCGCTCCACGTCTATCCCGGTCTCGATGCCCATCTGGTGGAGCATCACCGCGAAGTCCTCGGTGGCGATGTTGCCGGTCGCATTCTTGATGAACGGACAGCCGCCGAAACCGCCAAAAGCGGTGTCGAAATGATTGATCCCCACCTGGAGAGCGGCCAGGGCGTTGGCCAACCCCTTGCCCTCGGTGTCGTGGAGATGGAGCCAGACCGGCCGCCCCTGGGCCATCTCCACCAGCCTCGCTCCCAGGGTTTGGATCGTCACCGGATCGGCCATGCCGGTCGAATCGGCCAGGGCGATCTCGTCCACGCCCAGTTCCAATTGCTCCTGGGCGATCTCCAAGACCAACTCCGGATCGACAAACCCCTGGAAGCGGCAACCGAAGGCGCACTGGACCCCGCCCCGGATGATCAGGCCCTTGTCTTTACCCAGGCGAATCATGTCGTTGAAGGCCCGGCGAGCCTCGGCCAGAGAGCGATTGGCGTTCCTGCGGCTGTGGGCGTCGCTGGCCGAGACCGAGGCGGCCACACATTCCAGTCCCGAGGCAACGGCCCGCTCCATGCCCTTGGGGTTGAGCACCAAGGCGGTGTAGACGACTCCCTCGACCGGCTTCAAGCGGGCGCAGAGTTCGGCCGCGTCGGCCATTTGGGGGACCAGTTTGGGATGGACAAAGGAAGTCACCTGGATCCGGGTCAGCCCCGCCGCGATCAGTTCATCGATAAGCTCCAGCTTCTTGTCGGTGGGCACCATGACCTTTTCGGACTGGATGCCGTCCCTCAAGCCCTGTTCCTCGATAACGACGTTTGCAGGGTAAGAGATCATACTTACAACCTTTTTGCCGCCCGAGCGGATCGTCCAGGAGACTTATCGCCTCGGCTCGAAACGACTGACATAATGTATTAATAACATAACATTTGAGCCTCGCCTGTCAACCGTTTTCTGGTCCGCCGGCGCGCCGGTCGGGGTCGATGGTAAGCCACGGGAACTACTCCCCGGCTCGCTCGCCGGTCCCGGTGAAGACGGCCAGCGCCTCCTCGGCCATGACTCCGCCGGCCAATTCGAATCCGTTTCGTTCCAGATACCTCCTCAGTTCTTCCAGGCCCGGGCCGAGCCCGAAGCCATAGGGCCGGATCTGGCGGCCAAAGGTTCCGTAGACGACCCGCCTCACCCCGGCATACCAGGCCGCCCCGAGACACATGGCGCAAGGTTCGCTGGAGGCGACAAGTTCATAGCGGCGTCCTTCGTCTTGGCCCAGATCGAAAGTTCCGAGTCCGGCCTGGGCCGACATGAGGGCCATGGTCTCGGCGTGAAGAAGGCTGTTGCCGGCCCGGCGAACCAGGTTGACTCCGACCCCGACCGGCAGGTTCAGGCGGCGATCGAAGACCGCGGCGCCAAACGGCGGCCCTGTCCCGCACCTGAAGTTTTCCCTGGCCAGGGAGATCACCAAACCCATCTTGTCCTCGTCGCCGGGTCGGGGCCGGTCCCAATCGACGAAGCCGATGAGCCACCCCGGTTGGGGAACGACGATGTTCGGCAAAGCCATGCTCACCTCACACGCGGCTTACCCCTGGCGGGGAGAGAAACTGTTTGTCTTAATGTACCAACTTTAATATAATTGCCTCCAAAAGTCGTCCTGTCCGGGACCCGGAGAGGGCTTACCAACAGCCAGTACCCGCATGGAGGGCGGATATGTCCATCAAACTGGTCAGAGCCGGAGTGGTTGTGCCGGCCCACGACGAAAAACCGATCGCCGACGGCGCGGTCGCGATCTCGGACGGCAGAATCCTGGCCGTGGGGAGCTACCCCGACCTGGCCGCCCGATACTCCGGCGCCGAGGAGTTGGGCGGACGAAAGTTCCTGCTCATCCCCGGCTTGGTCAACGGCCACGGCCACGGCCGGGGGCTGACCGATTTTCAGCGCGGGGCTCTGGACAACACCCTGGAGTCGTGGCTTCTGGACACCCGCAAGTACATCCCCGTCTCGCCCGCCGACGATTGCGCTCTCTCGGCCGCAAGGCTCCTCAAATCGGGCGTGACCACGACCATGCACAACCACATCCTGATCAACCCGGCGCGGCACGAAGCCGAGCACGAGGAAGCCATCCAGGCCTACCTCGAAGCCGGGATGCGGGTCCAGTTCAACCCCGGCGTCCGCAACGCCAACCCCTTCATTTACGGCGACAACGAAGCCTTCCTGGCGAGGCTCCCCGAAACCTTGAGAGCCGCCCTGACCAGGCCCCTGCCCGAAGGCGCCCTTACCGGCGAGAACTTCGTGGAGGCCGTCAGGGCCCTCAAGGCGCGGGCCGACGGCCCCGCCTGCAAGGTCGGTTTCGGCCCCCTGGCGCCTCAATGGGCGAGCCCCGAATTGCTGATGGAGGTCCGCCGGGCGGCCGACGACCTGGGAGCCCCGATCCACGTCCACGCCGTCCAATCCATCTTCCAGAAAGTCTACGGCCTCAAATTCCTGGGAAAGAGCCTGATCGCCTGGATGAACGAGCTGGGCTTCCTCGGCCGAGGACTGGTCATCGGTCACTGCGTCTGGCCGACCGAGGCCGACATCGAACTGCTGGCCGAGACAGGCACGGCGGTGACCCACCACCCTTCCTGCAACCTGAGGGTCCGCAACGGCATCGCCCCGGCCTTTCGGATGCTCCAGGCCGGCGTCCTGGTCGGCTTGGGCCTGGACGGCAAGTCGATCAACGACGACGACGATTTCATTCAGGAGATGAAGGTCTGCCACCTGCTCCACCGATTGTCCTCGCTGGAGCTCCACTCCGAGCACCTGAGCGCCCGCCAGGTCTTCAGGATGGGCACCCAGAACTCGGCCGAATTGCTGGGCTTCGGAGACGAGATCGGGCGTCTCGAACCCGACCGCCGGGCCGATATGGTTCTCCTCGATTACGAGGCCATGACCGCTCCGTACACCGACCCGGCCCATGACCCGATCGACGTGCTCCTCTATCGCGGCCATCGGACCTACGTGGACACCGTCCTCGTCGGGGGCCGAGTGGTGGTCGAGTCCGGCCGGTTGACCACCATCGACGAAGAGGCCCTCGCCGCCAGATTGGCCGAGCAGGCCGCTCGGCCCCGGACCGACCAGGAGAAGGCCTTCCTCCAGGGTCTGGACATTGTCCAGAAGCACATTATCGAGCATTACCGGGGTTGGTCCGAGATGGTCGAAACCGAACCCTACATGCTCATCAACTCCAGGATCGACGGGCTGAAGTGAGAAGGCGGCGAAGCCTTCGAAGAGCGAAGCGGGGACGGCCCGTCCGATCGCGAGCTTTTCAGACGCTGTAAAGCCACGTATCCGGCCGCAGTCTCCAAGTGGGCCCCGGTCCAACCATCCCCCCTTCCGGCCCGGTTCGTCCAAGCGGATCGGGCCGGTCTTGTCTGATCCTGAATCGATTCAGAGAGGCGACCGCCTCCTCACCGCCGCCTGCGGGAACGGGCGTTCGGAGACGGGCTCAATTCGCCTCGCCGGGACGGGCCGATCAGCGCCCGCCCCTCCAGGTCGCCTCCCGACCGGCCTCGCCGACGAGGTCTCGCCAAGGCCGGTCCATCCCGCCTAACCCAGTCTTCGAGTCAGGCTCCTGACGTTCTCGATCTCCTCCAGCCGGAGCAGATCGGCGTGAAGCTCCCCGGCCGTCTCCCGTCCCCAGACAGGGCCGGTCAGCTCGAAATACTTGGCGGCCAGCTCCGAATCCGAGTAGGGGTCCTCGAAATCGCCCTTGTTGATGAATGTCTCGGCCGTCTGGACCGATCCATCCTTGAGGTGAACGCTCACCCTGGAGGGCCGCCGCTCGGGCATCATCGCCGTCAACTCGGCGTCCTCCACCACCTCGACCCGCCGGGCCAGGTCTTGGATCTCCGGAACCTGTAACTTGTCGGAGCGGAAACACTCCACGCCCGTGCGGCCGTGGACCAAATAGGTGGCCGCGGCAAAGGGAATGGAGAACTTGGCGGCCAGCATGTTGCCTGGAGACTGGTCGCAGAGTTGGGCGGCCAGGGAGTAGGTCTCGACCACGACCCGCTCGACCTGGTCGGCCGGGATACGGCCCCCTTCGAACCGCCCGGCGATCTCCTCCAAGGCGTCCAGGGTCGAGTGATTGTAGCGGCAGCAGGCGTGGCGCTTGAAGTAGTTCCGGGTGATCTCGTAGCGGCGGCCCAGTTCCTCGGTCATGGCCGCCTGGTCAAAGACCTCGGAGACGACGCTCCCGTAGACCGTAGTCAGCCCATCGGCCTCGCCGGTGAATCCGGAACCGACCAGGTCGAGGGTCAGAAGGCCCATGTAGTTGGAGACCCCGGCGTAGACGTTCCGGACCGTCCCACCCTGGAGCATGGTCTGGCGGCTGGTGGTCAGGCCCAGGCAGGAGCTGACGTTGATCGCCTCCCTCATCGCCGCCTGGTCGAGGCCTGCCAACCGGGCCGCTGCGACAGCCGCGCCGACGGTTCCCCAAGTGCCGTGGGGGTGCATCGACATTCTGATCCTGGCCGCGATCCCGATCCGGGCCCCGATCTCATAGCCGACCACCAGAGCCGTGATCAACTCCCGCCCGGAAAGACCCATCTTTTCACCCAGGGCCACAATGGCGGGCACGATGTGAATGGCTGGATGCCCTCGGGCGAACTGGTTGCCCTCGTCCAGTTCCAGAAAGGTCCCGGCCGCGCCGTTGATGAGAGCCGCGTTGAGCGGATCGGCCTTCCGGCCCAGCCCCAACAGGGTGGCCGGACCGGCTGGAGGCTCGATCCTGGCGGCCAGGTTTCGGACCTCGTCCTCCTGGGCTCCGGCGGCAATCACGGCCAGGGAATCGGCCATCACCAGTTTGGCCCGTTCGACCACTTCGGGGGTCAGATCGTCGAAACTCAGTCGGGCCGCGAATTCGCTTATCCGGTCCAGGTATTCGGGCATGATCCACCTCATCACAAGAGGGCTTTCGAGAGTCCGGCTAATCGGCGACGCCCAGGTAGAGCCGCCGGACGTGATCGTCGTTCAACAACTCCCGGCCGGTCCCCGAAAGGGCGACCCGGCCTTCCTCCAGGACGTAGGCCATATCCGAGATGGCCAGGGCCTGGGGCGCGTTTTGCTCGACCAGGAGGATGCTCACCCCTTCCCGGTTGATCCGCCGCACGACCTTGAATATCTCCTCGACTATCATCGGCGCCAGGCCCAGCGAAGGCTCGTCCAGAATGAGCAGCTTGGGCAGGGACATCAACCCCCGCCCCAAAGCCAGCATCTGCTGCTCCCCGCCGGAGAGGGTCCCGGCCGCCTGGGTGGAGCGCTCCTTGAGGATGGGAAACAACTCCATCACCCGGGCCAGGCTCTCGGCCCGACGGGCCTTGGGCCCCTTGAGGTAGGAACCCATCTCCAGGTTCTCCAGGACCGACAGGCTGGGGAATATCTTGCGCCCCTCCGGGACCTGGACCAAACCCGCCTCGACCCGGCTGTGGGCCGGAGTTTGAGTGATCTCTCGACCGTCGAAGGAGATCGCCCCGGAACTTGGCTTAAGAAACCCGGAGATGGTCTTGACGGTGGTCGTCTTGCCGGCCCCGTTGGCCCCCAGGAGGGAGACGATCTGGCCCTCTTCCAAGCTCAGGGAGACCCCCCAGAGGACCTGGACCGAGCCGTAAAAGACGTCAATCTTATCGACGTTCAGGAGCGCCATACTCATTCCCCAGGTAGGCCTCGATGACCTTTGGATCGCAACTGATGGTCTCCGGATCGCCAGCCGCGATGCGGCACCCGTACTGGATCACATAGATCCGGTCGCAAAGCCCCATGATGACCCTCATCGCGTGTTCGATGATCAGAACCGCGGTTCCGGCCTCCCGAATTTTTCTGACCAAGGCGATGACCTCGTCCTTCTCGGTCGGGTTGAGGCCGGCCATGACCTCGTCCAGAAGAAGCAGCTTCGGCCTAGTGGCCAACGCCCGGGCCATCTCCAAGCGCTTCCGGTCGGGGGTGGTCAGGCTGTGGGCCGGGTCCAGGGCCTTGCCCGCCAGACCTACGAACTCCAGAATCCGCCACGATTCGTCTTCGGCCGCGGCGGGCTGGCCGGTTCGGCTGAAGGCCCCCACGGCCACGTTCTGGAGAACGCTCAATTGGCCGAAGGGCTTGACGATCTGGAAGGTTCGGCCCAATCCCAAACGGCAGATCTGGTGGGGCTTGAGCCCGACCAGGTCCTGTCCGCCGAAACTGATCCGGCCGGCGTCGGGTTTGAGAAAGCCGGAGATGATGTTAAAGAGGGTCGTCTTGCCGGCCCCGTTGGGTCCGATCAGGCCCACGATCTGGTCCGGCTCGACGGTCAAGTCCACGCTGTCGAGGGCCATCAACCCCCGAAAGGATTTGGTCACGCCGATGACTTCCAGGCTGTTTTGGGAGGTCATGGCCTAGCCCCTCCGCCCGGTCCGGCCCAAGTCGGCCAGTTTTTTGAGGATGCCCATCAGCCCGTCAGGCAGGAAGATGATGACCGCCACCAGAATCGCCCCGTAGAACATCAGGTAGGCTCCGGAGTAGGCCT
The DNA here is from genome assembly GCA_964634465.1 of uncultured Thermodesulfobacteriota bacterium. Lineage (GTDB taxonomy): Bacteria > Desulfobacterota > Desulfarculia > CAZWLY01. The sequence goes on along the minus strand of CAZWLY010000009.1, from coordinate 162,982 downwards.
GGAAGGCGGTCCGAGTGACCTCCGAGAGAGGGGTCAGGACGACCGAACCCAGCAGCGGCCCCAGGACCGTTCCCGGCCCGCCGATGATCGGGCGGAGCATGATCTCCACCGAGTTGACCACCCCGAAGGTGGTGTCCGGGTCGATGTAGAGCAGGTACTGGGCGTAGAAGGTGCCGCCCACGGCGGTCATCCCGGCCGAGATGGCCATGGCTGTCAGCTTGTAGCGAAGCGAGTCTACGCCCAGGGCCTCGGCCGCCTCGTTGTCCTCCCGGATGGCCTGGAGGTAAAGACCCATCCGGGTCCCTTCCATCTTCCAGACGAACAAGAGGGAAGCCGCGGTCAGCCACAGCAGCAAAAAGTAGAACGGCTCCTTTTCGGTGAACTGCATGAGCCCGGGGGCGTTTCCCTCCAGAGGGATCAGAATCCCCTCGGCCCCGCCGATCCAGTCCCATCCCATGGCGATCATGTGAAAGATCTCGGCAAAGGCGAGCATGATCAGGGCGAAGAAGGGCCCGCTCAACCCGTAGCGGAAGCTCAGGTAGCCGATGAACAGACCGACCGCCGCGGAGATCGCCACGGAAACCGCCATCCCGATCCAGGGGCTGACCCCCAGCTTGACGAATATCAGGGATGAGGTGTAGGCCCCGATCCCGAAGAAAAGCGAGTGGCCGAAGGAGAACTGCCCGGCATAGCCCGACAGGACGTTCCAGCCCTGGCCCATGAGGGCCAGGAGAAAGATCATGATCATTGTGTGGAGAACGCCCGGGAAGAGCCAGGGCAGGACGTGCAGGGCGGCCATCACCAGCCCGATCAGGCCCCAGGTCTTGAGGCCCAGGCGACGGCGGAGATGGCCATGCTTCAGACGCTCAACCACGACGCCCTCCAAACAGTCCGTTGGGTTTGAAAAGCAGGATCAGGATGAAGATGGTGAAAGAAATGATCGACTTCATCGACCCGGGCAGCAACATCGCCCCCACGCTGTCGGCCACCCCGATGATTATTCCGCCCACGAAGGCTCCCAGGAAACTGCCCATCCCGCCCAGGACCACGACCACGAAGGCGGTGATGACAAACAGGCTGCCGACCTGGGGATAGACCGGGAAGAAGGGGGCGATGGCCGCTCCCGAAACCCCGGCGCAGGCCGCCCCGATGCCGAAACAGATCCAATAGATACGGCGGACGTTGATCCCCATCAGGACCGCTCCGTCGGGCTCTTCACTGGCGGCCCGGATGGCCTTGCCCAGATCGGTCCTGGTCAGCACCAGGTAGAGAACGGCGGTACACAACATGGCCAACCCAAAGGCCATGATGCGGACCAGGGAAAAGGAGATGTCTCCCAGGTAGAAATTGACCCCGGAGTAGGGAGTGGCCAGGACCCGGTAGTCGGGGGTCCAGAGAAACAGGGCCAGATTCTCCAGAAACAGCGAGATTCCCAGGGTCAAAAGGAGCTGATTGTGTTCCGGAGCGGTGATGATGGGGTTGATCAGGTATTTCTGGATGATCACCCCGACCAGGAACATTATTGGAACAACGACAAAAATAGCGGCGTAGGGGTTGAGGGGCAAAAGGGTCGCCGTCCAGTAGCAGATGTACATTCCCAGCATCATCAACGAGCCGTGGGCGAAGTTGATGATCTTCATCACCCCGAAAATCAGGTTCAGCCCAATGGCGATCAGCGAGTAGACCCCGCCGATCAGAACCCCGTTGAGGAGGGATTGGGCCACGAAAGAGGCTGTCATTTCGACCCCTGGACTCGCTAGATGAAGTTGGGAGCGGGCCGGCCCCGCTCCCAACCCGGCGGGTTCACTACATCGGAACCGGGAAGACCGGTTCGGCCTCGGCGTATTTCCTGGGCCAGACGACCTTGACCACGCCGCCCTGAATCTGGGTCACGACCGCCTGGGCGTTGACGTTCTGGCCGTCCTTGCCGAAGACGATCGGGCCCTGGGGCAGAATGTGGTTAGTCATGTTGGTTTTGGCCAGGGCATCCCTGATCGCCGTCCGGTCGGTCGAACCGGCCCGCTCGATGGCATCGGCGATGACGTAGGTGGCCTGATAGGAAAACACCGTCGAGGCGCCCATCTCATTGCCGTAAGTGGCCTTGTAGTTGGCGAAGGCCTTCTTGGTCAGGGGGCTTAAGGGGTTGGCCCGGTAGTTGCCGTCCATGACGTTCTCGGTGATCGAGCCCAGTTCCTTGATGAACTTGGGATGGCTGAAGGCGCCGTTGGCGCAGCCCATGATCGCCTGGGCCTTGACCCTGAGGTCCATCATGGTCTTGTAGACCCGAACCCCGTCGCCGAAGTAGCCGGTGTCGAGGATGATGTCGGCGCCGGCCGCCTTGATCTTGCCCACCTCGGTCGAGACGTCGGCCGCCCGGGGGGAGTAAGGTACGTCCTCGATGACCTTGAGGCCGTACTTGGGGGCGAAGTTGGCCACGTGGGCCGAAAGGGGCTTCCCGAAGGCGGTGTTGTCGTGGAGATAAGCGATGGTCTTGGCCGACGAACCCGAGGCTTGGATGATCTCGGCCAAGTGCTTGACCGCCTGGGAGGCCATCTGCTCGGCGTTGGGCTGGATGCGGAAGGTGTACTTGAAGCCCCGGGCGGTGATCTTGTCGGCCACGGCCACCGAGACCACGAAGGGGATCTTGAACTTTTCCGCAATCTGAGTCGCGACCAGGGTCACCGACGACTGATAGCAACCGGTAATCGCCACCGCCCCGGACTTGTAGAGACGCTCCACCTCGCGGATGGCCACGTCCGGCTTGCCCTCGGAGTCGGCGGCCAGAAGCTTCAGCTTGGCCCCGCCCAAGGACTTGATCCCGCCGGCCTCGTTGATCTCCTTGACCGCCAGCTTGACGCCGTTCTCCAATTCCTTGCCGTCAAAGGCCAGGAACCCGGAGAGGGGGTGGATGTGGCCGATTACGACCTCCTTGGGCGCCGCCTTGATGATCCCAGGAAAACCCATCGCCCCCACAGCCACGGCCCCTCCGGCCACGGCCCCGGCCTTGATGAACTCACGCCGGTTCAAACCTTTTTTGCCACTCATGGTCACCTCCCTTTGGAGTAATCTGGTTAGGGACTCTTGCCGCGTCGAAACACCCCCGGGCCCATGATCCTGCTTTTGCGCCCGGACTCTTTACCCCCGATCTATGAAAAACCCCGGGCGGCGTCCTCCCCGGCCAATTTCCCCAGAGTCAGGGCGGCCAGAAGCCCGTTGCCCGAAAGATAACCGCTCACCCCGGACCCGGACAGGCCCGCGGCCGTCCCGCCGCCGGCATAGAGATTGGGTATGGGACTCCCGTCGGGGCGGAGCACCCGGGCCCGTCGATCGACCCGAAGTCCGCCCTGGGTGTGGAACAGGGCGCCCGTCACCCGGACTCCGTAGAAGGGCGGCTCAAGGGGATGGGCGAGAGAGAGGCGGCCCAACTCATCCTGGGTTCGGCCTTCGGCCGCGGCCTGAAAGCGGCGGTGGGTCTCGGCCAGAGCGACCGGGTCTATCCCAAAGGTCTCGGCCAGAGCCTCAATCGTCTCGGCCCGCTTGACGGCGCCCATCTCCTGGCACTGCTTGAAATCCTCGAAGTCCTCCACCTCGGCCAGGATCCGCTGGTCGAAAATCTCGATCGCCACTCCGCCCTCCTGGGCCAACACGTCCAGGGCGTGCTCCGAGTAGCCGTGGTCTTCGTTTACGAATCGCTTCCCGGCCCGGTTGACCTGATACCCGCCCAGGCTGATGACCGCCCAGGTGAGCAGCGTCCCCTCGGGATAGGCGACCGAACCGTGGGCCTGGTAGGAGCCCATGTTGACCAGCTCGGCCCCCAGGGCTTGACCCCACAGAATCCCCTCGCCGGTGTTGCCCTCGTGGCCGAAGTAGATGGCCTGGGCCATCTCCGGGATATACTCTGCGACCATCTCCCGATTGGCCCCGAAGCCATTTAGGGCCAGAATCGTCTTGGCCGCCCCGGCGAGGTTGAGGCCCACCCCGGAGATGTCGACCTCGGCCCCCAGCACGGAACCGTCCGACCTCTCGGCGACCAATCTTCGGGCCGAGGCGGCGTAGGCGATGTCGAGGTTGTCGTAGCGTCCGGCCGCCTTCAGGAGCCGGTTGACGAGCCAGGCGCCCTTGGTGGTGGCCGGAGCGTGGATGCGATGCCGGGAATGGCCGGGGTAGAGAAAGTTGGTCACGATATCCAGCTTGATCCCCTCGGTCTCCCAAAGCCAGTCGATCAGCCGCCCCGATTCGCGGGCCAGGTGGAAGGTCATCTCCGGATCCGACTGGTGGTGGTTCTTGGCAAGAATGTCCTCGGCCATCAATTCGGGCGAATCATCGATCCCGGCCTCTTTCTGGAACCTGGACCCGGCTGCCGGAAACATGCCCTGGCTCAAAGAGGTGTTGCCCCCGGCCTGGGCCTCCTTCTCCACGATAAGGACCCGGGCTCCCCTTTGGGCGGCGGCCAATCCGGCGGTCAGCCCGCATCCACCGCAGCCGATGATCAGGACATCGACCTCCACGTCCCACCCCGGAGGGGAGGCGCCGTCCACCCAACGGATGAGGGCCCGATGGGACTCGAAATCGCCTTTCATTTCCTCACTCGACTCCTGTCGGGAAGTGGTCGGGAAAGAATTACTCTCCGACTTCGATCACCTCGGTCTCGCAGACCACGTAGAACTTGAAATCGGTCTTGCCTTCCGGTCCGCGCCCCGGCGGAACCGGGTTCTCCAAGCGCCATTTGGCGGCCGCCTCGAAATCTTCCATGGAATCGTAATGGAGTTCGGCGATGCGATAGAAAGTCTGGCCATCCCGAACCACGCCCTTGACCGTGTTCAAAACGATCCGTCTCAGGCCGGGAATTTTTTTCAGATCCGGGAGATGGACCTCCCGGAGCCACTTGTCATAGGCCTCTTCCGAAATGCCGGGCTCGATGTCGTAACCCAGGATCGCCTTGACCATTCAGCGCTTCCCCCAATCCAGCGGATGGCGTCGGACGCCTGATCCGTCCCCACCCCAAAGGGTCGATCTTGAATAGAGCCCAAGCCCGCTGCCGGCCCGCCGACCAGGCTCCGCTCCGCCCGGCCGGCGATTGCCTGGGCCGTCTAAGCAGTCGGGTCGACCCGGACTCCTCTCTTCCCTTCAGACCGGCCGCCGGATGTATTGGCCGTATCCGGGAGGAGCGACGACCCGACCGTTTTCAAAAACACTCCGGCCTCGAACGATGGTCTGCTCCGGCCAGCCCTTCAGCTCGAGACCCTCGAAGGGGGTGTAGTCCTGTGCCGAATGGAGGAGCTCGGCGGTCACGGTCTTTTCCGCGTCCAGATCGACAATGACCAGGTCGGCGTCGGAACCGACGGCGATGGTCCCTTTCTTCGGGTAGAGGTTGTAGAGCACGGCCGGATTGTAGGCCGACAGCTCGGCTATTCTGGTCAGCCCCAGGCCCCGTTTGTGGTACCCCTCGGTGATCAACACCGGGAACATCAAGCCGGTCCCGCCGAAACCGGGCATGATCGACCACAGATCGCCCTGGCGCATCGCCTTGGGGTGGCAGGCGTGGTCGCTGACCACGGTGTCGATCACCCCCTCGAGGACGGCCTCCCAGAGATAATCCACCTGGGCTCGGTCCCTGATCGGCGGATTGACCTTGCCCAGAATGCCGTAGTCGTCGTCGTTGGACATGGAGAGGTGATGGAGGGTCACTTCCAGGAGGAAGTCCACCTCCGGATACTCGGCCACGGCCTCCAGACCGGCGTCCACGGCCTCGGCGCTGGAAAGATGAAGGAGGTTGGTCGGGCAGCCGGTCCGGGCGGCCAGGAAGGCGACCTCTTTGATGGCCAAGGCCTCCTGCCAGGGCGGCCGGCTGTTGGAGTAGTCCTTCATCGCGTTGCCGGTCGGATTGGCCCGGGCCCAGGCCGCGGTGGCGGCGATGATCTCCGGGTTCTCGCAGTGGATCGCGACCCTGATCGGCTTGCCCTCAAAGGCCTCGTTCACCCGGGCCACTTCACTCATGAAACGGTAGAGGAAACCCAGGTCCAGAACGTCTTGGCTGAGCATCAGGTACTCGCCGCTGGGTTTGGCGCCGGAAAGGTCGAGGGACTTGTAGAACATGTAGTACTTGAAGGTCGAAACCCCGCCCTCCTTAACCAACCACTCGATCTCGTCGATCTGGGCGGAGGACATGCAGGCGATGTGGTAGGCGTAATCGATCCGGAAGGCGCCGGCCGATTTTTCGAGAAGCTCGGGGAAGATGTCTTTGAGGGCCCCGGTCTTGTTCAGATAGTTTTTGCCGGTCCGGAAATAGCTGCAAATGGTCGTCACCCCGCCCGAGGCGGCCGAGGCGCTCTCGCTGGTCGCGTCTTCGCTCAGAGGTCGATAGATGCCCACGTGGGCGTGGGAGTCGATCGCCCCCGGAAAGACCTTCTTGCCGGCGGCGTCGATCACCCGAACCCCTTCAGCCGCCGGAATGTCCTGGGCGACGGCCGCGATCTTTTCACCCTCGACCCCGATATCGGCTCGAACCACGCCTTGATTGGGGATGACCAACTCACCGCCCTTGATGATCAGATCGAAATCCGCCATTTCATTCTCCTGCCGGTTGTCCGATTGTATTATAGCTATAACATTAGCCCTATTGGTGTCAACCCGTTTTCGGGGCGAGGTAAGGTGTTTTGATTTAACCCTGCAATAATACGACTTTGTTTTTCCTGCACGCCCTCGCCTCAGCCTGATCTCTCAAACCCGCCGCCTTGTCGAGCCGGTCTTGGCCCGTTTCCGGCGGCGCTCCGCCAAGCGGGCCAAGCCTTGCTGGGGGCAAAAGCGGTTTGGTCGCTCTAGCCTGCGGCCAACCCATTTAGCCCCCGGCCGCAAGCAGTCGATGAAAACTCACCGGGCGAAGCGCCCGGACGGCGGCGACGGGCTCCTCATCCTCCGGCCGCCCCAAGAACCGGGAAGCCGCCTCCCTCGACCCTCCCCGGCACAACTACCTAAAATAACACAAAATTCGAGATAAAATATGTGTTTGCAAAAAATATAGAAAAATAGTTGACAAAAAATCAATCATATGCAAATTAATTTATCAAACGCAAAAGGATGTAGCGTATGCCAAAGTCAATCGTACTGGACGAGATCAACCTGGCGATCGTCCGCCACCTTTGGAACGGGCGGCGACCCTACGCCGAGATCGCCAAGGAATTGGGCGTCACCACCAACACCGTCAGGAACAGGGTCAACAGGATGACCAAGGCCGGGGTGCTGCAGATCATCGGCCTGGTGGACCCGCGGGCGATCAAGGGTCATTATTCGGCCTTCCTGACCTTCCAGGTCGAGCCCGACAAGGCGGAGCAGGCCTTGGAGCAGATCGGAGCCATGAAGGCGGTTGTCGCCGCGGCCTGCGTCTCGGGGCGTTTCGACATCATCGCCGTGGCCTTCTTCAACGAGGAATGCTCCCACGAGAGATTCATCTTCGAAGAGCTGGTCAAAGTCGAGGGGCTCAAGTCGGTGGAAACCCATTTCGTGATCAAGTCGGTCAACTGGCAACTGCGCTACGTCCTTTAAGCATCCCCCGCCTTTTACAGGTAAGGGTCGATTATCAAACAACTTTTTGGCTCGAATAGAGCAGGCGACGTGCCAATTCTGCCGAGAGGAGTTTTATGCGATATCTCAACGCCGAAGACATCGAATACCTATCCATCGGCGCGGCCGTGCTGGGCACCGGCGGCGGCGGCGACCCCTACCTGGGCAAGCTGATGGCCATCCAGGCCATCAAAGAGAAGGGTCCGGTGCCGCTGATCGAAGTGGACGACCTCGATGACGACGACTGGGTCATCCCCACGGCCATGATGGGCGCGCCGGCGGTCCTCCTGGAAAAGCTGCCCAACGGCCAGGAGCCTGAAAACGCCTTCAACATCGTCCAGAGCGTCCTGGGCAAGAAGGCCGTGGCGACCATGTCCCTGGAGGCCGGCGGGATCAACTCGACCATTCCGGTCTACGCCGCGGCCAGGCTGGGGGTTCCCCTGGTGGACGCCGACGGCATGGGCCGGGCCTTTCCCGAGATACCCATGGTTTCCTTCTCCATCGGCGGGGTACCCGCCTCGCCCATGATCTGCGTGGACGAGAAGGGCAACCAGGCTCTCCTCCAGACCATCGACAACGCCTGGGTGGAACGGCTTTCCCGGGCGGTCACGGTGGCCATGGGCCTGGCCTCGATCATCGGCCTCTACGTCATGAACGGCAAGGCCCTCAAAAGAACCGCCATTCGGGGAACGATCAGCCTTTGCATCGAGATCGGCCGGGCCATCATCGAGGCCAACCAGCGCAATGAGAACGCTCTCGAGTCGATCCTCAAGATCACCAACGGCTTCGCCATCTTCGAGGGCAAGTTGGTCGATGTCCAACGGGAGCTTTCGACCGGCTTTGTCCGGGGTAAGGCCGTCTTCGAGGGAATCGGCGACGACAAGGGCAAGACTTTCGAGATGCGCTTCCAGAACGAGAACCTGATCGGGTTCATCGACGGCAAGCCCTGCGCCATGGTCCCGGACCTGATCACCGTCCTGGATTTGGAAAGCGGCGCGCCGATCACCACCGAGACGCTGCGCTACGGCCAGCGGGTGACCATCATCGGCATGCCTTGCGCCCCGATCTGGCGGACCGAGGCGGGCCTCAAACAAGTCGGGCCGAGATACTTCAAGTACGACCTGGACTACGTGCCCATCGAAGAACTGGTCAAGGAGGCTTTGTGATGAGCTACCGCCTGGGAATCGACGTCGGCGGAACCAACACCGACGCGGTCATCTTGGACGAGGAAAACCGGGTCGTCGCCAAGAGCAAGAAACCCACCTCGGCCGACATCTCAACCGGCATCCAGGAGGCCGTGGCGGCGGTCTTGAAGGACTCGGCCGTCGATCCGAGCCAGATCGAGCACGCCATGCTGGGTACGACCCATGCCACCAACGCCATCGTCGAGCGCAAGGGGCTGGCCAAGGTCGGGGTTCTGCGTCTGGGCGCGCCCTGCGGTCTGGCCATCCCGCCCATGCTCGACTGGCCCGCAGACATGCCGGCCCACGTGGGCGACTTTCACCGCATGGTCAAGGGCGGCTACGAGTTCGACGGCCGGGTGATCGCCGAGCCGGACGAGGCCGAGATCGAGCGGGCCCTAGAGGAGCTCAAGGCCGAAGGAGTGGAGGCTCTGGCCATCTCTTGCGTCTTTTCGCCGGTCAACCGCGAGCAGGAGGTCCTGGCCGGCAAGGTGGCCGAGAAGGTGTTCGGCGATGGGTTCTCCGTCTCGCTGTCCAGCGAGGTGGGAACCATCGGCATCCTGGAGAGGGAGAACGCGACCATTTTAAACGCGGCCATCCTGAAGATCGCCGACCATGCCTACGGCGCCTTCCAGGACATCCTCAAGGGCTATGGCGTGGGAGCCGATCTTTTTATCACCCAAAACGACGGAACGCTGATGGCCGTGGACTACGCCCGCAAGTACCCCGTCTTCACCATCGCCTCCGGGCCGACCAACTCTCTTCGCGGGGCGGCCTTCTTGTCCGGCCTTTCGGAGTGCATCGTGGTCGATGTGGGCGGCACGACCACCGACGTGGGCGTGCTCAAGTCCGGCTTTCCCAGGGAATCGACCATGGCCGTGGAGATCGGCGGGGTGAGAACCAACTTCCGCATGCCGGATCTGATCTCCATCGGACTGGGCGGCGGCTCCCTGGTTCGCCGGAGCGACGGCCGGGTGAGGGTCGGGCCCGACTCGGTCGGCTACAGGATCACCGAGGAGGCCCTCGTCTTCAACGGCTCGACCCTGACCGCGACCGACGTGGCCGTGGCCCTGGGCAAGTTCGAGCTGGGCGATCCGGCCCGGGTGACGAACCTGGAGAGGGGCCTCGTCGAGTCGGCCGACGCCGAGATCAAGGCCATGGTCGAGGACGTCATCGACCGGATGAAGACCTCGGCCGGCGATGTGGCCGTGGTCCTGGTGGGCGGCGGGTCCATCATTCTGTCCAAGGAGCTCAAGGGCGCCAGCGAGGTGATCGTGCCCGACAACTTTGACGTGGCCAACGCCATCGGGGCGGCCATCAGCCAGGTGTCGGGCTCCATCGACGGCGTCTTCGATGTGGCCGCCAAGGGCCGCGAGGCGATCATCGAGGAGGTCAAGCAGGCCGCCCGGGAAGAGGCCGTCAAGGCCGGGGCTCTGGCCGAGACCGTGGAGATAGTCGATTTGGAGGAGATCCCCCTGGCTTATCTCCCCTCCAATGCGGTCCGGTTCCGGGTCAAGGCGGTCGGCGACTTGGCTTAAAGGGAAGAGTCGGGCCGGGGCGACCGAAATTTTCACTCGTTTTCAGGGAGGGCAAGGCATGAAAAGAATGAGAGGGAAAGCATCGTTGATCGCCATGGTGGTCGCCCTGACCCTGGTCGGCCTTCTGGCCGGTCCGGCCGCCGTCCAGGCCAGAAAACTCAAGCTCCTGGTCACCACCGGCCTGTCCGGCCCATTGGCGGCCATGGGCCAAGGCTACGACAAGGCCATCAGGCTGGCCGTGGAGGAGATCAACAAGGCCGGCATGAAGGGCTGGGACGGAATCGAGTACAAGGTCGTGGATACCGAGACCAAGCCCTCGGTCATGCAGCAAAAACTTCTCCGGGAGGCCAAACGCTGGAAGCCGGATATGGTCCTGGGGGCGATCCTGGAGACGACCATCAGGGTTTGGTGCGCCCAGCTTCCGAGGCTCAAGATTCCCGGGTTCGTCGGCGGCCACGAGGGCATGGCCAAGTACATGCCGCCGGGAGAAGTGCCCCTGAGCGAGTGGGTCTTCTACTACGGCTTCCCCGAGTACTGGTCCGGCTACATGGCCGGGCGGGCGTTGCACGACCTGGGAGCCAAACGGGTGGCCTTCATCGCCGGCGACTACGACTGGGGCTACGGCCAATCCATCGGGCTCAAGGCCTACTGGGCCGACAACGGCAAGCCCTTTGACATCGTAATGATCGGCTACACCCCCTTGGACAAGGCCGACCTGACCACCGAGGTCCTGTTGATCAAAGACGCCAAGGTGGACGCCGTCTATGCTCCCTACACCGGGGCTGGCTGGTGGGCCTTGCCGAAGATGCTCAAGGACGCCGGGGCGATGCCCAAGTACTTTGTCTATGAGGTCAGTTACGGAACGATGGGGATGGCCAAGATTTCCGGCGCGTACGGCGCCGAAGGGGTCTACTCCATCGCCGACCACAACCCCGGCAGCAAGGCTTGGTTGGGCTGGGTCAAAAAGTGGCGGGACAAGTTCGGCCAGAAGGCCTATCCCGAGATGTACACCCACAACTATTACCAGGGCGTCTACTGGATCAAGGCGGCTTTCGAGAAGGTCGGGCCCGAAAACAAGGACCCGCGGAAGGTCATCAAGGCTCTCCAGGAGACCTCGGTCCAGAACGTCTGCGTCAGCCCCATGGGCCCGACGGATAGCTGGGGCGGCAATATCGGGGCCAAGGCCTCGCTGGTTCAGTTCGTCAAAGGGGCCAAGCCGGAATTCGACCCCAGCATCGAACTTCACCCGGAGCTGAGGGCCATCTACGACCTGCCCAAATGGAACTCCAGGGACCTCCTGATCAAGATGCAGGCTCTGGGCAAGATGGAGAAGGGCCAGGTTTTCAAGGCGGCTAAGTAACCCAAACCCAACCACGACAACCGCCTCCCGGACGGGTCTCGTCCGTCCGGGAGGCCGATGGGGCGGCGGATGTCCGAGGTCATCCTGCGGGTTGAGAGCGTTTCCCTGGCCTTCGGTGGACTGAAGGCCCTGGATGGGGCCAGCCTGTATGTGGAGGAAGGCAAGATATTCTCCCTGATCGGCCCCAACGGGGCCGGCAAGACGACCCTCTTCAACGTCATCTCGGGAACGCTCAAGAGCGACTCGGGCCGGGTCGAATTCAAGGGCCGGAACATCACCGGCCTGCCGCCCTACGAAATCTGTCGGGCCGGGATTTCGCGGACGTTTCAATTGAAGAACACCTTCCCCAATCTGACCGTCTTCCAGAACGTCGAGGCAGGACTACTGAAAGACTCCTTGGAGAAGACCCAGCGTGAGGAAAAGGTTTGGGAGCTCTTGGAGTTCCTGAAGATCGAGAGGATCGCCGGCAGCGTGGTGAGCAGCATCACTCCTTTGGAGAGCAAGTTGGTGGAGTTGGCCCGGGCCTTGGCGACCAACCCCAGGCTGATCCTCTTAGACGAGCTGATCGGCGGGCTATTGCCCGCTGAGACCGAAAAAGTATGTGACATCGTTGAGATTCTTAGAGACAAAGGCTTTACCATCCTCCAGGTCGGTCACGAGATTCGACCGATCATGAGGACCTCGGACCGGATCTTCGTTTTGGATCAGGGCCGCAACGTGGCCGATGGTACGCCGGAGGAGATCCGTAATAACGAGGACGTGATGAGTTGTTACCTGGAGTGAGTGAGATCGCAGTGGCCAAGCCGATCCTGAAAGTCACCAACCTGTCCGCCGGATACGGGCCCATCAGCGTCCTCCACGGCCTTAACTTCGAGGCCTTCGCCGGCGAGATCGTGGGCCTGGTCGGGCCCAACGGGGCCGGCAAATCGACCTTCCTGGAGACGCTGGCCGGGACCCTGAGGCCGCGGGCGGGACAAATCGAGTTCCTGGAGCGGCGGATGGAGATCTGGTCCATCCGCGAGCGCCGCAAGGCGGGACTGATGCTGATCCCCCAGGAGGCCTATGTCTTTCCCTGGATGTCGGTCAAGGCCAACCTGGACGTGGGCGGACTGTTCAACCCGCCCGGCAAGAACCGGGCGCTTCTGACCCTGGTCCACGAGCTTTTCCCTGTTTTGGAGGAGCGCCGCACCCAACTGGCCTCGACCATGTCCGGCGGCCAGCAGAAGATGCTGGCCGTGGCGGTGGGCATCATGGGCGACGCTCGGATGCTCCTCATCGACGAGCCCTCCATCGGCCTGGCCCCCCAGTTGGTCACCCGCCTCTTCGAGGTGTTGAAGAGATTCACGGAAGAGACCGGCAAGACCCTCGTCCTGGCCGAGCAGAACATCAAGATACTGAATATCGCCGACCGCCTCTACGGGCTGGAGGCGGGTCAGTTCAGGTTTCACGACCGGACCGAGAATCTGGACGAGAGCGTCGTCCGAGACCTTTTCATGGGTGAGTGAGACATGTTCCTTTCCGGACTGATCAACGGCATCATCATGGGCGGCATCCTCTCGCTTCCGGTTCTGGGAGTGGCCGTGGTCTACGGCATCACCGGGGTGCCCAACTTCGCCATCGGCCTGATCGGAGTCATCGGCGGCTACACGACCTGGTACTTCATGGACGCCAGCCTGCCGGTGGCCATTCTGATCGGGGTGGCGGTCTGTTTCCCGGTGGGTTACCTGCTCCAGACGATCCTTCTGACCCCCTTGAGCAAGCGGGGCGGCGACGCAACCCTCTTTTTTCTCATCACCGTCTCGCTGGGTTTTGTCTTCCAGGGCCTCATCCCGGTCATTTTCCCCAAAATGTCCGTTTCCATCGCCCTGCCCAGGCTGGGAGTGGTGTCCGTGGGCGGCATCTCGGCCGACGGGGTCAAGTTCGTAGCCCTGGGCGTGGCCGTGGGGACGCTGATCTTGATTCGTTTCCTGGAGAAGCACACCAAGGTCGGCAAGCAGCTCCAAGCCACCTCCCAGAATCTAAAACTGGCCAATCTGGTGGGCATCAACACCAACCTGGTCTTCGGCGTGGCCCACGGCCTCGGCTGCTCTTTGGCCGCGGTGGGGGCCATCTTCTGGGGCTCGCTCTACAGCCTGGATCCGTCCACCGGCTGGCAGTTGGGTTTCATCGGCTTCATCATCGCCGTCATCGGCGGCATCGGCAATATCTGGGGCGGCTTGCTCTCGGCTCTGCTCATGGGCCTGGTGATGAGTTTCGCCGGCTATTTCCTGGGCGGCGTCTGGCAGAACGTCATCCTCTACACCATCGTCATCCTGGTACTGATCATTTCTCCACGGGGGATTCTGGGCAGTGAGAGATCGATATAAGGAGATCGGGACCGTCGTCGTCCTGCTCGTTCCGCTTCTGTTCCTCTTGGGTGATCCCTACTTACCCTACATCACCTCGATCATCTACCTCTTCATCTTCCAGGGCTACATCGCCTGGTTCCTGCTCTTTCGCTGCGGCCAGTTCTACTTCGGCTATTCGGTGACCATGGCCTGCGGGGCCTACGCCAACATCGTCCTGACCGAGATATTTCACTGGCCCCTGTGGCTCTCGGGCCTGACCGGCTGCCTTTTGGCCATGCTGGTCAACGTGGTTGTCTTCTTCGCCACCATCCGGGCCAAGGGTTTCTACGTCGGCATGGCCTCTTTTCTTCTGTGCCTCCTCTTCCCCATGATCGTCGAGGGGCTGCGGCCCATCACCGGCGGCCGGTCGGGCATCTTCTTCGATGGACTCTCGTCGATAATCGGCGAGGAGGCCCTCTTTGTGACCATCGTGCTGACCACGACCGCCTTGGTGGCCGGGCTGTTCCTGTTCATGCGGACCAAGATCGGGGCGATCCTGACCTTGATTTCGGAGAATGACGACCTGACCAAGACCATCGGCCTCAACACGACCTGGTACAAGGCCCTGGCCTACGCCCTGGCCGGCTTCTTCTCCGGCCTGGGCGGGGTTCTCTACGTCAACTTCAACGGGACCATCTCCTCGGTGGACGTGGACGCCTTCACCACGGTCTACATCTATTTCATTCCTCTCCTGGGCGGTCAGGCCATACCCTACGGCCCCCTGATCGGGGCCTTGATCATCAAGCTCACGCCGGAGCTCTTAACCTCGGCCGAGCAGTACCTGAGCATCATCATGGGCCTGGTTTTCGTCCTGGTCATCGTCTTCCTGCCCCGGGGGCTGGGAGCCGGCCTGGACAAGATATTGGATCGTCTCTGGGTCAAGAACAAGGTTGCGGCCGGTTCGTCCCGGCCTTGAAGACAGGGGGGCAAATGAGAATCCGGATAGTTTCACCCATCGTCGGCGACTGGCTGGTTGACGAGTCCCTGGCGGAAGCCAGACTCTTCGCCGCCCCGGACACCGAGGTGGAGGCGGTCGGGCTGGAGAGAGGACCGACCTCCATCGAGAGCGCCTACGACGAGGTTGTGGCCAACCCGTACATCGTGGAGAGAGTCGTCCAGGCCGAGAAAGACGGCTGCGACGGAGTTTTCATCACCTGCTTCGGCGACCCGGCCGTGGACGCCGCCCGGGAGATGGTCGACATCCCGGTGATCGGCGCCTTCGCCCCGGCGGCCCTGGCCGCCTCGGCCGTCGCCGGGAGATGGTCGGTGGTGACGGTCCTCAAGGAGGTCATCCCCCTGATTCGCAACCTGGCCCGCAAGCTGGGGGTGGAGGGGAACATGGCCTCGATCCGGGTCATCGACATGCCGGTCCTGGAACTGGACGACAAGGACAAGCTGCAACGCCGCCTCCTGGAGCAGATCGAGCGGGCGGTGGGGGAGGACGGCGCCGAGGCGGTGGTCTTGGGCTGCACCGGCATGCTGGGTCTGGGCCGGGCGCTCAAGGAGGGGCTGGCCGAGCGGGGCGAGCCGGTCCCCATCGTCGAGCCCACGGCTGCGGCCCTGGGTCTTCTGGAGTCGATGATCAGAAGCGGCTTGACCCACTCCAAGCGGACCTATCCCACGCCTAGGGAGAAAGAGAGGGTCTTTTAGCCCTCAGGGGGGAGACCGGCTTTATAGATGCGGCGAGCGCCGGCGGGGAACCGGCGCAGCGGCCGCGACTTCACCGATCGAGCGGTCCGGCGAGCCTGTCGGGCGGGGCAAGAAACAACCTTCAGGTTGGGGAGAACAAATGGAAGCCAAGAACATCGACGTCATTCTGGAAGACTACGGGACCAAGCCCGTCCCCATCGAGAAAACCAGGTCTTGGTTCGACATGGGGATAGTCATCATGGGGATCTACATCTGCATCCCGCTCTTCATGGTCTCGGGCATGCTGGGCAACGCCGCCACCCTGGGCGTGGTCGTCGCCGCCATCTTGTTGGGTCAAGTCATTCTGACAGTGATTTCGATCGGCACCGGCCTTGTTGGAGCCCAGACCAGGCTGTCGACGGCCATGAACAGCCAGTTCACCTTTGGTCGAAACGGGAACGTCCTGATCGCCTTGATCTTGGCCATCGGCGCCTTCGGTTGGTTCGGCTTCCAATTGGAGTTGTTCGGCGGAGCCGTGATCGGAGCGGTGAAGATCCTGACCAACGACTCGGTTCACCTGCCCAGAACCCTGGTGATCGTCGGCGGCGGGATTCTGATGTCTCTGACCGCCATCTACGGTTTCCGGGCCATCGAAAAATTGAGCCTCGTCGTCATCCCGATTCTTCTGCTCCTCTTCCTCGTCACCTTGATCAAGGTGCATTCGGGAGTGTCTTTTGCCGATGTCGTCGCCAAGGCCCCCAAGCAGGCCTTGCCCTTGGGGACGCTCATCTCGATCGTCGTCGGCACCTACGCCGTGGGGGCGGTGATCCAACCGGACCTGACGCGGTATGCCAAGGGGAAGGGGCATGCGGCCCTGGGGATGGTCTTCGGGATGATGCTCGGAGCTCCGATAGTATACATTCTGGCCTCCTACGTCGGGAAAGTCGCCGGACAATCCGACTTCACAACCATCATGCTTTCCTTCCACAGCGGGTGGTGGGGTCTTTTCGCCATGTTTGCCATCGTCTTCGCCACTTGGACCTCGAACGACAACAACCTCTACTCGTCCGCCCTGGCCTTCAACAGCATTTTCCCAAAGCTGCGCAAATGGATGCTGACCGCCATTGGTGGAGCGTTGGGCACGATATTCGCGGTAATCGGGATCCTCGGGCAGTTGGTCAACTGGCTGATCATTCTATCGGTGACCGTTCCACCGATCGGAGCCGTGATGGCAGCCGATTTCTTCCTCTACCGCAGCGAGGCGTACCAATTCGAACAGGCGGAACAGTTGCCGCCTATCCGTTGGGAGGCCTTGAGTTCCTGGGCAGTAGGCGGGCTGGTCGGGTTTTTGACCCACTTCAAGGTATTCACCATCACCTCCGCTCCTGCTCTGGACTCGATGATGGCGGCCTTCATCGCCCACATCGTCATAATGGCGGCGACCGGTCGTAAATTCAGGACCTTCGCCCTGACGCGATAAGCAATCTCGACCCGAAAAGGACGGCAAAAAACAGGATGTCCCTGATGGGTCGGTCTTGCAAACCAGACGCTTAAGTCTTCCTGCTCGCCCTTCAGAGTCAATGGGGGAGCAGAGGCAACCGGAGAAGGAGCAAAAAATGAAAATCAGGATCGTGGTTCCGATCATCAGCGCCGATTGGGTGTTCGAGGCCGTGATGAAGGACGCGGAGCAATTCAAGGCGCCGGACACCGAGCTCGACATCGTCGCTCTCGACAAGGGGCCGGCCTCGATTGAGGGCGCCTATGACGAATTGTTGGCGGCGCACAACGTTGTGGACAAGGTGGTAGAGGCCGAGAAAGACGGTTGCGAGGGAGTGTTTGTCGATTGTTTCGGCGACCCCGGAGTGGACGCGGCCCGGGAGATGGTCTCAATTCCTGTGGTCGGAGGCTTCCAGCCGGCGGTGACGGCGGCGTCCATCTTGGCCGGCCGCTGGTCCATCGTCACCATCCTCAAGGGGGTGGTGCCGTTACTGGAGGGATTGATCAAGAAGATCGGTCTGGAATCCCGGATGGCCTCTTGTCTCGATGTCGACCTGCCCGTGCTGGCTCTTGACGACCAAGACATTCTCCTGACCAGGCTCTTTGAGCAGAGCAAACGGGCGATCCTCGAACACGGCGCCGAAGCGATCGTGTTCGGTTGTACCGGGATGTTGGGCGTTGGGCCGGCGTTAAGGGAGAAACTAGAAAGGGAGGGGCTGTTGGTCCCGGTTATCGAGCCCACCGCCGCCGCCATCGGTTTTTTGGAATCGGCGATCCGGAGTCGAATTACCCATTCCAAGCGGACCTATCCCACGCCCAGGGAGAAAGAGAGGATTCTTTAATCCTCACGGGGGGAGACCGGCTTTAGAGATGCGGCGAGCGCCGGCGGGGAACCGGCGCAGCGGCCGCGACTTCACCGATCGAGCGGTCCGGCAAGGCCGAGGTCGGGTGTGTCGGAGGGGGGATTCGAGTATAGATCACGGGATCGATCCTAAATCCGCTTCGGTTCCCGCCGCACAACCTCGCCGGCGGGCGGCTGACGCCAGACAAAGGAGGCGCCATGGATGTCATGACGGCCATCAAGGGCCGGCGCAGCGTTCGTCGGTTCACCGATCAACCGGTGGACAAAGAAACCTTGCTCAAGCTCCTGGAGGCGGCGGTGTGGGCCCCTTCGGGCGGCAACGGCCAGACCTGGCGGTTCGTGGTCGTGACCGACGAGACGATGATGAAAAAGATCAAAATGATCAGCCCGGGACTCCTGGGCGATCCTCCGGCGGTCATCGTCATCGCCCAGGACCTGGGCCTGGCCAAGCACAAGGGCGGCAAGATGGGTCCCGAGTCGCTGACCAAGATGGATTCGGCCATCGCCGCCCAGAACATCATGCTGGCCGCCTATGAGATGGGCCTGGGGACCTGTGTCATCGCCTCCTTCCATCCCGGTGCGGCGGGCAAACTCCTTAAGCTGCCGGAGCACATCCTGCCCCAGCTCATGGTCAGTGTGGGACATCCGGCCGTGGATCCGCCGCCGCCGCCGCGACTTTTCGAAGAGGTCATCTGGTGGGAGGTCTACAGTGGATAAGGTCGCCTTGGAGGAGAAGGTTTTCGAATTGGTCTCCTATGTCGTGGTCTCGGCCCGGAACCTCCTCGACGAGCCGGCCAAGTACGGCCCCTTCAGGCTGCTGGACACGGCCAGCCGCTTAATCGGCGTCTTAAAGGAGTTTGGACTCGACAGCGAGCGGCTGGAGGCCGTTCGAGAAAAGATCGAGGCGGGCAAGTACAGCGCCATGGGGACCGAGGAAGAGTTCGAGAGCTTCTTGGAGTCCCTGGTCTTTTTCCTGGTGGACGAGATCGGCCCGGGGCTGGAATAGGCCGAGTGTCCGCGAAACTATCGCGCGCGGTGAGGCGCTTCGTCCTCGCCGCCGATTGAAGTTCTGATCTTTCCAGTTTGCTTGGGGGGCGAGCGACCGGGCGGTGAATGCGCCAACAGACCTCACCCGGTCCTCACCCCTGAACCACGGGATCCAAACCTTCCAGGGCTTGGGCCGTAGCGCCCTATCATAGCGCACCCGCCCAAGACCCGGAAGGGTAAATCCCGAAAACAGCTCTCCGCCAACCGAGGGGAGACGAATGGGGAAAGGGGGTGGTGCGAATCGATATCTCTCCCGTGGCTACCGCTTGTAAGCCTGTCAGTTAACCAGAAAAGGGAGGTTAGAGATGTCAAAAAAATTGACGGCGTTCGTTGGAGCCATCCTCTTGACCTTGGGCTTGTCCTCAGTGGCTCTGGCCGGCAGCGTCAAGGTGGGCGGCGCCTTGAGATTCGAGTTGAGTTATCTTGGCGAGGACTCCAACAGTTCGTCGACCGGCAACAGTATCATCGCCCTCGACATCTTCCACATGTCCACTTCCAATCTCAACTTCACCTACCAGAGCGCCGACAAGAAATATGAAGCCTACGCGGAGATCGGCCTGCTCTCCAACACCCAGGGGAACAACGTCTACACCCGGCGAACCTGGTTCAGGTACAACTGGAACGGCGGGAGCATCCTCTTCGGCCAGACCGGCTCTCTGGAGGAATCCTACTTTCCCGCCTCGGTGCTGAGGGGAACGGCCGGCATCCTCGGCTTCGGCAAGGACTGGTGGAACCGGCCCGAGCAGATCAGGCTCACCCTGGGAACCAAGTACAAGTTCAAGTTCGCGCTCGAATCGCCGACCCATACCGGCAACTTCGACGTCAACGGGGACGGCGTGGACGACGGGATCTCTTCTCGTTATCTCCCGGCCGTGGCGGCCGCCCTGGACATGAGCTTCGGACGGGTCAACGTCTATCCCTGGTTCAGATGGGAGATGGAGCGTCTGACCAAAGTCTCCGACGGCTCGACGGTCGACTGGCACTCTCTGGACCTGGGCCTGGAGTTGGCCGGCGACTTCGGCCTGATCGGGTTCACGGTGGGCGTCGGTTACGGCATCAACAGCACCGGAACCAATCCCGTGGCCGGCCCGGCCCTCCCCGTTTTCGATTCCACCTTCGAGCACCGGGCCGACCACAAACAGTTCCGGGTGTTCGGCGACCTCAAGATAGGTAACTTGCATCTCGGCGGCGGCTATGCCCACGCCTCGCGGGACGACCTCAACGGCGTCGCTCAGTGGACCGGCAATCCCCACACGGCCGCTGTTTACGCCAACTACTGGATCGGTTTCGGCAGTATCACCTTCGTTCCGGAACTGGCCTGGTACGACTTTGGGGAGGACACCTCCGGCGCCGACCTCGGCAACGGTATACGGGTCGGCCTTTACACCACCCTCGTCTTCTAAAGGGGGGACGCCACGACCTTGGCCTCCGCCAGAAAACAAGCACGCCTGGCGGGGGCCGAGCCAAGGCCGGTCGCTGGCCGGGCATGGGTGCGCCGCCGGCGTTCGTTCCGGCGGTATCGCCGCCCGCAGGCTCACCCGGCCCGGGGAATCATCAACCGCAGTTTGTTTGGAGCCGTACCTCACCCGGCCGAGGCGCAAGAGGGCCGGAACCGATACGAATCGCCGATTCCTCTTTTCGCGCCGCCTGGCGCCCAACACGAAAAAGAGGTTGCGTCTGGTGGCGCAACCTCTTGATATTCCTGGTACCCCCGGAGAGATTCGAACTCCCGACACCCAGATTAGGAATCTGGTGCTCTATCCTCCTGAGCTACGGGGGCAAGGCGCGAAAATACTGGTAACACGGGGAGTTGGGTCGGTCAACCCCAAAAGCAAAAACGCCTGAAAGCGCCCAAAAACGCCTGGTTTGGTCCGCGAAAAACGGACCATTTGCGGACCAACCAGTCTGAAACCACGGCCGAGGAAACCCGAAAACAAAGGTCGGACCACAATCCGACTTGTGATTTTCTCCCCTCCCCGTATACACTGGCCAAGGCCGATTATAGCTTTGAGAAGGAGGTCGTCATGATCGCCCAGATGTCCGTCTATCCCATCGGCGAGGGAACCAGCCTCAGTCGTTTCGTCAAGAAAGGCGTCAAGGTGATCGAGGAATCGGGCTACACCTACGAGGTCGGCGGCATGGCCACCACCGTCGAGGTGCCCGACCTGGACGCCCTGTTCGACCTGGTCAAGAAGGTCCACGCCGCCCACGTGGCCGAGGGGGCCCAGCGGATAGTCATCGACCTCAAGGTCGATGATCGTCGCGACAAAAAGGCGACCATCGCCTCCAAGCGGGCCTCGGTCACCTAGCCCGGAGGTCCCATGGCTGATCGTCGTCAAGAGACCATGAAGACGGCGATAATCGTCGTCGATATGGTCAAGGACAACCT
Organism: uncultured Thermodesulfobacteriota bacterium; assembly: GCA_964634465.1. Taxonomy (GTDB): domain Bacteria; phylum Desulfobacterota; class Desulfarculia; genus CAZWLY01. The sequence goes on along the minus strand of CAZWLY010000009.1, from coordinate 141,532 downwards.
GGAATTGTCCCGCCATCGGTCCCTGGCCGAACGGGCCGAGGGCATCGTGCCGGCCGTCAACCGACTCACCGCCGCCGCTCGCCGGCTCGGCTGGCCGGTCGTGTTCGCCACCGACTCCTTCCTGCCGGACGACGCCCTGTTTCGGGGCAAGATGAAGGACCATTCGATTCGAGGCACCGAGGGGGCCGAAATCAGTTCACGGCTCGACTTCGAGGCCGGCGACATGTGGCTGCCCAAACGGCGTTTCAGCGCCTTTTTCAAGACCGACCTGGACCAGACTCTGCGCCTGTGGCGGGTGGAGCGGGTCGCCGCCTGCGGTCTGACCACGCCCTACTGTGTTCTGGCCACCGCCCTCGACGCGGTCTGTTTGGACTTCCACGCCGTCATCGTCGAGGACGCCACCACCGCCTTCAGCGACGAGGCGCACCACAATTGCCTGGAGATCTATCGAAACGGCCCCTTGCACCCGCTCTTGACCGTCGAGACGGTGCAGGAGTTGACAGGAGATCGACCATGAACGTCCTGACTCTCCTCGGCAGCCCCCGCCCCAAGGGCAACACCGCCGCCGTTTTAAGTTGGGTGGAAGACGAATTGGCCGGCCTGGGACACCGGGTCGAACACATCGACCTGGCGCGGCTGAAGATCAACGGCTGCCTGGGCTGCGCCAAGTGCCGGGAGCACCCCGATCGGCCGGCCTGCGTCCAAGAAGACGACGCCGGTCCCCTGCTGGACAAAATGATCAAGGCCGAGGCCGTCGTCTTCGCCTCACCGCTCTACTTCTGGGGTTTCAGCGCCCAAATGAAGGCCTTCCTCGATCGGGGGTACTCGCTGGTGGTCGACTACGGCCGGCCGGGCCACGCCTCGCTGGTCGAAGGCCAGCGCCAGGCCCTGCTGGTGACGGCCGCCGACGAGTACGAAAACAACGGCGAGGAGATCGTGACTTCGTTCAGGCGGATCGCGGATTACGCCAAGGCCCGGCCGGTCGGCGAGCTGTTCGTCGGCGGCTGCACCACCCCGGATCGACTGTCGCCGGAGGTCCGGGATCGGGCCCGGGACCTGGCCCGGCGCCTGGTCGAACAGGGGTGAACCGGGCGGCTCACTTGGTCGTCTTGGTCTCCACCCCGTCCCAGTCTTCGGGCGGCGGGTTGGCTATCAGTTCCCGGCAGCGGGCCTTCAGCAGCGCGGCCGGGGCGTCGCCGGGATCGACGCTGAGAATCTGCTCCAGCAGAGCCTCGGCCAAGGCGAAGTCCCGATCGAGATAGGTCTTGAAGGCCGTCTCGGCCAGATCGACGATCTCCGGCTTGGGCTCCTCGGCCGGCCCGACCAGCTCATAGATGGCCACCGGTTCGGTCTTGCCCTTGACCCTGATCAGGTCCAGGATCCGGAAATGGAACCGGTCCCGACACTCCTCCACCGTGGCCTGGCCGACGATGATGCCCACGCCGTAGCCCTTGGTCTGGCCCTCCAGGCGGGAGGCGGTGTTCACGTTGTCGCCGATGACGGTGTAGTCGAACCTCAAGCGGGAGCCGAGATTCCCGACGACCATCGGCCCGGTGTTGATGCCGATGCCGATCTGCCAGTGGGGCACGCCCATCTCGTCGAAGAACGCCCCCAGTTTCTTCAGCTCCTCGACCATCCTCAGCGCCGTCCGGCAGGCCCGGGCGGCGTGATCGGGCTGGTCCATGGGCGCGCCGAAAAAGGCCATGACCGCGTCGCCGATGTATTTGTCCAAAACGCCGTCGTGCTCGAACACGACCTCGGTCATCCTGTCCAGGTAAGTGTTGAGGGCGTGGGATAGAACCTCGGGCTCCAGTTTCTCGGAGATGGAGGTGAAGCCCCGGATGTCGGAGAAGAGCACGGTCAGCACCCGCTTCTGGCCGCCCAGTTTCAGCCCCTCGGGGTGGCTGACCACCTGCTCGATGACCGACGGGTTGAGATAGTGCTGGAAGGCGTGGCGGATGTACTTCTTCTCCCTCTCTTCGGTCAGGTAGCGATAGGCCGTCAACCCCACGGCGCTGACCACCAAGGCCAGCAAGGGGTGGGTCAGGTTGAGGAGGTAGCCCTGCAAGAACAACTGGTAGCCGAGGATGACGAAGCCGACGCCCAGAACGGCGACCACCCACCAGCCGCGGCTGGGCCTGAGCGCGCTCATGACGAAGGCGGCGATCAGGCCCAGACCCAAGATGGCGATCAGGTCGAAGAGGCGGGCCCAGGACGGCCGGAAGAGGAACTGGCCGGAGAGGATGTTGTCCACGACCTGGGCCTGGATCTCCACGCCGGGATGGGTGGTCTCGAAGGGCGTCGCCCGGACGTCGCCGACGCCGGTGGCCGACACGCCGAGGATGACCGCCTTGTCCTTGAGCGCGCCCTTGGGCAGCTTGCCCCTGAGCACGTCCACCGCCTCGTAGCGGGGCACCGCGCCCCGTCCGCCCCGGAAGTTGATCCAGGCCCGGCCCTTCTCGTCCACCGGGATCCTCACCGGACCCAGCGTCAGGCTCTCCAGGCCGAAGTCCTTGACGTCCACCACCGGCAGCGGCACCCCCCAAAAGCGCGACAGGGTGACCAGACTCATGGCCGGATAGAGGCGATCGCCGCACTGGATGACCAGGTTGATCCGTCGGGCCACGCCGTCCCCGTCGGGAATGATGTTGAAGTAGCCGGCCGCCCGGGCGGCCTGGATGAGAACGGGCTGATTGTTCTCCGGAGCGTAGGCGGTCACCAGCGGCCGTTCCATGGCCGCCTCGGAGCGATAGCGGACGGCCGGAAAGGCGAAGCGGTCGATGGCCCGGCGGCGGGCCTTGATCTCCTCGGCCTTGAGGTGGGAGACCGCCTCCTTGGACATGTGGAAGAAGTAGCCCAGGACCACCTCGGCCGGAATGGAGGCGATGGTCTGGGCCAGGACGTAATCCGGGTGGAAGCGGGCGACGATCTCCTCCAACGACAGCGGTTTGCCCGCCTCGGCCGCCCGATTGATGGCCAGGATGGTCTGGGCGTCGAAGCGATTGTCCGGCTCGAAGAAGCCGATGTCCAGGCCGATGGCCTTGGCGCCCTGATCCGAGACGGCCTTGATCAAGGCCGCCATCTTCTCTCTGGGCCAGGGCCAGCGCCCCGCTTCGTCCAGGCTGCGCTCGTCCACGGCCACCACGACCACCTTGTCGGTGACCATGGGGACCTGGCCCCGGAACAGGAACATGGCGTCGAGGGCCTTGAGCTCCATCAGGTCGGTGAACGACGTCCCGACCACATATAAAACCATGACGAGCAGGGTCAAACCCAGTCCCAAACCGGCGGGGATGATGTTTCTCCGTTTAAGAGCCATGCTTCTCAATCTCCTGGGCCCATCCGCTTTCCGGAAACTCCTGTCTCAGCCGCCGCCAGTACGCTTCGGCCTCGGCCGCCCGGCCCTGCTTTTCAGCGCACCAACCCAAGTGGTAGAGGGTCTCGGGCATGAGGATCGAGTCCGGAAAGCGCCGGACGACCTCTTTCAGCAGCCTCTCCGCCTCGGCGTAATCCCGGCCGGCGTAGTAGGTCATGGCCAGATCGTACCACGTATAATCGACCACGACCGACATCTCGAAGCGCTTCAACCCCTCCCTGAACTTGGCCCTGGCCTCCTCGAGACGGCCCTCGGCCCTGAGCGCCCTGGCTTTGGCCAGGATGGTCGAAGCGTCGTCGTGCCGGCTCCACAGCCCAGCCAGGCCGATCGCCCACACCACGAGCAACGACGCCGTCAACCACGGCCGGGGCCCGGTCCTTTCCGCCCCCCTCGGTTCCGGCCGGAGCGGGAAAGCCAACCCCGGCCGCCAGGCGAGGAGGCCGATCAGGATCAACCCGAGGACGCTCAGCGCCAGGCCGAGGTGGTTGGCCCAGGTCGGGCCGCAGACCAGGGTCAACCTGTCGGAGTCGGGGAAGACGAGCATGAAGGCCGGAGAGACCCTGAATATCTCCTCGCCGCTCAAAGTCCGCCAGGCCGGGTGATAGGACATCTTGATCACCACCGGCCGGCCGGGTTGGAGCCCCCTCAGCTCGATTCGCTCCGGGGCGATCTTCTCGACGATGGGCCGGCCGGCCAACTCCTTTTTGGGCAGCCGGTTCTCCCTGATCAGCTTGAACAACGCCTCGTCGTCCCGGCCGGAATCGATCAACACCCCGGCGAAGCGCTCCCCGGCCCCGGCCGGCATCCGGCGGGCGAAGACGAGCGGCGTCTTCAGATCGGAAAACCTGAACCACTCGAAGGCGATCGCCTGGGGTCGATCGGTGATGACCAGCACCGGGGCCCGCTCGGGCGTAACGGCGTAGGCGTCCCGGTTGCCGAGTACCCGGTAGACCGAGTAGCTCCCGAACTCCCGCTCCAGAATCAGGCCCGGCTGGCGGTCGGCCAATTTCCGGGTTTCCGGCTCGACGACGATGTATTGGCCGACGTTGTAGAGGCGCATGTGCTCCACGGCCCGGCCAAGATTGAGCCGAGTGTAGACGTAGCCGGGCAAGGGCGACGAGCTGCGGCGGCTGACCTCTGACTGGAGGTAGAAGATGAACGGCGCGTTGGGGCTGGCCTGGAGGTAGGCGCCCTCCAGGGTGGCCCGGCCGGCCAGAATCGGCAGCGACTCGAAGATTCTGAGTGTGCCGGCCTGATCGTTCAGCGGCGAATGCTCGTAGACCACCCGGGACGCCTCCCAGGCCGGACCCTTCGGTCGCAGGAACTCGGTCAGGCGCTCGACCTCCGACCAGGCCGGCGTCGCCTCCAGCCCGGCGTTGTTCCAACTGAGCCAGCGGTCGAGATAATTCATTCGGCCGCCGGTCCAGACCACCGAAGCGAGGACGACGATGAGCGCGACCAGACCGCGCCCGGCCAGGCGGCGGGTGATGAGCCTCAGCCCCTGGGCGGCCAACAGGACGGCGGCCAGGTGGGCGAAGGGGACGAAGCGGATAGTGATCGAGTTCATGAACGGGGCCAGAAAGTAGAGGCTGGCCGCGGCCACGACCCAGAAGAGCAGGAAGCCGGCCCGATCCCGATCGACCGTCTCGCCCCACCGCCAGGCCAGCGGCCCGGCCAAGGCGGCCAAGACGAGGACCGGCAGGAGCGTCGTCGGCGTAAACTCCCGCCAGGAATCGACGACCCAGACGAAGTTGAACATCTCGGTCAAGGGGGTGTAGACCAGCATCGGAATCAGCCACAGCCCCAAAAGCAAGAAGGCCAGAGCGTAGACGACGAACAGGCCCAGCGCGGCCGCCTTGAACCGGCCCCGGTCCAGAAGGAAGTAGAGCCCGGTCGCAAGCGCGAACAAGAGGGCGTAGGCGTGGCTGAGTCCGATGAAGAGGAGCAGGACGGCCAGCCGGATCGCCCCTCGGCCGGACGGCGCGTCGCTTCGCATCCAGGCGTACAGCGACCCCAGGTAGATCGGGACCAGGTTGAAGGCCCAGGCGTAGCAAATCTCGCCGGCCAGAATCGAAGCCAGGTTGCCGCCCCAGACCTGATTGGTCTCGGCCAGAAGGAAGCTCAGCGAAAAAGCGGCTCCAAAGGCCGGACCGGGAAAGCCCAGCCCCAGGCGTCTCAAACAGAAATAGACGCTCACCGGCAAGGCCAGGGCCGGGATCAGCGCCCCCAGCTTGAAGGCCGGCGCCAGGCCCCAGAAAGCGCTCAAGCCGACGATCACCAGCGGCGGCAAGGGGAAATAGAACTGAAAGAGCGGGAAGCCGGCCAGGTTGCCGGGGTGCCAGCCCCAAAGCCGCCACTGGGGCAGGACGTAGTCTTTGAAGTGGACCAGGGCGGCGAAGTGGGAGGTGGTGTCGCCGCCGGCCGGGATGGAGGGCGAAAGGACCAGCGACCAGGGCAAAAGGTAGGCCGTAAAGCCGACCGAGGCGGCCAGGACCAGACCGTCGATCAGGACCGAGCGCTTCATCGACCGCTCTCCACCGGCAAGGCGACAGGGGGGAATGCCAGGGAAATGAGCCCGACGAAGTCCGATTCGGCTGACCCGAGCAAGGCGGCGGTTACGAGCAGGGCCTCAAGCCCGGAGACAGGGTGGTGGTGGTCGTGGTGGTGGTCGTGGTCGGGACGGTGGTGGTCGTGGTCGTCGGCGGCGGAGGCAGAGTGGTGGTCGTCGTCGTGGTCGTGGTGGTGGTCGTCGTCGTGGTGGTCGTCGTCGTGGTGGTCGTGGTCGGCTCGGTCGTGGTCGTGGTCGTGGTGGTGGTCGTCGTCGTGGTGGTCGGCTCGGTCGTGGTCGTGGTGGTCGTGGTGGTGGTCGTCGTCGTGGTCGTGGTGGTGGTCGTCGTCGTGGTCGTGGTTGTGGTCGGCGCGGTGGTGGTCGTGGTCTGGACGGTAGTCGGCGTGTTCCCGCTCACCCCCGGCGAGCCCGTGCCGCCCGTTCCACCCGTGCCGCCCGTACCGCCCGTGCCGCCGCCCTCACCGCCGGACTCCGAGCTCGATGACTCGTCAGGCATGTCGGGGAAGAGCTGCCGGAATCTCTCCTCTTCCTGAGGCGTCAAGTCACGGGGCTCTGAGGGCGGGTTGTCGCCGAAGACTTGGGTCAACTGGACGTTGGTCAGCACGACCACCTGGTCCGGGAAGGCGGGGTTGTAGACCACCACCGGATTGTCGTAACCGACGACGCTGGTCAGGGACGGCGACTCGACGATCACCGCCATCAAGGTACCGCGAACACCGGCCACGGCGGTGGGCGTCTTGATCTCGAAGCGGCGTTCCTTGTAGCCGAAAAGATCGTTGACCAGAACCTTGACCTTACCCAGAGGCAGTCTGAGCGTAGTCTCGCGCTCCTGGGCCTGGACGTCCAGTCTGAACTGGTCGAGAGCCAGCTCCGATTCGGCTCCCACGCGCACCAGGCTGTCGTCGGCCAGGACGATCTTGACCGTGGAGTCTGCTCCGGTGAAGATGGTGTCGCCTTGGTAGAGGGCCATCCCCTTCCGGGCGGCGAGATCCCGGCCCAAGTCCTTGTTGACCACCCGGCAATCGCCGACCGCGCCGTAGATGCGGCCGATGGCCTGGGGCTCGGCCGCGGCGGCGAACGAAGCCACGCCGAGGGCCAGCAGCAGAGCCAGGACTATGGTGCGCGCCCGGATCATGACTTACGACTCTTCACTCCTCCTCAACATATCAGAAGGCCCCGAAAACCGACAAGCTAAAGAGGTTTTTTTGAAATTTGAACGGGTCGTAGTCGTTGGCGCCGACGTTGGAGTCGTTGTGGGTGAAGTAGTAGCCCAGACCGAACTGCCACCGCTCCGAGAAACGATAGCTTATCCGGACCGAAACCCTGATCTGCCTGTCGCGCCGGGTGAAGGGCTCGGTTCCGGACAACCCGTAGTACCAACTGGGCCGCTCGTTGTAGGTGTAGTAGGCCAGGGTGAGGCCCAGGTCGAAGGCCAGCGGGCCGTAGATGGGCGCTCCACCACCCAGGGTCACCTCCCAGATCCGGTAGCCCGACTGGCCGTCGTCGGCGTCCTCCACGGCGAATTGGTAGCCCAGGCGGACGTACTTGGCTTGATCGCCGAAGTTCAGGATGTGAACCGCGCCCAGGCCGTAGTAGAAGGCGTCCGGAGTCTGGTCCCGGTAGTTCTTCCAATGGGCCATACCCGAGACCTCGGTCCGGAAACGGTCGGTCATCTGCCAGAAGAAGACCGGGTTCAGGCTGTGGGCGGCCAGTCTCTCCTCCAGGCTGGCCCCGGCCCAGTAGTAGGTGTACTGGTAGGGCAATCTCACCCCCATCGTCTTCCAGGACTTGCCGACGTAGGCGCCGATGTTCAGGGCGGCGAAATCGGCGGCCGATTCGTGGAAGTAGCTCAACTTGCTCGCCCCGGCGGTAAGGCCGATGGTCGCGCCCAACAACTCGGCCAACCGGTAGGAGAAGGTGAGGCCGGTCTGGAGGGAGGAGTCGCCCTTGTCGGTCGTCTTTTTACCGCTCGGGTTTTCCTCGAAAGGATTGAGGTAGATGTTGTCGTCGTAGCGGTAGGCGGCGCTCACGTACAGCCGCCAGGGCCGAGCCTGGCGCATGGCGGTGAGCGTGGTCTTGCGGAAGGCCTTGATGTCCGAAACCAGGTCCGAACTTGGATCGAGGCGGTAGGCTTTATCCAGGCGCTTGAGCGCCGTTTTGTAGTCCCGGCGATGGTAATTGGTCTGAGCGCCCAGGTACAGAAAGAGCTGGCGGGTCTTTGGCGGCGCGTCCTTGGCTTCGCGTACCCGGGCGAAGGCGGCGTCGGCCTCGGCGAACTTGCCCAGCTTCATGTAGGTCAGGCCCTGTTCCTTGATGGCCCGAAGGAAATCGGCCTTCTCCGCGGCCTTGAACCGGGCCAGGGCTTCCTCGTAACGCTCCTTTTTTTGAAGGAGATAGGCGACTTCGAAATTGAGCAGCCCGAAACGGGCCGGGTCCCGGGCGATCAGGGCGTCGTAGAGATCGACGGCTTCGTCCTCGCGCCCCTGAAGGGCGAAGACCCTGGCCATCAAGGTGACGATTCTCAAGTCTTCGGGGGCGAGCTCCTGGGCTTTGACCAGTTTGGCCAGGGCGGCGTCGTAGTTCTCGTCCATGACGTCGAACCTGGCCCCGGTGTAGAGCTCCTGCACCATTTGGGCCGTCTCGGCGGCGGCGCGGCCCGGCCAGAGCGACAGCAAGGCGAACAACACGACCGGAACCGCAAACCGCAACAGGACCACTCTCGTTATCTCCTGAAAGGGCCGGGCGAAGTATGGAGGCAAATTGTCAGGTTGTGCCGAAACTTGTTAAACAGAGCGCCGAGTGGTACTTTAGCACGCCCCAGCGCAAAAAGGCAACAGAAAGCTTGGCCCGATTTGGCGGGTAGTTACAGATAGATGCCGGCGGTCGGACCGGAAACGTAACCGGCCGGCGAGTCCGGTTACAAATACGCAACCAGAACCGGCCCACGCTGGGCGGCGATGAAAATCGACCGGCCGGCCGGAGCGACGTCGAGCGAACCGGCGCCCGGATCGACCCGGAGAGGCTTTCCCCGGCCGGCGGGCCCGTCTATAATCGCCCCATGCGCCTGTCGATCGACGCCCCATTCATCGCCGGTACGGCGGTGATCTACGCCTCGCTGCCCTGGGCCCGGCGGCTGAACGCCGGCCTGACCGACGCCTTCGGCCGCGACTCGGCGCTGTGGCTGACCGTGATCGTCGTCGGTTCGGCCTTTGTTCTGGGATTGGCCCGGATCGCCGCCCGGCGGCCGCCCGGCGCCGCCCTTCGCCTGGCCGGCGCGGCCGGGGCGGCCCTCGGCGGCTGGGCGTTGCTGATCTACACCAAGAGCCAGCCGGCCGAGACGATCCACCTGCTGGAATACGGGCTTCTGGCCTGGGCCGCCTTGCGCTCGGCCGAGTCCCGCCTGGGCCGACCGGCGGCCTGGTTTCTGGCCCTGGGCCTGCTGCTTCTGGCCGGGGCGGGCGACGAAGTGATCCAGTATATCTTGCCCGGAAGGGTCGGCGAGGTCCGGGACGTGCTGATCAACCTGGCCGCCGGCCTCGTGGGACTGGTGTTCTGGATATCGGTCGGCTCGGGGGGCGACAAGGGCCCGTCTCTCGCCGCCAATGCTTGACAAACGTCCGGCCTTGGAGTATCTAAAACTGCCTGGGCGGTGTAGCTCAGTTGGTTAGAGCATACGGCTCATATCCGTAGCGTCCGGGGTTCAAGTCCCTGCACCGCCACCAAAAAAGCAAAATAGAGGCCCTTGGGATTTCCCAAGGGCCTCTCATTACCGATTACCGAAAAAACAATGCGGGAGCGAAAAATGAACCCTGTCCTCAAGCTTCTCATCCGGGCCGCCGGCAGCTTCGTCCTGGCCTACGTCATCGCCTGGTCGTTCTGGCGGCTGACCGATTGGATCTGGGTGGTTTTACTCGCCCTGTTCCTGTTGGCGATGTCCTACCTGGCCGAAGGCATGCGCCGGCGGCGCGAGGACGGCTCGGACTAGCGTTTTTTATGCCGCATCCGCGCCCGGAGCTTTTTATACTTGTGCTTGCGGATCTTCTTGCGGCGCCACTTAACCACGGAACCCATACTATCCTCCCGTAAAAAAGCAGATCGTATAAGACCAAAACCGAGGCCGAATGTCAAGCCCCTTGGGGCCGAAAAGCCAGAATTCCGGCCGGGTTGATAGAGCCTCGGTCCTTTTTTCAAAAAATTTCGGCTCGCGCCCTCCCCAAAAGTCCGAAATGGGGTTATTAATGGGGCTCGACCCGACGGCGAAGCCGCGGCGGGCGACGGGCCAGGCCCGAACAGCAGACCGGATGGAGCCAGAAGAGAGATGGCCGGCGGAATAAAGTTGATCGCCAAGAACAAGCGGGCTCGTTTCGAGTACTTCATCGAAGACAAGCTCGAGGTGGGCCTGGTCCTGAAGGGAACCGAGGTCAAGAGTCTGCGCGAGGGCCGGGTCAATCTCAAGGACGGCTACGCCCGGATCAAGGACGGCGAGCTGTGGTTGGAGAACGTCCACATCAGCCCCTACCCCCACGCCCATTACGGCAACCACGAGCCGATGCGGACCCGCAAGCTGTTGGCCCACAAGCGGGAGATCAGGAAGCTGGTCGGCAAGACGGCCGAGAAGGGCTATTCGCTCATCCCGCTGTCGATCTACTTCAAGGACGGCCGGGCCAAAATAGAGTTGGGCGTGGCCAAGGGCAAGAAGCTCCACGACAAACGCCAGGTCATCCGGGCCCGCCAGGAGAAACGCGACGCCGAACGGGAGATGGCCCGGCGGCGCTACTGAGACGCCGGAGGGCGGTCTCAGAAGTGCATCACCACCCCTTTCCCGAAGGCTTCGGGAGCGATCTGGGCCAGCTTGTCGGTGACGTAGCTCGAGACCTGGGCCTCGGTCTCGTAGGTCAGGGCCGTGTCGGCCAGTTCGCGGCTCTCCCTGGCGGCGACGAGGCGGGTGATCTGCTTGACCCGGGGCACCGAGACCGGGTTGACCGACAGCTCCTTGAGCCCCAACCCGATGAGCATCGGCACCGCGCCGGGCTCGCCGGCCATCTCGCCGCACATCGACACCGGAATGCCGGCCTCGTCGGCGGCCTGGATGGTGGACTTGATCATCCTCAGCACGGCCGGGTGGAAGGGCTGGTACATGTGGGCCACGTACTCGTTGACCCGGTCGATGGCCAGAGAGTACTGGATCAGATCGTTGGTGCCGATGGAGAAGAAGTCGGCGTGGCGGGCCAGAAGATCGACGATGATCACCGCCGAGGGGACTTCGATCATGCAGCCGACCTTCAGGTCGGGATCGAACTCCTGTCCCTCCCTCTTCAACTCGGCCTGGCAGGCCTCCAGGATGGCCCGGCACTGGACCATCTCCCTGATGCCGCTGATCATGGGGAACATGACCCGGACCGGACCGTGGGCCGAGGCCCTCAAAATGGCCCGAAGCTGGGTTCTGAAGATGTCCGGCCGGCGCAGGCAGAGCCGCACCGCCCGAACGCCCATGGCCGGGTTCATCTCCGGAACTAAATCGAGCTGGTGGGCGAACTTGTCGCCGCCCAAATCCAGGGTCCGGATGGTCACCGGCCGGCCGTTCATGATATCGACCACCGAGGCCAGGGCCTCGTAGAGCTCCTCCTCGCCGGGCAGGTCGGCCCGATTGAGGTACAGGAATTCGGTCCTGACCAGGCCGATGCCCTCGGCCCCGCTCTCCAGGGCGGTGACGGCCTCTTTGGGCAATTCGATGTTGGCCAGGACCTTCAGCCGGCAACCGTCGCTGGTTTCGGCCGGCAGGTGGGCCTTGCGCCGGATGTCGACCACAAACCTTTCGTAGCGCGCCTTGCGCTCCTCGAACTCGAAGAGCGTCTCCTCGTCGGGATCGACGATGACTTGGCCGGAGGTGCCGTCGACGATGATCACCGAGCCGCTGGGGATGCTCTCCATGGCCCGTTCCAGGCCGACCACGGCCGGCAGTTGGACCGACTGGGCGACGATGGCGGTGTGGGAGGTCCGGGAGCCAGCCTCGGTGACGAAGCCCATCACCCGGTCCAGACGAATCTGGGTGGTATCGGTCGGCGACAGGTCGTGGGCGATGAAGATGCCCGGCTCCTTGATCGCCCCCAGGTCCTCGTCTTCCTGGCCGGCCAGGACTCTCAGCACCCGGTCGGCGACCGCCTCCACGTCCTCGAGGCGGCTTCTGATGTAGGGATCGTCGATGGCCTCGAAGCGCTCGCCGATGCGGCGCACCGCCTCGACCACGGCCCACTCGGCGTTGATCATGTCGCCCTCGATCAACCGCCGCGCTTCCCGCTGGAACAAGGGGTCGGCCAAAATCTTCAGGTGGGCGTCGATGAGGTAGACGTGGGACGGCAGCTCCTTCTCCACCCGAGCCTTGATCGCGGTCAGGTCGGCCTCGACCTCTTCCAAGGCCAGATCGAGGCGGTGGAGTTGGTTGACCACCTGGCCGGGGCCGATGATGTCCTGGAAGACGACCTCGGTTCGGGTCCTTTGGACGTGACGGGCCTGGCCGATGACGATACCGGGCGAGGCGGCGACACCCTGGAGACGTTGGGTCACGGTCGGCTATTCCTCGTCGAACTTACGGGCGAAAAGGGCGGCCAGATCGGCCATGGCCTCGGCCGCCCCAGGGCCTTCACACTCCACCATCACGCTGGAACCCTTGGGACAGCTCAGGGTCAGCAAGTCGAGGATGGAGTCGGCTTCGGCCCGGCGATCGCCCTTGGTGAAGACGACCTTGCACTCATGGCGTTGGACCAACTCCACGATCTTGGCGGCGCTGCGGGCGTGAATCCCGGAGCGATTGGTCAAAGTCAAGGTTCGGCGAACCCGGCCGTTTTCCGATTCGTCCATTCAGTCAATCCAGCCGACTAGACAAGTAGGTTGTGGAATACACTTCGAAGTCGAGCCTGTCAAGTCGTCTCGGCCCGCCGTCCGGAGCCCGGACCGCATCGCCCCCCTGCTCCCAAACTACCCTAGCTCCCGTCCTCTTCCAAGCCCAATCTGTAGACTTCGGCCCGACTGAGGCCCAACCTGGCCGCCGCCTCTCTGGCCGCCTGACTGGCCGACAGGCCCTCGGCCCGGAGACGTCGCCAAAGCTCCTTGACGGCCTGGGGATCGGCCTCGGCGACGCCCTTCTCGGCCCCGGCCACGACCAGGGTTATCTCGCCCTTGATCTCCCCCTCGGCGGCCCAGCGGGCCAACCGATCGAGATCGGCCGAGCGGATCTCCTCGTGGAGCTTGGTCAGCTCCCGGCACAGCGTCGCCGACCGGGGGCCGAGGATCGCGGCCATGTCCCTCAGGCTGGCCGCCAGGCGGTGGGGGGCCTCGTAGAAGACCAGGGTTTCGGCTCGATCGGCCAGGCCGGCCAGGAATCTTTTTCGGGCTCCGGCCTTGGCCGGCGGAAAGCCGGCAAAGGTGAAGGCGTCGGCGCCGAGCCCGGAGACCGACAGGGCCGCGGCCACGGCCGACGGGCCGGGGATGGGCTCGACCCGAATTCCGGCCGCATGGGCGGCGGCGACCAGCCTGGCTCCGGGGTCGGACAGGCCGGGCGTGCCGGCGTCGGAGACCAGAGCCACGGTGACGCCGGCCTTGATCTCCTCGATCAACTTGGGGCCGACCTTGGCCTCGTTGTGTTCCCGGCAGGAGATCAGCCGGGGCGAAATTCCCAGGTGACTCAAAAGTTTCCGGGTGCGGCGGGTGTCCTCGGCGGCGACGATGCCGGCTTCGGCCAGGCTTTTGGCCGCCCTGGCCGAGAGGTCCTCCAGGTTGCCCAAGGGCGTGGCCACGATCAACAGCCGGCCCGGTTCAGTCCCAATACTGGGCTTCGAAGGCATTCTCGAAGACCTCCACCCGTTCCCCGCCCCGCCCGTCCAGGACGACCGAGACGACGTCGAACCGGGCCGCGGCGTCCTCCAGTCGGTGGGCCTGGAGCCACTCGGCGGCCAGGCGGGTCAGCTTGCGCTGTTTGGCCGCATCGACCGCCGCCGCCGGCGAACCGAACCTGTCCGAAGTCCGAGTCTTGACCTCGACGAAGACGACCGTCCTCTTTTGGCGGGCGATTATATCCACTTCGCCCGAGGCCAGGCGGACGTTGCGGTCGATGATCTTGTAGCCCCGTTTCTTGAGGGTCTTGACCGCGATCTCCTCGCCACGCTTGCCGGTCGTAAGGCGGCTCACCGATAAAACTCCGCCACGCCCTTGAACGTCCGCCGGTGGGCCGGACAGGGCCCCAGTCTCTCGAGGGCCCGGTAATGCTCCTTGGCGGCGTAGCCCTTGTGCCGGGCGAAACCGTAGCCGGGAAAGACCCGATCCAGAACGGCCATCATCCGGTCCCGCTCCACCTTGGCCACGATCGAGGCGGCGGCCACCGAGATCGAGCGGGAGTCGCCCCCGACCACCGCCCGCTGGTGGACGGAGAGCTCCCGAATGGTCTTGTTGCCGTCGATCAAAAGAAAGTCGGGCCGAATGGAGAGACTCTCCACGGCCCGCCGCATGGCCAGAAGCGAGGCGTTCAAGATGTTGATCCGGTCGATTTCACCCGGTCCGGCCGCACCCAGGCCCACCGCCGCGGCTTGCCGGCGGATGCGCTCGGCCAGTTCGGGCCGGGCGCTCTCGGGCACCTTCTTGGAGTCGGTCACGCCGTCGATGACGAGCCCGACCGGCAGAATCACCGCCGCCGCGATCACCGGGCCGGCCAGCGGCCCCCGGCCGACCTCGTCCACTCCGGCCACCGCGACGTAGCCAGCCGCCAGGGCCTCGTGCTCCAAGGCCCAGCCAGCCGGCAGATCGTCGGGCGGCGGAAAGAGCGAGGACACCTAGTCCGATTACCGTTTCTCTTTGATCCGGGCGGCCTTGCCCCGACGCTCCCTGAGGTAGTAGAGCCGGGAGCGACGGACCTTGCCGCGCCTGACGACTTCGATCCGGTCGATGGACGGCGAATGGGCCGGGAAGACGCGCTCCACGCCCACGCCGTAGGAAACCTTGCGCACGGTGAAGGTGGCCCCGGTGGTGCCCCGGTGACGGCGGATGCACACTCCCTCGAAGACCTGGATGCGTTCCTTGTCGCCCTCGCGGATCTTGACGTGGACCTTGACCTGGTCGCCGGGCCTGAACTCGGGCAAGTCGGCGCGCATGTGTTCCTTTTCAATCCGCTCGATCACGCTCATCTCTATTCTCCCTTTTATCGCCCCAACAGACGATCCAACACCACCGCCGCCGCGCTTCTGACGGAAAGATGGTTGTACCCCTCTCCATCGCCGGCGACGACCCCGCCTATCGGAGCCAACACGTTATCACACTCAGCCAGAACCGAGGGCGCCAATCCCCAGGCCGTGCCGAACAGGATCAACGCCGGTCGTTCCCGGCTCAAAATCTCACCGGCCCGACTGTAGTCGAGCTTGTCGCCCCCCTCTCCCCCTCTGGCGCTGGTGGCCCAGACCAGCGGCCGCCGGTCGAACTCCTCACTGGCCCGCCCGATCGCTTCCTCGAGCGAGCCGGCCACTCGAACCAGGTCCAGAGCCTGGCCCCGGTTGGGGTTGTAAGCGGCTCCCACGCCCTCCTGCCAGAAGCCGAGCATCCGCCTGGCCAGCTTCTGCTGGTCGATGAGCGGCGTAACCACCCACAGGCGAGCGACGCCGTAGGTCCGGGCCGAACGGGCCAGATCGTGGAGGTCGGTCGGGGTCAGCGCCGCCGCGATCACCCGGCCGTTTTTGTCCACCACCGGGTGGTGGATCAGGGCCACGTCCACCTGGGGGGCCATCTACCCCTCCGCCTCGGCCTCTATCTCCGCCAGAAACCGGCGGTCGGCCTCGGACAGCTCAAGGCCGTCGAGAAGATCCGGCCGTCTCGACCAGGTCGCCCTGAGCGCCTCTTTCCGCCGCCAGGCCGCGATCTTGGCGTGGTCGCCGTTGAGCAGCACCTCCGGCACCCTGAGCCCTTCGAACTCCCTGGGCCGGGTGTAGTGGGGGTACTCCAGCAGGCCGTCGGCGAACGACTCCTCGGCGATCGAGCCCTCGTCGCCCAACACCCCCGGAATCAGCCGGGCCGCGGCGTCGATGATGATCAGCGCCGCCAACTCGCCGCCGGTCAGCACGTAGTCGCCCACCGAAAGCTCCTCGTCCACGTAGCGGTCGATGACCCGCTGATCCACTCCCTCGTAACGGCCGCAGACCAGGATGATCTTCTCCAGTTCGGCCAACCGTCGGGCCACCCGTTGGTCGAAGGGCCGCCCTCTGGGCGAGGTAAGAATCACCCGGCCGGGCAAAGCCGCCTTGATGGCCGCGGCCAAGGGCTCCGGCTTCATGACCATGCCGCTGCCGCCGCCAAAGGGCCGGTCGTCGGCGGTCTTGTGCCGATCCGCGGTGAAGTCGCGGATATTGGTCACCTTGACCCGGATCAGACCCTTCTCCACCGCCTTGCCCAGAACGGAGGTGTTGAGATACCCCTCCACCGCCTCGGGGAAAAGAGTCAGAATCTCAAAGAACATCGGCTTATCCGGAGTCATGATTCCCGCCGGCGGCGCTCATTCTTCCTCCAGCGCCCGGATCACCATGACGCCTCCGGCCAAATCCACCTCGAGCACGGCCGATTCCACGGCCGGCACGTACACCTCGCCCTCGGGCGTGTCAACCACCAGCACGTCGTTGGCCCCGGTCTCGAACAGAGCCTTGATTACGCCCAGCTCCGTCCCGTCCGCGAGCTGGACTCTCAGGCCGATCAGATCGACCCAGTAGTACTCTCCCGCCTCGGTCTCGGGCAGGGCGTCGCGGGGGACGACGATCTCGGCCCCGACGAGCTCCTCGGCCTGGTCGCGGAAGTCGATCCCGGCCAGCTTGAGGATCACGCCCTTGGGGTGCGGCCGGGCCCATTCTAGCGCGAGGCGGCGCACCACGCCGCCTTTGGGCCGCAGCCAAACTTCCTTGAATCTCGAGTAGCTCTCCACCGACTCGGCCCAGGAGGCGACCCTCAGGCCGCCCTTGAGCCCGTGGGCTTTCACCACTTGCCCCAGGACGACCGGTCGGCGAAGCTCCTTCGGGTTACTCAATGATCTCCAGTACCGCCCGTTTTTTCATCTTGGTGGAGGAGGCGTTGAGGATCGTACGCATCGCCCGAGCCGTGCGGCCCTGTTTGCCGATGACCTTACCCAGGTCTTCCTTGGCGACCCTCAGCTCGATGACGGACGTCTGTTCTCCTTCGATCTCGTTGACCTCGACGAACTCAGGGTGATCCACCAGCGACTGCGCGATGTACTTAATCAAATCCTTCATACCCTGCCCCTCCACTGTTTCCCGGCGTTCTCAAGCCGGGCGGGAGCCGACTAGGAGAGATCCGCTTTCTTGATCAGGCTGCGCACGGTGTCCGTGGGCTGGGCCCCCCGAGCCAACCACAGGTCGAGACGCTCCTTGTCGATCTTGATCTCGGCCGGATCCTTCCGCGGATCATAGGTCCCGATCATCTCGATGAAACGCCCGTCACGGGGCGACTCGGAATCGGCGACCACCACCCGATAGAACGGGCTCTTCTTGGCTCCCTTTCGAGTCAGTCGAATCTTTACCGGCATCGCTCCTCACTCTACTTAGCTATATTCTAAGTGAACTTGTGCGGTTTGCAAACATTAAACTGTCACACCAGGAAGGGCAAACCGCCCCGTCCGAGCCGGCCGGGACCCATCTTGCCCATCTTCTTCATCATCTTTCGCATCTGCTCAAAATTCTTGAGCAATTTATTGACGTCGGCCACCGCGGTTCCCGAACCCATGGCGATTCGCTTGCGGCGTGAACCGTTCAAGATTTTGGGATTCCGGCGCTCCTCCGGGGTCATCGACAAGATGATCGCCTCGACGCGTTTGAGCTCCCTCTCATCGGGCGAGACGTCCTTGAGCCCCTTGAGTTTGCCGGCGCCGGGAATCAGTGAGATCAGGCTCTCCAGCGAACCCATCCGCTTCAACTGCTTTAGCTGGCCCAGGAAATCTTCCAGGGTGAACTCGGCTTTCTTGAGCTTTTTGGCCAGCTTGGCCGCCTCCCGCTCATCGACGGTCTCTTGCACCTTCTCGATGAGGGTCAAGACGTCGCCCATGCCCAGAATCTGGGAGGCCATTCGGTCAGGGTGAAACGCCTCCAGGGCGTCCAGCTTTTCGCCGACGCCGATGAACTTGATCGGCACGCCGACCGCGGCCTTGATCGACAGCGCCGCGCCGCCCCGGGCGTCGCCCTCCATCTTGGTCAGGATCACGCCGGTCAGACCGACCTGCCGGTTGAACTGGACGGCGGCGTTGACCGCGTCCTGGCCGGTCATGGCGTCGGCCACCAGGAGCACCTCCCGGGGCTTGATTATCTGTTTGATCCTGACCAGTTCGGCCATCAGCTCGTCATCGACGTGAAGTCGGCCGGCGGTATCGACGATCAACACGCTGCTGCCGGCCGCGGCCGCCTCGTCCATGGCCCGGCGGACGATGTCCTCGGGCCGATCCCCGCTCCGGGAGGGATAGACCGGAACGTCGATCTGGCCGGCCAGGGTGTGGAGTTGGTCGATGGCCGCTGGCCGGTAGACGTCGGCCGGGACGAGATAGGGCCGCTCGTTCTTGCTCAGATATCTGGCCAGCTTGGCGGCGGTAGTCGTCTTACCCGAACCCTGGAGGCCGACCAGCATGATCGGCCGGGGCATCGATCCCGCCAGGACCAGGCCGACGTGGCTGGCGCCCATCAGTTCGGTCAACTCCTCGTTGACCACCTTGATGACCTGCTGGGCCGGGGTGAGTGAGCCCATCACCTCCTGGCCCAGAGCCCGCTCGCGGACCTTGGCCACGAAGTCCTTGGCGACCTTGTAGTGGACGTCGGCCTCCAGGAGGGCCATCCGGACCTCTCTGAGACCGGTCTCGATGTTCTCCTCGGTCAGCTTGCCGTGACCGCGAAGATTCTTGAAGACGGTCCCCAGTCTTTCTTGCAGACCTTCGAACATACCTCACCTACGTCCGGCAAAAAGCCTGACGATATTATAGACTTCGATAGCCGCTGTCAACTCTATTCAGGGTAAAAATCAAGCGGAAGAACGGTGGTTGGGGCCGAACTTCCTGGCCCAGATCGCCGCCGCCGCCTGGGCCCCCAGATAGCCGATCAGAGCCCCGGCGACCACGTCGGAGAGGTAGTGCTGGTATTGGACGACCCGGCCGAGAGCGATGATGACGGCCCAGACCAGCCCGCCCCAGCGAAGCCAAGGCGAGCGGACCAGGCGATCCAGGACGCCGAAGCCGGCAAAGGCGTCGGCCGAGTGGCCCGAGGGAAACGAGTGGTGGTCGTTGTCCAGGGTGAAGGGCCGCCAGATCGGGTCCGGGGCGTCGGGCCGGGGCGCGCCGAGAGAGATTTTGAGCACCCGCACCAGCAAAAAAGAGAACAACAACTGGGCGGTCAGATAGGTCATCGCCGCCCACAGGATGCGGCGCTCGGCCCCGTCCCAGCCCCGCCGCCAGATGGCGAAGAGAAAGGTCAGGCCGTAGGCCAGGTAGAACAACCACAGGCCGTTGCGGACGACGAGTTGGACGGCCAGGGGCAGGGTGTGAAACCAATCGCGCACGGCCGCGCCGTGGAGCCGGACGTACTCGTCGGCCCAGACGATCGAGACGAGGAACAGGACCGCGGCCAGGGCGCAGGCGACGATCAAACGGCGGGCAAGCGGCGAGTTTGAAGCGGCTGTCTCCCCCATGTCGCCCGTAAATAGCACATCGAACCCCAAGCCGTCGAGGGTCTATTTCCAGATTCCCTTTCCCGGCCGTTGTGTTATCCTGCCGGCCATGACTGAACTGAAGCTGGAACGAGCCATCATCGACCCCCGCCCCCATCGCGACGACCCGGTCTTGAGCCGGACGGCCGTCTTGTCGATGACGCCCCACGATCTCGGCCTCCTGCGCCGCCAGGCGGCCAACGAGCCGAAACTGGCGTCGGTCAGGGACTTCTTCCAGGTCTACACCGTCGACGGCGGCCCGGCCCTGGCCGGTCCGGCCCTGGGCGCGCCGGCGGCGGTGATGGCGGCCGAGAAGTTGTTCGCGCTCGGGGTGGAGCGGCTCTTCTTCACCGGCTGGTGCGGATCGCTCACCCCCGAGGCCCCGGCCGGGAGCCTGATCCTACCCGCTTGGGCGGTCTCGGAGGAGGGCGCCTCGGCCCACTACCCGGTCCCCGGCCGGGCCGAGGCCGACCGGGCCATGGCCGCGGCCTTGATCGAGGCCGGCCGGGAGTTGGGTCTCGAGATCATCCAGGGGCCGGTCTGGACCACGGACGCCATCTACCGCGAGACGCCGGCCAAGGCGGCCGGTTACGCCGCCGAGGGCGTCTGGGCCGTGGAGATGGAGACGGCGGCCCTTTACGCCGTGGCCCGGTTCCGGGGCAAAAGGGCGGCCGGATTGCTCCTGGTCAGCGACGAGGTCCACGGCTCGTCCTGGCGGCCGGCTTTCGGCTCCAGACGGCTTGAAAAGGCCAGGGAAAACGCGGCCCGAATCCTCTTGAAGGCAGCCGACATGATGGAGTAACTTCTAGACCATGTCCGATCATCATCACCATCACCACGACCACGACCACGGCCGCCATCACCACCACGGCCACGATCACCATCATCACCGCGACGACGAGCGCTGGCTGATCATGGACATCGGCTCGGGCACCCAGGACATCCTCATCTACCAGCCGGACAGGCCCTTGGAGGCCTCGTTCAAGCTGGTCTTGCCCTCGCCGGCCGTCATCGCCGCCGACAAGATCCACCAGGCCGCCCACGCCGGCCGGGACGTGTGGCTCTACGGAAACTTGATGGGCGGCGGCCGGATGACCGAGGCGGTCCAGGCCCATCTCGAGGCCGGGCTCAAGGTCTACGCCCAAAAAAAGGCGGCCCTGTCGCTCCACGACGATCTGGCCAAGGTCGAAGCGTTGGGGGTGATCCTGACCGAATCCAAGCCCGAGGACACGACCCCGATCAAGTGCGGCGACGTGGACCTAAGCGGCCTGGCCCACGCCCTGGACCACTTCGGCCTGCCGCTGCCCGGCCGATACGCCGTGGCCGGCCAGGATCACGGCTTCGAGCCCCACTCGTCCAACCGGGTCCTGCGCTTCGCCATGTGGGAGGAGTTCCTGGAGCGGGGCGGCCGCTTGGCCGACCTGGCCTACACCGAACCGCCCCAACGGTTGACCCGCCTCAAGGCCCTGAGCGAAGTCCTGCCCGGCGCGGTGGTGGCCGACACCGCCTCGGCCGCGTTGGCCGGCGCGCTCCAAGACGAGGCGGCCGTCAGGGCCAGGGACGAGGGGGTGACGATCGTCAACGTCGGCAACGGCCACACCGTCGCCTTTCTGGTCAAGGGAGATCGGGTGACCGGCGTCTACGAGCACCACACCAGCCTTCTCGATCCGGACAAGCTGGCCGATCACCTGGCCCGATTCAAAAAGGGAGAGCTCAGCAACGACGAGGTCATGGACGGCTTCGGCCACGGCTGCCGGGTGAACCTGGCGGGGGAGTACGCGACGACCGTCATCACCGGCCCCCAACGGGAGATGGCCCATGGCCTGGGCAAGATGGCCGTTGTCCACGGCGACATGATGCTCTCCGGTTGCTTCGGACTTCTGGAGCTGGCCCGGCTGATCGGTGAACTAAAGGATTGAATTTCAACGCCGCGGCATGGACCTCAGGGCCGAAATAGAACGCCTCCGGAAAGAGATCACCGAGGCCAACTACCGCTATTACGTCCTCGACGACCCGACCCTGTCCGACGCCGAGTACGACCGCAAGCTCAGACGCCTGATCGAGCTGGAGAGCGAACTGGGCGAGCCGGCGCCGCCCGACTCACCCAGCCAGCGGGTCGGCGCGCCGCCGGCCGAGGGCTTCGCCTCGGTCGCCCACGCCGTGCCCATGCTCAGCCTGGAGAACGGCTTTGACCAAGACGAGATCAGGGCCTTCGAGGATCGCCTGCGTCGCTTCCTGAACCTGGACGGCCCGATCGCCTACACCTGCGAGGCCAAGATGGACGGCCTGGCCGTGGAACTGGTCTACGAGGAGGGCCTGTTGATCCAGGCTTCGACCAGGGGCGACGGCCTGACCGGAGAGGACGTCACCCAAAACGTCAAGACGATCAAGGCCATCCCGTTGCGACTCAAGGGCGAGCCGCCCGCCCTGGTCGATATCCGGGGCGAGGTCTTCATTTACAAGGACGACTTCTCCCGTCTCAATCGGGAGCGGGAGGAGGCCGGGGAGTCGCCCTACGCCAACCCGCGCAACCTGGCCGCCGGCTCACTCCGCCAACTGGACCCCGGCGTCACCGCCGAGCGGCCCTTGCGTTTCTTCGGCTACGGCCTGGGTCGCGTCTCCTCGCCGGCGGCCGGGACTCAATACGAGCTGCTGGCCGCCCTCAGAAGTTGGGGCGTACCCACCACCGATCTGGCCCGGCGCTGCGCCGATATCGAGGCGGTCATCGCCTTTTGCCGGGAGCTGGAGGACCGTCGCCACGAGTTGCCCTATGAGATCGACGGCGTCGTCATCAAGGTGGACGACCTGTCGCTGCAGGAGCGGTTGGGGGGCAAGGCCAGAAGCCCCCGCTGGGCCCTGGCCTACAAGTTCCCGGCCGCCCAGGAGGCGACCACGGTCGAGGACATCCTGGTCTCGGTCGGCCGAACCGGGACGCTGACCCCGGTGGCGATACTCAGGCCGGTCTTCGTGGGCGGGGCGACGGTATCCCGGGCCAGCCTGCACAACCAGGAAGAGGTGGCCCGCAAGGACGTCAGGGTCGGCGATCGGGTGCTGATCCAGCGGGCCGGCGACGTCATCCCCGAGGTGGTCAAGGTCCTCGATCCCGACCGGCCCGGCCGGGGCGAGCCCTTCAAACTGCCGGACAACTGTCCGGTCTGCGGCTCCCGGGTCTTCCAGGAAGAGGGCGAGGTGGCCGTGCGCTGCCTGAACCTCTCCTGCCCGGCCAGGGTCAAGGAATCGATCTTCCACTTCGCCTCCAAGGCCGGGCTGGACATCGACGGTCTGGGAACCAAGTTGATCGACCAACTGGTCGAAACCGGCCTGGTCAAGACCCCGGCCGACCTGTTCAAGCTGACCAAGGAAGACCTCGTCGAGCTGGAGCGGATGGGCGACAAATCGGCCGACAACCTGATCAAAGCCATCGACAAGGCCCGCCGGCCGGACCTGGCCCGGCTGATCTACGGGCTGGGGATAAGCCACGTCGGCGAGCAGTTGGCCGCCGTTCTGGCCGAGGAGTTCGGAAGCCTCCAGGCGCTCTCGGAGGCCGACGTCCAGCGCCTGGTCGAGATCGAGACCGTGGGTCAGACCGTGGCCGAGGCCATCGTCGCCTTCTTCGCCTCGCCCGAGAACCGGTCCCTGCTGGACTCGCTCGAAGAACTGGGCGTGGAGCCGATCGGGCCCGAAAAGATCGAGACCGTCTCCTCGGCCCTGTCCGGCAAGGCGGTGGTCTTGACCGGCAAACTGGAGTCGATGACCAGGGCCGAGGCCAAGGCCCGCATCCAACGAGCGGGCGGCCGGGTGGTCTCCTCGGTCAGCAAGAAGACCGACCTGGTGGTGGCCGGCGCCGAGGCCGGCTCCAAGCTCAAGAAGGCCCAGGAACTGGGTATCGATATCATCGACGAAGACGAATTCAAAAAGGCCCTGGAGGAGACGTCATGAGCGCGGACAACCGACGATTGGCCGTCAAGATCAGCGGCCGGGTTCAGGGAGTCTGGTACCGGGCCTCGACCCGGGACCAAGCCGCCGCCTACGGTCTGACCGGCTGGGTCAAGAACCTGCCCGACGGCCGGGTGGAGGCCGTGTTTGAAGGGCCGGAAGAGTCGCTCAAAGCGATGCTCAAGTGGTGCTGGCAGGGGCCGGCCAACGCCCGGGTGGAGGCCATCGAGGAAGTCTGGTCCGAGGCCACGGGCGAATTTTCAGCCTTCACGGTGGCTTACTAGAAACCAAACCCGGGCCTTTTCGGGAAGGATAAGCCTTCGGGCCGCAATGCGACCGGCCAAGGTCACCGAGAGGACCAACCGGCAGGCCGACTTTCGGCCCTCGGAGCTCGCGCCCTTCGATTTTTCCGGGTTCGGTCGGCCGCCGTTATTCGGCCGGCGAATCGCCCAGCGGCCGACGCCTGTCTTTGCCGATTCGCGCCTAAACCTGCCAGGTCTTGAACGGACTGCCGGTTTTCTCGGCCCGGGTCTGGATCAGCTCAGCCACGATGGACACGGCGATCTCTTCCGGCGTCTCGGCCTTGATGTCCAGCCCGATGGGCGAGTGGACCCGGTCCAGGTCCTCCCTGGTGAAGCCCTTGCCGAGCAGGTCCTGGTAGATCAAGTCCCGCTTGCGGCGAGAGCCGATCATGCCGATATAGGCCGTCGGTTTCCGAAGCGTCTTCTCCAGAATCAGGTGGTCCCACTCGTGCCCCCGGGTGACGATGACCAGGTAGGCGGCCGGCCCCAGGTCGAGCTCGTCGACGACGGTCTCGAAGTCGGCCCGGCGGACCTCGTCGGCCGAGGGGAAACGCTCCGGATCGGCGAACTCGGCCCGGTCGTCGATGACCACCACCCGGAAATCGACCATCGCCGCCAGCGGCGCGATCTGGGCCGAGACGTGGCCGCCGCCGAAGATGTAGACCGTGGGCGCGGCCCTGACCGGCTCCACGTAGAAAGAGCCCAAGTTTCGGGGCCTGATCGAGCTCCGCTCGGCGGTCTTGGCCCGGTAGTCGGCGATCTCGGCCGGCCACTCGCCCTCGGGCCAGGCCGCCGCCGTATCCAGCCGCCAGATGAAGCGCCGTCCCCGGGAGCGATCCAGATCTATGGTGACGGCCACCGCGGCCGGCTCGCCCCGGTGGGACATCTCGGTCAGTCGCCGGAGGTCCTCCAGGGCGACGGCGTCGCCCGGAGAGAAGTACTCGAGGTAGACATCGACCATCCCGCCGCAGATCATGCCGGTCGCGGCCGCCTCGTCGCCCATCAGGTCGAACTCGACCATCCGAGCCCGGCGGGAGACGAACACCTTGGCCGCATCGTCCAGCGTCTGGGCCTCCAGGCAGCCGCCGCCGATCGTGCCTGAGGCGGCCCGGTCGTGTTTGAGAAGCATCTTCGTCCCCAACCCTCTCGGGGCTGAACCGCGCCGGCGGACCACGGTGGCCAGGACGACCGGACGGTCGGCCTCGAGCTCGGTGAGAATCTCTTGGTAGATGTAGGACACTTCGTCCTCCCTGCGATTCAATCGGCCGCGGCCAGCATCTCCTTGGCGTGGGCCAGGGCCTTGTCGGTCAACTGCACTCCGGCCAGCATCCGGGCGATCTCGGCCACTCGGCCGTCGGCGGTCAAGGGTTCGATCCGCGAGGCGGTTCGGCCGGCGAGAGTCTCCTTGACCACCTTGAGGTGAGTCTGGCCCCAAGCGGCGATCTGGGGCAAATGGGTGATGCACAGGACCTGGTGCCGCTCGGAGAGCGCGCGAAGCTTGCGGCCGACCACCTCGGCCACCCGGCCGCCGATGCCGGCGTCCACCTCGTCGAAGATGACCGTCTCCACCTCGCTCTCCCGGGCCAGGATCGACTTCAAGGCCAACGTCACCCGCGACAGCTCGCCGCCCGAGGCGACCTTGGCCAGCGGCCTGAGCGGCTCGCCGGGGTTGGTCGATAAATAGAACGTCACCACATCGGCCCCGTCAGGCCCGATCGGCCCGTCGCGCTCCTCGACCGCCGCCTCGAAGCGGGCTCCCTCCAGGGACAGGCCGGCCAGTTCGCTCTCCACCGCCGCCTTGAGCCGAGCGGCCGCCTCTCGGCGCCGCCCGGTCAACTCGGCCGCCCTGGCTTTGAGCTCGGCCTCGGCCTCGGCCCGGTCGGCCTCCAGACCGGCCAGGCGCTGATCGGCCGTTTGAAGGGCGGCCAGCTCCTCGGCCATCGTCTCGGCCCGGTCGAGCACGCCGGCCAGGCCCGATTCCGGGGCGTACTTGCGAATCAGCCGGCGGATGAGGGCCAGACGCTCCTCCACCTCGGCCTGGCGGGCGGGATCGAAGATGACCGAGCGGGCGTAGTCGGAAAGCTCCCGGCCGACGTCTTCCAGAAGGTAGCCGGCCTCTTCGAGACGCTCCAGGAGGGGCGCAAGCCCGGCGTCCAGCCCGACCAGGCGGGACAGTTCGGACCTGGCCCGGCCGATGACCTCGACCGCCGAGCCGTCGGCCGCGTAGAGAGCCTGGTGGATCGACTCCGCCCCCTGGGCCAAGGCCTGGGCGTGGCGCAGGCGGTTCGCCTCGGCGGCGAGTTCCTCGTCCTCGCCGGCGACGAGCTCGGCCCGGTCGAGTTCGTCCAACTGGAAGGTCAGGAGCTCGACCCGGCTCTCCCGGTCCGCCTCCTGGGCTTTCAGCCGATTCAGCTCGGCCTCGATCTCGGCCAGCCTGGCGTGAGCCGAGGCCACCTCGGCCCTCATCCCCTCCAACCCGGCGTAGCCGTCCAAGAGCAGGACGTGCTCCGCCTCTTTGAGAAGCCGTTGGCTTTCGTGCTGGCCGGAGATGGACAGCATCCGCGAGCCGATCTCGGCCAGCACCGACAGGTTGACCAGGCGGCCGTTGACGTAAGCCCGGCTCCGGCCGGCGGCGGAGACCACCCGGCGGAGGATCAATTGGCCGTCCTCGACGGCGATGCCGTGACGGGCCAGGACCTCGGCCAACTCCCCGGCCCGGCCGAGCTCGAACAGCCCCTCCACCACGGCCTCATCGGCGCCGTCGCGCACCGACTCGGCCTGGGCCCGGCCGCCCATCAGCAAGCCGACGGCGCTCAGGATGATCGACTTGCCGGCGCCGGTCTCGCCGGAGAGGACGTTGAGCCCCTGGCCGAAGGAGACCTCCAGGCCGTCGATGATGGCCAGATTGGTGATGGACAAATGGGCGAGCATGGCTGTTTCGAAGACATGAAATCACAACCGGTCCCGATTGGCAAGAGCGGCCGGGTGTTGACAAGTGAGGCCGGGACGGGTTATCAACCGGGAATGTTGCTCCAAGTCAACCCAGACCATCCCCAACCCCGCAAGATCGGGCAGGCGGTCGATATCCTCAGGCGAGGCGGGGTGATAATCTATCCCACCGACACCTTCTACGGCATCGGCTGCGACTTGATGAACAAGAAGGCCATCGAGCGGATATATCAGATAAAACGGCGACCCAAAACCAAGCCGTTCTCGTTCATCTGCGCCGATCTGAAGGACATCTCCCGCTGGGCCATCGTCACCAACTACGCCTACAAGACGATGCGCCGGCTCCTGCCCGGGCCCTACACTTTCATCTTAAAGGGGACCAGGCTGGTGCCCAAGATGATGCTCTCCAACCGCAAGCAGGTCGGCATTCGGGTGCCGGCCAGCCCGGTGGCCTTGAGTCTGGCCGAGGCGCTGGGCAACCCGATCATCTCCACCTCGGCCGGACTGGAAGACCAGGACATCTTGGCTGACGCCGGACTGATTCACGACGAACTGGGCCGCCTGGTAGATCTGGTCCTGGACGGAGGCCCCCAGTCCATGGAGCCCTCCTCGGTCATCTCGCTGGTCGACGACGTCCCGGAGATCATCCGGCGAGGCAAGGGCGATGTGTCGATCTTTGAAGAGGCGGCCTAGCCCGGATAGGAGAGCTATCCCCTCCGGCCGTTTTTGAACCACGCCCCCGGCTTAAACAGCACGGTCTTGCGCGCGGGCAGGTTTCTCTCCCGGCCCGAACGGGGGTCGACCATCCTTCTGGAAGCTCGGGAGCCCAGGTGGAAGGTGCCCAAACCGCGCACCTCGACCCGCTCGCCTTGGACGAGGGATTCGGAGATCATCTCAAAAACTCGCTCCACCATCTCCGTCACGTCGGCCTTGGGGAGATGGGGATGCTCGGCCACCAAACGGGAAATCAATTCACTCTTTACCACGGCTACCTACGGTCGATAGAAAATTCTGGGGCCCACAAGGCCCAACATGGACGCCGCTTCTTCAAAGGCGTCTCTGATCAACTCCGCCAGCAGGCCGGGCCTCTCCCGGCCGGCATAGACCACCTCGGGATCGCCCTCGATGCCGCCCAGCTTTCCGGCCAGGGCGACGGCGTCCCTGAAGTTTCCCAACTCATCCACCAGGCCCAAATCGAGCGCCTGGCGGCCGGACAGAATCCGTCCGTCGGCGATGGCCCGGACCTTGTCCGGAGCCAGGTTCCGTCCTTCGGCCACGGCGGCCACGAACTGGCCGTGCATGTCGTCGATCACGGCCTGGATCATGGCCCGGTCCTCGTCGGTCAGAGGCCTGGCCGGCGATCCGGCGTCCTTGAACCGTCCGGACTTGAGGCTGAAAAACCGCACCCCGATCTTGTCCAGCAGCTCCTCGATATTGCCCATCTCGACGATGACGCCGATGGAGCCGGTGGTGGTGCCGGGGTTGGCCACGATCCTGTCGGCGCCGACGGCGATGTAGTAGCCGCCCGACGCGGCCACCCCGCCCAGAGAGGCCACGACCTTCTTCTTGGCCCTGGCCCGGACCACCTCGCGGTGGATCTCCTGGGCCGCCGCCACCCCCCCGCCCGGCGAGTCGATGCGGACGATGATCGCCTTGATCGAATCGTCCCGGGCGAACTCGACCAGTTGCTCGACCGTCCGCTCGGGCCGGCTGAGCAGGCCGGTCACCTCGACGACGCCGACCTTGGCCGAGGCGGTCAAACCGCCGGCGGCGAGGTTCATCGCCGCCAGCAGAATGATTATCAAAGTGCAAGCCAGCCCGCCCAGCCACCACAGACTGATTTGGACCGGCCTTTTCGGCATAAACGCCTACGGTTGTTCTTGGTTCTTCTCGTTGAGCTGGCTCATTATCAGCTCGCCCAGATTGGAGGTCGCCTCCTGCTGGCGCGAGCGCAGGTAATCCTGATAGGATCCCTCTTCGACATCCTCCTCCAACCGGCGGATGGACAAGCCGATCCGACGATCGGTCGGGGACAGGTGAACCACCTTGGACGAAACCTTCTCCCCGACTTCGAACTTCTCGGCCGGAGAGTCGATCTTCTCCTTGGCGATCTCCGAGATGTGGATCAGCCCCTCGACGCCCGGTTCGATCTCGACGAAGACGCCAAAGTCGGTGATGTTGGTCACCTCGCCCTCGACCACCGAGCCGACCGGATAACGCTCGGCCACGCTCTCCCAGGGGTCGATCTGGGCCTGCTTGATGCCCAGGGAGAAGCGGCGGTTTTCCTTGTCGATGTTGAGCACGACCGCCTTGACCACGTCGCCCTTGGAGTAGAGGTCGCTGGGGTGCTTGACCCGCTTGGACCAGCTAAGATCCGAGATGTGGACCAGGCCGTCGATCCCGTCCTCGATGCCGATGAAGACGCCGAAGTCGGTTACGTTCTTGATCCGCCCCTCGATGGTCGTACCGACCGGATAGCGTTCGTCGATGGTCTCCCAGGGATCGGGCACGGTCTGCTTTATGCCCAGGCTGATCCGCTTGCGTTCCGGGTCGACGTTGAGCACGACCACCTCGACCTCGTCGCCGACCTGGACCACCTTGGAGGGGTGGCGAATCTTGCGGGTCCAGCTCATCTCGGAGACATGGACCAGGCCCTCGACGCCCTCCTCGACCTCGACGAAGGCGCCGTAGTCGGTCAGCGAAACGACCTTGCCCTCGACCCGGCTGGCCACCGGGTAGCGCTCGAGGACGCTCTCCCACGGATCGGGCTTGAGCTGCTTCATGCCCAGCGAGACCCGCTCCCGCTCGCGGTCGAAGTTCAAGACCTTGACCGTGACCTTGTCGCCGATCGAAAACCGCTCCGACGGATGGCCGACCCGGCCCCAGGAGATGTCGGTGATGTGAAGCAGGCCGTCCATGCCGCCCAGATCTATAAAGACGCCGTAGTCGGTGATGTTCTTGACCACGCCCTCCAACACGGCGCCCTCTTCCAGCACCTTCAACAGCTCGGCCTTCTTGGCCTCCCGCTCCTCTTCCAGAAGGACCCGGCGGGAGAGAACGACGTTGGAGCGCTTCTTGGAATACTTGAGCACCTTGAAGTCGAAGGTCTGGCCGATGAGGCTCTCCATGTCCCTGACCGGCCGAAGGTCGATCTGGGAGCCGGGCAGGAACGCGGGCACGCCCACGTCCACCTGCAGGCCGCCCTTGACCCGGGAGGAGATGGTGCCGCTGATGGTCTCGCCTTCCTTGTAAGCCTGGGCGATCTTCTCCCAGACCTTGATCCGGGCCGCCTTGGACCGGCTGAGCCTGATGCCGCCCTCGTCGTCCTCGCTGGACTCCAGGAGGACCTCTACGGTGTCGCCCACGTTGATGACCGGCTCGGCGCCGTCGGTCGCGAACTCGTGGATCGGTATCTGTCCCTCCGACTTGGCGCCGACGTCGACGACCACGTAGTCGCTGGTCACCTGGACGACCACGCCGGAGACGACCGAACCCTCCTGAATACGCTCCAGCGATTCCTCGAACAGATCGGCGAAGCTGGCCTCCTCGCCCCCCTCGCCTTCGGTATCATCTTCGTCTTCAGTATCGTCTTCCTCGGCCTTTTCGGCCTCGGCAGTCTCTTCGCTCGCTGCCGTCTCGGTTTCGGTCGCCGGTTCAAAAGCGGCCTCGGCGTCTTGTTCAGCAGTTGAATCCGACGCCCCGTCTTGGCTGTCAGCCAGGACCTCGACCCCCCCTGGATCTTCAGTCTGCTGTTCCTTTGTCTCCTCCCCTTCGGTCGCGGAACGAACCTCCTCGGCCTCGGTGGAGTTGTTGTTCTCCCCAGGGAGCTGGGTCTCGTCGATGTTGGTCTCGGTCATGGCCTAAATTACCTCCAAAAATTGCCACACGACTTTTTAATCTCGCACTGGCGGGATTAAACCACGTATTAATATCAGGCTTGGGCCGTAAGATCAAGGGCTTTCGGGGCGATCACCCGGCCCAAGACCTAAATTTTTCTAACCTCTTTTATCATCCTGGCCAACACCTCGGCCGGGGACAGCGAAGTGGTGTCGATGACGATCGCCCCCTCGGCCGGCCTGAGCGGAGCCAGGGAACGCGTCGAGTCCTGCTCATCCCGAGCCGCCATCTCGGCCTCCACGCGGGCGTAATCGACCTCGATCCCCTTTTCGGCCAACTGAGCCACCCGCCGCCGGGCCCGTTCGGCCAGGCTGGCGTCGAGAAAGAACTTGACCTCGGCCTGGGGAAAGACGACCGTCCCGGCGTCGCGGCCCTCGACCACCACCCGGCCGTCTCGGGCCAGGCGGCGCTGGAGATCGGTCATCGCCTCCCTGACCACGTCCAGCTTGGAGATGGCCGAGGCCATGTTCCCCACGGCCTCCTCCCTCAACCTGTCCGTGACATCCACCCCGGACAGAAACACCCGCCCGTCCTTGGGCCCGGGCGAGAGTTCGATCTCGAGTCCGGCCACCAGCGCCTCGGCCGCGGCCTCGTCGTCGGCGGCGATGCCTCTCTCCAGGGCGGCCAACCCCACCGCCCGGTAGAGCGCCCCGGACTCCAGCAGGGTGTAACCCAGTTCCTCGGCCAGGGCTTGGGCCAGCGTCGATTTGCCCACACCGGCCGGACCGTCGATGGTGATGACCGGTCCCTTCATCGGCCGCCGCTCATCTCCTCGAGCACGGCGGCCAGCTCGTCGAGCAGCCGCTCGTTCTCCTCGGCCGTGCCGACGTTGATCCGCAGGTGATCCTCGAGACCGAAAGAACCCATGGCTCTGGTGATGATCCCCCGGCGGAGCAGGGCCTGATAGATCTCGGCCGCTTTCACCGGCGTCCGGAAGATGACGAAATTGGTCTGGGTGGGCTGGGGGTCGAGACCCAAGGCCCTGAGCCCTTCGGCCAGGCGGTCCAGTCCGGCCCAGGTCCGCTCCTTGACCTCGGCCAGCCAGGCCTCGTCGTCCAGGGCCGCCTCGGCCGCGGCCAAGGCCGGCGCGGTGACGTTGAACGGCTGCCGGACCCGGTTGAGATAGTCGGCCAGGCGGGGCGACATCACCCCGAAGCCGACCCTCAGCCCGGCCAGGCCGTAGATCTTGGAAAAGGTGCGGCTGACGATGACGTTGCTCGTCTCGCTCACCAGATCGAGCGCCGTGCCGACCGACGGCTCGCGGACGAAGTCGATGTAGGCTTCATCGATGAGACAGACCACTTCTTCGGGCAGGCCGGCGACGAAGTCGGCGATTTCGGTCCGGGTCACGGCGGCGCCGGTCGGGTTGTTGGGGTTGCAGATGACGACCAGCTTGGCCCCCTGGGCGGCCGACTCGGCCATGGCCGCCAGGTCCAGGCCGAGCCCGGCCAGCGGCGTCGAGACGATCTCGGCCCCGGCGGCCTGCAGGAACTTGGAATAGATGGAAAACGAGGGATGAGGGATGACCGCCTTGCCGCTCCGGCCGACGAAGACGCGGACCGTCAGGTCGATGATCTCGTTGGTGCCGCAGCCCAGAACGAATCGCTCCGGCGGCTGGCCCAGCTTTTCGGCCAGCTTCTTTTTGAGGTAGTAACCCGAGCCGTCTGGATAGCGGTGGGCCTCGGCGGCGGCGGCGGCGGCGGCGGCCGCCGCTTTGGGCGAGGGGCCGAACGGATTCTCGTTGGAGGCGAGCTTGATTACGCCGCTCAACCCCAGTTCGCGCTCCAATTCTTGGATCGGTTTTCCGGGCGGATAGGGGGTTAGGGCCTCGATGTGGTCGGGCACCGATGGACCTGACAATTGACTCACCTCTTGATCCGATTGGATATGAATTGCCGTTGTATCCCACAAGGGGCGGTCTTGTCAACCGACTTGTGGCCGCCTGCCTTCTTCTAACTCAGTAGAATTGTTTCCTATTGCCACGGGCGGGGCCGAAAAAATGTCTTGACACAGACCGGCGCTCTGGTTAAGACTGAAACACCGCTAAGGTCGTAAATTCATTAAACCTCCTGACGGCCATGACTCGGCCAACAGTTCACCGAGACCTGGAGGGAAGGGAATGAACAAGTCCCAACTCATCGAAGCCTTGGCCAAGCAAGAGGGTTTGACCATCAAGAAGGCCGAGTTGATCGTCAACACGTTCTTCGGCAGCATCGAAAACGCCCTCATCGAAGGTGATCGCGTCGAGATCAGGGGGTTCGGCAGCTTCAAAGTCAAGAGCTACGACGGTTATCAGGGCCGCAACCCCAAAACCGGCGAGGTGATCCAGGTCTCCAAGAAAAAGCTGCCGTTCTTCAAGGTGGGCAAGGAGCTCAAGGAACGGGTAGATACCTGAATGCCTTTTGCGAGCAGGCCGTCGGGGCCTGAGGACGAGTCGGAACCAGCGCAACAAACCCCCGCCAACCCCGTCAGGTCCGGAAGGAAGCAGCGGTACGCGGACGAGGATGTGTCGCCGGATCCTCTGGCTCATCTGCCTCAGGTCCCGACGGCCTGCTCGCTCCTCGGCTGGCTGCGCGACCACCCCGACGAATCGGGGTGAAGACATCCCCCCAACCCGGTCACAACCAGTCACAAGACGTTCAACCGCCATTTCCGCCCGACCGGGTCGGCGCCGATAGACCAGCGGGCGGGCGCGTCACCCGGGGATCCGATTTGTTCGCGGCTTCGAGCCGATCACCGTTCTGGAGTCGGCCCAAGCCGCCCGGCGCTTCGGCTCGGCCCTCCGGCCTCGGTTTCAGGCCTCTTTCCTCGAGGCCGCCTTCAGCCAACCCAGAACCTCGCTCTTGGTCGGCACCTTGCCCGCCGATTTGACCTGGCCGTCGATGACCACCGCCGGGGTGCCGAAAACGCCGTGGGAGGCGATCTCCATGACGTCGGTCACCTTCTCGATTTTGGCCTTTAAACCGCTCTCGGCCACGGCCTCTCTGACCGCCTGTTCGGTCTTCCGGCAGTTGGCGCAACCAGGACCCAGGACTTTTATCTCCATCGATTCTCTCCTTTTTTCTTCTTGCCCGGCCTCGCCCCGGCCGGGGTGATGGTCGAATCATCCGCTAAGCGAGCCGTAAAGCATCCCGGCCAGGGTGGACATGACGACGATGATCGAGCAGAAGACCAGCGTCTTCTTCCAGCCCATCACTCCGCCGATGACCAGCATGTTGGGCAGGCTCAGGGCCGGGCCCTGGCCCATGCCCGAGCCGATCAAGCCCTGCAGGATGGGCACCTCGGTCAAGGTGGCGAAATACATCAACGCCCCGGCCACCGAGGCGAACAGGTTGGCCGCCAGCGAGTTGCCGCCGACCAAAGATTGAATCCACGCCTCAGGAATCAGGGCCGGGTGGCCCGGCCGACCGAGCATGAACCCGGCCGCCAGCACCCCGGCGAAAAGCAGAGGGAAGATCTGCTTCATGAAGCCCCAGGAGGCCTGGACCCAACCGATGGTTTCGGCCCTGGTGAACCAGGCCCTGAGCATCAGGCCGAGGATGATCAGCAAACCGGCGGTGAGAGGCCACTTGACGGCGAAGATGGTCGCCCACAGCCCGCTCGACTCCTCGGCCGGCCGGGCAAAGGCGGCGAAGACCAGGATCAAGACCAGAACCAGCAGGTACAACCCCTCCTGGAGCAACGTCCGGCCTTTTCCTTCTTCTTCGGGCAGGTGCATCGGCCCGGCGGCTCAGGCCGCATCGTCCTTGCGGAAGATGATAGCCATCAACAAACCGGCGATGACGGCGAAGACGACCGCCCCCACGGCCCGGGCCAGGCCCAGCCGCCAGCCCAGAACTCGGGCCGTCAGGACGACGGCCAGAACGTTGATGGCCGGGCCGGAGTAGAGAAAGGCCGTGGCCGGACCGATGCCGGCCCCCGGCTGTAGATGCCGGCGAAAAGCGGCAACACCGTACAGGAGCACACGGCCAGCACCGCCCCCGAGACCGAGGCGACCGAGTAGGACAGCCATCTTTTGGCCTGGACCCCAAAGTACTTGAGGACCGAGGCCTGGGAGACAAAGACCGAGATGGCCCCGGCAATAAAAAAGGCCGGAACGAGGCAGGTCAAAACGTGTTCCCGGGCGTATTCCCGGAGCATCATCAGCGCCTCCAGCACCGAGGCGCTGACGAACTCATCGTCCCAGGGAACAAAAGACGCCGCCGCGAACACGGCCGCGAGCAGCAGCAATTTGTAACGCTCTTTCATCTCGTCCGCTCCTATCGGGCCATTTGGCCAATTGACCAAATATTCCCGCAACGCAACGGGGGCCGATCAGGGATCGCCGCCCCCGCTAGGATTGGATATCGACCAGCCGGAGTCGATCCTCGGCCTGGGCCTGCATGACCGACTCCAGACAGCCGAAAAAGCCCAGAATACAGGGCACCTTCAGCCGATAGTAGACCTGGGCGCCGCGCTTGTCATCCTCGACGATGCCCGCCCCCTTCAAAAGCGACAGGTGCTTGGACACGGTGGAGGCGTCGGCGCCGATCATGGCGGTCAACTCGTTGACGCAACGCTCCTGGCGCGAGAGCTCATCGACGATAAACAGCCGCGTCGGGTGGGCCAGCGCCTTCATGATGTTGGCTCTGGCCTCGAACCTAGCTTTGGTCATCCGGTCCATATTGGCTCCCTAAACTTTGTCTATTTGGCAATATAGCCAATTAGCCAAGCCTGTCAACACTAATAATTACCCTCACCGCCTCGACCGCTAAACCGTGGCCGAATGCATCGCTTAGCCGCCAGCGATTGATGCAGCAATTCGCCTCACTGCTCCTGCAAAATGCATCATTTCCGGGCATCCAATTGTTCTCATTACGCTTTATGTAGTGTAGCGTAACGCAACTCCATTGCCGATGCAGCTTTTCGCCACATCCACTCCGGTGTGGCAATGGACCGCGCTCTGGCGATTATCGGTCTATTATTGTCGTGATAATAGTAGGTTGTCATTTTTTCTCTCCGTCCCCCATAAAGTTGGCCCGAGTCCTGCTTCACAAACCAGTGAACAGCGGACGTAACAACCGACAACGTTTTGGAGGGGGAGGCGCCGTGGCCAGCACCAAGGACAAGATCAAGAGAAGCACCAGGCCGGTTGTCGTGGACATGACCAGTGATCAGTGCGTCTGGGCCAAGGCCGGCGTGGTCAAGTCGTTCAACTGCATCAATGCCTTTGACTGCACCACCTGCAGTTTCGACAAGACCATTCAGGACAAGATCGCCAAAGGCACCCTGAAGTCGCCGGGTGGAGCGCCGGCCGTGCCTTGGGTGGCCCCGGAGCACTGGCTCAAGATTCCGCCCAACCGCCGCAAGTGCCGCCACATGCTCACCGGTCGGGTCCAACTGAAGTCCTGCGCCCGCGGTTTCGACTGCGCCCGCTGCCCCTATGACCAGATGATGGACGACATGGGCCTCAGCGGCGACTTCGACCGGCCCGCAACCCACCTCACCGCCGGTTTCGACATGCCGGAGAGCTATTACTTCCACCGCGGCCATACCTGGGCCCGGATGGAGTACGGCGGCCGGGTCAGGGTCGGCCTGGACGACTTCGCGCTTCGCCTGGTCGGTCCGGTCGACAAGTTCCACATTCCGGACCTGGGGGCCACCGTGGCCCAGAGTGAGCCCAAGCTCGGCCTCGATCGCGGCCAGAATCACGCCGAGGCCCTAAGCCCGGTGGACGGCGTGGTCGTGGCCCGCAACCCCAAGGTCCTCGAAGCGGCCAGAACGGCCAACGCCGACCCCTACGCCGAGGGCTGGCTGATGGTCATTCAACCCACCCAGATGAAGGGCAACCTCAAGAACCTGCTTTTCGGCGAGGAGGCCGAGGCCTGGATGGAGGAGGAGTCCGGCCGCCTGTCGGCCATGGTCGCCCAGCAGACCGGCCACCAGTTGGCCGCCACCGGCGGTCGCGTCGTCGATGACATCTTCGGCGCGGCGCCCGAACTGGGCTGGGAAAACCTGGTCAACGAGTTTTTGCTGACCTGAAAACAAGGCGGGGCGTTGTCTGAAAGAGCGTCCCGCCTCCTCCCCAAGACCTCTGACGGGGATTCGGCCTGGCTGAATCCCCGCTCTTTTTTTGAGGACGGGGCGAATCAGGCCGCCTCTCGCTTGACGGCGAGATCGGCCTGGCATAATCTCGGTGAGATTGTAATTTCGCAACGAGGAGACCCCGGGCCTTGAATCCCCAGGACCGACGCATCCTGGCCGTGACCTGCTTCGGCCACTTCATGAGCCACTTCAATATGCTGGTCTTTCCGGCGATCGTCCTGCCCCTGGCCGCCCGGCTGGAGCTGGACCTGGCCGTGGTGCTGGGCCTGTCGTTCTGGCAGTATCTCTTCTTCGGGCTGACCGCCCTGCCCTGGGGTCTTTTGGGCGATAAGTTCGGCCCCAAGCCGTTCATGCTGCTGTTCTTCTTGGGGGCCGGCGTCTCGGGTCTGGCCGCGGCCGCCTTCATCGACTCGCCGACCAGTTTCAGCCTGGCCCTGGCCGGCCTCGGCATCTTCTCCGGCAGCTATCACCCCATCGGCCTGGGCATGATCTCCAAGGGCGTCTCCAGCGTGCCCATCGCCATGGGCTACAACGGCATCTTCGGCAACCTGGGGCTGGCCCTCGCCCCGCTCATGGCCGGCCTGGCCACCTTCTGGTGGGGCCCCCGGGCGGCCTACGTCGCCGTGGGCGCGTTGAACCTGCTCGGGCTGGTGCTCTCGCTGGTGATGCGAATGCCGGACATCTCCGGCGGACAGAACCGCTCGCCGCACCGGGACGACAACGGCCAGTTGGTTCCTTTCCTGATCCTGTTGGCGGCGATGATGCTCGGCGGGCTGGCCTATCGCGGGGCGACGGTAATCATGCCCACCTATCTGGAACTCAAAAGCGCGGGCATTCTCCGCCTCCTGGCCGGGCTGGGCCAGGACGGCATCTCGGCCAACCTCCTGGCGACCATCCTGTCGTCGATAAT
Source organism: uncultured Thermodesulfobacteriota bacterium (assembly GCA_964634465.1). Classification (GTDB taxonomy): domain Bacteria; phylum Desulfobacterota; class Desulfarculia; genus CAZWLY01. Next base: position 103,787 of record CAZWLY010000009.1, on the reverse strand, counting down.
ATTCCTGGTCGGGGCGTTCGGCCAATATCTAGGCGGCCAGATCGGCGAACGCTTCGATCCCCGGCGGGCCTATCTCTTCTTCCATGCCACGACCATCCCGGCCGTGGTCGCTCTCCACTGGCTGACCGATCTCCCCCTCTTCCTGGTCGCCATGGTCTACTTTCTCTTCCTGTTGGGCATGCAGCCGGTGGAGAACACCCTGGTCTCCCGCCTGACCCCGGCCAGGTTCCAGCACTCGGCCTACGGCGCCAAGTTCATCCTCACCTTCGGCATCGGCGCCGTATCGGTGGAGATGGTCAAGGCCATCGAGCAGACCTTCTCCATCGAGGCGGTGTTCATCGCCCTCGGCCTGATCTCGCTCGCCCTGGTGACCGTGATCCTGGTCTTGATCGGCCGCACCCGACCGATGCGCTAACCGCACATTCGGTCGGGGTCGGCCGTCTCAGATCAGGCCGCCGAGAGCTGCTCGTTGCCCTTGTTGCCGTTGATGAATCTATCGGTGATTTTTCTGAGGTGGTAGCCGGTGGCGGCGAAGCTCAACGCCAGCGGGAATCTGGTCGGGCGGGTCAAGCCGACCTTGAGCAGGAAGGCCCAGAAGGCCCGCCGCCCGTACTCGCGGAAACCCAGCCTCCAGAAGACTCGAACCGCGCCCACCAGGTCCTTGATCCCCAGCGGCCGGAAGGAGACTTTCTTTCCCTTGTAGGCCTTGCCGTACTCTCTCAAAAAGGACAGCACCCGGCGGTAGTAGGCCTTGGGCTCGTAGAGACGGCTGAGTACCGACTTGTAACCGGCGATCAGCTTTTCCCGGTTCATCTTGGGAATGAAGTTCAGGGCGGCGGCGTCCATGGCGTTGTCCCCGGAAACGAAATTCAGCAGACGCCCCTGGGCGCGCAGGCGGTTGAAGAGCCTGGTGCCGGGTCCGGCCGAGAGCAGGCCGACCATGGCCGTCGGGATGCCGGCCTGTTCGATAAACTTGACCTGGTCGTCGAAGATGGTCGGTGGATCGGAGTCGAAGCCGAGGATGAATCCGCCCGAGACCACCAGGCCGTAGCCCTGGATGGTCTTCACGGCGGAGAGGAGATCGACCTGGTTCTGCCGCTTTTCGCATTCCTTGAGCGAATCCATGGCCGGGGTCTCGATGCCCAGGAAGACGGTGTCCAGGTTGGCCTCGACCATGAGCGACATCAGTTCCGGATCCTGGGCCAGATTCACGCTGGCCTGGGTGCTGAAGCTAAACGGGCTGCCGTGCTCTTTCTGCCAGGCGATTATCGCCCGCAGCAGTTCCTTCGCCTTGGTCTTGTTCCCGATGAAGTTGTCGTCCACGATCATCACGTCGCGCCGCCAGCCCAACCGGTACAGGCCCTCGAGCTCGGCTACGACCTGGGCCGGTTTCTTGAATCGCATCCGGCGGCCGAACAGGTGGACGATGTCGCAGAACTCGCAGTCGAACGGGCAGCCGCGGGAGCATTGAATCGACATGCTGCGGTAGTCGTTGAAATCGATCAGTTCCCACCTCGGCGCCGGGGTCAGGGCCAGATCGGGATGGCCCTGGGCCTGGTAGACCGGTTTGGGCTCGCCCCGCTCGAGATCGGTCAGGAAGTCGGGCAAGACCTCCTCGGCCTCGCCGACGATACAGTGGTCCACGCCTTCGATCTCCCGGTAGAGGTGGGTGATCAGCGGCCCGCCGGCCACGACCCTCACGCCTTTGGCCCGACAGCGGGCGATGACTCCCTCGGCCGATTCTCTCTGGATGATCATGCCGCTGATGAAGACCAGGTCGGCCCAATCCAGGTCGGGCTCGGCGAGCGGTTCGATGTTCAGATCGACGACCCGTTTGGTCCAGCTCTCCGGTAACATCGCCGCCACCGTGAGCAGGCCCAGCGGCGGGTAGGCGGCTTTGGTGCGCACGAAACGCAGGGCGTATCTGAAGCTCCAGAACGTGTCTGGATAGCGAGGGTAGACTAATAAGACGTTCAAGTCGTTTCTCCTGAAAAGAAGGTGTCGGGTTGGGCCGGAATATCGCGGGCCGAGACGATACTAAGTCTACCCCCGTTCGCCGTTGTGTCAAGGGAAATGGAGCTGATCGACCGGCGTCCGAGTTTGGGAACAATAACAGAGAAGACATTTTTTCCTGTTTCGATTCCGCGGCGCGGCCCCAAGAAATTTCCATTGTTCTATGAATAGTTTTTCCGGGTCGGCCTTCGCTTGAGGTTCCAAGCGTTTTTTTTGGCCGCCCGCCCCCTCTTTCAACTCGCTTCTGCGGGTTCGGTGTCGGCCCGGCGGAAGGGCGGCCGGCACGGACGCTTCCCGCGGGCGGATCGTCGGCCCGCCCGCCGATTAATCGAATCTTCACAGGGGGTTCATTCCCCACAGTTTGGCTGGAGAAAACGATTCCGCAGAATCTGCGGCCGACAATCCGTCGCTTGCGGCGGGGGTGTTCACTCAAACAGGGGGGCGACACTAGGCCAGACCGTACTTCTCCCGCAGCACGGCCGAGAGTTCCTTGATCGACTCGAACGCCTTCTCGACCGTCACCTCGCCGTCGGGGTTGACCAGGCAGCAGGTGGCCGGTGAGAGCAGACTTTGGGAGAGCAGCAGATCGCGGTCGATGCCGTTGTCGAAAAGATGGTTCCAGGCTCGTTCGACAATGGCGATGAGCGAGTCGGCGGTCTCCTTTTCAAACGGCTCGAAGTTGGTCGGCACCACGCCCCAGACCAGCACCCCGCCCCGATCTAGAAAGCGCTGGATCGAGCGGGCGTAAGAGGCGAAAACCTCGCCGTTGGTGTAGACGTCGAGGGAGAGGACGTCCAGATCGAGGTTCAAGAGAAAGTCCCAATCCGGGTTGCCGCACAGATGGACGCCCCTCGGCCGTTCGATCAGGGCCAGGAAGGCGTCCATATCCGCCTTGGCCGCGGTGTCGGAGTAGCCCGACAGGGCCGAGAAGAGGAACTGGAGGCCGGGTTCGTCCACGAACATGAAGGCGTTGGGGTTGAGCTCCTTGAGGCGGGCCAGTTGGACGTTGACCCGCCGGGCCATGACCTCCAGCATGAACGGCCGGACCGTGTCGTCGAAGAGGATCGGCCGATCGTCCTGGTCGTGGACGTTCAACCCGAAGCTGATCGGCCCCTCGAGCTGGCCGCGGATGGCCGGCCGATCGGAGAGGTCCAGGTCCAGGAACTTGTGGTAGACGGCCGAGTAGTCCGGGCTGATGTCGAAGTACTCCGGCTCCTCGAAGCGGGCCATGGTCTCTTCGAACTCGGTCAGGAACTTGTCCATGGAGAAGCGAAGCGTCTGGGCCTCGAGGTCCAAGACGATGCCCGGAAAGTGTTCCGAGGCCTGGACGTACATGTCCTCGTAGTAGCTGACGTGGGGGAGTTGGGGCCAGAAGGGGATATCCAGGGAGAGGGCCGTCTCAAGGGCCCGGTCCACGTCTTTGTGAGGCATGACGGCCATGGCCGTGGTCAGCAGGTTGCCGGGGATAGGCATGGTTCAGGGCGGCTCTCTCGTTGCCGGGGCCAAGGATGAAGAAGGATTGGGCTTACGCCCGACCGATTCTTCCACCCTTCAGCTCGGTCCAGGGTTGCATCCCGAAAACAAGAACAAGTTCCATACTCGAAGCGGCGCTCTCCGGCCGGCTTCGGTGCTCATCGGGCCAAAAGAGCCGGCCGGTCCGTTTGGAGCCACGAACTATTTCCGGGGCGCCAGTCTGGGGTCGATGTTGCCCGATTCAGGGCCGCCGCAATCGGGCGTGTAACAAGAAACATCGACGAACTCGCACTTTTCCTTGCAATCCGGGCACTCGGGAGGCGGCTTGCCGGCCTTCAGGGTATAGCCGCACTTGGTGCATTTCCAGTCGGTCATGACATTTCCCTCCACGGGGTGAACCGACTCTCTTCGCCCGCGCCGGCCAAGAGAGATCGTTGTATCCGCCGCCCGTCCCGCAGCCAGGCGGTCCGGGAGGCGGGGAGCGGTCTAACCCTTGCCGGGCGCGTAGTAGCAGCGCTTGGGCGAGTGGACCAGCCCCTTCTTCTTCATCTCGGCGATGGCCTTGGAGACCTCCTTGCTCTCCACGCCCAGGGCCTTGGCGATCTCACCGGGGCGGACCGGCTTGCCGGCCTTTTCCATCTCCTTGAGAATCTTGTCTTCCATTCAAACCCCCTGTCGAAGTAACGCGAAGCAACGCTGAGTTCCCGATTCAGAGATAGAATATATCCGATCCCGGCCGTTCCGCCAGACCTGGGCGGAGCCGACTACATCTTCGAGCCGCGCTCTCTGACCCGCTCCTGGAGACGGACCTCGCGGCGGTCGAGGGCCTGGCGGTGGCGGCGTCTCTCCGTGTCGGTCTCCAGTTTCAAGGACGGCACCTCCTTGGGCCGGCCGTTTTCGTCCAGGGCGACGAAAGTCAGATAGGCCGAGCCGGTGTGGCGGATCTCGCCGGTCAACAGGTCCTCGGCCTCGACCCTGACCCCGACCTCCATCGAGGTCCGGCCGGCCAGATTCAGGCTGGCCTTGAGGTGGAGCAGGTTGCCGACAAAGACCGGGTGGTGGAAATCGAGCCGGTCGATGGAGGCGGTCACCGCGTTGCATCGGGCGTGGCGGATGGCCACGCAGCCGGCGGTGGTGTCGATGTGCTTCATGATGACGCCGCCGTGGACGCTGCCGGCCGGGTTGGCGTCCTCGGGCATCATCTGATAGGCCACGCTCAGCGCGCTGTCTCTAACCGCTTTGGCTTCCATTTTCACTCCCTCGCCTCAGATTGAAATCGGCCATCGGACGACCGCGCCCCGCCGCCGTCCGGCCTGAATTACCATTCTACACCCCGAACCCGCCTCCGGCCGGGTCGAAACGACGGTTCCGGTCCTTTTTGCCTACCGTGATTTAGCATGGACAGCCCTCCCCGGTTGGGATACTTTTTGAGATATGACCACCCCAGCGGAGCGTCAGGATTGCGGAACCTGAACCCCTGTTTTCTGATCGCCGACCCGGACGAATCGGTCCGCAAGACCCTGGCCCGAATCCTCCATGAGTTGGGCTACCCTTCGGTGGTCGAGGCCAGCAACGGCACCGAGGCCTGGTCCATCCTCAAGAGCCAGGGGGCCGATTTCGTCATCTCGGCCTGGAACATGCCCGAGATGAGCGGCCTGGCCCTGTTGAAGATCATCAGGGCCGAGCCCAAATTCTACGCCACGCCGGTCATCCTGGTGGCCGAATACGTGACCAAGGGGCAGGTGGTCGAGGCCGGCGAGGCCGGGGTGAGCGACATAATCTTGAGGCCGCCCACCCCGGAGCTGGTCCGCAAGAAGATCGAGGTCTTCCTCCAACCCGAGCGCGACCCCCAGTTCCTGGCCGCTCAGAAGAGCTACCAGCAGGGACTGGAGTTGATGGAGGCCGAGCGCTGGGACGAGGCCCTCAAGGAGTTCCAGAGGGTCCTGACCATCTACGAGAACGCCGAAGTCTACTACAACATGGGCTACATCAAGACCGCCCAAGGGCTCTACGAGGAGGCGATCCGCTACTTCAGACGGGCCACCCAGATCAACAACGCCTTTGCCAAGGCCTACGAAAAGATGGGCGAATGTCTGATCAAACTGGGCCGAAAAGAAGAGGCGACCCGGTGTCTGGAGCAGGCGGCGGAGATCTACATGGAAAAGCACATGGACTCCAACGCCGAATCGGTTCTCAAGGAGGTGACCAAACTCAGCCCGGAGACCATAAACGTCTACAACTCCCTGGGCATCATCTACCGCCGCCGGGGGCAACCCGAAAAGGCCATCACCCAGTACAAAAAGGCGCTCAAGGTCAACCCCAACGACGAGCACATCTACTACAATCTGGCTCGGGCCCACGTAGAGATGAAAGAGTACGTCCAGGCCAGAAACATTCTCAAGAAGGCCCTCCAACTGAACCCGGAATCGGTGGAGATCGAGACGCTCCTGAAGTTCGTCTCCATGAAGCTGCCGGCCAAGCTGCGGGTCTGAAACCCGGCCCCGGCGGCTCGTTTCCGCCGCCGCAGAATCCACCGCCGTCAAGAGAAAATCGGTCGAGCCGCCCTTGGCAGCCGGGGCGCTTCGCGGCCGGGGCTATCCCTCCCGGCCGGCGAGGTGGGCCTTGAGTTGGCCGCAGGCGGCCAGGATGTCGCGGCCCATAGACCGGCGGATGAAGGCGGTCACGTCGCTTTTCCGCAGCCGATCCTGAAAGGCGAGGACCGTCTCGGCCGGGGGTCGTTTGAAGGGTGAGCCGGGATGCTCGTTGAAGGGAATCAGGTTGACCTTGGCCGGCACGCCCTGAAGCAGCCTGACCAGGGCCTTGGCCTGGGCCAGAGAGTCGTTGACCCCGGCCAGCATGACGTATTCGAATGTTATCCGGTCGCCGCGGCGAAGCGGCAGCCGCCGGCAGGTGGCCATCAGTTCGGCCAGATTGTGACGGCGATTGATCGGCACCAACTCGTTTCGGAGTTCGTCGTCGGCGGCGTGGAGAGAGATAGCCAGCCGGACCCTGACCCGAGCCGCCAACTCGGCCAGGCGATCGGGCAGGCCGACCGTGGATACGGTCACCTTGCGCCAGGCGACGCCCAGGCCGCGCGGATCGGTGATCACCTCGAGGGCGGCGATCAGGTTGGCCAGGTTGGCCAGGGGCTCGCCCATGCCCATGAAGACCAGATTGGACAGGCGCCTGTCGTCCGGGACGAGTTCCTCGGCGGCGATGACCTGGCCGATCATCTCGGCCGGGGTGAGATTGCGGACGAAACCGCCCCGGCCGGTGGCGCAGAACTTACAGCCCATGGCGCAGCCAACCTGGCTGGAGAGACACAGCGTCCAGTGATCGGCCTCGGGGATCAGGACCGACTCGATCCTTTCGCCGTCGGCCAGGGCGAAGAGGAGCTTCCTGGTTCCGTCCTCCGACTCCTGGACGGCGGCCGGCTCGAGCCGGCCGATCCGCCACACCCGGGCCAACTCGGCCCTGAGCGTCTTGGGCAGGTCGGACATCTCCTCCCAGTCCTTGACCCGCTTGTGAAAGAGCCAGTTGAAAAGCTGGCCGGCCCTGTAGGCGGGCTGACCCAGACCGGTGACCAGTTCGGTCAGATCATCTAGGCTCAAGTCTTTTATGTCGCGCCGGGCGTCGGTCATACTGAGTAAGGAGTAACCCCGTTGCGGTGAAGTGTCAACGACGGGCGGACCGGTTGGTTGCTCCCGGTTGGGAGGAGCAGCGAGGCCGGGCCAAAGAAACGCCGGACGGAACTCGGAGTCGAGGGCCGCCCGCCGCCCTTGGCCGGAGCCGGCTCAGAGGCCCATTTCTTCTTTCAGGGTCCTGAAGGCCTCGACGATCCGGGCCAGGTGTTGGTCGGTGTGGCCGGCGGAAAGCGCGATCCGAAGCCGGGCCGTGCCCGGCGCGACCGTGGGCGGCCGAATAGCCGGAATCATGATCCCCAGTTCGTTGAGTCTGGCCGAAGCGGCCAGTGCGTCTTGTGAATCGCCGATGATGACCGGCACGATCGGCGTCTCGCCTACCGGGACCGACCAGCCCTGGCCGGTCAGTTCGGCCCGCAGCTTCCGGGCCAGGGCCAGAACCCGCTCCCGCCGCTCCGGCCGGCGACGGACGATATCAAGCGCCTTGAGGGCCGCGCCCAACACGGCCGGCGGCAGGGCGGTGGTGTAGAAGAAGGGCCGGGCCGTGTTCCTCAAGTAGTCGATGACCACCGCCGGGCCGGCGGCGAAGCCGCCCAGGCAGCCCAGGGCCTTGGACATGGTCCCGATCTGGATGATCCGGTCGTCCTTGAGGCCGAAGTGGTCCAGACTACCGCCGCCGTTGGGGCCGATGACGCCGGTGGCGTGGGCGTCGTCCACGACCAGCATCGCCTCGTGCCGGCGGGCCAGCGAGGCCAACTCGGGCAGCGGGGCCAGGTCGCCGTCCATGGAGAAGACCCCGTCGGTGACGATGAGCCGCCGCCTGAACCTGGAGCCGTGTTCGGTCAACAGCCGGTCGAGATGATCGACGTCGCCGTGGCCGAAGACGAACCGCTCGGCCTTGGACAGCCGACAGCCGTCAACGATGGAGGCGTGATTGAGTTGGTCGGAGAAGATCGCGTCGCCCGGCCCGGTCAGAGCGGTGACCACGCCCAGATTGGCCAGGTATCCGGTGGAGAAGACCAGGGCCGCCTCGGTCCCCTTGAAGCCGGCCAGTTCGGCCTCCAGTCGGTGATCCAGGTCGAAGGTGCCCGAGATCAGCCGGGCCGCGCCGGCCCCGGCCCCGTGGGACCTGGCCGCCTCGACGGCCGCCTCGATCACCTCCGGGTCGCCGGCCAGGCCGAGGTAGTCGTTGGCCGCGGCCAGGATCAAGCGCCGACCGTCGATGACCACCTCCGGCCCAATGGCGCCCTGGACCGCCCTGGTGACCCGTTTGAGCCCCTGCCCTTCCAGCCGCTCCAACTCCCCGGCCAATTGGTCCAGCCATCGGCCGCAGGCCGGTCCCGTCTCGAGCGGTTCAAGCACCCAGCACCTCGGCCATGGCCCCGTCGAGTGCTTCGACGGCCGTCTTCAAGTTGTCCGGATCGATGCTCAGCGGGGGCATGAGGACCATCACGTCGCCCAGGGGCCGGATGATGACCCCCCGGTCGCGGGCGGCCAGAACCACCTGCTGGGGCAGCCGCTTCTTCGGGTCCAGCGGTTGCTTGCTCGCCCTGTCGGCGACCATTTCCACGCCGACCATGAAGCCTTTCTGGCGCACCTCGCCGACCCAGGGTCGATCTTTGAGCGGCTCGAGCAACTCGGTCAGAAGTTCGATCTTGGGCTGGAGTTTGGCCAGCGTCGCCTCGGTCTCGAAAAGCTCGAGGTTGGCCACGGCCGCGGCGCAGCCTATCGGGTTGGCGGTGAAGGTGTGGCCGTGGAAAAAGGTCCGGGCCTCCCACTGCCGGCCCAGAAAGGCCTCGAAGACCGCCTCGGCGGCCAGGGTGGCGGCCACGGGCAGGTAGCCGCCGGTCAGCCCTTTGCCCAGGCACATCAGGTCCGGCGTAATTCCGGCCTGCTCACAGGCGAACATGGTCCCGGTCCGACCGAAGCCGGTGGCCACCTCGTCGGCGATGACGAGCGCCCCGGCCGCCTTGGCCGCGTCAAAGAGACGCCGGAGGTAGCCGTCCGGCTGGACGATCATCCCGGCCGCGCCCTGAACGAGCGGCTCGACGATGAGAGCGGCCAGTCGGGAGGCGTTCTCACCGATCAGCCGTTCGGCCTCGGCGGCGCAGGCCAGCTCACAGGCCGGATACTCTCTCTCCAGCGGGCAGCGGTAGCAATAGGGCTGAGGGAGGTTGAGGGTCTCGAACAAGAGCGGCCGGTAGGTCTGGTGGAACAACCCCATGCCGCCCACCGAGACCGCGCCGAGGGTGTCGCCGTGGTAGGCCCCGGCCAGCGAAACGAAGAGGGTGCGCTCCGGCTCGGGCTCGGCTTTTTGCTGGTGGTACTGAAAGGCCATCTTCAGCGCCACCTCGACCGCGGTGGCTCCGGCGTCGGAATAGAAGACCCGGGTCAAACCCTCCGGGGCGATCTCGATAAGTCGTTTGGCCAGCTCGATGGCCGAGGGGTGGCTCAGCCCCAGGAAGGTGGTGTGGGCGATCCGGTCGATCTGCTCGAGCATGGCCGCGTTCAAGGCCGGGTGGTTGTGGCCGTGAACCGTGGTCCACAGCGAGGAGATGGCGTCGATGTAGCGGTTGCCCTCGGCGTCGAAGAGGCAATCGCCCTCGCCCCGGACGATGATCGGCGTCTCCTCCTCAAGCCAGTGGCTCATCGGGGTGAAGGGGTGCCAGAGGTACTTCTTGTCCCACTTCTCCAGCGTGGCGCGATCGGGGGCCGTGATGTCCATCTTCCTGTCCTTCAGGCTGGGAGGGCCAGTTGGAGACCCACTTGCTCCAGTTCGGCCCGGTCCGTATCGGGCTGGGGCCCGTCGGTGGTCAGGTAGTCGCCGGTCATGGTCGCGTTGGCCCCGGCCAGGTATTGCAGGGGCGAGAGCGCGCCCAGGGTCTGGGTCCGGCCGCCGCAGGTCCTGATCTCGGTCCGGGGCATGAGAAGTCGGATGACCGCCAGAATCGACAGCGCCTCCCAGGGATCCAAGAGCGGCCGGTGGTCCAAGGGCGTACCCGGGATGGGATTCAAGAAGTTGACCGCCACCGAATCGACCCCGATCTCTTTGAGGGCCTCGATCATCTCCAGGCGGTGGGCGACCTCCTCGCCCAGACCGAAGATGCCGCCCGAGCACAGGCCGAGCCCGACCGCGCGAGCCGCCTCGAGCGTCTCCACTCGCTCTTCATAGGTGTGGGTGGTGCAGATGTGGGGATAATAGGTCCTGGCGGTCTCCAGGTTGTGGTGGTAGCGATCAAGCCCCGCGTCGGTCAACCGGGCCAGTTGGTCCTGGCTCAGACAGCCCAACGAGGCGCAGGGCTTGAGCCCCAACGAGGCGATGTCCTCGACCATGGCGGAGATTTGATCGACCTGTTTGTCCGTCGCCGCCTTGCCCGAGATGACCACCGAAAAGCGGACCGCCCCGCCCTCCTTGGCCCGAGCGGCCGCCGCCTTGACCGCGTCGCGGTCCACAAGCTCGTGGGCCGGGGCCGCGGTCTTGTAGTGAGCCGACTGGGCGCAGAAGGTGCAGTCCTCGGAGCATTTGCCCGACCGGGCGTTGATGATGGCGCAGAACTCCACCCGGCCACCAAAGGCGGCCGCCGTGGCCCGATCGGCCAGGCTGAACAACTTGAGCCGGTCGGCGCGCTCCATGGGCGAAAGCAGGCGCAAGGCGGCGGTGCGGTCCAACTCCTCGCCGCACGCGAGACGATCGAAGATATCTTGCAGGTCGGCCATGGCTGTCAACCTTCTTTAGTTTTGGTTGACAGCAATACCACAGGAAAAAATCCGAGGCAAGGCAAAAGAGCCGGGGCGAACCATCGAGACGATAATACCGAGTAATGCCGGCGGATTATACCTGTAATGAACCGCCTGGGGACTGAGGGGGTTCGGCTAGGCGGCGGCTCGGTCGGGGTCTCGAAGTCGCCTTGGAATCGCCTGTCTGACCCGCTCTGGGCCCTTGAGGACCGAGGCGGCGCTCATGGCCGCCGCCTCGCCGCGGGCCGTCTTTTTCATAAGGAAGGCGGGGCCACGCCTATTTGGAGTACTTGGCCAAAACGTCCATCAGCCGCTTGGCCGCCGGCGGAGGGGTGACCTTGCGCTTGAAGATGATGTCCTCGATGGACCACTTCTCGGCGTAGAACTCCTTGGCATACTTGTCGTTGGGCATGATGCCCGATCCCTCCAGCGAGAAGCCGGCGAAGAGCCCTTGGGTCCGGGAATAGGAGTAAACCACGGAGGTGAGCTCGACGTCGGTGCCGGCCGAGGCCCGGCGCCCGACCGGACCGATGGCCACGCCGATGTCGCCGCCCAGTTTCACGTTGTTATCGAGAAGCGCCTTCAAGCCGTGCTTGGTCATAACCAGCAGGATCAGGTCGATGGACTGGACCCCGATTTGAAAGCCGAAGCTGCCGCCGCCGAAATCGACGAATCCGGGCGGCGACCACCTCCCTTTCTCGTCTTTGGCCAAAACCACTCCCCGGCCGAAGCTGCCGCCGATGATGAACCCGCCCTTGACCACCGAGGGAAAGATGATCACCCCGGCGCATTTCTTCAGCAGGTCGTAGGGGATGGCCCCATCTTCCTCGGCCATCATCTCTTCCAGGACCAACTCGGCGTCGGTGATCACCGTTCTGGGCTTGATGTCGCCGGCCAGGGCCGGAGCGACGAAGGCCAGGGAGAGGACGGCGATCAATAACACTCTGAAGAAAGTTCTGGTCATTGGACGCTCCTTTGGACTCAGGCTGCTTCAGGATAGACCAAGCCGGCCCGGCTGTCCAGATAAGGCCGAGCCGGCCGTCGATCAGGCGTTTCTCTTCGAAGCCAGGAAGCCGACGCCTTTGTTCGCCGCCCCATCCAGGTAGATCTGGAGGTACAGCCCCCCGGCGGCCGAGGGGACGTGGATCACCCTGACCACCCCGCCCAGGTCGGCGTCTTCGGGCGAGAGATACTCCAGAACCGAGGGGCCGTGATAGAGGAAGGCCCGGTTGAAGATGATCCCCTCCTCGTCTGGGTAGAGGGCCAGGGGAACGATGTCGGCCTCGATGAGGTCGTTGAAGAAGTGGGTGCCGTAGCTGACCTCGGGGGTGATGCCGTCGGTGGCGAAGGCCACTTCGCCCAGGACCTTGGTGTGGTTGATGTCGTGATAGCCGACCTGGACCCCGAGGTTGATGTCGTTGCTGCCCCATCGCCCCGGACCCAACAGGACGTAGCGCTTGTCCTTGAGGGCGTTGTTGACGCGGTTTATCACCCGCCCGACCCGCCGCTTGGCCTCGTAGTCGGCCAGTCGGTTGTAGGCCGGCGGATCGACATAGGCGATGTACTCGATGTCCTCGATGATCCGGTTTCTGACCACGGTGTTGGAGGTGAAGATGATCTTGTCCTTGGGAATGTTCTCCGGGATGTCCACCCGGTCGGGCTCGTTGGGCACGCTGAGCGTCCGGCACTGGAGGAGGTAGAGCTTGCCGTCGTCGTAGGCGAACTCCATGTCCACCGGCCAGCCGTAGCCCTTGGAGACGGTCTGGACCATCTCCCTGACCAGACGCCCGAAATCGGTCTCTTTCAACAGCCGGTCAAAGGTGATGCAGGCTTGGGCGGGGTCGAACTTGGCCACCTTGCTGATCGGCGGGGCCACATGGTCGCCCTGGACCAGCGAGATGACCATGTGGGCTTCGGGGTGACGGACCTCGGACAGAAGCTTTCGGAGCGGATGGCTCTCCAACTGGCCGGTCTTGAGGTTCAACAGATCGACGTAGCGCTGGGAGTATTTCCTGATGGCCTGGGCGGTCACCTCGGGCCTGAGCGTGGGGTGGGACAGGGCGACCATCCGGGGGTAGTCGCTGCCGACCCGATCCACCGCCCTGGTGCCCAAACCGAAGACCATGCGCATCAGCCCGGCGTCGGGGTCTATCTTGGGATTCCAGATGAACGAGTTCTTGGAGAAGATCACCCCGCCGGCGGTGGGGAAGAAGTAGTCGCCGTAGCGGCGCCCGACCACCTTCTGAACCAAAACGGCCATGTGCTCGTTGAAGTCCAGGAGGTTGTTGTCCTGTCGATACGAGATCGGGTTGGGGTGGTAGGTGGACATGTGGACCCGCTTGACCCCGTCCACGAACTGCTCCAACCGGGTTTCGATGTCGCCCTGGTTGGCCAGGAAGATCGAATCGTACTTACCGGAGAAGGCCAACCCGAAGTTGTCCTCCAGAAACGAGGACGAGCGGACGATGATCGGCACCTCGCCGATCTCCTCCAGGATGCGGCGGAAGCGCTTCAGCGTTCGCTCGGAGAACTTGCCCCGGGCGAAATGGGCCTGAATCTTGGGGTAGAGTTCCTCGATCTTCTCCCGACTCTCGTACTTGCGGGAGTGGTACTGCTCGAGGTGGTTCTCCTGGATGAACTCGTCGAAGATATCGGAACGCAAGAAATAACTATCAGGAACTCTTATGTTTTCAACGAACTCTTGTTTGGTCTTGAAAAAGAGCGGCAGGACGATCTTCTGGGCCAGGAGCATCCCGGCCGCTTTGCCGCCGATCCGACCGGAACGGTTGGGGCTCCAGACCGTTCGGGACAGGATCTGGTGGACGTCGCGGATGGTGATGTAGTGCTTGGCCACCCCGATGTAGGGCAGTTGATTGGAGATGAAGTGGTTGATCAACGCCACCCGCACGCCGATCGCCTCGGCCTCGGGGATGATCTTGTCGCCCAGGGGAATTTCGCAGAACTCCTTGAGGCGCTGGTAGATCTCGGTCGAAGAGGCGTTCTCCCAGTGCAGCAGGCGGGCCAGTTCACGATTCTTGGCCAGTTTGCGGGCCAGGTTGATGTAGCTGTCGGCCCTGGAGACCGACTTCAACGAGGCGGCGAAGTAGAGGTCGATCAGGGTGTGGTAATAACTCTCTATCGTCTCCTCGTCGTCCGGATCGATGCCGTCGGCCTCGGCCCGCTGGCGGGCGAGCTCCATCAATTCTTCGGCCTTGGCCAGCTTTTTGCGCTCGATGAAGTCCAGGAAGACCTCGCGCATCTCGCGCAGATATTCCGGGTACTGGCTCATCTTCTCGAAGACCAGATGGGCCTTGAACAGATTGTCCGGTATCTCGATTTTTTTCATTCAGTCGGACCCGAATTGCGGCTGGCCGAGGTTGCGGCCCGGCCGGCCGGAGCCGTGGTGAGCTCCGGCCGGCCGAGGACGAACGCGTCTTTAAATTATCAGACCCAGCCCCTGAGTTTGCAGGCCTCGGCGACGCGGGCGACCGAGACCAGGTAGGCGGCCTGGCGCATGTTGATGTCGCCCTGCTGGTTGTACATCTCGTAGACCTCGTTGAAGGCGGCGGTCATCTTGTCGTCCAGCCTCCGGTGGATCTCTTCGAGGCTCCAGTAGAAGTTGTAGGTGTTTTGGACCTGCTCGAAGTAGGACACCGTCACGCCGCCGGCGTTGGCCAGGAAGTCCGGCAGGACGAAGACGCCGTTTTGATGCAGGATGTCGTCCGCCTCGGGCGTGGTCGGGCCGTTGGCCAGCTCGCAGGTCATCGTCGCCTTGATCCGATCGGCGTTCTCCTCGGTGATCTGGTTCTCCAGCGCGGCCGGGAAGAGGACCGTCACCGGCAGCTCCAACAGCTCGGCGTTGGTGATCGACTCCGCCCCGGGGAAGCCGGCCAGGGTGCCCTCGTTGAGCTTGTAATCGACCAGCGCCTTGGCGTCGATGCCGTTCTCGTTGTAGACGCCGCTTCTCGAATCCGAGGCGGCGACGAGCTTCAGGCCCAGAATCTCTTCACCCAACAGCGCCGCGTACTGGCCGGCGTTGCCGAAACCCTGGATCGCCATCGTCTGGCCGTTGAGGTCGATCCCCTTGGCCTTGGCCGCCTCACGGGTGACGAAGATGCCGCCCCGGGCGGTGGCGTCGCCCCGGCCCTCGGAGCCGCCGATGATGATCGGCTTGCCGGTGATAACGCCGGGGTGGCTGCTCCCGCGCAAGTACTCGTACTCGTCCATCATCCAGGCCATGATCTGGGGCGTGGTGTAGACGTCCGGCGCCGGCACGTCCTGATCGACGCCGATGTTCTGCCAGATCGCCCTGATGTAAGCCCGAGCCAGGCGCTCCTTCTCGGACTCGGAGAGCTCCTTGGGGTTGCAGACGATGCCGCCCTTGCCGCCGCCGAGAGGGATGTTGACCACCGAGCACTTCCAGGTCATCCAGGCCGCCAAGGCCCGCACGGTGTCGATCGTCTCGTCGGGGTGCCACCTAAGGCCGCCCTTGGTCGGTCCCAGGGCCCGGTTGTATTGAACCCTGAAGCCCCTGAAAATCTTTGCACTGCCGTCGTCCATCCTGACCGGCAGGGTGAACTGATACTCTTTCATCGGCCACCGCAAAAGCTCGTGGGTGGCCTCGTCCAAGCCCAGCCGCTCGGCGGCATCGTCCAACTGGGCCTGGGCAATCTTGAACGGATTCAACTCGGTCGACATTTGAAAGCCTCCTTAAACTTCACACCCTTGAACCATTAACCACACTTTTAAGTCGCCGTCAGGGCGACTTTTTAGGGCACTGTATCGTTTGGATCGGTGGAGGTCAAGCCGAACCGGCCGGGAATCGATCCGCCCCGGCCGCCCTCGCCCAAACGAGAGAGAATTCCCCATGAAACAAGCCGGTTGTCTGTTCTCCGGCCGGCATGAAACCGGGCGGTCGGACCCACCTCGATCCAGACCGGGATAGCGTCTCCGGCGAAAGACCGGTCCGAGCGGTCGATCTCCGAGGTCGTCTTCGAGACGCCGTCCGGCCCGCGCCGGGATGGATTCGGCCCGAGGGTGGTGTAAAATCTAGCCGGGCCCGGCGTCGGTTCCCCGGCCGGAGCCGAAAAGCCGATCGCGGTTTCCGGACCGAGGAGATTCCATGTCGAAAGAGATCGCCCTTCGAATCGGCGTCTTCATCGCCGTCTTGATCGTCTTCGCCGTCGCCGAGCGACTCTGGCCCCGGCGGGAGTTGACCCAACCCCGCCCCGACCGGTGGCTGGCCAATCTGGGCGTGGTCGCCGTCAACAACCTGATCGTCCGCCTCCTGTTCGCCAACTTCGTCCTGCCGGTCGGCCTGGCCGCCTGGGCCCAGGCTCACGGCGTCGGTCTGTTCAACCTGATCGAAGCGCCGGCCTGGCTCGAGATCGTCCTGGCCGTGATCCTGTTGGACCTGGTCATCTACTGGCAGCACGTCGCCTTCCACGTCATCCCCTTCCTCTGGCAACTCCACATGTCCCACCACGTCGATCTGGACGTCGATCTGACCACCGGGGTGCGCTTCCACCCGCTGGAGATCGTCATCTCGGTCCTGATCAAATTGGGCGCGGTGATCCTCATCGGACCCAGCGTGGGCGCGGTGATCGCCTTCGAGGTCATATTGAACGCCACCGCCATGTTCAACCACGCCAACCTGAGACTGCCCCCGGGCCTGGATCGCCGGCTGCGACTCGTTGTGGTCACCCCGGACATGCACCGCGTCCACCACTCGGTCCAGATAATGGAGAACAAGAGCAACTACGGCTTCAACCTGGCCTGGTGGGACCGCCTGTTCGGCAGTTACCGGGCCCAGCCCCAGGACGGCCACCAGGGGATGATGATCGGGCTCAGCCGGTTCAGGGAATCCAAGTTCGACCGCCTGACCTGGCTGCTGGCCCTGCCGTTCATGCCCGAGGCCCGCCGCTTCGCCGCGGCCACGGCGTCCAAGGAGAACTTCAGGCAAAAAGAAGGCCGGGGCCGCTTCGGGCGCTAGCGGCCCCGGCCGCGCCCGGGACGGTGTTGAGGGGCTCCCGGGCATCCCTTGGGGGGCTTTACGATTCGGCCGGGAAGGGCGTCATCGGCGGCGACGCCGGCTAGTCGCCCTTGTCCACGGCCTCCAGGTGGCGCTGGGCCAGGGGATAATACCTGGGCATGGCTCTGACCGCCTGGCGGAACTGCTTGGCCGCGGCCTCGGTTCGGCCCTCCCAGGCCATCAACACGCCCAGGTTGTTGTAGGCCTGGGCGCGGCCGACGCCGCGTTCGAAGGCCATCAGTGCCTCTTTCTCCCTGGCCTGACGGGCCAGGAGCAATCCCAAGTTGTTGGCCGCCAGCCGGTTTTCCGGCTCCAGTTCCAGGGCCCGGCGATAGGCCCGCTCGGCCTCGTCGAGCCGGCCGGCCAGCATCAGGGCCAGACCGAGGTTGTTGTGCAGCGCAGCCAGCCGGGGCTCGATTTCGACCGCCTTTTCAAAGGCCACCACGGCTTTTTCCGGCAGGCGGCGGTAGTTGTAGATCATGCCCAGCCCGTTTAGCGCCTTCCACCGTTTCGGGTCCAGCTCCACCGCCTTGGCCAAAGCTTCCCGGGCCCGTTCCAGCTTGCCCTGAGCCAGCAAAGACAGCCCCAGGCCCTGCCAGGCCTCGGCGTTCTGGCCGTCGGTCTTGACCACCTGGCCGAACAGGTTCTCGGCCTGGGGCCACTGCCGCAACTTCAAATACAGCACCGCCATCTTGCCCTTGAGGCGCAGTCGGCTGTCGTCGGCGGCCAGAACCAGGGCCCGGTTGTACTGGAAGGCGGCCGCCAGCCACTCGCCCTGGAGAGCCAGTTGATCGCCTTGGGCCTCCAGTTCGACCGGGTCGGCCGGCTTGGCCGTCTGGTCCGGGCGACCGCGTTTGGCCGCCTGGAGAGCCAGAATCCTATCGGCCTCGTGCTGGTTGAGTCCGCGAACCTTGGCCGTCTTGGCGGTGCAGCCGCTCAGGGCGAAGACCGCGACCAGCGCCGCAAGCGCCGCAAATTTGCCCGTCCTTTTCATAACCCGCCCCCTACTCCATGATGCTCTCCATGACCCGCAACAGAGCCGGGCCGGAGATGACGATGATGATCGCCGGAAAAATCATGAACAGCACCGGGAAGAGCAACTTGAGCGGAATCTTGGCCGCCTTCTCCTCCAGCTTCTGCCGGCGCGTGGTCCTGACCGTATCCGATTGGATTCTGATCGACCGGCCGATGCTCACCCCGAACCGGTCGGCCTGGTTGAGCATGCTCACCAGTCCGCTGACCTCCTCGACGTCGCACCGCTCGGCCAGATTCCTGAGGGCCTTCTCCCTGGGGATGCCGGCCCGAAGCTCCAGGCCCATCAGGGTCAACTCCTCGGCCAGAATGGGGCTGGAGTAGTGAAGCTCCTTGGCCACCCGCTGGACGGCCGCGTCCAGGCCCAGACCGGCCTCGACCGAGATGACCAGCAGGTCGAGAACGTCGGGCAGCTCCTTGGCGATCCTCTCCCGCCGCCTCCGGCCGATCTCGTCCAGGATCCGGCTGGGCAGGATCAACCCGATCCCGGCCGCACCCAGCAGCATGCCCAGCCACATCGGCCCCTCGAAGCGATCGGCCAGCGGGGTCAGCGACAGCACCAGCGGCCCCGCCCCGGCGCAGGCGACTTTGAGGCCCAAGAAGACGTTGACCGCCTGAGGCGAGCGGAAACCGGCCGCGACGAGCACTTTCCGGAGCTTGGTCTCCTGTCGATCCTCGGACGATCGGGCCAGTTTGGCCAGCCGGGCGAACATGCTCCCCAACAGGTGGCCCAGACCGACCGAGCGCTCGGCGCCGGCGCCGGGCCGAGCGCCGCCGACCAGACTTTCCAGGCGCCGGCGGGCCGGATCGCGCTGGCGGATGAGCCCCGCCCCGGCCAGGCCCAGAAGCAGCACCGACAGGCCCAGGGAGACACTCAAGATGATCTGGATCGTCTGCGGGCTCATCGTCATCGTTTCCCCCTCGGCCTAGACCTTGAGCGTGACCAGCTTCTTGATGGTGATCATGCCCAGCAACTGGCAGCCGGCCCCGGCGGCCAAGAGCACCCGGCCGGCCGGGGTGGAGATGAGAGTGTCGATGTAATCCGGCGACAAGAACCACATCAGCGCCATCAACCCCGGCGTCATCAGCGACAGGATCACCCCGGACAGCCGCCCCTCGGCCGAGAGCGTCCTGACCTGGCGAATCAACTTGAAACGCTCCCTTATGATCCGGCCCATGTTGTCCAGGATCTCGGCCAGGTTACCGCCGGTCTCCCGCTGGAGCATGACCGCGGTGACGAAGAACTTGACGTCCTGCAAACCGACCCGCTCCACCAGATCGGCCAGGGCGTCGTCCATCGACTTGCCAAAGGAATAGTCCTCGACCACCTTGGCGAACTCGCCGGCCACCGGGTCGTCCATCTCCTCGCCGACCATGCCCATGGCCGAGGCCATGGAGTGACCGGCCCTGATCGCCCGGGCCATCATGCCCACCGCCTCGGGAAATTGTTGCTCAAAGGCGGCCAGCCGCCTCTTGCGCCGTTGCTTGAGCCAGATCACCGGCAGCATCGCCGCCGCCGGGGCCAAGACCAGGCCCAGCACAAAGCGATCGTGAAACAGGCCCAGCGAAATCGCCGCCAGCCCCAACAAGCCCATGATCATGATCACCGCGCCGACGTTGAGCGGCGCGGCCGACTGGGCGATCAAGCGTTTGAGATCGGACAGCCGGGGCAGGTTCCTGAGCAGCCGGTCCAGGGTCGGAATGGAGGACAGCGATTGATCCTTCAACAAGCTCAGGCGCGGCTCGGCGGCGGCCAGATCGAGGCCGACGTCCTTGAGCCGCCTCTTCACGGCGGCCCGGCGGCGATCGGCCTCGGCGAAAACCCAGCCCCTGACGGCCAGGCCGAAGAGGGTCAGGCTGGCGAACACCAGGATCGGCACCGTCCAGCCCATCACGCCGCCTCCATCGCCCTGCGCCGGATCCGGTTGATCGACGACTGGCCGCCGGGACCATCCTTGACCTGGAAGATGTCGTCGCTCAGTTCCAGACCCTGAGCCAGAAGCTTGTCGCTGAAGGCCGGGCGGATGCCGGTCGGCCCGAAGTAGCCCTGGGCCCGGCCCCACTCATCGACGCCGGTCTGGGTGAAGCGGAATATCTCCTGCATGGTCACCACCTCACCCTCCATCCCGGTCACCTCCTGGAAGCTGACCAGCCGCCGGGAGCCGTCGGAGAGGCGGGCGAGTTGGATAATGACATGGATGCCGCTGGCCACCTGCCGCCGGATGGCCTTGTCCGGAATCTCCAGCCCGGCCATGCTCATCATCGTCTCCAGCCGGGACAGGGCGTCCCGGGGCGTGTTGGCGTGGATGGTGGTCAACGAGCCGTCGTGGCCGGTGTTCATGGCCTGCATCATGTCCAAGGCCTCGCCGCCGCGAACCTCGCCGACCACGATCCGATCGGGTCTCATCCGGAGGCTGTTCTTGACCAGATCGCGCAGGGTGACCTCGCCGTGCCCCTCCATGTTGGCCGGCCTGGTCTCCAGCCTGACGACGTGCTCCTGCTGGAGCTGCAGCTCGGCCGAGTCCTCGATGGTCACGATGCGCTCGTGTTCCGGGATGAACGACGACATGACGTTGAGCATCGTCGTCTTGCCGGTGCCGGTGCCGCCGGAGATCAACACGTTCAGCCTGGCCCTGACCACCGCCTCCATCACCTGTGCCGCCTGGGGAGTGATCGTCCCGAAACGGATCAGGTCCTCGACGGTGAGCGGATCGACGGAGAACTTGCGGATCGACAGCGACGGGCCGTCGATGGCCAGGGGCGGGATGATGGCGTTGACCCGGCTGCCGTCGGCCAGGCGGGCGTCGACCATGGGCGAGGACTCGTCGATGCGCCGGCCGACGGCGGTGGCGATCTTGTCGATTATCTTGAGCAGATGGGCGTCGTCGCGAAAGCGGACCGGAACCTTTTCCAGCCGCCCCTTGCGCTCGACGTAGACGTCCTTGTAGCCGTTGACCAGGATGTCGCTGACCGTGGGATCGGCCAGCAACGGCTCCAGCGGGCCCAGCCCCAGGACCTCGTTTTTGATCTCGCGGACCAACTGGTCCTTCTCGGCCACGGTCAAGTGATCGGGCTCGTTGCCCAGGACCAGGCGAATGGCCGCCTCCAGCTCCTGCTCGGCCACCTCCTCGTCGGTCTGGGACAACAGCGAGAGGTCCATCTGGTCGATGACCTTGTAGTGAACCCGGCCCTTGAGGTCCTGGAAAGCCCGCTCCCGAGCGTTCTCCTCGGCGTCGGCCTTGGCCTTTTTTTTCGGCTGGCCCGGACTCAGCGGGCCGCTTCGCCCCAACCGGGACGAGCCGTCCACCGCTCCGAATCGTTCTCGCAAGCCCATTGATTCCCTCCCAAGGTCTCCGGCCGGCCTCCGGGCCCCGCGCCGCGTCCGGCCGGATCTGAAGCTAGGCCGTCTGGCCGACGGCCCGGCCGAAACCGAACACCGGTCCCGCGCCGTCGATCTCGACCTCTTCCTTGCGGGCTTCGACGAGGCGCTTGACCAGCTTGGCCACCGCCTTGGACCAGGCCGATCGGGGTTTGTCCTTGAGCACCGGCCGGCCGGCGTTGCCGGCGTTGACGATCGCCTTGTAATCGTTGGGCAGCCAGGCCAGGACGCTTCGCGCCAGGACCCTCTCCACCTCGCGTTTGGCCAGGGCGCCCCTCGAATCGAACCGGTTGACCACCACCTGGACCCGGCCGTCGTCACGGCCCAACCGATCACACAGGGACAGCAACCGACGGGCGGCCTTGAGACAGGGCAAAGAGGCCTCCAGGACGACGATTATCCGATCCGCCCTCTCCAGCGCGACCACCGAAGCGGCGTCCAGCCGGCTGGGCACGTCGGCCACCAGGAACTCGTATCCGGCCAGAAGCCGATCCAGCATCCGCTCCACGTGTTCCTCGCCGACCTCCTCGGCCGCCACCGGATCGGACGGCGCGGCCAGGAGGCGCAGGCCGGGCGCGATGTCGATCAGCAGCGCGTCCATGAGGATCGGGTCCAACCGGTCGAAGTTGCGAACGGCGTCGAGGACGGTGGTCTTGGGCTCCAGGTCCAACAGAAAGGCCGCGTCGCCTCCGGCCAGGTCCAGATCGGCCAGGGCCACCCGCCGGCCGACATTCTGGCTGAGGGCCCAACCGAGGTTGAGGGCCAGGTGGCTGGCGCCGACGCCGCCCTTGGCCCCGACCACGGTCCACATCTCGCCCTGGACATGACCGCTGGTCTGGGCCTCTTTACGCACCCTGAGCGCAGCCTCGTTGAACTCGGCGGTCAGGCGATCCGGCCCGCCCTCGGCCACGGTCAGATACTCCCTGACCCCGAGACGCATGGCGGCCAGAATGTCCTTGGGATCGGAAGACTCGGCCATGGCCACCACCGCCGACTTGGGCGCGGTCACCTTGAGCCGTCCCAGGACTTCGACCAGCCGGGCGTGATCGGCGGCGTACTCGACCAGGAGTATCTCGGGTTGGAGTTGGATGGCCTTGCGCTCGAACTCTTCGAGAACGGATTCGAGTCCGATCAGGCGGGTGACCGGAGACAGGCTGACCATCTCCCGGATGCGCTCCGCCCCGACTCGGCTCAGGTGAAAGCCCAAAACCTGGGATTCGGAATGGCTCATCTTCTCCCCCCTATTGGACCACCGTCGGCCGCGTCGCCCGAGTGCCGAAGTTTTCGCCGCCCGAAACGCTGCCGACCAGGACCTTGTCGCACTTGAGGTAGCCGACGATGTCCTTGTGAGGGGCGGGCCTGACGTCGGTGATGACCATGGTCATGAATCCGACCACCTCTTTGCTTCGAGGGCAGTAGGTCGGCTCGACCACGGGCAGCAAGACCTCCCAATAGTCGGCGTAGCCGTCGGAGTCGGTGTCCGTCCCTTCGGCCTGAAAGCGGGTGTAGAGGTCGTTGAAAACGTTGTTGCTGAGGGTGCCGTTGGTGGTGTAGACGATGTCGCCGACGTTCAACTCGGGCGACTCGTAGGTGCCGTTGACGTACTTCTTGATCTTGGGATTGCTGGGCGGCCAACTGAAAAACGAGGTCCATTCGGCGTTCTCGTCGGGCTCGCTGTGAAAGGTCAGCGAGGTGCCGCAGATAGGCCCGTCGGCGTCGGCGACGGCGCTGGCCTTGACCGTGATGGGCAGGGTGACGCCGCCCGGTTCGGTCCCGCCGGCGTATCCCAGCAGGGCAGTCGAGGTGGCCGACAGGCTGACCTGATCGATGCCGAAGATGCGGGAGAAGAAGGTCGGCACCGGCGAGTTGGCCACGGTGTCGCGCCGGACCGTCACCCGGGCCGCGGTCAGGTCGTCGGGGTTGGAGCTGGGGCCGATGCGATCGGGATCGAAGTCGTTGATCGAGCTGTCCCAGTAACCGATGGTGAAGTCGCTCTCCAGGAGTATGCCGCCCGGCGGATCGCCGTCGCCGACCACCTTGTTCCGCCCGACGTAGTAGACGGCCTCGTCCCAGGCGTCGTCCGGAGTGGCCACGGCGTCGCCGTTGTCGTCGTAGGCGATCAGTCGGGCGGCGGCGGCCAGTGCGGCGGCGTCGGCCGCGTTCTGCAGCTCGGTCTTGGCGGTATAGATCACGCCCAGATCGACGGCCGACCCGGTCAGGCCGATCATCGCCGTCAAGGCCACGGCCGCGATGGGCGCCAAGGTTCCCCTCTCGCCCTTGAGGAAGCGCGATATCTTTTTAATCAATCCACTCATGACCGAACCTTCCCTCCATCTCGTTGAGAGACTTGGGCAGACCGGCGGGCGCGGCGGACGGCCGGGGAGCGCTCCGAGGCCCCAGCTTCGCCATCTCGCCCAGGAGGAACAGCCGCCACTCGCTGGGCTCTTGAATCATCTCGCCGGGGAACCGGTCGGGGGCATGGACGCCGGGGCGGACGATCCTGGGCGTGACAACGATCAGCAGGTCGGTCTTCTTGGTCTGGTAGTCGGTGCTTCTGAAAAGCGTCCCCAAAACCGGGATGTCGCCCAGGAACGGAATTTTGGAGACGACCTGGGTCAGATCGTCGCGAAGCAGACCGGCGATGGCGAAGCTCTGGCCGTCACTGAGTTCCAGTTGGGTCTTGGCCCGGCGGGTGGTCAAGCCCGGCACCTGGAAGCCCTCCAGCAAGAGCGCCGTGGTGTAATCCAGCTCGCTGACCTCGGGCTCGACCTCCAGTTTGATCTTGCCGTTGTCCAGCACCTCGGGTTTGAAGGTGAGCTGAACGCCGAACTTCTTGAACTCGATGCCGATGGTGTCCCGCTTGGGCACGGGCACCGGATACTCGCCGCCGGCCAGGAAGTTGGCCTTCTGGCCGCTGGTGGCGATCAGGTTCGGCTCGGCCAGAATCTTGGCCAGGCCGTTCTCCTTGAGGGCGTCCAGAAAGCCCATGTAGCGGGTGCCGCCGAGGGTGTAGCCGAACATCGTGTTCATGTTCTTGGCGAACTGAAGCTCGGTGGAGAAGGAATCGAGCCCGATGGCCGTCTTGTCCGGCTTGACCAACTGATTGATGAAGGTGAACAGGAAGTTGCCGTCCTTGGTCAGAAGGCCGATGTTGAAGTTGAGCCGCTTGGTCACCTTGCGGCTGACCTCGGCGAAGCGGACCTCGATCATGACCTGCTTCACCCCGCCGACCTCCAACACGCTGGCGAACTTCTTGGGGGCGAAGGCGGCGGCGATGGCCTCGGCCTTCTTCTTGGCCGCCAGGCTGGACACCCGGCCGGAGAGAACCACCACTCCCTCCAGTTCCCGGACCTCGATCGGTTCGTCGGGCATGACCTGGTGGAGCTGCATCTTCAACCGGGTCAGGTCTCTGATCACCTGGACCCTGAAGACGCCCATCAGTCGCTCCGCTTTGTCCCAGACGCTGATGTTGGTCGAACCCACCGCCCGACCGTTGACGTAGATCTGGCGCGGGCCGATGACCACCACGTCGGCCACCTTTTCGTTACCCACGCTGACCCGCTTGATGTCGGCCGGCAGATCGACCAGGCGGGAGTGGCCCGCCTCCACGGTCATGCTCTTCAATGAGATTCGTTTGGCCGCCGTCGCCGCGGCGGCGACCCAATCGCCGGTTGCGCCGCCGTGGGCGGCGCTCGCGCCCAGCCCCACCGAGAGCGCGACTACCGCCGAGAACAACGCCGCGTATTTTAAAATCCTTACCGGCATTTTCCCCCCAAGCATCTTCTCGTTCAGAGCGTCTGAACGCTCCGCTCCACGCCCTTGATGATCTCCACCGACGGCCCGGAAACCTTGGGCGCCGCGGCCACCCGCTTTTTGACCGGGACGGGCTTGGGCGCCGGTTTCTTCGCCGTGACGGGCGGACCGACGAGAGCGGTCAGGTTGACGCCCGGTGTCTTGGCGGCGGTCTTGACCAGGCTCGACCCCGTCCCCTCGCCGCGGCCCTCGCCCCTGTTTCGAAGCGACAGCAAAATCTCGCCCACCGTGGCCGCCAGCGCCAGCCGCTCGCCCTGACGGGGATCGACCTTCAGCGTGACCACCCTGACCTTGCGCGCCCGGGCCCTCTTGCTGTCCGAGTTCTTCTCCACCCGCTCGCCCACGGTCAGGACCGGCACGTCGGTCAGGACGGTCCGGGTGACCGGATCGTCCCGGAAGCCGGCCGTGGAGACGGTGACCAGGACGTCCACCCGATCGCCGGGCTGGACGAAGCCGCCGACGCCGATGACCTCGTCGACGCGGACCGTCATCGCCCGAAAGCCGGGCGGAACCATGGCCGACAGGCCGGCCTGAGGCCCCCGCTTGGCCAGTTTGGCCTTGACGACCGCCTCGCCCTTGACCAAGGGGCCCAAGGCGACCCGGCCCACGGCATCGGAAATCTTGGCGATGCGGCCGGCCGGCAGGGCGTTTCTCGGCCAGGGCTGAACGGTCAGGTGTTTGGCCTCCAGCTTCTGCCCCGCCTCGACGTCGGTCTTCATCACCACCACCGGCACCGTGACCACCCGCTTGCTGGCCCGACGATCGGCCTCGGTTTGCATCCACTTGTTGGCGGCCCAAGCCGCCGTCGCGGCCAGGACGACCGCCAAGGCGATGAACAAAATCGGCCCTTTCTGGTTCACTTCGCCCCCTCACTCGTGACGCATGATCGTCGTCGCCCCCAGGGTTATGGTATCCATCCCCGCCGGGAGCAACCGGCTCAACACCGGCAGGCTCCAATCGGCCGTGACTTGAACCGTAACCTCGGTCCCGGTGGTGAAACTGGCTCCGGCTCCAGACATCTGGACCTGGACGCCCGAACCGGGAAAACCGCTGTCGTTGAGAAAAGCCTTCACCTGAGCGTCGATCTCTTCGGGAGTGATGCCCTCCTCGGCGTGCAGGGAGCCCAGGCGGGCCCCTTCGCGACTGGCATGGGCCAACATCTGGCGGGCGTACCAGGCCGAGCCCAGTTCGATCACGCCGAAGAGCAGCAGCAGCACCACCGGCAAGACCATGGCGAACTCGACGGCCGCCGAGCCGTGCTCACTCTTGACCAGTCGCCTCAAGATCATGAAAGCGTTCCTCTCAAAAACACCGTCCAAATCGTTCCGGCCAGGATGGCCACGCCATACGGTAGAGTCAGACCGGGGCGGACCGGACCGAAGCTGAACAACCCGCCGCCCGGACCGGGCCGCCAACTGGAACAGACCATCCGGAGCGCGGCCAGCACCCCGCCGGCAATGGCGGTGGTTGCGAACAGGTAGACGGCGCCCAGCGGCCCCAGGAAGGTGGACAGCGCGGCCATGGCCTTCACGTCGCCCGCGCCTACCGCACCGAACAGATAAAAAAGACCCATCAGGCCCAGGCCGGCCAGGCCGCCAAGCAGGGCTCCACTCAACCCCTCCCAGCCCGAGCCGAGACTCAAGGCGAGGCCGCACAGGGCGGTCAACGCGTTTATTTGATTGGGAATACGACGCACCGCCACGTCGTAGCTGGCCATAATCGCCGCCAGGAGCACCAGCCAGGCTCCGGCCGGATTGCCCAACTGGGCCAGACCGGGAGCGGCCAAAAGAGCCGGGATGAGGCCCCAATGCGTCCCCAGAAGCTGCTCGGCGTAATCCTCGCGCTCCCAGCGGCGAATATGGCCGGTCTTGACCGTCATGAGTCCTTGCCTTACGCCCCTACGGAGTCAGAGCGGTGGTGGCGTCGGTGATGTTGGTGCTGACCTGGGTGCCCAGAGCGGTGGCGGCCACGGCGATGCCGGTGCCGATCAGGCCGAGCAGCAGGGCGTACTCGACCGCACTGATACCCTTCTCCTCAACCAGAAACTTCCTGATGCTCTTCAAAACCTTCATCTTTTCTCCTCCTTGTGATCGGGCGGTCAGGACGGGACCACCTTCCCCCCTGAGCCGGCGACCCGCCCCCGGTCCCAAACCGCCCCTTCGGCCCCTACGGGGTGATGGCCGTGGTGGCGTCGGTGATGTTGGTGCTGACCTGGGTGCCTAGAGCGGCGGCGGCCACGGCGATGCCGGTGCCGATCAGACCGAGCAGCAGGGCGTACTCGACCGCACTGATACCCTTCTCCTCAACCAGAAACTTCCTGATGCCTCGCCAAATCTTCATTTCCTACCCCCTTGGATTTTGGAGCCCCCGTCCATCGGAAGCTGTGCTGCCGTCAATAAGGGCAAAAGGGGTGCCAAAACAGCCAACTGGATCAAATTTGACCTGATTGACTGACAACCTGCTGTTATCGCTGGCATAAACAGACAATCTTGGCCAATGGCCAAGTCGCGGCCGGGGCTCTGTTTCGACTTGGAAGACGGAGTGCTTGTTACCAATTCGAAATTATTACGATTTGGAAATTCCAAAAAGGTAACACCACTCGGCCCGGACGTACGGGAAGTGGTCGTTATTTTTATTTCTTTCCGCGACGCGGTTCAAGCGAAGTTTCGTCAGGGCTGACGGGAGCGACAGATCGAGAGGGCGACCTAGGATGTGGGCCACGGCCGGCGATGGCCGGACGATCGCTCGGGGAGAGGCGAAAGAGCGTGACGCCGAGCGCGGTCACAAGGCGGTATTTCCAAGACAAGCGCCGCCGGCTCTGGACCGCGGCGGCGTTCGCAAGCAGGCGCCGAGTGGGGGTGATATCTTCGGGACGGCTAGTATTGTTCCGGGAACGATATCCTGACTAGTCGGGCTATCTCTTGCGCCGCCGCCTGGCCTTGAGCCGGGGATGGTCGATGCCCAGCTTGTCCAGCTTGTAGACCAGGGCTCGGGGGGTGATGCCCAACAGCTCGGCGGCCCGTCTTTGGACGTAGTCGCTGCGGGCCAGGGCGGTTTCGATGGCCCGCCGCTCCAGGGTTTTCAGGTCCAGGGTGTCCAGAAGGCCACTTTCCAGGGGCGTCGCGCCGGGACCCGGCCTCAAGCGGTGCAAGGAGAGGTCTTCCTCGGTAATCTCGGGACCGGCGGCGAACAGGACCGCCCGCTCGATGACGTTTCTCAATTCGCGGATGTTGCCCGGCCAGTTATAGGTCTTGAGGCGCTCTTTGGCCTCGTCGGAAAGGCCCACCGGAGGGCGCTTGAGCTCCCGGCACATCCGCTTCAAGAACTTCTCGGCCAGGGGCAGGACGTCTTCGGGCCGCTCTCGCAAGGGCGGGAGATGGATGTGGGTCACGTTCAAGCGATAGTACAGGTCTTCCCGGAACCGCCCTTCGGCCACGGCGGCCAGGAGGTCCCGGTTGGTGGCGGCGATGATACGCACGTCTACCCTGATCTGGCGGCCGCCGCCGACCCGCTGGATGATCTTCTCCTCGATGGCGGTCAGAATCTTGGCCTGGGTCGAGGGCGACATGTCGCCGACCTCGTCGAGAAACAGCGTCCCTTGATGGGCCTGCTGGATTCGTCCGGTACGAGCCTTGTGGGCCCCGGTGAAGGCCCCTTTCTCGTGGCCGAACAGCTCGCTCTCCAGGATCGTCTCGGTCAAGGCGGCGCAGTTGACCGTGACCAGGGTCTTGTCCCGGCGGGTAGAATTGGCATGGATCGCCCCGGCGATGAGGCTCTTGCCGGTGCCGCTCTCGCCGGTGAGCATCACCGTCAGGTCGGTGCCGGCCACCTTCCTGACCTGATCGACCACCTTGGCCATGGCCGGGCTCAAGGCCAATATCTTGTCCAGGCGGTAGATATAAGGCTGCTCGTGGCGAAGATAGTCGTAGGCGTGACCCAGGCTGGCCCGCTCCAGGGCCCGGGTCAGGGTCAGGCGAAGGTGTTCGATATTGAGCGGCTTCTCCAGGAAATCGAAGGCGCCCTGGCGCATGGCCTCCACGGCCACGTCCACCGAACCGAAGCCGGTGATGACGATGACCGGCGTGCCGGGCATGTGCTCGTTGACATAACCCAACAGGTCGATCGCGCCGGGGCCGGGATGGTGCAGGTCGGTGATGACCGCCTGGAAGACGTTGGTCTCCAAAAGCCTCAACGCCTCGGCGCCGTCGCCGGTCTCCACCACCCGATGCCCGTCCAGAGTCAGAGCGGCGGCCACGGTGGAGCGCAGGGCGGCGTCGTTTTCGACCATCAATATCTGGTCGATGAAATCCTGTTTGGCCATCAACTCCTTGAGCCCCATCAACCAGTCCTGGGCCGTCCGGCCGCCCCTCGGGCCAGGACCGAATTTTCCCCCCTCGGCTAAAGCCTCGACCATCGGCGGCCGATTGTCAATGGCCTTTGCCGGCTCGAGTTACCATTTCGGAATAAAAAACCGCCAGGATCGCACCGGCCGGCCACGAGAGCCGGCGCTGGACAACCCCGGCGAATCACTTGTCATTCGGCCCGGCAGGCTCACCATGGCGGCCGGGTCGAGGTTGTCAGGCGAAGATGGTCACCTCGGGCGGAATGGTGAAAACCCGCTGGCCCATCTCCTGATCGATCATGAACAGACCGCCCTGGGCGTCGCCCATCAGCTTGAGTTTCTGGATGATCTCGTCGACGCTGGCCTCCTCCTCGACCTGCTCGGCCACGTACCATTGCAGGAAGTTGTTGGTGGCGTGGTCCTTCTCGGCGATGGCCAGATCGACCAGGTCGTTTATCCGGCCGGTCACCATCTGCTCGTGGGCCAGCGTGGCCTCGAGGACGGCCAGGGGCGATTCCCACTCCACCGGCGGGGCGTCGATCTGCTTCATCGTCACCCGACCGCCCCGCTCGTTGACGAAGTTGTACATCTTCATGGCGTGATACATCTCCTCGGCCGCCTGGCACTCCATCCAACGTCGAAACCCGGCCAGGTTGACCTCGGCGAAGTAAGAGGCCATCGATAGATAGAGATAACTCGAATACAGTTCGGCGTTGATCTGATCGTTCAGCGCCTTGACCATCTTCTCGCTCAGCATGCCACAGCCCCTTTGCGATTGATTCCCCGGCCCCTGCAGGATGGACCGGCTTACAGAGTCTCGAAATCTAGACCAGGGCCGACCCGGCCGCCTTAAGCGCGGCGGCGTAGTCCGGCTCCTCGGTTATTTCCTCGACCAGTTCCATGTACCTGATCACGCCCTCGACGTCCACCACGAAAACCGCCCTGGCCAACAGCCTGAGCTCCTTGATCAACACGCCGTAGGCCAGTCCAAAGGCGGCGTCGCGATGATCGGACAGCGTCTTCACCCGCTCCACTCCGGCGGCGCCGCACCAACGCTTCTGGGCGAAGGGCAGGTCCATGCTGATTGTCAGAATCTCGATCTCGTCGCCAAGGCCGGCCGCCTCGTCGTTGAACCGGCGCGTCTCCAGATCGCAAACCGGCGTATCCAGGGACGGCACCGAAGAGATGATGACCACCTTGCCGGCGTAATCGCTCAGTTTCACCGGCTGAAGATCGTTGTCGATCACCTCGAAATCCGGAGCCCGATCACCGGCCTTGATCTCGTCGCCGGTCAAGGTCAACGGAGCGCCCTTCATCGTCACCGCTCCGGCTCTATCCGCCATGCTCCACCTCCCTCTGACTTCCCGCTGGCGGCGGGGGTTCATTCCCCGACTTTATCCCAACCGGCCGGCGGCGCAACATTTCCAGAGAGGACTTCAACCCGAGTTGCGCGATTTCAATGAACGTGTAAATTGATTCGAGACTAATATGCGTCCGGCGGCGGCCGACTCGCCGCCCGGCGGCGCGGATGGGTAGTTCACAATCGCATCACCCACTCTCAGGAGGAAACGTCATGTCCAAAAGCGAGCAGTTTCTGAAGGAAGCCTTTGCCGGCGAGTCCCAGGCCAACCGCAAGTACCTGGCCTTCGCCGAGAAGGCCGACGCCGAGGGCTACCCCCAGGTAGCCCGCATGTTCAGGGCCGCGGCCGCGGCCGAGACCGTCCACGCCCACAGCCACCTGCGCGCCTGGGGCGGGGTCGGGAGCACCGAGGAGAATCTCAAGGAGGCCGTCGCCGGCGAGACCCACGAGTTCACCAAGATGTACCCGGAGATGATCGAGGCGGCCAAGGCCGAGGGAAACGCCACCGCCGAGCGCTCGTTCAGCTACGCCATCGCCGCCGAAAAGGTCCACGCCGCCATGTACCAGGCCCTTCTGGACAACCTCGGCGCCGAAAAGATGGACGAATACCCCTACTACGTCTGCCCGGTCTGCGGCCATACCGTAGAGCGCAGCGCGCCCGACACCTGCCCCGTCTGCGGGACCAAGGACGACAAATTCATGAAGATCGACTAGTGAATCTCGGGGGGACTTCCCAGGTGAAGCTCCCCCGCCTTACTGATAAGCCCTCGCGGCCTTCGGCCGCGGCCAAGCCACTCCCAACCCCAAGGCTTGGAGGCGCTCTTCCACCAGGTTCTACACCGGCATCGTCCCCGCTCCCGATACCCGGCCGCCGGGTCCGCCTGGACGTCCAAAAAAGAACCCAGGCCCCGGCGGCGGTTGTAAAGAGGCGGATAGAGATGAACGACCCCGCCGCAAGCGACCAAGGTATCGACGCCAGATGCGGACTCGTTCTTCTTCGCCGCAAGGGGGGAACGCCCTCCTGGGATTCAAGGGCGCGGAGCAGTCCTTGACTTTCCCCCGGACGGCTAAATCAGCTTCCTGGCCGACGGGGTCTGGGCCAGGCCGCCCAGAGCGGTGCACTTGAGTTCGGCGGGCAACATCTCGCCCACGGCGAACATGGCGTCGATGGTTTCGTCCAAAGGGATGGGGTTGGTGTAGCCGCCCAGGATCAGGTCGGCGCAGACAAAGGCGCTGGAGGCGGCGACGGCGTTTCGGGTGTGGCAGGGGATCTCGACCAGACCGCCGACGGGGTCGCAGACCGAGCCCATGTTGTTCTGCAGCGCGACGGCCGCGGCGTCGGCGGCCTGGGCCGGGCCGCCGCCGGCCAGATCGACCACCCCGGCCGCAGCCATGGCCGAGGAGACCCCGATCTCGACCTGGCAGCCGCCGACCTCGGCGGCGAAGGTGGCCCGGTTGGCGACGATCAAGCCGACGGCCGAAGCGGCCAGCAGGGTCAAGGCGATTTGTCGGTGGCTGAGCCCGCCTTCCTCGGCCAGACTGACCACGACGCCGGGAACGACCCCTGACGAGCCGCCCGTGGGCGCAGCCACGACCAGGCCGGCGGTCGAGTTGACGTGCATGACCGCCATCGCCCTGGCCGCCGCCCGGGCGTGGAGGCCGCCCACGGCCAGCTTGCCGCCGGCCTCGGCGGCCAAGATATCTCCGGCCGCCGGCCGAACGAGTCGAGGCGCGGCGACCTCGTTGGAGAGACCCGACGCGACGGCGTCGGCCATGATCCGGTAGCGTCGCAGCACCTCGGCGATGATCTCTTCTTCGCTCTTATCGAGCAGCCCCGCCTCGTAGGCCAAGGCGATCCGGCCCAGGGACAGGCCCCGCTCCCGGGCCAGGGCGACCATCTCGGCGGCGCTGGAAAACAGCGGCCGGCCCGGCATCACGAACAGCACCGCCGGACAGGTGTAGACCCGGCCGACGCCTTCGAGAGCGCGAAGGCGGGCCAGACGCCCGGCCGGGAGCGGTTCGGTTCGCGAAACCCGAATCAACCCGCCGGTCTCCCCGCGGCTTATCGGGCCCAGCAGCTTGCCGTCCCCGGCGGCGACGTCCAAGGCCGCGGCTTCGGCCGACTCCCCGGCCTCGATCAGCACCTCGTGGGCGTCGCCGGTCAGGTGGACCGGCCGGCCGTCGAGCTCGGTGAGCTCTATCATCCCGCCGCCCAGAGACTTGGCGCGGACGGTCAGTTTTCCGCCGGAGCGTCCGGTCAACCGGATTTCGACCAGGTTGGGGTGGTCGGCCCGATCCAGGCTCTCCACCGAAAAGGCGATCCGTATCCCTGCCGCCTCGGCCGCCTCCAGGGCCCGGCCCAACCGCCGATCGGTCAGCTCCCAGCCCAGAAGCCCGGCGGCGAAGCCCACGTCCGAGCCTTGCCGGCGAAAGACCCGGGCGAACGAACCGGTCGGATCGAAGGCGAAAACGGCCCCGGCCGCCTCCTCGCCGAGCAGGGCCTTGGCCAAAATGGACAGCCGGTGCGGTCCGGCGGTGTGGGAGGAGGACGGGCCGAGCATGATCGGTCCCAGGACGTGATTGAAGATGCTGACCGCCTTCTGCTCCGTCCGGTCGGTCCGGCTGGCGTCGCTCAAAATCGACCTCCGATGGTTCAAACTATAGATCAAGCCGCCCCACGATATTACGCCATCCCGGACTCTCGGGTCGAGAGCTAAAACCGATCGGCCGCCGTCGAGACGGCCGGCCCAGCGTTCCTCGCAGAGCCATCGGTTTTAGGACGGCGAGCTATTCCTGATCCGCCCCCGGCAACGCGCAAAACTGGCCGCTTGGCCGGGGGCGGCAGTGGTGGTAAAATGTTTGGCAAGGCCGATTCACCGGCGGCGGGGGAGGACGAGGTCAAGGAAGGCCGAGCGAGGCATGATCCCCGACGCGATCCGGTCCGGCGAAGCGATTTCAGGCGATGGAGACGACCTCTCGGCGGGGGGCGATCCCGTCCCGTCGGCGTCTTCGCCAGAAATGGTCACTCATTGCCGCCGACCGTCTGACAACGAGGAGGAGCCCATGTCGCAGGAAACCGAGGTAATGGATCAAGCGCTCCAGGCCATGACCGACAAGGAGGGCAAGTACCTGACCTTCACCCTGGCCGAAGAGGAGTACGGCATCGGCATCCTCAAGGTCAAGGAGATCATCGGCATGATGCCCGTCACCACCGTGCCCCGAGTCCCTCACTTCGTAAAAGGCGTCATCAACCTCAGGGGCAAGGTCATCCCCGTCATCGACCTCAGACTACGATTCGGAATGGAAGAGGTCGAGGCCACCGATCGGACATGCATCATCGTCGTCGAGGTCAAAAACCCCTCCGGCGTCGTCCAGATGGGCATCGTCGTCGATTCCGTCTCCGAGGTGCTCAATATCAAGGCCGAGGACATCGAGGAAACCCCTTCCTTCGGCGCCGCCGTCGACACCGACTACATCCTCGGCATGGCCAAAACCGAAGGCGAGGTCAAAATACTCCTCGATATCGACCGCGTGCTGTCCCAAGAGGAAGTCGGCGCTCTGGAAGGCGTGGCCTGAAACAAAAAAAGGCCGATCCGACCGCAAACCGGGCCGGGAGCAGGGTTGAGTGGTTCTCGGTCCGAGCTTTTTTCCGGCTCCGGCCCCTCGCCCTTGACCTCGACCGGGTCGTCTGGTAGAGCATATGACCGCCCGGGGGTGATAGAGGCCCGGCCGGCGGGTCGTTTTGCCGGCCGTAAGTGATTCGCGGCCCAGAACCGATGACTCCAATCGTCAAGGCCGGGCATTGATTCGGGGGGCGTCATAGTGTCCGGTAAGGATAAACCTTCCCCAAAGGGCGGCCTGTTTTCACCGGCCTGGTGGCGGCGTCGCATTCAGCACGGCATTGCCAACAGCCTGGAAAGAATAGATTTTTTAGGCCTGGCCGAGCGCGTCTCCAAGACCCCGGCCGGCCGGCCCTGGTTCGAGTTCTTCGCCGAGGTCAAACCCGAGGTCGAAGACCGCCGGCTCCTGGTCGATCGCACCGTGGCCAACACCGCGGCCCAGCTCTCGGCCGAAGGCGTGCCCTTCGACGAGAAAGAGCTTCGGGCCATCGCCGACAACATCACCACCACCTACCAGGTCGAGGGCCACCGCACCGCCGGGGCGTTGGTCCTGACCCTGATGGAACATCTCTTCGAGCACCAGCCCGGAGCCGACCTGTTCCTCTCGCCCGATCGGCGCGAGGTGGCCCATCTGGACAAGCTCAAGGCCTACAAGGACCAGGGACTGGGGGTGGTCTTTCTGTGCAACCACTCCTCCCATGTAGACGAATTCATCGTCGACGCCGTGCTCAACCACCAGCGGGTCGGCGTCCCCTTCTTCGCCGCCGGAACCAACATGATGGCCATCCGCAGCCTGGCCAGGTTGCTCATGCTCGGTTCCTACAAGGTCCAGCGCAGCGGTGCGGGAAAGATCCAGTTGAGCACCCTCTTCAACCACTGCCGGGCCATCTCCGAACTGGGCTTGATGCAGGGCATCTTCCTGGAGGCCTGGCGCGGCGGGGCCAGGAGCCGGGACGGCAGCCTCCGTTACCCCCGCCGCCTGGTCACCTTGCGAGGGGCCATCGCCGGCGAGAACGACGTGGTCATCCAGCCGGTCGCCGTCTCCTACGCCATCGTCCCCGAGGACATGCCCCTGGCCGAACGTAAGGGGGCCCGATCGTGGTTCAGGGGGATGGGCCTGTGGCGGACCCTGTTCACCTTGCTGGCCCATCCCAAGGCCGGGCTGTGGCGGGCGGCCGAGAATCTCTACGGCCGGGCCTACTGCACCCTGCCCGAGCCGATGCTCTTAAGCGAACTCAAAGAGAGGCACGCCGCCGACCGAGGCGACTTGGAGTTGGACGAGTTCGTGGCTCTGAGCGCCATCCGGGAGATCGCCCGGACAAAGAAGGTCATGGCCAGCCAACTGGCGGCCAGGGGGCTCGTCCGGACCCGGCGCAACGGCCAGACCGATCTGATAGCGGCCATGGAGACCGAGCAGGCGTTGATGATCGAGTATCACCACACCGCCTTCGGCCAGGACCCCGATTTCGAGGACTTCATCCGCGACCACAGCAGCCGGGAGGTGCTCGAAGAAGGGCTGGCCACATTGAGGAGGCGGGGCGTCATCGGCCGCTGGAAACCGAGGATCGGTCGCCAGCCCAAGGTCAAGGCCGAGGCCGCGCTCAACTTCTACGCCACCCACGGCGACAGGCGCCTGTATTCGCCCACCGCCAAGGAGAACCTGGTCATCGTCGGCGCCGGCGACTGGGGCTTCGCCCTGACCTACCTGATCGGCAACCGCATCCTGGAGGAAAAACGCTACCTCAACGCCAGCCTGACCCTGTTCGATCCGCGCAGCGAGCTGATCGACGAGCTGGCCCTGGACCGCCGCCCGCCGGGCCGGTTCGGCGAGGTTCGCCTGCCCAAGAACGTCTTCGTGACCAACGATCCGCCCAGCGCCTTCAAGAAGGCCAGCGAGGTGATCCTGACCTCGCCGCCGGCCAGGGTGGCCGAAGCGGCCCGCCAGGTCATGGAATACTCCGAGCAGGAGTTGAACATCATCCTGGCCGGTTGGGGCTTCGACCCGGCCACCGGCAAGCTGCCCTACCACATCGTCGCCGAGCTGGCGGCCGAACTGGGCCGGCGGGACGTGGAGATATACGTCTTCGCCGGGCCGGTCAGGGACGCCGACCTGGTCTTGAGCCGGGAGGCGGTGGGCGTTCTGGCCGGACCCAAATCGAGCCTCAGCGAACTGGCCGACCGGTTCGACTGGCCGCCGTTCAGCCTGACCACGTCGGAGGATCCGGTGGGCGTGTCCGTGGCCCAGGTGATGAGCAAGGTCTACGGCCTTTGGGGCGGCTACCTGATGAAAGCGGGGCGGATGAAGGGCGCCGCCCGGATGGGGCTGTTCATGACCAGGGCCACCGCCGAGGCGATGGAGCTGGCCCTGGCCCTGGGCGGACGGGCGGAGACCTTCTCCGCGGCCAGCGTGGCCTGGGCCGCCTCCATGGTCGCCGACGGCCTGGCCGGTCCCTACATGGAATTCGGCCGCAAGCTGGTCGGACAGTTCCTCCCCAAACGGGACGCCGCCGCCGCCGCGGCCAAACTGGCCGAGCAGATGACCGCCGACGGCAAGCCGGTGAGGGCCTATTACGACTTGCGGGCGGCCTACCTGGCGGCCAAGAGGCTCGGCCTGGAGCTGCCCATGCTGTCCGAGGCCTACCAGACCGTCTGGGGCGAGTGATCCCTCCAAACCGACCCGGCCCCGGCGAGGCTGAAACCTCTCCGGAACCCACCGGCCGGCCTGGTAAATGAACACCTCGCCGCAACCTGCGGGAAATGATCCCCCGCGGGGGTTCAAAAAACAGCCCGACCTGGTATAGTCAATCGCCATGCGCGTCAACCGGTGGACCATCTTCGGGCTGTGCACCTCGCTGTTCGTCATGTCCATGCTCTTTCGAGCCTCGAGCGCGGTCATCGCCCCGGACTTGAGCCGCGACCTGGGGCTCGACTACCACGACCTGGGCCTTTTGGGCGGCGTCTTTTTCTACGCCTTCGCCCTGGTCCAGTTACCCATGGGCCCCATCCTGGATCGCCTCGGGGGCCGGTTGACCATGTCGATGCTGAACCTGGTCGGCGGCCTGGGGGCGATCGTCTTCGCCCAGGCCGAGGGACTGACCGGTGGACTCATCGGGCGGGCCCTCTTGGGAATCGGCATGTCGGCCAATTTGATGGGCGGCCTGTGGATATTCAGCCGCTGGTTCGAGCCGAACCGCTTCGCGACCATGATCGGCTCCACCATGGCCGTGGGCACCCTAGGGGCGATGCTGGCCGCCACCCCCTTGGCCCTCCTGGTCCAGTGGCTCACCTGGCGGGGGGCGTTCCTCCTGTTGGGCGGGATCACCCTTTTCCTGGCCGCCGGACTGTGGCTGTGGGTCCGCGACGAACCGCCCGCCGACAAGGCGGCCGGCCGGGCTGTCGAGGCCGACGCCATACCGATGCCGGTCTTGAGCTCGGTCAAGCATCTGTTCGCCAGCCGCGACTACTGGGCCATCTCCCTGACCGCCTTCATGCGCTACGGCGCCTATGCCTCCATTCAGGCCCTCTGGGCCGGGCCGTTCCTGATCGTCCACCTGGGCCTGGACCCCGTCGCGGCCGGCAACGTGCTCCTGGCCTTGAACACCGGCTTCATCGTCGGCGCGCCGGTGGGCGGCGTTCTTTCGGATCGCTGGCTCGGCTCGCGCAAACGGGCGGTCCAGTTGGGGCTGGCGGTCATCATGCTCGCCGTGCTGGCGCTGGCGGTATGGCCCCAGAGCGGGGCGAGGCCCGTCCTGGCCGCCGTGTTCTTCGCCTTGGGCTTCTTCGCCTCCTTCGCCAACATCATCTACGCCCAGATCAAGGAGAACATGCCCAGGGAGATGGCGGGCACGGCCATGACCGGGGTCAACTTCTTCACCATGATGGGCGCCGGCGTCTTCGTCCACGGCCTGGGCGGGGTGCTCTCCAGGTGGGCCGACCCGGCCACCGGCCAAGCCAGCTACTCCACCGCCTTCCTGGTCTGCTTCGGCGCGCTGGCCCTGGCCATGATCGTCTACTCGACCACCCGCGACTCCCGGCCGAGTCGATAGAAAAGGATGACCGCCGGGCTGGGTCAGGGCCTGGCGGTCGGGGGTGAGAGGAGGCAGGTTTGGGATGGGAAGGGTTACAGTTCGGCTGACGAGTTGCGGTTGTCGTCGCCGACGCCCGGCGCGCTCTGGGGAGCGACCTCCTCACCGGGCGCGAAGCGGTTGTTGAAGTCGGGGCCATAGCCCGGGCCGTAACCCGGAACGTCGCCCGGTCCACCCGGAGCGCCCCAGCAATAGCCCGGCCCCATGCCCCAGCCGGAGCCCATCATGTGATAGCCGCCCCAGCCGCGGCCGTAGCCGGGAGTGTAGCCCTGGCCGAAGCCGGGGCCGTAAGCCAAAACCGGCGCCGCGATCGCCGTCGCCAGCACCAGGATTCCGATCACTACGCTTATCTTCTTGGTCATCTCGTCCTCTCCCGATCTCAGCCACGCTTACTCTGTGTTTGCCCTGATACCGAGCAACGGCCGTGCCAAAACAAAAATGGTGGTAATATGGTATTGATTTCAGAGTGTTGAAGAATAGCTACCTGGATAGGGGAAGGAGAACCGAGTCTTAATTACGCACCTGGGCCGCAGCGAGCGGGGCGAATTTACGCACGCCCGGGCCCAAAGGCGCGGTTACGATTTCTGGTCAGACGGCCCGGTATCGGCCGGTCTCGGTCCGGACGACCGCCCCTGTCTCGATAAGCTCGGCCAGGTGCCGGTCGATCATCTGGCCCTCCCAGTACTTGAGCGCGGGAGCGAAGTAGGGGAAGCCGCCGTAGATCAGGGCCGCCTCGACGATCTCGTCCCGGCTGCGCTCCCGAGCGAGGAACTTCAGGATTCGATCTTCGCGCTCGTCGATCTTGGCCAGGTAGGCGCTCAAGGCCTCCTGGATGCCGCTGGTGAGCGGTTCGCCGTGGGACGGAATGAGCACCTTGGGTTTCAAGTCCATCACCAGGCGGATGTCGGCCCTCATCCGGCCCAGATCGCTCTCCCGGTGGCCGTACCACGGCCCGAAGGGGGTGAGGTCGATGTCGGCGCTCAACACGGCGTCGTGCTGGGGCAGATGAAACACGGTGTGGTCGATGGTGTGGCCGGGTGTATTGAGGGCGATCAGGCGCGTCCGGCCGATTCTGATCTCCTGGCCGGGGGTGAAGGCGCCGGTCGGTCGCTGGTCGGCAAAGCCCATCGTCTCGGTCACGAACCGGCGCCACATCTCGGCCAGCTCGCCGGGCTCGGCAAAGCGTTCGGACAGGGCCGTCTTGTCGCCGGAGACGTCGAAGGCCGGCTCGGGAACCAGGATCTCCACGCCGTCGAAGAGGTGGTTGCCGGCCGAATGGTCGGGGTGGGTGTGGGTGTTGAGGACGAGATCGATCCGGCCGGGTTCGGCCCACGGCCTCAACACCTCCAGGCCCGGCCCGGTGTCGATCAGGGCCGTGTCGGCGTCGTCGATGATGAAGCTGTGGGAGAAGGGGAACTGGCCCCTGTTTCGACCGCTGAGCAGCTTGATCGGCCCGACGACGGGGATGATCCGGCCCGCTTCCATGCCCTCACCGTCCCATGAGCAAAGCGTGGGTTGCGTCCAGTAGATCGAGGACGGCCAGGGCGACCTCGGACGAAAGCGAGCCCAGGCCGCAGGCCGGGGTAAGCAGGGCCTGATCCTGGACGGCCGTCCGGTCCGCTCCGGCCCTGACCAGGGCGGCGGTCAGCTCGCCCAGCCGGCCCAGAAGAGACTCGGGCGTCTCCCGCCCGGTGAAGGTGTTGGTCGGAACGATTCCCCAGGCCAGCACTCCGCCCCGTTCCAGGAAGGCGATCACGTCATCGGCATAGAGGAGCAGGCTTTCGCCGAAGCCGGCCGCGTCAAGGCTCAAGACGTCGATTTCGGCGGACAAGAGCAGCGACCAGTCGGTGTTGGCGCAGCAGTGGACGCCGACCAGGGCCCCGGCGCGGGCGATCGGTTCGGCGGCGGCGGCGATGAGCTCGATCGCCTCGGCCCGGCTCAGCCCCAGGTGGGCCGAGCCGACCAAATAGACGCCGGGGTCGTCGATGAGGATCAGCGGCCGGCGGCCGAGCCGGGGAAAGTTCTCGACCTGCCAAGCCCCGCCCAAGCCCAATCCCCTGGCGCAGGCGATTCGTAACTCCGGATCGTGGAGCACCATCCGGCCCTCGGCGTCTTTGGCCGCCTGGCAGAAGGTCAGCGGCCCGATGACCTGGCCCTTGAGCCGCTCGACCCGACCGGGATCGGCCTGGATATTCTCGCCCAACCGGAAGTAACCGGGGGCGACCTCCGGGGTCAGGGCGAAGCGATTCGAGTCGCCGGCGAGATAGGCCTCGTAAAAGGTAGTCAGTTCGGCGGCCAGGTCGGCCGTCGGATCGACCCCGACCGTCCCGGCCTCGGGGTCGGCGATCAGGCCGGGCAACCCGGCGGCGAACTGAAGGGTGATGTTCTCCCACGGGCTGCGGGGCGGCAGTTGGGGCCAGAAGGGCAACCCGGGAAAGCGCTCCAGGACCAGCGCCGTTGCGGCCTCGGGCTCGCTCATCGGCAACGAGCCCAGGCCGGTCTTCATCCAGCCTGGTTTCCAATTCGTCATCGCACCCTCCCGCCCGGTCGGCAAATCGAACCTTGATGGTAGACCAAATACCGGCCGCGGGCAACCGGCGACCCGTTTGACACCCCCAGCCGATCATCGTATCATCTCCTCGGCTCGTCCACCGCAAGGGCGACGAACACCCGCCAACCAGAGGCCTGAAGGGGGGAGAGGCCGTGGTCGATCTCAAGCGGATTCCCGAAGACGAGAAGAAGCATCTGCTCGAACTGCCCTGTCCGACCTTCGAGGCCGCGCCCTGGGTGACGGGGCCGCCCCTTTCCCGGCGCAAGCTGGCCCTCATCTCCACCGCCGGCCTCCACCGCCGCGGCGACAGGCCGTTTGCACCCAACGCGGCCGATTACCGGATCATTCCGGGCGACACGCCGGCCGAGGAGTTGGTTATGAGCCACATCTCGACCAACTTCGACCGGACCGGCTTCATGCAGGACTGGAACGTGGTCTTCCCGCTGGGCAGGTTGCGGGAGCTGACCGAGCTCGGCGTCATCGGCGCTCTGGCCGACTACCACTACTCGTTCATGGGCGCCACCGAGCCGGCCCGACTGGGGGAGACCGCCCGCCGACTGGCCGGGATAATGAAGGCCGAAGGCGTCGAAGCCGTCCTGCTGGTGCCGGTCTGACCGAACTGCACGCGCGCCGTGGGCGGGCTGGCTCACTTTTTCGAGAACGAGGGGTTGGCGACGACGTCGATCAGCCTAGTCAGGGAGCACACCGAGATCATCAAGCCGCCCCGGGCGCTGTGGGTGCCCTTCCCGCTGGGGCGGCCGCTGGGCGCACCCAACGATCCCGAATTCCAGAAGCGGGTCCTGTTGAGCGTCCTCAACTTGCTGGAGGCCCCCTCCGGGCCGGTCCTGGAAGACTTTCCCGAGGACGCGCCCCAGGCCGAAGCCGCGCCCCAGCCGGTGGCCTGCCCGGTCTCCTTCGCCCCGGCCGAGGCCGATCTCACCGACCTGGAGAAGCTCCTGGCCGCCTTCGCCGACGAGGCGGCCCAGATGCGGACCTGGTACGACCTGGCCGTAGCCGGACGGGGCCGGACCACGACCGGCACCTCGGGCCTCGAGCCGGAGCGGGTGGTCGAGTTCATCAGCGCCTACGCCAGAGGCGAGAGGCCGGAAAATCCGACCTCCGAGATCATGCCGGCCATGGCCCTCAAGATGGCCGTGGAGGACCTCAAGGCCTACTATTTCGAGGCCGTCTCGGCCCAGCCCGGCCAGCCGACCGATCCGGCCAGCCTGGCCGAGTGGTTCTGGGGCTCGACCGCGGCCGCCCAGACCATCAACGCCGTGCGTAAGGCTTGCCTGGCCAGCGAGGACAAGAGCCTCCAGGGCATCGGCCGCCTGGCCCTGGTCCCCCGGACGCAGCTCCACCGGTTCGACTAGACGACCGCCCTCCATCGCGCCCCTTTGCGGAAGGCCTGCCGAAAGGCGTTCTCTCCGGGCCATTCCTCTGATAAGATATTCCTGTTGCACTTTTGATTGATATCAACCGGTTGTTGGAAAGCCGCTCGATAGGCGCAGCAGCGGCCTGTGCTTCGAGTCCGGCGACGGAAGCGGAAGCGTCACCGACTGGTAAAGGAGTTTGCCGGTGGACAAAAAAGTCAAATTCCATGCCTGGTACATCTTCCTGGCCGTGTGGGGCGTGTTGATCATCCAAAACCTGA
Organism: uncultured Thermodesulfobacteriota bacterium; assembly: GCA_964634465.1. GTDB lineage: Bacteria > Desulfobacterota > Desulfarculia > CAZWLY01. The sequence continues at coordinate 61,055 of CAZWLY010000009.1, read as the reverse complement.
TCGCCAGCCAGTACGCGCCCAAGGTGATCCCCTACAGCGAGTTTCTCAAGGCCCTGGAGACGGGTCAGGTGCTCGAGGTCGCCGTCACCCAGAACGTCATCGCCGGCAAGATGAAGTCCAAGACCGGCCCGGACGTGATCAGGTTCCGGACGGTCAGGGTCGATCCGACCCTTTCGGCCAAGCTGGCCCAGCACCACGTCACCTTCATGGGCGAGATAGAGAACACTTTTTTCAGGGACCTCATGTCCTGGATCCTACCGGCCGTCTTCTTCTTGGGCATCTGGTGGTTCCTGATGAAACGGATGCAACCCGGCTCCGGAATGATGAGCTTCGGCCGAAACAAGGCCAAGATCTACGCCGAGCAGGAGATCGAAACCCGTTTCAGCGACGTGGCCGGTGAGGACGAAGCCAAGGAAGAGCTCAAGGAGATCATCGACTTTCTGAAAACCCCGGCCGCCTTCGAGGAGATCGGCGGCCGGTTGCCCAAGGGCGTCCTCCTGGTCGGGCCGCCGGGCACCGGCAAGACGCTTCTGGCCCGGGCTGTCGCCGGCGAGGCGGGCGTGCCCTATTTCTCCATCAGCGGCTCCGATTTCGTCGAGCTCTTCGTCGGCATGGGCGCGGCCCGGGTGAGGGACCTGTTCACCCAGGCCAGAGAGAAAGCGCCCTGCATCATCTTCATCGACGAGCTGGACGCCATCGGCAAGGCCCGCGGCGCCGGCGTGATCGCCAGTCACGACGAGCGCGAACAGACCTTGAACCAGCTCCTGGTGGAGATGGACGGCTTCGACCCCCGCGTCGGCGTGGTCATCATGGCCGCCACCAACCGGCCGGAAATCCTCGATCCGGCCTTGCTCCGGGCCGGCCGGTTCGATCGCCACGTCCTGGTCGACAAGCCCGACATCAACGGCCGGGAGGCCATACTCAAGATCCATACCCGCAAGGTCAAGCTGGCCGAGGGCGTCGATCTCAAAGTCATCGCCCAGAAGACGCCTGGCTTCTCAGGGGCCGACCTGGCCAACGTGGTCAACGAGGCCGCTCTCCTGGCTGCCAGAAAGAAGAAGAAGGCGGTCGAGATGGAGGACTTGGACGAGGCGGTCGATCGGATCGTCGGCGGCCTGGAGAAGAAGAACCGGGTCATCAACCCCAAGGAGAAGAGGATCGTCGCCTACCACGAGACCGGCCACGCCCTAGTGGCGGCCTACACGCCGGGGGCCGATCCGGTCCACAAGATTTCGATCATCCCCCGGGGGCTGGCCGCCCTGGGCTACACCCAGCAGCGGCCGATCGAGGACCGCTACCTGATGAGCCGCTCGGAGCTCCTGGGCAAGATCGACGTCCTCTTGGGCGGCCGGGTGGCCGAGAAGCTGGTCTTCGAGGACGTCACCACCGGCGCCCACAACGACCTCCAACGGGCGACCGACATCACCCGGGCCATGGTGGCCGAGTACGGGATGGGCCGGACCCTGGGCCTGGCCACCTACCCCCGCTCGGGTCAGCCGATGTTCCTCTCGCCCGAGCAGTCGCCCTGGAGCGGCCGGGAGTACAGCGACGAAACCGCGGCCAAGCTGGACGAGGAGATCAAGACCATCCTCGACGAGCGCGAGGCCCATGTCACCGATCTGTTGACCCGTCACCGGGAGGTCCTGACTTCGATCGCCGAAACGCTGATCGAGAAGGAGAGCCTGGACGAGAGCGAGTTCAAGGCCCTGATCGGCCGAGACGCCGGCTCGTCCGCCGAGGAGGCGGCCGGACAGGCGACCGATTAGCCGGCCCGGCCCGGCGGCTCAGCTCGACTCCAGCATCTCCCGGAGCACGAACTTGCGGACCTTGCCCAAGGAGGTCCGGGGCAGCTCGCCGACAAAGGTGATGTGCTTGGGCCGCTTGAAGCCGGCCAGATTGGCCCGGCAGAAGTCCATGATTTCGTCTCGGGTGACCTCGGCCCCGTTCTCGAGGACAACAAAGGCGTGGCCGACCTCGCCCCAGGTGTCGTCCGGAACGCCCAAAACGGCGGCGTCGGCCACGCCGGGAAGCTGTTTGAGGACCCGTTCGACCTCGGTCGGGTAGACGTTCTCCCCGCCGGAGATGTACATGTCGGTGGCCCGATCGACCAGGTAGAAGTAGCCGTCCTCGTCCATCCGGGCCAGGTCGCCGGTTCTGAGCCACTGGCCGTGCATGGTCTTCTCGGTCGTCTCCGGCTCCTGCCAGTACTCCTTCATCAGAATCGAGCCCCGGGCGACGATCTCGCCCACCTCGCCCACCGGCACCGGCCGGCCGGCCTCGTCCATCAACCGGACCTCGGCGTGGAAGACGGGGCGGCCGACGGTCCCCGGCCGGGCCAGCGATTCCTCCTCCGAGGCCCAAAGCAGGATCGAGGTTTCGGTCTGGCCCATGATCTGGCGGCAGGAGAAGCCGGCCTCCTTGCAGGCGGCCAGAAGCTCGGGGGTGACCTTCTCGCCGCCGATGGCCGTGACCCGAAGGGAGGACACGTCGCGCCGCTTGTCGCCGTCGAGCTCCAAGAGGGCCCGAAACACGGTCGGCACGCCCAGGAACTTGGTCACTCTGTACCTCTCGATGTCGGCGTAGACCGCCGCCGGGTCGAAGCGGGGATGGAGGAGGATGGTCGCGCCTTTGTAAAGGCAGGGCGAAGCCTGAATGAACAGCCCGCCGGAGTGGAACAGCGGCAGGATGACGAGCATCACGTCGTCGAAGTGGAGCTTGAAGAAGATGTCGGCGTTCAAACAGTTGAAAAAGGTCTTGCGATGGCTCAAGACCGCGCCCTTGGGCTGGCCGGTGGTGCCGGAAGTATACATGATCACCTGGGGCTCCTCCGGGTCGCCGGGGCCGAGGGTGGCGGTCAGAAACGGCTCCTGGCCGTCGAACTCGGCCGTGCCGGCCGAATAATCCAGCCGCTCGGCATTGCCGCCGGGGCCCAGCCTGGCCTGGAGGATGAGCGGCAGGGAACCGGCCAGATCCAGCGAATCGACCATCGTCTCGAAACGGGGGCCGTAGACGAAAAGGCGGGGCCGGCAGTGGCGGAGGGTGAACTTCAGCTCCGGCGCGGCCAGGCGGGTGTTGATCGGGACGAAGATCGCCCCCAGCCGGGCCGAAGCGAGGTAGAGCTCGATGAACTCGGGGCAGTTGTCCAGCATCGCCGCCACCCGATCGCCCTTTTCTATCCCGATCGATTGGAGCCAGCAGGCGGTCCGGTTGGCCCGGCGGTGGAGCCGGCGATAGCTGATCTCATCACCCTGGAAAACGATGGCCGCCTTGTCCGGATGGAGCTCGCTCCAGCGCTGGACCCAGTAGGCGACATTGACCGACTTGATCAAGCCCGACACCTCCCTTCAGTCTCTCTCCGGCGGCTCTACCGCGATTGGAGGGGGGACGAATGTTGTGATATATCACCATCGACGCCTTTTGACCAGCCGCTCCGGACCGGGCGGCGGCCCGACGCGTCATTGAATCTCAATTCGATATCATAATATTAATAATAGATAGGTTGACACGCTCTGCCCGGCGGATTAGTTTGGGAGTAGCGATCCGGGAACGATCGGCGCGCCGAGGCGCGATTTTGAGGCACAGCCAACCCTAACATTTTAATCCCGTCAGGGGAGGATGTCCCGATGCGGATAGACCTTAACTGTGACATGGGCGAGAGCTTTTCCAACTACAAACTCGGCCTCGACGAAGAGGTGATCGACTACATCACCTCGGCCAACATCGCCTGCGGCTGGCACGCCGGCGACCCGATGGTCATGAACCGGACGGTGGCCCTGGCCGCGGCCAAAGGCGTGGGCGTGGGCGCCCATCCCGGCTACCCGGACCTGTTGGGCTTCGGCCGGCGCAACATGGACTGCACCCCCGAGGAGATCCGCAACTACCTCATCTACCAGATCGGGGCGCTCAAGGGTTTCTGCGCGGCCAACGGGGTCGAACTGTTCCACGTCAAGCCCCACGGCAATCTCTACTTGACCGCCGTCGAGAACAGGGACGTGGCCGCGGCCATCGCCGAGGCCATCGTCAGTGTCGATCCCCAACTGCGTTACGTCGCCCTGGCCGGGGCCAAGGGCGAAATGATGACCAGGATCGGCCAAGAGGTGGGCTTGAAGGTGGTTTACGAGGCCTTTCCGGATCGGGCCTACACCCCGGAGGGGACGCTGGTCTCCCGCCGGCAGGAGGGCGCGGTCATCAAGGATCCGGCCGTGGTGGCCGAGCGGGCGCTCAAGATGGCCAAGGAGCAGAAGGTGACCGCCATCGACGGGACCGAGATCGAACTCAACGCCCAGACGCTGTGCGTCCACGGCGACACGCCCGGCGCAGTCGATCTGGTCCGTTCGATCCGTGAACTGCTGGAATCCGAGGGCGTGGCCGTCAAACCCATGGGCGCGGCCGACTGAGCCCGGGGAGGGAATAACGATGTCCGGACTTTTCGACCAGCCGGTCTTTCGCACCGTCGGCGACCGGGGTCTCTTGGTCGAGTACGGCGACGCCATCGATCCGGAGATCAACCGCAAGGTGCGGGTCATGGCCGCCGCCCTGGCCCAGGATCGGCCGGCCGCCATCGTCGAGGTCATCCCGACCTATCGCTCGCTCTTGATCCTCTACGATCCGCTGGCCGCCGATCCGGCCGCCGTCGAGGCGATCCTGACCGGACTGGAGGAGCGTTTGGACGAGATCGAGATCCCGCCGCCCGAGACGGTGGAGATCCCGGTCCTCTACGGCGGCGAGTACGGCCCGGACATCGGCTTCGTGGCCGAGCACAACGGCCTGACCGAAGAAGAGGTGATCCGCCTCCACTCCCAGCCGGCCTATCAGATCTACATGATCGGCTTCACCCCCGGCTTCCCCTTCCTGGGCGGGCTGGACGACAGGCTGTTCACGCCGCGACTGAGCACGCCCCGGACGCTGGTCCCGGCCGGCTCGGTCGGCATCGCCAACAACCAGACCGGCATGTACCCGGTGGACAGCCCCGGCGGCTGGCGGTTGATCGGCCGGACCCCGCTCAAGCTCTTCGACCCCAACCGGGCCGAACCGTTTCTGTACAAGGCCGGCGATTTGATCAAGTACCGGCCCATCACCGAGGACGAGTACCTGGCCATCAAGGAGCGGGAGGAGGGCCGATGAAGGACATGTTCAAGGTCTTGGAACCGGGTCCCCTGGCCACCGTCCAGGATTTGGGGCGCTACGGCTACCAGCAATTCGGTGTGCCCGTCTCCGGCGGCCTGGACAGGTTCGCCCTTCGGACGGCCAACCTGCTGGTCGGCAACCCCGAGGGGGCGGCCGTAATCGAGATGACCTTCATGGGGGCCAAGCTGGAAGTCCTGGCCCCGGCCGAAGCGGCCGTCACCGGCGCGGAAATGCCGGTGACTCTCAACGACCGGCCGGTCGCCTCCTGGAGTTCCTTCGCCGTCGAGCCGAGCGACGTCATCGCCGTCAAACCGGCCAAGAGCGGGCTTCGCGGCTATCTGGCCGTCACCGGAGGCATCGCCGTCCCCGAGGTGATGGGCAGCCGCTCGACCTACGTCGGCGGCAAGATCGGCGGCTTCAAGGGCCGCAACCTGACCCGAGGCGACGTCCTGCCCCGGGGCGAGGCCGCCCCGAGCGGCGTGAGCAGGTCACTGCCGGTCGAATTGCGCCCCGCCTTCGCCAAGGAGATCACCCTCCGGGCCGTACCCGGCCCCCAGGACGACTTCTTCGACCACGGCCTGGCCGTCTTCTTCGACAGCGCGTATACCATCAGCGCCAAGGCCGACCGGATGGGCTACCGCTTGGAGGGCCCCGAGGTTCCCCTCAAGGAGGGAGCGCCCCGCTCGATCATCTCCGAGCCCAGCCTGCCCGGCGCGGTCCAGATTCCGGCCGACGGCCTGCCGATCGTCCTCCTGGTCGAGCAGACCGTGGGCGGCTACGCCAAGATCGCCACCGTCATCACCCCGGACCTGGACCGTCTCGCCCAGGCCCGGCCGGGAGAGACGGTCCGTTTCGAGAGGATCGATCTGGCCGCGGCCCACCGGGCGGTGAAGGAGTATGAAGCCAAGCTGGATCGGGTGCGGGCGGCGCTGAAGTGAGCCAAGATTCAGCCCCGGCTCCGATCAGAGCCGAGGCCGCCTCGACGATCTGAAAAGGTGGGACATCCGGACGATCCCGGCCGGGATGAAAAGAAACGGGACGCCCCCCGGCGGATAGACTTCGCCGACGGCCGCTCCTCCACCCTCCCCCGAGCGAACGACCACCGCCCGGCGGGTCGAGCCGGCGGCGGCCGCCGCGAAGAGAATCTATTGTCCTATCTGGCACTCGGCCAGGGCCGAGTGGCACTGGATCAGCCGCTCGCCGATCACCCCGGCCAGCCGCTTATAGAACAGCAGCCCGCTGGCCGGATACCTCCTAAGCACCACATCCAGCTTGTCCTTGTTGATCCTGATCAGCCGGGTCGGCTCGATGCACTCCACCGAGGCCGAGTAGACCTCCCGGCCGGCCAGACTCGACCAGCCCACCGCCTCGCCGGGTCGCTTGGCCACATGCATCACCCCGCCGGCCGCGGCCACGTTCAGGTTGAGCGCCCCTTTTTCGATGATGTAGAAGCTGTCGGCCGGATCGCCCTCCTTGAAGACGACGTCACCGGCCTGGTATGACTCGACAGTCATTACCTTGATCAACTCGTCGACCACTTCCTCGCTCATGCCATGGAAAAGATCGGCTTCCCGAATAATCATGGGACCCCCTTCCCCCAAAAGGACCGAGCCGGATGTTGACCGCCGGGCGACCCAAGGCGACCCCTGACCGCCGACGCTGGCCTATTTGCATTATTATACTCGATACTAATCAGCCAACCAAGCGCCTCGGAACCTGGGCCGGCTTTGGCCGCGGCGTTCGTGATTGCGACCAGGACCCGCCAAAAAAACGGCTCCGACCGCCGGGGTCGGAGCCGCGCTGCGAACGACCAGGAAAATCTTTGCCGCTCAGGCCTTCATCGAAGCCAAGACCTCGACCATCCGCTTGACCAGATGATCGTGATACCGCCGCCCCTTCTCGGCCGAGGAGGCAGTCGGGCAACCGCCCACGGTGTCGCCGGCGGTCTCGAAGATCGAGGTCATATCCTCCTTGGTCGCCGGCACGTAGCACAGGGTGTCTCTGGGATCGTGGGGGTCGAGGTGGTAGTGCAGTCTCTCCGGGTGGGGGTTGTCCTTGGCCCGGCTGAGATCGACCAGATCGGGCTGGGCAAAGAGCAGGTGGGAAATCTCGATCTCCTCGGCGTGGCCGATCGGTCCGAAACCCAGCTCGCCCACGATCTCCTTGCTCATGTAGGCCAGATCAAAGATGACCGCCCTGACCCCGTACTCCCGCTGGCATCGTTCGGCCGCGATCTGCATCCAGGATACGTTTACGATGCGGTGGCCGTTTATCAGGACGAACTTGTTGAAGCCGTGTTCGGCCAGCGACTCGACCACGTCCGACAGCACCTCGATGAGCACCTCGGCCCGAATCGAGATCGTGCCCGGCTTGACCAGATGGTGGGGGCTCCAACCGAACCACAGCGGCGGGGCGATCATCACCCCGGTCTTGTCGCTGGCGTCCTCGGCCACGGCCACGGCGGCGTAGGTGTCGGTGCCCAGCGGAGCGAAGCGGCCGTGCTGCTCGGTCGAGCCGATCGGGACCATGATCCGCTCGTCGGCCTTCAAGTAATCCTCAACATCCTGCCAGGAATGTTCCTGCAACCACGAAGCCATCGCTCATCTCCTCTGAGGGACGATCGACCAACCAACCCGCTCGGGTAAAGAAGCCCGCCGTCCCGGCCGAGAAATCATCTTTTTCTCCAATCCCGCCGCCGGCTCGAACAGCCGCCCCTTCGGTTCACTTGGCCACCATGTATTGCGGCAAGACCAGCGCGATCTTGGGGAAGATGGTCAGGACGGCCGTAGTCAAAAGCATCAAGAAGAAGAACGGCAGCGAGTACCGGGCTATCTTCATGATCGGCTCGCCGGTCAGGCCCTGGATGACGAACAGGTTGAAGCCGACCGGCGGAGTGATCTGGCTGACCTCGACCATCAGGATCAGGTAGATGCCGAACCAGATCGGGTCGAACCCGGCCGCGGTGACCACCGGCAAGGCGATGGGCAGAGTCATGACAACGATCGAGAAGCCGTCCAACAGGCAGCCCAGGACGACATAGACCCCGCCCAGCAGGAGCATCAGGGTGTAGGGCGAGAGGTTCATCTCGGTGATGGCCTGGGTGATGGCCGCCGGGATGCCCAGGAAGCCCATCACCCGGGAGAGGAAACCGGCCCCGATCACGATCATCATGATCATGGCGTTGGTCTTGACCGCGCCCATGAGCGCCTCGAAAAAGGCCCGCCAGGTCATCTGGCGGTTGATGATGGCGAAAACCAGTGCGCCCAAGACGCCCAGGGCGGCCGCCTCGGTCGGGGTGGCCACGCCGGCGTAGATGCTGCCCAGGACCATCAAGATCAGAATCAGCGTCGGCGCCAGGTCCTTGAGCGCGACCAGGCGTTCCTTCCAGGTGTAGGTCTCCTTGATCCGGGGCGCGATGTCGGGGTTACGCAGGCCGCGGTAGAGAATGTAGAGGATGTACACCCCGGCCAGCAGCAACCCGGGCAGGATGCCGGCGATGAACATCTTGCCCACGCTCACCTCGGCCAGGATGGCGTAGACGATCATGATCAGGCTGGGCGGAATCAGAAAGCCGAGCGTGCCCGCGCCGGCCAGCGAACCCATGGCCATTCGCTTGTCGTAGCCGAGTTTCTTGAACTCGGCCAGGGTGATCCTCCCCACGGTGGCCGTGGTGGCGGCCGAGGAGCCGGACACGGCGGCGAAAAGGGTGCAGGCGACGATGTTCATCAACAACAGCCCGCCCGGCATCCGGTACAGCCAGGGCACCAGGGAGTTGAACAGCCGTTCGGAAGTGCCTGATCTGAATAGTATTTCACCCATCAGGATGAACAGCGGCAAGGCGACGTACTCCCATTTCTCCACCGTGGCCCAAACAGAGGAAGCCATGTTGTTCCCGGCCGGCAGCGTGGAGAAGACGCTCATCCCGATCAGGCCGACGATGAACAGGGAGAAACCGACCCACACTCCGGAGCCCAGGCAAAGAAAGAGCACCCCAAAGGTCAAGATCGACATGGTCAGGATATCGGCTTCCATCAGAAGACCTCCTCACCGCTGCCGATGGCCTTGAACGTTTTGATGGTGCTGGCCGCTAGCTGGAGCAGGAAGGCGGCCGCGCCGACGAGCATCACCAACTGGGGAATCCACAGCGGCGTTTCGGTCAGCGTGCCCGAGGTGGAATCGTAGCGGTAGGCGGCCGCCAGCATCTTGTAGAGGTACCACCACAAATACCCCATGAAGATCGTCGCCGCCAGGGTGGCGACGAAGGTGACGATTCTGTTCAGGCGCGGCGGCAAAAAGCCCAGGATCAGGGTGATCCTGATGTGTCCCTTCTCTTTTAGGCAGTAGCCGGCCGCCAGAAAGATGATCGCCGCCAGGCCGTAGGCCGAGTATTCGTCGGCGATGAGCGTGGTGGCCTGAAAAAAGTTCCACAGAAATATCTCGACCAGAATCACGAGCGCCATCAAGGCCAGGATCACGGCCGAAATCCGGGCCATCCAGTCACTCAGCTTATCGGCGATTCTAACGAAAGTGTCCATCTCTGCACCGCTGCGGCGTCCGGGCGTGGAGCGGGGCCGTAGCGCGCCCGGCACTACGGCCCGCTCCCCGCCGGGAACGATAGTCGGTTTCAGCCAAGCCGGCCGGACCCGAAGGCCCGGCCGGGCGGATTACTTGCGGCCGGTGATGCGGTCGTACTCGGCCAGGATCTTCTGGGCCTCGGCGCCGGCCTTCTTCGCCCAGGCCGCCCTCAGCTTCCGACCGACCTCGTTGAGCTGAGCGCGGAACTTGGCGTCGACCGAAAGGACGGTCATGCCGTTCTTCTTCAGAATGGCGAGGGACTTGCGGTCCATGTCGCCGGCCAGGTTCCACATCTCGTCCTCCATCTCCTTGGCGATCTGGAGAACCTTGGCCTGAACGTCCTTGGGCAGCTTGTTCCAGGCGTCCTTGTTGACGTTGATCATGTTCACCGGACCGACGATGTTGATCCGGGTAAAGTACTTCAAGACCTCCCAGGCCTTGGCGTCCACGCCGGAGACGGAGGAGGTGTACATCGAGTCCAACAGGCCGGCCTTCATGGCCGGGTAGACCTCGGAGAAGGGCATCTTACGGGCGGCGATGCCGGTCAGCTTGCCGAAGGCCAGGCCGGTGCCGTCGTAGACGCGCATCTTGAGGCCCTTGAGATCGGCCACGTCCCGGATCGGCCGCTGGGTGTAGATGCCGGAAAAGGGCCAGACCGAGGAGTAGAGGGTGAACTGATTGAACTTGTCGAGCACCTTGGCGTAAGTCGGTTTGGCCAGCCAATACAAAAGCCGCTGCTCGAAACTGTTGGTGGAGATGAACGGCTGGGCGGTCAAGGCCAGGATGGGCGCGTCGCCCTCGACCATGCCGGTCGGCACCTCGGCGATGGCCAACTGGCCCTCGGCCACGGCCCTGAGAAGCTCCGGGCCCTTGAAGCCCAGGGCGGCGCCGGGATGGAGCACGATCTCCAACTCGCCGTTGGTCGCCGCCTTGACCCGATTGGCAAACTCCTGAGCGCCTTTGGAGTGGAAGTTGCCGGCCGGGTAGTTGAGGTGCATGTCCCATTTGGTCTTGGCCAAAGCGCCGGTGACTCCGACCAGGACAAACACCAACGCCAAAATTAAAACGACAGCTTTCCTCATTATTACTCCCTCCCTCGTTTTTGTTGACAGACCTTACAGTGACGCCAATCGGGGTCGGACGCCGTCTCTCGGCCGACCGACGCCGTTCTCCATCTCTCGTGGGCCGCCCGCCCAGGCGGAAGAGCCCAAGCCCTCCTTTAAATCGCTTCCCGGCCCGCCCCCCGGACCAGGCCGGCGTCTTCTCCTTCAATTCTTGATCGTAATCGCCACCTCAGGGGCCAGGGTCTGGCTGAAGAAGGTGATGATCCGCTGCCGGAAACGTTCGGTGTGCTCGCCGGCCAGAGCCTCGGCCCGGTCGGCGTCCCGGGCGGCGATGTATTCCTGGAGCAAGCGGTGATCGTCGATGGTGATGTCGATGTGCTTGATCCGGCCTTCGCTCTCCGGCACCTCATGGGCGTAGCTCAACCTGGCCACCCGCAGGCCCTCGTCGAGCAGTCGGAGGTAGGCCCGGGCGATATAGTCATTGCCCGACGCCCGGCCGATGGCGGCGTGGAAGTCGTGGTTGGCCTCGGTCATGGCCAGGGTGTCTTCCTGCCTGGCCCGGCGCTCGAAGCTCTTCCGGGCCCGGTCGATCTCTTTCAGGTCCTCGTCGCTCCTGCGGGACGCCGCCCAGCGGGTGGCCGCCCTCTGGAGGAGGTCGAGGGATTCAAAGTATTGGGGGATGTCGGTGAAGTTGAGGGCGGCCACCCGCGCCCCGCGGTGGGGCAGCAGCTCGACCAACCCCTCCGAGGCCAGCCGGATCAAGGCCTCCCGGACCGGCGTCCGGGAGACGCCGTACATCTCGACCAGGGTGGCCTCGTCGAGGTCCTCGCCCGGCGGCAACGAGGCCTCCAGGATGCGGGTGCGAAGCCCGTCGTAGACCTGTCTCGCCGTCCCCTTGGGTCTCGACTGGGCCAAGTTGTGGGTCATCTCCGGCCGCCTATAGTGGTAACTTGCTTGTTATTCTAAGATAATCTACTTCCCGACCCGCAGCGCCGCTCCGCCGCCAGCCGCCTGTTCAATACGCTAAGTATACAATAGGTACACGCTACACCACGCGTCCAGCGCGGTCAAGAAAATTGTCGTCTCCCTGGGATCGGCCGGCGGTCGGGTCCGGCCGAAACGCTATCTCAAGCCAGAACCAGGCGGCGAGCCGGGGCGGGAGCGACGTTCACTTGCTCCAGCGCCGCCAACACTCGCGGCGGTGGTGGCACCAGTGGCAGACCGACCCGACCGTCTTGTCCTCGTAGTCCGGCCCCAGCCCGACCAGAGCCGAAGCCGATTTGAACGGAATCAGGATATCGGTCTGGTTCAACTCGACGCCGATGGCCGTAAGATCGACCAGCGAGCACAACTCCCGCTGACCGGAAAGCTCCCAGCCGATCAGCGAGCCGGGCGACAGCGACGGGCTGACCCCCCAACCGCGCTTGGCCGCCTCCCTCTCGGCCAGGCGGCGGAAGGCGACGCCGATCTCGCTCAAGGCGATGACCCCCACCTGGTCCAGCAGATAGGACTTCATCATCTCTCCGTCCTGGGCCAACTGCTTGGCCCTGGCCTCCACCTCCGACCCGATGGTGGACACGCAGACAAGCGCCTCCCTGGCCGGGGCCAGGAGATGGGCCTTGGGGCCGAGGGTCATGACCGTCTCGTCGCCGTCGAAGCGGCCCACCGTCACCTTGTCGCCCGCCTGCCCCTTGACCGCAACGCGCTCGACGATCGCCCTGGGCCGCCACAGCTCTTTGAGCCTGTCCATTGCCCACCGGGTTTCAGCCTCCAGGTCGGGCAGATCCCGGCCTCTGGAGACGATCTCGACGACTCGTTCGAGAGAGTAATCAAAGGCGATGTCGGTCAGGATCTGCACCTATCCCCCCTCTGCCGGCGCCTCCCCTCCCAGCGGGGGGAAGGCCATCGCTGCCAGGTAGGCCTGGTTGAACTCGGGTCGGGCGGCCAGATCGACGGTCGTCACCCGCTCGCTGAGCCGCCCGGCCTCGGCCCTGGCCTCCCGGTCGAGGAGGGCGATTATCGCCCCCAGGCCGGCCCCGTTCTCCTGGATCTCCACCCGGCCGGCCACGGCCGAGGGGGGCAACATGCCGATGACGACGGCGTTGCGCCAATCGAACCGGGCCCCGAAGGCGCCGGTCAGGACCAGTCGATCGATCCTCTCCACCCCGGCGACGCCCATCAGGATATCGATCCCGGCCCGAAGCGCCGCCTTGGCCAGTTGGATCTGGCGGACGTCTTTCAGCTCCAGAACCAGCTCCCGGCCGGCGGCCGTCTCCTCCGCCGGAACGATCAGGTAGCCCCGTCCGACGCCGTCGCCGTCGACGACGACTCCGGGAGCGTCGGCGTTGAAGCCGCCGCTCTCGAGCAAGGCCCCGTTCCGGCGAAGCGCCGCCGCCAGGTCGATGACGCCGGAACCGCACAGCCCGGCCGGGCGGCGCTCCCGCCCGCCCACCACCTCATAGACCAGGCCCGGCGAACCGGGCTCGTTGTCAAAACGATGGATGGCTCCGGCGGCGGCCCGCATCCCACAGGAGATGTGAGCGCCTTCCAGGGCCGGACCGGTGGCGCAACTGGTGGCCCACAGTCCGCGCTTATCGCCCAGGATCAACTCGCCGTTGGTGCCGATATCGACGATGAGGGTCGTCTCCTCGCCGTCCTGGGGTCGGGCGGCCAGGATGGCCCCGACGGCGTCGCCGCCGATGTAGCCGGAGATGACCGGCAGAACATGGACGTTGGTCGCCGGGTTCAGGTCGAGGTCCAACTCGGCCGCCTCGAAGTCGCCCATCCTCCGGCTGACCGGCCGGTAGGGCGCGACCCCCAACGAACGGGGATGGAGGCCGAGGGCGAGGTGGAGCATGGTCGGGTTGCCGACCAGAGTCACCTCGTCCACGTCCCGGCTCTTGGCCCCGGTGCTTTCCAGGCAGTGGGCCAAGAGTCGGTTGACCGCCTCGATCACCAGGCGGCGCAGCTCGTCCAGACCCTCGGGCTCGGCGGCGGCATGGGCGATCCGGGAGATCACGTCCTCGCCGAAGCGGCGCTGGGGATTGGCCGCCCCGGCCGAGGCCAACACCCGGCCGGTCGTCAGGTCGCACAGGTAGCCGGCCAGAGTGGTGGTACCGACGTCCACGGCCAGGCCCAACGACCTGGGACGCCGCCCGGCCAGCACGGCGGTCAGACCCCGGCGGCGATGACGGATCAGGGTCACTTCGCCGCCGGCCGCCTGGAGCCGGCTCAGATCCCTGAGCGCCGCGATCTCCCTCGGCTCGATCCGGCGGCCGCTGACGGCCTCGATCCGATCGCCGATCAGCGAGGCCAGATCGTCCGCCCGGCCTTCAGAGACGGCCGGCTCTCCGGGCAGGACGATCCGCTCGACCATGGGCCGGACGACGAAGCGCCCGTCCAGCCCTGTCTTGCCCAGGGCCTGGCCGGAGTCCATCACCCCCTCCGGCACGCTCACCGTGGCCCGGCCGAAAGGCTTGGTCTGGCAGGCCAACCGGAACCCGGCCGCCAACTCCTCGGCCGAGAGCGTCTCGGACTCGATTTCGGTCAGCGGCGAGAAGCTTTCCGGAGGCGAGACCTTGACCCGGCACTGGCCGCACTTGCCCTGCCCGCCGCAGTCGGTCCGAATGGCCAGGCCGGCCGCCAAGGCCAGCTCGAGAAGCGTTCTTTCCCCATCGACGGCGGTGAAGACGCCCATCGGCTCGAACAGCACTTTCTTGACGGCGCGGTTGACTCGGTCCATCCCCTTCTCCTCGTCGAGTCGCTCCCGGCCCGCTTAGGGCCGGGGCCGGACCGGTCTTCTCCGGTCTCTCGGTCGCCCAGAATATCATGTCGCGGCAGGATTGGCCCGCCCTTTTTGCCCTCTGTCGGGCCGATCGGCCCGCACCGCCGAACGGCCGGAGACGCGTTCCGGAGACGGCTCGAAAAAAGACGGGCGGGCGGTGATTTCGAGCCCAGCCGCACGGACGGCTATTTTGAACCTATGTTCATTATTTTTCTTGACGAGCGGCCGGACTGGTTTATATTGAACGTAGGTTCAAAACGATCTGGGGGACGATTTGCCTCGACCGAGGAAGAACAGACTGGTTCAGAGCCATCCGGCGGTCGGTTATTACAAGCCCCAGGGCGTGCCGCTGGCCGGATTGAAGGAGTTGACCCTGCCCGTGGAGGGGTTGGAGGCGTTGCGCCTGGCCGACGGCCAAGGCCTGGACCATCAGACCGCCGCCGAAATGATGGGCGTCTCCCGGCCGACCTTCTCCCGGGTTCTGGCTGAGGCCCGGACCACGGTGGCCCGGGCGTTGACCAACGGCTGGGCGTTGCGCATCGAAGGCGGCTGCTTTCGACTGGTCGGACCGGGCCGCGGCGGCGGTCGCAGGCGGCGCGGCCGAGGTCGGGGCGGTCCAGGCGGACGGGTTTGATCCCGGCCAGGCCGGGTCGAACGATAGACAGACAAACAGGCAACAGGAGGTGAGTATGCCAGGCTTCGACAGAACAGGTCCTTGGGGAGCCGGACCGATGACCGGGTGGGCCGCGGGTCGGTGCACCGGTTATCGAGGCGCAAGCGGAGCCGGCCTTGGCTACGGCCGGGGCCGGGGCGGCGGTTTTGGCCGCTGGTGCGGCTTTGGCCGCGGCTTTGGATCGGGTTGGCGCGGCCGGGGTTTCGGACCCGTCGGCCCGCCCTGGCCCGAGGACAAATCGACCTTGACCGCTCTCGCCGCCCAGGTGCGGGCCCGATTGGAGGCCATCGAGGCCAGATTGGCGGAAATGGACGGCCCGGAGTCGGACCAGGAACAGGACTGAGCGGACCGGGGAAGAGTCTTTTGAAGTAAGCCGACCGTAAACGGTGGTCGGCCGAATCGACGGCCGGGTCGGCAGCGGCTTTGATCGAGCGCTCCCGACCCGCCGTCGCAACCGCGGCCGACCCGGTTTGAACCGGCCAAAAGAGACACGAGGCCAAAGGACGGCCGATCAGCCCGCAAACAATCTTTCCGATCGACCGCGTTTTCAGCCCTCGTTCACCGTTATGCCGGATTATAACGCCGTCTTTGTTTTGACCGCGGCGAGAAGCTCTCAAGTTTTTGAGCACAGGCTCATTATTTTCCTTGACCTGGCTCAGACGAGGATTAGAATATAATGAGCATAGGCTCATTACTTAGGGAGACCGAATGCCCAGACCGCCGGTATGCAGACTGGTCGACGCCCTGCCCGAAGTGGACTACTTCAAGCCCCGGGGCGTGCCGATAAGGAACCTGGACGAGGTCACCCTGCCCTTGGAGGGCTTCGAGGCGCTGCGCTTGGTCGAGATCGAAGGGCTCAACCAGGACGAGGCCTCACTGAGAATGAACGTCTCCCGCCAGACCTTCGGCCGGGTCCTGGCCGCGGCCCGCAAAGCGGTGGCCCGGGCGGTGGTGGAGGGGTTGGCGCTCAGAATCGAGGGCGGCCACTTTGTGTTGCGCGGCCAGGGTCGGCCCAGCGCCGAGACCCGCGCCGCCGGTGAAGGGAAGGCCTGCATCGAGTCGCCCGCCCGGCGCGGCTCCCGAACGGATCGGGCGGCGGCCGCGGCCGCCGACAAGAAGGAGGAAGCAAGCGTGGACAAGATAGCCGTCAGCAGCCAGGGGCCGACCCTGGATGACCAGATAGATGAACGCTTTGGCCGGGCGGCTGGCTTTGTGGTCGTCGATCCGGAAACCATGGCCTTTGAATACGTGGACAACGGCTCCGCGGCCGTGCGCCCCCAGGGCGCCGGCATCCAGGCCGCCGAGATGGTGGCCGGGACCGGGGCCAAGGTCGTATTGACCGGTTTCGTCGGTCCCAAGGCCTTCGACGCCCTGGCCGCGGCCGGAATCAAGGTCGGCCAGAACCTGACCGGGATGACCGTCCGCCAGGCGGTGGAGCGATTCAAGACCGGTCAGATCGAACTGGCCGACCGTCCCAACCGCCCCGGCGGCGGTGGAGGCCGAGCCGGCGGCGGCGGCCGGGCCGGCGGCGGCGGCCGAGGGGGCGGCGGTGGAGGCCGAGGCGGCGGCGGTGGAGGCCGAGCCGGCGGTGGTGGAGGCCAAGGCCGATGGTGATCGCCGTCGCCAGCGGCAAGGGCGGCACGGGCAAGACCACCGTGGCCTCGTCCCTGGCCCATGTCTGGGACGGGCCGGTAACGGTGGTGGACCTGGACGTGGAAGAACCGAATCTTCACCTCTTCCTGAAGCCCGAGATCACCGGCCGGCGCTCCGCCGTGCTCGAGACGCCCACGGCCGACGAGACCAAGTGCACCGCCTGCCGGGCCTGCGTCGAGATCTGCCAGTTCAAGGCGATCAGCCTTCTGGGCGAAACCCTGCTCCTCTTCCCGGAGATGTGCCACGGCTGCGGCGGCTGCCTGGCCGTCTGCCCGGAAGGCGCCCTGACTCCCGGCGCCCGCGAACTGGGCGAGGTCCTGTGGGGCCGAGCCGGCCGGATCGGCTTTGTCATGGGCCGACTCAGGATCGGCGAGGCCATGAGCCCGCCCTTGATGCGCCGGGTCAGGGCCAAGCTGGACGAATTGCAGGCCCAAGAGCCGAGCGACGTCATCATCGACGCCCCGCCGGGAACGTCGTGTCCGGCCATGAACGCCGTCGAAGGGGCGGACGCCATCGTGCTGGTCACCGAGCCGACCCCCTTCGGCCTGTTCGATCTCCGCCTGGCCCGACAGGCCTTTGCTCAACTGGAAAAGCCGATGGCCGTGGTCGTCAATCGGGCCGGACTGGGCGATGACGCCCTGGCGACCTACTGCCGGGCGGCGGGACTGCCCATCCTGGCCGAGATCCCGTTCGATCGGGCCGCGGCCGAAGCCTACGCCGACGGCCGGATCATCGCCCAGGCCCGGCCGGGCTACGCCAAGTTGTTCAGCGATCTGGCGGCGCGAATCGTCGAGTTGGTCCAGACGGACCGGGAGGCTGAAAGTGCTTGAGATCGTCGTCCTGAGCGGCAAGGGCGGCACGGGCAAGACCTCGCTGACCGGGGCCTTCGCCGCCCTGGCCGGAGAACATCTCGTTTGCGACCTGGACGTGGACGCTCCCGATCTGCACCTCTTGCTCCAGCCGGAGCCGGTTCACGAAGAAGATTTCCACGCCGGCCACGTGGCTCTCATCGATCAGGACAGGTGTGACGACTGCGGCCTGTGCGCCGAGCTGTGCCGCTTCGGGGCCATCGGCCGCGACGCCGGCGGACCGACGGTCAGGTCGATCGACTGCGAGGGCTGCGGGGTATGCGTCCATTTCTGCCCGGCCCAGGCCATCGACTTTCCGATTCGCCACTGCGGCCGATGGTATGTCTCGGAGACGAGGTTCGGGCCGATGGTCCACGCCCAGCTTTTCCCGGGCCAGGAAAACTCCGGCCTGCTGATCTCTCTGCTCAGGCGGCGGGCCAAGGAACTGGCCGCCGAGCGGGGGTTGGAACTGATCCTGGCCGATGGTTCGCCCGGCATCGGCTGCCCGGTCATCTCTTCGCTGACCGGCGCCGACCTGGCGGTGATCGTCACCGAGCCGACCCCGTCCGGCCGCCACGACCTGGAGCGGGTGGCCGACCTGGCCGATCATTTCCACATCCCGGCCGGGGTGGTCATCAACAAGGCGGATTTGAACCCGGCCGGAAGCGAGGCCATCGAGCGCCTCGCGACCCGGCGCGGGCTGAGGATTCTGGCCAGGCTGCCCTTCGACCCGATCGTGACCGAGGCCATGCTCGCCGGCCGGGTCATCACCGAATATCGACCGGGCGGCCTGGCCGAGTTGGTCGGCCGGGCCTGGGACGACATCCTGGCGCTGGCCCGGCTCAAACAGGCCGCCTGACCAGGCGGCGACAGACCCGACCGCTGACGATCGGCGGCCGGCCCAAAGAATCGAGAAGGGGAACTTATTCCATGAACGCCATCGTAGCCATTCCGTCCGAAGCGCCCGGCGGCCTCGAGGCCAACCTGTCGGCCCACTTCGGCCACTGCGACATATTCACTCTGGTCCGCCTGGAAGACGGGGAGATCAAGGAGGTCAAGGCCGTGCCCAACCCGCCCCACCAGCAGGGCGGCTGCCTGGCGCCGGTCAACTACCTGGCCCAGCAGGGAGCCAAGGTCTTGATCGCCGGCGGCATGGGCCTGCGCCCCCTGATAGGCTTCAACTCGGCGGGGATCGAGGTATACTACCATGGTGGCGCAGCCAATGTCGGTCAGGCCGTGGCTGCGCTGGTCGAGGGAGAGCTCCAGCAGTTCACCCAGAACCACACCTGCGGCGGCTCCGCCCAGGGGAGCGGTCCGGGCGGCTGCGGCAGCCACGAACACTAACCCGACCGAGAGACGGCCCGGCCGGGGTCGGGGGTGATCGGCTTCGCCCCCGGTCCCGCCGCCCGGCCGGGGGAGGCGGGGAATGACAAAGCATCGGACATCGTCGCGGCCCGTGCTCAAGATAGCCGTGGTCGGCGGCGGGGAGCGCTGCCTGCGGATGATGAAGATGCTGGAGTCCGACCGCCTGGAGAACATCCGGGCGACGATCGTCGGCGTGGCCGACATCAACCCCGAGGCGGCGGGGTTCAAGTACGCCCAGGAGAAAGGCGTCTTCACCACCGACGACTACCACCGCCTCCTGGAGATCGAAGACCTGGACCTGATCATCGAGCTGACCGGCAACGAACAGCTCCTCCACAACCTGGCCTCCGCCAAGCCGGAGACGGTCCGGGTGCTGGACTACACCGCCTCGCGCCTGTTTCACGACGTGGTCAGATTCGGCCAGGAACTGGAGCGTCGGGAGACCGAAACCCTCACCGCCCGATCGATCGCCAAGGCGGTCATCGCCGCCGTCAGCGAGGACGTGCTGGTCCTCGATCGCGACTATCGCATCGTCGATATCAACGACGTCGCCCTGGCCAGGTCGGGCCTGAGTAGGGAGGAGGCCCTCACCCGTTACTGTTTCCAGATCTCCCATCGGGCCATCGCCCCCTGCGATCCGCCCGATGCGCCCTGCCCCTTCAGGCAGACGCTGGAGACCGGCAAGTCGGCCCACGCCATACACGAACACATCGCCGCCGACGGCTCCAGCCGCTTCTACGACGTGTCCACCTACCCGCTCTACGACGCCCAGGGCCAGATCTTTCAGGTGCTGGAGATCAATCGGGACATCACCGACGAGGTCGACGCCCATCTCGAACGACGGACCGCCGAACTCAAGGATGACTTGGCCCGGGCGGTTCAGGAGGACAAGCTCATCTCGCTGGGCAAGATGGTCGCCTCGGTCGCCCACGAGATCAACAATCCGATCTCGGCGATCATCAACTTCACCAAGCTCATCCTGACTTCCATCAGGGAAGGCAAGGTCGGGCCCGATGAATTGCAAGAGTTCGATCGCTACCTGGACTTGAGCCTGGCCGAGGCGGAGCGCAGCGCCAAGATCGTGGGCAACCTGCTCTCCTTCGCCCGGCAGACCGATCACGAAACAAAGGCCTTCGACCTAAGGGAGGTCGTGGACAAGATCGTCGCCCTGACCAAGCACAAGATGGAACTCGACAACTTGGAGTTGGCCCTCGAACTGGGCGATGGGGCGCTCAATGTCCGGGGTGATTACACCCAGATCCAACAGGTTCTGATCAATTTGGTCTTCAACGCCATGGAGGCCATGCCCCAGGGCGGCCGGCTGACCATCAGCGGCGGCCGTGAGGCCGATACGGGTCGGGTCTGGTTGGAGGTGGCCGACACGGGCCAGGGCATCGAACCCGAAATCCTGCCCCGTATCTTCGAGCCGTTCTTCACCACCAAGGGCAAGGGCAAGGGCGTCGGCCTGGGTCTGGCCATGGTCTACGGCATCGTCCGGGATCACGGCGGCGATATCCTGGTGGACAGCCACCCCGGCCAGGGGGCCAGGTTCAGGGTCGTCCTGCCGGGCAGTGAAGATGACGCGCCGCCGTAAGCCCGGCCGACCGATTTCGAGGCGTCCGGCCCAGCCCGAGCAGGCGGGGACGTTGGTCTTGATTGGCGCTCGCGCCCCGGTCCGGCATGCCGGGGATGCTCGAGCCTACCTCCGGATGGGGCCCCCCGGGGATCGTCCTCGGGGGGCCGGTCCATCAAACGACCGGCGTTGACTTGACCTCGCCGCGGGTCCATGATTGTCGGAGTCCATTTCCACGGAGAGGAGTCATGTCCCAACTCGCCCCGCCCCGCCCGTCGGCCTCGGTCATCCTGCTCAAGAAACTCGAAGCGCCTAACGAGCCCTTCGCCGTCTATCTCCTCAAACGCAACGAGAAGAGCAAGTTCATGCCCGGCCGGTTCGTCTTTCCCGGCGGCGCGCTGGAGCCGTCCGACGGCCGGCCCGAAAAAGGCGGGTTGAAACGCTGCGCCCTGAGGGAGCTGTGGGAGGAGGCCGGGGTGATTCTGGCCGACGATCCGGCCGCCGTCGCCGCTTTGCCCGCCGCCGGGCGGGACGAGGCCCGGCAGGCCCTGCTCTCGGGCCAAAGCGGACTGACCGAAGCCCTGGCCGGGCTGGGTTTGAGCCCCGACCTCGGCGCGCTGATCCCCTTCGCCCGCTGGATCACCCCCCTCGCCCGGCCCAAGCGTTTCGACACCACCTTCTACCTGGCTCGCATGCCCCGAGGCCAAACGGCGACAAGCGATGACGCCGAGACCAGCCAGGGCGTCTGGCTTACGCCCCACAGGGCGCTGGAAGAGAACCAAACGGCCGGCGTCGGCCTGGCCCCGCCCCAGGTCCGTCTCCTGGGCGAGCTGGCCGAGGCCGAATCCCTGGAAGCGCTTTTGAACCGGCCCGCCAACCTCGAGCCGGTTCAACCGATACTCTGGTCCGACGGCTCAAGGCGGGTGATTCTCTTGCCCTGGGACGGCGATTACGCCGCCGGCGCGCCTCAAAACGAGGCTCGACCCTGCCCGGCCGGCCAGGCCAGCCGCCTGGTCCACCTCGACGGCCGCTGGTTGCCCTTCAGGTTGGATTGAAGGGCAATACCCTCGAGAACGGCCCGTCTAAAGCGGGCCAAGAGTCGTGATCTCCAAGTAGGGAGAGCAGGAAGAAACGAGGCTTCGAGCCGAGCGCCGCCCCGGCTCGAGAGTATTTTCGAGGCCCAACCCCGGGCAATCGTCTCCGGCCGGACCTCGAGCCTTGAATTTCCAACCCCCCTGGTATAATCTTTCTACTCTTCATCATCTTGCGGACGAACAGCGACGAAACGAAACGGTGGGCTATCACCCCAACACCAAGCACAAGGTCGTCAGAAAGGCGGTTCGCGACTTCGCCGAGGCCGAGCTTCGGCCCATCGCCCACGACCTGGACCGGGAATCGCGCTTCCCCTGGGAGGTCATCGACAAGATGCGCCCCCTGGGCTACTTCGGCCTCCAGGCGCCCCCGGAGTACGGCGGGGCCGGGCTGGACACCGTCTCCTACGCCATCACCATCGAGGAACTGTCCCGGGTCTGCGCCGCCGTCGGGTTGACCGTCACCGTCCACAACTCGGTCGGCGTCTACCCCTTGGTCGAGTTCGGGACCAAGGAGCAGAAGGACCGCCTCCTTTACGATCTCGCCTCGGGCCGGCGCATCGCCGCCTTCTGCATCACCGAGGCCAACGCCGGCTCCGACGCCGGCGGGGTGGAGACCAGCGCGGTCAAGGACGGCGACGAGTACGTGATCAACGGCACCAAGATCTTCGTCACCAACGGCGGCGTGGCCGGCCTGGCCCACATCTTCGCCGTGACCGATCCGGACGACCCGCGCCGCGGAGCCAGCGTGTTCATGGTCGAGGCCGAGCGACCCGGCTTCAGCGTCGGCGAGATCGAGGACCTGTCCGGCATGCGGGCCAATCCGGTTTCGTCGCTCTTCCTGGAAGAGGTGCGGGTGCCGGCCGAGAACATACTCGGCCGGAAAGGCGACGGCCTCAAGATCGGCCTGACCGCCCTCGACACCGGCCGGCTGGGCATCGCCGCCCAGGCCTTGGGAATAGCCCAGGCCGCCTTCGAGGCCGCGGTCAAGTACGCCAAGGAGCGCCAGCAGTTCGGTCGGCCGATCGCCGCCTTCCAGACCATCCAGAACTACCTGGCCGACATGGCTACCGAGATCGACGCCGCCCGGATGCTGCTCTTCAGGGCCTGCTCCCTCAAGGACGCCGGGCAGCCGTTCACCGCCGAGTCGGCCATGGCCAAGCTGTTCTGCAGCCGGACGGCCACCCGAACGGCCGACCGGGCGGTCCAGATCCACGGCGGCTACGGCTACTCCAAGGAGTACGACGTGGAGCGCTACCTGCGCGACGCCAAGGTGACCGAGATCTACGAGGGCACCAGCGAGATCCAACGGCTGGTCATCGCCCGGGCGGTGCTGACCAGACCGGCCTGAGAGGAATGGCGACGGCTCGATGAACATCGTGGTGTGCATAAAGCAGGTCCCGGCCGTATCGGAGCTGAAATGGGACCAGAGGACCGGCCGGCTGGAAAGGGAGACGGCCGAAGGCATGATCAACCCGGCCTGCCGCCACGCCCTGGAGGCGGCGCTGAAAATCAAGGAGCGCCACGGCGGCCGGATAACGGTCATCACCATGGGCCCGCCCATGGCCGAGGAGGCGGTCCGGGAGGCGCTGGTTTTGGGCGCGGACGCCGGAGTGGTCCTGACCGACCCGCGCCTGGCCGGGGCCGACACCCTGGCCACCTCCTACACCCTGGCCCGGGCTATCGAAACCGCCGCGCCGGACTTCGATCTCATCCTGTGCGGCTTCGCCACCGCCGACAGCGAGACGGCCCAGGTCGGCCCCCAACTGGCCGAGGAGCTCGACATTCCCGGCGCGTCCGGCGTGGAGCAGATCGAATTGAACGGACGGACGGCGAGGATGCAACGGCTGGCCGACAACTTCATGGAGACCCTGGAGATGGACCTGCCCGGCCTGGCCACCATCTCCACCAAGGGTTACCCGCCCCGCTACGTCCCGCTGACCGGACTGGAGCCGGCCTTCGACGGGGCCGACGTTCGTTTCCTCGACGCCGAGGCCATCGGCGCCGACCCGGCCAGGATCGGCCGGGCCGGCTCGGCGACCGAAATTCTGTCGGTCGCTCCGGCCACGGCAGAAAAACAGGGCCTGGTCCTGAAGGGTTCGCCCAAGCGGGTCGTCGATCGCCTGCTCAACGAGTTCAGCGATCTTTTGGGCGGCGCGATCGGCCAGGACCTCAACCCGGAGGACTGAGGCCGAAAGATGGGCGCGAGCAAACCGGAAATCTGGGTCTTCGGCGACTACCGGAACTACTTCCAGAACCGGGTCACTCTCCAGCTTCTGGGCAAGGGCAAGGAGCTGGCCGAAAAGAGCGGCGCCCGACTGTGCGCGGTAGTCATCGGCCGGGACGTCGATGAGTGGGTCTGGGAGTATCAGTGCCACGGCGCGGAAAAGGTCTACGTGGTCAGAAACGAGCTCCTTGGCGATTACCACATCGACCTGTTCACCGCGGCCATGGTCGAGCTGGCCGAAGAGCGCCGGCCCGAGATCGTCCTGATCGGGGCGACCTCCTTCGGCCGGGAACTGGCGCCCAGGGTGGCCAAGCGCCTGCAAACCGGCCTCTCGGCCGACTGCGTCGATTTGGACATCGACGACGGCCTGCTGGTCATGACCGCGCCCTCCTTCGGCGGCAACATGCTGGCCAAGATCGTCTGCCCCCAGGCCCGGCCCCAGATGGCCACGGTTCGGCCGGGCACCTTCAAGGAGATTCCCCACGACGACGACCGCCGGGGCGAGGTGATCGAGTTGCCCTTCGCTTCGGTCTCGCCCAAGCCGCCGCGGTTGAGGTTGATCTCCTCCCGGCAGCAGCCCCACCGGGGCGAGGAACTGGAACGGGCCAAGGTGGTCGTCTGCGGCGGGCGGGGCATGGGCAGCAAGAAGAAGTTCAAGAACCTCCACGAACTGGCCCGCCTGCTCCGGGCCGAGATCGGGGCCACCCGGCCGGTGGTCTACTCCGGCTGGGCCGACCAGGAGGCGCTGATCGGCCAGGCCGGCAAGAGCGTCAAGCCCCAGCTCCTGTTCTCTTTCGGCGTCAGCGGGGCCATCCAGCACACCGCCGCCTTCTCCGGCTCGGAATTCATCATCGCCGTCAACAAGAACCCCAACGCCCAGATGATGAAGCAGGCCGACGTGGCCATCGTGGCCGACGCCAACCAGGTCTGCACCGCCCTGATCCGGGAGTTGAAAAAGCGCCTGGAGCGGTGACGACCCGCCTTCCGGTCGGCTCCGGCCCCCAGTCGGCCGGGGTGCATAAAAAGGTGGCGGTCTCCCTGACGGGCGCGAATATTTTATTCAACCGCCTCATCCCGCCGCTAGGGACGGCGGGCCTTGTTCTCCGCTTATCCTGGTAATATCAATCAGTTGAGCCGCCATCCTTCCTCCAGCTTCGCCTTGGCCCGATTCATGCTTGATTAAATGGTCAGCAAGAGGAGTTCGATTCGAGGAGGGAGGACGGATGAAAGCATTCAAGTACACCGGTTACGCAACGGCGGCCCTGCTTGGGCTGGCCGCCGCTTTACCGCCGGGAGCCGCGGCCCAGCAGGGCCGATGGTTGGGTTACGGCCCCGGCAGCCACATGATGTGGGGCTTTGGCTCGGGCCCGTTTGGAGGGTGGCTGATGATCGTTTTTTGGGTTGTGTTGCTGGTACTGGCCGGCCTGGCCGTCAGGTGGCTTTATAACGCCGGGAAGCTCAACAGGGCGACCCAGCCGAGCGGCAACGCTCTGGAGGTCTTGAAGGAGCGCTACGCCAAGGGCGAGATCAACAAGAGCCAGTTCGAGGCCATGAAGCGGGACATCGGCTAGCTCCGGACCGCGAGGCCAAACCAGACGCGCCTGGAGGCGGCCCGGCGACCGATCGACAACCGCTCCCCCGCCGCCCGCCGGCCGTCTCCAGGCGCCATCAACCCCGGCCGGGGGACCGGCCGCCGGAAACCCTGGCCGGTTTCGTTCCCGGCTCGACGGCTGTCGAATTATCCCCCCGGCGTCTTGGCGTCGTAGAGTCTGTCCTCGAAGCGCAAATAGCCCCGGATGCCGCTGATCAGGGCCACCTTGATCGGGTTGGGTGGCCAGGGAATGGTCCGCCGGCCGACGAAGAAGACGTCGGTCAGCTCGCTTCGGCGCTCCAGGATGAGGTCGGCCAGAGTCCGGCCGTTGAGGTGGGTCAAGGACACGCCGTGGCCGACGCAGCCCAGCGAGTAGGCCACGTTCTTGTCGCCCAGGTACCCCAACGCCGGGGCCATGTCCAGCGGCACCGAAACCGGCCCGCCCCACTCGTGGCTGAAGCCGATATCCTTGAGGACCGGGAAGAGGTCGCGCGCGTCCTTCTTCAGCCTCTCGAAGGTGACCGGGTTCAAGTCCTTGTCCATGTCCGCCCCGTAAGAGAGCGACACGTCCCGGCCACCCATCAGCAGGCGGTTGTCGGCCGTCAGCCGGTAGTAATGGACCAGGTTACGGGCGTCCTCGATGCCCTGGCGGTTGCGCCAGCCGATGGCGGCGAAGTGTTCGTCGGTCAGCGGCTCGGTGAGGACGATGTGGGTCCAGACCGGAACCTGCTTGCGTTTCAGGCCGGGGATGAGATGGGAGTAGGCGTTGGTGGCCAGAATGAGTTTGTCGGCGGTGACGCCGCCTTGGGGGGTGGTCAGTCGGATCTTGCCGCCGGTGCGCTCGATTTCGATTACCGGGGTGCGTTCAAAGACCGCCACCCCTTGACCGAGCACGACCTCCCGCCAGGCCCAGGCCAGCTTGGCCGGGTTCAAGATGCCGCAGCGCGGCTCCCACCAGGCGCCCAGATAGTAGGGACTGTTGACCTCGGCCCTGACGGCGTCTTTGTCCAACCAGTCGATGCCCTCGATGCCGAGCGAGTGGGCCAGTTCGATCTCGTGCAGAAGGCGCTTCTTGTACTTCTCCGAGGTGGCCACCCTGAGAAAGCCGGGGTGTTCGTAATCACAATCGAGACCCAGCGTCTCGACGCGTTCCTTGAGCGTGTCCACCGCCCGCTCCATGTAAAGATGGGCCTCCTTGGCCTTGGCCTTGCCGAAACGGAGGGCGGTGATGGACAGGGTCAAGCCGAACAGGGTCATGTTGAAACCCCCGTTGCGGCCGCTGGCGCCGAAACCGATCACCTCGGCCTCCAAGAGCCCGACCTTCAGGGTGGGTTCGGCCAGCTTCAGGAAGTGGGCCGAGGTGAGGCCGGTGAAGCCGCCGCCGATGATGGCCACGTCCAGTTCGACATGGCCGCTCAGCGGCGGGTTGGGAGTGTAGTCTCGACTGGACAACCAAAAACTCTTCGTCCTGAAATCAGGCCCCATGACGATCCCTCCGCCTCTTTACTCTCCAACCAGGTATTCCCGAGCCGCCCTTCCGATCAGGCGGCGCACCTCGGCCCGGTCGAAAACGCCGGGCTCGATCATCCACTGCAAGGCCAAACCCTCCACCAAAGCGACCATGGCCGCGGCGACATGCCGGGCTCCTTCGCCCCCGCCGCTGGAAGCCAGCAGCCGGGCCAGATTGGCCCGGTAGGCGGCCATCAGCCTCTTGAGCGCGGTCGATATCTCGGGTCGCTCAAAGCCCATCTGGACCAGGTTGTAAAAGACGCGGTTGAGGCGGTGGTTGAAGATGAACTCGTCGGTCAGGAACTCGACCGCCGCTTCGAGCTTGGCGGCCGCCCCCTCGGCCTCCTCCAGCCGTTCCAGAAAAGCGGCCTCATACCGGGCCGCGAGAGATTCGGTCAGAGCGGAGACGACGGCGTCCTTGCTGGGGAAGTAGTAGTGGATGACGCCGTGGGGGAGCCCCGCTTTGGCGGCGATGGCTTTCACGGTCACCTTTTCGTGACCCTCTTCAGCCAGACAGTCGAAAAGGGCGTCCACGATCTCGGCCCGGCGCTGCGGGGCCATCTTCCGGCGACCCATTGGTTCTTCCTTTTAAGTTGGTTGACCAACAAAATTATGGGTTAATCGACCGGCATTGTCAACCCCTTCTTCCTGGTTCGGTCCGGGCGAGTCGAGTCCGGTGAGGTTAGTCACCCTTCTCAGCCGTCTTGACATTAAAAAATAGTGTGATAATCATGAACTTACACTCTCTTGCACGTATACTTAAGAATGCAGCGCCTTTTGCAGCCGGGCCAGGGGACGGCGCAGGGGGCGGTTTTTGCAAGTCGAGACAAAACCAGTTACGAGGTCTGCCGTGGATGAACGAGAGATAGCCCGGGCGCTGGGCCCGCTGACCAGCTTGGACCTGATCGTCTCCGTCGATTTCTACAACGAAGTCATCGACGTCCGATCCACCTCCATCTACGACCTGGACTACGAAAAGAGAATCATCGTCGCCCAGACCAACCCGCCCATCCTGCACTCCATGGTCGGCCAGGAGGTCGAGGCGTCGTTCGTCATCTACGACCGTGAGGCCAACCGCCAGCGGCGCTTCGGGTTCAAGACCCCGATTCTCAACGTCGAGTCCGAGTACGAGATCCGGGCCGGGGTGATCGAACCGGCGATAACCATCGGCTACCCCAGGGGCGGGGTGAGGGAGTGCGTGGTCAGGCTGTTCTACCGGGTCGAGCCGACGACCGATTCGGGCCTTTCCGCCGGCGTGGCCGACGACCCCGGAGAGAGCCACGTCATCGATCTGTCCCTGGGCGGAATGATGCTCTCCTATCTGGGGCCGACCGAATTCAATCAGGGCGACGCCGTTGTGTGCGACTTCAAGTTCCAGGACCAAGAGACCCGGATAGACGGCGAGGTCAGGCGGGTCTTCGAGCGCGAAGGCTCCAAGATGGTCTATCTGGGAATCAAGTTCGTGGACATGGATCCAGAAACGAACCGTCTGGTCCAAACCGCGGTCAACCACATCATGCGGGCCGAACTGAAGGAGCGCTCCGGCTTGGCTTACGAGGAAGAGACTCTGGCCACGCCCAGAATAACCACGCGATAGGACACCTTCCCCGGCGCGACAACCGGCCGACTGGACCGGGCTTTCGGTTGTGGCGAGCGATCAAGCCGGGGGCCGACTCCCCAGACCGGCCTGGAAGCGACGGCGACGCTCAAGGCGCTTCGACGGACCAGCGGCGAGCGTTGCTGCGCTTCGAATTCGACCGAACCCCGCTCCGCCGCGGCTCTGGGTTCCGCCCGGCCCGACTTTCCACTCCGGCGACCGACCGACAAAGGTCTTGCCATTCCGCCCCCAATAGGTATTCTGGGCCCCAAGGAGGCCAAAATGGATGAAGATTTCATCTCCGAAGACTACATAAACCGCCTCGAACAATACCTGCGCGAGTTCCCCGACCACGCCGCGGCCCACTACAACCTGGGCGTGGCCTACGCCCGATTCGGTCTCACCGACAAGGCCGAAAAGGCCTTTCGCCAGGCCCTGAACCTCAACGACGACCTGGTCGAGGCCCATCTGAACCTGGCCGGAATGTACCTCCAGGCTGGCCAGGTGGACCGGGCCGTGGCCGAGGCCGAGGAGGCGGCGACCAAACACCCGGAGATCGCCTTGACCCACGCCAATCTGGGCTTCGCCCTGGCCAGGGCCGAGCGCTTCGACGAGGCTCTGGTCGCGCTCGGCAAGGCCCTGGAGATCCAACCCGGTCTGATCCAGGCCCATCTCAATCTGGGCCAGGTCTACCAGAGTCTGAACCGGCTCGAAGAGGCCAAGGCCTCGTTCGAAGCGGCGCTCGAGCTCCAGCCCCAATTGCCCATGGCCATGTACAATCTGGCCGCCATCAACCATCGCCTGGGCAACGCGGCCGAGGCCAAGAGCTACCTGGAGCAGGCCGAGGCGGCCGGTTTCATCATCGATCCCGAGCTGGCCCGCCAGATCGACGCCGCCGTGGAAGGCTAGCCGCCCTCGTCGCGACCGGAGCCATGACCAACGCCGCCAAAAAGGCCCTGAAAAAGCTCTTGGGCAAGGAGGGTTTCTCCGATCACCCGATCGACCGGGAGGTGATGTCCTACGACGCCTTCGCCCAGGCCTACTGGCCCGAGGTGGTGTTGAGGCCGAGTTCCACCGAAGAGGTGGCCGCCGTCATCGAGTTGGCCAATCGACATCGCTTCGCCGTGGTGCCCAGAGGGGCCGGCTCAGGTCTCTCCGGCGGCAGTCTGGTCCTCAAGGGCGGGGCGGTTCTCGATCTGACCCGGATGAACCGCATTCTGGAGATCGACACCGGCGACATGATCGCCCGGGTCGAGCCGGGAGTGGTCACCGGCGACCTCCAGGCCGCGGCCGAGGCGGTCGGGCTCTTCTACCCCCCCGATCCGGCCTCCAGGGCCTTCTCGACCATCGGCGGCAACCTGGCCGAGTGCGCCGGCGGGATCAGGGCGGTCAAGTACGGCGTGACCAGGGACTTCGTGCTGGGAGTGAATGCCGTCCTGGGCGAGGGAACGATCCTGAAAGCCGGCGCCCGGACCATCAAGGGCGTGGTCGGCTACGACCTGACCCGGCTCCTGATCGGCTCCGAGGGGACGTTGGGCGTCATCACCGAGGCGACCCTGAAGCTCCTGCCCAAGCCCCAGGCCAAGGCGACGCTGGTCGGCCTCTTCGACACCATCCACACCGCGGCCCGGGCGGTGGGGGCGGTCTTCAAGGTCGGCCTCCTGCCGGTGGCCCTGGAGTTCATGGACAACGTTATCCTGGACATCGTTTCGGCCAGGCTGCCCTTCGCCTTGAAGAAGAACGAAGGCGCCCTGGTTCTGGCCGAGGTGGACGGCAACGCCAAGGCGGTCAGGGACGAGGCCAAGCAGATCGCCGCCGCCTTCAAGGGGCTGGGCGGACGGGTGGTCAGGGCCAAGGACGACGACGAGGCCGAAGCGCTGTGGGCGGCCCGGCGGAGCGTGTCGCCGGCCATCCGCGACTTCAGGCCGTTCAAGATCGCCGAGGACGTGGCCGTGCCCCGCTCCAAGCTGCCCCGGATGGTCGATCGGGTGGCCGAGATCGGGCGAAAGACCGGGTTGGTGGTGGCCGCCTACGGCCACGCCGGGGACGGCAACTGCCACGTCAACGTGCTCTTCGACCGCGAGGAGGACCGGCCGACGGCCGAAAAGGCGGTGGAAATGGTGCTCCGAGCCGCCCTCGACCTGGGCGGGACCATCTCCGGCGAGCACGGCGTCGGCACGGCCAAGGCGCCGTATCTCGCCTGGGAGTTGAGCGCCGAGGAGATCGAGTTCATGCTCCGCCTCAAGCGGCTCTTCGACCCCAACTCCATCTTGAACCCCGGCAAGATCTTCCAGACCGGCGAGGCCACCCTTGGCTGAGGGCTGCGTCCGCTGCGGCCGCTGCCTGGCCGTCTGTCCGGTCTACCGCCTCAAGCGGGAGGAAGCGGTCTCGGCCAGGGGGCGGCTGGCCCTCATCGACGCCCACGACCAGGGCCGTCTCGACCAGGACCGGGCCTTTCGCCGGGCGCTGACGGCCTGCCTGTTGTGCGGCGCTTGCGAGCGGACCTGCACCAACGGCGTTCAGGTCCGCCGGGCGGTCATCAGGGGCCGGACCGGCCTGGCCGGCGGTTTGAAGAGAATGGCCTTGGCGGTCACGGCCAACCCGCAACGCACGGCCAGAGCGGTCAAGACCGCGGCCGCCGCCGGCCGACTGGCCAGGCGGTGGCTGAACCTCCCCCCCGACAGCGGCCTTCACATCCGGTATCCCAGCGGCCGAGCCGTGGCGCCGCCGTTGGCCGAGCGGCCGCTGACCGAACTCTTTCCCAGCCCGGTCGGGCCGAGCGACGGCGAACGAGTGATCCTCTTTCCCGGCTGCCTGACCAACTTCGCCCTGCCCGGCGTGGGCCTGGCGGCCGTCGAATCCCTGACTGCGGCCGGTTACCGGGTCATGATCCCGGCCGAGGCCGGCTGCTGCGGCCTGCCGGCCCAGGCGGCCGGTCTGGTTCGCCTGGCGGATCGCCGCAGCGACGCTGTCGCCGGGGCGCTTCGCCGAGCCCGCCGCCTGTTCGCCCGACCCGGGGAGCCGGTGGCGGCGATCGTCTTTGTCTGCGCCACCTGCCAGCGCCGGTTGAACGAGGAGTTCGAGCGGCTGTGGCCCGATCACCCGCCGCTGATCGACCTGGCCCAAGCCCTGGACGGCCGTCTACCCCAGCTCGTCGAGCGGGTCGAGCGGGTCACCTTCCACGACCCCTGCCACAGTCTCGACCCCGGCTCGGACGCCCCGGCCGCCGCCCGCCGGCTTCTGGCCCGCCTGCCCGGCCTGGAGTTGATCGAGTCCAACGCCGACCCGACCTGCTGCGGCTCGGGCGGCCTGTTCAGTCTGAGCCATCCCCAGGCCTCGGCCGCCATCGGCCGGATAAAGGCCGAGGCGCTGGCCGCCAGCCGGGCCGGAGTCGTCGCCACCTCTTGCCCGGCCTGCCTGCTGCGGCTCAAAGAGATCGGCCAGCCGCTGAACATGAAGGCCGTCCATCTGGCCGAGTTGACGGCCGAGCGGTTGAAGTCGGACTGAGGATCGCGCGGGGCGGGGCGCCGGCCGTCACCCGGTCTCGGACCGAGGGCGGCCGAAGAGCCAGGGCGACATGGAGTCAGACCGGCGGACGATTTGAGGGAGCGGCGGCTCAGACCGGTCTAGTCGGCCAGATCGTATACCTCGCGCACGCCGGTCAGGACCGAACCCAGGACCACCCGAAGCCCGGATTTCAGCGGCCCCAGGATTCTCAGCACCTCCAGGCCGGCCTGGCGCGCGCCGGGCAGGTCGAACTGATTGAGGAACACCACCGGCCAAGCTTCCGGCGGCGTTCCCTTGAAGAGCCCCTCCGGGTGGGCGATCAATCGGGCCAGGTGGGCCGGGGTTATCTCCCGGCCCGGCTCCGCCCCGGTGACGGCGACGAAGCGATCGACGGCGAAAACCGTCTCCTCGGTCACGGCCCGTCCGACCGCGCCCAAGCCGATCAAGCCGATGAGGATGGTCGTCGCCTGGGGGATGACCGGCTCGTGATCCCTCGGCGCCTTGACCGGCCGGCCCTTGGCGCCGTCGGCCTCGACCAGAACGAACTCGGCCGCCCCGGACTCCCAGACCCGGTCCACCGTTTCCGGGGCCAATCCGACCATCTTCAGCCGGCCGAACTCGGCCTCCTCCAGCCCGGCGGCCACGGCCAGGTTCTCGCCCGGCGTGATCCGCCCGGCCAGGCCGGCGACGAGCCGCTCCCGATCGGCCTCGACGACCACCTGCCCCCTGGGCTTGTAGACGCGGGTGGTGGTAGTGGTAAGGACCCGCTGGCCGCTGAGGCTCAACTCCTCGGCCAGAACCGTCATCAACGCCGTCTTGCCGCCGGCTCCGACCAGGCTGACCAACTCCCGGCCGGCCAGGTTGAAGCAGTCGGCCAGGGAGTAGCTCAAGTATTGTAAGTCATCAGAATGCATTCCAAAACCGATCCGCCCAGCGCTCGGGCTTTTTCGGAGATCAGGTTGGGCTCGGCCCGTTCGCCCCGGGGATCGACATCGCCCAGCTTGAGGTCTTTGGTCACCTCGGTGCCGGGCCTGATCAGCCCCCGGATCATGCCGCCCACCAGGGCCGTCACCGGCCGGCGGCCCACCCGGCCGACCACCTCGCCCTCCTCGACCAGATCGCCGATGGCCCTGTCGGTCGAAAACACGCCGTCGTCGGGCGCCCTGAGCACCCGTTGCCAGGTGAAGCCGTCGATGTCGCCGGGAACGCCGGTGTTGGGCGCGGCCGGACCGCGGGTGATGATCCGACCCAGGTTGTGGCCCCGGTTGGTCTCGATGACGAAACGGGCGTCACTCGGCGCGACAAAACCCGGCCCCAGCGCGATGACCAAAGGGGCCAGATCGGCCCGCAGCCCGGTCAGGTTCGCCTTGGCCAAGCTGGCCTCGATGAGCACCGCCGGCTTAAACAGCGGCAGCACGGTCAGCTCGGGATCGACGATGACCGGCACCTCGCCCGCGGCCCAGGCCGCTTCGGCTCCGTCGAGATCATCCACCCGGCGGCCGACGGCGTCCTCGACGGAAGCCTTCCCGTCGTGGACCGCCTCGCAGAAGCTGACCGTCCGCCGGACGCACAGCGGGTTGGGCCGTTCGGTCAAAAGCACCCTGAACCGGCTCCGCCAAAGCCGGTGGGCCACCCCGCTGGCCATCTCGCCGGCGCCGATGATGAGGATCGGCAGGTCTTTCAGATCGGTCATGGCCCGCTCCCTTCCACCTCCCCAGGAGTGTCGTCAACTCGACCGGATCGACCGGCTCCCTCGTTCCATTACACCCCACCCTTGCCAAAGGGGCAATGGGGAAAGGAGCAGGTCTCGCACAATTGGCATAGCCCGCCGTGGCCCAAGGCGCAGATCTCGGCTCTGGTAATGTGGTTGTCGGCCAGCACCCGGGGCAGGACCAGGTCGAAGACGGTTCGGTGGTTGTAATAGACGCAGGCCGGCACGCCCAGGATCGGCACCTCGTTCAGCCGGGCGTACAAGAACATCGCTCCGGGCAGGACCGGTGTGCCGTAAAAGACCTGGCGCGCCCCGGCCAGGCGGACGCCCTGGCGGGTTCTATCGTCGGGATCGACCGACAGTCCGCCGGTGACGACCAGCAGCTCGGCCCCGGCCGCGATTTGATCTTGGATCGCCCGGGCGATGGCCTTGGGCTCGTCGTTGACCACCGCCTTGGAGACGATTTCGGCCCCGAAACGCCTGATCCTGGGGGCGACGAACTGATCGAAACCGTCGCTGACGCGGCCCTCGACCACCTCGTTACCGGTGACCACCGCCCCGACCTTGCGCGGCCGAAACGGCCTCAACTCGACCAGCGGGCCCACCCGCTCCACCAGCGCCCGGGCCCGATCCAGACTACGCCGCCGGACGGCCAGCGGAACGACTTTGACCGAGGCGACCAGTTGACCCGGCTCGCAGATGGTGTTGGTGTGCAGGGTGGACAGGGTCAACTCGGCGATGGCGTTGAGCCTGGCCGTCCCTCGGACGTGGATTTTCAAGAGGCCCGGGCCGGTTGCGTAGAGGTTAACCTTGCCCTCGGCCGGCCGGCTGGCCTCGAGCCCCTGGCCGGCCGCCAGCCTGGCCAGTTCCACCGCGGCGTCGTTTTCATGGACCTCGTCGTCGGCCAGCTCCAGGATGTAGAGCGACTCCCGACCCATATCGCGCAGAGCCTCGAGGTCCGATTCTTCGATCACTTGCCCTTTCTTGAAGGCCGTCTCCTTGACCCGGCCGGGTACGATCCTGGTCAGGTCGTGGGCCAACGGCCGTCCAACCGCCTGGGCGAGCGGGATGCTTTTACGTCTCATTGCGTTCCAATCTTTCCTTTATCCGTTTCAGGTCCTCGGGTCGATCGACGTCGATGGCCTGACCGGGCCATTCGGTTTCGATCGTCACCAGCCGATCCCGGCAGGCGGTAAGAATCGATCGGCCGCCCTCGTCGCCGGTCAGCCGTTGGAGCCGGTCGAAAAAGGTTCGGCCGAAGAGAGCCGGCGGCTTGATGCCCCCCTCGTCCTCGACCGCGGCCAGCTCGACGTCGTCCTTGGCCGCGGCCACGAACCGATCGATCAGTCCACTCGTAACCAGCGGCTGATCGGCCAGCAGAAACAGGGCGCAGCTCGTCTCCTCGCCCAAAGCGGCCAGGCCGAGCTTGAGGGCGTGGGACTGGCCGGCTTCGGGCCGGGCGTTGAGGACCAGCTCCAGCCGTAAATTGTCCCCCTGGATCGCCTCGACCAGCTCCGGCCGGGTGACCAGCACCACCCGATCCAGGCTGGAGGCCAAGGCGGCCTCGACCGCCCAGCGGCCCAGCGGCCGCCCGCCGACCGATTCGACCAGCTTCTCGCCGCCGAAGCGCTCCGAAAGACCCGAAGCCAGGACCACGCCGCCGATTTCAAACCGTCTTGCCATCGAAAATACCTATACCACTCACGCCACTGGGCGACCGACTCGGTCTTGACTGGCCCTGCCAACAAGGCTACTATTCATGAAATGAATAATCAAGCCCCAAATAAAAGCCAAGACCGACCGGGCCGCAATCCGGCCGAGTACGCCGTCTTGGGCGCCCTGGCCCAGGGACCGGCCCACGGCTACGATCTGTACCAATATCTGGCCGAGCATCTGGCCGACGTCTGGACCCTGGGCCTGAGCCAGGTTTACGCCCTGTTGGGCCGGCTGGAGCAGGACGGGTTGGTGGTCCACGACCGGGTCGAACAGGCCAGCCGGCCGGCCAAGAAGATCCACCGCCTGACCGACGAGGGCCGGGCCCAGTTCACGGCCTGGGTGGCCAGTCCGGTGCGCCACATGCGCGACCTGCGCCTCGAATTTCTGGCCAAACTCTTCTTTGCCCGCCGGCTGAACGGTAAGGCCGAGGAACGGCTGCTCAGCGCCCAAAGGCGGGTCTGCGCCGAAATCGCGGCCGGGCTCGCCGCCCGTTGCCAGGAGGCCGAGTCCGAGACCAAGCGCCGGGCCTTGGACTTCAGGCGGACCATGGCCCAGGCGGCCCTGGATTGGTTGGAGCGGCTCTGATCCGGAGATGAAGGGAGGCCCACCTGAACGGTGGTGGTCGATCTGGCAAGCCGGCCCCGGTTCCCTCCAACGGGAACCGGGGCCTTGGACG
This sequence comes from uncultured Thermodesulfobacteriota bacterium, assembly GCA_964634465.1. Taxonomy (GTDB): domain Bacteria; phylum Desulfobacterota; class Desulfarculia; genus CAZWLY01. The sequence continues at coordinate 24,768 of CAZWLY010000009.1, read as the reverse complement.
GCCGGGCGATATCCGGCCTAGAACTTCACCTCGGTGTAAAGGCCGACCATGACGATCTGGCCCTGATCGACGCCGTTTTCGTCGCGGCCGTTATCCAACAGCAGCACCTCCGGCTGGAACATCATCGGCCCGAAGGGGATGCGATAGCTGGCGTAGACGGCCTGTCGATAGGGCGTCGCCGACCAGTCGTCCCGATCGACCCGCACCCGGCCGTAGCCCACCGACAGCCGTTCGAGGCGCAACTCGAAGCGGAGGTTGAACTGGCGGACGTCGTCCACGACCCGGTTGTTGACCACCAGGGGCGAGGTGGTGATCAAGGGGAAGGCCTGGGCGGTGTTGAGCCCGTAGCTGATGGCGCCGGTGAAACCGACCCATCCGAAATCGCCCTTGATCCCCAAGCCCAGGTCCAGTGAGTTGTAGTAGTCGTAATCGCTGGCGTCCCGCCACTGGACCAGCTCGTAACGGGCCCAAGGCTTGACGATCACCGGACCGAAGTTCAACTCCAGTCCGGCGGCGAAGGCCGGCAGGTTGTGGTAGCTCAGCCCGGGTTGGGTCGAGGACCAGACGTCGCCCTTGAGCGGAGCCTCCAGGGCGAATTTGACCTTGTGCCTCCGGCCCAAGGTCAAGCGGACCTGCTCGTGGCGCGGGATGTACTGGGTGCCGTAACCGCGCAAGGAGGCCGAGTTGTCCAGTTTCTGGTGGGGGAACCAGACATGGGAGATGTTGAAGTCCTGGCCGAACATGATCCGGCCGCCGTCCCAACTGTACCAGAACTTGGCCACCCGGGTCTGGACGAAGTTGCTGCGGGTGTTGGAGTAGACGCCCAGCTCGGTAAAGGCGTGGTAGCGCTTGTCCGAGGACGAGTAGCTGAAGGTGAGCCGGCTCTTGGAGTTGTCGAAGAGGTGGACGTCCACGTAAGAGTCCGTCCCCGACCAGTCCGACTCCACGGCCTTCCAGGACGTCTCCAGCCGCAGGCTGCCGCCGACTTTGACCGAGGCCTCGGTCGAAACCGAGATTCCTATAACAAATGTCAGTGATATCAATGAGATGATCAGGCGTTTGGTTGCGTTCACGTCGCTGCTCCCAAGTTCGATCAGGCTCGAGGCCCGGTTATCGATCCGATTGGAGCAGTTATACAGGTTTCAAAGAATTGGTCAACCGTCTCACGCTCCCGGTCCGGTTGCCTCGCCATTGGGCTTTTGATATCCTGCCCGGAAATCCAATGAGGAGCTGAGGCGGATGCTGGCCAAAGTCTTTTCCGGGGCGGTGCTGGGCGTGGACGGTTTCCTGGTCGAGGTGGAGATCGATCTGGCCAAGGGGCTGCCCATGTGGAGCCTGGTCGGGCTGCCCGACGCGGCGGTCAAGGAGGCCAAGGACCGGGTCCGGGCGGCGGTCAAGAACACCGGTTTTTCTTTCCCCGGCCAGCGGATCACCGTCAACCTGGCCCCGGCCGACGTCCGCAAGGAGGGCTCCCTGTTCGATCTGCCCATCGCCATCGGCCTTCTGGCCGCCCAGAACCAGCTCCCGCCCGACGATCTGCCGGCCTATCTCCTGGCCGGCGAACTCTCCCTCGACGGCCTGATCAAGCCGATCAACGGGGCGCTGCCCTTGGCCCTGGCCGCCAAGGAGGCCGGGCTGAGGGGCGTCATCCTGCCGCCGGAGAACGGCCCCCAGGCGGCGGTGGTCGAGGGACTGGAGGTCCTGACCGCCGAGTCGCTGCCCCAGGCGGCCGCCTTCTTCAGCGGCCAGGCGGAGCTGCCCCGGGCCGATGGGTGCCTGCCCGCAGCCGAGTTCGAGCCGGCCGGCGACTCCCTGGACATGCTCGACGTCAAGGGCCAGGAGTCGGCCAAGCGGGCCTTGGTGGTGGCCGCGGCCGGCGGCCACAACATCCTGCTCTCCGGGCCGCCCGGGGCCGGCAAGTCGATGCTGGCCCAGCGTCTGCCGACCATCCTCCCGCCGCTGACCTTCCCCGAGGCCCTGGAGACGAGCAAGGTCTACTCGGTCCTGGGCCTTTTGAACGACGGCTCGCCGCTGGTGGCCGGCCGGCCGTTCCGGGCGCCCCACCACACCGTCTCCGAGGCGGGCCTGATCGGCGGCGGCTCGTTCCCCAGGCCGGGCGAGGTCTCCCTGGCCCACAACGGCGTCCTCTTTTTGGACGAGCTGCCCGAGTTCAACAAGCACGCCCTGGAGACGCTGCGCCAGCCGCTGGAGGACGGCCAGGTGACCATCGCCCGGGCGGCGGCTTCGGTCAGGTTCCCGGCCCGGTTCACCCTGGTCGCGGCCTTGAACCCCTGCCCCTGCGGCTACCTGACCCACCCGACCAGGACCTGCCGCTGCACGCCCCACGAGATCAAGCGCTACACTCAGCGCATCTCCGGCCCGCTTCTGGACCGGATCGATCTCCAGATCGAGGTCGGACCGGTGGAGGCCGAACACCTGGAAGCCCCGCCCCAGGGCGCGACCTCGTCGGAACTGAGGGCCCAAGTGGCCGCGGCCAGGCGACGCCAGGCCGAGCGATTCAAAGGCAGCTCGACCTTTGTCAACGCCCACATGACCCCGGCCCAGATCGAGACTTTCTGCCGGCTCGACGAGACCGGTAAAAACATGTTGACCGCGGCCACCGTCCGGCTGTCGCTCTCGGCCCGGGCCTACTCGCGCGTGCTCAAGATCTCCCGAACCATCGCCGACCTGGCCGGCTCGGAGGAGATAAAGACGGCCCACCTGGCCGAGGCGATCCAGTACCGGGGCCTGGACCGGGCCGGTTGACCGCCCTCCCCCGGCGCCCCGGCAGGCCGTTGCGGCCGCCGGCGGTCGTGTCTCGACTCATCCACCAATGATTACCGGCTCGGATCGGGCAAGCCGCGGCCCGGCGGAGAATTCTTTGGTACAATGAACCAAAAGGAACCCGGATCCGGTTTCGGGCGGGGCCGGCCTGTGATCCCTCTTCGGGGCGGCCGGACTCGCCTCGCAACCCAAGCTTGAGCGTCCGGTCGGTTCTTTGGCAACCCTGCTGGCCAACGCCTCGTCAGGAAAGGAGTTGTCATGCCTGAAGTGAAGAATATCCTCTACGCCCTGGAACTGAGCAGCATCTCACCGAAGATCGTCCCCTGGGTGAAGCTCCTCGTCAAGCAGTTCGGAGCCGAGTTGCACGTCCTGCACGTGGTGCCGGACATGGCTTACTGGGGCGTACCCTACGCCTCGGAGCGAATGTTGTCCAGGGACAGGGAGGGGCTCATCAGAAAGGCCAAGGCCATGGTGGACGAGTTCTGCCTGGAACACCTGGGCCTGGAGATCGAGCCCAAGATCCAGGTGGTGGCCGGTCACCCGGCCGACGAGATCGCCAAGTACGCCGGGGAGGCCCAAATGGACCTGTTGATCATCGGCACCCACGGCAAACGCGGCCTGGACCGGGCCCTGTTCGGCTCGGTGGCCGACCAGGTTCTGAGGCTGTCGCCGGTGCCGGTATTCTGCGTCAACCCGTCCCAGATGGCGGTCAAGTAACCGAACGACCTTCCCCGCCGGGGGCCCGTCCAGGGACGGGCCGGCTATCACCCGTGCCGGGCGATCAAGCTCGCTTGACCGCCGGCACGAACTTCTTGAGCATCAGCGACAGGGTGACCACCGTCACCGAGCTCATGGCCATCGCCGCCCCGGCCAATTCGGGCCGGAAGGTGATCCCGAAGAAGGGATAGAGCAACCCGGCCGCCAGGGGGATCAGGGCGATGTTGTAGGCAAAGGCCCAGAAGAGATTCTGCTTGATCCGGGTCATGACCTTCTTGGACAACTGGATCGCGGCCACGGCGTCGATGAGGTCGTCGCGGATCAACACGATGTCGCCGCTCTCGATGGCCACGTCAGTGCCGGAGCCGATGGCCAGCCCCACGTCGGCCTGGGCCAGGGCCGGAGCGTCGTTGATGCCGTCGCCGACGAAGGCGACCACCCGACCCTGCTCCTGGAGCTTCTTGACCTGACTGGCCTTGTCCTGGGGCAACACCTCGGCGATGACCGTCTCGATGCCGGCCTGGGCGGCCACGGCCTGGGCGGTGCGTTCGTTGTCGCCGGTAATCATGGCTACTTCCAGCCCCATCTTCTTGATGGCGGCCACGGCCCGGGCCGTGGTCTCCTTGAGCGGGTCGGCGATGGCGATGATTCCGGCCAACTCGCCGTCCAGGGCGATGAGGACGGTCGTCTTGCCCTGGCCTTCCAGGCGGTTCAAATCGGCCTCGACCCGATCGCTCAGCTCCACCCCCCGCTCGGCCATCAGCTTCCGGTTGCCGATGAGCACCGCGCGGCCCTCCACCTCGGCCGCCACGCCCCGGCCGGGAAAGGTGTCGAAGGACTTAACCGCCGGCAGGTCGAGTCCCTCGGCCCGGCGGGCGACGGCCTCGGCCAGGGGATGGGCCGAGTTCTTCTCCACCGCTCCCGCCAGGCGGATTAGCTCGGGCCGGTCGTAATCGATGACGTCGGTCACCTCGGGCTGGCCCAGGGTCAGGGTGCCGGTCTTGTCGAAAACGATGGTCGTCAGCTTCTCCGGCACCTCCAGGGCCTCGCCGTTTTTGATCAGCACGCCCAGCTCGGCCCCCCGGCCGATGCCGACCGTGACCGCCGTCGGCGTGGCCAGCCCCAGGGCGCAGGGACAGGCGATGACCAGGATCGAGATCAGCGTGGTCAGGGCGAACAAGAGGCTCTCGCCGATGATCAAGTACCAGACGAGGAAGGCCAGCAGGGCCAGGCTCAGAATGACCGGAATGAACCAAGAGACGACCTTGTCGGCGATGCGCTGGACCGGCGGTTTGGAGCCCTGGGCCTCCTCGACCAGCTTGATGATCTGGGCCAGCATCGTCTCTCGGCCGATGCGGACCGCCTCGACCCTCAAGACGCTGTTGGAGTTGATGGTCCCGCCGACCACCTCGTCGCCGGCCTTTTTAAGCACCGGGACGGGCTCGCCGGTGATCATCGACTCGTCCACGTAGCTCTCGCCCTCGACGACCGCTCCGTCGACCGGAATCTTCTGTCCCGGTTTGACCACCACCAGGTCGCCCACGGCCACGTCCTCGATGGGAATCTCCTGCTCCTGGCCGTCGCGCACGACGATGGCCGTCTTGGGTTGGAGGCCCATCAAGGTCTTGATCGCCTGGGAGGTCTTGCCCTTGGCCCTGGCCTCCAGATAGCGGCCGACGGTCAGAAACGAGGCCAGCAAGACCGCGGTGTCGTAGAACAGGAACTCGCGGGTGAGCAGTATCTGGAAAGTGCCCAGCACGCTGGCCGCGTAGGCGACGCCGATGCCCATGGCGTACATGACGTCCATGTTCAGGTTGCGGTTCTTGAGCGCCCTCAGGGCGGCGGTGAAGATCGGCCGGGAGACGTAGACGAAGACCGGCGTAGAGACGACCAGCAGAAAGTAGGCCCGCGGGAAGGGCCAGTCGATAGGGATGTGCATCAGGGCCATCAGCGGCAAACCGACGGCCAGGCCGATGGTGAACCGCCAGCGCTTGGCCTTGAGCTCCTCGGCCCTGAGTTCCTCCTCGGCGTCGGCCGCCTCGTCGCCCTCCCGGCCCAAGTACTGATAGCCGGCCGCCTCGATGGCCCGCTTCATGTCCTCGAGGCCGGTCATCCGGGGGTTATAGGTGACGTAGGCCTTTTCCGCGCCCAGGTTGACCGTGGCTTCGACCACACCCTCCAGTTTTCCAAGCGCCGTCTCGATGGTCTTGACGCACATGGCGCAGGTCATGCCGCCGATCTTGATGACCGTCTTCTCGTCGACCACCTGGTAGCCGGCCCCTTCGATGGCCGCCTCCAGATCGGCCAGATCGACCACGGCCGGGTCGTAATCCACCGAGGCCGTCTCTTTGGCCAGGTTGACTTCGACGCCTTTCACGCCGTCGGTGGCCCGAAGCGAGTTCATGACCGTCTTGACGCACGTCACGCAGGTCATCCCGGCTACTTTTATCTCGGCGCGCTGAGCGGTAGTCTCGGACATGCTTTTCCCCCCGAAAGCGCGGGCCCGGTCCGTTCCCGGCCCAATCTAATACCAAGGATCGGGCCGGGAAGGGGGCTTGTCAAGCCGCAGCCAGTGAATCGAGCAGTTTTTTAAATGCGGTCAACCACTTGACCAAACGCCCGCGGCATGGATAAATGGTGAGGGTTACCGCCAGCGAATCGGGAGACGGGCGATGCCGACTCGAATCCGAAAGCCTGGTCGCCGGAAGGTAAAGCGAACAGCCGTTTGGGGGCTGGTCGTCGCCGCGGCCCTAATCGCCCTGGAACTGGCCGCCCCGTCCTCGGCGGCGCGCGACCTGCTGGTCCGGCCGGTGCTGGCCTTCTACCGCGCCGGTCCGGCCCGGTTCCTAGCCCACCCCTGCCCGTCCCGACCCAGTTGCTCGGCCTACGCCGAGGAGGCGATCGGACGCCACGGGTTGATCTGGGGGACGTTCATGGCCGCGGATCGACTGATTCACGAGCAGGGCCGGCTGAAGGAGGGCCCCTGGGTCGTGGTCGGAGACAGGATAATGATCGACGACCCGGTCCCGGAAAGGGTGCGCTGGTGGGCAGGCGGGGAGGGCGAGAGATGATCCGTTCGGCCGCCCTGATCGGCCTCGGCTTGCTGTGCGCCGCGCTGGTCCTGACTACCTCCCCCGCCTGGGCCGGAGGAGCCGAGGACACCCTCGGCTTCGCCCGCCGCCTGGCCCGGACCGGTCAGAGCGGCCCGGCGGCGGTGGAGTACGAGCGTTTCCTGTTCCTCCATCCCGACCACCCCCGGGCCCCGAGCGCCCGGTTGGAGGCGGCCGAGGTCTATCTGAAACTGGGCCGGATCGACCGGGCCGCGGCCGTGCTCGGGCCCATCGACCTGGCCAGAGCGGACCGGATCGCCGGCCGGGCGATCATCCTCCGGGCCAGGGCCCTGGCCCTGACCGGCCAGACCGAAGACGCCAGGCAACTGCTGGCCCAACTGGCCGATAGAGAGCAGTTCCCGACCCCGGTCCGCGAAGCGGCCCTTTACCGGCTTGGTTGGCTGGAACTAGATCAGGGCCGCTGGCGAACCGCGTCCGAGGCCTTTGCTCGGATCAGCCCGGAGGGAGCTCTCGGCGCCCGGGCGGCCTGGCTGGCCAAAGAGGCGCTCAGGGGACTGGAACTAGAATACAAGTCGCCCACCGTGGCCGGAATCCTGTCCGCCCTGCCCGGCCTGGGTCAACTCTACCAGAGTCGCTTTGCCGACGCCGGCTGGGCCTTCGGCCTGACCGTCGGTTCGGGCGTGCTGTCCTGGCTGGCCCTCGCCGGCGGCTCGTGGGTCTCCGGAGCGATCCTGGCCGGCGCGGCGCTGGCTTTCTACGGCGGCAACATCTACAACGCCGTGAGCGGAGCTCATCGCCACAACGATTCGCTGGTTCGGGACTTCCGCCGCCGGCTTCGGAGTGCGGCGGCCGGCATTCCGGCGACCGACACCAGCCCGCGCCCCAAAGAATAATTCACTCAGCGCCTTACAAGGACCGGTCGCCTTTGAGGGTCGCCCGGACGGAAGGCAAAAAATCGGCCCGCCCCCTTGGGAGCGGACCGACGGCGAGCCCCGAATCCCAGTTCTGAATCAAACAAACTCCGCGGCGTCCGCCTCCTCCTCGGAAGTCGTTTCGCCGCCGCTGATCAACGCCGTCGGCGTCCGGCTGCGCAACTTGAAGACGGCGACCATCTCCCGCATCTCATGGGCGGTGGCGGCCAGGTTGGACGAGGCGGCGGCCGTCTCTTCCACCAGGGCGGCGTTGTGCTGGACGCCTTGGTCCACGTCGGAGACGGCCATGCTGACCTGATCGATGCCCACCGCCTGATCCCGCGAGGCCTGGGTCATCTCGCCCACGGTCTGGGCCACCTGCTCCACCTTGACCACGATATCGGCCAGGGTGTCGCCCGATTCGGCCACCAGGCTGGAGCCCTTCTCCACCCGCTCGGAAGACTCTTGGATCAGGGTTTGGATCTGTTTGGCCGCCTCGGCCGAGCGACCGGCCAGGTTGCGGACCTCGCCGGCGACCACGGCAAAGCCTCGGCCGGCCTCGCCGGCCCGGGCCGCCTCCACCGAGGCGTTCAAAGCCAGCAGATTCGTCTGGAAGGCGATCTCGTTGACCATGTCGATGATCTCGCCGATCTTGCGCGAACTCTCGGTTATCTCGGCCATGGAGGTCCGCGTCTCCTCGACCAGCCGGCCGCCCGATTGGGCTATCTCGGCCGTCTCTTGGGCCAGGCCGAAGACGGTGGCCGTATTCTCGGCGTTCTGCTTGACGCTGGCGTTGAGTTCCTCGGTCGAGGCGGCCACCTCCTCCACCGCCGCCGCCTGGGCCTGGGTCCGCTCGGCCAGGTCGTTGCTGGCCGCCGATATCTCCCCGGCCGCCGCTTGAACCTGGTCGGCGCTCTCCATGATCCGGCCGACCATGTCGGACAGGTTGGCGATGGTCAGGTTGAGCTGCTCGCCGGCGGAGCGGATCTCGTCGCCGCCCTTCTTGAGTTCGACGTGGGAGGTCAAGTCGCCCTGGGCGACCCGGCCCAGAACCTGGCTGATGTCCAGAATCGGCTTGACGATTCCGCGCTGAAGCCCCAGCCAGAACAACAGGCAGACCACCAGGCTGACCCCGAGGCCGATGAGGAGAATGGCCTTCAAAACGACCACGCCCCTGAGGCTCTTGGCCTCATACATCTTCACCGCCCGGTTCATCTCTTTGAGAAGGGTCAGGTTGTTGGCCAGCAAAAAATCGAGGGCCGACTGGACGGCGGCCTTGTCGCTCGCCTTGACCACGGCCTCGACCTTGGCCCGGAAAGGCCGCCACAGCCCGGCCACCTTGGCCAACTGGGCCCTGATGGCCCCGTCCTTGGTCGGCGGCAGGCCCAGTTCGGCGTCGCCGTCGATCAACCCTTTAAGCGCTCGATCGAACCGGGCCGCGGTCTTGGCCAGTCTCTTCTTCATCGCCTCGGCCGAAATGTCGGCGGCGACGATCAGCGCCTCCTTGGTCATCTTTTGGGAAAGCATCCGCTGGGCGCCGGCGACGTTGATGATCACGCCGTCGCTGGCCTGCTGGTTCAAGACGTAGAAGACCATGCCCACCAGAATGAGCACCACGGCGGCCAAACCCAGCACCGCTCCGCCGAACTTTCCTTTTATGCCCGCTTTCATGGACGCCCCCCTAAGCGCTGGTTGCTGATCCGGTAATCACGAGGTTGGCCTTACCAAGGTTAACCGTACCTATTGTATGGTCTGTTCATTTTGGCCGCAAGGTGAGAACCCGCATCGAGACGTCGAGACCGCCGGGCCCGGCCGAAATCGACAGGCGGGCGATAGAAAGCATTTTATCTGAAAACTCAATGCGATAGAGCAACTTAACCACCTTATCCATGGCCGCGTCGTGGAGCTTGACGTCGGCCAGAATACGCCTCGCTCCGCCGGGCACCTCCTCCGGCGGCAGGGGCCTGAGGTTGGTCAGGTTTCTTTCCAGGCCGCTGGATTTGACCAAATCTTCCAGGTAGCCGGCCAGGGAAAAATCCCTCTCCCGGTCATTGAGGCGGCCCATCAGACCCCTGGTCTGGGCGGTGATCTCCCGCCACCGGCCGATCATCTCGGCCAGTCGATCGAGCTCTCGATTCCGTTTTTCGATCGACCTGTCCAGGGCGGCGATTCGGTCTAGGGCCGGTTGGCCGACAAAGCTCCAGGCCAAGATCAAGGCGCAGACGACCGAACCCAGACCGATCATCCAACGCTCCCGGCGAGTCAAGCGGCGCTTCATCGGCTGATCCTCAGCTTGAACTTGACCCCGCCGCCGGCGGCCATGCGGCTGGAATCCAGTTTCACCCGGCCCAAGCTCTTCTCGGCGCTGAGTTTGACCTGAAACTCCTCCAGCTCGTCGAAGGAGTCCGCCTTGCCGGCCAAGGTGAGCCGGGGGCCGTCGAAGACCACCTCACTGAGGGTCACGCCCCCGTCTTCGACCAGCTTGTTGAGGGTCAACAGCGCCTCCAACACCTGCCCCTTGGCTCGGCCTCGCTCCAGGGCGGCCTGCTCCTGGACGGCCTTGGCCAACTCGAGCTCCATCTGCTTCAACGGGCTGACCACCCGCCGCAGGTGGGGCAGGTTGTCCCTGATCAGCTTGACCTGGGCCGCCTTGACGGCTTTGAGGGCTTCCCGGCGCTGCTCCAGTTCACGGTAGATGTTGGCCCCGGCCAAAATCACCGCCGCGGCCAGGGCGGCGGCGGTGAGCTTGATCAGCCGTCCGGTCGAGGGATGGGAGGCCAGGTCGCGACCCAGATTGAAGCCCGTCCCGGCCAGGGCCAGGCCGACCGCGGCCGTAAATTCGGGCGCCGTCGGCTCGTCGAGAGGACGCAGGGGTTCGGCCGAAAGGTTGAGCTTCCGGCCCAGGATAGAATCGATGCCGGCCAGGCGGGCCGTGCCGCCGGAGAGGTAGAGCCGCTCGGGCCCGTCCGGGTGGAAGGCGTAAGCGGCCCTGACCACCCGGCCGACGTCCGCGGCCAGATCGGTCAGGAACGACCCGCAGGCCGCCTCGGTCTCATCGGCTTCGGCCAAGGCCTCCTTGAAGGCGCGCCCCTCTTCGAGCGAGCAGTCGCGGAGCCGGGCGAACCGGCGGTCCAACTCGTCGCCGGCCAGATCGGTGTGGCCCAGGTCGATCGGCCGGCCCTCGGCGAAACAGGCGATCGTCGTCTTGGCCGCGCCGATATCCAGGACCACCCCGTCCTCCACCCCGGCCGCCTGGGCCGCCCCTATCAAGCCGAGTACGTCCAGGGAGACCACCTGGACCGCCGCCCCGGCCGAGTCCAGCGAGGCCAGGGCGGCCTCGACCGCCGCACGATCGACGGCAAAGGCCCAAACGGTCTGGCCGGAGTGAGAGGGGCTCGGCTGGGGGAGGAGATCGACCCTGAGTCCGTCCACCGGGACCGGCAGACGATCTTCCAGTTCGTAGAGAGCCGCTTTCCTGAGTTTTTCGCCGCTCAGCCGAGGCAAATCCAACCGCCGGTAAAAGGCCCGTTCGCCGCCGATTCCAACCGAGACCACCTCGGCCCGGCGGGCGACGAGGGCCGCCTCGGCCAAAGCCCGGTCCGGCTCTTCGGAGTCGATCGTCGCCTGGACGGTCTTCAGCGTCTTGGCCCCGCCCGGTCCGATTCGGATCACGGCCGTCTTGATCGAATGGGAACCCAGGTCCAGACCGGCCGTGGTCGTCGGCCACAACACCCTCATCGGGCCACCCCCCCGGCCACCACCTTGACCACGCCGTCGCGGCGCTCCACGACCGCCTCGATCACCTGCCGGCCCCGGCCGGCGACGCCTTCGGAAACGACCCTGAACCGACGGCTCTTGACCTCGATCAGCGGCTCGATCCGTTTGAAAAGCGCCTCACTCATCCCGGTCAATCCCTTGAGATCGCTGACACGTCTCAGCCCCTCGGCGGCCCTCAACTCCAAAATCTCCTCGATCAGGGCGTCGCCGATCTCCTCGTCCAAGGCCTTTAGAACCAGCGGCGGCGCGGTGTTGACGTTGATCCTGGCCTGGCCAAAGACGGTCACCAGATCATACAGCCCCGGTTTGTCCGCCCCGCCGAGCAACAGCTCCCGGTCGAAACCTTTTATCAGGGCCAGTTCCCTGACATCGAGCAGCGGGCCGTTGCGCGGCTTGGCCCGGCCGGGCTGATCGTGATAATCGGCCGCCTCGCCGCCGCCGGGCCGGACCTCGTCGTCACCGTCGAGCCAGTCCAACAACGCCTGGACGAGACCGGGATCGCGGTCGAGCAGGACCAGCACTCGCTCCATGACCCGCTGCCAGGCCGAGGCCGCCTGGGCCTGGGACGCGAGCAGGTTGTTTAAGTCGATCAAACCGCCCTCGTCGGTCAGGGAGACGGCGTAACCGTCGCTCCGGCCGCGCCGGGCCTTTGTCTCCCGGCCAAGTTGGGCCCAGGCCTCCCCGAGCCAGTCGGCGCCCGGATCGTCCTCGATCAAGGTCATCGCCGCCGCGCTCAGGCCGTCCAGAGCCGCCCGCCGGGCCTTGACCCGGTCTCTGAAGTTGATGGCCAGATCGGCCGACAGTTGGGCCTCCCTGGTCAACTCCAAGGCGGCCGCGGCCAGCATGGCGGTCACCACCAGGGCCAGAATGAGCGCAAAGCCGCCCCGATCTCGGACGCTCACCTGGCCCCCTGCCAGCCAAGCCCGATCAGCGGGGCGATGAGCCGCTCGTAGACTCGCTCCCGGCCCTCTTCGTCCAGGACGGTCAGTCTGACCCGGACCGCCTTGGGCGGCGCGGCGTCGGTCCAATCCTCCCGCTCGTCGTCGGCGCCGGTCAAATAGGCGATCTCAAAGCCGGCCACTCGCCGGCAGAGGACTTCGCCGGGGTCGTCGGGCCGGCCCAGGAGCGATTCCCGGCGGCGGGTGATGACCATCAACCCGTCTCCGTCTCCGGCCCGGCCGGCCGAATCGTCGGCCTCGACCTCATAGACCGCCCTGATCACCGGCTCCAGGCCCGGCGAGCGAGTCAGTACCCTCAGGGTGTGGCCCTTGAGCGGGCCGACGCCGCTCGGTTCGCCGCTCAGGACCGGGCCGTCGACGCCCCGTTGGTCCGGCCCGAGGCCCCGCTCGATATCGTAGACCAGCCGGTCCAGAGCCACCCGGGCCAACTGGTCGGCCTCGATATCGGCCCGGGCCGTACGGCCGACCAGGCTTTGGGACGAGACGGTGGAGAAGATCAGCCCGGCGATCAGCCCCAAGATGGCCACGGCCAAGGTCGCTTCCAACAGGGTGAAACCCTTCTCGCCTCTCGGCTCGTCTCCTCGAGCGATCACGGCCCGCCTCCGGGCATCAGGGCTGAAAACTTCCACCCGCCGCCGCCCTTGTCGCGCCGCAACTCCAACTCGACCCTGGCCAGCCCGGCGAAGTCCGGATCCTTTTCCACCGAGACCCGATACCTGAACCGGCCGGCCTCGTCCTCTTCCTCGCCCGGCGGCGGCGGACCGAAGAGCTGCCAGCGGGTCAGGAGCGACTCGGCCGTCAGGCAGGCCCGGGTGGTCATGCCGCCGGCGCCGACCAGGTCCAGGTCGAGCAACTGGAGCTTGAAGGCGGCGATCAGCCCCAGAGCCAGGATGGCCAGGGCGACCATCACCTCCAGCAGCGAAAAACCGCTATCCGCTCGACCAGTCATAGCCCACCCGGCCCTCCAGGGCTTCGACCCGGCCGGTCAGCGGCTCCAGGTGGAGGGTCACTCGCCGGCCGCCGCCCGAAAGGTAGATGGCCGCCTCGCTGACCCGGCCGTCGGGCCAAAAAAAGATGATCGGCGAGCGGGCGTCGCTCTGGCCTCGAACCTTGACCTCTTCCAGCCGGGCCCGGTCGTCGAGCTGGCAGGTCGATATCTCCGTCTCTCCGTCCCTGATGGTCAGCCGCCCCTTCTTCGTCTCCGCGGTCAGGTCGATGAGGCGGCCGGTGGTGACCGCCTCGCTCCTGGCCAGCCGGACCACGCCGACCACGCGCCGGGCCTCGGTCTTGAGACGGCCGGCCTGGTAGACGGCGCTCAGTCGGGGCAGGACCAACAGCCCCAGGCCGCCGATGACGGCCAGAACCACGGTCAGCTCGATGAGGGTGAAGCCCCTACTCCGTCGAGTCTTCCCAGTTGGTGATGTCGGCGTTCTCGCCCTCACCGCCGTCCTCGCCGTCCGCGCCGGTGGACCACAAATCGAAGTCGGTGTTGTGGACCCCGGGCGAGAGGTATCTGTACGGGTTGCCCCAGGGATCGTCCGGCAACCGACCTTTCTCCAGGTAGCCGCCCTGGCGCCAGTTGCTCGCCAGCGGCTCGATCTCGGGCGGTCTGATCAGCGCTTCCAGCCCCTGTTCGGTGGTCGGGTAGCGGTTGTTGTCCAGGTAGTAGTGCTTCAAGGCCGTCTCCAGGCTGGCGATCTGGACCTTGGCGATCTTCTCCTTGCTCTCACCCATCACCCCGGTCACCCGGACGACGACGATGGAGGCCAACAGGCCCAGGATGGCGATGACCACCAGCAGTTCGATGAGGGTGAAACCATGCTCTCCGTTCTTGGACGACGCCCGTCTCTTGGACATCTTCTCTCCCCCTAGCCCACCAGCCGGGTCATATCGAAGATGGGCAGCAGGATGGAAACGACGATGAAGCCGACCATCCCGCCCAGGATCAGGATCATGACCGGTTCGAGTAATGATAGCAGCCCGGTCAGTCTGCTCTCAACCTCCTCCTCCAAACCGATGGCCAGCCGGTCGAAGACCGTCTCCAGGCTGGCCGAGCGCTCGCCGGCGGCGACCAGCCTTCTCACCAGCGGCGGCCAGATCCTGGCCGGCTCGAGATGCTCGGCCAGAGACGCGCCGGCTTCGATCTTCTCCCGGGCCGCTTCCAGGCTGTCCTGGTAGACGGCGTTGCCGGCCACCTTGGCGGTGATGGCCAGGGCGTCGACGACGGTCACCCCCGAGGCCAGCAGAGTGGCCATGGTCCGGGAGAAGCGGACCAGGATCAGCCGTCTGATCACCGGCCCGACGAACGGCAGCCGCAGTTTGAGCCGGTCCAGCCAGCGCCGCCCGACCCGACTCCGACTCACCTGGCGCCAGGCCAGAAACGCGGCTGCAGCCAGCGGCGCCAGAACCCAGCCGTAACCCCTGACCGCCGCGGCCAGGGCGATCAAGAGGCGTGTCGGCAGCGGCAGTATCTGGCCGGTCGCTTCGAAGATGGAGCTGACCGTGGGCACGACGTAGGCGAACATGAAGGCCAGGATCGCCCCGCCGACGACGAACATGAAGATGGGGTAGGCCAGGGCCGCCCTGATCCGCCTGGTCAGCCTGACCCGGCTCTCCAGGAGCTCGGCCAGCCGCTCCAGGACCACCTCCAGCGCGCCCGCGGCCTCGCCCGAACGGATCATGTTGACCGCCACCTCGGGGAAATCCCTGGGAAACTCGGCCAGGGCCTCGGCCAGTCCTTTGCCGGCCACGACCTGATCCTTGACCTGACCCAGAATCGTGCCCAACCGGCTCGATCCGGCCTGCTCTGCGGCCGCGGCCAGGGCGTCCACCACCGGCAGGCCAGCCCCGATGAGCACGGCCAGTTGCCGCACCGCGCCGGCCAGTTCTCTGGCCGAAACCCGACCGAACCCCCCGGACGGCTCGCGTCCGGTCGAAATCTTGCCGGCCGGCCGAATCTCCACCGGGTAGAGGCCCCTGGCCCGAAGCTGACTCCGCGCCGCCCGGGCGCTGTCCGCCTCCAGGCCGCCCTTGGTCGTCTTGCCGGCCCTGTCCACCGCCCGGTACTCGTAAACGGCCACGGCTAGCCCCCCGGACGATCAGGCATGGACCACCCTCAACACCTCGGCCGGCGTGGTCTGCCCGTTCTTGACCTTCACCGCGCCGGCCGAAAGCAGGCTCCGCATGCCGCCCTCGGCCGCCTTGGCGGTAATGGTTCCGGCCGACGCCCTGGCCATGACCAACTCCCTGATCGGCTCATCGACCACCAGCAATTCGAAGATGCCGGCCCGACCCAGGTAGCCCGAACCGAAGCACTGCTCGCAACCCCGCCCGGCGTAAAACGGGCCGTCAGCTCGACTCAGGCCCAGCCTGTCCAGGAGTTCCCTCGGCGGCTCGGTCTCCTCCTTGCAGTGGGGGCAAATCAGCCTGACCAGGCGCTGGGCCAACACCGCGGCCAGGGAAGAGGAGATGAGAAACGGCTCGATGCCCATGTCCAGCAGTCTGGTCAAAGCGCCGACAGCGTCGTTGGTGTGCAGCGTGGAGAAGACCAAATGGCCGGTCTGGGAGGCGTGGATGGCGATCTGGGCCGTCTCCACGTCCCGGATCTCGCCGACCATGATCACGTCCGGGTCGTGGCGCAATATCGAGCGCAGCGCCCGGGCGAAGGTCAACCCGACCTTGGTGGTGATCTGCATCTGGCCCACGCCGGGGATCTGGTATTCGACCGGGTCTTCGACGGTCAGGATGTTCTTCTCCGGGGTGTTGATCGCCGACAGCGCAGCGTAGAGAGTGGTCGTCTTGCCCGAGCCGGTCGGGCCGGTGACCAGGATGATGCCCGAGGTCCGGGCGATCAACTCCATGAGCCTGGTCAAAGTGTCGTCGGCCATGCCCAGCTCGGTCAGGCTCAGCATCGCCTGGGCCTTGTTCAGCAGGCGAAGCACGATCCGCTCGCCGAACGAGGTCGGCATCACCGACACCCGGACGTCGATCTCCTGGTTGGCGACGTTGATCCGGAACCGGCCGTCCTGGGGCAGACGGCGCTCGGCGATATCCAGGTCGGAAAGGACCTTGATCCGGGAGCTGATGGCCGCGGCCAATCGCCGGGGCGGGGTGTGGACGTCGTGCAACAGGCCGTCGATGCGGTAGCGGACCTTGAGCTTGTCCCGGTAGGGCTCAATGTGGATGTCCGAGGCCCGGCGCTTGACCGCCTCGACCATGATCAAATTGAGCAGCCTGACCACCGGCGCGTCGCTGGTGGCGTCGATGAGGTCCTCGGTCTCGTCCACCAGGTCGGCCAGGCTCAAGCCGGCCGTCTCGCCGTCGATCTCCTCGATCGCCTCCTGGGTGGCGGCCGAGTAGCCCTCGTAGAGCCGGGCCACGGCCGCCTGGATCTCGGCCGGTGGAGCCAGCCGGAGTTCGACCCGGCGGGCCTTGAAGGCCAATCGCAAGTCGGCCAGGAGGGCCAGGTCGGTCGGGTCGGCCAGGGCCACGGTCAACGTGGCGTCCTCGAAGCGAATCGGGGCGACCAGATTGGCCTTGAGCCAGGCCAGGGGGACGTCGCCCAGGTCCCGGGGGGAGATGGTCTCCTCCAGGCGGAAGGCGGCCGGCAGATCGAAGTAGTCGCTGAGAACCTTCAACACCCGCTCCTGATCGATCCCTTCGGCCGCCCAGAGGCGGGCGATCAAGCTCTCCCCTGGCGCCGCCTCGGTCAAGGTCGCCTCTGGAAAGCCGGCCGCGAGGAGGTGCTCGGTCAAGCCGGGCATCACCGGGTCTCTTTCTTCCGCATCTTGTCCAGGATGGCCGGGTCGGGCGTCTTGGGCCGGTAGGGCGTCAGGAAGTCTTCCGGCCGCTCGATGGCTCCCTCCCGGCTCTCCTTCATCTTCTCGTCGTAGAGCCGCCTGGCCTCTTTGGCCGAGGCCAGGATGTGGGGCGAAAGGAAGATGAGGAGGTTGGTCCGCTTGCCCTTGTCGGAGGTCGACTTGAACGCCCAGCCCATCACCGGAATGTTGCCCAGGCAGGGCACCTGATTGCCCTTGGTCTCCAGTTCGCTGCCGATCAACCCGCCGATGACCACGATCTCGTTGTTTCGGGTGACGATGACCGTCTTGGCCGTGCGAACGTTGGTCGTCGGGGCCAAAAGAATGTTGCCTTGAGAGTCCTCGGTTTGGGAGCTGACCACCGCCTTGTGCTCGGCCTCTATCCCCAACCGGATCGTGCCGCCCTCGCTGATTCTGGGGGTGACCTTGAGCGTATAGCCGACGTCCCGGTACTCGAAGTTCTGGATGGCCCGGTCGGTGGTCGAGGTTCCCTGGTCGATCCGGGTGACGAAAGGCAGATTCTGAGCGACCCGGATGGTCGCCTCCTCGTTGTCGGCGGTCAGAATCTGGGGCGTGGCCACCACCCGGATCTCGGTGTCGGTCTGGACGGCCTTGAGCAGCACCGACAGGTTGGGAATCTCCAGGTTGCCGAACTTGATGGTCGGCCCGATGACCCCGAAGCTGAAGCCGGGCACGGCGTTCTTGAGCGGGTTGGAGGTGTCGGGCACCTGACCGCCGACGCTGCCGAAGACGATGCCGCTGCCGTCGTCGTTGATGCCGTGCCAGTTGATGCCGAACTCCAACGACTTACTGGTCGTCATCTCCAGGATGACCGCCTCGACGTAGACCATGGTCCGCGGGATGTCCAGCTTGGCCACGATGGACCTGATGACCTTGAACTCCTGGGGCGAGGCCGAGACGACCAGGGAGTTGGTGGCCGGGTCGGCCACTATCTTGACCTGGCCGGAAAGGAGCTTGACCCGGTCCTTCTTGGTCTTGCTCTTTACGGCGGGCCGGCTGGGGGTCGCGCCGCCGGACAGCTTGCCCAGGACCTCGGCCAGATCGGCGGCTACGGCGTGCTTCAAGTGGATGACGTGGACATTGTAGCGGCCCTCGGGCTCGGGCAGATCGAGCCGGGCGATTATCTCCCTGGCCTTGGCGGTGTCGTTACCGGCGCCCAGCAGGATCAGGGAGTTGGTCCGCTCGTCGGGCAGGGCCTTGAACCTGTCCCGCATGCCGAGGCCGATGGCGCGCTTGGTCTTGCCGGCGATGATCCGGCGACTGAAAAGCTGGTTCAAGGCGGCGGCCATGTCTTTGGCCTGGCCGTGCTTCAAAGTTATCACCACGATCTGACCGCCGGCGCCGGGGGCGTCCAGGGCCTGAGCGATGGTCGCCAACCGGCGCACGTTGGAGGCGGTGTCGGTGATGATCAACGAGTTGGTGTCCTGATGGGCGGTGACGTGGGCGTGGCGGCCGGCCAAGGGGATGAGGATCGACCTGATCTCGCTGGCCGAGGCGTGCTTGAGCAAAATCATCTGGGTGACCATCTGCTCCGAGCCGGGGGTGGGGCGCTTGCCGGCCGGTAGTACGACCACCCCCTGGCGTCGGGCGTCCTTGATCGGGATGACCTTGACCACCTGCCCCATGGGAACGGTGGTGAAGCCGTTGACCTGCAACACGGACTGGAAGATATCCAGCGCTTGGGCCACGGTCACCGGGCCCGGCGAGATGATGGTCACCCGGCCGCCGACCTTGTCGGAAACCACGTAGTTCTTGCCGGTCAACTTGGCGATGAACTGGATCAGAACCCGGATATCGACGTTTCTGAAGGTCAAGGTGACCCGGCCCTGGTCGGCCGTCCCCGTCTTGCCGGCCGGGGCGGCGGCCGGAGCCGTCTTCGGCGGCTGGGCCCGGATGGCCTGGGCCCAAGCCGGGGCGGCGGCGAGAAGGCCGTGAAAGAACAACATCAGGGCGATAGCGACGGCGGTTGAAGTCCGGGATCGACTCGGGTCAAGCAAGGCAGCGCCTCATCAGCTTCAGGTGTCGGTCAATGGGGCACGAAGTGGATCGAAAGCTTTTGGCCGCCGCGATCGATCTTGAGATCGAGCGCCTCGCCGGCCACGACCCGGTCCAGCCCGCGCTGGACCTCTTCCGGGCTGCGGGCCTGGATGACGTCACCGGGCCGGAGACCGAGGGCCGCGCCCACCGGACCGGGCGAGAGCACGGCCACCGCGTCTTCCCGGCCGGCCACGGGCAGCAGGCGCAACGGCTCGTTCTCCTCCGCGACGATGTCGCGGCTTTCAGGCCTGCTCTCCCGGTCGGGTCCGGCGCTGGCTCCCTTGATGGTCAAAATGCCGGACAACGCCTGGGCGGTGTAGTCCTCCAGCAAGAGTTGGCGGCGCTGGCCGTTGAGGTCGATCACCACCCGATCGGGCAGGATGGCCGCCACCTTGCCCGGCCCGACGGAGTCGCCCTCGCCGACCACGTCCTGGATGCCGCTGGCCTTGTTCTCGACCACCGCCCAGGACAAGTTCTTGGCGCCGGTCATCAATCCGATGAGCCGATAGCCCTCCAAGGACGGAAGCTCGAGCTTGGCCGCGGCCGTCGGGGCCGGCTCTTCGACTTCGCGCCGGCCGAACATGGCGCTGCGGGTCAAGGCTTCAAAGCGCGAAAACGGCGGCGGGGCGGTCTCGTTGGGGCTCTTGATCGCCCGGGGCGGGATTCTTACCGCAGGATGGGGGCGCAGCTCCCCGTCGGGCGTCCACCACAGCGCCGCAGCCAATACCACGACCAGGGCGGTGAGCGCCGCGAACGACAACTTGAGCAGCCTTAAGCCGATCAGATTCATACGCTGACGACCGCCATCGGTGATTGTGCTGTTGATACCATAGCTCGATGAAGCTGGAGTGTCAATGAAATAGCTACGTTGCGTTGACAGCCGGCCCGAGCGGCTCCGTCCGGGCCGACTCTAAACGCCGGCCCTGTTTCGCCCTCAACGCCAGGCCACTCTGGCCGGCCGTCGGGCGGGGATTCGCTGGTAGTCGAGCTTCGGCCAACCGATCATCATCGACCCAAAGGGCTGGTGCCCCGGCGGCAAGGCCAAGGCCTCGGCCATGGGCGGAAAGAACGTCGCCGCGGCGTTGAAGTACCCCGCCCAGCAGGCGCCCAGGCCCAGATTGTAGGCGGCCACCTCCAGGTAAGTCAGGGCGATGGTACAGGCCGCCGGCGCGGCGCGCTCGTCCTGGGGCGCGTGGGCGACG
The DNA here is from genome assembly GCA_964634465.1 of uncultured Thermodesulfobacteriota bacterium. Classification (GTDB taxonomy): domain Bacteria; phylum Desulfobacterota; class Desulfarculia; genus CAZWLY01. The sequence goes on along the minus strand of CAZWLY010000009.1, from coordinate 4,472 downwards.
ATGACGTGCGGCGCGTGGCGGCAGATGCGATCGTAGCCGCCCTCCCAGGCGGCGATGATCCGCTCGAAGTGAAACAGTTGGGCCAGCTCGGGCTGCTCTTCGACGGCCCAGCGCATCCAATCCACGGTCAAGCCGGCCAGCCGTCTGACCTCGTCGCTGTCATAGATGACCAGCCAGTGGACCGGCTGGCTATTGTGTCCCGAAGGGGCCCAGCGGGTCAACTCGATCAGCTTGGCGATCAACTCCTTGCCGACCTTCCGGTCCCGGTAGAGTCTGATCGAGCGGCGAGCCTTGATCAGTTGCTCGAACTGCTCCGGGGCGACCGCCAGTTCCTTTTTGATCGACGGGCAATCCGCGGCCGGCATGGAATCCAAAGACATCGCCCCGACCGGGCAGACGGCCACGCAATGGCCGCATTCGATGCACAGCTCCCGGCCCTCGGCGGTGAAGACCGGCCAGCCGTCCTCGGCCGGTGGATCGATGACGCCCATCGGGCACTCCAGGGCGCAGAGGCCGTCTTTGGTGCAAAGCTCGCGATCGACAATCAGCTCCGGCATGGTCTCCTCGCTTCCCTCGAAAAATTCACCGCCTCTCCCGGCGGCCGAATGTTCTTGAACCCCCACCCGGCCCGGCCTATACTTCCCCTGGTCGGGCCGGACAGGCTGAATAAGCTGGGTATAAGCCCAGCCGGTTCGTCGGTTCGGCCGACTGGCGGTCATGAGCATTATACTCCACAACGTCGCCCCTGTCTTCGCCGTCATCGCCCTGGGGGCGCTCCTGGCGCGGCTTCGGTTCACCACCCCCGAGTTCTATGCCGTCGCCGACCGGCTAACCTACTTCATCTTTCTGCCGGCGCTCCTTTTCTGGAAGACCGGCGCTCCGCCCCCCACCCTGGAGGTCGATTGGGCCTGGGTATTGGCCATCCTGGGCGCATTGGCGGCCGCCCACCTGGGCTGTCTGGCCTGGGTGAAACTCTTCAAGGTGCCCGACTTCGCCGTCGGCTCACTGGCCCAAGGCTGCTACCGGTTCAACACCTACATCGGCCTGGCCGTCGTCTTCTCCGCTTTTGGCGACGCCGGCGTCGGCCAGTTCGGAGTGCTGGTCGGCTTCGCCGTACCGCTGATCAACGCCATGGCGGTCTCCACGCTGATCTGGCACTCCAGCCGCAGCTTTTCCGGAGCGGAAAAAATCGGTTTGGTGGTCAAATCGATCATCACCAACCCGCTGGTCGTCGCCTGCGCGGCCGGGATCGCCTTCTCCAGGTCGGGCCTGACCTTCCCCGCCTTTGTCGACAACACCCTCAGGCTGCTGTCGCTGGTCGCCCTGCCGCTGGCCCTGTTGTCCATCGGCGCCGGGCTGAGTTTCGAGAAACTCGGCGGGCGCCTCAAATTGGCCCTGACGGCCTGCCTGTTCAAGCTGGTTCTGCTGCCGGTAACCGGCTATCTGCTCCTCGGCTGGGTCGGCTCGACCGGGCTCGCCTTCGGCGTGGCCATGGTTTTCTTCGCCCTGCCCACCTCCACGGCCAGCTACATCCTCTCCTCGCAGTTGGGCAGTGACCCAGATTTGGCCTCGGCCGCGGTGGTGCTGACCACCCTGGGCTCGATTGGATCGCTGTCGGTGGTGATGGCTCTCTTCGGCGGGTGAGGCGGGTCCGCCGAACAGGCGAGAGAGGGAACTCACCGCCCCGGATTTTTCCAGGTCAACTCTTCACCGGTGAAGGGGTCGTAGATGTAGTCCGGCGGGAAGTATTGGCCGGTTCGTGGGTTGAACTTCAGCCGGCCCAGCTCCGAGTCGAAGGATAGAATCCGGACGTCGGCGTAGCTGATGGCCTGGCGAGCCTCCTTCATCTCGATCTCGCTGAAGTAACGGTAATATATCCGCTTGTTGTGGGTGTAGACCTCGGCGTTCTCGACGTTGAACTGCTTGCCCTTGGTATTGGTGACGCGCCAGAAGCCGTTGCCCAAGTTCTCCAGTCTTTTCAAGTGGGGGAAGGTGATCTCGACATCCTTGCCCTGGTAGCGGCCCTTGATGTAGCCGCTGGCCACGATCCGGGTGATTTTGGTGACGTTGCCCTTCTGGTCGACCAAAGTTCCCTTGAGGAACTCCTGCTCGGCCCGAACCGAAAGCGGCGTCAAGGCCACGGCCAAGATCAGCGCCGTCAAAAAAACGCGCCCCATTCCCATCTTCATGGGCCCTCCCTACGGTCTGGACTGGAACAAAGCGGGACCCTGCGGCTTGATTTTACCGGACGCCAGCGCCCGGGACAAGGCCGCCGATTTGACCGCAACGTCACCGGCCGCAAACAAACGTGGGCCGTTTACCATCAACACCATCGATCGATATTGCCGGCCGCTTGACTCGTGTTTTTATGGTGCATTGCCCAGCTATACTTGGGTATCAGACCATTTTGCCGCCGAAAACCGCCCGCTCAAGACAGTTGGAGTATCTCGACCTCTATGTTCTCGGGGCCCTTGATGAAGGCGACGGTCAAGCCGGGCTTGGGCTGGAGCGGTCCGGCGATGAACTCGGCCCCCTTGGCCTTAAGCTCGGCTACGGTCTGCTCCATGTCCTCGACCTGGTAACCCAGTTGATAGAGGCCATAACGAGCCCGGCCGCTGTTCGGTTCGACCTCCATGCCTTCCTTTTTGGGCGAAAAACAGAGTATCTGCCCGCCCAGTTCGACCTTGATGATGGGCCAGCCGCCGATCTCATTCCGGCCGGCGTCCTGGCCGCCGAAGACGTCGATGAAGTACTTGGCCGCCGCTTCGGGGTTCTGGCAGCGGACGTGAACGTGATCAAACTTGAGCGACATTTCACCCTCCCGAGGTTGGCAGTGGGGGCAGCCGATCGTATACCATCGCCGGCCGGGCCGGTCAAGCGACCTGCCGGTTCCTGGGGGGATGGCCATAGCCAAAAGCACTACCGATCCCCGATCCTGCTTCGGAAGGCAGCCTTCTCAACCGGGTCGAAACATGGTTCGATCAGGTCATCGGCGGCGTTGGCCTCGGGCCAGCAGGCAAGGTGATCGCCTTGTCGCCTCAAACCGGCCGACACCTTGGCGCAACCGGCCGGTCCTCGTCCGTTCTCCCTTCGGCTGGATTTCGATGTTCCGATCGGCCGTCCGGCACATTTTGCCGCCTGGAAGTGATCTATATCAGGAACCGGAGAAGATGGTTGCCGTTTATCGCGCTGTTTTCGCTATATTTCATGGTCGGTCGGTTCGCCGGCGTCAAGGCAGGATTCTTGCAACGGCATCTCTCATCCGGCCGGGGCAAGAGGGTGACGACCGGCCCGGCCGGGGGAGAGGTGCGCGCGCGATGGGGATGACGTCCCAGACCAACGACCTGACGCCGCCTGGACTGGAGCAAGGGCAGGAGGTCCTCCTCCAAGCCGAAAGTCTCAAGACGGGCTTCAGAACCACGATCATCGGCTCCAAGCCGGACGCGTTCCTGATCGTCGAAGCGCCGGCGGAGGCCAGGGCCGGATCGCGGCTGGCGCTGGGGGTCAAGGTCACCGTACTCTACTTCAAGTCCGGCTCGGTTTGCGCCTTTGAAACCAGGGTGATCGGTCGCACCGTCGAGCCGGCCCATCTCCTTTTCTTGGCCCATCCCGGCCGGGTCGAGGTCAGGAAGCTTCGCCGCTGGGAGCGGATCGACGCCCGCCTGCCGGCCGCCCTCGACACCGGCTCCGGTCGAAGTGAAGGCGCCCTGTTGGATATCAGTCTGACCGGTTGTCGGATCTCCTGTCCAGTCACGGAGAACAGTGGGGCGACCAGGCTCAAGGTGGACGACAGGCTCCGAATATCGTTCAATCTTTTGCCAGCCAAAGAGGAGGCGGTCTTCGTCGGCCGGGTCAGAAACATCGAAACCGACGGCCAGGTTTCGATCATCGGCGTCCAGTTCGATGAACCCGAGGCCGAGACGAGTGAGGGCGTGAGAGACTACATCAGGTTGATGAGCCGGACGGTGGGCGAGCCGAGCGAAGAATAGCCGGCGCCGCCCCCTGATCTGAAATCATAGTTCCGTTCCTTCAAGCCCCGAGACTCAACAAAGAAAGCCCCCCAACCAGATCGGCTGGGGGGCCAAATAATCCCCGGCGGCTACCTACTCTCCCACCAAGTCACCCTGGCAGTACCATCGGCGTTACGGAGCTTAACTTCCGTGTTCGGGATGGGAACGGGTGTGTCCTCCGTGCTATCGCCACCGAGAAAACTTTTCTCAAGTGACAGAGTCGATTGTTGGCTTCGCTGAGTCGCAATTTCAAGCGAGTAAAATTATGGCCAAGTCGCACGACCGATTAGTACGGCTAGGCTCCATACATTGCTGCACTTCCACCAGCCGCCTATCAACCTCGTCGTCTCCGAGGGGTCTTCAGTTCCGCCTGTTTCCAGGCGGAAGGGAGATCTTATCTTGAGGGGGGCTTCCCGCTTAGATGCTTTCAGCGGTTATCCCTTCCGAACATAGCTACCCAGC
>CAZWLY010000008.1:198796-218654 GCA_964634465.1 uncultured Thermodesulfobacteriota bacterium | reverse complement strand
GAGGCCAACAGGGACCCCGCCTGATCAGGCCGTACACCAGATTTGACTATAGCTCTAAATAACGTTACTGTACACACAGTACACTAAAGGAGGTTGGTCATATCTTCCGATAGGGACGCAAACAAAAACGACGGCCACGTAACCAACAGGGAACTCTACAAAATACTGGCCAATTTGCGAGCCGCCGGTGACACCAGTTATCACACTTTGGCCTCTGCATACATCACGGGCAATTCGATATTCATTGCGGCCATTGCGGTGCTTATCACGAAAACAGACCCAAAATGGCCATTCCTTGGAGAATGTCTAGCACTCCTTGGCGTGGGTTTATGTCTAATTATGATCGTTGCCTTGAACCGGTATACTGCCAAGAACGCCTTCTGGGAAAGAAACCTCAGGATGCTGGAAGAAGGTCTTTGCAGTTGTATTGACTACCCAATCTTTAGAGACCTTCAAAAATATGAAAGCAACCTTGAAACCCTTAGGGAAAAGAACGGAGAACCGACTTGGGAACCTAACTGTGCGGTAATACTCAGCCGTTACTCATGGTTCAAATTAAAAGCTGTCCCCTGGCTGTTTATTTTTGCTTACCTTGCTCTCCTGTTTACCGCTTTTTTAAACAACTCTATCCTTGAGGTGGCCCATAATGGCACAATAAAAGGTAGCTTGTCTAAGCTGCTTATGATTATAAGCGGGACATGTTACCTTGTAAGCACTTGCTTACTTGCAAAGTCTACTGAATGGCAATACCCGGCATCGTTCCTTAACCATCACAAGTTAGCTAGTCCCGGATTTACAAACCGTAAGAAATGCAAATGGGGCTTGATCCTTAATGGCATCGGTTATGGCCTTCTAGTGCTGGCAATAGCGATCTCATGGTAGACGGTAGCACAATCTGTACAATAACGTTATTTACCTGACAGAAGGTTCCAGCAGGGGGTTGTGTCAGCCGCGTTGCTGGTTTTCTACTCTTAGGGGTTGACTTACCAGCCTTTTGCTTCGTGCGTAAATCCCTGAACAGCGTCGCCGCTTCTCTCCTCGGACCGGGCAAGGCCGTGGCCGCAGGTTTGATCGTCGGCCAATCCAGTTTCATCGCCGGCTGGGGGATCGCTCCCGGCGGACGCCGGTCAATCGGCCGCGATGAACTCCCGATACATCTCGGCCAGATCGGTCACCGCCGCCTGGTAGATCCTTTGGCCGTGCTCGGCCGAGGCCAGGGAAGGGTCGGAGCCGATGCGGCCGTCGGGATAGCGGCGGCGGAAGTCCTCGGGGCCGTAGATCTCGACGGGGCCCGAATCGATCGGCGCCAGCGGGGCCTCTTTGACCCGCTCGGGGTGAGCCGTCAGGGCGAGGGATATCTCGCTGGCCGTGGCGTGGGAGCCGTTGGCGGCTCCGAAGAGCTCCTTGGTGATCTTGGCGACGGCCTTGCTCTCCCACCAGTTGACCGCCTTTAGGCGCAGCTCGCGGCCGCGGGGCGGGACGGCGGCGTAGGCCTCGTAGAAGGCGGCCTTGATGGTCGGCATGTTGCCGCCGTGGCCGTTGATGAAAAAGAAGCGTTCAAAACCGTGCCGGGCCAGGGACAGGATCACGTCGCGGACCACGGCCAGGAGGGTCGATGGCTTGAGGGTCATCGTCCCGGGAAAGGCCATGTGGTGCTCGGACATGCCGAGGTTGATCGTCGGGGCGACCATGGCCTCGGCCGCCCGGCCGACGCCCCGGGCGATAACTTCGGCGCAGATGGCGTCGGTGCCGATCAGGCCGGTCGGGCCGTGCTGCTCGGTGGAGCCGATGGGCACGATCACGCCCCGCGACTCCTTGAGGTAGACCTCCATTTCCAGCCAGGTTGAGAGCGCCAGTTGCATTTCGCTTCCTCTCTATCAAGACCAGATCATGGTCGAGGCCATCCGGATGAGGACCTTGACGTCGTAGGGGGTCCTGATCCCGGCCAGGCGGCGCAGGATATAGCCGGGCCGGAGGTAGAACCGGCGCACGGCCTTGTCCCTGAGGGTCTTGATCCGCTCCGGAGTGAGCAGGCCGAGGCTGACGTTGACCTGGGCCCCGGTCTGATCCAGGGGCAGCGCCTCGTCGAGAATCGCCCCCTGGGCGGCCATCTCCCGCCGGACCTCGGTGCCGTGGCGGGGGACGAGGACGTTGAACGAGGCGAAGTCGCTCTTCAGCTCCAGGGCCAACTCGATGGTCCGCTCGATGTCGGCCTCGTCCTCGCCGGGCAGACCGATGAGGTAGGTGGCCAAGGTCCTGATGCCCAGCTCGCGGCACCGGGCGAAGGTCTCCCTGACCTGGGCGACGTCAAAGCCCTTTCTGTTGCGCTTCAGGGTCTCGTCGTTGGCCGTCTCCACCCCGAACATGATGGTGTGGCAGCCGGCCCGCTTCATCAATTCCAACCGGCCCTCGACCGTATCGACCCGGTTCCAGCAACACCAGCCCAGGTCCAGCCCGGCCTCGATCATCGCCCGGCACAACTCCTCCAACCGGGGCCCGGCGCCGCCCAGGGTCTGATCGTTGAAGTAGATCTCCCTGACGCCGCGCTCCTTGAGCCCGGCCAACTCCTCGATGACCTCGGCCACGGGTCGGGTCCGGTAGCCGAGGGAGGCCATCACGCAGAAGCGGCATTTGAACGGGCAGCCGTAATCGGTCTGGACGGTGGCGAATCGGGCCCGGCGCACGAAGGGGTAGGCGTAGTCGAGGCCCTCGAACAGCTCGTGCCTGGGCTGGGGCAGATCGGTGATCTCGCCCCGCTCGCGCGGCGATCTTTTGACCGTCACCCGGCCCTCGCCGTCGCGGTAGAGCATCTGTTCGATACCCGAATAATTGCCCGCCAGGAAGCGCGCCGCGTCGGCGTTGGTGAAATCGAGGATGATCGCGTCGAGCCAGGGATGGCGGTCCATGAACTCGGCGCCGGCTTCCAGGACGACGTCGCCCGAAACCAGGATCTTGATCTCCGGCCGGGCCGCCTTGAGCGCGGCCAGGAAATCCCTGTCCTCGGGCCAGGAGACCGCCCCGACCAGGCTGATGACCGCCTGCGGCCGGGCGGCGATCACCCTGGTCAGGCAGTCCTGAGGCGACAAGCCGGCCTTGACGGCGTCGATGAACCGGGCGTCGTCGAAACGGCCGCTGAGAAGCAACAAATCCAGCGGTTCGTAGGCGTAGTCGGCCTTGGCCACCTTGGAACAGTAGTTGTCGCGGACGTAATTCCGGCGGCCGGGCGGGGCGAGGAGGACGACCCTCATGGCCTGACCGACGCCTCCCAGCCGGCAGCGGTGGCGATCTTGCCCGACTTGTACATCTGTCTGAGCCTCAGGACCATGACCAGCGTCTCCAGCAGGGTGATCCAGTCCAGTTTGGTCTCACCCTGGCGGCGGTCGATGAACTCGATGGGCACCTCTTTGAGCCTGAAGCCCTGCAACACGGCTTTGTAGAGTATTTCCAAGACGATGGACGGCCCGGCCGAGATGAGGTTGTCGACGTCGATGCGTTCCAACACCTCCCGCCTGAACAACCGGAAGCCGGAGGAGACGTCGCGGACGTCGAGCTTCAACAGGGACCGGACGTAAAGCCCGGCCAGTTTGGTGACCGCCTGGCGGACCAGGCCCCGGTCGTTGTCCGAGCCGCCGGGCACGAACCGGCTGCCCAGCACCAGGTCGGCGTCCTTGATCGCCTCGATCATAGCCGGGATGTGCTTGGGCTGGTGGGAGTAGTCGCCGTCCATTTCCAGGATGAGCTCGGCGTCGGTGGAGAGAATCCAGTTGAAGCCGTCGATGCCGGCCGTGCCCCGCCCCCGTCGCTTGGAGCGCAGCAGCAGGTGGACGTTGGCGTTCCTGGCCGCGTAGTCCTCGACCAACTGCCAGGTGCCGTCGGTGGAGGTGTCGTCCACGACCAGGACGTGCATACCCTCGACGCCCAGGGCGAAGAGATCGTCCAACAGAGGAACGATGTTCTCGGCCTCGTTGAAGGTAGGGATCATGACATAGAGTGACATTCGCCGCGCCCTTGATGTGGCAAGTTTCCTCCGTTTCCGGCCTCTCCACCCGGCTCCAAGCGCCATGGCTCGATCGATTGGCATTTAACACGCCCGAGGCCGGGCGTCAAACCCATTGCGGAGCCTGTTCATGAAAAGAGAGGTCGGGGCGAGCCGGCCTGTTCCGGACCCGTCGAGCGATCGAGACGCCTTCGTTGCCAGCCGGGGCTTGAAGAACAATCTTATATCTTTTATGCTGGCGGGCGTGAATATTCGATCCGGCCGCCGAGGATCACCGCCTTGAGCTACATCGGCGTCCCCTGAGGTGGAGTTGATCTACTTGCTTCTCAACGGACTGAGCAGGTTGCTGAGCCTGATTCCGCTCAGGGTCCTTCGGGGCATCGGGCGGGTGATCGGCTGGTTGGGTTACTACGCGGCCGTCCAGCGTCGCCGTATCGCCTTGGCCAACCTCCGCCGCGCCTACCCGGAAAAAGACGAGGCCTGGGTGAGACGGACGGCCAGGCAGTGCTTTCAGCATCTCTTGATGGTCATCACCGAAAACATCAAGACATTTCGGTACTCGCCGCAGCAGATCGCGGCGGGAACCCGCCAGCACGGGCTGGAGAACATCAGGGCCGCCTCCGCCGCCGGCAAGGGCGTCTTGGGCTTGAGCCTCCATATCGGCAACTGGGAGTGGATGAGCCTGGCCGCCGGCGAGACCTATCAGCCGCTGTTCGTGGTCGCCCGGACTCTCGACTGGCCGGTCATAGACAAGATCGTCAACGACTGGCGGGCCAAGACCGGCAACTCGTCCATCCCCCGCCGCAACGCCCTGCGCCGGATATTGACCCTGCTTCGCCAAGGCGAGACGGTGGGCATCCTGCTCGACCAGTCCACCGACTGGTACGAGGGGGTGTGGGTCGATTTTTTCGGCCGGCCGGCCTGCACCGTCAAGCTGCTGGCCCGGCTGGCCATAGCCACCGGCGCGGCGGTGGTGCCGATCTACAACTACCGGGCCGCCGACGGCAAACTGGACGTCTACTACGAACCGCCCATCTCCACCATCGACACCGGTAATCCCCTCCAGGACGTCTGGGACAACACCCAGAACTACAGCCGGATCCTGGAAGAGATAATCCGCCGCCGCCCCGAGCAGTGGATGTGGATGCACCGGCGCTGGAAGATTCGGCCCCACAGCCCCTGGCCCCGCCGGGAGGGTTCCGGCCTGCCCTGGGAGGCCGATGAGGCCGATTGACGCCCGCGGCCGCCTGACCTATACTGTCGTGAATCGATTTTTGGCCTGATTTCGACCTCCTGACCATCGCTCGGCCCCGGCGGGCGCTGGAAGCCCCGGTCGAAATCGGGCCCGAAAAGGCCCCCATGAATCGCCGACAAATCCGAATCGCTCTGATCGCCCTTCTGACCGGCCTGACGCTGGTCCGCCTCTACTACATCCAGGCCATTCCCCTGGCCTCGGACGAGGCCAACTCGTGGCAGTGGTCGCGCCACCTGGCCTTCGGCTACTACGACCAGGGTCCGCTCATCGCCTGGCTGGTCAAACTGGGCACCCTGGTCTTGGGCGGGACCGTCCTCGGCGTCCGGATCACCGCCCTGATCCTGGGTCTCGGCACCAGCCTCCTGTTCTACGACTTCTGCCGTCGGGTGGCGGACGACGAACGCTTGGGGCTGTGGTTGGTCATCGCCGCCAACTCGACCATGCTTTTCACCTCCGGGTCGATCATCCAGACCTACGACACCCCCCAGGCCTTTCTCTGGCTGTTGGGGCTGGAGCTGACCGCGCTGGCGATTTTCAAGGATCGGCCCCGGGCCTGGTACGGCGCCGGCGCGGCCGCCGGGCTGGCCATGCTGGCCAAGTACACCTCGGTGCTCCTGCCCGGCCTGGTGTTCGTCTTCCTCCTGACCAATCCCAGACGCCGTTTCTGGCTCAAGCGCAAGGAGCCGTACCTGGCCGCGCTCATCGCCGCCTCGATCTACAGCCCCAACCTCTTCTGGAACGCCGCCCACCATTGGGTCGCCTTCAGGCACTCCCTGGGACTGGGCGGCGGAGAGTGGATCTTCACCCTCCATGAGTTCATCGGCGCCCAGTTGGCCTTTCTCGGGCCGGTGTTGCTGGTGATGATCGTCATCGGCCTGGTCCTGGCCTTCAAAATGGCCCGGCGGGGCGACGACCTGCTGGCCTTTCTGGTCTGGACCTCGGCGCCGGTGTTGCTGCTCTTCGCGGTCCTGTCGGTGAAGTCGAGGGTCTACGGCAACTGGCCGGCCCCGGGCTACATCGCCGCCATGCTGGCCGCCGGCCTGGCCCTGAAGCCCCGCCTGACCGAATCCGCCAAATGGCGGCGCTGGGCGATCGCGGCCGTCTTGAGCGGCTACGCCATCGTCGTCGCGGCCGGCCTCCACGCGCCCATCATCCGGGCCGTCAACCTGCCGCCCGAGATGGACCCGACCATGGAGATCTACGGCTGGCCGGAGATGGGCCGGGAGATCGGCCGGGTGCTGGACGAGTTGCCCGGCGACGAAAAACCGTTCATCTTCGCCTTGCGCTACCAGTTGGCCAGTCTGGCCGCCTTTTACACCCCCGGCCAGCCCCAAACCGAGAGCCTGTTCGTGCCGGGCGAGCGGCTCAACGCCTACCTTTTCTGGACCGATCCGCGGAAGCTGAAGGGCCGCAACGGCCTGGCGGTGATCAACCTGCGCAACTACCGCCGGCCGATCAAGATTCTGAAATGGTTGTTCGAGCGGGTGACGCCCGTCAAGAAACTCGATCTCGTCGGCCCGGCTGGGACGATCATCAATCGGGTCGGGCTCTACTACTGTGTCAACTTCAAGGGCAGCGACGCCCGGCCGGCCAAGTTCCTGGCCGTCTTCGACGAGGCCGAGGCGAGCGATCCCGGCCCAATCCGTCGGCAAAACGATTGACAATACCGATGGTTATCGATATCGTCTGAGCCTGACCAGGGTGAGCCATGTCCGATGAAAGGCCCGAAATCAGCGTCGCCGTCATCACCTTGAACGAGGCCGACCGGATCGACCGGCTGTTGAGGAGCGTCGCCTTCGCCGACGAGGTGGTGGTCGTCGATTCGGGCAGCGACGACGGGACGGTCGAACTGTGCCAAGACCTGGGGGCCAAGGTGATCCACCGGGACTGGGCCGGGTTCACCGCCCAGAAGCAGTTCGCCCTGGAGGCGACCAGCGGCCGCTGGATCTTGAACCTGGACAGCGACGAGGAAGTGACGCCCGAGCTGGCCGAAGAGATCGTCGAGGCGGTGAGGCAGGCCGACGACGGAGTGGCCGCCTTTTCCATGCCTCGGCTGAGCCGCTACCTGGGCCGCTGGATTCGCCACGGCGGCTGGTACCCTGACCGCAAGGTCCGGCTCTGCCGCCGGGGCCGGGCCAGATGGGAGGGCGGCCGGTTGCACGAGAGCCTCGTCGCCGACGGAGAGGTCAGGGAGCTCGAAAACCCCCTGCGCCACTACGTCTATCGCGACATCGCCGACCAGGCGGCGACCATCAATCGCTTCTCCGACGTCGTCGCCGAGGAGCGCGGCCCCAAGGGCGGCTGGTGGGTGGTGGCCGGGGCGTTCCACGCTCTGGGCAAGTTCGCCGAGTGCTATCTGTGGAAGCTGGGTTTTCTGGACGGCCTGGCCGGGCTTGTCATCGCCATGAATTCGTCGTGGTACGTCTTTCTGAAGCACGCCAAGGCCTGGGAACGGAGCCTCAAGTGACCCCAACCGACAAAACCAGAGTCCTGATCGGCCTCCCCGTCCTGGACAACATCGAGATGACCCGGGCCTGCCTGGCCAGCCTGTTGCGGACCACCGACACCGACCGGCTCGATCTGGCCGTGGAGGTGCTGATCGTGGACAACGGCTCGGCGGACGACATCGCCGGTCTGGCCGAGGAGTTCGCCGCCGAGAGCCGCTTCCCGGTCCATTATCTTCGTAACGAGACCAACCAGGGCGTGGCCATCGCCTGGAACCAGATGCTCCGCTTCGATCCGACCAGCGGCCGGGCCGAGGCGGCCGACGGCCGGTTCAGCTACGACTACTACGTCATCTCCAACAACGACGTCATCTACGGCCCGGACTGGCTCCAACCCCTGGTGGAGACCCTGGAATCCGACCCGCGGATCGGCTGGGCGGCCGCCCTGGAAAACGGCTCGCCGGTCCTGACCGAACTCATGGAAAGCCACGCCAAGACCAGGCGGCACCACGTCGATCCCAACCGGCCCTACACCGCCGAGACCATCGGCCAGAGCGTGGAGGCCATCTACGCCGAGTGGGGCGGCCACGACGAGTTTTGCCGGCTGATCAAGGACAGCGGCCTGCCGCTGTTCATCGAAAACGGCCAATCGGCCGTCTGTTTCATCATCCGGCCGGCCATGGTCGCCCAGATCGGCTACTTCGACGAGGACTACTCGCCGGTAGGCATCAACGAGGACCTGGAGTACTTCCTGAGGATGGCCAAGATCCTGGCCCCGCCGGGGTTGACCGACGAGGTCTACCCCCCGGAAAAAAGGTGGCGCTACGGCTTTTGCGGTCGAAGCGTCCTCCACCACAACTGGTGCATGACCCGCCAGGGCAGAAACTTCGACGGCCGGGCCTGGGACAAGCAGAAGGAGAAGAACTGGCGGGAGAAGTTCGGCAAGTCTCGCAAGTATCACAGCAAACTGCTGCCGCCGCTGGCCGGCCGGGTCGCCGCCGAGACTTCGACCAGGAAGGGCAGCCTCCTCAAACGGCTCAGGCGCGACTGAAGCGGACGATCGGGCCATGACCGCCGCCGCCAACGAGCCGATCTCCGAGAAAAAGATCGCCCTGGCCGTGGAGAACTTTTCCCGCCACGCCGGCGGGGCCGAGTCCTACGCCGTCGATCTGGCCGCCAGTCTGCTCGAGGCCGGCTGGCGGGTCCATCTCTTCGGCCACGCCTGGGACGGCCAGCCCGAAGGGGCCCGGTTTCATAAAATCGAGACCCCGCCGGCCTGGCTGCCGGCCTGGGCCAAGCTGCTGCGCTTCGCCAGGGAGCACCGGCGACTGGTCAGGGCGGCCGGCTTCGACCTCGATTCCGGGGTCGTCCTGGGCTTCGGCAACACCGTCTTCATGAACGCCTACCAGAGCCACGGTGGGGTCCACGCCGTGTCCACGGCCAAGAAGCTCTTTGCCGAACCCCGCCCCCTGGTCAGGACCGCCAAGCGCCTGCTCCTCAAGCTGTCGCTGAAGAACCGGGTCCGGGAGGCCATCGAGTCCGCCCCGTTCCGGCTGGAGCCGCGGCCCCGGATCCTGGCCATCGCCGACATGATAAAGGCCGACATGCTGGCCGCCTACGGCCTCGACGCCGGGGCCGTCGAGGTGATCTACAACGGCATCGACACCGCCCGCTACAACCCGACCTCGGCGGCGGCGCTAAGAAGCCGGGCCAGAAAACGCTTCGGCCTCGCCGAAGACGCGGTCGTCTTCTCGTTCATGTCCTACGACCTCAAGAAGAAGGGCCTGGCCGTGTTGATCGAAGCGGCCGGTATGTTGAAGAGGCGGGGCGCGGGGCCGTTTACGGTGTTGGTCGTGGGCGGGCGGCCAAAGAGGGCCATGCTCCGGCTGGTCGAGCGACTGAGGCTCGAAGAGGCGATCGTCTTCGCCGGACCGACCAAGGCGCCCGAGGAGGTCTACGCCGCCTCCGACGCCTTTGTCCTGCCGACCTATTACGACGCCTGCTCGCTGGTCGTCATCGAGGCCATGGCCTCGGGTCTGCCGGTCGTCACCACCGAGGCCAACGGCGCGGCCGGGCTGATCGACGACGGCGTCGAAGGCTTCGTCATCGCCCACCCGCCCCAGGCCGGTGAACTGGCCCGGCGGCTGGCCGAACTCATGGACGCCGGGAGACGACGGGCCATGGGCGAGAAGGCGGCCGAAAGCGGAGCCAGGCGCTCCCTGGCCGATACCCATCGCCGGCTGGCGGCCGTCTTCGAGGAGATGATCGCCGGCCAGAAAACCGAATCCGCCGGCAACGAATCGGCCCCGGCGTGATTCCGTCCGGTTTGACAGGCCGCTCGCCATTTGGTTTAAATTGATTATGCCGTCAAACGGGTTAAGGATCGCAGCGGTGATCTGGTTGACCTTGGCCGTGGCTCTGCCGGCCCTGGCCTCCCGGCGACTGATCGACCCGGCCGGCCTGTTCTCGTTCGTCCCGCCGCCGGGCTGGAGCGTGTCCATGGTCCACACCCAGCGGGAAAGCAAAATCAGAGCCGATCTGCCCGACAAGGAGGCCTATCTGACCGTCTCCGCCCGCCGTCTGCCCCCGGGCACCCGGTGGGCCGACTGGGAGGCCAAGTTCAGGGAAAATCTGAAGAAGAGCCTGAAGGAGCCCAAGTTCGGCCCCTTCGAGCTGTGCGGGGAGAAGGCCCTGGCCGTGGTCGGCGCGGCCCAAGTGAACCCGCGGATGACGGTCGAGCGGATCACCGTCCACAAAAAGGGCGTCGTCTATGTCATGACCATGGTCTACCCCGCCGCCGCTTGGACCGAGTTCAGACCGATTCTGGAAAAGACGCTGGCTACCTTCGCCTGCCGGCCGCCGAAATGAGCTCCAGTGAGGATTGAGACGTGACCCAGACTACCGCCCAGCGCCAAGACACCATCCCCCACATGTTCTTTACCCGGGCCAAGGCCAATCCCGATGCGGTCGCCCTTCGCCAGAAGAAGTTCGGCCTGTGGCACGACATCACCTGGCGAGACTACAGCCGGATGGCCCGACTGGTCGGCTGCGGCCTCCTGGCCTTGGGGCTTGAGCCCGGCCAATGCGTCTCGATCATCGGCGAGAACATCCCGGAGTGGCTTTACACCGACCTGGGCTGCCAGTCGGTGGGCGGCATCACCGTCGGCATCTACACCACCAACTCGGCCGAGGAGTGTGAGTACATCCTGAGCCACTCCGAGAGCCACATCTACATCGTCGAGAACGAGGAGCAGTTGGACAAGGCGCTCAAGGTTCGCGATAACCTGCCCCATCTTCAAAAGATCGTCGTCATCGACATGGAGGGGCTGCGCCATTTCTCCGACCCGATGGTCATGTCCTGGGACGAGTTCATCGAGCTGGGCGAAAAATTCGATCGGGAAAACCCGACCGCCTTCGACGAGCGCCTCGACGCCCTCGATCCCGATCAGACGGCGCTGTTGATCTACACCTCGGGCACCACCGGCCCGCCCAAGGGAGCGATGCTGTCCCATGCCAACGTGGTCTGGACCACCCACTCGGCCCTGGTCCCCTTCGACCTGACCGACAAAGACGAGGTGATCTCCTTTCTGCCGCTCAGCCACATCGCCGAGCGGATGCTGTCCATCTACCTGCCGATCAACGCCGGTTACCGGGTCAACTTCGTGGAGAACACCGACACCATCACCCAGAACATGACCGAGGTCTCGCCGACCTTCATGCTCTCGGTGCCGCGCATCTGGGAGAAGTACCACTCGGCCGTGTTCATCAAAATGAAGGACGCCACCTGGTTCAAAAGGCTGGCCTTCGGCGCGGCCTACAAGATCGGCAAGGCCTACGCCGAGGCCCGGCTGGACCTCGACCGGAAGGTGCCCTTCCACCTCAAGGCGCTCTTCAAGCTGGCCGACTGGGCGGTTCTTCGCAAGCTCAGGGAGCGACTGGGCTTCGAACGGCTCAAGATGCCCGTCTCGGCCGCCGCGCCCATCTCGCCCGACGTGCTCAGGTTCTACCACGCCATCGGCCTGCCGCTGCGCCAGCTCTACGGCCAGACCGAGGGCTGCGGCCCGACCACCTGCCACCGGGGCGATCTGATCGACCCGGAGAACACCGGCCCGCCGATTCCCGGGGTGGAGGTCAAGATCGCCGAGGACGGTGAAATCCTGGTTCGAGGCGGCAACGTCTTCCAGGGCTACTTCAAGAACCCCGAGGCGACGGCCGAGACCCTGGTCGACGGCTGGCTCCACTCCGGCGACGTGGGGGAGTTGGACGAGCGGGGCTTTTTGAAGATCACCGATCGCAAAAAGGACCTGATCATCACCTCCGGCGGCAAGAACATCGCCCCCCAGAACATCGAGAACCAACTCAAGTTCAGCCCCTACATCAACGACGCGGTGGTCATCGGCGACCGGCGCAAGTTCTTGACCTCGCTGATCATCATCGACGAGGACAATGTGGTCAAGTTCGCCCAGGACAACAAGGTCCAGTACACCACCTACGCCTCGCTGACCGAGGCCAAGGAGGTCATCGAGCTCATCCGGCAGGAGATCAAGAAGGTCAACAAGACCCTGGCCCGGGTGGAGACCATCAAGCGCTTCGCCATCCTGCCCAAGAAGCTCTTGGAGGAGGACGGCGAGGTGACCCCGACGATGAAGGTCAAGCGCAAGAACATCAACGAGGCCTTCGCCGATCTGATCGAGGGCATGTACCGGGGGCAGGCCGGAAACGACGTCTAAGGCCGGCAATAACTGCCGTCCAGGGGCGCCGGCGGGTCAGTCCGCCGCCTGATGGTCGACTCTGCAAAGAGTTGGCCTTTTAACTTATTGAAACGCCTACCTTTTTATTTCCAACCATCTTCACCGGCCTGGCATGATCGATGCATGAATGTGGGCAAGAGCGGACTCTGAGGAGAGGAGTTGTGACCCAGGAAACGGCGGGAATGATCATCGAGGCCACCATCCAGCGCCACGCCAAGATGCTGAAGGCGGCCTCGGTAAAGATCGACGACAGGTTCTTCGACGATCTGGGTCGCGCTCTGAAGGACGCCTGCCGCCGGGACGGCCTGGACCCGTCGCTCATCGAGCTCATCGACCGGGCCATCGCCCGGGTGAAGGCCGGGTGGAACGAGGCCGAGGAAGACGCCGCCGGTTTCGCCGCCATAAGGGCGGCGGTTTGACCCCATCCCATCTCCCTCCACCCTCGAGGGCCGGCCGGGCCGGCCCTCGGCCTTGGTGTTATTATTTGCCGAAGATCTGTTCGGGTCTTTTGGTGTTTCCGGTGGCGTTGGGGAAGTCCTTGGCCACGTAGGCCGGCTTGCCGGTCTCGATCAGGTGGCGGGCCTCCTCCATGAAGTTGGCGTAGCGCTTCTTGCACTCATAGAAGCCGTGCCACCAGGCGTAGTCCGGGGCCATCATCGCCGCGCCCATCCTGGCCCGCCGCCCCTCGTGGTGCCACAGCTCGTAGTACTCGATCTCCAGACGCTCGTCGAAAAACTTGCTCTTGTCCAACAGCTTCTTGGCGTAAAGCTCCTCAAGCATCTTCTTGGCCGGCTTGAAGTAGACCTCGTTGTACTCCGACACCACCTTGTCCAGCTTGACGTAGTGGTCCTCCACCCACTGCTCGCCGTGGCACTGCAGACACACCGCCTGCATCTTCTTGCGCTCCACCTGCCAGTCGGTCTTGGCCGGGAACGGCTTGAACGACGACGGCCGCACCGTCAACGGCGCCTGAATCTCCCAACTGAGACGCTCGGTCACGTCGTGGCTGGTCCGCGTCGTCCCCGCTCCAGACATGTGGCAGGCGGCGCAGGTCGGAGTCCGATAGTCAACCCCCGGCGTCCAAGTCCCGGGCGCAGAGTCGAACTTCCAGTCGTGGCCGAAGGAGTCGTAGATCGAGCCGTGCTTGCTCTCCTTGTAAATCTCGATCTGAGGATGGTCGGGGCCGAGATGGCACTGGCCGCAGGCCTCGGTCTTGCGAGCCTCGGCCACGGCAAAACGGTGCCGGGTGTGACACGAACTGCACGAGCCCTTGGACCCGTCTAGGTTCAACCGGCCCACCCCCACGTTCGGCCAGGTCTCGGGCGTCAGCCGGCCATCCTTCAGCTTCAAGATCGTGCCGTGGCAGGTGAAGCAGCCCGAAATCCGCTCGAAGTCGCTGTTCATGCCCTTGTTCAGCCAGGGGTCGATCTTCCAGATGATCTCCAGGGTGTTGGCGTGCTTGCTCCGGGAGTACTGCTTGGCCTCGTCGGGATGACACCGCGAGCAGTCCTTCGGCGTCACCACCGCCGAAATGGGCACCCGATACTCCGCCGTCCCGTACTTCGTCTCCGCACGCTCGTACTGCTTGAAGTGAGAAAGGGAGACGTCAGGATCGGTCTCGCCCGCCTGATGACAGTAGAGGCAGCTCACCCGGACCTTGGCGTGGCCGCTTCTGGCCCAATCCCAGTACATGCCCGGCGTCTCTTTGCGGTGACACTCCAGACAGGCCACCGACCTTTGGGCCAGCCAGCGCACGTCCGCGGCCAAGGCCAAGGGCGGCCCCCATCTCCAGTAGGCGACGCAGAGGAGAATCAGGGCGGCGAAGACGAGCGCCAGGCGGGCCAAGACGATGAAGAGACGCATGGCCGGCGGCTCGCCGCGTCGGCTCGGATCGGGGGCCGGGCCGAGCTTGGTCACCCGGGTGAGCACCTCGGGACCGTGAGGTGCGCCGGCCAGGGCCTCGGTCAGGTCGCCGCCGGCCCTGTGGCGGCCCATGTGGACGCCGTTCTTCCACATCTTGCTCGGTGAGACGTCATAGAGCACGCCGTCTACGATCAGGTGGGCCGGGCCGCCGTCCTGACCGTCGGGCAGGCCGTCGGCGTCGTCGCTGGATTTTCTGAGAGCCCGGTCGATCCAGGTGGTGGTTACGGCGGCGATGCCGACCATGAGCAAGAACAGTCCCACCTTGATGGTCAGGACAATGCCGAAGGTGGTCGTATAGAGCTCTTGTGGCGAACCGAGGCGCATCAGTGTCAACGCTACGCCCGAGGCGGCCACGACCAGAATGGAGATCCGGCCGAGCATGACTTCGCCGGCCGGCAGGCCGCTGGTCAGCGAGCGGGGGCCCATGAACAGGTGGACGTAGAAGATGGCCCCGATCCACATGAACGCCGCCAGGATGTGGATGAAGCCGAGGGCCCAGCGCCCCAACCGAGGCAGGAGGGGCGGCGACTTGTCATAAGGGGTGGTGTAGCCGGCAGCCCGGAAGGCGTCGCCCTCGATGGTCAGTGTACCGCCGCCTTTCGGATCCTCGTGACAGTAAGCGCAGGAGAGCCCCGTCTGGCCCGAGAAGTCGGGCGTGGCCCAGGACCCTTTGCAGGCGAGCAAGGTCAACAAGAGGGCGATGAGGCCGGCGAACAATATTTTTCGATGAACCGTCATTTTGACCCGTGGTCTAAAAATAGCAGAGCTGATAACCGGTTATCAACCAAATTATCCGCCGGGTCCAATGGTGAGTCGCGCCAGGCCGAAGGCGCGGCTTGACTTTGCCTTTCACGGCGAACTACTCTTTAAAAAAGGAAAAACGGATTTAATCGACATCCCGCAGAGTCCGACTCGCGGTGGGGCGGCTTGGCCGGCCAATGGAACGCAAGCGCGGATTTTGGGGGAAGGGAGAAGTGCGGCGCTCGGCCGCCGAAAGAAAACCCATTTGGAGAGGCTCACGTGGATGACTACGCCGCGATCATCGTCGGCGCCGGCCCGGCCGGCATCTTCGCCGCCCTGACTCTGTCCCAAGCCGGCCTGGGGCCGATTCTGATGGTGGAGCAGGGGCGATCCATCGAAAAGCGACGGCGCTCCCGCCGGCCGGACATCCTGACCGGTTGGGGCGGAGCCGGGGCCTTTTCCGACGGCAAATTGACCCTGTCGTCGGAGGTGGGCGGCTTTCTGAGCGAGTTGGTCTCGCCGGCCCGACTGGACAAAGCCTTGGCCCAGGCCGACAGGATCTGGCTCGAATTCGGCGCGCCGGACGAACTATTCACCGGCGGACCGGACGAAATCGAGGCGATGAAGCTCAAGGCCAGGCTGGCCGGCATGCTCTTCGTCCCCTGTCCGGTCCGTCACATCGGCACCGAGACCTGCCGCCGGCTTCTGGCCGACATCCAGGCCCACCTCGCTTCCAGGTGCGACATCCTGACCGAGACCAGAGCCGAGGAGATTCTGGTCGAAGACGGGGCCCTGACCGGGGTCAGGCTCAGCGACGGCCGGACGGTCACGGCGGCGAGGGTCGTCTGCGCGCCGGGTCGGGTGGGCAACAACTGGATGCGCAATCAGGCCGAGCGGCTGGGCCTGGAAAAAAGACCCAACCCGGTGGACATCGGCGTCAGGCTGGAGGCGCCGGCGGCGATCTTGACCGATCTGACCGACGTCTTTTACGAGTCCAAGCTCGTCTATTACACCGCCACCTTCGACGACAAGGTCAGAACGTTTTGTATGAACCCCTACGGCGAAGTGGTCATGGAGAAGACCAGCGACCTGATCACGGTCAACGGCCACTCATACGCCAAGAAGAAGACCGACAACACCAACTTCGCCCTGCTGGTTTCGGCCACTTTCACCGAGCCCTTCGACGATCCGATCGCCTACGGCCGCTCCATCGCCAAGCTGGCCAACCTCCTCGGCGGCGGAGTCATCGTCCAGCGCTGGGGCGATTTGATCGCCGGCCGTCGCTCGACCAACGAGCGGCTGGAGCGCTGTCTGACCAGGCCGACCTTGAGCCACGCCACGCCGGGGGATCTCTCCTACGTGCTCCCCTACCGGATTCTCCGGGACATCATCGAGATGATCGAGGCCATGGACCAGATCGCCCCCGGCCTGGCCGACCGCCACACCCTGCTCTACGGGGTGGAGGTCAAGTTCTACTCCCAGAGAATAGAAATCTCGGCCGATCTGGAGACGGCCGTCCCCGGCCTGTACGTCATCGGCGACGGGGCCGGCGTCACCCGCGGGCTGTTGCAGGCCTCGGCCTCGGGGATCATCGCCGCCGAGGCAATTTTGGCCAAAGAATAGAATAGAAAGGCGATCGAGGGTCGATCACGGCCGCGAGCCGGAAGCCCGCCCCAAAACTTTGGGGGGGTCTGGCTCAGGCCACAACCCCCATTGAAGTTGCCGCCACACGGCCGGGAGGAAACCTTGTTCGTCAGGGCTTCCTCCCGGCCTTGGTGTTATTATTTGCCGAAGATCTGTTCGGGTCTTTTGGTGTTTCCGGTGGCGTTGGGGAAGTCCTTGGCCACGTAGGCCGGCTTGCCGGTCTCGATCAGGTGGCGGGCCTCCTCCATGAAGTTGGCGTAGCGCTTCTTGCACTCATAGAAGCCGTGCCACCAGGCGTAGTCCGGGGCCATCATCGCCGCGCCCATCCTGGCCCGCCGCCCCTCGTGGTGCCACAGCTCGTAGTACTCGATCTCCAGACGCTCGTCGAAAAACTTGCTCTTGTCCAACAGCTTCTTGGCGTAAAGCTCCTCAAGCATCTTCTTGGCCGGCTTGAAGTAGACCTCGTTGTACTCCGACACCACCTTGTCCAGCTTGACGTAGTGGTCCTCCACCCACTGCTCGCCGTGGCACTGCAGACACACCGCCTGCATCTTCTTGCGCTCCACCTGCCAGTCGGTCTTGGCCGGGAACGGCTTGAACGACGACGGCCGCACCGTCAACGGCGCCTGAATCTCCCAACTGAGACGCTCGGTCACGTCGTGGCTGGTCCGCGTCGTCCCCGCTCCAGACATGTGGCAGGCGGCGCAGGTCGGAGTCCGATAGTCAACCCCCGGCGTCCAAGTCCCGGGCGCAGAGTCGAACTTCCAGTCGTGGCCGAAGGAGTCGTAGATCGAGCCGTGCTTGCTCTCCTTGTAAATCTCGATCTGAGGATGGTCGGGGCCGAGATGGCACTGGCCGCAGGCCTCGGTCTTGCGAGCCTCGGCCACGGCAAAACGGTGCCGGGTGTGACACGAACTGCACGAGCCCTTGGACCCGTCTAGGTTCAACCGGCCCACCCCCACGTTCGGCCAGGTCTCGGGCGTCAGCCGGCCATCCTTCAGCTTCAAGATCGTGCCGTGGCAGGTGAAGCAGCCCGAAATCCGCTCGAAGTCGCTGTTCATGCCCTTGTTCAGCCAGGGGTCGATCTTCCAGATGATCTCCAGGGTGTTGGCGTGCTTGCTCCGGGAGTACTGCTTGGCCTCGTCGGGATGACACCGCGAGCAGTCCTTCGGCGTCACCACCGCCGAAATGGGCACCCGATACTCCGCCGTCCCGTACTTCGTCTCCGCACGCTCGTACTGCTTGAAGTGAGAAAGGGAGACGTCAGGATCGGTCTCCTCGGCCTTGTGGCAGTCGTAACAGGTGATGTTGGCGCTGGCGTGGCGGCTGTGGGCCCAGTCGGAGAAGAGGCCGGGATTTTCTTTTTTGTGGCACTCCAGGCAGGCCACGGCCGCCTCAGGCATGCTCCGCTCGATGCGGAAGGCCTTCACCGTCGGCTGGTTGGGCGCCGTCCCGGCCGCCGCCGGCCCGACAGAACACAGGAGCAGCGCCGCCGCGGCGATGAGCGCGCCCGACAAATAGTTTCTTTTCATCACTCGAGTCCTCCTGGCTGCCTCACAAGATTGTTTACCGTACTCCATCGAGCCACTCTGCTTTCCAAAAACTACAACCCCAGACCGCGGTATTCCGCCTGGTATTGCTTGTAGCGATAAAGGGGTGAAGGATTGTGAACCAGGTTCCGGTGGCAATCCAGACACCGCTTTTCATATCCCGGCCTGGGGTAGAGCACCGTCCGGTGGGCCAGCATCGCCCCCCGCTTGTTGGGGATGTAGAGAAGATTGCGATGGCATTTCATGCACTGATCGTTCTTGATCGTCGCCCAGGCCGTTCGCCGGTTCTTCTCCTGGTCGTAGCGGCCGGTGGTGAAGTGAATGACGATGTCCTTTATGCCGTGGGCCGTCTTGGTGTAGAAGAAGTCGAAGGTGTCGTGGGGAGCGGGCAGGTGGCAGTCCATGCAGTCGGCCACCAACCCGACCTCGTTGTTGACATGGGTCGAGGTCCGCCAGGTGTTGTAGGCGTACTCGATTTCGTGGCACGAGGCGCAAAACTCGGGCGTCGAAGTCCGGACCATGGTGTAGTAGCTCATCGAGAACAGGGGAAAGGCGAGCACGATGCCCACGACGATGTATATGGCCGGTTTGATGAAGCGTTTCATTGACCTCCCCCGTTCGCCTTGGCCTGTGGATGTTTCCTCAACGGTTCACTCCGCCTCCCGGCGAGCAGACAGATCAATATACTCGGCCCCTGGTTGCGGCAAGGCCCGGATATCGTCATCGGCAATGTCATTTTGGAACCGGCCCAGGGTAATCTCTCACCGGAACCGCGTGCGTGGCCCAAGTATTATTATGAATGCCCCCCAAGAGCCCTGTCAACCGGAAGCGTAATATTTTTACCGAAATCAAGAGCCAGAGCGACAAAGCGCATTGTTTGCATCGAACCTGATTGTTCAAACGGAAAGAGACCTGTTTCTTCTCACCCAACTGCTTAATATTATCGAGCAACGAGCCGGCCGCCCAGGGGAGAGCGCCCCGAGGATGGCTGACGGCTCGCCCCCAAAGCACGGCGTTTGAGCGGGCTTCGTTCCCGAGACGAAGAGGGCCGACCCGGAATTCCAGGCATCTGGAGGGGGCGAACTCTGATGATCCAACGATCTTGACCCGTTATCGAGGCTGTGATACGTTTAATCCACTTATCTCACTTAGCCGGTTGGGGGCGAGCAGAGTGACGGCCGACAACCAGCCTTCCCAAGACGTCATCGAACTGACCGACATGGTCGAAGAGGGCCTGCCCCTCGACAGCCTCGAAGACGGCGGCATCGAAGCCGACATCGACCGCATCTTCAGCGAGGATAGCGGAAACATGGCCGCCGATCTGCTGGGCGAAGAGGCCGGGGCGGGCGAGGCCAAGCCGCCGGAAGAGACGGCGCCGGTGACCGACGAGGAAGAGGACGAGCTGGCCGCTCTGCTCAAAGAGGCCGGCGAAGAAGCGCCGGCCGAACCCGAAGCCGCGGCAGGAGATTCCGAGGGCGACGACCTGGACGCGCTCTTGTCCGAAGCCGTGGGCGAGGCCGAACCCGAGGCGACTCCAGAGGAGCCCCCGGCCG
>CAZWLY010000008.1:446-198696 GCA_964634465.1 uncultured Thermodesulfobacteriota bacterium | reverse complement strand
AGGAGGAGGCCGCCGGCTTGGACCAGGACGACCTGGACGCGCTGCTGGCCGAGGCGGTCGAGGAAGCGCCGGCCGAACTCGAGGCGACTCCAGAGGAGCCCCCGGCCGAGGAGGAGGCCGCCGGCTTGGACCAGGACGACCTGGACGCGCTGCTGGCCGAGGCCGAGGCCGAAGAAGCGCCGGCCGAACCAGAAGCGACCCCAGAAGAGCCCCCGGCCGAGGAAGAGGCCGCCGAGTTGGACCAGGGCGACCTGGACGCCATCTTCGCCGCCGAGACGGAGGAA
Source organism: uncultured Thermodesulfobacteriota bacterium (assembly GCA_964634465.1). GTDB lineage: Bacteria > Desulfobacterota > Desulfarculia > CAZWLY01. Next base: position 198,412 of record CAZWLY010000008.1, on the reverse strand, counting down.
GAGCCGGCCGTCGCTGTAGACGAGGCCCCCGCTCCCCCTCCCGCCGCCGGATTGGACCCTGAGAAGGCCGAGGCGGTGCTCAGGGAGGCGGCGGTCGAGGTCTTCGAGCGGGTGGCCAACCAGGTGATCCCCAAAGTGGTCGAGGAGGTCCTCACCAGACAGATCGAGGCTCTGCGCCGAGACTTGGAGGACGCCGCCGGCTAGCCCCTCAAAAGGAATCAGATGTTGCGGAGAGGGGTTGCGCCCCTCTCCTTTTTTGACGGAGCGAGTGGAGCGAAACGATGACCCAGCAGTTGCCCAAGGGCTACGAGCCCCAAGACGTCGAACAGCGAATCTACAAGATGTGGGAGGACGGCGGCTACTTCCGTTCGGAACCGGTAAGCGACAAGCCGCCCTACGCCATCGTCATCCCCCCGCCCAACGTCACCGGGGTGCTGCACATGGGCCACGCCCTCAACAACACCATCCAGGACATCCTGATCCGCTACAAGCGGATGGACGGTTACAACACCCTCTGGCAGCCGGGCACCGACCACGCCGGCATCGCCACCCAAAACGTAGTCGAGCGCCAGTTGGCCGAGGAGGGAACCGACCGCTACGCCGTGGGCCGGGAGAAGTTCATCGAGCGGGTCTGGGAGTGGCGCGAGGAGTACGGCGGTCGAATCATCAATCAGCTCAAGCGGCTGGGCTCGTCTTGCGACTGGGAGCGGGAGCGCTTCACCATGGACGAGGGCCTGTCCCGGGCGGTCCGCGAGGTCTTCGTCAGCCTCTACGAGCAGGGGCTGATCTATCAGGACGACTACATCACCAACTACTGCCCGCGCTGCCGCACGGCCCTCGCCGATCTGGAGGTCGAGCACTACGACCTGCCCGGCGCCCTCTACTACGTCCACTATCCCCTGGCCGACGGCTCGGGCGGGTTGACCGTGGCCACCACCAGGCCCGAGACCATGCTCGGCGACACCGCCGTGGCCGTCAACCCGGCCGACGAGCGCTACCGGGACTTCATCGGCAAGATGGTGATTCTCCCCTTGGCCGGGCGAGAGATCCCGGTCATCGCCGACGAGCACGTCGATCCGGAGTTCGGTACGGGCTCGCTCAAGATCACCCCGGCCCACGACCCCCACGACTTCGAGATCGGGGCCAGGCACAACCTGCCCACGGTCAGGGCCTTCGACGAGACCGGGATCATGTCGCCCGACAGCGGGCCCTACGCCGGGCTGGACCGCTTCGAGGCCCGGGAGAGGGTGGTCGCCGATCTCAAGGCCCAGGGATACCTGGAGAAGATCGAGGACTACACCCACTCGGTCGGCCACTGCTACCGGTGCAAGACGGTCATCGAGCCCATCGTCACCAGGCAGTGGTTCGTCGACGTCAAGCCGCTGGCCGAGCGGGCCATCGAGGCGGTCAGGACCGGTCGGACCAGAATCGTGCCCGAACAGTGGGAGAAGACCTATTACGAGTGGATGGAGAACATCCGGCCCTGGTGCGTCTCCCGCCAGATCTGGTGGGGGCATCGCATCCCGGCCTGGTACTGCGACGAGTGCGGTGAAGTCATCGTCGCCAGGCAGGACCCGAAGCGCTGCGCTTGCGGCGGCGAACTGCGCCGGGAGACCGACGTCCTGGACACCTGGTTCTCCTCGGGCCTGTGGCCCTTTTCGACGCTGGGTTGGCCGGAGGAGACCGATCATCTGAAGACCTTCTACCCCACCTCGTGCCTGGTGACCGGCTTCGACATCCTCTTTTTCTGGGTGGCCAGGATGATGATGCTCGGCCTGTGGTTCATGGACGAGGTGCCCTTCACCGACGTCTACATCCACGCCCTGGTCCGCGACGAGCAGGGCCAGAAGATGAGCAAGTCCAAGGGCAACGTCATCGACCCGCTCATGGTCATGGACCAGTACGGCACCGACGCCTTCCGCTTCACCCTGGCCGCCTTCGCCGCCCAGGGCCGGGACGTCAAGCTGTCGGTGAAACGGGTCGAGGGCTATCGCAACTTCGTCAACAAGCTGTGGAACGCGGCCCGCTTCTCGCTGATGAACCTGCCCCAGGAGCCGGACCCGGTCGAATGCGACCGCTTGTCCCTGGCCGACCGCTGGATATTGAGTCGGCTCAATTCGACCATCGCCGCGGTCAGGGACCACCTGGACAACTACCACTTCGACAAGGCCGCCTCGGCGATCTACCAGTTCACCTGGCACGAGCTGTGCGACTGGTACATCGAGCTGATCAAGCCGGACCTCTACGGCAAGAGGGGCGATGAGGCCCAGGCCGCCGCCCGCTTCACCCTGCTGAAGGTCTTGAAGAACGTCTTGAAGCTCTTGCACCCCTTCACCCCCTTCGTCACCGAGGAGATCTGGCAGAAGCTGCCCGGCGTCGGCCCGGACAACGACCCGACCATCATGAAGGCCGCCTTCCCCAAACCGGACGAGGCCCTGGTCGACAGAGAGGCCGAGGCGGGCGTGGAGCGGCTCAGGGAGGCCATCGTCGGCATCCGCAACATCCGGGGCGAGTTCAACCTGCCGCCCACCCAGCCGGTCAAGGCGATCATCTTCGCCGCCGACGAGGCCGTCGTCGATCTGCTCACCGAGCATCTGGAGGACATCAAGAGCCTGGCCAGGGCCGAGGAGGCGAGCGTCTCTCTGCCCGGGGAGAGGCCCAAGACGGCCGCGGCGGCGGTGGTCGGCCAGGTGGAGGTCTTCGTGCCCCTGGCCGGGTTGATCGACCTGGCCGCCGAGGAGAAGCGGCTGACCAAGGAGCTGGCCAAGGTGGAGGCCGAACTCAAGAAAGTCAACGGCAAGTTGAACAACCCCAATTTCCTGGCCAAAGCCCCGGCCGAGATCGTGGCCAAGGAAAAGGACAAGCTGGAGGAGCTATCCGACAAGCAGCAGAAACTTCAGGCCAACCTGAACCGGGTCCAGGAGATGATGTAGCCCGGGCGGTGCATCTCTCCAAGCTCGGACTCGCCTCCTTGCCGGCGCCTCGGCCGCCGACCGGTGTGTGTGCTCCGGCCGGAAGTGCGGCGCGAGGCGACCGGCGGACGGCTCCCCCGACCAAGACGCCCCTTCTCGGCCGCAAATCTGGGTCTTGCGCTAGACGGGCATTTTATTTATCTATAGACGCCGAATGAGTTAACATAGCCCTTTGAACCACCTGCTCTTGACCAAGAGCGAAACATCGAAGCGGAGATCAGTCAATGGAGTTAGCCAAGTTCGACTACAAACTGGGTCAGGTGGAGCGTGGCTACACCAACCGGACCCTGTACGTCAATCTGTCCGAGAACGCCATCGCCGAAAAACCGGTCAGCCAGGAGATGAAAGACACCTTCACCGGCGGCCGGGGCTTCGGCCTGTGGCTCCTGTGGAACGGGACCAAGCCCGGCGTCAAGTGGGACGACCCCGAAAACGAACTCTGCATCGCCTGCGGGCCGTTGGGCGGGACGACCCTCTTCCCCGGCTCGGGCAAGTCCATCGCCGTGACCATCTCGCCCGTCACCGGCTCGGTGGTTGACTCCAACGTGGGAGGCTATTTCGGGCCTTTTCTCAAGTTCGCCGGCTGGGACGCAATCGAGATTCAGGGCAAGGCCGATGAGGACGTGGTCATCGTCATCGACGGCGACACCGGCTCGGTCAAGATCGAGACGGCCGACGATCTGCCCGAAGACTCCCACCTGCTGGGCCAGGCCCTGGGCGAACGTTACGGGGAAGGCAACCTCAAGGCCGTCGCCTCGGTCTCGGCTGGCTCGGCCGCCGATCACACCCTGATGGGTTGCCTCAACTTCTCCTGGTACGACAACCCCCGCCGGACCTACCGCTACAAGCAGGCCGGCCGGGGCGGCACGGGGACGGTCCTCCGGGACAAGAAGATCCGGGCCCTGGTGGTCAAGCTGTCCAAGATGACGGCCGACATCAATCATCCGGCCGATCCGGAACGGCTCAAGCGGGTGGGCCGGGACTACAACAAGGAGATCCGGGAGCTGGACCCCAAGCAGAACGAGATGGCCAAGATCGGGACGACCCATCTGGTGACCATCATGAACAACCACGACACCCTGCCCTGCAACAACTTCAAGTTCGGGGCCAATCCCGAGGCCGAGAACCTGGGGCGGGAGGTCTACCGCAAGAAGTTCCACCCCGGCTACGACGGCTGCTGGAAGGGTTGCACCGTGGCCTGCGCCCACACGGTCAAGGATTTCGAGCTGACCACCGGTCCGTACAAGGGCCAGAAGGTCTGGGTGGACGGACCCGAGTACGAGACCATCGCCGGCTGCGGTTCCAACTGGGGCATCTACGACCCCGACTTCGTGATCGAGGTCAACTTCTACTGTGACACCTACGGCCTGGACACCATCTCGGTCGGCACGGCGGTGGCCTTTGCCATGGAGTGCTACGAGCTGGGCCTGATCGACAAGGAGGCCACCGGCGGCCTGGAGCTCAACTTCGGCAACAAAGACGCGGCCCTGGAGATAATCCACCAGATGGCCAGGGGCGAGGGCTTCGGCAAGATCGTCGGTCTGGGGATCAGGCGCATGAAAAAGATCTTCGCCGAGGAGTACGGGGCCGATCCCCAGATCATGCAGGACATCGGCATGGAGTCCAAGGGCCTGGAGTTCTCCGAGTACATGACCAAGGAGTCGTTGGCCCAGCAGGGCGGCTACGGACTGGCCCTCAAGGGTCCCCAGCACGACGAGGCCTGGTTGATCTTCCTCGACGCCGTGGCCAACCTGATGCCGACCTTCGAGCAGAAGGCCGAGAACCTCTACTGGTTCCCGATGTGGCGGACCTGGTTCTCCCTCAACGGATTGTGCAAGCTGCCCTGGAACGACATCGTCCCGGTCGACAACCACAAGACGGCCGAGCCGGCCAAGGTGATCAAGCACGTCAACTGGTACGCCGAGTACTTCTCGGCCGTCACCGGCGTCGAGGTCGGCGTGGACGACATGATCAAGATGAGCGAGAAGGTCTACAACTTCCAGCGGATTTTCAATCTCCGCCAGGGGTTCGGCCGGCGCGAGCACGACTCCATCCCCTACCGGGCCATGGGGCCGGTGACGGTGGAGGAGTATGAATCCCGGGTCGAGCGCTACGACGGCCAGCTCAAGGAACTGGGCATCCTGGACCCGGCCGGCAAGAGCACCGAGGAGAAGCTGAAAACCTTGAGAGAGTACCGCGAGGCCCAGTACGTCCGGCTCCAGGATGCGGTCTACCAGCGGCGCGGCTGGACCGCCGACGGGGTGCCGACTCTGGCCAAGGTCAAGGAGTTGGGCATCGACTTCCCCGAGGTGGTGGAGTTGATCTCCAAGTATCAGTAACCAAACAACCGCCTCCGCGGCGAGGCCGCGCCGGCGATGATCTCCCCGCCGCGGCCGGCGAGGGGCTGAACCAGGCGCCGGCCGGCCGGGAGATGATTCCGGTTCCGGTATCCGATAAATGAAGTGAAGGCGGCCGGGTCGTGATGACCCGGCCGTTTTTCTGATCGTCTCTATCTCGGGGCGATCGGCGTCGGCCGTCAGTGGCTATTGGCCTCGGCCAGTTCCTTGCCCAGCGTCTCGGCCCGCTTGGCCGCGGCCTCGACCGCCTCGGAGATGATCGCCTTGAAGCCGGCGCTCTCCAGACCCTGGAGGCCGGCGGCGGCGGTGCCGCCGGGCGAGGTGACCTCGTTTCTGAGTTGGGCCAGGTGGACGTCGCTCTGCTGGGCCAGAATGGCCGCGCCCCGGACCGTCTGCATGGCCAGGGTCCGGCAGACGTCCCACTCGAGCCCCAGGCGGACGCCGGCGTCGATCAAACCCTCCATGAACAGGAAGACGAAGGCCGGGCCCGAGCCGGACATGCCGGTCACCGCGTCCAACTGCTCCTCCTTGACCGTGGCCACCATGCCGACGCAGCCCATCAGTTCGCTGGCCAGGGACAGATCCTCCTGGCCGTTGGCCGAGTCCCCCTCGGCGATGGCCGAGGCCCCCTCGCCGACCAGGCAGGGGGTGTTGGGCATCACTCGGATCACCCGGGCGTCCGGATCGAGAGCGGCCTCGATGGTGGCCGAGGTCAGGCCGGCCACGATCGAGACGAACAGCTTGCCGGCCGAGACCTCCCTGATCTCCGGGAAGACCGGGGGCACGTTCTGGGGTTTGACCGCCAGGACGATGATGTCACACCGGCTGACCAGGTCCCGATTGCTCTCGGCGGCCACGGCGCCCAGTTCGGACAGAGCCTCCCGCCAGGGCCACTTGGCCACGTCGAAGCCCGCGATCTGATTCGGGGTGACCAGCCCCGACTTGGCCAAGCCCTTGATCAAGGCCATGCCCATCTTGCCGCATCCGATGAACCCGATGCGCTTGTCGGCCAGACTCATTTCTCTTCCTCCTCGTTTAGAACCGAGACCAGGTAGCGACGCCCGCCGCGCCGCCCCTCGGCCGTCACCAGTCCGGATTCGGCCAGACGGTGAAAAATGGTTTTGGCGGTCGAATCCGAGCAATCAAGAGTACGCCTAAGATCGGCGTTGGTCAACCGGCCGCCTTGATTGTCGGTCAAAAGCCTGGCCGCGGCCAGGCGGGCCCTGGCGTCGGGCACCAACGCTTCCAGCGCTTCGAGCCAGGCCCTGACGGCCGGCCCGTCCGAGCCCGTCAGCCGGCCCCTCACCTGGGGCGGCAGATCGTCCACGTCGATGAGGTGGGAGGTGCTCAGGGCCACGGTGTGGTTGACGAAATTTATCAGCTCCCGGACGTTGCCGGGGTAGTCGTAGCCGATGAGCAGGGCCCGGACCCGCTCCGAGAGGCGCCGGCTCTTCCTGGTCTCCAGGCAGGCCCGGGTCAGGTAGTGATCGAGAAGCACCGGCACGTCCTCGGGCCTGTCTTTCAGCGGCGGGACGGTGACCGGCAGGGTGGCCAGGCGAAAGAAGAGGTCTTCCCTGAACTCGCCCCGCTCGATCATGGCCTCGAGGTCGCGACTGGTGGCGGCCACCACCCTCAGCCGAACCTTGATCGCCCGGCCGCCGCCCAACCGCTCCACGACCCGTTCCTGAAGGAAGCGCAACAGCTTGACCTGCAGCCCCAGCGGCAACTCGCCGACCTCGTCCAAGAACAGCGTTCCGCCGGCGGCCCGCTCGACCTTGCCCGGCTGGGCCCGGACCGCGCCGGTGAAGGCCCCTTTTTCGTGGCCGAAGAGCTCCGACTCCATCAGGTTTTCGGGCAGGGCGGCGCAATCCACCGGCACGAACGGTCCCTTGGAAAAGGGGCTGAGTTCGTGGATTCGCCGGGCGATCAGTTCCTTGCCGGTGCCGGTCGGGCCGGAGATGAGGACCGAGTAGCCGTTGTCGGCCAGGTGGCTCAAGGACTCGATGAGCCTCTTGAAGCTTCCCGATTCACCCGACAACAGCGGCCGGTCGGTCTCGCCGACCAGGGCCGCCGTCTCGGGTACGCTCAACGGATCGCCGGCCGCCATCAGTTCGGCCAGCCGTTTCAGATTTATCAGCCGCGGCGCCTCGGCCCGCAGAAAATCCTGGACCTCGGCCGTGGTCTTGCCCAGCCGCCGGGCCAGGTCGCCCAACTGCCAGTCCACCACGTCTTCGCCCAGATAGGGCCGGGACATCTCGGCCTGGACGAGGGCCTGATCGACGACCCGATAGAGCAACTCCCGCAGGGCGGCGTCGGCGCTCGGGTAGGGTCCGGCCGTCTCGGCGACTCTGAGCCGGCCGTCCGGCGAGGCCTCTTCCAGCCCCCAACGCGCCTTGGCCTCGGCCAGATAGGCCGCCTTGAGCCGCTCGAGAGTGTGGCCGAAGTTGGACATACGAGGGTTCTTATAGCCTGCCTGTGATTCAAAGACAAGCCCGGCTGGTCTATAGTCCGGTCGCGGCCTCGATGGCCGCCCAGAGCTCGTCTGCGCCCTGGCCGGTGACGGCCGAAAAGGGGATGGGCAGCCCGGCGTGGGCGGGCAGGACCTGCGACAAGGCCTTGATCGCCGCCGCCCGGCGGGACGGTTTGAGTTTGTCCAGTTTGGTGGCGACCAGAATGGCCGGGATCTGCTCGGCGAACAACAACTCCATGAAGCTCAGGTCGTCCTTGGAAGGCGGGTGGCGGACGTCGAGGATGTGGACCACCGCCATGAGGCTCTCCCGGCGGTGAAGATAGGTCCTGATCATCCGGCCCCACTGGGCCCTGACGGCGGCCGGGGCCTTGGCGTAGCCGTAGCCGGGCAGATCGACCAGACTCAGCACGTCGTTGACCACGAAGAAGTTGACCGTCTGGGTCCGCCCCGGCCGGGACGAGGTCCGAACCAGCTTCTTGCGGCCCACCAGGCGGTTGATCAGGGACGACTTGCCCACGTTGGAGCGCCCGCAAAAGGCCACCTCGGGCAGTCCCAGGTCGGGATACTGGCCGACCTTGACCGCCGAGGCGACGTATTCGGCCTTGGTCACCTTCATCGCCGCCGCCTCAGGAGAAGAGGAAGTGCAAGATGGCGGTCATGATCGGCCGGATGATGTTGCCGGTCCAGCCCAGGAAGACCAGTCCCAGCAAGATGAATATTCCGTAGGGGGCCAGGCGGGCGTAGCTCATCGCCGCCCGGGGCGGCAGGAGCCCCTCCAGGACGTGGGAGCCGTCCAGGGGCGGGATGGGCAGGAGGTTGAAGACGGCCAGGCCGACGTTGATGACCACCACCCTGAACAACAGTTCGACGATGAAGGCCTCGTCTTGGGAGAAGGTCGGGTAGTAGAGGACCCGGATGATCTGGGCGAAGACGAAGGCCGCCGCCAGGTTGGCGGCCGGCCCGGCCAGGGAGACCCAAATCATGTCCCGGCGGGGGTTCTTGAAATAACGCGCATCGATGGGCACCGGCTTGGCCCAGCCGATCATCCCGGTGACGACGAAGGCCAGGGTGCCGAAAAGATCGAGGTGCTTGAGCGGGTTGAGGGTCAACCGGCCGGCCATCTTCGCCGTCGGGTCGCCCTTTCTCAGAGCCATGTAGCCATGGGCGACTTCGTGAATGGTCACGGCGAAGAGGATCACCGGAGCCAAGATAACGATGTTCATCAACCAGCCTTGGGATATGCCGAACATTCAATTTCCTCGCCTGAAGTGTCTGGCGGCGAATTCTTTTTCGTCGTCCAGGGTCTTCACCAGGCCGTTGAGCCTGGCGTCCCGGACTTCGTCCAGGATCTTCTTGAAGATCGGACCGGGCTCGAAGCCCATCTCCTTGAGGATATGGCCGTTTATGAGCGGCTTCACCTTGATCAGCTCGGTGAAGTAGAGCGAAAACGCCCGCCGGCCGTCCTCGCCGGTGCTCTTGGCCATGGCCCACAAAAGCCCCTCCAACGGCGCCTCGCTCAAAAGATGGTAGAGCGACGAGCGCTTCATCTCGGGGCTGCGCTTGAGGGCTCTCAAGATGCGCCGGGTCCAGGTCCGACAGTCCATGATGAGTCGCCGGTACTTGTCGATGACCGCCAGGCGGTCGAAGAGCGACCTGACCGTCTTGTCCGACAGGCCGTCCACCAGGCCCAGGAAGTAGACCACCCAGCGGAGCGGTTTTTTGTCCAGGTAGAGCAGGTCGAACCACGACAGGACCAGGTGGATCTGGTGGATCTGGCTCTCGACCGCCTCGTTGTAGACCAAGGCGTGGTGGATGGCCCGCCACAGCTTGAAGTCGTTCATGCGGCTCAGCGACGGGGCCGGGTTGGGCTCCTCCAGGATGTTGATCAACTCGACCAGGAGGCGGGCCGGGTTGACCCGGTTGAAGGCCCCGATGCGAACCGCGTTGTTGATCAGGTTGGAGGTCAGCTTGCCGATTTTGAACCCGAAACGCTGCTCGAAGCGAATCCCCCTCAAGGCCCGGGTCGGGTCTTCGACCAGGGACAGCGAGTGCAGGAGGCGGATGGTCTTCTCCTTCAGGTCCCGCTGGGCGCCGAAGTAGTCGATCAACAGGCCGAAGTGCTTGTCGTTGAGGCGCACGGCCAGGGTGTTGATGGTGAAGTCCCGCCGGTAGAGGTCCAGCTTCAAAGACGACAGCTCGACGATGGGCAGCGCCGCCGGCGATTCGTAATACTCCAACCGGGCCGTGGCCACATCGATCTTGAAGCCGTCGGGCATGACCACCACCGCCGTGCCGAACTTCTCGTGCTCCCTGACCCGGGCCCCGAAGCGTTGGGCGAAGTGGTTGGCGAAGCGGATGCCGTCGCCCTCGACGACGATGTCCACGTCCAGGTTGGGCCGGCGCAGCAGTATGTCCCGGACGAAGCCGCCCACGGCGTAGGCGTTGTACTGCAGGTCGTCGGCCACCCGGCCCATCTCTTTCAACAGCGTCAAGACCCTTTCCGGCAACCGCTCGGCCATCAGCGAGCTCAGGTCCTTTTTGCGGACCATGTTGCGGGCGCTGGTCGAATCGTAGAGCGAGTCCGGGATGGGCGGCTCTTTCATCAGGATGTTCAACAGGTCCGAGCGGGTGACCACGCCGACGACCTTGTCGCCTTCGACCACCGGCAGAATCCGCTGGCGCTGCCCGACGATCTGGTACTGGATCTCGGTCAGGGTGGCCGAGGGGCGGATAGTGACGAACTCGGGGTTCATGTACTCCCGGACAGCCTGGTCCTCGACGCCCAAAAAGATCGCCTTTTCGACCACCTGTCGCGAGATCAACCCCTGCAACTCCGGCCCGTCCATGACCAGCAGGACGTTTATCGAGTAGCGGCTCAAGATGTCGTGGGCCTCGCTCAAAGGCGCGTCGGGGGCGACCGAGATGAGGGGGAAGGACATGATGTCCTTGGCTGTCCGGGTCGGGGTGATGTGGGTCTCCAAAATGATGCCCAGCCGCTGGCGGACCTCGACCAGGGTCAGGTTCTTGATCGTCGCCGAGGCGGCCGAGGGATGGCCGCCTCCGCCGAAGGCTTCGGCGATCCGGCCCACGTCCACCTCCTCCAGCCGGGAGCGGGCCACCAGATGGACCCGGTTCTCCATTTGGGACAGGGCGAAGAGGACGTTTAAGTTCTCCATGTCCATCAGCTTGTGGGCGACCACGGCGAAGTCGGGCAGATAGGAGTCGGTCGTGCAGGTGGCGATGGCCACCTCTACTCCACTGATCCTCATCCGCTGGAGGTTCTGGAGCAACTCGTTCAAGAGCCCCACCTGGCCGGCGTCCAGCTCGCGGGTGATCAGGCTGGCGACGGTGTTGATGTTCGCCCCCCGCTTCATCAGCTCGGCCGCCGCCGTAAGATCGGCCGGGGTGGTCGAAGAGAAGGTGAACGAGCCGGTGTCCTCGTAGATTCCCAGGGCCAAGAGCGTGGCCTGATCGGGCTCGATGTCGATCCCGCGCTCGATGAGGATCCGGGTCATCATCGAGGTGCAGGCCCCGATCTCCTCGATGAACTCCTGATCGCCCTTGACGTCGTTGTGGGCCGGCGGATGGTGGTCGTAGATGTGGACCTCCACCCGGCGGCGGCCGTTGAACAGTTCGGCCAGGCGGCCGATGCGGTCTTTCTGGCGGGTGTCCACCAGGACCAACCGGGTCACGGCGTCCAGGTCGATGCTCTTGGGACGCTTGAGGTTCATCATGTACAGGGCCGACTGGACGAAGAAGTTCCGGAGACTCTTCTCCTGGGAGCCGGGGAAGACGCAGACCGAGTCCGGGTAGAGCATGCTGGCCGCCAACATCGAGGCCAGGGCGTCGAAGTCGGCGTTGTTGTGGGTGGTGATGACGGTCAGTTCAGGGGCGGTCTCAGTCACGGCGTTCCATTCTCAAGCCCGGGGGTGGTGCTCGGCGTGGATTCTCTTCAGGCCCGAGCGGGTGTGGTGCAAATAGAGCTGGGTGGTGGCGATGTCGGCGTGGCCGAGCATCATCTGGACCGAGCGCAGGTCGGCCCCGCCGATCAACAGGTGGGTGGCGAAAGAGTGGCGCAGAACATGCGGCGAGACCGGCGTGTCGATCCCCGCCTTTTTGGCCGTCGCCTTGACGATCTTCCAGAAGCCTTGCCGGCTCAAAGGCTTGCCCCCCCGGCCGGGAAAGAGCGTTTCGGACAAAACGCCCTTCAACAACCTGGGTCGGGCCTCCTCCAGATAGCGTTTCATGAGCTCGATGGTCGTCTCGGCCACCGGCACCAACCGTTCCTTGCTGCGCTTGCCAAAGGCCCGGACCAGGCCCAGGTTGACGTCCAGGGCGCCGACGGAAAGATTCACCAACTCGCTGACCCTAAGCCCGGTGGCGTATAGAAGCTCCAGCATGGCCTTGTCCCTCAGCCCTCTGGGAGTGGACTCGTCCGGCGCATCAAGGAGGCGCTCCACCTCCTCGGGCTCCAGGGCGCGGGAGAACTCCAGCCTGAACTTGGGCGCGCGGGCCAGCTCGGTCGGGTCGGCCTTCAAGACGCCTTCCCGGACCAGAAAGCCGAACAGGCTTCTGAGGGCCGAAAGCGCCCGGGCCCGGCTCCGGGCGGACAGGCCCTCGGCCTCCAGCCGGCCCATGAAGGCCAGCACCAGGGCCAGATCCACGGCGGCGGCGTCCGTCACTCCCTCGGCCTCGGCGAAATCGGCGAAGTTGCCGAGATCACGGCCGTAAGCCTCCAGGGTGAGCGGCGAGGCGCCCTCCTCCAGAGTCAGGTAGTCGGTGAAACCGTCTATGGCCCGGCCGATGTCCATGTTTTCTCCTGCTAAGTTCCCTTACACCTTACCAGATCGCCCGCGGCCAGCCAAGTTTGGGAGGGGTGTCGAAAGGAGGCGGGAGGAATCGCCGCGCTGCGCCGCCTCCAGGGACGGCGGCTTCGCCGCGCGGGCTCGGCGGGACAAGAAAATCGGGCGGTTCGAGCGCTCCCCGGCGGCGCAACCGCGACCGGCAGCCCGGCTGACAGGTCTTCCAGGGAGGCGGCGCCCGCTCGCCCCCGGCCGCCGGGTGGAAGGAAACACGTCGTGGAGTCCGGAAAGAAAGCTACGCCCTCTCCTTCTTGGCGTCCAACTGTCGCCTCAGTTCGGCCACCTCCCGCTCGGCGGCCTTGAGCTCAGCGGCCATGGCTTCGCGTTGGTGGAGCGGGGCCCGTTCGTACTCCCTGGCCAGTTTGTCCCGGCGGCTCATGGCCTGGTAGAGGGCCACGGCGATGTGCCTGATGGTCATTCCCTTCCCCCGTCAAACCAGCCCGATGATCATGAGTCTAACCGCCGAAAGTCGTCTCCACCAGCTTCTGGAAGACGGCCATCATCTTCCGGCTGTTGGCCGCCGCCCCGGTCCTGATCTCCTCCTCGGTCAACGGTTCGGCCACCAGACCGTGGCCGAAGTTGTCCACCGAGCACAGCGAAGCGTACTCCATCTCGGCCTCCACGGCCACGGTCGCCTCGCTGGCCAGGGTCATGCCGACCACATCGGCGAAATGGCGGATGAAGGCGATCTCGGCCTTGGTTTCCAGACGGGGGCCGAGGGATTGCCAGTAGACGCCGCCGTCCAGGACCTCGACCCCGGCCGCTTCGGCCGCGGCCAACAGTTTGCGTCTCAACCGCTCGGAGAGGGTCGGGGTGACGTGGAGGCTCTCGTTTCTGGCGATGGTCGGCACGGCGGCGAGGGAGACGAAGTCGTGGGGGACGACGATCGAGCCCGGCGTCAGGCTGGATTTGAGGCTGCCGGACGAGTTGACGCCGACGACCTCCTCCACCCCCAGGCTCTTCAAGGCCAACAGGTTGGCCTGGTGGTTGACGGCGTGGGGCAAGACGTAGTCGTTGGGGTCCAGGCCGTGTCGGGGCACGTAGGCCACCCGGTCGGTGACGAGCACCAACGCCGGACCGAAGGGGGTTTCGATCCGGCGCTCGTCGGCGTCCGAGAAAAGGTCGCTGCCGTAGAAAACCGTTCCGGCGATGAGTCCCAATCGCACCGCGGCCACCTCCTTTCTGGCTCTCATCTATCAGGACCGCCGAGTCCAGTCAAGGCGCAACGCCGGCTGGACGGCGATGCTCATGGATGATACCATCGAACGAAGTCGTTATTAATCTGATGGGTTAGCCCGACCATGACCGCCGGTTTTGCTTGACAGAAGCTTGCTCGTCCGATAGTTCCCCTCGTAAGCTCGATAATGCGCTGAAATCTTTTTCCGAGGAGCCAGTTTGTCCCGGATCGACCTGGTAGACATGTTCAAACGGCGGACCCGCCACCCGATGCGGCCCCGCTCTTCCGATATCGTCGCCGCGGTGTTCTCCAATTTCCGCCGGTTTCCCGAGACCGGCGGTTCGCTCATCGTCGGCGAATCCGAGTTCCAGGAGAAGCGGCTGGTGATAATCGGCCAGGAGAAGCCCAAGCCGAGCCAGCTTCGCTCCAAGGAGGCCCTCAAAAAACTGAATTGGGGTATGCTCACCTCGGACGAGCACTCCAAGATCATGGCCATCTTGAAGCGGGCCGCGACCGAGGAGCCGGAGCGGACGATCATCCTGACCCTCATCGACACCTACGGCGCCGACATCTCCATGTATTCGGCCGAGCGGCTCCAGGCCTACTTCATCTCCCACTTGATCAGGGAGTTTCTGACCATCCCGGTGCCGACGATGAGCATCGTTCTGGGCGAGGGCGGCTCGGGCGGGGCGCTGGCCATCCAGTACACCGACCGCCGGGCCCAGATGGACGACGCCATCTACGCCACCGCCCCGCCGGAATCCCTGGCGGCGATCATCTTCCGCGATCCGACCAAGATCGAGGAGGCGCTGGGGCTGCTCAAACCCACCGCCAAGGACCTCAAGGCGCGCGGGGTGATCGACACCATCCTGCCCGCGCCCAAGGACGTCGACGACGTCAAGGGCTTCGCCGAGGTGATCGAGGCCTACATCGCCAAGACGGTCAGGGAACTGTCCAGGGCCAAGATCAAGCGGCTGTTGAAGCAACGCCTGACCAGGGCCCTGACCTTCGGCCAACCGGTTCGGGGCCGGTTGGGCGGACTGTGGGAGTCCATCGAGAAGCCGCTGGTCAAACGCTTCTCCAGGGCCCCGGTGGACGCCAAGGTGATCAAGTTCTCCTCCTTGACCGAGGTCAGCGAGGACTACCGGGCCGGTCAAATCATCGAGACCGGGCAGGACTACATCCGTTGCGGCGAGACCAAGGGCCGGGAGACGATCAAGGGCTGCGGCAAGTTGATCAAGTTGAGCGAGTACCTGGACAATCACTACGTCTGCCCCCACTGCGGTCAGGCCAGGGTGCTGAGCGCAGCCGGCTGGATCGACTGCCTGGCCGACCCCGGCTCGTTCCACGAGCTCAACCGGAACCTGACCGTGGACGACATCCTGGACGAGCGCGACATCCCCCAGGCCTACCGCGATTTCCTGGACCGCCAGGCCGAACGCTCGCCCTTCAAGGAGTCGCTGGTCACCGCCCAGGCCGACATCTACGGCCTGCCGGTGGTGTTGGCCGTCAGCGAGTTCAACTTCTCCGGCGGCTCCATGGGCGTCGTCTTCGGCGAGAAGTTCAAGCTGGCCACCGACTACGCCATCGAGAACCACCTGCCCCTCGTCTCGGTCTGCTGCTCGGGCGGGGCCAGACTTTATGAAGGCATCTCGGCCCTGATGCAGATGGTCAAGACCATCTCCTCGATCCAGCGGCTCAAGCAGGCCGGGCTGTTGTACGTCTCCATTCTCGGCGATCCGTCCACCGGCGGCGCGATCGCCTCCTACGCCGCCTTGGGCGACGTCATCATCGCCGAGCCCAACGCCCTGGTCATCTTCGCCGGACCGCGGGTGATGCGCTCCCGGGGCTTCGAGGTGGAGGAGGCCAAGGTCCGCTCCGACTCGTTGAGGAACATCTCGGCCTGCGTCTACGAGCGGCCGGGCTACTTCCACTCCATCCGCGGCATCCAGGAGGTCGCCCCGCGCTCGGAGATGAAGCGGACCGTGGCCAAGTACCTGGAGGTCTTCGCCGCCTGCCGTCTGAACCGGAAGACCTGAGGCGTGCCCGTCCGTCCCGAGGACATCCCTCTCTACGCCAAGGCCGAGGACGTCGATCCCCGTCTCTGGGATCGGTTGGCCGGCCTCGATCTGGACCGGGCGGCGCTGAGAGCCGGCGCGATCTGGACGGAGGCGGCCTACCGGCTGGAGATGCTCGGGCGGGAGTATGAAATCGACCCCGACCGACGGCGGATAGAGCGCTCCGACGGCGGCGAGGTCAACTTCCAGGAGGCGCTGGTGCTCCTGGTCTATCTGACCGGTCGGGGGCCGGGCGGCCTGGGCGGGCGTCGAGTGTCGTTCAAGGCCCTTAAAGGCGGCGACATGTTCTTCACCGCCGCTCACACCCTGGCCACCGAGGAGCTGGCCCAACGCCTCGACCTCGACGCCGCTCGCTTCGCCGAGCTGGGCCGCCGGTTGGGCGCGGAACCGACCGACAAGGGCGAGGGTTCGTGGCTGATCTGGGCCCTGCCCCAGATTCCGATGGAGGCCTTCTTCTTCGGCGGCGACGACGAGTTCCCGCCCCGGATCAACCTCCTGGTCGATTCGGCGGCCGATCGCTACCTGGACCTGGGCGTTCTGTGGGGGCTGGTCAACCTTCTGGCCGACAGGATGACGGAGCTCGATCGAGATTAGGAGGGCGACATGGACGGAACCGGCGCTTGCGGAATCAATTGTCTGGTCTGCCGGCTGGCCGTGGAGGGCAAGTGCAGCCCCTGCGGGGCCGGAACGTCGGAGCAGGCCCAAAAGAAGCTGGCCGCCCAGATGCGCCTTCTGGGCGGCGTCTGCCCCATTCTCAACTGCGCCAGCGATCGCCGGATCGATTACTGCCTGCGCGACTGCCTGGATTTCCCCTGCCCCCACTTCGAGGACGGGCCGTACCCCTTCTCCCAGGGTTTTTTGAGCATGCAATTGCGCCGCAGAAAGCAGCCCCTGCCGCCGCGGCACTGAACCCGGTCGATTCGGAGCCCAGTCGAACCGGGTCGATGGCGAGGCGGGCGGATCGTAAACCCCAATGCCTCCTCCGGCCGGAAGCGATCCGCCGCCCTCTTCGCAAGCCCGCCCGATCCGTCAATTCATCAGCAAAACGCCGTATTTTTTTTACCGCAGCAAGGAGTTTTTTTCGTTGATTTAACTACCACAATGTGGTAGTTTAAGGGTGGCCACGGGGCGTTTCGGGGGAGGCCCCAGAGGCGGAAGGACGACGGCGGGAGTGACCAAGGAACAGTTCGTCAAGTGCCGAAAAAAGCTGGGCAAGACCCAGAAGCAGTTGGCCGACTTGCTGGGGACGTCCTTGAAGACGGTTCACAGTTATGAACAGGGGTGGCGAAAGATACCGGGACACGCGGAGCGCCAGCTCCTCTTCCTGGTCTCGATGGCGGCGGGAACGAACCGTGAACTGGGCGAGTGCTGGGAGGTAAAGGATTGTCCCCCCGAGAGGCGGAGCACCTGTCCCGCTTGGGAATTCAAGGCTGGGCGGATGTGTTGGTTCATCAACGGGACGATCTGTGAGGGGGAGATTCACAACAGTTGGAACGAAAAGATGAAGATCTGTCGCAGTTGTGAGGTATTGATCGACCTGATCGATCACGATTGAGAAAGGATTTCGTTTACTAAAAGACCGGAACTGGAAGCCGACCTCACCCCCCCATCGGCTCGGCCGGGTTTAGGGGGTTGAGATGAAACGTTTTGTTGTGGCCTTGCTGGCGATCGTGGTCTCGATGGGACTCGCGATCGAAACGAGCCAGGCCGGAAGTGGTGAGGGAATCAAGCTGCCGGCTTCGGTGGCGAAAAGAACAAAGGTCCTGTTCAGCCAGGCCGGTCTCCTGAAAGACAAGACCGGGCTCACCCTGGAGAGGCTGGCGGCCGGGTTGCAGGACGATGATCCGCGTATTCGCCGGGCTTCGGTCTACGCCTTGGGCGAGTCGGGTGACAAACGGGCGGTCGAGATGTTGATCGAGGCTCTCCACAACCCGGACGAAACCACTTCCCGCATGGCGGCGAGCGCGCTGGGGAAAATACATGACCGGCGGGCCGTCGGGCCGTTGCTCGAAACGCTGGGCCGAGCCGGCGGACACCGGGACCTGTGGTGCGCCACTCTGGACGCTTTGATGAGGATCGGCGACGCCCGGACCCGGAGTGAACTGGCGGCCAGACTATCGAGAGAAGGTTTTGTCTGCCCGCATTGTCGGGTCACCTACGGCCGAACTCTGCTGACCGCCGGGGTCTTCAAGTCGGCTCAATGACCTGGAACTGGGGGGCGTCGGGCCCCGGAGACAACTTTTGGATTGCCAGCCAGAGCCACCTAAAACGAAGGGCGGGTTCGGGCTCGGGCGCTCGCTTGGCAACACCGGTCCCGCCCGCGGCCTCGAAGTCAGCCTCCGGGCAGTGGTTCGAGATTCGCCTTTCGCCGGCCGACTCGATCTCTCGTTGCGACCGCCCAGGCCAGACCCGCCAGGTAGCAAGGTTCCCGATCGTTCACTCCTTCAAAAGGAACTCCACCGCTTGGGCCAGATCGTCGAAGACGTGATCTGGCCTCAAGGCCGGGTCTCGTTCGGCGGCCGCGCCCTTGCCGGTTCTGACCAGAATGTTCTCGGCCACGCCAGCCGCTCGGCCGGCCTGAATGTCCCGGGCGGCGTCGCCGATGACCACCGACCGGCTCAGGTCCAAGTCCAACTCGGCGGCGGCCTTGAGGATCAACCCGGGCAGCGGCTTGCGGCAGTCACACTCCTCGCCGGGGGCGTGGGGGCAGACATAGACGCCGTCCAGCTCGGCCCCGTTTTCAGCCATGATCTCGGCCATGCGGCGATTGATGCGCTCGACAGCCTCCCGCTCGATCAGCCCCCGACCGATGCAGGACTGGTTGGTGAAGACGACGACCCGCCAGCCGGCGGCCTTCAGCCGGGCCACGGCCTCGATGACGCCGGGCAGCCACTCGAACTCGGCCCAGTCGAGGACGAAGTCGACCCGATCGCGGTTTATCACTCCGTCCCGGTCGATGAAGACGGCTCTCACAGCCTGAGCCCCTGGGGAATCGGTCGGCCGTCGAAATGGAGCCGGCCGGCGTCGTCGAAGGCGAAGCGGCCTTCGGCCAGGTACTGGATGGTCCGGGGAAAAACCACCCAGTCGCCGCGCTCCTTGAGCCGCTCCTGGTGTTCGTCGGCGATCTCTCTCAGCCGGTCGGGATCGGCCTTGAGCTCCTCCAGCTCAGCGGGCAGTTCCACGGCCAGGGGCTCGGAGACCATCAGCAGCGGTCCGGAATCGACGCCCAGATCGGTCCAGATGGTCGAGGAGCGAAGCTCGGTCTGGCCGGCCAGAATGGCGTCGTAGACGGCGTCGTCGCCGACGAACCGCCTGGAGCCGTCCTCGTTCAAGACGGCCAGGTCGGCCGGGTGGACGTTGACGCAGCCGGTCAGCGTAATGAACGACATGTAGCCGCCGAGGGCGATGACATCGACCTCGAAGGCCTCGATCAGCCGGGCGGCCACGGCGTCGAACTCCCGCCGGGCGGCCATGCCCTCCGCCGTGGCCACCGAGCGCTTGAGACCGCGGCATTGATGAAACCGCCTGATATCGTATGAAAAATACGGGATTCCGGCTTCGAGTGCTATGGCCTCGCCCCGGCTCTTGCCGTCGGAGCGATCGGAGAAGATGAAGACCAACTCATAGGGGCTTATCCCCCGCTCGGCCTCCAAGGTCCGCTGGTGCTCGATCAGCTTGGTGATGTTGGTCCCTGAGCCGGACATGAAACCGGCCACCCGCATCGGGCGCTGAGCGACGTGGGGGTCGAAGATCGGCTGGGCAGGCATGGCTCATCTCCAAGATGGGGAGGCGCTCGGGACGGGGCTTCGGCCCGGCGAATCCTCTTTGCCCGGCACGGTTTCCCGGCCTCCCGAATATCAGATGTCCAGAACCTGGACTTCCCGGGCGTGCTGCTGGATGAACGCCCGGCGCGGCTCGACCTGGTCGCCCATCAGGGCGGAGAAGAGGTCGTCGGCCTCCTGGGCCTCCTCGACCCGGACCTGGAGCAGGGTGCGCCTCACCGGGTCCATGGTCGTCTCCCAGAGCTGTTCGGGGTTCATTTCACCCAGGCCTTTGTAGCGCTGGATGGAAAGCCCCTTGCGGCCCTGGTCCTTGAAGAACTCGATCAGGGCGCTGCGGCTCTCGAGGGTCTTCTTCTTGCCCTGGGGATCGACGACGGTGAACGGCGGCCGGCCCAGGTTCTTCAGTTCACCCTCCAGCGAGAGCGCCTGCCGATACTCGGGCGAGATGATCAGATCGCGGTCGATCCAGCGGACGTCGTGGCCGTTGCCCTCGGCCACGCAACCGAGATGGATGGAGCCGTGCTCCTCGTCCTCGTCCTGGCGGCAGACGTTGAAGCCGTTTTCGACCAGGAACCTCTCCAGTTCGGCCACCCGGCTCCGGTCGGTCAGCTCGCGCCAGTTCTTGATCCCATGGGCCAGGCACAGCTCGACCAGGGCCGGATAGTAGTGGCGGCGGCCGAGTCTCTCCAGAAGGGCCAGTTGGTGATTGAGTCGCTCCAGGACCCTGAAGAGCGCCTTGCCCCCTATCTCGCTGCTGGAGGTGATCAGCTTGCGGTTCTCGACCGAACGGTCCATCAGGTAGCGCTGGAAGGCGGCCTCGTCGGTCATGTAGGAGACGACCTTGCCCTTGGCCACCCGGTAGAGCGGCGGCTGGGCGATATACAGGTAGCCCCGATCGATCAACTCGGGCATCTGGCGGTAGAAGAAGGTCAACAGCAGGGTCCGGATGTGGAGGCCGTCCACGTCGGCGTCGGTCATGATGATGATCTTGTGGTAACGGACCTTGTCCACGTCGTACTCTTCGGCGCCGATGCCGGTGCCCAGAGCGGTGATCAGGGTTCTGATCTCGGCCGATTCCAGCATCTTGTCGAAGCGGGCCTTCTCGACGTTGAGGATCTTGCCCTTGAGCGGCAGGATGGCCTGGGTGCGCCGGTCGCGGCCCTGTTTGGCCGATCCGCCGGCCGATTCGCCCTCGACGATGAACAGCTCGCTCAAGGCCGGGTCGCGCTCCTGGCAATCGGCCAGCTTGCCGGGCAGGGCCGAGTCGCTGAGCGCTCCCTTGCGCCGGACCAGGTCCCGGGCCTTGCGGGCCGCCTCCCGGGCCCGGGCGGCATCGACCACCTTGGCCACGATCTTTCTGGCCACCTGGGGATGTTCCTCGAAGTAGGCGCCCAACTTGTCGTTGACCAGGGTTTCGACCAGGCCCTTGATTTCGGAGTTGCCCAACTTGGTCTTGGTCTGGCCCTCGAACTGGGGCTGGGGCAGCTTCACCGAGACGACGGCGGCGATGCCCTCCCGGATGTCGTCGCCGGTCGGGGTGGCTTTAAGTTTTTTCAGCAGGTTGTTGGCGGAGGCGTAGTTGTTGACCGTGCGGGTCAGGGCCGACTTGAAGCCGGAGAGGTGGCTGCCGCCCTCGTGGGTGTTGATGTTGTTGGCGAAGGTGTAGATGGTCTCCTTGAACGAGTCGTTGTACTGGAGCGCCACCTCGATGGTCACTCCGTCGCGCTCGCCCTCGAAGTAGATCGGCTTGGGATGGATCGGCGTCCGGGACTTGTTCAGCCACTCCACGAAAGAGCGGATTCCGCCCTTGTAGTGATAGATCCGCTCTTTTTCGTCCCGTTCGTCCCGGAAGACGATCTTGACGCCGGCATTCAAGAAACTGAGCTCTCGAAGCCGGGCGGCCAGGGTGCCGTAGGAGAAGGTGGTGATGGAGAAGATTTCGGGGTCGGGCTTGAAGCTGATCTTGGTCCCCCGCCGTCTGGTCGAGCCGATCACTTTGAGCGGGGCCTGGGTGACGCCGCGCTCGTAGCTTTGGAAATAGACCTTGCCGTTCTGGTGGATCTCCACCTCCAGCCACTCGGACAGGGCGTTGACCACCGACACGCCCACGCCGTGGAGACCGCCGGAGACCTTGTAGGCCTGATTGTCGAACTTGCCGCCGGCGTGGAGCTTGGTCATGACCACCTCCACCGCCGGCAACCCCTCGGTCTTGTGGATGTCCACCGGGATGCCCCGGCCGTTGTCTTCCACCGTGACCGAGTTGTCGGTGTGGACGGTGACGGTGATTTGATCGCAATACCCGGCCAGGGCCTCGTCGATGGAGTTGTCCACCACCTCGTAGACCAGATGATGGAGACCCTCGGCGTGGGTGTTGCCGATGTACATCGCCGGCCGTTTTCTGACCGCGGTCAGCCCTTCGAGGACCTTGATCTTGCTAGCGTCGTAGTCTTTTGCCGCTCCCTGTTTGGTCATCTATTCTCGTCCCTTGTATGATCTGTTCCGGCGGTCGGATAATCCAACATTTTGTAGCACAAAACCCCTTAAAGGTCAACAATTTGTGCTTTATCGCCCATCCGGGAGGCCGGCCGGATCCGCCCTCCGCTCGGGGCGGCGGCGGTCACGGCCGACTTGACCCCCAACCGGCGGTGCGGTATGGATAGAGGGTTAGGCTGGTTGAACTTTTCAATCGGCCCGGACCGGTCTTTCACCGGCCGCATTTCGCCGCGAGCGAGGTTTTTTTCAAGGAGCTGGAGTTGACCAAACTACCACAGCAGTGCGCCGTGTGCGCCTGGCGGGCCGACTGCAAGAAGAAGTTCTCCGTCCAGGTGGCCGCCGATGGCAAGGTTCACTGCGCCGATTTCACTCGGGACGTGACCCTGCCCGGCAAAGAGCAGGGCGGACAATGATGAAAGACAGACTCGAGATGAAAGACAGACTCGAAGAGATACTGGCCGACGGTTTGGAGCGGGCCCGGCAGGCCGGGGTGATCACCACCGCCGACGTCCGCATCGAACTGGAGAAGCCGCGCCAGGACGACCACGGCGACGTGGCCACCAACCTGGCCCTGCTCATGGCCAGGTCGGAGAAGCGCCTGCCGCGGGAGATCGCCCAGGACATCATCGACCACCTGGCCGATACCAACGGTTTCATCGCCAGGGTGGAGGTGGCCGGGCCCGGCTTCATCAACTTCTTTCTCGCCGACGCCGTCTGGCAGCGGGTGGCCGACGAGATTCTCGAAAAGGGCGAACTCTACGGCTCGAGCGACATCGGCCGGGGCAGGAAGGTCCAGGTCGAGTTCGTCTCGGCCAATCCGACCGGCCCGCTCCACGTCGGACACGGCCGGGGGGCGGCCGTGGGCGACGCCCTGGCCAACCTCTTGGCCGCCACCGGCCATGAGGTCGAGCGGGAGTACTACATCAACGACGCCGGCCGGCAGATGTCGATCCTGGGGCGCTCGGTCCTGGCCCGCTACCTGGAGAAACTCGGCCGCGAGGCGAGCTTTCCCGACGAGGGCTACCGGGGCGAGTACATCGCCGACATCGCCCAGGTGATGATCGAGCGCCACGGCGACAAGTTCGCCGAGCTCGCCCCGGACGAGGCCGTGGAGGCCATCTACCCCGAGGCGGCGGCTCTGATTCTGGACGGCATCCGGCGGGATCTCGAAGCCTTCGGCGTCAGGTTCGACGTCTGGTTCTCGGAGAAGTCGCTCCACGACTCGGGCCGGACCGAGGAGATCCTGGAAGACCTCAAGGCTCGGGGTACGGCCTATTTCGAGGACGGGGCCTGGTGGTACCGGACCAAGGAGCGGGGCGACGAAAAGGACCGGGTGCTGATCAAGGCCAACGGCGATCTGACCTACTTCGCCGCCGACGTGGCCTACCATGCCGACAAGTTCGCCCGGGGCTTCGACTGGGTCATCGACATCTGGGGCGCCGACCACCACGGCTACATCCCCCGGATGAAGGCCATGGTCGAGGGGCTGGGCTACGACCGGGAGCAGTTGACCTTGAAACTGGTCCAGTTGGTCAATCTTTTGAGGGGCGGCGAGCCGGTGGCCATGTCCACT
Organism: uncultured Thermodesulfobacteriota bacterium; assembly: GCA_964634465.1. Taxonomy (GTDB): domain Bacteria; phylum Desulfobacterota; class Desulfarculia; genus CAZWLY01. Next base: position 174,648 of record CAZWLY010000008.1, on the reverse strand, counting down.
CGGGCCGGCGAGTTCATAACCTTGAAGGAGGTCGTGGACGAAGTCGGCAAGGACGCCTGCCGGTTCATCTTCCTGACCAGGCGTTCCGACAGCCATCTCGACTTCGACCTGGAGCTGGCCAAGCAAAAGTCGATGGACAACCCGGTCTACTATGTTCAGTACGCCCACGCCCGGGTGGCCTCGATCGGCCGCAAGGCGGCCGAGGCGGGCCTGAGCTTTCCCGGACCGGGCCAGGCCGATCTGAGCCTGCTGACCGAGGAGCCGGAGCTGAAGCTGCTGCGTCAGTTGGCCGACTACCCGGAGATGATCGTCGGCGCGGCCAGGGCCTTGGAGCCCCACCGGCTGACCTACTACCTGACCGAGCTGGCGGCGACCTTCCACAACTACTACAACCACCACCGGGTCATCACCGACGACGGCGCCTTGACCCAGGCCAGGCTGGCCCTGGTCAGGGCGGTTCAACAGGTGGTGGCCAACGGCTTGGGCCTGTTGGGCGTCGATGCGCCCCAGCGGATGGATCGGGAAGAGGAGCAGGACTAGGGGGTTGGGTGGCCGATAAAAAGCCCAAATCGGCCTCGGCCGGCAAGCGGCGGGCCGCATCCGGCGGTGGACGCCGGCTGGCCCTGGTGGGCGCGGCCGGAGTGCTGCTGGTGGTCTGGGGCTTCGTGTTGGGCATTCTGGTCGGTCGAGGCAGCCTGCCCACGGTGATCGAACCGGGCCGCGACGAAGCGGCGGTCAAAAAGCCGCTCATCGTGGCCGGCCCGGAGAAGACCAAGCCGGACAAGGGTGAGCCGGACCTGAGGTTCTATCAGGAGTTGGCCCAGAAAAAACCCAAGACGCCCCCGGCCTCGACGCCCCCGGTCGAACCCCGGCCCAAACCGGCGGTCAAGCCCAAACCCAAACCCAAACCCGAGGCCAAGGCCAAGCCGGAATCGAGGCTCAAGCTAAAGCCCAAGAAACTGAAAACACAGCCCAAATCATCGCCCAAGGCCTCCCCCCTCCCCCGGCCGGCCAAGGTCGAGGGCCGGTGGTCGATCCAGGTGGCCGCCTTCAAGAATCCGGCCGAAGCCAGGGCCTATGCCAAGAAGGTCGCCGCCTCGACCAGGCTCAAGGCCAAGGTGGTCAAGGTCACGCTCAAGGGCAAGGGGACCTGGCATCGGGTCCGGCTGGGCTCCTTCGCCACCAGGGCCGCGGCCAAGGCCAAGGCGGCGACGCTCAAAAAAGGCGGTTTGAGCGTAATGATCGTTTCCGATTGAGGGCGAGTTTTTACTTGACACGGCGAGGCGTTAGTTTTACTAAGAGCAACTTAGTCCAGCGAACGGAACCATGCGCCGAGAGGCTTTACAATGAAGACATATTCAGTCAAGAAGGACGAAATCAAGAGGGAATGGTTCGTGGTCGACGCCGAGGACAAGGTCCTGGGTCGTCTGGCCACCGAGGTGGCCCGGGTGTTGAGGGGCAAACACAAGCCGACCTACACGCCGCACCTGGACGTCGGCGACTTCATCGTCGTCATCAACGCCGACAAGGTCAAGCTGACCGGCCGCAAGTGGGAGCAGAAGAACTACTATCACCACTCGGGCTATCCCGGCGGCCTGAAGACCATTCCCGCCGCCAGGATGCTGGCCACGAAACCCGAGGAGATCATCCGCCGCGCCGTCAAGGGCATGCTGCCCAAGGGCAGCCTGGGCCGGGCCCAGTTGAAGAAGCTTAAGGTCTATGCCGGGTCCGAGCATCCCCACGCCGCCCAACAGCCCAAGGTCTTGGAGGTCTAAGAAGAATGGCTGACGTCGTTTATTACGCCACCGGCCGCCGGAAATCGGCCGTAGCCAGAACCCGCCTGAAGCCGGGCACCGGCCGGATCATCATCAACAAGAGGGATATCGACGAGTACTTCGGCCGCGAGACCGACAAGATGATCCTCCGCCAGCCCCTGCAGGTCACCGAGACCGAGGACAAGTTCGACATCTTCGTCAATGTCCGCGGCGGCGGAACGACCGGCCAGGCCGGCGCCATCCGCCACGGCATCGCCCGGGCGCTTCTGGAGTTCGACCCGGAACTGCGGCCCGTGTTGAAGAAGGGCGGGTTCTTGACCCGCGACCCCAGAGTCAAGGAGCGCAAGAAGTACGGCCAGCCCGGCGCGAGGGCCAAGTTCCAGTACTCCAAGCGTTGAGCGGCGGGGCCGGCTCATGGTCCAAGTTGCGATCATCGGCGGCTCGGGCTACACCGGCGTCGAACTGCTCCGCCTGTTAAACGACCACCCCGAGGTCGAGGTGACGGCCGTCACCTCGCGCCAGGCGATCGGCCTTGGGGTGGCCGAAGTTTTTCCGAGCCTGGCCGGGCTCGATCTCAGCTACGTCGCGCCCGACGACCCGGCCGTGGATCGGGCCGAGTACGTCTTCACCGCCTTGCCCCATCAGGCGGCCATGGAGGCGGTGGTCGAGAGGTGCAAGCGCGGGCAGAGGGTGATCGACCTGTCGGCCGACTTCCGCTTCCGCCAGGCCGAGATCTACGAGGCGGCCTACGTCCCCCACATCGCCCCCGAGCTGACCGCGAGAGCCGTCTACGGCCTGGCCGAGATCTACCGGGAGGAGATCAAAAGGGCCGACCTGGTCGGCAACCCCGGCTGCTACCCGACCTGTTCGCTACTGCCCCTGATTCCGCTCATCAAAGCCGGCCTGATCGAACCCGAGGGGATCATCATCGACGCCGCCTCGGGCGTCTCCGGGGCCGGACGGGGCGCGGCGGTGGCCAGTCTGTTTTCCGAGGCCGGCGAGGACTTCAAGGCCTACAAGCTGGCCTCCCACCGCCACCGCCCGGAGATCGAGCAGGAACTCTCGGCCGCCGCCGGCCGGCCGGTCGAGGTCGTCTTCACCCCCCATCTGGTCCCGATGAGCCGGGGCATGCTGGCCACCATCTACGCCCGGCCGCTGGGCGCGGCCGCCGACTCGGTCGAGCCGGTTTTGGCCTGCTGGCGGGAATTCTACGCCGACTCGCCCTTCATCGCGGTCATGCCGGCCGGCGTCAGTCCGCGGACGCTCGCCGTGCGCGGTTCCAACTGCTGCCACCTGGGCGCGGCCTTGGCCGAGCGGGGCGACACCCTGATTCTGCTCTCGGCTATCGACAACCTGACCAAAGGCGCTTCGGGCCAGGCCGTCCAATGCCTTAACCTGATGGCCGGCTGGGACGAAACCCTGGGCCTGCCCCTGACCGGCCTGATGCCGTAGCCGGCCGTGGCGGAGCGGACCTTCAAGCTGACCCTGGCCTACGAGGGCGCGGCCTACGCCGGCTGGCAGCGCCAGAAAAACGAGCCCACCGTCCAACAAGCCGTCGAAGACGCTCTCTCCCGGCTGACCGATTCGCCGGTGAGGATCGTCGGGGCCGGCCGGACCGACGCCGGCGTCCACGCCTTGGGCCAGGTAGCCTCCTTCACCACCGATTCCGGCTTGCCGGCAAACGAACTCGAGCGGGCCTTGACGGCCATGCTGCCCGACGACATCCGCCTGCTCCAGCTAAGAGAGGTGGACAAGGGCTTCAACGCCCGTTACGATGCCCTTGGCAAATGCTACCGTTATCACGTCTGGGCCGGCCGCCGAGCGCCGCTCTTCGCCCGGCGCTACGTCTGGGCGGCGGGGCGGGAGTTGGACGAGAACCGGCTGAAGGCCGGACTGGAGATCGTCACCGGCGAGCACGACTTCGCCGCCTTTCGCTCCACCGGCTCGGACGTCAAGAGCACCGTCCGGACCATGTTTCGGGCCGAGCTGAAGCGATCCGGGCGGCTCTACACCTTCGAGTTCGAGGCCGACGGCTTCTTGAGGCACATGGTTCGGGCCCTGGTGGGAACGCTCATCGACGGCCGCGGCCCGGACGAGATGGAGCGGATCTTGTCGAGCGGTGAGCGATCGGCGGCCGGGCGGACCGCCCCGGCCGAGGGGCTGTTCATGGCCTGGGTCGAGTACCCCGGCCACGGCCGGCCGATCAGCGCGCCGGGACCGTTTGACGACGTCACCCAATCGACCACGGCTCATATCGAGGAGCGATCATGAAAGGCATCATCCTGGCCGGCGGACTGGGCACCCGGCTCTACCCCTTGACCCGAATCACCAACAAGCACCTTCTGCCCGTCTATGACAAGCCGATGATCTACTACCCCATCGAGGCCCTGGTCACGGCCGGGATAGAGGACATCCTCATCGTCACCGGCGGCAGGCACGCCGGCGACTTCCTGGAGCTGCTGGGCAACGGCCAGGAGTTCGGCCTCCGCCACTTGAACTACACCTATCAGGAGGGGGAAGGCGGCATCGCCGACGCCCTCAAGCTGGCCGAGTACTTCGCCGACGGCGAGAAGGTGTGCGTCATCCTGGGCGACAACATCATCGAAAACAACATCAAGGCCGCGGTCAAGTCCTTCGAAGAGCAGGAGCGCGGGGCCAAGATCATGCTGAAAAAGGTGGACGATCCGCGCCGCTTCGGCGTGGTCCGCTTCGAGGGCGACAGGGTGGTCGAAATCCAGGAGAAGCCGGCCAACCCGCCCTCGCCCTACGCCGTGACCGGCATCTACTTCTACGACAACCTGGTCTTCGATATGTGCAAACGGCTCACGCCCTCGGCCAGGGGCGAGCTGGAGATCACCGACGTCAACAACTTCTACATCGAGCAGGGCACCCTGACCTGGGACCACCTGGAGGGTTGGTGGACCGACGCCGGAACCTTCGAGTCGTTGCTTCGGGCCTCCAAGCTGGTCGCCGAAACCGGCGCGAACAAGGGTTAGCCTGTCGGCGACATTCTGAACGCAGCGGGGCGGAATATTGATCCCGCCCCTCTTTTTTCGCTGGATTCTCGCCGGGATGGGGAGCGGGCCGGGCTTGAAACGCCGGTCGGGCTAGTCGCTGCGCCAGGCCTTGGCCCTTTTGCGGTGGCGGCGGATGTAGACGACCAAAACCAGAACGCACAGGGCCAACAGGCCGATGGTCGCTTCGCGGGAGTACTCTTTGATCAGCGCCTCGTTGCCGGCGGCCAGGTAGCCGATCACGGCTAGGACGACCACCCACAACCCCGCGCCCAGGCCGGTGTAGAACAAAAACTTGCCCAGGTGCATCCGGGCCAGTCCGGCCGGGAAGGAGATGTACTGCCTGACCACGGTGATCAGGCGCCCGACAAAGGTCGAGATCTCGCCGTGGTCGGTGAAGAAGTGGTCCACCCGCTCGAGCTTGTCCGGGGTGAGAAAGAGGTAGCGGCCGTAGCGCTCCAGAAACGGCCGGCCCAGCCAGACGGCCAGATAGTAGTTCAAGAGCGCCCCGGCCAGGCTGCCGCCGATGCCCATGATCACGGCCACGGTCAGGCTCATCTGGCCCTTGAAGGCCAGATACCCGGCCGGGATCATGACCACTTCGCTGGGGAAGGGGAAGAACGAGCTCTCCAGAAGCATCATGATGAAGATGCCGGGATAGCCCAACTGCCCGACGGTCTTGATGATCCAGTCTATTATTTGACCCAGTATGTCCATCCGCCGTCCTTACAACAAATCGTGGCGTCCCTTGGCCTTCAAGGCGTCCAGGATGCCGGCCACCTCCTGGGCCCGGGAGCGGTCCATGACCAGCAGCGCGTCGCCGGTATCGACGATCACCAGGTCGCTGACGCCCAACAGCGCCACCGTCTTGCCCTCGGCCTCGACCAGATTGCCGGTCGAATCGATCGCCACCGTCCCGTCGGTCAAGGCGTTGCCCGCCTCGTCCTTGTCCGAAAGTTCATAGACCGCCTGCCAACTGCCCACGTCGGACCAGTCCCACTCGGCGGCGATCATGTACTTGCCCTCGGCCCTTTCCATGACGCCGAAGTCGATGGATTTTTTCTGGAGGCGGGGGTAGCCGGCCGCCAGGACCGCCTCCTGATCGGGAGTCAGCAGCGCCGGGGCCAGCTCGGCCAGCCCTGCAGCCAAGTCGGGCATCAGCTTCTCGATCCAGCCCAGAATCGCCTCGGCTTCCCAGACGAACATGCCGGCGTTCCAGAAGTGCTTGCCGTCGGCGAGGTAGGCCTCGGCTGTGGCCAGATCCGGCTTCTCCTTGAACGAGCTCAGCTCGAAAAGGGTCTTGCCCCCGAACTCGCCCACGGCCGCTCCCCGCTCCAGGTAGCCGTAGCCGGTCTCGGGGCGGCTCGGTTTGAGACCAAAGGTGATCAGCCGCTCGGTTCCTTCAGCCGCCTCGGCCGCGGCGGCCAGGTCGGCCCGAAAGGCGTCCTCGTCGGCGATGAGATGATCGGCCGGCAGGACGGCCATCACTCCGCCGCCGGTCTTCTTTTTCAGCCACCAGGCCCCCAAGCCGCAAGCGGCGGCGGTGTTTCGGCCCACCGGCTCCAGGATGATGTTCTCCTCGGGCAGATCGGGCAGGATGTCGCGGACCTCCCGGCCATGACCCAAGCCCGAGATGACGCTCACCCGCTCGGGCCCGACCAGCTCCAGGACCCGGTCCACGCTTCGCCTCAGCAGGGGTCGCCGGCCCAGGACGGGCAGAAGCTGCTTCGGTCTGGCCCGACGGCTGGCCGGCCAGAACCTGGTGCCCGAGCCGCCGGCCAGAATGAAGACCCACAGATCGGAAGACATCGATCACCCCGTCAACAACAGAGTCGCCGCACCCACCAGCCACACGTAGGGGGCGAACACGAAGAACCGCCCGGCGGCCAACAGGCGCATCAGCCAGACGAGGGCCAGATAGCCGCTGAACGCCGCAGCGATAAAGCCTACGACAGAGGCCGATAATGGCACATTCGAACCGGCGCTGTCCACAAGTTCCAGCCCCAGCGCGCCGATTACGGCCGGCAGCGAGAGCAAAAACGAGAATCGGGCCGCGCTCTGGCGCTCCAGGCCCAGAAACAGCCCGGCGGCGATGGTCGTCCCCGACCGGGACACGCCCGGGATGATGGCCAGCCCCTGGGCCGCGCCGACGATCAGCGCCCGGCCGAGTCCGACCCGGCCCAAGGGTCTTGCGCCGGCCGGGGCGAACTTGCTGGCCGCCAGAATGACGCCGGTGGCGATGAGCGCCCAGCCCACGGCCGAGGTCGAGGCGAACAGGGCCTCGAAGACGTCCTTGAACATCAGCCCGATGAGCGCCGTGGGCGCGGAGCCGACGACCAGGAAGACCAACAGCCGGAAGTGGGCGTCGTCCCGCCAGGCCGCGGCCAGGCCGGCCGGGGTGGGCCGGCCCAGCGAAAGGAGGGCCCGTACCAGCCCGGCGATCTCGCGCCGGACAAAGACAACCACCGCGGTCAGGGTTCCGGCGTGGAGGATGACGTCGAAGAGCAACTGCGGCTCCTTCATCCCGAAAAGGTTCTGGGCCAACACCAGATGGCCGGACGAGGAAATGGGCAGAAACTCGGTCACACCCTGAACGAAGCCCAGTACGGCGGCGGTGACGAGGTCCAAGTTCAACCTCCCGAGATCGAGGCCGGAGAGAACTCGTCATCGAAGCTCTCCCCGCCCCCTTTCAGAAATTTCCCCGCGTCTTTGGCTCGCGCCAAGGACCGGGGCCTACCGGCCGGGGGCAACGGCGCGCTTATCGAGCCGAACCCGAGCGGGAAAGCAAAGGCGCGTCAAATCCCGCCGGCCTGCGAGCTCGAGGGTCGCGGTGGAATGCACGGCGGCCGGGGAAAGCAGGTCAAAGCCCTCCCCGGCCGTCATCGATTTCCGATTCCGCTACTCGGTGGAGTCGGCGGTTTGGCAAACGCCCATCGACGGCTCCCAGAAGGGCGACATGTCTCTCAACTGCTGGATGATCGGCGGCAGCTTCTCGAGGACGTAGTCGATGTCCTCCTCGGTGTTGTAGATGGACAGCGAGAAGCGGATGGTGCCGTGGGCGGCGGTGAACGGTACGCCCATCGCCCTCAGCACGTGCGACGGCTCCAACGAACCCGAGGTGCAGGCCGAACCGGACGAGGCGGCGATGCCCAGGGCGGACATCTTGAGCAGGATCGACTCGCCCTCGATCATTTCGAAGGAGATGGACAGCGTGTTGGGCAGCCGCTCGGTCTCGCCGCCGGAGACGAGCACCCTGGGCACGGCCGCCACGAGCCCCGCCTGGAGCCTGTCCCTCAGCGCCCGGACCCTGGTGTTCTCCTCTTCCATGCGCTCCCGGGCCAGCTCGGCCGCCTTGCCCAAGCCGATGATGTAGGGCACGTTCTCCGTGCCGGCCCGCCGCCCCCGCTCCTGGTGGCCGCCGAGCATGAACGGGGCGAACTTGGTCCCCTTCCTGACGTAGAGCACGCCGATGCCCTTGGGGGCGTGGAGCTTGTGGCCGGAGAGCGAGAGCATGTCCACCGGGACCTTGCTAAGATCGATATCGATCTTGCCCACGGCCTGGACGGCGTCGGTGTGGAAGATGGCGCCCTTGGCCTTCACCCGCTGGGCGATCTCCTCGATGGGGAAGATGACTCCGGTCTCGTTGTTGGCCCACATGATGGACACCACGGCCGTGTCCTCCCGGACGGCCTCGTCCAACTGATTCAGATCGAGTCGGCCCTGATTGTCCACGCCGAGGTAGGTGACCTCGTAGCCCTCTTTCTTTTCCAGGTGCTGGCAGACGTTGAGCACCGCCGGGTGCTCGACCCGGGTGGTGACGATGTGGCGCTTGTCCGGCTGGGAGACGAGCGCGGCCCTGATCGCGGTGTTGTCACTCTCGGTGCCGCAGGAGGTGAATATGATGTCCACGTCGGCCGCGTGTAAGAGCTGGGCCACCTGGGCCCGGGCCTCGTTCACCTTGGCCGCTACCTGGCCGCCGAACTCGTGGGCCGAGGAGGGGTTGCCGTAGTAGTCGGTGAAGTAAGGCATCATCGCCTCGACCACCTCGGGGGCGACGCGGGTGGTGGCGTTGTTGTCCAGGTAGACGGTTCTCACTCGGACACCTCCTCGACGATCAACCCGTCGGTCACCTTGTCGCGCAGCACGCCCTGGACGTAGTCTTTGAGGGTCGCCTCGCTGGCGGCGCAGGTTCGGCACATGCCCCGCAGCGCGACCATGACCATGTCGCCCTCGACGTCGATCAGCTCAATGTCGCCGCCGTCGGAGCGAAGCGAGGGCCTGATCTCCTTCTCCAACACCTCCTGGATCAAGGCGATCTTCTGGATGTTGGTCAGTTTCTTTCGGATCGGCTTGGACTCGTTGACCACCGAGGCGATCAGCTCCTCGATCTTCTCGTGACACTGCTCGCAGCCGCCGCCGGCCTTGGTGTGGTTGGTCACCTCCTCGACGGTGGTCAGGCCGTCTTCGCGAATCGCCTTCAGGATCTGGAGGTCGGTCACGCCGAAGCATTCACAGACCACCTCCCCGCCCTCGACCTCCTCAATGGGCGGCAGGCCCTTGTAATGGCGAATGGCCGCCTCCAAGGCCTCGGCGCCCATGACCGAGCAGTGGATCTTCTCCTTGGGCAAGCCGCCGAGATACTCGATGATGTCCTTGTTGGTCAGCCTCTCGGCCTCCTCGATGGTCATGCCCTTGATCATCTCGGTCAGGGCCGAGGACGAGGCCACCGCCGAAGCGCAGCCGAAGGTCTTAAACTTGGCGTCCTTGATCACCCCGTCTTCGACCTTGAGGTAGAGCTTCAAGGCGTCGCCGCAGGTGATCGAGCCGACCTCGCCGACGGCGTCGGCGTCGGGGATGTCGCCGACGTTACGTGGATTTTCAAAATGTTCGCGTACCTTTTCCGAGTACTCCCACATGGCGTTTCTCCTACTCGCCGTCGCCCGGCTCGACCAGCTCGATCATCACCCCGTGGGTGGCCTTGGGGTGCAGGAAGGCGATCCGGGCGCCGTGGGCCCCCTGGCGCGGCTCCTGGTCGATCATGGTCATGCCCTTGGCCAAAAGCTCCTTGACGGCCGAGTCGATGTCCTCGACCTCCAGGGCGATGTGGTGGATGCCCTCGCCCTTTTTGGCCACGTACTTGGCCATCACCCCGTCCGGTTCGGTGGACTGGACCAGTTCCAGATTGGTCTCCCCGACCGGCACGAAGGCGATCTTCAGCTCACCCAGCATCTCCTCGTGGTCCAAGGGCAGGCCGAGCAGATCGGTGTAGAGTTTCTTGACCTCGTCGACGTCGGCGACGGCCAAGCCGATATGATTGATTTTCTTGATCTTCAAGGCTCACTCCACCCAGTTTGGTTGTCGATCTTCGCAACAGACGAATATAACACATAGACCCCGGCCTGTCACCGGCGCTTGTAAGTCTCGATCGCCTTGCGGTGCTGCCGGTAATTGTAGGAGAACTCGTGGGTCCCGTCCCGGCGGGAGACGAAGTAGAGGAAGCCGACATCGGCCGGATTGAGCGCCGACTTCAGGGCGTTTTCGCCGGGATTGCTGATCGGGCCGGGGGGCAGGCCGGGGTGAATGTAGGTGTTGTAAGCGTGGGACGCCTTGAGGTGAAACTTTCTCAGTCGCCCCTTGAAGTTCTTCAGGCCGTAGATGACGGTTGGATCGCACTGGAGCAGCATGCCGCGCTTGAGGCGGTTGACATAGACCGCCGCCACCAGCGGCCCCTCGGCCGGGGTCTGGATCTCGGCCTCGACCATCGAGGCCAGGATGACCGTCTGGAAATCGGTCAGGTGGGTGGTCTTCTTGTACTTGGCCTTGAGCTCGGCATAGACCTTTTTGAACCGGTTGACCATGACCTGGATGATCGCCTCGGCGGAGAGTCCCCTGGGCAAGTGGTAGGTCTCCGGAAAGAGGTAGCCCTCCACGGTCAAGGCCGGGATGCCCAGGGAGAGGACGAAGTCCTTGTCGGTGGCGGCGCCCATGAAGCTGGAGACCGTGGTCAGCTTCTTCTCGGCCAGAATCCTGGCCACCTCCTCCATGGTCAGCCCCTCGGGGATGGTCACCTTGTGGAGCACCGGCGGACCCGTCGTCAGTCGCCGGACGATCTGGCTGGGGCTCATCGCCGGGGAGAGGTAGTACTCGCCGGCCCTGATCCGGCGGCCCTGGCCGGCCAGGCGCGCGGCCAGGGTGAACAATGTCGCTCGATGGACGACGCCCTTCTCTTCCAGCAGGGCGGCGATGGATTTCAGGCTGGCGCCGGCCGGGATTTCGACCACCTGGGCCCTGGCCTCGGCCTGGAGCGGGGTGTGGTAGTAGTCGGTCAGCCGGCCGACGCCGGCCGCGATCACCACGGCCGCCGCCCAGGCGAGGGAGAGGACGACGACGGCCAGCCGCTTCACCTCTCGTCCCCCGGCCCGGTCTCCCCTCGGGCGGACCGGTAGTCCAGATAGGTCTGGAGGATGATGGCCGCGGCGAGTTTGTCGACCACTTGCTTGCGTTTTTTACGGGAGACGTCGCCCTGGATCAGGATCCTTTCGGCCGTCACGGTACTCAGACGCTCGTCCCAGAACTCGACCTCGGCCGCGACGACCTCGGCCAGCCTGCGGCCGAAAGCCTGGGCCTTTTCGGCCATCGGTCCCAAAGAGCCGTCCATGTTCCGGGGCAGACCCAGGACCACGGTCTGGGCCTCGTACTCGGCCACCAGATCGGCCACCGCGGCGACGTCCTTTTCTACGCCCCGGCGGCTAATGACCGTCAGCGGCTGGGCGGTCCAACCCATCTCGTCCGAGACGGCGACGCCGATGGTCTTGCTCCCGAAATCCAAGCCGATGAGGCGCATCTGCCGGAATATCCTCCAGGAAAGGCGGCTATCGCCGGGCCGGGCCGTCCACCCGACCCCGCCGCTGCCGGCCGCCGTCGGGCTCGACCCGACTAGATGATTTTTCCAGGGACCGCCACACGATCAATAGGCCCTGAAAACAGTCTCCACCACCATGGCTGCGGCGACCAACAGGGCCGCGGCGGCCTGGGCCTGAGCGGTCCTGGCCCGGGAGCGGACGATCTGACCCCTGGCCCAATGATGCTTGATCAAGATGACCGCCCCGGAGGCGGTCAGGGGCAGGGGGAGCAGCCCGAGAACGATCAGCCAGCCCAGGCCGTGGCCGAAGGCCAGCGCGATCAGGTAGGCGAAGGAGCCGGCGACGATCAGCAGATAGACCCAGATCGACCATTCCTGGCCCAGCCAGGTGACGGGTTGGTCGCGGCCCCTGCGCGGCCTGTCGGGTTCGTCCAGGAAACGATTCAGCCATACGGCGGCCGCGGCCAGCCCGCCCAGCGGCACGCCGACCAGCACGGCCAACACGCTGAGCCGATGGGTCAGGACGTGGTAGACGGCCAAGGTCAAGAGCGGGCCGAAAAGCAAGAAGACGATCACCTCGCCCGGCCAGCGCCCGCGGAGGTCGAACGGGTTGACGGCGTAGACGGTGGCCAGGGCCAGGCCGGCCAGGCTCCACCAGGCCGCCTGGGGCCGGCCGGAGAGGGCCATGGCCAAGCCGACCACCGCGCCCAGGGCCATGGCGATCAGACCGCCGGTGAGCAAGGCGGCCCACCGGACGGCCGGATTGCCGCCGTCGTCCGACTCTTCGATCTCGGCCGCGGCAAAGCCCTCCAACTGATTGGCCCCCAAGTGGATGGCGGCCACGCAGACCAGACAACCCAAAACGGCCGGCCAGGAAAACCGGCCCCGCTCCAGATTGGCCAGCGCCGCCGCCGCCAGTGACGAGGCGGCCGAACAGACCAAAAACGGCGCCCTCAGCGCCTTGAAGTTAAGACTCCACCATCTCATGTTCGGTTCCTATTATAGGGACTCTCTTCCCGCCAGTAAAGGGCGCCCCGGCCGGCCTTGCTTTATCCTTGGGCCTATGCTAATCAAAATTTCATATTGACCGGCTTAAGCCCATGACTTCAAGGAGAGTCGCGAGATGCACCGCCGTGTCGTTCTTGAGAGGCCCGAAGACATCACCGCCGAAATGGTCGATCAGATCAAGGCCGTCTGCCAGGCCCACAAGGACGCGCCGGGGGCGCTCATCCCGGTTCTCCAGAAAGCCCAGGAGATCGCCGGCTATCTGCCGCCGTTCATTCAAAACATCATCGCCGAGGGTTTGGGCCTGCCCCGGGCCGACGTCTACGGCGTAGTGACCTTCTACTCCTTCTTCTCCATGGTCCCCAGGGGCCGCCACGTCATCAAGGTCTGCATGGGCACCGCCTGCTTCGTCAAGGGCGCCAACGAGGCGCTGGGTAGGGTCAAACGCGAGTTGGACGTAGAGGTCGGCGAGACAACCGAGGACCGGCGCTTCTCGCTGGAGGCCGTCCGTTGCCTGGGGGCCTGCGGCCTGGCTCCGGTGACGGTCATCGACGAGGACACGCACCGCCAATTCACCTCGGATCGGGTCAGCCAAATTCTGGCCCAGTACGAGTGATGGACGACTGGACGCCGGCGCTTGATAAAGACTGGGCCTTCCACACGACGCCGCTCCGGAAGGGGCTCGGTGCGGGCGACCGGGGGCGCACATCGAGTCCGGACAGCCGGCCCGGCTGAGCGATGGCGTGGGCGAAACAAAGCGTTGACTGGATGATCGTCTAGGAGAACCGGAACTATGTTGACTGCTGCTGTGGCGCTTGGCGGCATCGGCTTTTTGGCCGCCTTGGGGCTGGGCATCGCCGCCAAGGTATTTTATGTTCACGTCGATCCGTTGATCCTCGAGATAGAGGAGGCGCTGCCGGGCGCCAACTGCGGCGGTTGCGGCTTCGCCGGCTGCGCTTCGGCGGCGGTGGCCATGGCCAAGGGCCAGTTGGCGCCCAACGGCTGCGTCGGCGGCGGAGCGGAGGTGGCCGTCGAGGTGGCCTCTATCTTGGGCGTGGAGATAACCGAGGCGGAGCCCGAGGTGGCCAGGGTCGGCTGCCGCTACCCGGTCGAGCGGGCCGACGTCAAATACACTTACGACGGCGCCATCGACTGCCGGGCGGCGATGCAGATGTCCGGCGGCCCCAAAGAGTGCCCGGTGGGCTGCATCGGCCTGGGCAGTTGCGTCAAGGCCTGTCCGTTCGACGCCCTTTCGATGGGGCCGGACGGCCTGCCAGTGGTCAACGAGGCCCTGTGCACCGGCTGCGGCACCTGCGTCAGAACTTGCCCGGTGGGGATCATGAACCTGACCTCGGTCACCAACCGCATCCTGGGCGAATACAAATGGTCGGAGTGCACCGCCCCCTGCCAGCGGACCTGTCCGGCCGGGATCAACGTCCCGGAGCAGATCTATCACACCGCCAAGGGCGACTACTTGAAAGCCCTGACGGTGATAAAGGAGCGCAACCCCCTGCCCCTCATCTGCGGGCGGATCTGCCCCCGGCCGTGCGAGTTCGAATGCCGGCGGAATCTCTCCGACGAACCGGTGGCGATCAACTTCCTGAAGCGCTTCGTCTCCGACTACGAGCGCCGGAGCGGCCGGCGGATCGAACTCTACAAGGCCCCGGCGACCAACCGGAAGGCGGCCATAATCGGCGGCGGCGCCCAGGGGTTGACCGCGGCCAACTTCCTGGCCCGGTTGGGCCACACTCCGGTCATCTTCGAGGCCGAGGACAAACTGGGCGGATTGCTGAGAACGGTCATCCCCGAGAATCGCCTCCCCCGCGACGTACTGGACTGGGAGATCGAAGGCATCCTGGAGTTGGGCGTCGAGGCCAGGACCGGACAGGCTTTCGGGCGGGAGGTGAAGTTGTCCGGATTGTTCGACGAGGGCTTCGAAGCCGTGTTCATCGCCACCGGCGGCTGGGACACCCTGCTGGCCAAGGGCCCGGCCTCGACCCCGAACCCGGCCCTGCCCGGCATCTACCTGCTCCTGCCGCTGACCCTGGCCTGGGCCGCCGGCCGGGACGTCGGCCCCAGCGGCCGGGTGGTCGTGGTCGCCACGTCCAAGCAGGCCTTGGAGACGGCCCGCAACTGCCTGAAACAAGGGGCCGAGCAGGTTACCGTCCTCTTCAGACGCTCTCAACCAGAGATCGGCCTCAGCCCCGGACAGCTCGCCGAGTTGGCCGAGGAGGGCATCGATTGCCGGTTCGCTGCGGCCGTCACCAGTTTGAGGGGGCGCGGCGACTCCCTGACCCAGCTCACCTATCGTGAAGCCGGTTCGGAGGCGGACGAGTTCATCGCCGCCGACGCCGTCGTCGTCGCCGCCGGGCGGGTGCCGGAGATGATCGTCATCCCGGACCCAGAGCCCCCGGAGGAGGGCGCCGAACCGGTCGCCGGGAAGGACCGGACCTGGAAGGCCGTCGCTCCCTACCGGGAACCGGGCCCGGGGCCGGTGTGCCTGTTCGGCGACCTGGAGCCGGTCAGGGACTACCTGTTCGTCGTGGAGGCCGTCGGGGCCGGCCGGAGGGCGGCGGCCTCGATCCACGCCGCACTCATCGGCCAGGACATCGCCCCGCCGGAACGGATGATCGGCCGAGACACCCCGATCCTGGACGTCGATCATGTGGAGAACCTGGTCGAAGTCGGGCCGCGGCAGCAGATGCCCGAGGCCAGCCCCGAGCAACGCCTGGACCCGAAACAGGAGATCGAGCTTGGTTTCGACGAACTTCGGGCCAGGAAGGAGGCCCGGCGGTGCCTCAACTGCGGCCTGATCTGCTATCAACGAACCCGTTACGGCGAGGCGAGCGCCGCCGAAGAGGGATTCTATACCCTCCAGGACAGACTGATTAGGGTTGCCTGATGAAAGCGACGATCATAGAAGCGATCAGAGGTTTATTGGCCCGGCGCGAGGTCGAGGGCGTCTTGGCCTTGCGCCAGGAGGGCGAACACGTCGGGCCGTTCCTGTTCACCGACCCGATCCGGCTGGAGGAGTTGTCCTTGGGAGACAAGGACGCGCCGGGCGACGCCCGCTACCCGCTGGTCAAGCTCTTGACCCGGCTGACGCTCAGCCGGCCCAACGACGTCTTCGGCGTCGTCGTTCGGGGCTGCGACGAGCGGGCCCTCAATCGCTTGATCGAGGACGCCGTCATCTCCCGCCGCAAGGTGGTGCCCATCGGTTTCTCCTGCCCGCCGGAGCTGGCCGAGGCCTGCCGGTGCCAAAAACCCTGGCCCGACGCCTTGACCGCCGGCCAAAGGGCGCCCGGCGTAAAGAGCGAAGACGACGATGAGGCGTCGCTGAATCTCCTGTCCCGGCTTCAGGAATGGTTCACCGTTTCCGATCGGTGCATCATGTGCTTCGGCTGCCGTAACATCTGCCCGGTGTGCTACTGCAAGGAGTGCACCCTGGAGGAAGAGAACTTCATCCCCCAGCGGGAGTTGCCGACCAGCCGCGAGTTCTTGTTGACCCGGGCGGTGCACATGGTCGATCGCTGCGTCTACTGCGGCCTGTGCGAGCAGGCCTGCCCGGCCGACATTCCGCTCAAGGAGCTCTACCGGCTGGTGGCCGGAGCGGTCGGCCGGGAGATGATTCCCAAGACGGGACCGAAACGGCCGGTTCCCATCAGGACGGCCGCTTAGCCCGGCCCAGGAGGCCGAACGACAAGGATGAGCCCCATGGACTACAAGACCACGCTGACCACCTGCCCCTACTGCGGCTGCGGCTGCAACCTCTATCTGGAGTCGCTGGACGGCAAGCTGATCGGGACCGTCCCCTCGGACACCAGCCCGGTCAGCCAGGGCAAGCTGTGCATCAAGGGCTGGAACGTCCACCAGTTCGTCCAGAGCCCGCGCCGGCTCACCAAGCCGCTGCTGAAAAAGGACGGCCAACTGACCGAGGTCTCCTGGGACGAGGCCTTGGATTTCACCGCCCAGCGACTCAGGGAGATCAAAGAGGCGAACGGCCCCGACGCCATCGGCTTCTTCGCCTCGGCCAAGGTGACCAACGAGGAGAACTACCTCCTCCAGAAGTTCGCCCGGGCGGCCGTGGGCACCAACAACATCGATCACTGCGCCCGTCTCTGACACAGCTCCACCGTGGCCGGTCTGGCCGCAGCATTCGGTTCCGGAGCGATGACCAACTCGGTCGACGAGTTGGCCGAGGCGGACGTCATCCTCATCACCGGCTCCAACACCACCGCCGCCCACCCCTTGGTCGCCACCCGCATCTACCGGGCCAAGGCCAAAGGGGCCAAGATCATCGTCGCCGATCCCAGAAGAGTCCAGATCGCCGTCCACGCCGACATCTACGTCCGGCAGAACCTGGGTTCGGACGTGGCCCTGCTGAACGGGATCATGCACGTGATCCTGAACAACGGCTGGCACGACCAGAAGTTCATCGACGAGCGGTGCGAGGGCTTCGAGGAGTTCAAAGCGGTCATCGAAAACTACCCGCCCCAGCGGGCGGCCGAGATAACCGGCGTGGCCGCAGACGACATCGAAAAGATCGCCGAGCTCTATGCCAAGGCCGAGAAGTCGTCCATCGTCTACTGCATGGGCATCACCCAGCACACCTCGGGCGTGGACAACGTCAAGTCGCTGGCCAACCTGGCCATGCTCTGCGGCCAGATCGGCCGGGAGTCCACCGGCGTCAACCCGCTCCGGGGCCAGAACAACGTCCAGGGCGCCTGCGACATGGGCGGCCTGCCCGACGTCTACCCCGGCTACCAGAAAGTGGCCATGATCGACACCCAGGCCAAGTTCGAGGCGGCCTGGGGGGCCAAGTTGTCGGACCGGCCGGGGCTCAAGATTCCGGACATGGTCGAGGGGCTGGACAAAGGCACGGTCAAGGCGCTGTTCGTGGTCGGCGAAAACCCGATCATGAGCGATCCCGACGCGGCCCACGTCGAGCGCGCTCTTCAAAAGGCCGAGCTTCTGATCGTCCAGGATATCTTCCTGACCGAGACGGCCAGGCTGGCCGACGTGGTGTTGCCCGGCGCCTCCTTCGCCGAGAAGGACGGCACCTTCACCAACACCGAGCGGCGCGTCCAGCGGGTCCGGGCCGCCGTGGCCCCGGTGGGGGAGGCCAGAACCGACTGGGAGATCATCATCGACATCTCGAACAGGTTCGGCTACCCGATGGACTACGCCTCCCCGGCCGAGATCATGGACGAGATCGCCCAGGTCACGCCCCAGTACGGCGGCATCAGCTACGATCGGCTGGAAGGAGAGGGGCTGTGCTGGCCCTGCCCGGACAAGAATCATCCGGGAACCAAGTTCCTCCATCAGGGCCAGTTCGCCCGGGGCAAGGGTTTGTTCCACGCCATCGAGTACCGGGATCCGGACGAGATGGTCGACAAAGACTACCCCATGTGGCTGACCACCGGCCGAGCCCACGTCCACTACCACACCGGGACCATGACCCGGAATTCGCCGACGCTCCACGCCCGGATGCCCGAGGGCTACCTGGAGATCAACCCGGCCGACGCCGAGGCGCTGGGCGTCGGGCCCGGCGAGGAAGTCCGGGTGACCACCCGCCGGGGCGCGGTGACCACCAAGGCGATGGTCACCGACCGGGTGGACAAGGGCGTCGTCTTCATGCCCTTCCACTTCATCGAGACCAGCGCCAACGTGCTGACCAACCCGGCCCATGACCCGCTGGTCAAGATACCGGAGTACAAGGTCTGCGCGGTCAGGGTGGAGAAGGCGGCCTGAAGAGGGGAACGCTTCCCGAGGGCGTCCGGCCCCGGGGGCGAAAATCGAGACCGAACGGCCCGGCGGCCGATGGACGGGCTGTCGCCAGGAGCGCCTCCCCGGCGAGGCGGTTCGCCGCGGTTTCGGCGATGAACGGCCCCGTTCGAGGCCGGCCCCGATCTCCGGCCTGTCCCCGATCGCCCCTTTTGGGGAGTCGGCGGTCGATAAAAGAGCGTTCCCCGCCCGGCGGCGGTCGGGATCGATTCTACCTGGCCCACCAGGCTCATCTATACCAAAGGGGAGATCGACATATCGAAATCGGTTGAGTCGTGTTAGACTAATTGACGATAACGGCTCACGAGTCCCTGACAACAGGCCGTAAACCGGGGCTTACCCGCGAGCAAAAGGCTCTCTGGGTCGCCCATCGGCTGGGGAAGCGATATGGACCGGGTCTCACGGAGCGACGGCATCCGCCTCGATCACGTCCGCGACTGGCTGGAGGCGGAGGTGCTGGTCGGCGAAAGACTGCTCGACCGTCCGGTCCTGGCCGTCGAGGCGACCGACATGATGAGCCAGGTCCTGGCCTTTGCCAAGCCGGGGACCGTCCTCTTGACCGGCCTGACCAACGTCCAGGTGGTCAACACCGCCGAGGTGGCCGGTCTGGCCGGGGTGGTCTTCGTCAGGGGTCAACGACCGCCGGAGGCGGTCATCGCCAAGGCCGAGGCCCACTCCCTGCCCTTGCTTCTGACCCCCCACTCCCTGTACGAAGCCTGCGGCCTTCTCCACCAGAGCGGTGTGTCCGGCCAGGAGGCCCCATGAGCCTCTACCGCCAGGAATTTCCGATCAAGGAGATGGATTTCGTCCACGCCGGCGAGGCCTCCATCCAGGTCAAAAACGTCCTCAAGGAGATCGGGGCCGATCCGGAGATGATCCGCCGGGTGGCCATCGCCTCCTACGAGGCCGAGATGAACGCCGTCATCTACGGCAAGAACGGCCGGATGATCCTGGAGTTGAGCGAGGAGCGGGTCTTGATCCTGGTCCAGGACGAGGGCCCCGGCATCGCCGACATCGAACAGGCCATGCAGGAGGGCTTCTCCACCGCTCCGGACGAGATTCGGGAGATGGGCTTCGGGGCGGGGATGGGCCTGCCCAACATCGACAAACACGCCGACGAGTTCATCATCGAGTCGGCCGACGGGCAGGGAACGAAGCTGACGATGATCTTCAACTCCGGATGGGGAGTCAAAGACCGATGAGCGCGGGCGACGAACACGGCTCCTCCAGCCTGTCGATTCGAATCGACCGGGAGAAGTGTAACGGCTGCGTGGTCTGCATGAGGGCCTGCCCGACCCGGGCCATCCGGGTCCGCCGGGGCGAGGTGAGCATCGAGGCCCAAAGGTGCGTTGATTGCGGCGAGTGCATTCGGGTCTGCCCCAAAGAGGCGATCGTACCCCTGGTCTCCCTGTACACCGAAATGGGCCGCTTCGAGTTGACCGCCCTGGTGCCTTCGTCGATGATCTACACCCAGTTCGGCGATCAGGTCCTGCCCAACGACATTCTGCTGGCCCTGTCCAAGCTGGGATTCGATCGGGTTTACGACCCGGGCATCTTCTGCGAGATGGTCAACCAGGCCGTGACCCGGTGGCTCGAAGACAACCCGGAGGTAAGACCGGCTCTGTCGCCGACCTGCCCGGTGGTGATCCGACTGATCGCCAGCCGCTTCCCCAACCTGATCCGCCATCTGGTGCCGGTCACCCCGCCCCGGGAGGCGGCGGCCAAGTACATCCGGCGGGTCTTGAGCCGGCGCCACGGCCTCGACCCCGAAAAGATCGGCGTCTTCCACATCACCCCCTGCGCGGCCAAGCGGGGCGCGGCGGCCAGCTCCGAGATCGGCCAGACCTCCCTCCTAAGCGGCGTGTTGGGGGTCAGCGACATCTACCGGGACGTCCTTGCGGCCCTCAAGGAAGTGACCGAGGAAGACCAGGACGTGATGCTGGTCCGCTCCAGTGGTCTGGGGATCGGCTGGGACATGTCGGGCGGCGAGGTGGCCGGCCTCCACCAAGTTCGGGGGACGCTGTGCGTCTCCGGCGTGGCCGAAACGATCCAGGTTCTGGAGCACATCGAGGCCGGCCGGTTGAAAGACGTGGCCTACGTCGAGTGCCGGACCTGTCCGGACGGCTGTCTGGGTGGGCCGCTGGCCGTGGAGAACCGCTACCGGGCCCGGGCGACGCTGACCATCCTGGTCCAGATGTTCGGCACCCTCTCCCGGATCAGGCCCCAGGACGTGGTCCGGCTGATCGAGGAGGGCTTCTTCGAGCCGGAGGCGAAGATCACGCCGGTCACCTTCCCCCTGGACAAGGACCCGATCAAGGCGATAAGCAAACTCAAAAAGGTCGATGAGCTGACGGGCAAACTGCCGGGCAGGCTGTGCGGGGCCTGCGGGGCCCCGGACTGCCGGACCTTTGCCGAGGATGTGGTGCAGGGCAAGGCCGAGCTGTCCGACTGCCCGTTCATCGATCCCGCCGCCCTGGAGGAAGAAGCATGACCTTGGCCGAAGTTAGAGATGAGTTGGGACTCGACGTCTTGGCCGGGACCGACCACCTGGACCATGAGGTCGCCGGCGGCTACACCTGCGATCTGATCAGCGACGTCCTGGCCAACGCCGAGGCCGGCCAGCTCTGGATCACCATCCAGGGGCACATCAACGTCGTCGCCGTCGGGAAACTGAGGGAGCTGGCCGGCATCGTCGTCGTCGGCGGCAAAAAACCGGCCGAGGACGCCGTGGCCAAGGCCGAGGAGGAGGGAGTGCCGATCCTGACCTCCGAGATGTCGGCTTACGAACTCAGCGGCCGACTCTACGGCCTGCTGGGCGGCTGACCGCCGAAACGGCCCATGCTGGCCGATTTCAAGGCCGATCTGCACATCCACACCTGCCTGTCGCCCTGCGGCGAGCTGGAGATGTCGCCGCGGGCGGTGGTGAGGGCGGCTTCGAGACTGGGTCTGAACATCATCGCCGTCACCGATCACAACTCGGCCGAGAACGTCGCCGCCGCCCGCCGGGCGGCCGAACGGGCCGGCGGGCCCAAGGTCCTGGCCGGGATGGAGGTCTGCACCGCCGAGGAGGTCCATCTGTTGGCCCTCTTCGAAACGCCGGCCGAGGCCGAGGCGATGATGGACTTCGTCTATGGCCGCCTGCCGCCCCGGACCAACCGGCCCGAGGTCTTCGGCGAACAGATCGCGGCCAACGAGTTCGACGAAGTGGAGGGTTTCAACGACCGCCTCCTTATCGGAGCGACCGAGCTGGAGTTGACCGCCGCTGTCGAGGCCATCCACCGCCGCGGCGGTTTGGCCATTGCCTCCCACGTGGACAAAGAGGCCTTCAGCCTCATCGGCCAACTGGGCTTCGTGCCGCCCGGGCTCGACCTGGACGGATTGGAGGTCTCGCCGAACTCAAGCCCGGCCGAGCTGAGAACCCGACGACCCGATCTGGCCGACTGGCCGATCATAACCGGCTCCGACGCTCACCAGCTCGACCAGTTGGGCACGGTCTACACGGTCTTCAAGCTCGCCGCGCCGACTCTGGCCGAAATCGCCCTGGCCCTCAAGGGCAAGGGCGGGCGGCGGATAGTGGGTTGAGTTGACTTGCTCGAACTTTCATTGCATATTCTCGATGTGGTGGAAAATTCCTTGGCCGCCGGGGCGTCCCTGGTCGTCATCGAGCTGACCAAGGACCAAAGCGCCGATATCTTGAGGTTGACCATCGAGGACGACGGTCGGGGCATGTCGGCCGAAGAGCTGGCCCGAGCCGCCGATCCGTTCTTCACCACTCGAACGACGCGGAAGGTCGGTCTGGGTCTGGCGCTCTTGCGCCAGGCGGCCGAAATGTGCGGCGGCGCGTTCTCCATCGACTCCACACCGGGGGAGGGAACTCGGCTGTCGGCGGAATTTCGGTTGTCTCACGTAGACCGGGCCCCGTTGGGCGACCTGGCAGGGACGCTCATGAGCCTGATCGTCGGTCGACCCGAGGTCGAGTTCGTCTATCGCCAAGTGACCGACGGCGAGAAGTTCGTTGTGGACACCCGCGAAATCAAGGCCGTCCTCGACGGAGCGCCCTTGAGCAGCTCCCAGGTGGTGGGCTTCCTGCGCCGCTACATCGAGGAGGGCCTGGCCGCCTTGGGATCGATTTGATCTTTTTGCGCAAGGAGTTAGCCGAGATGCCCAAGTTGACGTTGGCCGATCTGGCCAAGATCAAGGAAAGGGTCCAAAGGGAGAACGCTCTCAGGGAGGGCGAGGCCACGGCCAAGGTGACCGTCCACATGGGCACCTGCGGCATCGCCTCCGGCGCCCGTCAGACCATGGACGCGCTGCTCGACGAGCTGAGCCGGGTCGATCGCAGCGACATCGTCGTGACCACCTCCGGCTGCCTCGGCCTTTGCAGCCAGGAGCCGATCGTGACCGTCGAGCTGATAAACGAGGCCCCGATCCGTTACGTGCTGGTCGATCCCAACAAGATGCGCCAGATATTCAAGCGCCACGTCCTGGAGGGAGAGATACAGGACGAATTCGTGCTGGCCAAAGGAAGCGAGCACCAGGCCTGACTAGCCGGACGCCCCAAGGAGTAGATGGATGAAGACGTTTCGCGCTCACCTGCTGATTTGCGGCGGCACCGGCTGCCATTCCTCGGGCAGCCAGGAAGTCAAAGCGGCCCTGGAATCGGAAATCGCCGACCGCGGTCTGGCCGAGGAGATACTGGTCGTCGAGACCGGCTGTAACGGCTACTGCGCCGCCGGTCCGGTCATGGTCGTCTATCCCGAGGGAATCTTCTACCAGAAGTTGACCGTGGAGGACGTACCCGTCCTGGTGGAAGAGCACTTGCTGAAGGGCCGGCCGGTGGAGCGGCTCTTCTACAGGGAGCCGGCCAAGAAGGACCTCATCCCCGAAATGCTGGACATCCCCTTCTTCGCCCACCAGCAGCTCATCGTCCTGCGCAACAAGGGCCTCATCGACGCCGAGAAGATCGACGATTACATCGCCCGCGACGGCTACCAGGCCGCGGCCAAGGCGCTGTTGGAGATGGAGCCGGCCCAGATCATCGACGAGGTCCAGAAGTCGGGCCTGAGGGGACGGGGCGGAGCCGGTTTCCCGACCGGACTCAAGTGGAAATTTTGCGCCGACGCCCCGGGCGAGATCAAGTACGTGCTCTGCAACGCCGACGAGGGCGATCCGGGCGCGTTCATGGATCGTTCGGTCTTGGAGGCCGATCCCCATTCGGTCATCGAGGGCATGGTGATCGCGGCCAAGGCCATCGGCGCCCATCAGGGCTACATCTACTGCCGGGCCGAGTACCCGCTGGCCGTCCGCCGCTTGGGGCTGGCCATCGACCAGGCCCGGGAGTACGGCCTGCTGGGCGAAAACATCCTGGATTCCGGCTTCGACTTCGACCTGGAGGTCTACCAGGGCGCGGGCGCCTTTGTCTGCGGCGAAGAGACGGCGTTGATGACCTCCATCGAGGGCAAGCGGGGCATGCCCCGGCCCCGGCCGCCTTTCCCGGCGATTTCTGGGCTGTGGCGAAAGCCGACCGTTTTGAACAACGTCGAGACTTACGCTAACATCGCCCCGATCATCCTCAACGGCGGCGAATGGTACGCCTCCATCGGCACCGAGGGCTCCAAGGGGACCAAGGTCTTCGCCCTCACCGGCACGGTCAACAACGTCGGTCTGGTCGAGGTGCCCATGGGCACCACCCTGAGGACCATCATCAACGACATCGGCGGCGGCATCCCGGGCAAGAAGAAGTTCAAGGCCGTCCAGCTCGGCGGTCCGTCCGGCGGCTGCGTGCCCGAGGAGTACCTGGACCTCCAGTGCGACTACGAGCAGATCGTCCAGGCCGGAGCGATCATGGGCTCGGGCGGCATGATCGTCATGGACGAAGACACCTGCATGGTCGATATGGCCCGCTTCTTCATGGACTTCGTCCAGGACGAATCCTGCGGCAAGTGCACCCCCTGCCGCGAGGGCACCGGCCGGATGCTGGAGATTCTGGAGAAGATCTGCCGGGGCGAGGGCGAGGCCGGCGACATCAATCTCTTGGAGGAGCTGGCCAGCTCGATCAGGGAGAGCGCCCTGTGCGGCCTGGGCCAGACCGGCCCCAACCCGGTCTTGTCCACGCTTCGCTACTTCAGAGACGAGTACGAAGCGCACATCCATGAGAAGCGCTGTCCGGCCCGGCAATGTCCCGAGCTGGTCCAGTTCGTGGTCGATGAGGAGCTTTGCACCTCTTGCGGCGTGTGCTTCCGCAAGTGTCCGGCCGAGGCGATCGAATGGGAAAAGGCGCCCAAGGGCGAGCCCAAGAAGCCGGCCTATATCGACAGGTCCAAGTGCATCAAGTGCATGACCTGCATCAATTCGTGCAAGTTCAAGGCTATTTTCTAGGTAGCCTCTCGGAAGCGTCTTGAACGCCCCCCTTCAGCCAGCCGGAGCGGCGCTGCGATCGGAGAGAGCCTCGGAGCCGGCCGGGTTTCGGGACGGTTGGCCGGAGCGACTCGAGCGCGCCCCGGCGGGGGACGTCGGCGATCCGGATTGATGTTTTTTTTCGAGAAGCGACGCCGGCCCGACTCCGGCCAAGCCGCCATCGGCGGGGACTTTTGGCGTCCCCACCGCCCTATCTCCGTCTGGGCCGGGATGTAAACAGGCCGAGGACCTTGACATTGGGCCGGTAAGTCGTTATAGTCACTTCCCGTGCCGCGGGGTGGAGCAGTTAGGTAGCTCGTCGGGCTCATAACCCGAAGGTCGGAGGTTCAAATCCTCCCCCCGCCACCAAGAAAGCCACTACCGGGGCAGCCGAAAGGCGGCCCCTTCTTTTTGTAATCCTCCTCAGGACTCGTCTCTCCGCTTCGATCGGCCCCGGCGGTTTGGCCGCCGCTCGGAACCCCGCCTTCCCGGCGGAGGCGGACCTGTCGTTCCACGGCGGCCCGGCGGTTTTCACCCAACCTTGGCCCGGTCGTCACCGTGCTGTAACATTGGTTTGACACTCTGATCCCAAGCGCGATGCTTAAACGGCGGGCCCCAAGAGGCGAGAGGAGGAGGAAGGCCCATGGCCGAGACGACCATCCTGGTCATCGAGGACGAACAAGACATCCTGGACCTGGTCGAGTTCAATCTCAAGCAGGCCGGCCACCGGGTCCTGACCGCCGCCGACGGGTTGGACGGCCTCCGCTTGGCCCGGCGGGAGCGGCCCGACCTGATCGTCCTCGATTTGATGCTGCCCGGCCTGGACGGCAAGGAGGTCTGCCGCCGCATCCGGCAGGGGGAAACCACCCGCAACATCCCGATCATCATGCTCACCGCCTTAAACAGCGAGGTGGACCGGATCGTCGGCTTCGAGCTGGGGGCCGACGACTACCTGACCAAACCCTTTTCTCACCGGGAGCTGGAGCTCAGGATCCAGGCCGTGCTGAGACGGGGCCGGCCGCCAGAAGATGGCGGACCGCTCAGATTCCCCGGTCTCCTCGTCGATCCGGATCGGCACCGGGTGGAGGTTGACGGCGAGGAGACGATGCTCAAGGGCATGGTCGAGGGGGTGTTGGTCTTCGACGGCGACGGCCGGACCGTCCTGGCCAACCGGGCCCTGGCCGAGATGCTCGACCTTGTGGTCGACCCGATCGGTCTGACTCCCGCCGAGATCGTCCGCAACGCCGAATTTCAGGAGGCGGTGGCCGCCGTTCTGAAGGGCCAAGGCCGTCGCTCCCTGGAGATCCGGACCCTGGGCCGAAGACCCCGGACGCTGGAGGTCCAGATCGCCCGGCTGGCCCGAGAAGACGTTCGGGCCGGGGCGGTGGCCGTCTTCCACGATATCACCGAGCGTAAGCGGCTGGAGGAGATCCGGCGCGACTTCGTGGCCAACGTCTCTCACGAGCTTCGCACGCCGCTGACGGCCATCCGCGGTTCGGCCGAGACGCTGCTCGGCGGCGCCCTGGAGAATAAGGCCGACGCCGTGCGCTTCACCCAGATGATCGAGCGCCACGCCGTGAGACTCCAGAACGTCGTGGAAGACCTCCTGGAGCTGGCCAGGATCGAGTCGGGCGAGGCGGCGTTTCGGGCCGCCCCGGTGGAATTGATCGAACTGTTCGACGACGTCCTGGCCGCGGTGGCCGACCTGGCCGATGAACGCGGCGTCGAGCTGGACCGGGAGCCGCCCGCCGAACCGATCGTCTTCAACGGCGATCGCCGCCTGCTGGCCGAGGCGCTGATCAACCTGGCCGACAACGCCATCAAGTACACCGAGCCCGGCGGCCGGGTGGTCCTGTCCGCGTCGAAGGACGGCGATCGAGTTCGCCTGAGCGTAACCGACACCGGCATCGGCCTGCCGGCCGAGCACCTGGCCTGGAGCGCGTCTTCGAGCGTTTCTACCGGGTCGATAAGGATCGCTCCCGCAAGCTCGGCGGCACCGGCCTGGGTCTGGCCATCGTCAAGCACATCGTCCAGCTCCACGGCGGCCAGGTCGAGGTCGAAAGCCAGGTCGGCCGGGGATCGACCTTCAGCCTGATCCTCCCGGCCTGAGGCGGGCCAGATACTTGGCCGCTCGCCCGCTGATTTCCCTCCCCCGGCCCGATCCTGGCCTCGTTGCAGCCGACCGGGCTCGCCACCTCGGGTCCGGAGCCCCTCGACCCGCCCGCCGGTCATCCGGTCCGAATATTGCAGAAATATTGCCGGAAAGCCCAGAAAGTCCAGCGGCCGAAACTCGTTCATCCGGTTAGAGGGGCGAAGCTTAATGATTGGCCCGCTCACCGCGCCGAGGTGAAGGTTCGCCGAAACGACATCGAGCGCTGCATCAGGAGGGACGTTTGAACCGTTGCCGGCGGGACTAGGAGAGCGTCTGGCACGGCGCAACCATAAGCGGACGTGAGGTCTTAGAGACGGCGCCGGGCTTCTCGCTCAGGCCTCGAACCGCCGATGATCGACTGGGAGGCGCAGCCGGCGGCGACGCCGCTTTCGAGGCGGTTCAATGGCCAAGACAAAAAATTGTACTCCGGGCCCGACAGGGAAATATTGTCAGGAAATTCAAATAGATAAGCGAGCCAAATCTGCCTGCGGCGTGGGGTGGTTAAAAAATTTGAACTTGAGCCCAAGTCAACAAGTTTATTAATGATATTGGGCAGTTACACTCGCCATCCCTTGTCGCGGCCCTGTGGGGTTCAAGCTTTTGTACTGAAAAGAGACCCCGTAGAACGGGGAACGAAAAGTGAGTAAGGCGAATATGGCATTAATAACAGGTAGTTACAAAGATGATCCTCTGCTGGCATTCTTATTGCGTGAAAGTAAGGCAGCCCAACGAGATTTCTCTTCTCTCCTTTGCCATCCAGGTTTCGAGCCGGCCCGCCCAAGCCGGCTCGAAACTTTTTTGGGGCCCGGCCGGCAGTCCCCAAGGCCGCGCCGTCCTTGGCTTGCGGCGGCGACCCAATCGACCTTCCCCTTTGGCCAGGCACCCGAGCGCCCCCTCCCCGCCTCTCCAGCCTAGCCGCAACCTAATCTTCCCACTGCCGGGGGTGCTTGGGCAGGTCGTCGGTCAGCTCGTAGTAATCGCCGGCCTGATCCAGCCAGATGTGGCCCATGGTTTTAAGCCCGGTCGGCTGATCGAGCGTTCCGGCGGCGATGGAGATGACGCCCCGTCCTCGCGACTCCCAGAACAGGCTCGACCCGCACTCCCGACAAAAGCCGCGGTATACCTCAGGCGACTCGTCGGTTACGGAGCGGAACCACTTCAGGCCGCGCTCCTCGACGATGACCAGGTCGTCCCGTCTGACCGAGGTGTACCCGGCCGGGTGGCCGTGCCAGCGCCGGCACTTGCTGCAGTGACAATTGATCACATCCCGAAGCGGTCCGAAGGCTTCGTACCTTACCGCCCCGCACAGGCAACCGCCCGCGGCGCTTGGCGCCCCTTCCCTTATCCGGCTCATCTCGCCCCCTCGCTCAAACAGGAAGAGCGACCCCAGGGGCCGCTCCAAAAATCACCGCCTCGACCCGGCCGTCGGTCAGTCTCCGGCTTTGGTCTCTGTCGCCTGGCCGTGGTCGTGGTGATGGTGGTGATGATCGTGGTGATGGTGATGATGGCGGCCGGCGTCGTGCTCGGCGTCATGATCGTGTTCGTGATCTTGGCCGGCTACTTTGATGACGACCGGCTTCTTGTGACTGGCGCAGCATTCACACATCGACCTTCTCCTCACTTCGGGTCGGGCTCGTAGGGCTCGCCGAGACGATAGGTCCTGGCCACCCGGGCATAACGGTTCGCTGTAGCCACGATACTAGCCTTTTCTTCATCGGTCAACGGCCTGATCGGTTTGGCCGGCGCGCCCAGGGCCAGCATCCCCGGCGGGATGACCGTGCCCGGCGCGACCACCGAGCCGGCCCCGACGAGCGACTCGGGCCCGACCACGGCTCGGTCCAGGACCACGGTGTTCATGCCGATCAACGACCAGTCCTCGATGGTGCACTCGTGCAAGATGACCCCGTGGCCCAGGCAGACGCCGTCGCCGATCCTGGCGCCGCGGCCGTCGTGGGTGACGTGGATGACGCAGTTGTCCTGGACGTTGCTCAGTTCGCCGATGGTGATCGGGTTGATGTCGCCCCTCACCACCGCTCCGAACCAGACCGAGGACCGGGGACCGATCGTCACTTCCCCTGAAATAACAGCCGTTTCGGCAATGTAGGCCGTTTCGTCGATCACCGGTTCCTTGCCGTTGAAGGTATACAGCTTCATTTGCTCGCTCCTTTGGAGGGCTATTATCCTATGATCATTCGGTCTTTGAATCAATGGTTTTCTGGCGATCGACCCAGGGGGTTGTTTGCGCGGTCGGTCTTTGGTAGGTTGTCGGCAAATGGGGGTAATTCGATGAACCGAACCGCCGTTGTGACGCTGACGATCCTGGCTCTGCTGGCGGCCGTCGTCGGACTGGGCGCCTACGTCAAGTTCGAGGGCTCGGCGCCCGTTTGCCAATTCGATCCGGAACTGCCCAAGATCATCGGCCAGAAAAAGACCTTCAAGATCAGGCTCTCCGAGGCCGGCCAGGGACTGCGCTCGGCCAGGCTGCTCATCATCCAGGGCGAGACGGTCAAGACCCTGGCCGACGAGAGTTGGCCCTCTCGCTACGGAATTCTGGGCAACCGCCAGACCTCGGCCGAGATCGAGGTGACCATCGAGCCCGGCGCGCTGGGATTGAAAAACGGCCCGGCTCGGCTCGAGCTCGACGTCCGCGACCACTCCTGGCGGGAATCCTTCCACGGCAACAAGTTCGTTCTCACCCAGGAGGTGGTCATCGACACCTGCCCGCCGGTGATCACCGTTGAATCCTCGGCCCACTACCTGCGCCCCGGCGGCTGCGGCCTGGCCGTCTACCGGGTCAGCGAGGAGGGGACCTCGGGAGTGATGGTCGGCGAGCGCTTCTTCAAGGGCGTACCGGTCGACGAAGACGACCCGGGCCTTCTGGGCGCCCTCTTCGCCGTCCCCTACGACACCGCCAGCGGGGTCAAACTTTGGATCAAGGCTGTGGATCGGGCCGGCAACCAGAGCGGGGCCGGCTTCAACCACATCCTGCGTACCCGTCGCTACCGCCACTCCAAGATCAACCTCTCTCAGCGCTTCCTCGCCCGCAAGATGCCGGAGTTCAGGAAGCACTACCCCAATCTGCCCCAGGACGACGTGGCCGCCTTCTTGATCATCAACCGCGACCTGCGAAGCCAGAACAACAAGCAGATCGCCGCGCTCACCTCCAAGGTCACCCCGACCAGGCTGTGGGAAGGGCGCTTCAAGCAGCTCAAGAATTCGGCCCGCACGGCCAGCTTCGGCGACGCCCGGACCTACTTCTACAACGGCAAGGAGATCGACCGCCAGGTCCACATGGGCCTCGATCTGGCCTCCACCGCCAACGCGGCGGTGGGGGCGGCCAACCGGGGACGGGTCGTCTTCGCCGACTATCTGGGCATCTACGGTCTGACGGTCATCCTCGATCACGGCCAGGGCCTCTACTCCCTCTACGGGCATCTGTCCTCGATCGCGGTGACAAAAGGCCTGTCCGTGGCCCAGGGCGACACCCTGGGCCAGACCGGCTCGACCGGTCTGGCCGGCGGCGATCACCTCCACTTCGCCATGATCTGCGGCGGCGTCTACGTCGATCCCATCGAATGGCTGGACCCGCGCTGGATCGAGCACAACATCACCTCCAAGATCGAGGCGGCCAAGAAAGGCGGCTAGCACCGTGCCCACTCCCCTGGCCGACCGGATGCGCCCGAAAAGCCTGTCCGAGGTGGTCGGCCAGGACCACCTGCTCAAGCCGGGCCGCCTTCTGGACCCGGAGAGGGTCGGTTCGTCCTTGCCCTCCCTCATCTTCTGGGGACCGCCCGGCTCGGGGAAGACCACCCTGGCCCTCTTGCTGGCCGAGCGGGCCGGGGCGTCGTTTGTCCACTTCTCGGCCGTCTTGTCCGGCGTGGCCGAAGTGAGAAGGGTGGTCGCCGAGGCCAAGCGGGAACTGGAACGCACCGGCAAAGCGACCGTCCTCTTCGTCGACGAAATCCACCGCTTCAACAAGAGCCAGCAGGACGCCTTCCTGCCCCACGTCGAATCCGGCCTTTTGACCTTGTTGGGCGCGACCACCGAAAATCCGTCTTTCGAGATCATCCCGGCTCTTCTCTCCCGGGCCAGGGTGGTGGTCTTGAAACCGCTGGGCGACGAGGCCTTGGGCCTGATCCTGGAGCGGGCCCTGGCCGACGGCGAACGCGGCCTGGGCGGGCTGGAGCTGAGCCTGACCGATGAGGCCAGAGAGCACCTCATCGCCGCCGCCCAGGGCGACGGGCGGGCGCTCTTAAACGCCCTGGAGTCGGCCGCCGCCCTGGTCGGGCCGGGCGGAACGATCGACCTGGAGGCGGCCGAGGAGGCGGTCGGCCGCCGAGCGCTGATCTACGACAAGACCGGCGAGGGCCACTACAACACCATCTCCGCCTTCCACAAGGCGTTGAGAGGCTCCGATCCGGACGCGGCGCTCTACTGGCTGGCGCGGATGCTCATCGCCGGCGAGGACCCGCTCTATGTCGCCCGGCGCATGGTCCGGGCCGCCTCCGAGGACGTGGGCAACGCCGACCCCCGGGCGCTGAGCCTGGCCCTGGACGCCATGGAGGCCTACCGCTTTCTGGGCTCGCCCGAAGGAGAGCTGGCCTTGGCCCAGGCGGCGGTCTACATCGCCTGCGCGCCCAAGAGCAACGCCCTCTACACCGCCTGGAAGAAGGTCTCGGCCACGGTGGAGGCGACCGGCAGCCTGCCGGTGCCGATGCACATTCGAAACGCCCCGACCAGGTTGATGAAGGACGTCGGCTACGCCCAAGGCTACAAGTACCCCCACGACTACGAAGCGGCCGTGGTCGAGCAGGACTACCTGCCCGAAAAGCTTGCCGGCTCCAAGTTCTACCACCCCACCGACCGGGGTTACGAGAAGCGGATCAACGAGCGACTGGCCTACTGGAAAGAAGTGCTCCGCCTCAGGCGGGAGGGGACGGATTAGCCCCGGCTCTTCCAGCGTGATCCCGAAACCGCCTACTGGTCGTCACAATCTTCATCTTTCGCCTCGGCCAAGGTCGACCGGCCGGCTTGGCTGCTCCCCGGGAACGAAGCCGTAGCCCGCCCAAAGGGACGCGAGTCGGTTTGACTTCTGGCGCAAGCAGGCTATCATGCGGACATGACTGGAATTGGAACGATATCTGGAGTGACGGTGCAGTCCGATGGGCGAACGATCTGAGCCGGGGGGCGGGACTGGTCTGGTCGAGCTGGAGCGGCGACTGGGCCACTTTTTCGGCCGGCCGGAGTTGCTGACCGAAGCGCTCACCCACGCCTCCTACGCCTTCGAGCAGGCCGGAGCCGGCCTTCGGGACAACGAGCGACTGGAGTTTTTGGGCGACGCCGTGTTGGAGCTGGCCGTGACCGACTTTCTCCATCGCCTGCTGCCCCAGGCCAGGGAGGGCCGGCTGACCGGGATCAGGGCCTCGCTGGTCAACGAGCCGAGCCTGTACGCCGTCGCCAAAAAGATCGGGCTGGGCGAGTTCGTCCGGTTGGGCCGGGGCGAAGCGGCCAGCGGCGGGGCCGACAAGCCCTCGATCCTGTCCGATGCCCTGGAGGCCGTCCTGGGCGCGGTCTATCTCGACGCCGGGTTCCACGCCGCCTGCCGGGTGGTGGATCGCCTGTGGGGGCCGCTTCTCGAGGAGGCCGCGACCAACCGGACGTTCAAGGACCACAAGACCCGTCTCCAGGAGTTGATGCAGGAGCGGCGGCGGATCACGCCGTCCTACAGGATGATCGGCAGTCGGGGGCCGGATCACGAGCGGACCTTCTTTGTCGAGGCCAGGACGGCCGGCGAGGTCCTGGGCCGGGGCGAGGGGCGGTCCAAGAAAGAGGCCGAACAGATGGCGGCCAAGGACGCCCTCGAAAACATCGCCGCCAAAGAACCGACGGAGGACGACGATGGCGACGGATAGGGGCGAGGGTTTCAGGACGGGCTTCGTGGCCATCATCGGCGCCCCCAACGCCGGCAAATCGACGCTTCTCAACAACTATGTGGGCGTCAAGATCGCGGCCACTTCCAAGAAACCCCAGACCACCCGGACCCGTATCCTGGGCATCTTGACCATCGAGGCGGCCCAGGTGATATTCCTGGACACGCCCGGCATCCACCGGCCCAAAGGGCCGCTGAACAGGGCCATGGTCGAGGCGGCCGTCGGCGCCCTGGACGAGGTGGACGCGGTCCTGTGGATGATCGACGTCGCCCGCCCCCGCCCCCGCGACGAGGAGCTGATCAGGGGCCACCTCGAGCGGGTCAAACGCCCCATCGTCGCGACGCTGAACAAGATCGACCTGATCAAGCCGCCTCTGCTTCTGCCGATAATCGACCGGTTGGCCAAGGAGGAGCGCTACAAGGCCATCGTGCCCGTCTCGGCCCTAACCGGCGACGGGTTGAACGCCCTGGCCGGCGAGCTGATCGATTGTCTGCCCGAGGGGCACCCGCTCTTTCCCGAGGACGAGCTGACCGATCAGCCCGAGCGGGTCCTGGCCGCCGAAATGGTCCGGGAGAAGGTCTTTCGGATGACCATGAAGGAGGTGCCCTACGGGGTGGCGGTCAGCGTGACCGACTTCAAGGAGCGGACCGGCCAGGAAATGCTCTACATCCGGGCGGTCATCCACGTCGAAAAGGAAAGCCACAAGGGCATCATCATCGGGGCCAAGGGGGCGATGATCAAGAAGATCGGCCAGGCCGCCCGGGGCGAAATCGAGAAGCTGTTCGGGCTGAAGGTCTTCCTGGAGCTGCAGGTCAAGGTAGAGAAGGACTGGACCAAGAAGGCGGCCCAGTTGAGGCGTTTCGGGTACTAGAACCGGCGATGAGCTGCTCGAGTAACAGACCGTCTGGAAACCTGAAAGATTTCGTCGCCGCCAGGCTCGACGGCGATCTGCGTTGGACGCGGCTGGCCGGAGACGGTTCCGACAAGATCTTCTGGCGGGTCACGGCCGGCGACGCCAGCCTGATCGCCGTGGACGGCAGCGGGCTGTCCCCAGACCGCTGGGCCGAAAACGCCGCCTTTCTCAACATCGGCCGCCACCTCTTCGCCAAGGGCCTGCCCGTGCCGGAAATCGTCGACTCCAACGCCAAGGAGGGCCTGTTTCTGATCGAAGACCTGGGCGACGCCCTCCTGGTCGAGCTGGCCAATAAGATGGCCCCGGCCGAGCGCCTGCCCCTCTATCGCCGGGTGGTCGAAACCCTCCTCGAGATGCAGACCGCCGGCGTCGAGGGATTCGATCCCGCCTGGTGCGCCCAGACGGCCCGCTACGACGCGGCCATGATTCTTCGTTACGAAACCGGCTACTTCCTGAAGGCCTTCGCGGCCGAGGTGTGTCGGGTCTCGCCGCCGCCGGAAATCGAGGCCGAGCTCGAACGCCTGGCCGACCGGGCGGCCGCGGCCCGTCCGATCGCCTTCCTCCATCGCGACTTCCAGTCCCGAAACATCTTGATCCACCACGGCGAGGTAAGGATCATCGATTTTCAGTCCGGACGACTGGGGCCGATGGGCTATGATCTGGCCTCGCTTCTGATCGACCCCTACGTCTCTCTGACCGAGGGCGAACGGGAGGAGCTGCTCGGCTGTTACATCGATCTGGCCGTCGAACGCAAACTCATCGACCCGACCCGCTTCAGGCGGGATTATCAGGTCTTGGCCCTGCACCGGAACTTCCAGATCCTGGGCGCCTTCGCCCATCTCAGCCGGGTCAAGGGCCGGGCGGGCTTCGCCGAGCACATTCCGGCCGCCCTGGCCGGGCTCAAGGCCCTCATCGACCGGCCCGAGTTCGACCGCTGCCCGGAAACGCGCCGGTTCATCTTAGGGCTCGATGAGACCCGCTCGACCGGGGAGGGGGAGGGATAAGTGTCCGCGGCAAGCCGAGGCTACGTCGCCCTGGTCGGCCGGCCCAACGTCGGCAAATCGACCCTGTTCAACCGGCTGACCCGCTCCCGGGCGGCCATCGTCGAGGACGAGCCGGGCGTGACCCGGGATCGCCACTACGGCCAGGCGGCGCTAACCAGCCCCGACGGCGCCGAGGCCGGCTCGTTCACCCTGATCGACACCGGCGGCTTCGAGCCCGACGCCGAGGAGGGCCTGCCGGCCCTGATGAAGCGCCAGGTCCGAACGGCCATCGACGAGGCCGACGTGATCGTCTTTCTTCTGGACGGCAAGGAGGGGTTGACCCCGCTGGACAAAGAGATCGGCCGGCACCTGCGCCGCCAGACCAAGCCGGTCATCGTCGTCGCCAACAAGCTCGATCGGCCCCACGAGACCGACGCCGCCTGGGAGTTCTACGAACTGGGCCTGGGCGAAGTGCTGCCCGTCTCCGGCGAGCACGGCCTGGGCGTGGGCCGGCTGAAGGAGGAGATCGCGTCGCTCTTACCGCCGCCGGTCGATGAGGGCGATGAAGACGAGGAGGTCGTCCGGGTGGCCGTCATCGGCCGGCCCAACGTGGGCAAGTCGTCGCTGATAAACAGGCTGGCCGGGACCGAGCGGGTCATCGTCTCCGAGGTCCCCGGCACCACCCGCGACGCCCTGGACATCCTGGTCGAGACCCCCGAGGGGGCCTACGTCTTCATCGACACCGCCGGCATCCGCCGGCCGGGCAAGGTGGGCCGGGGCGTGGAAAAATGGTCGGTCTTGAGGGCGCTCAAGGCCATGGACCGGGCCGACGTGGCCGTGTTGATGGTCGATTCGCTGGACGGCATGACCGACGGCGAGGCCAGGGTCTGCGGCCTGGCCGTGGAGCGAGGCCGGGTGGTGGTGGTCGCCTTCAACAAGTGGGACCTTGTCGATGAGCCCGACCGACGCTTCAAGGATCTGCGCCAAGAGATGGAGTACAAGCTCAAATTCCTGAGCTACGTACCCTCGGTGGTCATCTCGGCCCTGACCGGCCGCAACCTGCCCAAGCTGCTGAAGGCGATCAGCGGCGTCTACGAGCAGTACGTCTTCAGGGCCCCCACCGGCGACGTCAACCGGGTCTTGGAAGAGGCGGTCCTCCGCCACACGCCGCCCTACACCAAGCCCGGCCGCCGGCTGAAGTTCTTCTACGCCACCCAGGCCGAGATCAAACCGCCGACCTTCGTCGTTTTCACCAACTATCCCGAGCTGGTCCATTTTTCCTACGCTCGCTACCTCACCAACCGCTTCAAGGAGGCCTTCGGCCTCGACCAGATTCCGGTCAAGGTGCTCTTCAGGCCCCGCGGCGGCAAAAGCAAAAGACGGCGTTAGCGACATCCGGCGGGGTTGTGGTAATATGACCGTCCAGTAAATCGTAGATCGACCAACCCGCGTGTGAGGAGTCGCCATGTCCGTACCTCAAGCCGATCGCGAATTGTTCGACAAGATGAGCCGCGAGCAGCTCTACGACTACATCGAGATGCAGGTTCACAACATCTGGCGCGTGGACGGCCTCTACTTTCTGGGCATCGAAAAGCGTCACGACATGCAGGAGGCGACCGACGTCGATGCCGAGTGTTGGCGCTACATGGGCAAAGTCGAGGCCAGGGAGTTGAAGGAATTCCTGGGCATCAAGGAGCCCGACCCGGCCCAGGCGCTTTTGATCCTGCGCCACACCTCCTGGGCGGTCAGCCACGAACTCAAGTCCTTCGGCGTCACCGATGACGGCGCGAGTTTCTTTACCGTGGACAAGTGCCGGACCCAGATGATCCGCGTCTCCAAGGGGCTCGATGAGCACCCTTGCCGCCAGGTCCGAGAGGGCTATCTCCAGGCCTTTGTCGAGGAATTGAACCCCAAGCTCGAACTTGTCACCGTCTCCTGCCCGCCGGATCGGACCAGGGACGATGTCTACTGCGAGTGGCACTTCAAGTGGAAGTAGCCAGTCAACGGAAGCAGGGGGAGACTTCTTCAAAAAGGAGTCTCCCCCGAACCGCCTTCAAGAAACCTTGACCGGAAGAGACGATCATCTCGCCGGCCTTCCCTTCCGACGAGGATCCGATGCCTGACGACGATTACATCCCCGAAGTCGTCGAGATGCCCATCACCGACGAAATCGACCTCCACACCTTCCGGCCCGGCGAGATCAAAGACCTCCTCGACGACTACCTGGACGAAGTCTTGAAGGCCGGCTTCGCCGAGGTCCGAATAATCCACGGCAAGGGCTCGGGCCAGCTACGAAATTCCGTGGCCGCTCTCCTCTCCCGCCACCCCCGGGTGGCCGAGTTCTACCTGCAGCCCAACAATCCCGGCGCGACGGTGGCGATATTGAAAACCGGCTAGCCCCGACCCGCCCGAGCGATCGTCGTCCAGGGCCAAGCCCATCGGCGAGACGGACAGCCGGGTTTGGTTTTCAGCCGGCCCAAGCGTCCTTACTTCAGGGCTTGACACTCCGGGCAAAAACACGACGACCGGCCGCCCAGCTTGATCCGCTCGATCGTCGCTCCGCATCTGGGGCAGGGCTCATCGGCCTTGCCGTAGACCAAGTGCCGGGTCTGGAAGTAGCCCAGGTTGCCCTCGGCGTCGCGGTAGTTGGCGATGGACGAGCCGCCGTGTTTGAGGGCCAGTTCGAGGACCTCCTTCATGGCGGCGTGGATCTTGCGGCGCTCGGTC
This sequence comes from uncultured Thermodesulfobacteriota bacterium, assembly GCA_964634465.1. Classification (GTDB taxonomy): domain Bacteria; phylum Desulfobacterota; class Desulfarculia; genus CAZWLY01. The sequence continues at coordinate 137,107 of CAZWLY010000008.1, read as the reverse complement.
CGGCCGAGCCTGTCGGCCGAAGTGAGCGGATGGAGTCCGGCCCTGAACAGGGTCTCATCGACGTAGATGTTGCCCAGCCCGGCCACGAAAGACTGATTGAGCAGCAGCGGTTTCAAGCGCCCCCGGCGAGCGGCCATGAGGCGGCAGAACTCATCCTCGGCGACTTCGAGCGCGTCCGGACCCAACTCGCTCCAGAAGGGCTGTTGGTCGAGCTCCTCGGGACGAACGACGTGGAGCCAGCCGAAGCGGCGCAGGTCGTGGTAGCGCAGCTCAAAGGGGGCGCCGTTGAAGGTGAGGCAGAAATGGGTGTGCTTTTCCAGCGGCTCGCCCGGCGCGACGAAGTCGAACCGGCCGGTCATCTTGAGGTGGACCGCCAACAGGCGTCGGCCCAGGTCCCAGAGCAGGACCTTGCCCTTCCGGCGCAGGCCCTGGACGGTCAGACCGGTGAGCTCCCGGCGCAAGGTCTCGGAGTCGGGCCGGGCGATCTTGTCCAGGTAGACTTCGACTCCGGCTATTTTTCGGCCGATGATTCTTTGGGCCAGGCCGCGGCGGACGATTTCGACTTCGGGCAGTTCCGGCAACTTACCTCTCCAGAGTTGGTCTGCGGCCCGTCGAGCCGACGCTCGGCTTCAGGCGCGCCTTCATCTAATCATAACCGGCCCGCTCGATCAGTCAAATGAACGCCCCCGCCGCAAGCGACGGGGCGCCGACGGCAGATGCGAGTCGTTCTTTTTCGCCGCAAGCTGCGGGGAAGGACTCTCCCGCCGGGGTTCAATCGGTCGCCGGAAAAATCCTCAACCGGTTTTATGTTGACCCCCACCCCCAGAGTCGATACATTGTTTATTTGCCGTGGGCCCATAGCTCAGCTGGTCAGAGCCACCGGCTCATAACCGGTAGGTCCCTGGTTCGAGGCCAGGTGGGCCCACCAGCTACGGCGGTAACGCGGAGGTGCTTGCTCTTGGTTATGGGAGCAACTAAAAACTCCCCAAGAGACCCATAAAGGCCTGGGGTGCCCTGATTGCGAGGGCGCCCCTTTTTTACTTGGGATGGGAATGAAGCCGACCATCGCCCACATCCTGGCAGCGCTAAACGAGATCGCCCCCGCCGGTTTGGCCGAGGAGTGGGACAAAATCGGCCTGATGGTCGGCTCACTGGAGACCGAGGTGAGCGGTATTCTCACCGCGCTCGACCCATCCCTGGAGGCCGTCGAGGCCGCGGCCGAGTCGGGGGCCGATTGTCTGGTCACCCACCACCCCCTGCTGTTCAAACCGCTCGAGGTCGTCGATACGGCCTCGCCGGTCGGCGGCGTCGTCGCCGAGGCTATCAGGCGCGGGGTGGCGATCGTGGCCGCCCACACCAACCTGGATTCGGCCAGCGGCGGAGTGAACGACGTCCTGGCCGAGCGGGTGGGGCTGGTCGAGCCGGCCGTCCTGGCCCCCAAGGCCGAGAGCGAGACGGTCGGCCTGGGCCGGGTGGGCCGGCTGGTCGAGCCGGAGACGCTGGGCCGGTTGGCCGGGCGGGTCAAGGAAGCGCTCGAAGCGGCGGCGGTCAGGGTGGTCGGCGATCTGGAGGCGAGCGTCGAGCGGGTCGCGGTCTGCGGCGGCTCGGCCGGCGGGCTGATCGAGGCGGCGCTCAGGGCCGAGGCCCAGGTCATCGTCACCGGCGAGATGGGTTACCACGACGCCCTGACCGCTCGGGCCGTGGGCTTAAACGTCATCGAGGCCGGCCACTACGCCACCGAGGCGCCGGTGGTCCCGGTCTTGGCCGAGCGGCTGACGATCGAGCTGAACCGGGCCGGTTTCGCGGTCACGGCCCAGGTCCACGCCGGCCGGGGAGAGCCGTACGCAGCCGTTTGAATAAATACGATCAATCCAGAGGAACCATGCGAATGCCTGATTTAAGAAGTCAAATCAAGAACCTGCTGGCCCTTCAAGACATCGACAATCATATCGCCGTCATCCAGCAGGAGCGCGACGAGGCGCCCCAGCGGGTGGCCGCCCTCGAAGCCCAGTTGGGCGGCAAGACCAGCCGGTCCGAGGCCGCCCAGGCCGAAAAGGAGGAGTTGGAGGCCAAGCGGGCCGAGCTCGAAGAGAAGATCAAGGAGGCCAACCTCAAGGCCAAGCGCTCTCAGGCCAGGCTCGGCGACGTCAAGAATCCCCGCCAACACCAGGCCGTCTTGAAAGAGCTCGACGACCTGAAGATGCTCCGCGAGGAATGGGAAGAGAAACTGGTCGCCGTCCTGGAGGAGTTGGAGGAGGTCAATCAGCGACTGGAAGAGGCCCGCGAGGGTCTGGAGACGCTCAAGGAGAATCTGGAGAAGGAAAAGTCAGAGCTGGACGCGACCATGGAGGACATGGAGCGCCAGATCGCCGAACTGACCAAGGAACGAGAGCGCTACACCAAGGAACTGCCGCCCCAGGTGCTTTCCCGCTACAACTTCATCCGCAGCCGCCTGAAACACGCCCCGGTCGCCCCGGTCATCGACGGCACCTGTCAGATCTGCCACATGTCGCTGCCGCCCCAAAGCTTCATTGAGCTCAGGCGCATGGAGGAGTTGATGACCTGCCCCAGTTGCCAGCGGATCATCTACTGGGTCGGCTACGACGCTTAAGAGCCGGGCGTGGACGACTCTTTAAAGGCCCGGGCGCTTTTCATCCTGGCCGAAGAGATGGACTTGGGCCGGGCCCGAAAGCGCCTGCCCCATGTCTCCGAGTCCCAGTGGCGCGCCTTCTTTGAAGAGGCGGCGCGTCTTTTCAGCGGCCGGGCCGAAAAGAAAGACTCGCCCTCCCCGCCCCAACCGGCCGTCCGGCCAAAGGGTGGACCCCACCCCGGCCGGCCGGTCCTCTTCACCGACGGCGCGTCCAGGGGCAACCCCGGCCCGGCTGCGGCCGGCGGGGTGATCTACCTCGGCCAGGACGTAATCGGCGAGATATCCGAATACCTCGGCGAGACGACCAACAACCAGGCCGAATACCGGGCCCTCATCCTGGGTCTGAAAAAGGTTCTGGAGCTGGGTTTCACCGAGGTGTCGATCAGGACCGACAGCCAGCTTCTGGCCCGCCAGATCAAGGGAATCTACAAGGTTCGCGACCCCGGCCTCAAGCCCCTCTTCGCCCAAGTTCAGGCGCTGTTGAAACGGTTGGCGGCCTATGATATTGTCCATGTAGAGCGGGCACTTAACCGCGAGGCGGACGCCCTGGCCAATCGGGCCTTGAACCGCCGGCGGGCCTGAGGGACAGGCCGAAGCAGGTTAGACGGCCGCCGGCCTCGCCAAAGGAGGCGGGAGGAAAGTCCGAGCTCCACAGGGCAGGGTGCTGGCTAACGGCCAGTGGGGGCGACCCCAAGGAAAGTGCCACAGAAAACAGACCGCCTCGCCAAAGCGGGGTAAGGGTGAAACGGTGAGGTAAGAGCTCACCAGTCCCGGCGGTGACGCCGGGAGCTAGGCAAACCCCACCCGGAGCAAGACCGCGTAGGGGGACGTTGGAGGATGGCCCGTCCGAGTCCCCGGGTTGGTTGCTGGAGGCGCCGGGCAACCGGCGTCCTAGATGAATGGCCGTCGCTCCATTCGGGGTGACCCGAATGGAGAACAGAACTCGGCTTACGGCCTACTTCGACCTGTCCCTCGGGCCCGTCGACAACATCTTTCACCGGCCGCATCGCCCGGCCGGGGGCATCCGGCGCGGGCTTGCCCGCGTTGATTCGATTTGGACTAAGGTGTGACCGAAACAAGCGACAGAGCCAAGTGGGCGGCGGTGGTACCGGCGGCCGGCATGGGGTTGAGGATGAAGGGCGGGCAGCCTAAACAGTTCATGACCGTCGGACGGCGCCCGATCATCATCCACACCCTGAGCGTGCTGGCCGCCTGCCCCAAGGTGACGGCGATCGTCGTCGCCGTTCCGGCCGACAGCGTCGATGACGTGGCCGGACTGATCAAGGACTACGGCGTGGGCAAGGTCGAGGCCGTCATCGCCGGCGGGGAGACCCGCCAGGAGTCGGTCGCCCTGGGCGTGGCCGCCGCGCCGAGCGAGTGCAACTACATTCTCATCCACGACGGGGTCCGGCCGCTCATCGACCAGCCGACCATCGAGCGGGTCATGGCCGCGGCCAGGGCGAGCGGGGCGGCCACGGCCGGCATCCCGGCCCACGACACCCTGGCCGAAGTCGATCGGAAGCGCCGCCTGGTCTCCCAGCCCTCCCGGGCCAAGATGTGGCAGGTCCAGACGCCCCAGGCCTTCTGGCGACCGTTCCTCGTCGAAGCCCAAGCCAGGGCCGCGGCCGACAACCACGTCGGCACCGACGAGGCCGGACTGCTGTTGCGGATGGGCCGCCCGGTCCAGATGGTGGACGGCTCGCCGCTGAACATCAAGTTGACCACGCCCAGCGACCTGAAGTTGGCCCAGGCGCTTTTCGCCTGGCGGGAGAGCGGACTTTGAGCCTTCGAATCGGACAGGGGTTCGACGTCCACCGGCTGGTCCCTGACCGGCCGTTGATCTTGGGCGGAGTGATGATCGAGTATCCCCGCGGCCTGGCCGGCCACTCCGACGCCGACGTCATCGCCCACGCCGTGGCCGACGCGCTGCTGGGCGCGGCCGCCCTGGGCGACATCGGGACCCACTTCCCGGACGACGACCCCCGCTACCGGGGCGCCGACTCCCTCGAACTGCTCGCTCGCGTCGGCCGACTGTTGGTCGAGCGCGGCTTGCGGGCGCTCAACGTGGACGTGACCCTGATGGCGGAAAGGCCCAAGATCGCGCCGTACGTCCCCCGGATGCGGGCCAACCTGGCCCGAAGCCTGGGGCTCGACGAATCGGCGGTGTCGGTCAAGGCGACCACCACCGAGGGCCTGGGGTTTATCGGCCGGGGTGAAGGCATGGCCGCGGCGGCCGTGGCCCTTGTCGCGCCGATAGAGGAGGCGAAGTGAGCCGGGTCCGGATCCGATTCGCCCCCTCCCCTACCGGCCGGCTGCATCTGGGCAACGCCAGAACGGCGCTTTTCAACTGGCTCTTCGCCCGCAACCGGGGCGGCCGAATGATCCTGCGGATCGAGGACACCGACCGGGTGCGCTCCCAGGCCGAGTTCGAGGCCGACCTGATCGAGAATCTCCAATGGCTGGGCCTCGATTGGGACGAAGGGCCGGACAAGGACGGCGATTTCGGCCCCTACCGTCAGGCCGAGCGGCTCGACATCTACGCCGAGTACGCCGCCCGAATCGAGGCCGCTGGCAAGGCCTATCCCTGCTACTGCACCGAAGAGGAGTTGGAGGCCGAGCGGCGAAAGGCCCGGAAGTCCGGCCGGCCGCCGCGCTACTCCGGTCGGTGCCGGCGGCTGACCGACAAACAGCGAGCCGCCCTCGAGTCGGAAGGCAGAAAACCTGCTCTCAGGTTCGTGGTCGAACCGGGCCGCCTCACGGTTCGCGACCTGCTCCACGGCCGGATCGATTTCAACGCCGCCGAGATCAGCGACTTCATCATCGTCCGCTCCACCGGCCTGCCGTCGTACAACTTCGCCTGCGTCATCGACGACCACCTGATGGAGATCAGTCACGTCATCAGGGGCGAGGACCACTTGGCCAACACGCCGCGTCAGTTGCTGCTCTACCGGTTCTTCGGCTGGACTCCGCCCGCCTTCGCTCACCACTCGCTTCTGGTCGGCGAGGACCGGGCCAAGCTCTCCAAGCGCCACGGCGCGACCAGGGTGGCCCAGATGCGCGCCGCGGGCATCCAGCCCGAGGCCCTGGCCAACTACCTGGCCTACATCGGCGGCGGGTTGGGCAAGGTGGCCAACGAGGTCATGTCCGGACCCAAACTGGCTCAGACCTTCGAGCTGACCCGGCTGGGCCGCTCGTCGGCCGTGTTCGACTACGCCAAGCTGAACTGGTTCAACGCCCGCCACCTGGCCGCTCTGGACTCGACCGAACTGGCCCGACGCCTGATGGACTACTTAAGCCAAGACGCCCTCCAGTTCATCACCGAGTCGGCCAGGGAGTGGCTGATCAGGGCGGTCGAGCTGGCCCGGGAGAACGCCGATGACCTGAAAAAACTGGCCGAGTGGGTTTTGGTTCTGGCCTGCGGCCACGCCGAGGTCTGTCCCGACCGGAGTCTGCCGCTGACCGAGGAGGCCGCCGCCGAGCTGGCCCGGACCGGCTCGGATGGGTTGAAGGTCCTGGCCGCGGCCCTCGGCTCGGTGGGCCGGGACGGCTGGTACGACTCCCTGGCCGAGACGACCGGCCTCAAGGGCAAGAAGCTCTACCACCCCCTCCGCCTGGCTCTGACCGGCCGCCTTCAGGGGCCCCGGCTCCACGACCTGGTTGACTTTCTGACCCCGGACCAGATAAAGATGCGACTCAAGGCCGGGATCGAGACGATAGAGGAATCCGGAGAGAGTTGATGTCCCACTCGACGCTCAAGGTCTACAACACCGCCACCCGGACCAAAGAGGAGTTCAGGCCCATCGAGGAGGGCAAGGTCCGGATGTACGTCTGCGGGGTGACCGTCTACGACCACTGCCACATCGGCCACGCCCGCTCGACCGTGGTCTTCGACGCCATCGTCAGATACCTGAGGTGGTCCGGCTACGAGGTCACCTACGTCCGCAACTTCACCGACGTGGACGACAAGATCATCCGCCGGGCCAACGAACGGGGCGTCGAGATAAACGAACTGACCGCCGAGTTCATCGACTCGTTCAAGGAAGACATGGCCGCCTTGGGCGTCGCCCCCGCCGATCACGAGCCCAGGGCCACCGAGCACATCGGCGACATCATCAAGGCCGTCGAGGGGCTGATCGAGCGGGGCGCCGCCTACGAGGTCGAGGGTGACGTCTACTTCTCCGTGCCCGACTATGCACCCTACGGCGAGCTCTCCGGCCGGAACATCGACGACATGCAGGCCGGGGCCAGAGTCGAGGTCGGCGAGAAGAAGCGCAACCCGATGGACTTCGCCCTGTGGAAAGCGTCCAAACCGGGCGAGCCGGCCTGGGACAGCCCCTGGGGACCGGGCCGGCCGGGCTGGCACATCGAGTGCTCGGTCATGTCCAGCCGCTACTTGGGCCTGCCGTTCGACATCCACGGCGGCGGGGAGGACCTCATCTTCCCCCACCACGAAAACGAGAAGGCCCAGGCCGAAGCGCTGAGCGGCGGCAGGTTCGTCAACTACTGGCTGCACAACGGCTTCGTCAGAATCGACCAGGAGAAGATGTCCAAGTCCCTGGGCAACTTTCTGACCATCAAGGAGATCTTGAAGCGCTACCATCCCGAGGTGCTGCGCCTGTTCCTGCTTTCGGCCCACTACCGCTCGCCCCTGGATTACAGCGAGGCGGCCATGGCCGAGGCCGATGAGGGTTTGGGCCGGCTCTACGAGGCGCTCTCCCGGGCCGATCAGGCCCTAATCGGCGGCGTCGAAGACGAAGGACCACTCGAGGAGGCGGCCGAGGAGGCCCTGGCTGGGTTCCGAGAGGCCATGGACAACGACTTCAACACCGCCCAGGCCCTGGGTCGCGTCTTCAACCTGGCCCGGAGGATCAACCGGGCCGTCCAGAGCGGCGAAGGGCTCGGCGGCCTGGCTGCGGCCAGGACGGGGCTGGCCGAGTTGGCCGGCGTGCTGGGTCTGCTCGCCCGCACGCCCGAGGAGTACGCCGCCGAGCGGGAGGCGCTTCTGGTGGCGCGCGACGGCCTGGACGCGGCCAGGATTCAGGAGTTGGTCGACAGGCGAGCCGAAGCCCGCAAGAACAGGGACTTCGCCCAGGCCGACAAAATCCGCGACGAGCTGGACGCCATGGGCGTCGTCCTCTTCGACTCGCCCCAAGGAACGACCTGGAAGCTCAAAGGCTAGTGTCGAAACCGTTCAAGCTGGTCTCCGACTATAAGCCCCGGGGCGATCAGCCCCGGGCCATTGAGCGGCTGGTCAAGGGAGTCGAGGCCGGCCAGCCCCACCAGGTCCTGTTGGGCGTCACCGGTTCGGGCAAGACCTTCACCATGGCCAACGTGGTGGCCAGGGTCAACCGGCCGACGCTGGTCATCGCCCCCAACAAGACGCTGGCCGCCCAGCTCTACTCTGAGTTCAAGGCGCTCTTCCCGGAAAACGCGGTCGAGTACTTCGTCTCCTACTACGATTACTACCAGCCCGAGGCCTACATCCCGGCCTCGGACACCTACATCGAGAAGGACGCCTCCATCAACGAGGAGATCGACAAGCTCAGGCTCAGCGCCACCCGCTCGCTCTTGGACCGGGACGACGTTCTGATCGTCGCCTCGGTCTCCTGCATCTACGGTTTGGGCTCGCCCGAGGCCTACTACGGCCTGATCCTGCAACTCGCCGAGGGCATGGAGATCGACCGCCAGGAGGTCTTGGCCAAGCTGGTCGAGATCCAATACCAGCGAAACGACCTCGACTTCCACCGGGGCTCGTTTCGCGTCCGGGGCGACGTGGTCGAGATATTTCCCGCTTACGAGTCGGAGAAGGCGATTCGAGTCAGCTTCTTCGGCGACGAGGTGGAGTCCATCGAGGAGATCGACCCGCTCAAGGGCCGGGTGCTCGACCGGCTCTCCCGGGTGACCATCTACCCGGCCAGCCACTACGTCGTCGGCCGGGTGACCTTGGAGCAGGCGATCGAGAGCATCCGCCAGGAATTGGACGAGCGGCTCAAGGAATTGCGCTCACTCAACAAGCTGCTCGAGTATCAGCGCCTGGAGCAGCGGACCCGGTTCGATCTGGAGATGCTCAAGGAGATCGGCTACTGCCAGGGCATCGAGAACTACTCCCGTCATTTGACCGGCCGCCTGCCCGGCCAGCCGCCGCCGACGCTGCTGGATTATTTCCCGGATAACTCGCTGATATTTCTTGACGAATCACACATCACCGTTCCCCAGCTCATCGGTATGTACCGGGGCGACCGCTCCCGCAAGGAGACCCTGGTCGAGTATGGCTTTCGCCTGCCCTCGGCCCTGGACAACCGCCCGCTCCGATTCGAGGAGTTCATGGCCCTGGCCAACCAGATCATCTACGTCTCGGCCACCCCGGCGGAATTCGAGTTGGAGAAGGCCGGCGGGGTGACGGCCGAGCAGGTGATCAGGCCGACCGGTCTGATGGACCCCAAGATGGAGGTCCGCCCGGCCGAGACCCAGGTCGACGATCTCCTGGCCGAGATCAGGCTTCGGGTCGAGCGCGGCGAGCGGGTGTTGGTGACCACCCTGACCAAACGTCTGGCCGAGGATCTGACCGAGTATTACCACCAGGTCGGGGTCCGGGTCCGCTACCTCCACGCCGACGTCAAGACCATTGAGCGCTTCGACATCCTCCGCGATCTCAGGGCGGGCGAGTTCGACGTCTTGATCGGCATCAACCTGCTCCGGGAGGGGCTCGATCTGCCCGAGGTTTCCCTGGTGGCCATTCTGGACGCCGACAAGGAGGGCTTCCTGAGATCGGAGCGCTCGCTGATCCAGACCGCCGGGCGGGCGGCCCGCAACGTGGACGGCACGGTCATCCTCTACGCCTCGAACCTCACCCCGGCCATGGAGGCGGCGCTCAACGAGACGGCCCGCCGCCGGGAGATTCAGGCCGCCTACAACGAATCCCACGGCATCACGCCGCAGACGATCAAGAAGGAGATCGCCGGCGTCCTGGCCTCGGTGGAGAAGGCCGACTACGTCACCGTGCCCGTAAGCGAGGACGAGGGGCTCCTGCCCCACGAGATACCCAAGACCATCGCCCGGCTGACCAAGGAGATGAAGGCCGCGGCCCAACGAATGGAGTTCGAGGAGGCGGCCAAGCTGCGCGATCGGATCAAGGCCCTCCAGGAAGCGGAACTGAAATGGCGCTGAGCGAGGCGGAAATCCGCGAGCTCTCCCGAAACCTGCCCCACCGGTCGGGCGTCTACCTCATGGAAGACGCCAAGGCCAAGGTCGTCTACATCGGCAAGGCCAAGGACTTGAACAAGCGGGTGATGAGCTACTTCCAGGAGGGCCGGCCCCGCGACCCCAAGACCCGCAATCTGGTAAGGCGGGTGGCCAGAGTCGATTTTCTGGTTCTCGGCTCGGAGAAGGAGGCGCTGATCACCGAGGCGGTCTTAATCAAGCGCCACCGGCCCCGCTACAACGTCCAGCTTCGCGACGACAAGGCCTACCCCCTCATCCGGCTCAGTCTGGCCGAGGAGTGGCCGAGGCTGTCCATCGTCCGCCGCGTCGGCCGGGACGGCCACGCCTACTTCGGCCCCTACGTCTCGGCCAAGGCGGCCCGACAGACGCTGAAGCTGATGAACGACCTGTTTCCCATCAGAAAGTGCCGGGGCAAAAAGCCCGACGTCCGGACCCGGCCTTGCCTCCACCATCAGCTCGGCCACTGCCTGGCGCCCTGCACCCGGCCGGTGGACAAGGCCGAATACCAGGCCTGGGTGGAGCGGGCCCGGCTGTTCCTGAAGGGCCGCTTCCAGGAGATCGCCAGGCAATTGGAGCGGGACATGTGGCGGGCCTCGGAGGCGGAGCGGTTCGAGGAGGCGGCCGCTTTACGAGACAAGCTGGCCGCGGTCAAAACCACCCTGGAACGCCAGGTGGTCGTCTCGACCAGGCCGGTGGACAGGGACGTGTTCGGCTTCGCCGTCGGGCCGACCGGCACCTCGGTGGCGGTTCTTTTCATTCGCCGGGGCGCCCTGGTGGGCAGCCGCAACTTCTTCCTGCGGGGCGTCCTCCAGCTCGACTCGGCCGTCGTCGCCCAGTCCATCGGCCAGTTCTACACCGGCAAGAGCGTGTTGCCCGACCAGGTGCTCCTGCCCCAGCCCGCCGACGACATGGAGTTGCTGGCCGAATGGCTGAGCGAGGTCAAGGGGGCGGGCGTCAAGTTGATCGTGCCCCGGCGGGGCGAGATGCGGATCCTCGTCGCCCGGGCCCAGGCCAACGCCGAAGGGGCGCTGGCCAGTCTGGCCGGCAGCCCCGAGGCCCTGGCCAACCAGGGGCTGGCCGAGTTGGGGAAAAAACTCGGTCTGGCCGAGCCGCCGGTCAGCCTGGAGTGCTACGACATCTCCGTGCACGCCGGCGAGCATCCCGTCGGGGCGATGGTCCGCTTCGAGGACGGCCGGCCGGTCAAGTCCAAGTATCGGAATTACAAGATAAAGACTGTCTCCGGCCAGGACGACACGGCCATGTTGGCCGAGGTGATAAAGCGTCGCTTCGCCGCCAGGGCCAAGGGGTTGGAGCCGCCCGATCTGGTGGTCATCGACGGCGGCAAGGGCCAACTCAACGCGGCCAGGGCGGCCCTGACCGAGCTCGGCCTCGGTGATCAGCCGGTCATCTCCCTGGCCAAGACGCCGGGGGAGGTGGACGCCGACCGCGTCTTCGCGCCCGGCCGCAAGAATCCGGTCCCGCTCTCCCGCCCGGCCCGGCTGCTGTTGATGAATCTTCGCGACGAGGCCCACCGCCGGGCCGTCACCGCCCTTAGAAAGAGCAGGCGGCGCAAGGCCACCCGCTCCAAACTGACCGACATCCCCGGCGTGGGACCGGCCCGGGCCCGGGCGCTATTGAAAACGCTGGGCTCGCTCAAGGCCGTCTCCCAGGCCGAGGTGGAGGAACTGGCGGCGACGCCGGGCGTGTCCCGCTCACTGGCCCGGACCATCCACCGCCATTTCCATCCAGACCGGGAAGAGGGCCGGTAGCCGGCTCGGCGATCCGGCCTTCCAACGGAGCGCCGCAGGAACTACCCTACCGGTCCCGGCCCCGATCCCGATCCTCGTCCCGGCCTTTCCGGCCCGCCTTGCCGTGATCGCCGCCGCCGTCGTCATCTCCGTCATCGTCGTCGTCGTCCGAACCGCTCCGGCCGGATCGGTCGCTGTTTCGGGTGTAATGGGCCTTGATGGAGAAGCGGCTATCCTCCCGGCCGAGAACCATCACCCACCACCGGCCGGCCTGGGGAAAGTGATGATGGCAGCGCTCGTTGCCCTGAGGGCGCACCGACTGGCAGTCGTACGCCTCCTCGCTCGGCGCCTGACCATACCGGGTGTAGAGCTCGGGCGCGCCGCTTACGATGTGGAGATCGACCTTGAAGAAGTTCGTGTTTTCAGGAACATCGACATAATAATAGACCGCCTCGCCGGCCTCGACCTTGCCGCCGACCCACTCGTCGTTGTCCAGCTCGTTTCGATCGGAATCGCCCTCGTCCTCGTCCGCCAGGCGGTAGGTCGCGGTCAGGCTGGCCTCGCCGGCCGCCTCGCCGTAAACCAGCACGTACCAGCGCCCCGGCGCGGGGTCTTCGTAGACGCATCGCCGCTGGGAGGAGTCGTCCTCGTCCTCATCGTCTTCCGACTGGGCGGAGCAGGGCTCGCCCTCCGGGGTCGGCTGGACCTCGAAGGCGGAGTAGAGGTCGAGCTCGCCTTCGGAGATCGTCAGATCGAAACTCAGCTCCTCGACCCCTTCGGGGACGTCGATATAATAGCCGGCCGCGCCGCCCCCCTCGGGGATGGAGACATCGACCGGCTGGGCGTTGCTCAGACCCTGGAAGTCGTCTCCCCCGGCCAGGGCGTAGTAGGCCGCGGAGAAGATCAGGCCGGCCAGCAAGGCGATCAGGGCGACGATCGGGCCGCTGAGCTTGAAATTCGTCTTTCGGGACATCTTCACCTCCCAGGTGAGCGACGACATCCGCCGCCTCACGGGTTCCTTGGCGAGCCGCAACTGTTGGCTTTACTGAGCTAAAAGCAAGGTTGATGCCAGAGATGTCAGGTTGTAAACAGTCATCATAAGGCCAAATGACCATTTAGAAGATCGAGGTGAATTTCCATATGGTAATTTAATTTCCAGACCGTACCACGATATCGTAATCTAGCCGCGTCGAGTTCCGATCGCGCCCCGGGAGGGGCCGGGCGGCGGGTCGAGGTCGGGCCGAAAAAGCGATGGTCGTTGACTTGTTCCGCCTCATCATTTAGAGTTTGGCCCTACTGGAAGGGACTCAATGTTCGGCATCTCCACCAGCGAATTGTTGATCATCCTGGGCGTCGGCCTGGTCGTCCTCGGACCCCAGAAGCTGCCCGAGGTGGCCAAGGCCCTCGGCCGGGCCATCGGCGAGTTCAAGCGGGCGACCAGCGACATCAAGGAGAGCTTCGAGGCCGACGAGAATCTGGCCGAGGCCAAGCGGACCTTTGACGAGGCCGTGGCCGAGGGCATGCGGGCCGGTCTGAAGGAGGAGACGGCCGAGGAGGCCCTGTCCAGCGACGTCCTCCAGCGGATGAAATACGGCGATATGGACGAATCGGCCGCCTGGGACGAGGAGGAGACGGCCGAGGAGGCCCTTGACCAACCGTTGGACCCGGCCGACCAGACCGAAGAGGCGGCCCCGCCCCAAACCGAGCCCGACACCGAAGCCGAACCGGAAGCCGACACCGCCGAGAAGACCGACAAGGAAGCCGAAGCGCAGTAGGACCACATGGCCGACGAGGAGACCAGAACCGAGACCGAGGCCGAGAGCGGGCAGGACTCGGAGATAGACGCCGCGCGGATGCCGTTCATGGCTCATCTGAGCGAGCTGAGGACCCGGCTGGTCAGGTCCGCCATCGCCCTGGTCGTCGGCTTCGGCATCTGCTTCCCCTTCCAGGAGCGGCTGATGGCGTTCATGGTCGAGCCGCTGAGAAGGGCTCTGCCCGAGGGCCAGCGCCTGGTCTACACCAACCTGCCCGAGGCGTTCTTCACCTACCTCAAGATCTGCTTTCTGGGCGGAGCGCTTTTGGCCTTGCCCTACATTCTCTTCGAGCTCTGGAACTTCGTCGCGCCGGGGCTCTACAAGAAGGAACGCCGCTACGCCCTGGGCTTCGTCACGGCCTCGTCGCTCCTGTTTCTGGGCGGGGCGGTCTTCGGCTACCAGATCGTCTTTCCCATCGCCTTCAAGTTCTTCGTCGGTTTCGAGTCGGAACTCATCCAGCCTCTTCCGGCCCTCAATCAGTACTTCTCCTTCTCCCTGCGACTGCTGATCGCCTTCGGGGCCGTCTTCGAGCTGCCGATCGTCATCTTCTTTCTGGCCCGGATGGGCGTCGTCGATGACAAGTTCCTGCGGAAAAACCGCAAGTGGGCCGTCCTGTTGGTCTTCGTCGTCGGGGCTATTCTGACCCCGCCCGACGTCTTCAGCCAGTTGCTCATGGCCGGGCCGTTGCTCGTCCTCTTCGAGATATCGATCATCATCGCCAAGGTCTTCGGCCGGGAGAAGGAAGACCTGGCCGACGACGAGGCGGCCGAGGGGAAGGCCCGGCCCGGGGGCAAGGAAGCCGAGACGGTCGAACAGAAACTGGCCGCCGCCCAGGCCAGAGCCGGGAGGCTGTTCGCCCTGATGGTCCTCTTCTCCCTCCTCATCGGCGGCGGGGCGTACTGGTGGGGGATGAATGAGCTCGGCCTCGGCCGCTGGCAGACCTTGGGTTTGGGCGGCGGAGTGTTCCTGGGATTGGGCCTGATCGGGGTGGTGATCCTGTCGGCGACGACCAAACGCAAGATCGCCCGAATCATGGCTCAGGGTGCTCGATTGGACGAAACCGAAACCAAGGGTGATTAGACAATGAGGACGATCAGCCCCGAATACCTGGCGGCGCTGAAAAAAGATTTTGGAGACGGCGCCTTACTTCGACCTGTTGGGGATGAAGCTCATCGACCTGAAGCCCGGCCGGTCGCTCTTCGAGCTGACCGTCGAAAAAAAGCACATCCAGCCCTGGGGCGTCGCCCACGGCGGGGTGCTGGCCTCCATTCTGGACGCGGCCGCCTTCTGGGCGGTCCACTCGCTGACCGAGGACGGGGTGTCCATGACCACCGTCGATCTCCAGATAAAGTATCTGGCCCCGATCAAATTGGGCCAGAGGCTGGAGGTTCGCGGCCGGGCGATCAACCTGGGCCGGACCTTGGGCCTGGGCCAGGCCGAGGCCGTCGAGACCGAGACAGGCAAATTGGCCGGCTTCGCCGCCTCGTCGGTGATGGTCCTCGACGGGGCGCTGCCGGGCGCTTTGGGCCGACTGCCCAAGAAGTTCGTGGCTTGACGCCTCGCCGCGCAGCCGGAACAGACCCTTCCCTTGGCCCCGAACGAGTCAGGCCGGCCACGCCGGTCGAAAGGGCGAGGGGCTAGAGGGCGTCCCGCCAGCCTCCTCGGGCTCAACCCGGCGCAACCAGCGGAAACTTGGTTGAAAAACGTGGCCAGAGGTCCCACCTCTTGCCGCCGTCGAGGGCCGAGCCGCAGCTCCACTTCAGAAAAACCTAAAGTAATCTGTCAGGTCTGCCGTTTAAGCTCTTAAAAGGGTCCAGGAAGGAGGGCGGGATGGCAGCCCAGGTGATCAGGATGCGCAAGATCGGCGGTCTGTGGCAAGCCACGGCGGTGCCCAGGCCGGCCGGGAGCCGAACGACCAGGTTCAGGGGACAGGGAGGTTATCCTTGGCGACGAGCCGCGCCGCCCGCTCGCGGTTCGCACCACCGGGTGATCTAGATGCTCGGGCCGCTCCTGGAAAGCTACCGGCTGTTGGGCTTGGCGCCCGGCGCCGGGGTGAGGGCGGTCAGGCGGGCCTTCATGGACAAGGTCCGGGCTCATCGAGCCGAGGCCGTCGGCGAGTCGGGAAGCGTCGAGGAGTTCATCAGGCTTCGCCGGGCCTACAAGATGGCCCTGGGGCACGAAGAGGGTCGGAAAAACGACCGCCGGCCGGGAGGACGGGCCAGCCAAGGCGACCAGGGAAAAGACGCCCCGCCGCTTACGCCCGAGCCGACCGGCGGCGGCTTGGACGTCAGGCTGTCGCTTCGCCTCTCCCCCGAGGAGGCGGCCGGCGGGCTCAAGACCGTGATCCGCTACCGGCGGTTTACGACCTGTGAGTCTTGCCGGGCCGGCTGCGTCGTCTGCCGGGGCCTGGGCTGGTTGATGATTCAGGGGCCGAAGGGCTTGACTCGCCGGCCGTGCGCCGCCTGCCTGGGACAAGAGACCGCCCCGACCTGCCCCACGTGCGGCGGTCGGGGCGGGGTGGAAATCGACGCCGAGGCCTACCTCCAGGTGCCGGCCGGGGTGGAGGCCGGCTGGCTTCTGGTCCTGCCGGGCTTGGGGCACAAGGACCGTCACACCGCCGGCGACCTGATCCTCAAGATAGAGATCGGCCCCGAAACCGAGATCGACTAACGGGAGTGGGCGCTCTGGAAACTGAAGAACTCGTCCAGGCCGGCCTTGGTCAACCGAAGCGCCGCGTCGGCCATGCCCTTGTCGGGCTTGCCTTGACCGTTACCGTTACCATTCCCGTTGCCGCCGTCCTGGGAGTGGCTCTGCCAGGAGTCGCCATTTTCCCGTCGCGAGGCCAGAATCTGCTTGGCGCCAGCGATGGAGTACTTGTCCACCTTGAGCAACCGCTTGATCTCCAAAATCTTCTTGACCTCGTTTTCACTGTAGCGGCGCTGGCGGCCCTTGGTCCTGATCGGCGAGAAATAATCACCGAACTCGCTCTCCCAATAACGAAGGGTGTGCACGGCCACACCGGTCATCTCCGCCACCTCGCCGATGGAGAGCAGCTCCTTGTTGATCAGCATCCACAGCCTCCTCATCGGTTCGATCCGATCGTTTGCCTCCCTCAGGGGGCTCCATCTCCCACGGAGGGTCGTTCCTCGCAGCTTGCGGTGAAAAAGAACGACGCCGCATCCGCTGCCGGTACCCCGTTGCTTGCGTCGGGGTTGGTCACCCTAAGTTCGTAGCAACCGGCATGCCAGGGATATATAGAAGTATTATTCGTATGTTAGAGTAATGACAGAACTTGAAATCGGCCGGCTTGGCAGGAAAAGGTAGCCCGGCGGGCACATTTTTCCTGGTCCAGAAGGCGAGATATGGTTAAAGCTAGACCTGTACTTCAGAAAAAGGATGGCTGCCCATGGCGGAGATAATCTTCAAACCGATCGGTCTCATCCGTTCACCGTTCACCCAGGTCGAGGGAGCGCCCATCCAACCCAGCGGAGCCAAGGGGGAGAAAGGACGAGTGGAGCTCAGGCCCGAATACGCCCCCGGGCTGAAGGATCTGGACGGCTTCTCTCACCTCATTCTCATCTACCACTTCCACCGCTCCCAGGGCTACGAGTTGGCGGTCAAGCCCTTCCTCGACGACGCCGTCCACGGCCTGTTCGCCACCCGGGCGCCCAGACGCCCCAATCCGATCGGCCTGTCCGTGGTCAGGCTGACCGGCATCGACGGCGCAACGCTTTTCATCAAGGACGTGGACGTGTTGGACGAGACGCCGCTGCTGGACATCAAGCCCTTTGTACCCCTCTTCGACGCCCCGACCGAGGTCGAGATCGGCTGGCTGGCCGACCGGGCCGCCAAGGCCGAGACGATGAAGGCCGACAAGAGGTTCGAACGAGCTTGAGGACGGCGTCCTTGTCCGGCCGCCGGCGATCCTGGATGGCGCCTGGGCCGGCCGGCTCCGGCGCTCCCTGGGAGCGAAGAGCCGGCCCGCCCGTTCGATTTCATGGCTTACTCGTGACGCCGTCCTCTTCGACGCCCGGCCGTCTTCCGGGAGCGTCGATCATCGCCGTCAATGGTAGTCGTGGGTGCCCAGGATGACCGGAAGGCCGGTCTTGGCCGAGATCAGCTCGGCCTTCTCCTGGGCGGTGGTGTAGGGACACTCCGGAACTGCGTTGGCCAGGCAAGACGACAGGTAGATGGCGTCGGGTTCGATCTCCGACATCTTCAAGGCCAGCTTGGTGTTGGGGATGATGGTTCGACCAGGGCACTCGCACCGGATAAATGCCGTCACCTGGACCGGCTGGTCGAATTCACCCTCGCCCAATGCGGCGGCCTTGAGGCAACGCCACTCACCGGGGCAGCCGTAGCCGGCGTCCATGTAGGCGCCGCAGCCGATTATCGCAACCTTCTTCACTCTGGGACCTCCTTTCACTCGACAACGAGGTCCCCCCCGGACATTCGACTAGGAATTTGACACTTCGGTCAAGGGGTGTCAAGGGCGAGCGGCGTCAGTCGCCGGCCGGCTCGACATGGACGATGACCCTGGCTACGGACGGCTCGCCGGCCCTGACCATGGCCTCGACCACGTCGGCCACGGTGTGGGCCTCGCGAATGGTCAGGTTGGGATCGACCTCGATGTCGCAGCTCACCAGAAGGCGCGAGCCGGAGCGGCGCACCCGGCACTCCTTGACTCCGATGACGCCGGGCACCCGGCCGGTCAGTTCGGCCACCTCGGCCACCAGGTCCTCGGGCGGGGCGGTGTCGATCATCTCCAGGATCGCCTGGCGGCCGATGTCCCAGGCGGCCTTCAGGATGAGCGCGGCCACGGCCAGAGCGGCGACGCGATCGAGGAAGGCCCACTCGGGATCGATCACCCCGGCGATCACGCCGACGAGCACGGCCAGGGAGGACAGCGAGTCGGTGCGATGGTGCCAGGCGTTGGCCACCAGGGCCGGCGAGGAGACGCGCCGGCCGACCCGAATGGTGTAGACGAACAGCCACTCCTTGGCCACGAGCGATACCAGGGCCGCGGCCGCGGCCGCCCAGCCAGGTTGGGCCACCCCGCCGGCGACGAGCCCCTCGACGGCGTACCAGACGATCCCAGCCGCGGTTACGCCCAGGGCGACGCCGACGATCATCGAGGCCAGGGTCTCGATCCGGCCGTGGCCGTAAGGGTGGTTCTCGTCGGCCTCGGCCCGGCCCATCTTGATCCCCAGCCAGACCACCAGATCGGTGATGAGATCGGAGAAAGAATGGACGCCGTCGGCGATGAGGGCCTGACTCTTGGCCACAGCGCCGATGACGATCTTGACCCCGGCCAGGACGAGGTTGATCAAAATGCCGACCAGAAGCACCCGTCTGGCCTGGTGTACGGCGTCCTTGCGGCCGGGAGGGATCATGGCCCTGAATCTAACAGCTACGCCGAAAAGAATTCAAGACCAATCGCCAGAAGGCCCAAAAATCACCGGTTGCACGAAATATCGTGTCGAATTATATTCACCGGGGTCATCAGCGCAAAGGCCGACGCGGGATGGAGAGCACCGAGGTGGGTAGACTTTGCGAGCAAATTGAGTCGATATTTCAGTGGATTGAAAAACTATCCACATTTCATCAAGTAGTAAAGCAATACCCTAAAGGCATCGTTATTATATCTATCGTCACCACCCTCTTAGCAAGTTTCAATTACACCATTATAATAAAATTGAAGGAAGGTCGGGTGGTGATCGAACATAGTGTGACCCGATCCATTCCCGAGCCGCGACAGCGAGAACATCGAGTCGAGCCCGTTAAGACCGAGCCGCTGAAGAGGCGAACTTCTTGGGAGGGCTACTTGGTTTGCAAAAAACAACTTCCCAGCGCCGTCACCCCCCCGTTGCCGGAACACGTGCCCCAAGTCGTGCTCAGCTCTTCCTATGATTGGGGAGAATTGACCGAGCGCCTCGACAGCCTGATTCACGGGTCGGTGTATTGGTATTCGAACCTGTCCCGCGACCCGATCGAGTTGAAGGTAACCGGGACCATCGCCAAGGCGGGGCGAGGGGTCATGGGCTGGGTCAACAGGGCCGCCTTCAAGGCGCACAAATACGACCCGAACGTGAAGGACAGATTCCGGTGCTGGATCGAAATCAATGAAGACTATCTCTACTCCAAAAAGTGGTGAGACAGCCAGGGTGCCGAGATGAAAACGACCGACAAAGAGAACCGAAACTGTCTGAACGATCCCACGGTCAAGAGACGGTTGCTGTTTTACCGGATATTGACTTTGGTTTTCACTCTTTCCGCGCTGGTCAATGCCGGAATCGCCTTCTATTACGTTCCCAAGACGCTCGATGACCTGGCCGAGATGGCGTCCAAACTGAGAAACGACACGCTCAACGCGGCGCAAGCCTGCGAGTCGCCCTCAAAGACGCCAACGGAAGCCGATCTTCAGCCGCTCACGGTGGAATCGGGAAAGCCGGCTGTCTCGAACGGTCCCGCCCCGAAAGCAGAAGTCCGCATCGACGGCTTCCTGGTTCACACTCCCGAGATGGATCGCCTGGTCAAAGGGGGCGACCCGAACCAGCCGCTCATTCGGATAAACCGTAACTTTGACGGCTCCCCAGTCACAACCGGACGATTCGACTGGGAGGGCTATATCATGGGATCGGTGTTGGACCTGTGGTCCAACGCGCTCGAGGACACCGGACCGGTCACGGCCCGGGTGGTCGGCAGCATGACCTCCCCCAAAAGAAACGTCCTGGGCCATATCAACGGGGCCGCCCTTCGAATGTTGGGCATCAACCCCGATGTGCGTTCAAGAATCTACGTCTGGATCAAACCGAAACCGGCAACCCTAGATCGCTCCGATGAGGCGGGCAATCACTATTCTTTGAACCTCGCTGGTCCCCTCGCCTATCTCCAGTAGTTTCTGATCCCGGTAGAAGCGCTCGACCTCGTACTCTTTCATCAGGCCGTAGCCGCCGTGGAGCTGGACGGCGTGGTTGGCGCAGCGGCTCATCACCTCCGAGCAGTAAAGCTTGGCCATGGCGGCGTGCTTGGCATAGGGCATGTTGTTGTCCTTGAGCCAGCAGGCCTTGTAGAGCAGCAGCCGGGCGCACTCGATCTCCAGGGCCATGTCGGCCAGCTTGAAGGCGTTGACCTGGAAGGTGGCGATCGGCCGGCCGAACTGCTCGCGCTCCTTGGCGTACTTGAGCGCCAGGTCGTAGCAGCCCTGGGCCCCGCCCAGGCCCATGGCCCCGATGCTGAGCCGGCCGCCGTCCAGGGTCTCCAGCATTTGGTGGAAACCGGCCCCGCGCTTGCCGAGCAGGTTCTTCTTGGGCACCCGGCAGTCCTCGAAATAGAGCTCCGAGGTGTTCGACGCCCGCCACATCATCTTGCCGTGCATCGGCCTGGCCTCGAAACCGGGCGTGCCGCTCTCGACCAAAATACAGGACAGCTCCGGCTTGCCGCTCTCCTGGACGCCGGTCTTGGCCATGATGGTCACCCCCAGGGTGATGTCGGTCGAGGCGTTGGTGATGAAGATCTTGGAACCGTTGATCACCCAGCTATCGCCGTCGTCGATGGCCGTCGTCTGAGTCGCCCCGGCGTCGGAACCGGCGTTGGGCTCGGTCAGGCCGAAGCCCCAGAGCGCCTCGCCCGAGCAGAGTTTGGGCAGGTACTTGCGCTTCTGCTCCTCGCTGCCGAAGTAATACAGCGGCGAGATGCCCAACGAATTGCCGGCGGCGACGGTGGCGGCGTGGGAACCGTCCACCCGGGCGATCTCCTCGGTGGCGATGATGTAGGACACGTAGTCCATGCCCTGGCCGCCGTACTCCTCGGAGACGATCATCCCGAACAGACCCAACTCGCCCATGGCCCGCATGGTGTCGTAGGAAAACTCCTCCTTCTCGTCCAGCTCCCGGGCGACGGGTCGAATCTCCTTCTCGGCGAAATCGCGCACCGACTTACGCAATATCTCCTGCTCAGTGGTCAGGGTAAAATCCATATATCGACTCCTGATGTAAGGTGGGCTGGGCTTTGGACCTCACCAATAAATAGTCCGTCGGCCGCCTCGATGTCAACGGCTAAAGCCACGACTTGACAAGCCGGGCCGGAGTGCTTATTCCACCATGTAACCCATCGAAACACAGTCGGGTCCCCGGCCCGCTTGTGACACCTATTCATCGACACGGAGGATTTGGGCATGAAGATCAAACCGATGTACGACCGGGTGGTGGTCAAACGCGTGGAAAACGATGAGAAGACCGCCGGCGGGATCATCATTCCGGATACGGCCAAGGAGAAGCCCCAACAGGGCAAGGTGGTGGCCGTGGGCCCCGGCCGGGTGCTCAAGGACGGCAAGCTGGAGAAGCTGGACGTCAAGAAGGGCGACCGGGTGCTGTTCGGCAAATTCTCCGGAAGCGAGCTGACCGTCGACGGCGAGGAGCTCCTGATCCTCCGCGAAGACGATATCCTGGGCGTGCTGGACTAGTCCGGCGGCCCGGCGCGACAGACTCTCCGGCCCGGGGCGATAAAGCCCTCGGGCCTTTCTATCTCTCGCCTCCCGCCTGGTTCGGTGCGCGGGCGGGGTCTTTCGACCGGGTCGGCTCTCTAACGACCATAGTCCTCCTCCGGCTCCTCCGGTACCGCCTGATCTATGGCCCGATAAATGGTGGCGAAGGCCTCTTCGAAGTTGCTGAGCGGCAGGCGGCCGGTTTCGATATACTTGACCGCCACCTCCTTGGCCGCTCTCAAAACCATCTCTTTCCGCTTCATGGCGTCCTCCCGGTCTCGCCCTCAAAGGGGCCAAAGCCTCCGGCGGGTGGAAGAAGGCTTGAACAACCCCCGCGAGAGGCTTCCCCCGAGAATAACCGTCAGGCCACTCCCGGCCCGGTCAATGTAGCAAGCCGAGGCGGGACGCACAAGGGGCGGCCGCTTACCTGGGAGCTTCTCCCGGCCCTCCCTGAAAAAACCGTCCCCCGACAAAGCCGCCGGCTAGTCGAAGTGTCGATAGATTATCTCGTCCCGGCCGGAGCGGCCCAAAAGCCGCGCGGTGAGCCCCCCGACAAGCCAGGCGCACAACCCGCCCCAGGCGAAGCCGGCCAGGACGTCGCCGGGGTAGTGCACCCCGAGGTAGACCCTCGACAGGCCGATCACCACCGCCCAGAGGGCGATCAGCCAACCCAAGTGCCGATGGAAGCGGCCCAGGAAGACGGCCAGGCCGAAAGAGTTGGCGGCGTGGGCCGAAGGCAGACCGAACGAATCGGCGTACTCGGCCAGCCAGATCGGGTCGGTGAGGTGCCAGGCGGCGTTGTCGAAGACGCGGACGTCCAACAGGGCCGAGGAGGGACGGAGCCGGCCGAGAAACGGCCTCAAGAGAGCGGAAGTGGCCCAATCCGTCAGCAGGATCAGCGCCGCCGCTCCCGCGACCAGGATGACGAACCGGGCCGGGCTGCCCTGCCTGAAGTACAACCAGACCACCATCGCCGCCAGGAAGGGGGTGTAGGGCAGGAAGCTGCTGACCCAGGGCATGATAACGTCCAGGACCGGCGAGGCCAGACCGAGGTTGATCGTCTTGAACAGGGCCGCGTCCAAGCTATCGAGTTGGGCCAAGAGGTCGGCCATCGCATCTCCGTTCCCGGGCGACCGGCCGAAACCGCCCGAAGCCGCGGCCGGTCCGGCAGTGGTCGTGATGCTGTTGTAACCCGGCCGCCGCCGAATGTCACGCCGGGCTCCGGCGGTTTTTCAGACGCAGGCCGTGACCGAAGGGCCGGGGCGGCCGGGGTGCGTCTGTTTCGAAAGCTCCGGCTAATCCGCCTGGAAGAGAATGATCCGACCCGAATCCGGGTGCTGGAACTGCCCCAGCGGCGTCCAACCGGGGCCCAAGCCCTCGCCCAAGAAGTCGTAGGCCTCCTCCGGCCAGTGTCGCTCCACCCAGATGAAGTACTCGGTCCCGAGGCTCTTGAGCCACTCTCTGAGGGTCTCCGGATTTCGGGGCGGGTTGCTTAAAGTGTCGATCTCGCTTTCGGGACAGGGCGCGCCTTGGTAGTTCAGGTTGGCGTAAAACGACGCCCAGCGCCCGGCCGAGGGAGAGGCCGAGATGATCTTGATCACACGGTCGTTGCCTTCCCGTCCGGCGATCAGCTCGCCTATCTCCTGGAAGATCAGCTTGTCCGCCTCCCGGGGGCCGAGGAACTTGGGCACGGTCAACCCCATGATCGCCAGGGCGAGGACGCCGAACACGATCGCCTCCTTGGCCTTGAGTCTTTTGCGGCAGAAATCGATGATCCTTTGAAGCCCGAAGCCGTAAAAGATGAACGAGGGCAGGATGGTCAGCACCAGGTAGCGCCGCTCCATGACCCAGGACTCGATCAAAAGGACGTAGAGGATCAACAGCGACGAGGCGGCCAGCAGCACGAAGTAGGACAACCGGCGGTCTTTCTTGATCCGCCTGGCCAGACCGAAGACCCCCAGCAGGCTGGTCAGGAAGAAGGGGTAGTAGAAGGCTTCGGCCATGAACCGGAGCATGGTCCCGATGGCGATCAGCCAGATCATGTTCCGGGCCTTGTCCAAAAACTGGCCCATGGTCGGGTCTTGAGGGTGGGCGGCCAGGTAGGCCATGATGCCGCGCATTCGCTCGTACTGCCACAGCGGGACCCTCAAGCGGATCAGGGCCTCTTTTATCCGGAAGACGTCGTTGACCGATTCGTCGTAGAAGAGCATGCCCAGAATCGAGACCCCGGCGACGACGATGACCGGCGTCAGAAAGGCCAGGGCCGAGCGGAGCTTCCTGTCTGTATCCGATACGGCCAGGTAGACCAACGAGGCCGGGATGAACACCGCGCCCTCGATGCGCCCCCAGGCGGCCAGAATCAGCGACAGGCCGGCCAGGGCCAGGCAGCGCCGCCGGCCCCTCTCCAGGCCGGTGATGAACAGGTAGATTCCGGTCGCCAGAAAGAACCAGTAGACCGGCCCCCGCACCACGTCGGCGCTTCGCACGACCAGGGTCGGCATCACGGCGAAGGTCAAGGCGATCAGACCGGTCAACCGCTCGTCAAAGAAGCGCCGAATGAGGAGGTAGAGGGGAATCATGGTCAGGGTGCCGAAAAGGACCGACACCGACCGGGCCGCCGTCACCCAGTCGCCGAAGATATGGTAGGCCCAGGCGATGAGAATCGGGTAATTAGAAAAGTAGCGCCCGGCGCAGGCGGTCAATTGGTCCAACATGCCGAAATGGAAGGCCCGGGCCTGATGGATGTAGATGCAGCCGTCCAGGTTGACGACGTAGGTGTTGTAGGCGGTCACGAGCCGAACGGCCAGGGCGATGAGGACGATGATCCACATCTGGCGAGTGAGAAACGGATTGTCACCCTCCGGCCTGAGGCCGGAGACGTCCGCGTCCGCGATTCGCTCTTTAATCAAGTTTCGTCCCCTGGTGCGCCGGGCTCTCGGGCTCTCAGCCGTCTTCCGGACAACCCCTCAGGTGCCAGCCGATGAGCCGGCCGTAGACGGCCAATCGTCTTCTAAGCCCTGGGTTCAGCCCGATAGTGCCCAAATTTCCCAACAATGTCAAAGAGGCGTTGACGACAAGCCGGCCGAAGATGACGATTCTGAAGATCGGATAGGCGGCCGGCCGCCATTTCTTGAGGAATATGTAGCGGGAGCGGTAGTACATGATCCGGGAGGCCGCCCCGTGACCCACGGTCTGGCCCTGGTAGTGGAAAATCCTGGCCGCGGGGACGAAGTATATCCCCCAGCCGGCCCGGCTGAAGCGGTAGGCCCAATCGGTCTCCTCGAAGAAGAAAAAGTAGTCTTCGTCAAAAAGGCCGACCTCGTCCATGGCCGCCTTGCGGACGATGAGGCAAGCGCCGATACAGGACTCGACCGCCACCGGCCCCTGCTCGCTTCGGCGCTTGCTGGGAAAGCGCTTGGGGGCGATGAGCCTGACCAGCGACTCGTTGGTGAGAAGCGCCATGAGACTCGGGAAATTGGCCGTGGAGTTCTGGCGGGAGCCGTCGGCGTTCAGGAGCTGGCCGCAGGCCATGGCCGCCCGGGGATTGTCCTCCATGAAGCGAAAGAGGGTCTCGACCGCGCCTTCGGTCAGGCCGGCGTCGGTGTTCAACAGCAGGGCGTAGTCGCCCGCCATCCGGCGCAGGGCCAGGTTGTTGGCCGCGGCGAAGCCGAGGTTGGTCTCATTGGCGATGATCTTGACCTGGGGATAGGCCGCCTTGACCGCCTCGACGCTGCCGTCCGTGGAGCCGTTGTCCACCAGCCAGACCTCGAAGCTCAAGCCCCGAACGGTGTCGTAGACCGTCTTCAGGCAATCCAGAAGAAGCCGTTTGGTGTTCAGGTTGACGATGATGATCGATAGATCCACGGCCGGCCCTCCCGCGTCGCGGTGATATTAGCACAACCGCCGGCCGGCCCAAGGTGAAACCGCTTCGGCCGCCGATGGGCGGCCGACCGGCCCTGAAAAGGCGACGGAGCGCGGCTCCAGGCGGATCAGGGCGAGTCCACGGCCTCGATCGCAGAGCCGGCCCATTCCGGAGCCCTCCGCCCCTCCAGAGAGTTCACTTACGAGACGCGACACTATTCGTACAGCCTGACCCGGCGGTAGAAGTAGGGCTTGAGGGCGTAGAGCCCGATGAGCGTCGCCGCCGGCTTGGTCAACCAGGACACAAGATTCTTGCCGCCCAGGCAGATCTTGCAGTAGGGGTGAACGGGCTTGAACCGGCGGAAACCCTTCATGATTTCGCCCAGTCTGTCGCTGGAGAGGACTTCGGCCAGGGAGCTTTGGTGGAGGTTGCCGACGGCCGTCCGGCCGTCGAAATCGATGCAGCACAAAACCACGTCGCCGGAGTGCAGCACGGCGAAGTGATCGCGCATGCCGAAGCAATAACCGGCCCAGGCCGGCCTGATCTTGCCGTCGTAGAAGGCGTTGCCCCAGTCGGCCAGCAGGTAGGTTTCAAAAAAGACGTTGGGCAAAACCTCGACCACGTTCCACTTCAAAGAGCCCAGCCTGGCGATCCGGGCCAGGGCCTCGTCGAGCGCCTGGGGAGGCAGATCCAGGGCCTTGTAGACGCGCTCGGTCCAGGTCGAAAACACGTCTCGAAGCTCCCCCTTCGAGGAGATGACCCTGACCGGGCCCATCTTCTTTTCGAGGCTCTTTAAGGGAATGGTGGTGTTGAGAAAGCGCAGCTTGAAGATGGCGTCCTCGTGTCTGGCCCGGTAGGCGACGAAGAAGTTGAACACGCCGTCGATGTAATCTTGGTAACCGAGCTTGCCGGCCCGGCGAAGGGCGAACGACTTCTCGTCCGGCGTCTGGAGCGAGACGTCGATCTGATGGAGCGGATAATCCAACAGCCGGCGGCCGATCTCGCCGCTCAGGCCGGCCCCGTTGGTGGTCAGCCCGACCGGCACACCCTCGGCCGCGGCGTGCTCCAGGATGTCGAAGAAATCGGGGTGGAGCGTCGGCTCGCCCATGACGTGGAAGGTGATCTTCTCGGCCAGGCCATGCCGGCCGACGGCGCTCACCGTCGCCTTGGCCAGTTCGGTGTCCATGTAGCCGTAGCGGCGGGACATGAACGGTTTGGGACAGAAGACGCAGTTGAACTCGCAGATGTTGGTCAGTTCGATGTGGATGCGCTTGAACGGTATCCTGACGTGGCCAAAGGCCTTTTTTTTCACCGGCCGCTCCTTGTCTCCCTTCCCGTCCGGCCCCGGCCGGGAGCGGGTCACCCCGAGATTGTCACCCGGCGCCGCGGCCTGTCAAGCCTTCAATGGCGATCGAGCCCGCCCGGCCCGGCAAAACTTGAGTTAGCCCCGGCCTCGGTGTAGGATTGGGTCCGACCCGGCCTTGGGGCCGGCCGGCCCCAATCGTTCCAGCGGCGGAGGGGGCCCAATTCCAGTCGAGGCCATCAGGTGAAGTTATACAAACGAGTCGGCAAGCTGGTCGCCCCCCAGTGGCCCACCCTGGCCGCGGCCGTAGCCTGCATGGTTCTGGTGGCCGGCATGACCGCCGCCTTGGCCTGGCTGGTTCAGCCCCTGCTGGACGATATCTTCATCTCGGCCAGCGACGACCCCGAGCGGGCGGCCCGGATGATGGTCGTCATCCCCCTGGCTTTCGTGGCCGCCATGGCGATCAAGGGCGCGGCCGGCTACGGCGAAGAGGTGCTGATGAACCGGGTCGGGCAGCGAATCATCGCCCAGCTCAGGGAAATGATCTACGCCCACCTCCAGCGATTGTCCCTGAGCTTCTACGATCACGCCTCGACCGGCCTCTTGATCTCGCGGGTGACCAACGAGGTCCAGTTGTTGCAGGACGCCGTCTCCAGGGCGGCGGTGGGCGTGGTCCGCGACGCCCTGTCCATCGTCGGCTTGATGGGCGTCATCTTCTACCGCGACTGGAAGCTGGCCCTGATGAGCCTGTTCGTCTTCCCGCTGGCCATGATCCCCTTTCTGAAGTTCGGACGCTGGGCCCGCAAGTTCGCCGTCAAGCGCCAGGAATCCACCGCCGAGATGTCCAACCTCCTGCAAGAGACGATCACCGGGGCCAGGGTGGTCAAGGCCTTTGCCGGCGAGGAGCATGAAATCTCCCGCTTCGAGTCCATCTCGCAGCGGCTGCTCAAGGTGACCATGAGCGCCGTCAGGGTCAACGCCATGACCTCGCCGGTGATGGAGTCGCTGGGCGGGTTGGGCATGGCCCTGATCCTGGGCTACGGCGGCTACCAGGTCATCAACGGCCAGGCCACGCCGGGCACCTTCTTCTCGTTCATCACCGCCCTGATCCTGCTCTACGAGCCGATCAAGAAGGTGGCCATCGCCAACAACCACATCCAGCAGGGCCTGGCCGCGGCCGGCCGGATCTTCGAGACGCTGGACACCCAGCCGGACGTCGTCGATCGGCCCGGCGCCGTCGAGCTCGCGCCGATCAAGGATCGGATAGAATTCTGCGACGTCCACTTCACCTACGATCGGGAGCCGGTCCTAAACGGGGTCAGCCTGACGGTCAAGGCGGGACAGATCGTGGCCCTGGCCGGTTCCAGCGGCGGAGGCAAGACGACCCTGGTCAACCTCCTGCCCCGCTTCTACGACGTCGATTCGGGCGCGGTCAAGATCGACGGGGTCGACACCCGCGACGTCACCATCGAGTCGCTTCGCCGCCAGATCGGGCTGGTCACCCAGCAAATCATCCTCTTCAACGACACCATCAGGAACAACATCGCCTACGGCAAGCCGAACGCGACCGAGGAGGAGATCTACCGGGCCGCCGAGGCGGCCTACGCCCACGAGTTCATCACGGCCTTGCCTGAGGGCTACGACACCGTCATCGGCGAACAAGGGGTCCGCCTCTCCGGCGGCCAGCGCCAGCGCTTGGCCATCGCCCGGGCGCTGTTGAAGGACGCCCCGATACTCATCCTCGACGAAGCGACCTCGTCCCTGGACACCGAAAGCGAGTTCTACGTCCAGAAGGCCATCGACAACCTGATGCGCGGCCGGACGGTGCTGGTCATCGCCCACCGGCTGTCCACCATCCAGCACGCCGATCGGATCGTGATCATGGCCGACGGCAAGATCATCGAGGAAGGAACCCACGACGAGCTGATGGCCTGCGGGGGCGAATACTGTAAGCTGTACCGGATGCAGTTCGCCGCCGACTAGGACGCCGACGCCGATCGACGACCGCCTTCCTGGTTTAGCCGGAGGCGCCGAAAGGCCCCGGTCTGGGGGGCGATGGTCGCCGGTTGCGGCGGAGGAGAGCGGGTGTTCCGGCTTGGCCCCTCGTCGCCGGTCGTGGTAGACTACGCCACTGAACGAGACGGAAAAAGACGGAGAAAACGGAGAAAAAGGATGGGCAAGGACGTCTACGACAAGCTGGCCAGGCACCTGGACAACCTGCCGGCCGGCTTCCCCCCGACCGACAGCGGCGTGGAGCTGCGGATATTGAAACGGCTGTTCACCCCGGACGAAGCCGAGTTGGCCACCAAGCTGACTCTCATCCCCGAACAGGCCGGGGTGATCGCCCGCCGGGCCGGACTCGATCGGGCCGAAGCCGAGGAAAGGCTCCAAGCCATGGCCAGAAAGGGGCTCATTTTCGCCATCGAGCCCCCCGGCCGACCGGCGCTGTACATGGCCGCCCAGTACGCCATCGGCATCTGGGAGTACCATGTCAACGATCTCGACGAGGAACTGATCAATGACATGAACGAGTATCTCCCGACCTTCATCAGCCCCGATACCTGGCGGAAAGCGCCGCAGCTTCGGACCATCCCGGTGGAGAAGAGCCTCGACGTCGAACACGAGATCCTGTCCTACGAACGGGCCGAGGAGTTGATCCGGCAACAAAAGCACCTCTTGGTCGCGCCGTGCATCTGCCGCCGGGAGCACAAGATGGTCGGCCAGGGCTGCGATCGGCCCGAGGAGAGCTGCCTGGTCTTCAGTTGGGGGGCGACCTATTACGAAAAAAACGGCATCGGCCGGAGAATCGACCAGGAAGAGGCGCTGGAGATTCTGCGGCGGGCCGACGAGGCCGGGTTGGTGCTTCAGCCCAGCAACGCCCAAAAGGTGACCAACATCTGCTGTTGCTGCGGCTGCTGCTGCCAGGTCCTCTTGAACCTCAAACGCCACCCCAAGCCGGCCACCTTGGTCTCGAGCCCCTTCATCGCCGCCTTCGAGCCGAGCGAGTGCATCGGTTGCGGGGTGTGCGTCGAGCGCTGCCAGATGGACGCCCTGTCCCTCGTCGAGGACGAGGACGGCCAGGAGCGGGCCAAGCTCGACCGGGATCGTTGCATCGGCTGCGGGCTGTGCGTCTCCACCTGCCCTTCGGGCTCGCTGAAGCTGGTCCGCAAGCCGGAGAGCGAGCAGCCGAAAGTGCCCCGAAACCAGTTGGAGACCCTGATCCAGATGGGCCGGGCCCGAGGCAAGCTGGGACCGGCCAGCCTGGCCGTGATGAACCTGAAGTCCAAGCTGGACCGGCTGCTGGCGGCCAAGTGAGCCGGCCCGGCCGACTCGCCGCGACGGCGATAGTTTGAATTGAGCGAGCAGCGACGAACAAAACACCACCGGGCCGGCAGACCGAGACCCGCCGGCCCGCCGACCAGGACCCACAGCGGCCAAGAATAGGGATTAGATGACCGACGATTCCACCTCCCCCATCACCGCCGAGAGAGCCGGCCAGCCGGATTTTCTGACCGACGTCCGGTTCGACGATTTCGACCTGCCCGCTGAAGTCATGGCTGGGCTGAACGACGCCGGCTTCACCCACTGCACCCCGATCCAGGCCCAAACTCTGCCCATCTCGCTGACCGGCCGCGACGTGGCCGGCCAGGCCCAGACCGGCACCGGTAAGACGGCCGCCTTCCTGGTGACCATCTTCAGCCGGATGCTGGCCGAGCCGCCCACGAAACCCGGCCTGCCCCGGGCGCTGATCATCGCCCCGACCCGGGAGCTGGCCCTGCAGATCTATCACGACGCCGAACTCCTCGGCTCTCACTGCGGCTTCAAACTGGCCCAGGTGGTCGGCGGCATCGACTACAAGAAGCAGGCCGATATCTTGAAAAAGGGCGTCGATATCGTCATCTGCACGCCGGGCCGGATCATCGACTATCTCAAGCAGGGCGTCTTCAAGACCGGAGCGATCAAGTACCTGGTCATCGACGAGTGCGACCGGCTCTTCGACCTGGGCTTCGTCAAGGACATGCGCTATCTGTTGCGCCGCCTGCCCCACTACGAGAAACGCCAATCCATGCTCTTCTCGGCGACGCTGTCCTACCGGGTCATGGAGTTGACCTACGAGTACATGAACCTGCCCGAAAAGATCGTCGTCACCCCCGACAAGGCGGACGAGGAGCGAATCGAACAGACCCTGTTTCACGTCGGCAAGAGCGAGAAGCTCAACCTGCTCCTCGGCCTCCTGAAACGGGAAGACTGGCACCGGATGCTCATCTTCTGCAACACCAAATCCGGAGTCCTCTGGCTGGCCAAGAAGCTCACCGGCAACGGTTGGGCCGCCCACGGCATCACCGGCGATCTTCCCCAAAAGAAGCGCATCCAACTCATGGAGCGCTTCAAGGACGGCCGGATCAAGATCCTGGTCGCCACCGACGTCGCCTCCCGAGGCATCCACGTCGAGGACATCAGCCACGTGGTCAACTACGATTTGCCCCAGGACCCGGAGAACTACATCCACCGCATCGGCCGCACCGCCCGGGCGGGCAAGGCCGGCGCGGCGATCACCTTCGCCTGCGAGGACTACGTCCTCCACCTGGAGCCCCTGGAGACGATGCTGGGCGAGAAGCTCCCGGTGGTGTGGCCGAAGGAAGACTGGTTCGTCGAGGACGAGGCCGGGCCGGTCAATATCCGACGGGGCGGCCGACGCGGCGGCGGCGGTCGTCCACAGCGCCGTGGGGGGCGCAGGCGCCCCCAAGGCGGCCGGAGACAGCGGCGCTAGATCCGCCTCCGTCTCGAGAGGGCCGCGACTTGTCTTCCGCGGCGACGATCGTCGCGAGCCAGCCATAATATCAACCCAATTTGTTAAAAAAAGGGCCCGGCGGGTCATTATTTGTTTGCCCTGTGGGCGCTGGCGGGGTATAAGGACGGCGTTCGGTGGGGATGCCTGGCTTGAGACTAGGATGAGCCGGCATCCCCTTTTTTTGGCTTCGGCGACGCCGAAGCCCGTTGGGCCCTTTGACGGCTAAGGCCCTTGAGACCGGAGTTGGGCGAAGGGCGGGACCCATGGTGAAGGAGCGAAGAGGAGAGATGAAGAACATCTATGTTGGCAATTTGCCGTTTACCTCCACCGAGGACGAGGTTCGCGAGTTGTTCGAGCAATACGGTGAAGTCCAGGCAGTCCGCCTGATTTCCGATCGCGATACCGGTCGTCCGCGAGGCTTCGGCTTCGTCGAGATGGAAGAAGAGGGAGGCAACGCGGCCATCGAGGCCCTGAACGGCACCAACTTCGGCGGGCGCGACCTTCGCGTCAACGAGGCCAGGGAGAGGCGGCCCCGGCGTTGGTAGTTTGTCACATTGCCAGCTGAGGCCGGGTCAGTTTCCCGCCGGCCGATCCCCGTCCCGCTACCGCGGAACGGGGTTTTTTTATGGGGTCGGCCCGGCCGGCAGACCGAGGCCGGCCGCGAAGGTCAGCCCGCCCCCTCGGTCTCGGCCTCCTCGATCTCGCCCCGGGCGATGGCCCGGGCCCGCTTCTTCTCCGCCCGGAGATTGGCCAGAGCGTCCATGTAGGTGTAGAAGACCGGTGTCAGGTAGAGCGTCACCACCTGGGAGATGATTAGCCCGCCGACGACCACCAGGCCCAGCGGCCGCCGGGCCTCGGCCCCGGCCCCGAAGCCGAGGGCGATGGGCAGCGCGCCGGCGATGGCGGCCAGGGTGGTCATCATGATCGGCCGGAAGCGGATGAGCGCCCCCTCATAGACCGCTTCGAACGACGACTTGCCTTCCCGCTCGGCCTCGATGGCGAAGTCCACGACCATGATCGCGTTCTTCTTGACGATGCCGATGAGCATGATCAACCCGACGAAGCCGTAGAGGTCCAACTCCAGCCCGAAGACCCACAGGGTCAACAGCCCGCCCAGCGCCGCCGAGGGCAGGCCGGAGATGATGGTCAGCGGATGATAGAAGTTCTCGTAGAGGACGCCCAGGATGATGTAGATGACCACCACGGCCAGAACGAGGAGCGCGTAGAGGCTGCCCATGGACTCCTTGAACGCACTGGCCGTGCCCTCGAACTTGGTGCTGATGGAGTCGTCCAGTTCCTTCAAGGCCAGTCTTTCCACCGCGGCGGTGGCCTCGCCGATGGATACGCCGGGCGCGGCGTTGAAGGAGAAGGTCACCGAGGGCAACTGTCCGGTGTGGTTGACCGTCAGCGGGCCCAGGGTTTCGGTGATGTCGGCCAGGGCGTCCAGGCGGACCAACCGGCCCCTGTCCGAGCGGACGTAGAGCAGCTTGAGCGCCTCGATATCCTGCTGGAAGCGGGGCAAGAGCTCGACGATGACCTTGTACTCGTCGTTCTGGGCGTAGATGGTCGAGATGCGCCGCGTCCCGTAGGCCGTATAGAGGGCGTCCTCCACGGCCCGGACGCTGACCCCCAGTGAGGCCGCCTTGTCCCGGTCGACGACGATGTCCACCTCGGGATTGTCGATCTGAAGATCGGAGTTGACGCCGGTGATCTCCTTCAACCCGGCCATCTTGGCCTGGAACTTCTTGGCCGCGGCGTAGAGGTGGTCGGTGTCCGGCGAAAGCAGGGTGAAGACGTACTCGCTTCTGGTCTGTTTGCCGCCGATGGGGATCATCGGCGGCACTTTGACGAAGACGGCCAGGCCGGGGATGGTGTTGAGCTTCGGCCAGAGCTGGTAGAGCACCTGATAGGCGTTATCGTCTCGCTCGTGGGCCGGCTTGAGTATCACCCCGAACAGGCCCTGGTTCTGGGTGCCGAAGCCGACCACCTGGAAGGTGGAAGCGACATTGGGGTTGTCGAGAATTATCGGCGTCAGCTCCCGCTGGTGGGCGGCCATCGACTCGAACGACAACCCCTGGGCGCCCACGGTGAAGCCGAGCAAGAAGCCCTGATCGTCCTTGGGCTGGAAGCCCTTGGGAATGATCATGAACAAGTGGATCGTCACCGCCAGCACCCCGGCCGCAAGCACCATCGTCGTCAGGCGGTGCTTGAGGGCCTTATCCAGCGTCCAGCGGTAGACGCTCTGCATCGCCCTGAAGATCGGGTCCGATTCGGCCAGCCTGGAGCCGGCTTTCAAGATCCGGCTGGAGAGCATCGGCGTCAGGCTGAGCGAGACCACCCCCGAGACCAGGATGGCGATGGTGATGGTCATGGCGAATTCGTGCATCACCCGGCCGATGATGCCCGACATGAAAAGGACCGGGATGAAGACCACCGCCAGGGAGAGGGTCATGGAGATGATGGTGAAGCCGACCTGTCTCGCCCCGTCCAGGGCGGCTCGATACGGCTTCTTGCCCATCTCCATGTGACGGACAATGTTCTCCAGCATGACGATGGCGTCATCGACCACGAAGCCGATGGACAGCGTCAGGGCCATCAACGACAGGGTGTCGATGGTGAAGCCCAACAG
Source organism: uncultured Thermodesulfobacteriota bacterium (assembly GCA_964634465.1). Lineage (GTDB taxonomy): Bacteria > Desulfobacterota > Desulfarculia > CAZWLY01. The sequence goes on along the minus strand of CAZWLY010000008.1, from coordinate 102,603 downwards.
ATACATCGCCGCGAAGGTGGCCACGATGGAGAAGGGCACCGCCACCGAGGCGATGAAGGTTCCGGAGAGGCTGCGCAGGAACAAGAAGACGACCATGATCACCAGCGCCACGGCCAGAGCCAAGGTGAACTTGACGTCGTCCACCGACTCCCTGATCGGCTTGCTGGCGTCGAAGACCACCTCCAGGTTGACGGCCGCCGGCAATTGCCGCTTGATGGTCGGCAGCATCGCCCTGATCCGATCGACCACCTCGATGGTGTTCGACCCCGGTTGGCGCTTGACGGCCAGGAAGATGACCTGGCGGCCGTTGAACCACGACGCCGAGCGGTCTCGTTCAACGCCGTCGACGGCTTCGCCCAGATCGCTCAGGCGGACCGGCTGGCCGTCACGAAAGGCGACGACGATGGAGTTGTAGGCCTCGGCGGCCATGAGCTGGCCGTCCGAGTCCAGGGTCAGACTGCGATACCGGCCCTGAAGATTGCCCAGGGGCAGGTTGACGTTCTGGCCGGCGATCGCCCGGTTGACTTCGTCGAGGCCGATGCCCTTGGCCGCCAGCCGGCGCGGATCGAGGCGGACGCGCACGGCGTATTTTTGCTCGCCGTAGATGTCCACCTGGGCCACGCCGGAGACCATGGACAGCGCCTGGGTGACAAAGGTCTTGGCGTACTCGTTGACCTTGAACAACGGCAAAGAGGGCGAGTCCATGATCAGGTAGAGGATCGGCGAGTCGGCCGGGTTGACCTTCTGGTAATAGGGCGGCGAGGGCATCCCGTCCGGGAGCGAACCGCTGGCCTTGGCGATGGCCGCCTGGACGTCCATGGCCGCGTCGTCGATGTTGCGATCCAGGTCGAACTGGAGGGTGATCTGGGTCAACCCCTGGGAGTTGGTCGAGCTCATCGAGTTCAACCCGGCGATGGCGGAAAACTCCTGCTCCAAGGGCGAGGCGACGTTGCTGGCCATGGTCCTGGCGTTGGCCCCGGGCAGGGAGGCCGTGACCTGGATGGTCGGGAAGTCCACCGCCGGCAGGTAAGAGACCGGCAGGGCCTTGTAGGCGACCAGGCCGAAGAAGAGCAGGCCCAGCATGACCAGGGTGGTCATGACCGGCCGGCGGATGAACAGCTCGGTGACGTTCATGGGAGGCTATCCCCGACCGGTTTTCTTCGCGTCGGTGCCGGCCGGCTTGGCCCCGGCCGGCTTCTTGTCGTCCGGGCTTGGGGCCGGGACGATCTTCGCCCCCGGATAGAGCCGCAGTTGGCCGTCGACGACCACCTTCTCGCCGGCCTTGAGCCCCTTGGTGATGACCACCTCGTCGCCGAGGCGGCGTCCCTTGGCCACCGGTCTGATTTCGACCGTATCGTCCCCCTTGACCACCCAGACGTAGAAGCCTTGGGGGCCGTTCATCACCGCCCGGAAGGGGACCATGACGGCGGCCTTCTCCACGGTCAACTGCAGCTTGACCGTCACGAACTGGCCGGGCCACAGCCGCCGGTCGCGGTTGTCGAACGTCGCCTCCAGGGCGATCATGCCCGTGTCGGGATTGACCTGGTTGTCGATGAAGGTCAGCTTTCCCGCCGCCCGCTCGCCCTTCCGGCCCGGCGGGGTGGCGAAGACGGTCAGCGGCCCGGCGGCGCTGTAGTGGCGAATGTCGGCCAGGTGTTCCTCGGGCACGGCGAAGCGGACCAGGATCGGCTCGAGCTGGTTGATGACCACCAGTTCGTCGCGGTTGGCCTGGACGAGATTCCCTTCGTCGATGAGGCGCTTGCCGGTTCGGCCGGTTATGGGGGCGTGGATGTAACAGTAGGCCAGGTTCTGTTTGGCCACGGCCACCCTGGCCAGGTCCGCCTTGACCACGTCCCTGGCCCGGGAGGCGGCGACGGCCTTCTCCTCGAACTGTTCGGGGCTAACCGCGCCCCTCTTTCTGAGCGCCTTGTAGCGCTCGAACTCCCGCTCGGCCTGCTTGGCCGCGGCCCGGTCCCGGGCCAGAATCGCTCTGGCCTCCTCCAGGGCCAACTGGAACGGGGCCTGGTCGATGGTGAACAACACCTGGCCGGCCTTGACCTCGTCGCCGCTTCGGAAGTGGATGCGCTTGAGGTGGCCGGTCAGCCTCGATTTGACCGAAGCGGTGGCAAAGGGCCGGACGGCGCCGATGGCCGAGACGATCACCGGGGCGTCCTTGGCCGCCGCCTCGGCCACGGCCGCCGGCACCGGCGGCCGGCCGCGCTTGACCGGTTCCTTTTTCGGCTCACAGCCGATCAGACCCAGAAACAGCCCCCCGGCCAGGGCGAGGGCGGCCGCCCGGCGCCAAAAAGCCAAGGCGGTGCACTCGGGTGATTTCTTGCGAGCGCTCGGTCTAATCATTGGCGTGGTCCCGTCTGCTGTCGGCCCGATCCGGGCGGCAAATCCGTCCCTCGGCCGAGTCCAACCGGCGGCGACGTCGAAAACGCCGCCGGATCAACCCTTCTCCCCGTTCTAATCAGCCTACCCCAGAGCAATCACCGAATTCAAGATCGTTATCGGAAATGGGCCCCAACCCGGCGTCTCAGGAATGATCCGTCGGTCCAAACGGGCGGGGCCGGCTCTTCGATGGCGGGCCGGACGTCGGTCAGGAACGGCAGGTGCCGGGCGGGCGGGCGTCGCTCCCGGTCCGGGGTCTGGTTTGTCTTTTGGGGCCGCCTGGGCTACTATCTTTCCAGCCCGCTTTGGGCCCGAACCGAGACGATCCTCCAAGCCGTCGAGTCGCCATGAACCGCGTCACTCGCCTTTCCTGCGTCACTTGCCGTCGGCGATTCCCGCCGGAAAAGCCGGTTCACACCTGCCCCGATTGCGGCCCGCTCAAAGGGACGCTCGAGGTCGTCTACGACTACGACGCCGCGGCCAAGGAGCTGACCAGGCAGAGCCTGGCGGCCGATCGCCGAGACGACATGTGGCGCTATCTGCCGCTTTTGCCCGTGGATCGGCCGGAGCTGATTCCGCCGCTCAAGACGGGCTGGACGCCGCTCTACCGGGCGGCGAGACTGGAGGAGGAGTTGGGGATCGGGGAGGTGTGGATCAAAGACGACGGCCGCAACCCGACCGCCTCCTTGAAGGACCGGGCCAGCGCCGTGGCCGTGGTCAAGGCGCTGGAGCAAGGTGCAAGCACCGTCACCGCCGCCTCCTCGGGCAACGCCGCCGCCTCCTGGGCGGCGATCGCCGGCCTAGTTGGGCTTCGGACCGTCATCTTCGTCCCGGCCGCCGCGCCCCGGGCCAAACTGGCCCAACTGCTCCTCTTCGGGGCCGAGGTGATTCTGGTCGAGGGCGGCTACGATCAGGCCTTCGATCTCTGCCTCCAGGCGGCCGAGCGGTGGGGCTGGTACAATCGCTCCACGGCGATCAACCCCTACCTGGGCGAAGGCAAGAAGACGGCCGCCTTCGAACTGTGCGAGCAGCTCGACTGGAACCCGCCCGACTACCTCTTCGTCGGCGTCGGCGACGGCTGCATCCTCCAGGGTTTGGCCAAGGGCCTGATCGAGTTCCACCGCCTGGGCCTCATCGAGACCGTGCCGAGGCTGGTCGGCGCCCAGGCGGCCGGGGCCTCGCCCCTGGTCAAAGCCTGGCGGGCCGGAGCCGAGACGGCCGAGCCCGAAACGCCCCGGACCCTGGCCGACTCCATCGCCGTCGGCCGGCCCAGGGATCAGGTCAAGGCGTTGAGGGCGGTGCGCCGAACGAAGGGGATGATGCTCGCCGTGGAAGACGACGAGATTCTGTGGGCGATCGCCAAGCTGGCCGAGGCGAGCGGAGTGATGGCCGAGCCGGCCGGCGCGGTCGGCCTGGCCGGGTTGAAGAAGCTGGCGGCAGAGGGGGTGATCGGACCCGACGACCGGGCGGCGGTCATGGTCACCGGCCACGGGCTCAAGGACATCGACGGCGTGATGAAGGCGGTCGAAAGGGAGCCGATGACCGTCCGGCCCGAGTTGGAGGAAGTGGCCGAAAGGCTGGGTTACTCATGATCGGACCAGGAGCTTTCCGTCAATGATCGACTTGACCGTCAATGAAAAGACCAGGCGGCGGACCGCACAGCGGCTCAGGGAACAGGGCGTCATTCTGCCTACCCTGGCCCAGATGCGCGACCCGAGTCTCGTCCCGGCCGGCGTCAAGGAACGGCTGAAAGGCGTCGGGTTGTGGGATATCGACCCGCTCAACCTGTTTCGCATCACCTGGCGCAACGAGCCGAAGGAGGCGGGCGGGCTGTTCGGCGAGGTCAATCACCTCGTCTTCCCCCCGGCTCTGACCGGGGTCGAGGCCCGGATCGTCGGCCTCGTCGGCAAGTGGTTCCCCACCGGAGCCCACAAGGTCGGGGCGACCTACGGCTGCTTGGCGCCCAGCCTGGTCACGGGTCGGTTCGACCCGACCAGGCACAAGGCGGTCTGGCCGTCCACCGGCAACTTCTGCCGGGGCGGGGCGTTCAACGCCGCGCTGATCGGCTGCGACTCGGTGGCGATCTTGCCCGAGGAGATGAGCCGGGAACGGTTCGCCTGGCTGTCGAGCGTGGCCGGCGAGGTCATCACCACGCCGGGAGGCGAGTCCAACGTCAAGGAGATCTACGACAAATGCGCCGAGCTCAGGGCCCGCCGCGACGACGTGGTCATCTTCAATCAATTCGAGGAGTTCGGCAATTACCTCTGGCACTTCGCCGTCACCGGCCCGGCCATGGACGAGGTCTTTCGAAGTCTGGCCAAGCCCGGCGACCGGCTGGCCGGGCTGGTTGCGGCCACCGGTTCGGCCGGGACCATCGCCTGCGGCGACTACCTCAAGACCGTCCATCCCGAGGCCAAAATCGCCGCCGTGGAGGCGCTCCAGTGCCCGACCCTGCTTTTAAACGGCTTCGGCGACCACCGTATCGAGGGCATCGGCGACAAGCACGTGCCCTGGATCCACAACGTCCGCAACACCGACCTGGTCATCGCCGTGGACGACGCCGATCCGGTCGGTCTGATCCGCCTCTTCAACGAACCGGCCGGCCTGGACTATCTGGCCGAGGCGGGCTTGACCGACGCCGAGCTGGCCGCCCTGCCCCTGGTGGGCATCTCCGGCGCGGGCAACCTGGTGGCGGCGATCAAGCTGGCCAAGTACTTCGAATTGACCGAACGCGACCTGATCTTCACCGTCCTGACCGACTCGATGGACCTGTATCGCAGTCGGCTCGATGAGCTGGCGGCGGCCGCCCCCTACACCAGAGACGACGCCGTCGCCGACTTCGCCCGCCGGTTGCTGGGCCAGGATATCGGCCGCATGCTGGAGCTCGACCACTACGACAAGAAACGCATCCACAACCTGAAGTACTTCACCTGGGTCGAGCAGCAGGGCAAGGACGCAGCGGAACTTCTGGCCCAGTGGCACGACTGGCCCGAGTACTGGACGGCGATCCAGGCTCAAGCCGAGGCCGTCGATGCGGCCATCGAGGAGTTCAACGCCTTGACCGGCCTCGTCTGAGCGGCGGGGTCGGGGCCGGACGGAGAGCCGCCTCGGCCGGAATCTCGCCGGCCGATTCCAGGCCGCGGGCTAGTCGTCGCCGTAGATTTCAGGATAGAGCTTCCTGGCGCACTCGGGACAGATGCTGTGGCTGAACTCCGCCTCGGAACGCTCCCGGATGAAGACCTCCAGCGGCTGCCAGTTGTCATCCTCGTCTCGAATCTTCTTGCAGGCGGCGCAGATGGGCAGCAGTCCGCACAAGACCTCCATCATCCCCTCTTCTATGCCCCGGATGCGGCGGGAGAGCGCCCTCAGCAACTCCCAGGCCAGGGCGGGGTTTCCGGCGATCATCTCTTCGAGGCAGACCTGCTCGCAATGGAGCACTCGCGTCCCCTCGCGGGCGATGACGCTGGCCGAGCGGGGCATGTCGTCGATGACCGCCATCTCGCCGAAGTAGTCCCTGGGTTCCATGACCCGCAGGCGCTTCTCCTTGCGCCCGCCCCAATCCTTGACCACTTCCACCGAGCCGCTGACGATGACATAAACGCCGCCGCCAGTCTCGCCTTCCTTGATGATCGCCTGGCCGCGCTTGAAGTCGACATATCGGGCCCCCTCGGCCAGCCGGTCGAGAGCCTCGCCGTCCAAGCCGGAAAACAGCGGCACCTGGGCTAGAAACTGGCGCTTGGACATCTGGAATCACCCTTGAGATAAATTATACCATGTCCGCCGGCCGGCGCTAATATTGTACCTCGGCAATCTTTTGCCAACCCCCGCCGATTGGGGTAGACTGCCCTGGTTCGTTGGGTATTGAGCAGGATCGGGCATGAAAGTCATCCGCGCCCTTTATCTGGCGCCGTTCTTCGGTCTCAGCACGGTCGGGCTCGGCCTGGCCTCACTGGTGGTCAGCCTCTTTTCGGCCAGGGCGGCGCGTCGCTCCGCCCGCTTCTGGGCGAAGATCAACGCCAAGGCGGCCGGCTTCAAGATCGTGGTCGAGGGTCTGGAGAACATGATCGGCCCCGACGGGGCCGGGGGGGACGGCGGCGGGTTCATCATCGCCGCCAACCACGCCTCGGCCGCGGACATCGCCGCCATTCTAGCCGGCCTCCCGGTGGACATCTGCTGGGTGACCAAGGCCGAGCTCTTGAAAATCCCTTTTTTGGGCTGGCACTTGAGGCGGGTTCACATCCCGGTGGCCCGACGCTCGGCCGGCGCCGCCGGGAAGTTTCTGGCCGAGGCGGCCGAAAAGATCCGGGGCGGAGCGGCGGTGGCCATCTTCCCCGAGGGCACCCGCAACCGCCATCCCGAACGACTGCTGCCCTTCAAGCGGGGCGCCTTTCTTCTGGCCAAGGCCTCGGGTCGGCCGGTGGTGCCGACGGCGATCATCGGCTCCGGCGACCTTTGGCCGCCCAAAACGATCGTCCCCCGCCCCGGCACGATCACCATGCGCCTCGGCGCGCCCATCGACCCGGCCGGATACGCCGACAACGAACTCAAGCGAATGGCCGACGACGCCAGGCGGGCAATCATCGAGTTGATGGCCGGCGGGCCGCTCACTTGATGAACAGCGCCAGACCGGAGACGATCAGAAGACTGTAGATGACCATTCGGAACTGGCGTTCGTTGATCTTGCCGTGGGTCCACTCGCCGACCACGATGCCCACCGGCAAGACGACCATGAGCGCGGCCGTCAGAGACAGGCTGTGGAGGTTGATCCGGCCGTTGGCCACGAAGACGCCGATCATGATCGTGTTGACCGTGGCCCAGACGGTGCACATCGTCGCCCGGAAGGCGCCCTTGGGCATCTCCAGCCGGCCCAGTGAGTAGACCAGGAGCGGCCCGCCGGTGGTGTAGAAGGCGTGGGTGATCCCGGCCCCGATCTGGAGCAGCCCGGCCGCAAAGACCGACAACCGGGGATTGTCCTGAGCCCGGTCAGCCAGCAATATCCAGAGCTGGCGGCCGGCGAAGGAGACGACGATCACTCCCAGCAGCCACTTCAAGGCCAGCCCTTTGACCAGCGGGAAGACGGCCACGCCGATGGCCAGACCGACGACCATGAACGGCAGCACCCGTTTGAACAGCAGCCCGGCAGCCACCTCGCGGCGATGGCGAAGGGCGATGTAGCCGGTGACGGCGACGTTGAGAGGGACCACCACCGGCACCAGGAGGTCGATGGGGTAGAAGTTCGCCCCCAGGGTGACGGCGATCAACGCCGCCCCGAAGCCGGTCACGGCCTCGGTGGCGTAGGCCAAAAAGACGAAGGGGGCCAGGATGAAGACGACGGGGTCCATCAGCGGTCCTACCTTGGCGCGGCGCCTCGTAAATCAGGCTCCATTGGGGGACGGGGTCCTGGGGCCCGGCCGGTCATTCGATCGTGGGAAGGCCTCGGCCCGGTCGGTCGGATGAGATTCACGACTCATTTCTCTGGCGCCGTCCTGGTTTCGAATTCCGGTCCGATGGCCCGGATCATCAGCCGGTCGTAAAGGGGCGGCCAGAACCGGCTCACCAGCCGGGAGAGCTTGCCGGTTCCGGTCAACACGACCAACCGCCTCTCCCCGGCCGCGGCCCTGAAAACCGCCTCGGCCGTTTCCTCGGGCGTCGAGACCCGGCCGACGGTCTTCTTGGCTTGAGCCGCCGGCCGCCCGTCACCGCCCATGGCCCTTTGCTCCAGAGGCGTTTTGGTGAAGCCGGGACAGACGATGGTAACCCCGACGCCGAAATTGCGCAACTCCGATCTCAAGGTGTCGAAGAAGCCGTGGAGGGCGTGCTTGGAGGCGGCGTAGCCGGTCCGGCCGATCAGCGGAGCGAAGCCGGCCACGGTACTGATGACCACGATCTGGCCCCGCCGGGCGATGAGCGAGTCCAAAGCGGCCTTGGTCATGTTGACCGAGCCGAACAGGTTGACGGCCACGATCCGCTCGATGACGGCCGTTTCGGTCTCGATAAAGAGGCTGCGATGGCTTATGCCGGCGTTGTTGACCAGGACGTCGAGCCCGTCGAAGCGGGCTTCGATCTCGGCCGTCGCCCGGTTACAGGCGGCAAGATCGGTGATGTCCAGGCCCAACCCCAGCGCCTCGACGCCCCGGGCGGTCAGCTCGTCGGCCAGGGCGATCACCGCCTCTTCGGCCAGGTCGATCAAGCCCAGGCGGGCTCCGGCCGCCCCGAAGCGCTCGGCAAAGGCCCGGCCCAAGCCGCCGGCCGCACCGGTGATGACAACCGTCCGGCCGTTGTAATCACGCCGGGCCATTTCGCCTCGCTTCGAGGAAGAACTCGAACGTCTCCCGGCTCGTCTTTCGGGGGACGTAGCCGAACTCTTCTTTCAGCCGCCGATTGGAGAGCACCGGCCGGTAGCGCAAAAAATTGACCTGCTCCGGTCCGTACTGGGTCAAACCGAGCCTCTTCAACGCCGCCAGGCCGAAGCGAACCAGCCAGACCGGCAGCGCCAGATAGGGCTTGCCCATCAGCTCGGCGATCTGGCGCAGGGTCAAGACGCCGTCGCCGGCCAGGTTGTAGACGCCGCTGCGGCCCTCGTGCAGCCCCTTGACGATCACCGCGACCACGTCCTGGTCCCAGATGAAGACGAAGGGCGTCGCCGCGCCCCTGAGGCCGAGTATGATCCGCTTGTCGAAGATATCGGTGATCTGGTTTCTGGTCGCGGCGCCCAGAATCGTGCCCGGTCTCAAGATCAGTTGCTTGAGCCGGGGATGCTCCTGGCGCCAGCGGGCCAGCATCTCTTCCACCAGCCGTTTGTGGTCGGCGTAGGCGAACTCAGGGTTGCCCCGCAGCGGGTCGTCCTCGTCGAGCCAGTCGGGATTGTCGGCGTGATAGCCGTAGGCCGCGCCGCTGGAGGTGTAGACGATCTGCCCCACCCCGGTCTCAAGGCAGGCCTTCAACACGTTCTCCGTCCCCAGAACGTCCACCGAGTAGGTGAGCTCCCGGTCGAACCCCTTGCCCGGCGTGACTACGGCCGCCAGGTGGACGACCGCCTCGGGCCGGTGTTCGGCGAACAGGTCGGCCAGGCCGGGGTCGCGGACGTCGGCGGCGACGTACTCCACGCCCTCCAACCGCTCGCTCTCCGGCGGGAGGCCAAGGTCCACGGCGACGATCGTTCTCAGGCCGCGCCGGTCTCGGGCCAGGGCGGAGACGGTCAGCCGGCCCAGGTAGCCCCCCGCCCCGAGGATGACCACCGACTCGGGCCGCTCCCCGCCGCTCACGCCGCCGCCCCGCCGGAGTCGGCCGGCAGCGGCCGCCGGGACCAGAGGAAGGCCACGATCAGCCCGGCGATGATGTGCCACACTCCCCACCAGCCGGCGATGATGGCCATCCCGCCCAGGCCGCCGAAGAAGTCGAAGATCAGAACCAATCCCAGGGCCGAATTCTGGATGCCGACCTCGATGGTCACCGCCCTGACGTCCCGGTCGGGCAGGCGGGCCAGCCGGCCGGCGGTGTAGCCCAGGGAGAGGGCCAACGCGTTGTGGATGAGGACGACGAAGACGACCAGGCCGATGACCTGGACGAAGATCTTGCCGTTGGCCGCCAGGGCCGCGGCGACGACGCCCATGAAGACGATGACCGAAGTGATCTTGAACGGCTTCCTGATTCGCTCGGACAGGCGGGGAGAGAGGCGCGAGACGGCGAGGCCCAAGACCACCGGCAGTCCCAGAATCAAGGCGATGGTCTTGAACACGTCCAGCGGGTTTAGACTGACCGCCCTTAGAATCGGCGCGGTGGCCGGGTTGAGCGAGCCCCAGACGGCCAGGTTGAGCGGCGTCATGAAGATGGCCGCCGCGGTGGAGACGGCGGTCATGCTGACCGACAGCGCCGCGTTGCCCGAGGCGAGATAGGTGATCACGTTGGACAGGTTCCCGCCCGGACAGGCGGCGACCAGCATCATGCCCAGGGCCAGGGACGGGGCCGGCTTGATGACCAGGGTCAAGAGAAAGGTGAAGGCCGGCAACAGGAGGAATTGGGCCCCCAAGCCGATCAGCGGCCCCTTGGGCGAGACGATGATCCGCCTGAAGTCGTCCAGTCTCATGTCCAACGCCATCCCGAACATCATCAGCCCGATGACGACGTTCAAAGCCAGCATGCCGCTTTGGTTCAGATTGAGCCTGATCGCATCGATCGCCGCTGGGTCCATATCACTTCCCCGCCGGTTCCTGGTGCATCTCCTTGAAGTGCAGCAGCCCCGGCGCCCACATGTGCTTGGTCGGGTCCACGTCGCAGTGGATGACGGCGCACTTCTGGGCGGCCAGGCTGCGCTCGATGGCCGGTTTCAACTCGGCCGGGGCGGAGACGCGCTCGCCGTACGCGCCCATGGCCCTGGCCAGTTGGTCATAGCGGATCTCGCCCAGATCGGTGTTGATGGTCTCGCCGGGCCCGAGCGACTTCTTGATCATCGTCTTTATCGGCTTCATGGCCATCTGCTGGGTCATCTTGACCATGCCCCACTGCCGATCGACCGCGACCAGGAAGACGACTTTCAGGTCGTGGCGGATGGCCGTCTCGATCTCCTGGGGGTGGAAGCCGAACGCCCCGTCGCCGATGATGCAGTAGACCTGCTTGTCCGGCCGGGCCGCGGCCGCGCCCAGGGCCTGGCCGACGCCGGCGCCCAGATGGCCGAAGTGGTGGGTGGCCAGTTGGGTGTTGGGGGTGCGGAGCTGAGTGTAGAAGTTGCCCCAGACGGCGGTGTTGCCGCCGTCGAAGACGACCACCGCGTCGTCGTCGAAGACCTCGCGGCAGACGGCGGCGATGTGGGCGGTGACCATCGGGCTGGAGGCGTCCTTCAGCTTCTCGTCCAGCTTGGCCCGGTCCTTGTCCCGCTCCCTGGCCAGCCTGGCTACGGCTTCCCGGCGCCTCTCGATCGGCATCCGATCGGCCTCCGCTTCGAGTCGCTCGATCAAGCGGCTCAAAAACACCTTGACGTCGGCCAGAACCGCCACCTCGGCCGGCTTGTTCAGGCCCAGGTTGTCTCCGTCGATATCGACCTGGATCATCTTCTGCTCGGCAGGCGGGCGCCAGTAGGGGGCCTTGCCCCACCAGTCGGTCTCGCCCAGCCTCGAACCCAGGGTCAAGACCACGTCGGCGGCGTTGCGAAGCTGATGGCAGGCCTTGACGTGGATCATCGGCCAAGACAGGGGGTGGGTCTCCGGCAACACGCCCCGGCCGCTCCACGAGGTGGACACCGGGGCGTGCAGCAGCTCGGCGACTCTCTTGAGCTCGTCGTAGGCTCCGCAGTGGATGACGCCCGAGCCGGCATGGATGATCGGCAGCTCGGCGGCGATGAGCAACTCGGCCGCCCGATCGACCAGGGCCGGGGCGGGATGGATCGGCTCGATGGGGCGGTAGTCGCCGAAGAGCGGCGGGCCGTTCTTCTCCTTGGCGTTCATCACCGTCTCGGGCACGTCCAGGTGGACCACGCCCGGCCTCCCCTGCCAGGACTTACGGAGCGCCCGGCGGAGCATCTCGGGCAGACGATCGAAGGACGACACCGCGCCGGACCACTTGGCCATCGGTTTGATCACCCCGACCTGGTTGAAGTACTGGTAGGTCCCGCCCCGGTCGGGGTAGGCGATCTGGGGCCGGCGGCAGGAGGTGATCAAGAGCACCCGGTTGCCCTCGGCGTTCTCCACGGCCACGCCGGGCAATATGTTGGCCGCGCCGGGGCCGTTGCTGGCCATGCACACCCCCAGCTTGCCGGTCAGCCGGGCGTAGGCCCCGGCCATGTGGGCGGCGGTGGTCTCGTGCCGAGGGCCGATCAGCTCGATTCCTCGCTCCACCGCCGCCGTGACCAGCCCCAGGTAGGTGCCGTCGACGATGCCGAAAATCTTGTCCACGCCTTCGGCCTGGAGCATCTCGGCGATGATTGCGCCGCCGGAAATGGTCGCCATTCACTCCCCCTTTTCTATTGTCGATACCGGTTCGGGTCGTTAGTGACTCACTCGCTCAACCGCCGCCCCCGCCCAGCGGCTCCACCACCTGGCGGATCAGGGCCATGGTCCGCTCGAGATGCTCCTCGATGGCCCGGCCGTTCAGCTCGCCCTCGATCTCCAGGTACTCGCGCATCCGGATCTGGAAATGGCGGGAAACCAGGGAGACGGCGAAGATGATGTAGAGGCTGTTGATCAGAAAAGCGGCCAGGTTGACGTCGATGTCGGAGCGAACCAGGCCCTGGTCCACGCCCCGGCGGATGAGATCCTTGAGAAAGTCGGCGGTGTGCTTTTCGATCTCCAGGCTCAACTTGTCGGCGAAGTCCTCCAGTCCCGAGGAGGCCAGGTTGAGGTAGAGCCGCGAATAGTCGGGGTGGGCCAGGACGAACTCCACGCCGGAGCGGAAGATGTGGGCCAGTTGGCGAAAGATGCCCCAGTCCGGATCGAGGCCGTCGTAGACGGCCGCCCGGGAACGCTTGAGTCCGTCCAGGCAAACGTAGAGGTAGAGGTCTTCCTTGGAGTCGAAGTAGTTGTAGAGCGAGCCCTTGGCCACCCCGGCCAGGCTGGCGATCTGGGCCATGTCGCACCTGGCGAAGCCCAATTGGGCGAACAGCCCGGCCGCGGCGGCCAAAACCCGCTCTCTCTTCTCGGCCGGAAGCTGGTTGAAGGTCTCCTTGGGCACCTCGAACCTCGGCATCCGTCTGTTTTCATTGGCTGACTGACCGGTCAGTCACCACAATAGACCAACTCCGCCCGCCTGTCAACATCTGTCGCTTCCGGCCCGAGCGAGGCGGCACCTGGGCGAAGATCGCCGCCCGCCGCGGGGTCATCTCCCGCCGGGGAATTCACTCCCAGCAGCTTGCGGCAAAAAGAACGACTCCGCCTCCGCCGCCCGTACCCCGTCGCTTGCGGCGGGGTCGTTCGGCTCTCGCCGGGCGCTCGGCCGGCCTATCGCCAGGGCGCTGGAGGCGATCCGCGCCTGGGGCGGAGTTTGGCTTCGGGAGGCAACCTTCAATGACTGTTTGGAGATTCCCCCGGATCGGAATTATAATTCTATAGCGTCAGAGATCTTTCTCAACAAACCAAGAATCGGAAATCGAGAAAGGAGTTCGGCCATGACCGAGCGCGAGATAGATTCCCGTCTGCCCCTCATCCAGGACGCCGATCTGAGCGGCAAGGTCGTTCTGGTCAGAGTGGATCACAACGTGGTCAAAAAGGGCGTCATCCGCGATCCGTACCGCATCGACGCCACCCTGGGCACACTCTACAACATCGTCGAGCGCGGCGGCCGGCCGATTTTGATGAGCCACGTCGGCCGGCCGCGAGACAAAAAAACCGGCCGCATCGCCGTCGATGACTCGACCTCGATCCAGCCGGTGGTGGAGTACCTGGAGCGCAAGCTCCAGGTCAGATTCGCCGTGCCCGACTTCCCGGCCGATCCGGAGACGGGCATCGGCCAGATCGACACCTCGATCAACTGGCACATCCGGGATCTCCTAGCCCACCGCATCGGCGGCGTCTACCTGCCCAACACCCGCTGGTTCGAGGGCGAGGAGGCGACCGACGAGCGCCGGGAGCGACTGGCCTTGCAGTTGGCCGGGCTGGCCGACGTCTTCGTCAACGACGCCTTCGGCTCCTGGCAGCCCCACGCCTCGACCTTTGACGTGACCAAGCACCTGCCCAGCTTCGCCGGTTTTCTGATGCAGAAAGAGCTGGTCAACCTGGAACGGGTGCTCAAGCCGGCCCGGCCCTTCGTGGCCGTGGTGGCCGGGGCCAAGTTCGACACCAAGATCGGGCCGCTCAAGGAGATCTACAAGAAGGTCGATCATCTGATCTTGGGCGGAGTGATGTACAACACCTTCCTGTGCGCCAAGTATGGCGTCAAGATCGCCGGGGTCAGCGACTCGGATATCGAGGCGGCCAAGGATCTGGTCGCCCGGGACGCCGAGGCCAAGAAGGTGGTCGAGCTGCCGGTGGTGATCGAGTCGGACACCATCGACGGCCGGGTGGAGGGTAAGTTCCGGCCCCGCCGGGTGGCCGACTTCAAGCCGGGCGACAGCTACGGCTACGTTCTGGACGTGGCCCCCGAGTCGTTCGACGCGCCGGGCGTGGCCGAGGTCATCGGCTCGGCCAAGACGATCTTCGTCAACGCGGTCATGGGCCTGACCCCCCACTTCTACGAGGGCTCGGAGAAGCTGGATCGGACCATCGACCAGAACCGCCAGGCCGACAAGTTCTACGGCGGCGGCGACACCCTCCAGGAGTTCAAGAACCTCTCGCCCGGCCTCTACCTCTCGGCTCTGGACAACGCCCAGTACTACTTCTTCACCGGCGGCGGCACGGTCCTGAAGGCCATCGAACAGGGCACGCCCTACGGTCTGGACACCGTCCAGGCCCTGATCGACAACGGCGGCCGCCGGCCGCGTTGACCGGCCGGGAGACGCCTCTCGAGCGGACTTTCGCCCGCCGGCGGCGACGAGCCTTCGGCGGGCGATCCATTTTTCGGGTCGCGGTTCAAAATTATTTTGACAAGCCAATCCGAAAGGTGCAGCCTATACCAAAGGCGCTTCGTGTTCTTAACTGCCTGAATATACTGTTATTATGATCACATAAGGAGTTCGACGTGGCCACCGGCGATTCGCACGTGCTCAAAGTCTACCCAGACCACGACTACCCCTCGATCGTCAAGGCCGAGGGCGTCTACCTCTACGACGAGACCGGCAAACGCTATCTCGACGCCGCCGGCGGCCCGATCTTGTGCAATCTGGGCCACGGCATCCCGGAGATGGTCGAGGCGCTCTGCGAGCAGGCCAAAAAGGCGACCATGGTCTACCGGGTCGATTTCACCACCCCGGCCCTGGAGGAAGCAGCGAGAAAGGTTTGCCTGGCCACGGGCGGGGTGATGGACAAGGTCTTCTTCGTCTCCGGCGGCTCCGAGGCGACCGAGATCGCCGTCAAGCTGGCCCGGAAGTACTTCCTGGAGGCCGGCCAGCCGTCGCGGTTCAAGGTCATCTCCCGCTGGCTGAGCTACCACGGGATGACCGCCGGCGCCCTGTCGTTGAGCGGCATGACCGCTCGCCGGGCCGACTACACCCCCTACCTGCAAGACTTCGCCCACATCGCCCCGGCCTACTGCTACCGCTGCTGGTTCGGTCAGGAACCCGAAAGCTGCGACCTGGCCTGCGCCGCCGCCCTGGAGAACGAGATCATGTGCCAGGGTCCGGAGACGGTGGCCGCCTTCATCGCCGAGCCGGTCTCGGGAATGTCCCTCTGCGGCGCCGCCCCGCCGGCCGAATACTTCAAGCGCGTCCGGGAGATCTGCGACCGGTTCGGCGTCCTGTTGATCCTGGACGAGGTCATGACCGGCTTCGGCCGGACCGGCAAGTGGTTCGGCTATGAGCACTTCGGCGTCGCGCCCGACATCCTGGTTCTGGGCAAGGGGCTGGGCGGCGGCTACTTTCCCGTCGGCGCGGTGGCGATCACGGCCGAGATCCACCGGACCATGACCGCCGACTCGGCCAGCTTCTTTCCCGGTTACTCCTGGGCCGGCAACCCCATGGCCGCGGCCGTCGCCACCAAGACGATCGATTATCTCAACGAGCACCGTCTGGTGGAGCGCTGCCGCGAGATGGGCGAGTACCTGGACCAGCGCCTTCAGGACCTTCGCGCCCACCCCAGCCTGGGCGACATCCGGGGCAAGGGATTGATGCGGGGCCTGGAGTTCGTCCGGGACAAGGCGACCAAGGCGCCCATCGATCCGGCCCGCAAATTCTGGCTCCAACTGATTCGGGAGGGGCTCAGGCGCGGCATCTACCTGGAGTGTTCCGGCGGCTGCGACAGGGGCCAGGCCGGCGATCAGTTGCTCTTCGGCGTGCCGTTCATCGTCACCAGGGACGAGATCGACCAGATCGTCGGCCTGGTGGACGAGACGCTGACCGCCGTCGAGAAAAAGGTGGGTTTTTAACCAAATAAATCCGATGACCCGATATTTAACGGGCGTTGGCCCATATTTGAGCGAGGAGACCCAGCGGCGATGGAGGCGAGCAACGAGGCCCTCTACCGGGAGCGCTTGGAGCGGATTCTGACCACCGTGGCCCTGAACCGACCCGACCGGACGCCGGTGGTTCTGGAATACTCCGGCTTCGCCGCCTGGGTCACGGGCACGCCCATGGCCGAGTTCATCTCCTCTCCGGCCAAGGCGACCGAGACGATGATGGCCGCCTACGAGCTCATCGGCGACGGCGACGCCGTCAACTACGGCTCGTTTTCACCCTACGGCCTCAGCTACTCCTTTTTGGCCAAGGTCCGTCTGCCGGGCCGGGAGTTGCCCGACAACGAGCTGTGGCAGGTGGTCGAGACCGAGCTGATGACCGCCGAGGACTACGACCGCATCCTGGCCGTCGGCTGGCCGGTCTTTTTCGCAGGGTTCATGGCCGAGCGCATCTTCGACGACGCCGCCCCGGAACTGATTCCGGCCAACCAGAAACCGGTGGACGCTCGGGGCCGGTGGGCCGAGTTGGCCGTCCCGGTCCTCAGCGGCGGCGACGTGACCACGCCCATCGAGCTGTTGTGCGGGGCGAGGTCGATGACCCGGTTCGCCTTCGACATGTTCAACGACGGCGACAAGGTCGAGGCGGTCATGGCCGAGATCGCCCCCCACCTGGCCGGGCCGGTCATCGCCGGGGCGCTCGAACGCGGCTTTCCGGCGGTCTGGGTCGGCGGTTGGCGTTCGGCTCCGGCCATGCTCTCGCCGGCCATGTGGGACCGCTTCGCCTGGCCCCACTTTCGGGCCCTGGTCGAGGAGGTGGTCGAAGCCGGTCTGATCGCCATTCTCCACCTCGATTCGGACTGGACTCGGGAACTGGCCCGTTTCAGGGAGCTGCCCAAAGGTCGCTGCATCGTCGCCCTGGACGGCGACACCGACATCTTCAAGGCCAAGGAGATCTTGGGCGATCACCTCTGCCTGATGGGCGACGTGCCGGCGACGATGCTCTTTACGGGAACGCCGGACGAAGTCCACGCCTACTGCACTAAGCTGATCAGCGAGCTTGGCCCGGAGGGTTTCATCCTCCAGTCGGGTTGCGACATCCCGGCCAACGCCAAACTGGAGAACGTCAAGGCCATGGTGGCCGCGGCCACGGGTGGCTGAGCCCGAACACAGACAAGGAGACGAGCGATGGCCGAACCGGACCTGCACCCGACGGAGGCCGACATCTTGATGCGCTACGCCGAGCGGACGGTCGCGTCCCGGGCCCATGACGCCCGGGCCAAGAATCGCCTGCCCGGCGGCGATACCCGGACGGCGACCTATTACCCGCCCTACCCGGCCTACATGGTCGAGGGTCGGGGCTGCTATCTCTATGACGCCGACGGCAACAAGTATCTGGATCTTCTAAACAACTACACCTCGCTCCTCCACGGCCACGCTCACCCGGCCGTGGTCGAGGCGGCCCGCCGGCAGCTCGAAAAAGGTATCGTTCTGGGCGCGGCCGGCGAGATACAGTCCCGCCACGCCGAGCACCTGTGCGCCCGCATTCCGAGCCTGGAACGGGTCCGGTACTGCAACTCGGGCACCGAGGCGACCATGTTCGCCCTTCGGGCGGCCAGGGCTTATACCGGCAAGGACGGCTTCATCAAGATGGACGGCGGCTACCACGGCAGCCACGATCAAGCGGCGGTCAGCGTCAAGCCCGAGGCCGAAGGGCCGGTCACGGCCCGCCCGGCTCCGGGCGTGCCGGCCAGCGTCCTGAACGACGTCTTCGTCGCCCCCTTCAACGATCTCGACGCCGCGAAGACAATCCTCAAGGCCGAGGCCGACAAGATCGCGGCCATCCTTGTCGAGCCGGTCATCGGCGCCGGCGGCGGCGTCGCCCCCCGGCCCGGCTATCTGGCCGGCCTGCGGGAGCTGGCCGAGCGCTACGACGTGCTGTTGATCTTCGACGAAGTGATGACCTTCAGGCTTGGCTACGGCGGCTTCCAGGAGATCTGCCGGGTCGAACCGGACCTGACCGCCCTGGGCAAGATCATCGGCGGCGGCTTCCCCGTCGGCGCCTTCGGCGGCCGGGCCGAGATCATGGCCCGTTTCGACCCGGCCCATCCCCGCCCGATCACCCACTCCGGCACCTTCAACGGCAACAACATCACCCTGGCCGCCGGCCTGACGGCGCTCGAACTCTACGATCGCTCCGAGGTCGAGCGGCTCAACGACCTGGGCGAGAGACTCCGGGAGGGCTTCGAGACCGCCCTGGCCGAGACGGGGCTCGTCGGCTGCGTGGCTGGCTACGGCTCGCTTTTGACCCTCCATTGGCGAGCCGAGAAGCCGGTCAGGGCCGCGGTCACCGCCCCGAGCCGGGCGGCCGATCTGCCCCGACTCCTGCACCTGGAGTTGATGAATCGCGGCCTCTACTCCGCGCCGCGGGGGCAATACGTCCTCTCCACGCCCATGGGCCGAAGCGAGGTGGAGGCGGCCCTGGCCGCTTTCAAGGGTGCGCTGGAGACGTTGAAACCCTACATCGCCGACGTCGCGCCGGAACTCATCGCCGCCTGAGGCGAACCCGGCCGCAGCCGAAGAGGGCTCCGGGGTCACAGCAACCGGCCCACCGAGAAGGCCAGCATGAACTGGCCGGCGTAGTAGAGCGGCAACCCGATGAGGCGGTTGATGAACTCGTTTTTGACGAACCGGTCCCGGGCGACAAAGAGGTCGGAAAGGTAAAAGGCCGCCGCCCCCAGGATGATCAGCCAGGTTCCGCTCCCCTTCAGGTGGGGGTTGCGGCCGGCCGCCACGGCGGCGACCATCATCATGGTGATGACGATGATGTAGGCCGCCACTGGAATCAGCATCCGGCCCAGGTGGGGCTTGAGCCAACGAAAGATCAGGTAGGCCGCCGCGGCGACGACGATATTGAGCGGAGAGACCCAGTAATTCGGCTGGGTCAGCCGCCAAAAGGCGGCGATGTAGAATACGTGGCCCAAAAGAAAGGCGACCAGGCCGAGCCTGAAGGCCGAGTCCCGTTCCAGGGCCAGGCAGACGTCGCCGATCAGGCCGAGGCACAAACCGATCAGTATGAGGTGGTAATAGGTGGGCATCGGGTGGGGCTGGACGACGGCGGTCAGGATGAACAGCGCCGAAAGCATGGTTTTGACGCCGGTTTTGACCGGCGGGACGCGATGCTTCTCGAAATGCAGCAACGCGGCCATCAATATCACGGCGGCGAGAACGATCAGTGTGTCGCTCATTTTCCACCCTTTCAACGACAGGAATTGCAGCGAGCCGATTTCACCCGGCCAGCGTAACACGGACGGCCAAGGCGGGTCGAGCCCCTTGTCGGCCGGCCGGCGACGCCTCGACGGCCCGGCGTCTCCGTCGGGCGGATGACGGCGGCGAGCGTCACGCCGGGCCGCCTTTCTTGACTCCCCGCCGGGGCCGGGATAACTTTTAACTTAGGGACACTTGAGGGTCAATTTGTGTCCAACATCTTTATATGGCAGAATAAAACCTGACGTCACGTCCGCCGACCGCAAACGTTGCAAACCGGGGAGCGGATGAACTTCAAAGCTCTCGGCCGTCGTCTGGTGATTCCAGTCCTGGGGCTGTTGTTGCTGTCGGCCCTCTGGACGGGGGGGAAAAGCGCCCTCGGCGGTCAGGACCTCCAACTGACGAGACAAGAAAAAGAGTGGCTGAAAGCCCATCCGGTCATCCGCCTCGCTCCCGATCCCGACTATCCGCCGATAGAATACTTCAACGCCGAGGGCGAGTACCGGGGCATCGCCGCCGACTTCGTCTCGCTGATCGAAAAACGGCTGGGCGTCAAGTTCGAGATCGTCCGGCTGAAAAACCGGGACGAGATCCTCGAAAAGGCCCGGAAAAGAGAGATCGACATGTTCGGCGCGACCGCCGAAACGGCCCGGCGCGCCGAATACATGCTTTTCACCACCCCCATTATCGAGTCGCCGGCGGTGATCATCGTCAGGAAAGGGGCCGGCCTCATCCTAAGCCTCGATCGACTGAAGGGGATGAAAGTCGCCGTCGTCTCCGGTTATGCTTGCCACGACTTCCTGGCCGACGACTATCCCGAGATCGACCTAGAGACGGCGCCCAACGTTTCGACCGGCCTGAGAATGGTCGCCTTCGGGCAGGTCGAGGCCATGATCGTCTCCCTGGCCGCAGCCACCTACTACCTCGAAAAGGAAGGGATCGCCAACCTCGCCCTGGCCGGGGACTCGGGCTATTCCCTCCACCTGGCCTTCGCCTCCCGCAAGGACTGGCCGCTCTTGAACAGCATCATGGAAAAGGCCCTGCGAAGCATCGATCGGAGCGAAAGGAAGGCCATCGTCGGGCGCTGGATAAACCTGGAGCAAGTGAACGTCTTCCCCCACCGGAGGTTCTGGCCGGCCCTGTTCATCGGTCTGGGGACGGTGGCGGCCTTGATCATCGGCGCCGCGGTCTGGAATCGCTCCCTCCGAAGGCAGGTCGAAGAGCGCACCAAAGAGCTGAGCAACGAGTTGGCCGAGCGCCTCCGGGCCGAAGAGGCGCTTCGGGCGAGCGAAGCCAAGTACCGGGAGCTGGTCGAAAACGCCAACAGCATCATTTTGAGAATCGACGTCGAGGGCCGGGTAACCTTCTTCAACGAGTTCGCCCAGAAGTTCTTCGGCTACAGCGAAGAAGAGATTCTAGGCCGACACGTGGTGGGAACCATCGTCCCCGAGATCGAATCGTCGGGGCGCGACCTGGCGGCCATGATCCGGGACATCTGCCTCCACCCGGAGCGCTACGGCCAGAACGAGAACGAGAACATCAAGCGCAACGGCGAGCGGGTCTGGATCTCCTGGACCAACAAGGCCGTCCTCGACGACGAAGGCCGGATCAAAGAGATCTTGACCGTGGGCAACGACATGACCGGCCGGCGGCGGGCCGAGGAACGACTCGCCGAACGGGAGAAGGAGTATCGCGCCACCTTCGAGCGCACCGGCACGGCCATGGTGGTCATCGAGCCCGACACCACCCTGAGCATGGTCAACTCCAAGTTCGAGGAGCTCAGCGGCTACACCCGGGAAGAGATCGAGGGCAAGATGAGCTGGCGGGAGTTCGTCGATCCGGACGATCTGAAACGGATGCAGGACTACCACCGCCGGCGCCGCCGCCAGGGCCAAGCCCCGCCCAAGGAATACGAGTTCGTCTTCGTCGATCGTTACGGCAACCGCCGCAACGTGTTCAACACGGTGGAGGTCATCCCCGGCACCAAGAGAACCGTCGCCTCCCTGATGGACGTCACCGGTCTCCGCCGGACCGAGGCCGCGCTTCGGGAGAGCGAGGCGCGTTACCGCAGCCTGTTCGACGGGGTTCCGGTGGGTATCTTCAGGACGACGCCCCAAGGGCGCTTCCTCGACGCCAACCCGGCCCTGGTCGAGATGCTGGGCTACCCTGATCGAGGCTCCCTGCTCGAGAGCAACACCGCCGATCTCTACCTCGATCCCAAGGCCCGCTGGAGATGGCAGGAGATCATGGATCGGGAAGGCGTCGTGTTCAATTTCGAAGCCAAGATGCGTCGTTACGACGGGACGATCATCTGGATCCGGGAGAGCTCCCGGGCCGTCCGCGACGACGAGGGCGAGATCATCCACTACGAAGGAATCCTGGAAGACATCACCGAACGCAAGCGGGCCAAGGACGCGCTCCGGGAGAGCGAGGAGAGGTATCGCTCGGTCATGGAGGCCTCGGCCGAGCCGATCGTCGTCTACGACCTGGAAGGCAAGGCCACCTACATCAACCCCGCCTTCACCAAGGTCTTCGGCTGGCAGCCGGAGGAGGTCTTGAACAAGCGCCTCGACTTCGTCCCCCACGAGTTGCGGGCCGAGGCCTACGAAGGGGTGATGAAGGTCATTCGGGGCGAGCCTTTCTACGGCTATGAAACCCGCCGCTACACCAAAAGCGGCGAGATCATCGACGTCAGCATCAGCGGCGCCCGCTTCTGCGATCCCGAGGGCAACCCGGTCGGCATCGTCGTCAACTTGAGGGATATCACCGAGAGCAAACGGGCCGAAGAGGCCTTGAGGGCCAGCGAGGAGAAACACCGCATCGTCCTGGAGGCCTCGCCCGACCCGATCGTCGTCTACGACACCGACGGCCGGGCGAGTTACATCAACCCCGCCTTCACCCGCGTCTTCGGCTGGACGGCCGACGAGATTTTAGGCCGGCGAGTCGATTTCGTGCCCCGGGAGAGCTGGCCGGAGACCACTCGGATGATCGCTGCGGTCACGAAGGGAGAAACCATCTCCGGCGTCGAGACCAAGCGTTACACCAAAGACGGGCGGCTGTTGGACGTGGCCATCAGTTCGGCCCCATTCTTCGATTCCTCGGGCGAACTGACCGGCATCATCGTCATCCACCGGGACATCACCGAGAGCAAACGGGCCGAAGCGGCGCTCTTGGAGAGCGAGGCCAAGTACCATCGCATCCTGGAGGCCAGCCCCGACCCGATCGTCCTTTACGACATGGACGGCCGGACGATATATCTCAACCCGGCCTTCACCCGGGTTTTCGGCTGGAGCCTGGACGAGCTCCTGGACAAACGGGTGGACTTCGTGCCTGAGGAAGCCTGGGTCGAAACCCGGGAAAAAATCGAGATGATCAAGCGGGGCGAAAGTTTCTCCGGTTTCGAGACCCGCCGGCTCAACAAAGCGGGCGAGCTTCTCGATATCAGCATGAGCGCCGCCGTGTGGCGCGACGCCGACGGCAACCCGGCCGGCAGCGTCATCATCCTCCGTGACGTGACCGAACAGAAAAAGCTGGAAGACCAGCTCCGGCACGCCAGGAAGATGGAGGCCGTCGGCACCTTGGCCGGCGGCGTGGCCCACGA
The DNA here is from genome assembly GCA_964634465.1 of uncultured Thermodesulfobacteriota bacterium. Taxonomy (GTDB): domain Bacteria; phylum Desulfobacterota; class Desulfarculia; genus CAZWLY01. The sequence continues at coordinate 79,373 of CAZWLY010000008.1, read as the reverse complement.
CTTCAACAATCTGCTCCAGGCCATCTCGGGCTACGCCCAACTGGTGTTGATGCAAAAGGGGCCGAACGATCCCGACTACAAGTATCTGACCGGAATCGACCAATCGGTCCAGCGGGCCTCGGACCTGGTCAAACAACTCCTGACCGCCTCCCGGAAGATGGAGAGCAAGCTGGAGCCGGTTAACCTCAACCTGGAAGTGATCCAGGCTGTCAACCTCCTGGAGCGGACCATCCCCAAGATGATCGAGATCAAAACCCAGTTGGCCGACGATCTGAGAATGGTCAACGCCGATCCGACCCAGTTGGAGCAAATCCTGCTCAACCTGGGCGGCAACGCCAAGGACGCCATGCCCGAGGGCGGGCGGCTGATCTTCGAGACCAAAAACGTCGAATTGGACGCGGCCTTCTGCCGGACCCATCCGGAACTGGAGCCCGGAGACTATGTTCTGCTGGCGGTGTCTGACTCGGGCCAGGGCATGGACCGGGAGACGGTGGAGCAAATCTTCGATCCGTTCTTCACCACCAAGGGCGTCGGCAAGGGGACCGGCCTGGGCCTGGCCACGGTCTACGGCATCGTCAAGAATCACGGCGGCCACATCACCTGCTACAGCCAGCCGGGCCAGGGGACGACGTTCCACATCTACCTCCCGGCCTTGCCAGGAACCGAGGCGACCCGGGAACCGATCGCCGAGCTGGAGGCCGAGATTCGCGGCGGAGACGAAACGGTGCTCCTGGTCGATGACGAGCGCTCCATCCTGGACGTCGGCCAGGAGATTCTGGAGCAGTACGGCTACCGGGTGATCAAGGCCACGAGCGGCGAAGAGGCCCTGGAAGTCTACGACCGCCAAGGCGGCGGAATCGATTTGATCATCCTGGATTTGGGCATGCCCGGCATGGGCGGGCAGCGATGCTTGAACGAGTTGAAGGCCAGGGACCCTTGGGCCCGGATCGTGATCGCCAGCGGCTACTCCGAGTCTTCCCTGCCGGGCGAACTCCAAAAAAACGAAGACATCGAGTTCATCGCCAAACCGTACCGCCTCAAGGACATGCTGACTACCGTCCGGCGGGTCCTGGATCGCGATTGACGGCCGGTCTTCCGGCCAGGGAAAACAGCCTCGCGCGGAACATATCATCTCCAACCCGAATATAGTTCTCAAGTTTTATCCTCGTCCGGCCGATAGGATGTTCAGGAGTTGTTTACCCGGTTGGGAGGAAGCGGATGACCCGCGAAACGAGGGTCAAGGCGATTCGCCTGTTGGGCTGGCTCGGTTTCGGCGTCCTGGTGTGGGGGGCGGTGTCCCTCTGCTATCTCATCGTCTATCCTTGAGGCAGGATACGGCTGGCGGGCTTGACGGGCGAGGGCCAGGTCCGCTTTCAAACCAACCGCCTTTGACTTCCGCCCCCAGGCGGTATAATTCTTTTCGAGCTTCCAGGCTGGCGTCTCTGGCCGGCCTTCGCCGATAGGGCGAGATTCCCCGGGGCGGCGGTTCCTTCATGGCTCATTTTCGGGGCGTCGCCCCAGACATGGAAGCGTGAAGGCCGGCGGGAAACACGGATCGATCAACCAGACCGAAGGAGGCGGTCGCGCCCCTTATTCGCACCCCGGACGATCGGTTCGCCGACCTCCCGGATTTTCCCTTTGAACCGAATTACGTCGAGGTAGACGGCCGGCGCATCCATTACGTCGATGAAAGCGCCGGCGAGACCATCCTCTGCCTCCACGGCGAGCCGACCTGGTCCTATCTCTACCGGAAGATGATCCCTCCCTTCGTTTCGGCCGGTTACCGGGTGGTGGCTCCGGACTTGATCGGCTTCGGTCGCTCGGACAAGTACACCGAGCAGAGCGAATACAGCTTCCAGATGCATTACCGGGCCGTCCTGGGCTTCATCGAGTCGTTGGACTTGAGCAGCGTCACCCTGGTCTGCCACGACTGGGGCGGTCTGATCGGCCTGACCATCGCCGCCAATCACTCCCAGCGCTTCGCCCGGCTGGTGATCTTGAACACTTTCCTGCCCACCGGAGAGGAGGCGCTGTCCGAGGCCTTCATGGCCTGGCGCGAGTTCGCCGCCCGGACCCCCGAATTTACGGCCAGTCTGGTCATCAAACGGGCCACCGTAACCGGCGAGGCCATCCCGGCCGAGGTCTTGGCCGCCTACGACGCCCCCTTTCCGGACGGCCGCTACAAGGCGGGCATGCAGGCCTTCCCGTTGCTGGTCCCCGTCTCGCCCGACATGCCCGGCGCGACCGAGATCAAAGAGGCCCGGCGACTGCTCAACGGTTGGAACAAACCGGCCCTGGTACTATTTTCCGATAGCGACCCGGTCTTGGGCGGAATGGATCGCTTCTTCAGGGAGCTCATCCCCGGCGCCAAGGCCCAGCCCGAAATCACCATCGCCGGGGCCGGCCACTTCCTCCAGGAAGACAAGGGCGAGGAGATCGCCGGCCACATCCTCAACTTCCTGAACCGGATATAGCGTTTCGTCTCTAAAAAGGAGTCGCCGGGGGGGGCGGCCGTCCGAGCCGGCCGCGAAACTTCCGGCCGCCTCGGCGGCGTGCCAGGCGGGAAGGGACCGGCCGCCAAGGGCGAGGTCACCGCCGCTGGCAGCCGAACTCCTCCAGGACGGCTTCGGTGTGCTCGCCCAGGCTGGGGGCGGGAGGGGACGGGGTCCGGCCCACCGACGGCAGGAACGGCCCCGGCGCCTTGGGACCGCCCGGAGCGCCGCCGATCTCCTCCAGGAAACCGCCGTGGTCGAAGTAGGCCTCGGCCCTGGCCGCCTCCAGGTCGTTGACCGGACTGACCGGCAGGCCGCGCTCGACGAACAAGTCGAGCCACTCCCGGCGCGGTTTTTCGGCCAGGACCCGCTCGACGGCCTCACCGGTCTCCTCGCCCGCCCGGCCGGTCTCGAAGCCGGCCCCGGCCAGGTGAGGCAGGCCCAAAACCTCGACGAAGGCCGTCCAGAACTTGGGCTCCAGAGCGCCCAGGGCGATCCTTTCGCCGTCGCCGCAGCGGTAGGTGCGATAGCAGGGGCAGCGGCCGGCCAAGGCGGTCTCGAGGATACTCTCACCGCCGGCGGCGGCGTCGGCCCAGGCCCAGGTGACGAACGGCAGCGGGGCCAGGGCCAGGGGTTGTTCGATCGAGTAGCCGGAGCCGGTCTTACGGCGCTGGAGCAGGGCGGCCAGGACGGACGAGGCGGCCAGCAACCCGGCGGTCACGTCGGCCAGTTGGATGGGCGGAACCTCGCCGCCCAACAGTGGCAAGAGACCGGCCAAGGCGACGAAGTTTAGATCGTGCCCGACCCGGTCGGCCCACGGGCCCGAGCGGCCGAAGCTGGACAGCGAGCAGTAGATCAGGTTCGGGTTCAGGGCCCTGAGCCGCTCCGGGCCGAGTCCCCACCCCTCCATGACGCCGGGCCGGAAGCTCTCGACGATGACGTCGGCGCTCTTGACCAGTTTCCTGAGCCGGGCCGCGTCTTCGGGTTGCCTCAAGTCCAGCCCGACCGACTCCGCGCCCCGGTACATGACGGCGAAGCCGGCCCCATACTCGCCGACCAGGGGCGGGGTGTAGCGAAAAGGATCGCCGCCGGCCGGGTCCTCGATCTTGATCAGGCGCGCCCCCAGGTCCAAAAGCTGGCGGGCCAAAACCGCGCCGGGCAACATGCGGGAGGCGTCCAGGACGACAACGCCGCCCAGCGGGGCCGAGGAACCGGTTCCCATTTCGCCGGCCACGAGCCCTCCTACTTGCCGAGCGGCTTGAACGCCTTCAGGTAGTTCATCATCTGGCCAAGATCGCTGACCTTGACCTGACCCGACATGAAGGCCACCTGGGGGTTGATCGTCCCGGTCTCGATGCCGAGGTAGGTCTGAGCGCTCATCTCGACCAGACAGTCCGGCTCGCCCTTAAGCCCCTCGCTGACGTTCATCCGGCCGTCGGCGATCTCCACCGTCCACAGAGGATGATCGCAGTCGGCCAGTCGATAATGGAACACGGCCGACCAGCCCTCGACCTTGTCCGGACGGAAGCGCTCGGCCAGAGAGGCGAACAGCCCCTCGACGGTTCGGGGAACCTCCGGCGCCTCCCCGGCCGGCGGCGGCTCGGCGCCCTTGGCCCCGGAGGACGGCGTCTCAGCCTCGGTTTCGGCCGCCGGTTCGGCCCGGCGCTCCTCGGCGGCGGGGGCCGGGCCGCCCTCGGTCATCAGCCGGGCGATGATCTCGCGCATGATCTCCGAGGTGCCGGCAACGATGGTCGCCGCCCGGGCGTCGCGGTAGAAGCGGGCCATGGGGTACTCCTCCATGAACCCGTAGCCGCCGAAGCACTGCAGGCAGGCGTCGGCGACCCGATTGTTGAGTTCGGTGGCGTAGAGCTTGGCCATGGTGCACTCGGTCACGGCCGGATACCCCTGGTCCATCAACCAGGCGGCGTGGTAGGTGAGCTGGCGGGCGGCCTCGATCTGGGCGGCCAGATCGGCCAGCCGGTGGGTCAGGACCTGGAACCTGGTCAACGGCCGGCCGAAGGCGGTCCGCTGCTTCATGTAGGCCAGGGCCTCCTCCAGACACATCTGGGACGACCCGACGCTGATCGCCGCCCCGACCAGCCGCTCCAGGGCGAAGGCGTCCATGATGTAGTAGAAGCCCATGTTCTCCCGGCCGATCAACTGGGAAGCCGGCACGCGGACGTCCTCGAAGGCCAGCTCGGCCGTGTCCGAAGCGTACCAGCCCAGCTTTTTCAACCGCTTGGCCACGCTCACTCCCGGCAGATCGCTGTCGAGGACGATCAGGCTGATGCCGGCCGAGCCGGCGGCCGGGTCGGGCTTCACGGCCAGGGTGAAGAAATCGCCGTCGGCGCCGTTGGTGATGAACGTCTTGGCGCCGTTGATGATGTAGCTCTCGCCGTCCTTGACCGCCGAAGTCCTGATCGCGGCCACGTCGCTGCCGGTGTCCGGCTCGGTGATGGCCAGCGCACCGACCTTCCTGCCCTCGATGGACGGAATCAGGTAGCGCTCCTTTTGCTCCTCGGTTCCGTGCCTGAAAATGTGCTGGGTGGCCATGAACTGCTGGACGCTGACGGCGGCGCAGAAGCCGCCCATGCGCGAGCGAGGCAACTCCTCCAGAAAGACCATGGTGAAGAACATGTCGCCCTCGCTGCCGCCGTAGGCCTCGGGGAAATTGATGCCCAAGAAGCCCAGCTCTCCCATCCGCCGGAAGATGCTCCGGGGGATGCGACCCGCCTCCTCCCACTCCTCGGCGTGGGGCGCGACCTCGTTGACCATGAACCGGCGCACTTGACGCCTGAACTCGTCGTGCTCGGGGGTGAGATAGACCGACTTCAACTTTTCCTCCGCCGCCTTCTAGTCGTAGAACCGCCGGCCGCTCTTGGCCAGGTCTTCGAGTATCTGGGCCGGTTTGAACCGCGGGCCGACATTGGCCGCCAACTCCTCCATCCGGGCGACCACCACCGCCGGACTCTTCGAATCGACGTAGTGGAACGGACCGCCGGTGAACGGCGGGAAGCCCAGTCCCAGGATGGCGCCCACGTCGCCGCTCAAGGGCGAGTCGATCACCCCTTCCTCCAGGCAGAGCGCAGCCTCGTTGATCATCATCAGGGCCAGACGGTCCTGGATGTCCCGGAGGGGGAAATCCCGGCGCTTGCGGCGGCCGCCGAAAAACGAGTAGACCTCCTGGTTGGGTTGCTTCTTGCCTTTCTTCTTCTTTTTGGCTGGATAGGCATAGAAGCCCTTGCGGTTCTTGCGGCCCTGAAAGCCGGCCGCGAACATGTCGCCCAGTTCGCTGCTGGCCGCCTGGCCTCGGTCGGCGAACAGCGGGGCCAGGTTCTTCGAGACGTGGGCGACGACGTCGATGCCGACCTCGTCCAAGAGGGCGATCGGACCGACCGGGTAACCGAAGTCCTTCAGGGCCCGATCGACGTCCTCGATTCTGGCCCCTTCCTGCAACAACACCAGGGCCTCGTTGAGATAGGGCCCCAGAATCCGGCTGGTATAGAAGCCGGGAGAGTCTTTGACCGTGATCACCGTCTTGCCCTGGGCCCGGCCGAAGCCGAAGGCGACCGCCGTGGCCACCGCCCAGTCGGCCGCCCCCTCGGGGACCACCACCTCCAAGAGCGGCATCTTGGGCACCGGCGAGAAGTAGTGCATGCCCACCACCCGTTCCGGATGTTCGGCCCGGGCGGCGATCTCGTGGATGGGCAGGGCCGAGGTATTGGAGGCAAAGACCGCCTCCGGCGAAACCAGTTCCTCGCACTCGGCCAGGACCCGGCGCTTGAGCTCCAGATCCTCGAAGACGGCCTCGATGACGAGGTCCGAGCCGCGAAGGGCGTCCGCCTCGGTGGTCAAATGCAGCCGCGACCAGCGCCGATCCCGGTCCAGTTTCCTGATCGCCCCGGCGCGAAGCTGCTTTCTGAGCCCCTGATCGATCTCCTTGGCGCAGCGGGCCAGCGAGCCGGCGTTGACGTCCCGGACCGTCACCGGGCACAGCCCCAGCGAGACCGAAGCGACGCCCGAACCCATGAACCCGCCGCCCAGAACGGCCAACCGCTTGACCGGCTTGGGCTTGGCGGCCAGGGGTTCTTTCTTCAAGCTGTTCATGGCGTGGAACAGCCAGACCAGGGCCCGGCTCTCCGGGCTGACCACCAGCTCGCCGAAGTACTCTGATTCGAGCTCCAGCCCGGCCTCGATCCCTTTTTTCAACCCGGTCTCGACGCAGTCGATGATCTTGGGCGGGGCGGGATAGAGCCCCCTGGTCCGGCGCTCGACCTGCTGCCTGGCCTTCTTGATGATCATGTCCCGCACCGGGCCCAGGCCGGCCAGTCTCTCCAGGAGCGGCTTTTTGCGCTTGCGCCGCTTGAGCTTGCCTTCGGCCAGGGCCAGGGCGGCCCGGGCCCCGGTCTCGGCGATGCCGCCCGGCGTGGTCAGGGCGTCGACCAGGCCGATCCGGTAGGCCTTCCTGGCCCGGACCCGCTGGCCGGCGAGCAGCATCGGCAGCCCCCTGACGAGACCGACCCGCCTGATCAGGCGTTGGGTGCCGCCGCCGGCGGGCAAGAGGCCGACCATCACCTCGACCTGGCCCAAGACCGTGGCCGGATCATCCGAGGCCAGGATGTAGTGGCAGGCCAACGCCGTCTCCAGTCCGCCGCCCAGGGCCGCGCCGTGGACGGCGGCCACGATCGGCTTCTTGCTGGCCGCCATCAGGCTCAACAGCCGGTTGCCGTCCCGGGAGAGAACCGCGGCCTCCTCGGCCGTCTCCACCCCCTCCAGCACGTCCAGGTCGGCCCCGGCGATGAAGGTGTCCGGCTTGGCCGAGACCAGGACCATGGCCTTGACCGTATCGTCGGCCATCAACGGTTCGACCTTGGCCTCCACCTCCTTCAAGAGGGCGACCGAGAGGGTGTTGACCGGTTTCGTCGGGTGATCGAAGATGATCAGGGCCACGCCGTCGGGTCGCTTTTCGATTCGAATCGCGTCCATGTCGCTCCCACCTGCCTTGAGAAGATCGTCGCCAGCGCCCATCACGCCGCCTCCAGAACGAGACCGATGCCCACCGCCCCGGCCGCGCAGGCGGCCACCAGGCCGTAGCGGGCCTTTTCGTGGGCCAGGCGGTGGCAACAGGTGGTGATCAGCCGGGCCCCGGTGGCGCCGAAGGGGTGGCCGACCGACAGCGACCCGCCCCAGGCGTTCAGCCGCTCGAAATCCACCGCCCCCACCGGCCGGTCCCGGCCCAGACGCTCCCGGCAGAACTCCTCGTCGTCGAGAAGCTTGAGCACCGACAGCACCTGGCCGGCGAAGGCTTCGTGGAGCTCGATCACCTCGACTTCGTCCAGCTCCAGGCCGGCCGCAGCCAGGGCCTTGGGCACCGTCAAGGCCGGGCCCAAAAGCAGTTCCTCCAGCGGATCAAGGGCGGCCACGGCCGAGCTCTTGAGATAAGCCATCGGCTCGTAGCCCAGCCTCTCCGCCGCCGCCTCGCTCATCAACAGCACCGCCGCCGCGCCGTCGGTCAGAAAGGAGCTGTTGCCGGCGGTGACGGTGCCGAACCTGCGGTCGAAGGCCGGCTTGAGCTTGGCCAACTTCTCCAGGCTGGTGTCGCCCCTGAAACCGTTGTCCCTGATCACCGGCTCCTTGAAGGGCGGGATATAGGCCGGGACGATCTGGCGGGCGAGCAGGCCCTCTTCGGTGGCCTTGGCCGCCCGGCGATGGGACATCAGAGCGTACTCGTCCTGCTGCTCGCGGCTGACGCCCAGGCGTTTGGTCAACCGCTCGCAGTTCTCACCCATGACCTCGCCGGTGGAGAACTCGGCGATGGCCGGCTGCTCGGGCAGGAAGTCCTTGAAGCCCAGTCCCTTCATGAGCCTCAAGTAGCTCATCGGCCCCTTGACCTTCTGGGCGGCGATGAGGCGCTTCCTGATCGGCCGCCTGAAGCGGATCGGCACGTCGGACAGGAATTCCGCCCCGGCGGCGATGGCCACCTCGACCTGGCCGGTCTTGATGGCCTGGGCGCAGCTCAAAAACGACTGCAGGGACGACACGCAGGCCATGGTGACGGTGAAGGCCGGCACCGATCGGGGCAACCCGGCGCCGAGGGCCACCTCCCGGCCCAGGTTGGTCGTCTTCACCTCGGAGATCACCGTGCCCATCACCAGCAACTCCACCGCCTCGGGATCGAGTCTGGCCCTCTTGATCAACCCGGAGACGGCCATCAATCCCAGATCGTAGGCCATCAAATCGGCGAACTCGGTGCCCGAGCGGCAAAACGGAGTGCGGCAGCCGTCGATCACCGCCACCCGGCGGATCGGTTGGTCGCTTGGGGCCATCTTCAGCCTCCCTGATTCAGACTCGGGTTGGGAAATCGACCAGCCGGCGGCGCGGCGCGGCGCGACCGGCCCAGAACCGAACCTGAAACCTCACGCCTCGACGACGTCTTCACTGTGAGTTCGATGATGACCGCTTTCAGACCTCACCCCGGCCCCAGCCGGGACGGGCGGACCCCGGAGTAAATTTCCTTGAAATAGGCTCGTATATAAACAGGTCGGAGTCAAGCGCCAAACCCGACAATTCCGACCGATTCGCCGCCCGGCGAACCGGGGAACCCGCTCGGTCGGACGACGGGCGGCGGCGTCTCGGCCGAGATGTCGATTGCGGGTTGTTATATTATGTTGGGATATTGTAAGATTTCATAAGGTTCCAACCGGGTCGTTTCAAAAAGAACACACCGCACCAGCTTTGGGGAAGGGGTTCGGCATGGCCAGCAAACCGTGGCACGGGCCGAAATGGCCGCCTGGGGTTCCATTCGACATCGACGGCTACCAAAAACCCGTCTTCACCATCCTGGACGACGCGGCCCGGGAATTTCCGGACCACGTCTACACCATCTTCCAGGGCGGCGAGCGAACATTCCGCCAGGTCAAGGACGCCGCCGACCGGCTGGCCCGCTTCCTGGCCTCCCGCGGCGTCGCCAAGGGCGATCGAGCGGCCATCTTCCTGCCCAATCTGCCCCACTATCCCGAGATATTCTTCGGCGTGCTCAAGGCCGGCGGGGTGTGCGTGACCTGCAATCCGCTCTATACCGCCGGCGAACTCAACTTCCAGCTCAAGGACTCCGGGGCCAAGGCGGTCTTCGTCATGGACCACCCCCAGTTCTATCCGACCGCGCTCGAGGCCGTGCAGGGCACGGCGGTGGAGACGGTCGTCATCTGCAACGTCAAGTCGTACCTACCGGCGTTGAAAGGCTTTCTGGGCGGGCTGCTGGGCAAGATCCCCCGGGCCGACAACCACGCCCCCGGCCACCTGAGGTACGACGAAGTGCTGAAATCGACCGCTCCCGAGCCGCCGCAGGTGGACATCGACCCGGACAAAGACCTGGCGGCGATCCTCTACACCGGCGGCACCACCGGTGTGCCCAAAGGGGCCGCCATGACCCACTCCAACTTCATGTACGACCTGGCCGCCTGCGGGGAATGGATCCGGCTGGTCCCGGAGGGCGGCGGCGAGCCCCGACCCCTGGAGAAAGGGGTCCACACCTATCTGGGCGTGCTGCCCTGGTACCACAGCTTCGGGCTGACGCTGTGTATGCTCTCGGCGGCGACCAACGCCGCCCGGGTGGTCTGCATCCCGGACCCGAAAGCCGGTAAGCCGCCGTTCACCGAGACCATCGCCGCCATCCCCAAGTACAAGGTCACCCTGATGATCGCCGTGCCGACCATCTACTCGGCCTTCGTCAACCACCCCAAGACCGACGAGTTCGATCTGACCTCCCTTCGAGGTTGCGGCTCCGGGGCGGCGCCGTTGCCCGAGGAGGTGGTACGGCAGTTCGAGGCCAAGACCGGGGCGGTGGTCTACGAGGGTTACGGGCTGACCGAGACCGCGCCGGTGACGACGACCAACCCGACCACCGTCAAGGACCGCAAGATCGGTTCGGTCGGACCGCCCCTGCCCGGGGCCGAGGTCAAAATCGTCGATCTGGAGACCGGTCTCGAGGAGTTGCCGCTCGGTGAGGACGGCGAGATCGCCATCGCCGGCCCCCAGGTCATGGCCGGCTACTGGAACCGCCCCGAAGCCGACGCAGAGGTCTTCCGGGAGATCGACGGCAAACGCTTCTTCCTGACCGGCGACATCGGCCACCTGGACGAAGACGGCTTTCTGGTCATCACCGACCGCAAGAAGGACATGATCATAGTCGGCGGCTTCAACGTCTACCCCAGGGAGGTCGAGGAGGTCCTCTACGCCCACCCCAAGGTCGCCCAGGCGGCGGTGATCGGCGTGCCCGACGAACGCACCGGCGAGAAGGTCAAGGCCTTCGTCCAGCTCAAGGACGGACTCGAAGCCGACGAAGAGGAGATTCTGGAATTCTGCCGGGAGCGGTTGGCCGGCTACAAGCGGCCGCGGCTCATCGAGTTCAGGGACTCGTTGCCCACCTCGGTCGTCGGCAAGGTCCTGAGGCGGGTGTTGCGCGACGAGGAACTGGCCAAGCTGAAGAAGTAGTAGTCGCCGGCGGCGGCCGAGTCTATCGGGCGGCGCGGCGCTGGAGTCGCTTCTCGGAGCGGGTATTGTCTTTTGATCGATAAATTGTGATGATGACTTGAGGGCAACGCTTCGCTCAAGGGGAAAAGGCGGCGGATCGCGAACCGGATTGGGGACCCGACCCGACATCGAGCCATTTTCGGCCTGCTGTGGGCCTTGTTTCGCCCGCCCCGGCCGCCGGGAGGCGGAGGAGACGACGGGCGAAGGATCCTCGAGCGATCAATGATCGAGAAGAGCGAATCGGGCGTCGATTGCGTCGGCCGAGGCGGACGGCTCGGGTCCAAGCAGCGGGGCGGTGCGTCCGGAGAGGTGAAACGATCTGGCTCGAAAGCTGTGGAGAGGTGAGGCTATGGCTGCTGGTTTGAGAATGGGCGTCAAGTTGAGAATCATGACCGGCGTATTGATAGCCGTCCTGGCCGCCGTACTGACGGTCGGGCTGGCCGGCTATTACGGTCTCAAACGGATCGACGGCGTGGTCGTCGGCGGCGACCGGTCCGGGAAAGAGGCCTCTCTGGCCGCCAACGTGGAGCAGTTCATCACCCAGATCAACAACGCCGCCGAGGCCCAGAAAAAGACCGAACGGGTCTTCACCGACAACATCCAGGGTCTCATCGAGGGCATCGATTCGGCCCTGGCCGCCCAGGGTGAAAGCGAAAAAGAGCTGACCTCGGCCATCGACGAGCTGACCAGGCGGGTCGAAGCCGGGAACAAGGTCCAGAAGGAGACCATCGACGCCCTGGCCTCCGGGGTCAACATCCTCCAGATCGCCCGGACGACGGACCATCTCCTCTTCCAGTTGAAATGGCTGGCGATCAACATGGAGGTCTATTTCGCCATCCAGGACCTCGAGAAGCTGGGGCAGATCACCAACGCGCTCGAAGCGGCCAAGGCCCAAGTCGAAAAATTGGCCGAACTGGATTCCAACCTGTCGCAGTTGGACGGGCTGAAACAGGGCATCGCCGCCTATGAACAACTGACCGACAAAGCCATCCAGGCGGTCAACAAATTCATGAGGGCCAAGGACCGGGTCCAAAACGACCTGGACAGCCTGGGGATGGTGTTCGCCGCTTACCTCAGGGACCTCAGGGAGCGAGTCGGGGCCGGAGAGGAACTGAACCAGGCCCTGGACTACGCCGCCGCCGTCACCGCGGCCCGCCAATCGGTTCTCATGTTCTGGAGCGACACCGACTCCCCCGTTTTACTCGATACGGCCGCCAATCAGTTAAAGGAGGTGGCCGACAGCCTCTCCGGAAGCTCGGACTTCCAGAGACAGAAAATAGTCAAAGTCGCCCAAACCTCGATCAAATCGATCCTCACGGCCAAAGACACCCACGTGGAGATGAAGACGATCCTGCCCGAGATCCGCATCGCCCAGCTCGACATCGAGGAACTGGCCGTGGCCCTCTCCGAAGAAAACGCCGAGGCGCTGGAGAAGGCCCGGGCCGAGGCCAAGCGGGCCACCGACGAGGCCAAGAGCGCCTCCAACGCCGTCATCGCCTCGGTCAACAGCGCCAAGGGGGCCGTGGACAAGGCCGCCCAGCAAGCCAGCCAGGCCCGCCAGGAGTTGGGCCGGACGGTCGCCCAAGCCAAGGAAAGGGCCGACCGGGCCCTGGCCGAAGGCCGCCGGTCGCTCGAGAAGGTCGAGGAGGCCAGGAAACGGACCGAGGCCGCCGTCTCGGCCGGCATCACCACCGTCATCGACACCGTGGTCAACTCGACCTACGTCCTGGTCATCTGCCTGATCGGCTCGCTTCTGCTGGGAATCGGCATCGCGGTGGTCATGGCTCAATCCATCGCCCGGCCGCTCAATCGGATGGTGGCCCGCTTGAGCGCCGGGGCCGACGAGTTGGCCAAACTGGCCGACCAGGTCACCGAGGCGGCGAGCCAGGTGTCGGAGGGCTCGTCCCGCCAGGCGGCCAGCCTGGAGGAGACCTCGGCCGCCCTGGAGGAAGTCGCCTCCCAGACCAGGACCAACGCCGAGGACGCCCAGCAGGCCGACCGGCTGACCGATGAAGTCAGGGAGACGATGGAGGAGACGGGCAAGGCCATGGACGAAATGGCCGTCTCCATGGAGCGCCTGGCCGGCGCCGGCCAGGAGATCGCCAAGATCGTCAACTCCATCGACGAGATCGCCTTCCAGACCAATCTATTGGCCCTGAACGCCGCCGTGGAGGCGGCCCGGGCCGGCGAGGCCGGCCAGGGCTTCGCCGTGGTCGCCGACGAGGTACGCAACCTGGCCATGCGCGCCGCCGAGGCCTCCCGGAACACCCAGGTCTTGATCGACGACACGGTCAAGCGAATCCACGAGGGGGCCAGCCTGGTCGGCACCACCCACCAGGCCTTCAAGCAGGTCGCCGAGCAGAACGAACAGGTGGATCGACTGGTCAAGGGCATCGCCGCGGCCAGCTCCGAACAGGCCGAGGGGATCGAGCAGATCAACCGGGCCATGTCCGAGATGGACCAGGTGGTCCACGTCAACGCCAGCCATTCGGAGCAGTCCAAGGCCGTCGCCGGCCAGATGAAGTCCCAGTCGGCCGAAGTGGAGGCCATCGTCGCCGAGTTGATCGCCCTGGTGGCCGGCGGCCGGAAAAAGAAGGCCGGCCGGGACGAAACCGCGCCGGCCGAGCCGGCCGAGTCGCCCGAACGGGTCGAGATCGGTCCGGGGGAGTCCCTGGCCCTGCCCGAGCAGGCCGAGGACCTGGAAGAGTTCTGATCGAAGAGTCGAATACCTTGCCAAAGGCGGCCGAGGCCGGCGCGACGTAAGCGAAGAGATAGGCCCGGCTTAAGGCTTCTCACCGCCCCCGTCCCTCCGTGACCCCGCCGGGCGGGGGAGGCGAGCTTAGAGCTTCGGTCTATTCCGGCGGGGTGCGGTCGGCATTTGCCAGTCCACCCAATCCGTCAAGACGAGCGAAACGCCGTCGATCCGAAAGTGATCTCGAACGACCGTCAGCCGCTCCCTCTGATGAGGGGGCCGCCGCCTACCGCCCTTCAGTTCGCCGGGCGCGTCTCGCAGCCAGGCTCCCGCCTCTCGGCGGCGATCGTTCAGGCAGACCGGCTCTCTTTGTCCGGGCTGCGCCTGATTCCCTTCATGTGCCGGTTGAACTTGCGAACGTGGAGCTGGGCCAGGGTCCGGGCCTCATCGACCGCCCGGCTCTCGATGGCGGCCACGATCTGACGCAGGTCCCGGTAGTTTTCCTGGAGCAGTTTCTCGCCCTTGAGGGTGGGTTGTTCGAACGAAGCGAGGATGTTGTCGTGGACCATGTGCAGCACGGCCACGAAGATCGGATTCCCCACGATTTCGGCCAGGGCGAGATGGAACCGGATATCGATCTCGGCGAAATCCTTCCAATCCGTCCCGTGTCTCACTAACTCTTCGGCTTCGGCCAGTATCCGTTCGAGCCACTCGATGTCGTCGGCGCTCGCCCTTTCCGCGGCCAGGGCGGCGACCAAACCTTCCACTCCCTCCCGGAACTCGGCCAGTTGATCGAAGGACACGTTCTGGGACTGGACGAAGAGGTTCAGGCTTTCGGTTATCTTGTCGGTCTTTACCGCGGTGACCACGGCCCCGCCGCCGGCCCCGGTCTTGACGGCGATTAGGCCCATCTGTTCCAGGACCCGCAGCGCCTCCCGGACGGTGCCGCGGCTGGTGTCGAACATCTCGGTCAGCTTCATTTCAGAGGGCAGCATGTCACCCGGCTTCAGGCCGCCGGTAAGAATGGCCTCTTGAATCTGATCGACCACGTTCTGGAAGGCCCGGTTGGGCTTCAGCTTCTTGAACTTCAGAGTCATGGTCACCTCTTCCCCCGGGCGGCCGCGTCGCACCATGCTGCCGCCGCCGTCTTTCGAGGATTGTGCCCGAATCATCTTCCCCAGTCAAAGGGTGGCCGATCAAAAGGCGGTCGAAAAGAGCCGGCGGGTTCTTTTCGACCGCGGCCGGGCGGGTTCGTAAACTTTATTCTCCGTCCCTCGTTTCCCTCCTCATGGCCTGATCTCGGTGCCCGCCTCTCCGGCCACGGCCGCCTCAATGCTCTCGATGCCGGTGATGACCGCTCTTTCGCCTCCGGCCTTGACGAACTCCATGGCCGCCTCCACCTTGGGCAGCATGGAGCCGGGCGGGAAGTGCCCCTCGACGATGTATCCGGCCGCCTCCTCGACGGTCATGGTTCGGATCAGCCGCTCGTCGGCCCGGCCGAAATTGAGGCTGACGCCGGGGACGTCGGTGGCGATGACGAACACGTCCACCCCCACCTCGGCGGCCAACACGGCGCTGACCAGGTCCTTGTCGATGACCGCGTCCACGCCCTGAAAAGACCTGCCCTCGCGAACGACCGGAATGCCGCCGCCGCCGCAGCAGATGACGATGAAGTCGTTTTCGATGAGCTTCTTGATCTCCCGCTTCTCCACCACGGTCACCGGCCGGGGCGAGACCACCACCCTTCGGTAGCCCTTGTCGGTCTTTCGGGTCGGATACGGCGCCCGGGCCGCCTCCTCCTCGGTGTAGACCGGTCCGATCGGCTTGGTCGGGTTCTTGAAGCTGGGGTCGTTTTCGTCCACCAGGACGTAGGTGAGCACGGTGATGAAGTTCTGATCGGCGTAGATGCCCAGCTCCATCAATTGGCTGTCCAGGGTGGACTCGATCATGTAACCGATTTGGCCCTGCGTCTGGGCGACCAGAATCTCCAGCGGCAGCTTGGGGACCTTGTCGCAGCTCTCTTGCTGCAGCAGCAGGTTGCCCACCTGAGGCCCGTTGCCGTGGGTGATGATGATCCGATGGCTCCGGGACAGGCGGGCGACTTGGCGCAGGGGCAGCTTCAGGTTCTCGAACTGCTCCTCGGCCGTTCCCACCTGGCCCTTGCGGATCAGGGCGTTGCCGCCCAGGGCGATCAGCAATGTTTTTTTCTTTCCGTCTTCCACAGGCATGCCTCGATTCCCAACCGCCGGCGCCGGTCCCTGGCCGCGGTTTCGGCCGGGCCCGGCGCCGGGTCGGGGTCAGGGGGACGCCTTCGTCCTTACTGCCAACCCAAACGTCGCTTCAAGACCTCCTCCAGCAACGTTCCGTCCACGTCCTTGTACTCGTAGGCGACCCGGACGGTCGGCTTGTTGATGGAGATCAGCTTCGGCAGATCGATCGGGGTGGCGAAGAGCACCAGATCGCAGTCGACGGCGTTGATCGTGGCTTGGAGGTCCTCGATCTGACGCCGGCCGTAGCCCATCGCCGGCAGAAGCGCGCCGATGTGCGGATAGGCCTGGAAGGTCTCCTTGAGGCTGCCGGCGAGGTAGGGCCTGGGATCGACGATCTCACCGGCCTGGTAGCGCTCGGCGGCGATGGTGCCGGCGCCGTAGCGCATCTCGCCGTGGGTCAGGGTCGGACCGTCCTCGACCACCAGCACCCGCTTGCCCTCGATCTTTTCGGGAGCGTCCACGATGAGGGCCGACTCGGCCAGGACGATGTCGGCCTCGGGGTTGAAGGCGGCGATGGTTTGCTTGAGCTCCTCCACCTTGGCCGCCTCGGCGCTGTCCACCTTGTTGATCACGGCCACGTCGGCCATGACCAGGTTGGTCTCGCCGGGGTGGTAGAGTCGCTCATGCCCGGCCCGGTGGGGGTCGAAGACCACGATGTGGACGTCGGGCTTGAAGAACGGCGTGTCGTTGTTGCCGCCGTCCCAGACCACCACGTCGGCCTCTTTCTCCGCCTGGCGAAGAATCTTCTCGTAGTCTACGCCGGCGTAAACGACGTGACCCTGGGCCACCAGAGGCTCGTACTCCTCCCGCTCCTCGATGGTGCAGTTGTGCTTGTCGAAGTCCTCGTAGGTCGAAAACCTCTGAACGACCTGCTTGGTCAGATCGCCGTAGGGCATGGGATGGCGGACCGCGACCACCTTTTTGCCCATCTCTTTGAGTATCCGGCACACCTTCCGGGTGGTCTGCGACTTGCCGCTCCCGGTTCTCACGGCGCACACCGCCACCACCGGTTTCTCGGACTCGAGCATGGTGTAGGGAGCCCCGATCAAGACGAAGTCGGCTCCGGCGGCGCTGACCACGGAGGCCTTGTGCATGACCTCGACGTGGGGGATGTCGCTGTAAGAGAAGGCGACCAGATCGACGCCGTTTTCACGAATCAGCTCGGTGAGTCGCTCCTCGGCGTAGATGGGGATGCCCTCGGGGTACATCTCCCCGGCCAACTGGGCCGGATAGCGGCGACCGTCTATGTCCGGAATCTGGGTCGCCGTGAAACCGATCACCCTGTAGCGGGGATTGTCCTTGAAGTAGACGTTGAAATTGTGGAAGTCGCGCCCGGCGGCGCCCATGATGATGACTTTCTCCACCCTGATGGTAACTTGCTCAGCCACAACTCCTCCGAGTACTGTGCGCCCCTAAGCGGACGCTGGTCCTGGAGGTTAAAGGTTGACGTTCCCGGGCGGGGCTAGCCCCGCCCGGAGATTTTCAGCATGATCGCGTTTTGGACGTGCATCCTGTTCTCGGCCTCATCGAAGACGATCGAGTTCTTCGACTCGATGACCGAATCGGTCACTTCCACGCCCCGTTCGGCCGGCAGGCAGTGCATGAAGTAGGCCTTCTCGCCGGCGGCGGCCATCAACTCGTCGTTGACCTGGAAGCCCTTGAAGCGCTCGAGTCGTTCCTCAAGCTCGTGCTTCCGGCCCATGGACGCCCAGACGTCGGTGTAGACCACGTCGGCGTTCTTGACCGCGCTCTGGGGATCGTGGCTGATTTCGATCCTCGACAGGCCGGCCTCCTCGGCCAACTTCACCGTGTCGGCGTCGGGCGCATAGCCCTCGGGGCAGGCGCAGACGAAGTGAAAGGGCAACCGGGCGGCCATTCTCAGCCAGGAGTGGACGACGTTGTTGCCGTCGCCGACGTAGACGATCTTGAGGTCGTCGAGGTCGCCCCGGTGCTCCCGGATGGTGAACAGGTCGGCCATGACCTGGCAGGGGTGGTTATAGTCGGTCAGGCCGTTGACCACCGGCACCGAGGCGTGCTCGGCCAGCTCGATGATGTCGTCGTGGTCGAACAGGCGGGCCATGATCAGATCGTTGTACCGGCTCACCACCCGGGCCACGTCCTTGACCGGCTCCCGCTTGCCGATGTCGATGCTGTCCGGCCCCAGGTAGAGGGCGTGGCCGCCGAGCCGGAAGAAACCGGTCTCAAAGGATATCCTCGTTCGGGCCGACGGCTTGGCGAAGATCATGGCCAGGCTGTGCTCGGCGAACGGTTTGAAGTCTTCGCGGTTCTTCAGTTTGGTTTTGACCTCCTTGGCCAGGTCGAAGACGGCCCAAATCTCATCGGCCGAAAAGTCGGTGATATGGAGAAAATCCCTTTTCACTTTCGCCTCCTACCCAGAAACCGCCTCGATATGGGCGTGAACGAAACGCGTCTACTCGCTCAGCACCGCGGCCAGCCGGTCCACGGCCCAGTCGATCTCCTCTTTCTTGATCACCAGGGGCGGCGCGATGCGGATGATGTGGTCGTGGGTCTCCTTGCAGAGCATGCCCCTGGCCATCAGCTTCTCGCAGAAGGGCCTGGCCCCGCCGACCGATTCGTGGAGTTCGACGGCCACCAGCAGGCCCCGGCCCCGAACCTCTTTGACGTACGGGCTGTCGAGCTCCGAGAGCCGGGCCAGGAGGTAGTCGCCCATCTCGGCGGCGTTTTCGATCATCTTTTCCTCGACCAGAACCTTGAGCGCCGTCCGGGCCACGGCGCAGGCCAGCGGGTTGCCCCCGAAAGTACTGCCGTGCTCGCCCGGCTTCAAGACGCCCAGCACGTCGGTGTTGGACAGCACCGCCGAGACGGGGTAGAAGCCGCCGGAAAGGGCCTTGCCGATCAGGGTCACGTCGGCCTCGATGCCCTCGTGCTCTTCGGCCAGGAGCCGGCCCGTGCGGCCCAGGCCGGTCTGGATCTCGTCCAGGATCAAAACGACGTTGTTTTCGTCGCAGATGGAGCGGACCTCCTTGAGATAACCGCTCGGCGGAATCATCACCCCGGCCTCGCCCTGGATCGGCTCGACCAGAAAACCGACCGTGTTGGGCGTGATCGCCTCCCTGAGAGCCTTGGCGTCGCCGAAGGGAATGATCCTGAAACCGGGGGTGAAGGGGCCGAAGCCTTCCCTGGAGACCGGATCGGTGGAAAAGCCGACGATGGTGATCGTCCGGCCGTGGAAGTTGTTCGCGCAGACGATGATCTCGGCCTTGTCCTCGGGCACCCCCTTGACCAGGTAGCCCCACTTGCGAACCGCCTTGATGACCGTCTCCACCGCCTCGGCCCCGGAGTTCATGGGCAGCACCTTGTGGGAATTGGTCAGCTCGCACAGTTCCTCGTAGAGCGGCCCCAGTTGATCGTTTCGAAACGCCCGGGAGGTCAAGGTCAACTTTCGGGCCTGGTCGATCATGGCGGCCATGATCTTGGGGTGACAGTGGCCCTGATTGACCGCCGAGTAGGCGCTCAGGCAGTCCAGGTACTTGTTGCCCTCGACGTCCCAGACCCACACGCCCTCGCCCCGGGTCAAAACCACGTCCAACGGCTTGTAATTGTGGGCGCCGTATCGATCTTCCAAAGCTATATAGTGCCGGGCCTCCATCGGTTCTCCTCCTGTGTCTTGCAACCTGTCCTGAAAACCTTTACCCCCTCTCCATCTGGAACGAAGAGCCGGGGCAGGGCGCTGTCTCCAGTCGAGCGGGTCGACCAGCCGCAGGCTCGCCGGCCGGGCCGGGATGGATCGCCGGGGGAAAAGCCCGAGCGCCTCCGCCAGCCTCCTCGCCCCTTCCAGGCGTCCCTATCCAGACCAAAGCCGCGCCCGGTTTGGGCGGATGCGTTTTGCCCGCCGCCAGGTCAACCATTCAACTGTCTAACTGTTAGACAGTTCTGTAACAGCTCCGGCCCCGGTTGTCAAGGGGGCGGCGGCCGTTAGAATCCGTCATCATAACGACTTATCCAAAATTATAACGCCTCCGGGGCGTCGAAAGCGAGCGGCCGACCGGCTCGCTCGAAAAAGATGCTGGCCGGTCGCCTGACGAACGATCATCCGATCGTGGAGGGCTCATGCCGATCGTTCCAACGGCCTCGACCCCCGAGCCCGGGCCGGCGACCCAGCCAACAGTCGGTTGACCGGACTGAAACCTCGTGGTTTACTCCAATTTGAGTCAGTGGAACATCGACGTGTCGGTGGAGGAACGATCGAGTGACGACCGAAGATCGGACCTGCAAGCGCTGCTCCGTGGCCAGGGTCAACTCCTTGGTCGAGGCCTACCGTCAAGCCCACGGCCACGGCGATCAACGCCGGCTCAAGAGCCTGGACCGGGTGGCGGCGGAGGTCAAGGCCCAGGGCTACGACCAGGCCGTGGAGTTGCTGCGGCCGGGTCTGGACGACAAGACGCTGCGGGCCCTGTGCTGGAACGTGTCCTCGTTTCTCACCGATCAGGACATGGTCCGCTTCTTCGGTTGACGAACGAACCGATTAGGTTTAATTGCCGTCTATGACCATCAACGACGACATCCGCGAGCAGTCGCCGGGCCGGGGCGTGGGACCCGATGGCCAGATGAGCATTGTCCTGGATTCTTCACTCCGGGTCATGGGGGCCAACGACGCGGCCCGAAGATTGCTGGGCTCGCCCTTGGCCCCGGGCGACGCCTTCGCTCTCGACCGCCTCTTCCCCGAGCCTCACCGCAGCGAGGTCGGCTCGGCCGTGAAGGCCGCCCTGACCGCCGGCGCCGCCGCCCCGAGCCGAAAGGTCCGGGCCAATCTGCCCGGCGCGGCCGAGGCGGACTGCCTTGTCTCCATCGACCCGGTCTTCGGCCCGGACGACCAGATCATCGGGCTGATATTGAACCTCAGCCGCCGAACCGACCCGTCCCGGGGCCGACCGTCCGACGGCCTGCCCGACATGCCCCGGCTGGGCTACGAGGACCTGTTCGAAAACCTGGCCGAAGGCATCTTCACCATCAACACCCGGTGGCGGATAACTTCGTTCAATCGCACCGCCGAGCGCATCACCGGCTACAGCCGCAACGAGGTCCTGGGCCGGTTCTGCTGGGACGTCTTCCGCTCCGACCTGTGCGACACCGGCTGCCCGCTGAGAACCACGCTCGAGACCGGCCTGGCCCGGATGGATCAGGATGTGCGGATGATGGACAAGGGCGGCAGCCCGATCAGCCTTCTGGTCAACACCTCGGTCTTGAAGGACGACGCCGGGACGGTGGTCGGTGCGGTGGAGACCTTCCGCCCCTTGAGCGGCGTCTTCGCCCCCCTGTCGGTTAGGTCCAAGGGTCACTCCTTCGCCGACATCATCGGCGCCTCGCCGGTCATGCGCCGCCTCTTCGAGAAGCTGCCCGACATCGCCGCCTCCGAGGCCAACGTGATGATCCAGGGCGAGAGCGGCACCGGCAAGGAACTCTTCGCCAAGGCGATCCACGCCCACTCGCCCCGCAAGGACGGCCCCTTCGTGGCGGTCAACTGCTCGGCCCTGGCCGAAACGCTCTTGGAATCCGAGCTCTTCGGCCACGAGAAGGCCGCCTTCACCGGCGCGGTCCGCTCCAAGGTCGGCCGCTTCGAGTTGGCCAAGGGCGGCACCCTCTTCCTGGACGAGATCGGCGAACTCAAGCCCGAACTGCAGGTCAAGCTGCTGCGCGTCCTGGAGGAGCGGGTCTTCGAGCGGGTCGGCGGAACGCGCCTAATCCCCATGGACTCGCGGATAATCAGCGCCACCAATCGTGACGTCTTCGAGGCCCTGAAAAGCGGGCGTCTGCGCGAGGACCTCTTCTATCGTCTGCGGACGGTGCCGATCAACCTGCCGCCCTTGAGGGAGCGGCGGGAGGACATCCCGCTTCTGGTCGATCACTTCATCGGTCTTCTGAACGAGAAGTACGGGAAGGATGTCCGCTCGGTCGATCCCAAGGTGATGAAGATATTCATGAATTACGACTGGCCGGGCAACGTCCGAGAGCTGGAACGGGCCATGGAGCACGCCTTCGTCTTCGTCAAAGGGCCGGTCATTTTCGAACGCAACCTGCCCGATATGGAACCGCCCCGTCCCTCGACCCCGCCTCCCGCCGAGCCGGTCGCTTCGCCGGCGACGAAGCCCGAGCCGAGTCGCGAGGAGATCGAACGGGAGGCGATCTTGCGGGCGCTCCAGTTCTGCGGCGGCCGCCGCGAGGAGGCGGCCAGCCTGCTGGGCATCTCCCGGACCTCCCTGTGGCGGAAGATGAAGGCCCTGGGGCTGAGCGATTCCTGAAACGATACCGTTTCAACCGCACCGACTACGTTTCAGTGTCCCTGGGCGCCCTTAACGGCACGCCGGCTCTACCTTTTCCTCCCTCAATCTAGACCCGAGCGGGCGAATTTCGAAACCGTCTTGTTTCAAACGCCCGTCCTCGCCAAGCCCTTCTACTGAAAAAAATCTGTAATTACAATCAGTTATAAGATTGGCCCCGACCTTGCAGTAACCGACTGCAGACGCTTGGCGGCGGCGTTGAGTCGATAATTCAGCCTTTCGTTCAAGGAGGAAGTCGTGGACAACCCGAACATTGATATCGACCAGATCATCGAGCGCTACCCCGCTCGGCCGGAGCACCTGATCTCGCTCATGCAGGACGTCCAGGCCGCCTACGGTTACGTCTCGCCGGAAGCGATGAGCCTGGTCTGCGACCACTGCGGCGTACCGCTCTCCCAGGCTTACTCGGTGGCCACCTTCTACAAATCGTTCAGCCTCGAACCCAAGGGCGAACACACGATCCACGTCTGTCTGGGCACGGCCTGTCATCTCAAGGGCAGCGGGCGTATCGCCGAAAACCTGCTGCGCGTCTTGAATCTCGAAGAGGCCGGAACAACCAAGGACCTCAAATTCAGCGTGGAGACGGTCAACTGCCTGGGCGCCTGCGCCCTGGCCCCGGTGGCGGTCGTCGATGAGAAGTACGAGCCCAAGGTCAGCTCGGCCAAGCTCCAGAAGATCGTCAAGAAACTCAACGCCGAATAGGGAGTAGTCAAATGGTTCAAGCACAACCGCTAAGCAGCGACATCCTCGGGGCGGCCAAGCTTAAAAGCGTGGACGAGCTGGAACGTCTCCGAAAGGAGTTGACCGAGCTCCACGACCCCGAGGCCCCTCAGATCATCGTCTGTCACGGCACCGGCTGCCTGGCCAACAACAGCCCCGATGTGGCCGCGGCGCTCCAAGCGGCCCTGGCCGCCGCCGGCGAGGAGATCAAGGTCGTACCCGGCATCAAGGCCACCGGCTGCCACGGCTTTTGCTCCCGGGGACCGCTGGTCATCATCCACCCCCAGGGCATCTTCTACCAGCAGGTCAGGCCCAAGGACGCCGAGGAGATAGTGGCCGAAACGATCATCGGCGGCCGGCCGATTGAAAGGCTGCTCTACAGGCATCCCAAGACCGACGAGCCGATCGTCAAGGCCGAGGACATTCCCTTCTATGCCGGCCAGCGACGCATCGTCCTCAAGAACATCGGCCGGATAGATCCGACCGACATCCGGGACGCCCTGGTGGCCGGCGCCTACAAGGGCGCGGCCAGAGCGCTGACCCAGATGACCCCGGAAGAGGTCATTGAGGAGATCAAAAGATCGGGCTTGAGGGGCCGCGGCGGGGCCGGCTTCCCCACCGGGATCAAGTGGTCGCTGGCGGCCAAACACGACACCCCCCACAAATATGTCCTCTGCAACGCCGACGAGGGCGACCCCGGCGCATTCATGGATCGCTCGGTCATGGAAGGCGACCCCCACGCCGTAATCGAAGGCATGATCATCGGGGCCTACGCCATCGGCGCCCACGAAGCCTACGTCTACGTCCGTCTCGAGTATCCCCTGGCCATCAAGCACTTGACCATCGCCCTGGAGCAAGCCCGGGCCTACGGCTTCCTGGGGACGGACATCCTCGGCACCGGCTTCGATTTCGACATCCACATCTCCCGGGGCGCGGGCGCCTTCGTCTGCGGCGAGGAAACGGCGCTGATGCGCTCCATCGAGGGCAAGGTCGGCGAGCCCACCCCCCGGCCGCCCTATCCGGCGGATGAGGGGCTGTTCGGCCGGCCCAGCGTACTCAACAACGTCGAGACCTGGGCCAACGTCAGCCGCATCCTGGCCGAAGGAGCGGACTGGTTCGCCCAGATCGGCACCGAAAAATCCAAGGGAACCAAGGTCTTCGCCTTGGTGGGCAAGGTCAACAACGTCGGTCTGGTCGAGGTTCCCATGGGCATGAAGCTGGGGGAGATCGTCGAGGACATAGGCGGCGGCGTGCCCGGTCACGACAAATTCAAAGCCGTCCAGACCGGCGGTCCTTCCGGCGGCTGCATCCCCTGGGAGCGGCGCGACCTGGAGGTCGATTTCGACACCTTGACCGAAGCCGGCTCGATGATGGGCTCGGGCGGCATGATCGTCATGGATGAAAACGACTGTATGGTCGACGTGGCCAAGTACTTCCTCGGCTTCCTCGAAGAGGAATCCTGCGGCAAGTGTCTGCCCTGCCGGCTGGGCGTGCCCAAGATGCGCGAGGCCCTGATCAACTTCTCCAAGGGCCAGGGCTCCATGGAGGACCTGGACGGTCTGCTCTCCCTGGCCGAGGCCATCAAGGATGGCTCGCTGTGCGGCCTGGGCGGCACCGCGCCCAACGCCGTTTTGTCCACCCTGCGTTACTTCCGGGACGAGTACGAGGCCCATGTCCGCGATCATGTCTGTCCGGCCGGGGTGTGCAAGGAGCTGATCGAGTACGCCATCGACCCCGAGGCCTGCACCGGCTGCATGAGTTGTGCTCGCAACTGCCCGCAGCAATGCATCAGCGGCGAGAAGAAGAAGCCCCACACCATCGATAAAACCCAGTGCATCAAGTGCGGCATGTGCTTCGAGTCGTGCAAGTTCGGGGCGGTGGTGGTGTCTTCGCCCGCCCCGGCGTCAGAGAATGAACAGGAGGCCCGGTAATGGTGAAATTGACGATAAACGGCCGACAGATCGAGGCCCAGCCCGAGTGGAGCCTTCTGGAAGCGGCCCGAGCCAACGGCATCGACATCCCCACCCTGTGCTACCACGAGGCCGTCTCACCCGCCGGAGCCTGCCGGTTGTGCGTGGTCGAACTCGTAGAGGGGAAGCGCTCCCGCATCGTCGCCTCCTGCGTCTACCCCGTCTCAGAGGGTCTGGAGGTTCTGACCGACTCGGAGCGGGTGTTGAACGTTCGGCGCTGGATCCTGGAGATGCTTCTGGCCGATTGCCCGGCCAGTCCGGAGATCAAGGCCCTGGCCAAAGACTACGGCGTGGAGACGACCCGCTTCGCGATCAACAACCCCGAGGAGCAGTGCCTGCTGTGCGGGCTGTGCGTCAGGGTCTGCCGGGAGGTGGTCGGCCTGTCGGTCATCTCCACGATCGGCCGCGGGGCCCGCAAGGAGATCGGCACGCCGTACATGATTCCATCCGAAGCTTGTGTGGCCTGCGGCTCGTGCGTCACCGTCTGCCCGACCGGGGCGATGCAGGCCCGTCTGGACAAGATTCGCGGCCGGGCCGCCATGCCCATGGCCGCCTCGGGCCGATAGGAGAGGAGGCAAATCATGAGTGATCAAGCGAAGATCGGCGTCTTCCTCTGCCAGTGCGGCCAGCGAATCGCCGGCCCGGTGGACCTGGAGGCGCTCAAGAAGAGAATCGCCGGAAACGAATTGGTCGATTACGTGGCCGTCTCGGCCTACCCGTGCATGGGACCCGGCCTTAACGAGCTGAAGAACACGGTAAAAGAAATGGGCCTCGATCGCCTGGTCGTCGCCGGCTGCGAGTCGCGGATCATGCTCAAGAAGTTCGAGCGCGAGCTGGACGAACTCGGTATCAGAGAGGGCCAGGTGGACATAGTCAACCTGCGGGGCCACGTCGCCCAGGTCCATCGCCTCGAACCGGCCGAGATGGCGGCCAAGGGGGCCAAGCTGATCGAAGCCGCCGTGGCCGGCCTGGCCGCTCTGAAGCCGACCCCCAGGGAAAAGGTCAAGTGGGAGGGGCCGGTGATGATCCTCGGCGGCGGCATCGCCACCTACGCCGCCGCCCACGAGTTGGCCAGCCGGGAGCTGGAGTGCATCATCGCCCTGCAGACCGATGAGTATGAGGACGAGCTCAGGATGCTCCACGAGCACTACCCCGGCGAGCGCCGCCATTACGCCCGGCTGGAAAAGATCATGAAGGAGGTGGACTCCTCGCCCTACGTGCGGCGGATCACCGTCGGCGAACTGACCGGGGTGGCCGGCCGGACCGGCGACTACCAGGTCTCCTTCTCCACCCTGGACGGAAACCCGCCCTTGGTCCACCAGGCCAGCGCGATCATCGCCTGTTTGGACGGTCAGATGCTCAACCAGGGTTCCGACTTCGGCCACGACGGCAAAAACGTCATCTGCCACACCGAGGCCGAGGAGATGATGTGGATCCACGGCGTGCCCCAGGGCCGGATCGTGTTCTGGGTGAACGACTACGAGAGCGGAACGCCCGAGTTCGCGTATCTGTCGGCTCGAACGGCCTGGTCGATGGCCAGGTACATGGCCGAGCAGTCGTCCTCGACCGAGATCACCATCGTCTACAACTCTCAGATGTCCGTCCCGCTCTCGGCCGGCGAGCGCAAGCTCAGCCGCGAACTGGGGATCAAGTGGGTCGCCTTCGACGGGGCGTTTCGGCCGACGGTCCAGCAGGGCTTCCTGACCTACTGCTCGCCCGACGACCACCTGGAATACGAGCTGCCCTGGGACAAGCTGATCCTTTCGCCCAGGCGCTCGGTGGGCGTGGAGGTGACCAAAGTAGCCCGGATTCTGGGGTTGGAGCCCAAGGAGGGTCGATTCCTGGAGCACAAGAGCTACGTCGACAAGGTCCGGCCGGAGATGTCCGGCCGGGGCGAGGCCTTCCTGGCCGGCTCGGCCCGCTACCCCTGCGACCTCCAGGAGGCCCTGCGCCAAGGCCGTCGGGCGGCGGTCCGCGTCGCCGAGTTGATCGAGAAGGCCAAAGAGGGCCGGCTCTACGCCCCGCGGATGGTCTGCAGTGTGGACCAGAGCCTGTGCATCGGCTGCGGGCTGTGCAAGGAGATCTGCGCTTGCGGCGGCATCGAACCGGTCGAGGGTCCCGGCGGCGGCATCCCGCGCCGGGTGGACCCGATGGTCTGCACCGGCGGCGGCACCTGCGCCGCAGCCTGCCCCTATCACGCCCTGACCCTCCAGAACAACACCACCGACCAACGACTGGCCCGGGTGGCGGCCCTGGCCCGAGCTCTGGAGGAGGGCGAGGTGATGGCCTTCGGCTGCGCTTGGGGCGGCCTGGCCGCGGCGGACAACGCCGGCACCATGGCCTTGAAATACGACCCGCGGCTCCACCTCTTGAGCGTCGGCTGCATCGGCCAACTGGACCCGGCGGTCATGGCCCGGGCCTTTGTCGAGGGGGCCAATGGTCTGCTCCTGATCGGCTGCCCGCCCGAGGAGTGCCACCATTCCTACGGCCTGGACCACACCTGGTCGCGGGTGGTGCTGATCAAGAAGCTCTTGGACCTCACCGGCATCGACCGGCGACGGATCGCCCTGGCCCACGCCGACTTGAACCGACCCGAAGAGTATGTGGTCACCGTCGAGAGCTTCATCGAGCTGATCAACGAGCTCGGGCCCATCGACCGCTCCGGCGATATGAACAGCCGGTTGGCCGGGCTGTTCGCCGCGGTCAACAACGCCCGGGTCCGCTGGGTCCTGGGAGCCAGCCTGAGACGGCCCTGGGAGGAGGTCTACCCCGGCGATCAACGCAACGCCCTGGCCTTCGACAGCGACCTGACCTCCATCGTCAAGGAGGAGTACATCAAGGCCCGGCTGCTCAACCTGCTCAGCTCGGAGGAACGCTACTTCAGCTTCAACGAGGTGACCGAGGCCCTGGGCGAGGACAAGACGCTCATGGTCAACGGCTTGCGCGAGATGGTCTCCGAAGGGATCATCAGTCGCGTCCATCAGGATGGAGTGGCCCACTACCTGATGCGGGCCTGATCGAGCAACCCGAAAAAACCCGGTGGCGGGGCTTCGGCCCCGCCTCCGGCCTGACTACAGGGAACCGGCAATGAGTCGACTCAAAAACGGCGATCCAATTTCGGTCGACGATCACGAACTCAGCCAGGCGTTCTTCGTCCACGCCATGACCCCGGCCAATCTCGGCTCGATACCCCAGCCCGACGGTTCGAGCGCGCTCACCGGGCGATGCGGCGACACCATGGAGATATCTCTTCGACTCGACGGCGAGATCATCCAGGATATCCGCTTCCTCCCCCACGGCTGCCTGCACACCGTGGCCTGCGGCTCGGCCCTGACCAGCCTGGCCCGGGGCCTGACCATCGACGAGGCCCTGAAGATTACGCCCGAACGCATCGAAGATGAATTGGGCGGCCTGCCGGCCGACCACCGCCACTGCGCCGAGCTGGCCGTGGCCTCGCTGTGGGAGGCGGCCATGGACTACTACCAATCTCGCCGGGCGGGCTGGAAAAAGCTCTACGAGCGACGTCCTTCCGGCCCGATTTCCGGAGACGACAGGAACCCTCGTCGCCGACGGCTTTAGTCGAGGCCGCCCTCGATCACGCTCGCCTCCCAAAACCCCCTTCAACCGCCGACGGCGACCATCGGCCGGAGCCGGCCGGAGCCGGCCGCGGCTGCCCGGCGGCCGGCCGGTTTGGCGGCGGCCGCCGCCTTTATCAACTCCCTGATCTCGGCCTCCGGGGCCCCGGCCCTGAGCGGCCCTTTCAGGTCGAATTCGTCCCGACTGAAGAGGCAGTTCAGGAGCCGACCGTCGGCGGTCAGCCGCAGGCGGTCGCAACTCGAGCAGAAGTGGTTGGACAGCGGGGTGATCAGCCCAATCTCGCCCGCCGCACCGGCCAATCTGAACCGCCGGGCCGGACCGTCGCCGGCCTGACGGGGAACGGCGCTAAGTCGGCCCAGCCTGCTCAGGCGGGCCATCATCTCCTCGCCCGGGACGAATCGTTCCGCTCGCCAGCCGTTGCCGTCGAGGGGCATGAATTCGATGAACCGAACCGTAACCGGAGCGTCCAAGGCGAGGCGGCCGAAGTCCTCGATCTCGTCGTCGTTGAAACCGCGCATGACCACCACGTTGACCTTGACCGGATCGAAGCCGACGGCCAGGGCGGCCTCGATGCCGGCCCGAACGCGATCGATGTTTCCCCCCCTGGTAATCGCCCGATACCGCGCCGGCCTGAGGCTGTCCAGGCTGACGTTGACCCGTCTGACGCCGGCCGCAAAGAGGCCGGCCGCCAGGCCGGCCAACCGGTGGCCGTTGGTGGTCAGCCGCAAGTCCGCCGCTCCCAGGCCCCTGAGGCGGCTGACCAGATCCAGGAAACCCGGCCTGATGAGCGGCTCGCCGCCGGTGAGCCGGATCTTGACCACGCCCAAGGACAGGAAGACCCTCGCCAAACGGGCCAGCTCGTCATCGGTCAAAAGCTCGTCCGTCCGGATGAGCCTAAGCCCTCTTTGGGGCGTGCAATAGCGACAGGCCAGGTTGCAGCGATCGGTCACCGACAGCCTGAGGCTGGCCACCACCCGACCTCGCCCGTCGGAGAGATGTTTGACGCCCACCTGCATCCGCCCTCCCCACTCGAACCCGTTATCTTCGCCCAGTTTTATGTCAATATTAACATAATCATCGCCGCAGGTACGGTCCGGGCCGACCGCCAAGAACTGGTTTCCGCTCATTGCCCCGGCTTCGGCGGAGAGGTCCGGACGAGTTCATCGACCACATCGGCGATGAATACCCTGGTCAGCCGGGCCACCAACCGATAGAACTCGGTCTCGGCGTTTCTTTCGACCTGATCGGCGAAGGCGGCCGCCCAAACGCCCAGATGGGAGGCCAAAAACGCGTGCTGTTTTTTAAGGAAGCCGTCGGCCGCCTCAACGTCTCTCCGCTCCAACGCCTGGAGTTCCTTGAAAGCGAGGTAGTAGAGGAATTCCAGTTCGGCGGCGATGTGGTCCGGGGCGTCGTTGAACTCCTCGGAGACCTCCAGGCCGGCCTGCCGGTAGCGGTTGATGACGTCCATAGTCGAATCGCCCATGACCCTGCGTTCGCCCTCCAGGTACACCGACCCGTAGGGAGGAGCCAGGAGGCTGAACGGCCCCACGAAAAGCTTGGCGTAATCCGTCTGTAATGACTTGAGGTCCTGGTTTCGTTTCAGGCAGGCCTTCATCTGCGCGGCGTGGCCCGCCGCCCCGGAACCGACTTCCTTCAAACTGCTTTCCAACTCCTCAACGCTTTGCCGCAAGGCGGGGGCGGGCGGGTAATAGCACTCCGCCAGCAACCGGTACAACTCGGCCTTGGTCTGGCTCGGCGAAGGATGACAGATGCCGTCCATGACTCCGCTCCGTGAGTTTTGAGTAAGCTGAGAGCGCCGGCCCCCACCCGGGCCGGCCCCGCGTTTACCGGGACTTGAGCTCCAGCTTCAAGAGCTTCTCGCCCATGGTTGACAACAACAGCGCCACGGCCAGGGAGAAGACGACGACCAGCCACTCCCAGACGTTGGGCGAATAGGTCAAGACATTCGGCAGGCCCTCGGCCTTGGGTCCCATGGGTCGAATCTGGCCCCCCAGCAGCACCTCCATGTGGAGACTGAAGATGATGACCAGGGTGAACACGGCGGCCCCCACCTTCCCCCACGCAGAAGAACGTATCGCCGGCATGATGGTCATGAACAGGGGAATGACGAGGATCAGAGCCAGATTGAAGTTCACGTCGGTGGCAAAGTCCGGCAGAGTGGTGGCCGACTTGAATACTGCCCACAGCACGTAGAAAAGAAGCGCGATGAACAGCATGAAGGAGAGCTTCTTGCCGGCGTCGGTGAGAAGCGACTCCTCCTCTTCTGTCGCCCTGTCCCGGCTGACGAGGTGATACACCTGGTTGTAGAGCAAGAAGGCGGCCAGCCCGCTGACCACGGCGATCACCAGACTCAAGATCGGCAAGAACGAGCCGAAGAATGTGGGACGAGCCTCGGTGATGCCGAAGACCGAACCCAACACCAACGGGCCGAAGAGGGCGCAGATAAAGGAGCCCATTCCCGCGGCCTTGCTGACCCAACTCTCCAGGTCGTCCGCCTGCAGCCGCCAGAACTTTACCGCCAAAAAGACCAACTCGGCGCTGTAGACGGCGCCCATGATCTGGATCGGCGAGGACAGATTCGGCGACAGGAAGATGTAAATTATGTGGGTCACCGAGCCCAGCTCCAGACCGATGGAGATGAAGGCGGCCATGAGAGTGGCAATGGCCAGATACACCAACCGCTTGGCCGCAGGCAGGTACTCCTTCACGCCGAACACCAGGGGAAGGGCCGCCAACAGGCCAAGCCCCGAACTCGTCAGGGCGAAAAAGACGTAGGAACCCAGGGGAAGGGTCCAGATCACCACGTCATTGGCGTTAAAAAGCACGTGTCCCTCGGTGAAAAGCCGGAAAGCGGTATACAAGCCGGCCAGGATGGCCGCGCCCAGGACGGCCAGCCAAGTGACATAGATTCCATTTGATCTAGACATTTAGACTCCCCCCTTGGTGACGGAGTAATGCGCCGGGTTGAAGTTCCTGATGTAAAACACGTGGGGGTCGGTCCCCAGGTTCTGCCGGAGGCGGAAGGGTCGGAACTTGCCCAGGAGCTTGCTGACCTCGCTGCCGGGGTCCTTGATATCGCCGAAGATGCGCGCGTCGGCCGGACAGGCCTCCACGCAACGGGGCAGCTCACCCTTCCTTACCCGGTGATCGCAGAGGGTGCATTTCTCCACCACGCCCTTGGGGCGTATCCCCTTGCTGGTCTCGGCCCGGGCCGGATTGTAATAGGGTATCACCTCGCCCCCCACCTTCTTGGTCTCTTCCGCCGGCGAGGAGGTCACCCCCTTGATCAACGCCTTTTCCCCGCGCCAGTAGGGATGGGGCTTCTGCCAGTTGAAGTAGATCACGCCATAGGGACAGTTGAACATGCAGTACTTACAGCCGATGCATTTGTCCGGGTCGTGCATGGTGATGCCGTTATCCAGCTTGTGCATGGCCTTGGTCGGGCAGCCCCGCACGCAAGGGGCGTTCTGGCAGTGATTGCACATGGTGGGCAGGTAATGGTAGCGCACGTTGGGGAAGGTCCCGGCCGTTTCGGTGATCTTGTTGGACCAGTAGATACCTTCCGGAACGTTGTTTTCGTTGCGGCAGGCGATGCTGCAAGCCCCGCAGCCCACGCACCGCTGGAGATCTATGACCATCGCGTATCTAGGCATTTAACACGCCTCCTTGGCTAGATTTTCTCGACTTTTAACCGCGTAACGGAATAGTAGACTGAAGAGCCGCTCAAGCGGTCGTACTCGGCCGGAATCAGGTCATTGCTGCTTCCGCCCCGGGGCACCTTGCCGAAGACTTTGGACGCCACCCGGCCGTAGACCCAATGACCCTGGCCGTAGCACTTGGCGATCGTGCCCGGTCTGGCCCCTTCCCATAATTTGGCCGTGCACTCCAGTTTTCCGGTGGGTGAAATCAGCCTGATGCGGTCTCCATCCTTGATGCCCAGCCTCCTCGCGTCCACCGGGTTGATCTTGGCGACGTCCCGCCAGCGCTCGTCGCCGGGATCCACGTCTTTGAACTCGTGATACCAAATGCAATTGGCCGAGCGGCCCTCTCGGTTGAGTCTGGATTTGTGGTCCACGTGGACAAAGGGGTACTCTTTCGGATCGCCCAACACGTAAGGCTCCTCGTAGTGGGGTACGAACGCCTTCTCGCCTCGGGCCTGGTACTTGCAGACCTCCATGATCCGATCCACGGTGGTGTTGTGCTTCTCGGCGTGTTTTTCCAGAGCCGCCTTGAGGGTCTCGCTGTAGAACTCGAACTTCTTGGTCTTGGTCTTCATGTGCCCCCATCGCTTCCGATACGGGTAGGGGTCCGAGTTCCAGACGCCGGCCGCCCTGAACTCCTCCCAGCCGTTGAACTTGTCGCCGCCCTTGTACTTGGCCGGGTCCCACAAGTGCTGGGTGGCGTATTTGAGGGCGTAGAGGGCGAACTCCTTTTCGTTGGTCGGGGCTTTGCCGGTCTCGGGGTCCCGGTACTCCTGGTAATGACGGAGGAGATTGTCAAAGCCACGCTCGGCCAGCTTTTCGGCGATGAGCCAGGGGATTTCGGTCTCGTCGGTTTTAAAGTCCCAGACCGGCTTGATGACCGGCTGGAGCAAGGTGACGTGACGGTAGCCGTTGCCGATCGATTTGACGTAGCCCCATTTCTCGAACAGGTGGTGGGTGTCGGGCAGGACGATATCGGCGAACCAGGTGAACTCGGAGGCGTTGGTGGTGATGTGGACCAGGAACGGAATCTTGGCCAGCGCCCTCTCCCAGCGCTCGGGCTGCGGACACGAAAAGGCGAAGTTGTTCATGTAGGCGATGGCCACCTTGATCTCGTTCGGATCGTCGTTGAGGATGCCCTCCGCCGCTCGGTTGGTGACCACGGCGCTGCCGGGCTTGCCTTTTTTTATCGATGGAAATTCCAGCCGGCCGCGATGGTCGATCTTTTTATGCTTCTTGCCGGCCTTGGCGATTTCGTCGAGGAAAGGTTTCTCGCTGGGGAATTTTTTGGTGTACTCCTTGTTGGCCGTCAGGGTGCCGCCCACGTTGTCCACCGCCCCCACCAGTCCGTTCAAGGCGTGACAAATCATGCTGCTGTAAGCGCCCCGAACCTGCATACAGGGC
Organism: uncultured Thermodesulfobacteriota bacterium; assembly: GCA_964634465.1. Classification (GTDB taxonomy): domain Bacteria; phylum Desulfobacterota; class Desulfarculia; genus CAZWLY01. The sequence goes on along the minus strand of CAZWLY010000008.1, from coordinate 45,654 downwards.
CCGCCGCCGACCCATGACATGGCCTGGGGGGCCGCCTTGCCGAAGCCGACGGCCACCCTCTTGATCTGCTCCACCGGCAAGGCGGTCCTTTCCGCGGCCCATTCGGGCGTCTTGTCCTTCAGCTCGATGTTCCACCACTTCACCAGGCCGTAGGTGAATCTTTCCTCGAATAGCTCCTCGGCCACTTCCCGGCCCGGCGCGAACCTGTTGACGCCGTCGATGAAGTCGCCCACGAATTCGCGGTGCCACAGACCCTCGGTCAGAATGACGTGGGCGATGGCGGCGGCCAGAGCGCCGTCTTGACCCGGTTTGATGGGCAGCCACTCGTCGGCCTTGGCCGCGGTGGCCGAGAGCCGAGGCTCAACGATGGCGATGGTCGCCTGGTTGATGACGTCTCCCCAAACACTCGAGTAGTAGGACACCTGCCGGTTGGCCGCCAGCGGATCGGCGCCCCAGAGGAGCACGTATCGAGTATTGACCACGTCGTACTGGCGATAGCCCCAGTAACCCTCGGTGTAGTAGGGACCGAACTTCTCCGCCTCGGCGCAGATGGCGCTGTGAGAGATGTTGTTGGGCGAGCCGATGATCTTGGTCATCCGGGAGTAGAGGATGTCCCGCATGTAGGAGTAGCGGCCCCGCATGAGCATGTATTTGTGGGTCTCGTTGTTGTTTCTCAGCTCCATGATCTTGTCGGCGATGGCGTCGAGAGCCTCGTCCCAAGAGATGGGGACGAAACCCGGGTCCTGGTCCCGCCCCTTCTTGGGGTTGGTGCGTTTCATCGGCGTCTTGATCCGATCGGGGTCGTAGACTTGTTGGAGGCCTAGGTGGGCCCGGGGGCAACTGGCCCGCCCGTTGACCTTGGAATTGGGATTGCCCCTGATCTTGACCGCCCGGCCGTCGATGACGTAGACCTGCTTGGCGCACCACGAGGTGCAGCCCTGACAGGTGCCGGGTCGCCACTCGCCGAGCCCCTTGGGGGCCGGTTTTTTCGTTTCGGCCAGCGCCTTCAAGGCAGGCCCAAGCGAGGAGCCGAGTGCGACGGCGGCCCCGGTGGCCGCGGATGTCTTTAGAAAAGATCTTCTGTTCATCTCCATTTCGCCCATCTCCTTTGTTTACGAGTCGATCAATTCCTCGACACACTCTTGACCCAAAAGACCAGTTCCTCGCCGTCCACCGGTTTGGCCAGGCAGGCGTCAATGTAACGGCTCATCGCCTCTTCAAGCTCCGGATGAAAACGCCGGCCGGAGAGGCCGATGACGAAGACGTCCGGCCGCCTCTTCTTGATGGCCTTGAAAAACCGGTTGTCCGCCTCGACGGCGTCCAGATCGACGATCAGGACCCGAATCTCCTCTGAACCCAGGCGCTCGGCGATCTCCTTTAGCGATAGCGAAGGGAGCCGCTCGGTCGAAAAACCTTCTTCGGCCAAGGCGATTGAGACCGCTCTGAACTCCTCTTCGCCGGCTCCGACCACGACTATCTCTCCACTGCTTTTCGCCACAGACCCGCCCCCCGCCTAGCTCCGCCGCGACCCCTGAGTTGTGAGACGTCCTTCAGTCGTGCAACTCTGGTTCCAGAAGGGACGGCCGGTCTAGCCGCCGCCCGAAACCAAACGGACGATGCAGCCCAACTGTCTGATATCAATAGCCAATAACCCTCTCTTCTTCGGCCCGAGTCTGGAAGCGGTTCCACCAGCGATGCCTCCCCGCTGGCCGGGTGTTCTGTTCGGTTTTCGGACGCCGAAAGAGGCCAAAATAAGTTTATTGGTTTAATTTCAGATAGTTAGATGTGTACGATAATCGTACACCGATCGGTGCTGTGTTTTGGGACATCGGCGGGTGTAACGGCGCTAGGGCGGCGCCCCGGGGATTAAGTTCCGGATTCGGGTGAGAGGTCTTCTGGACCGCCGGCTAGCCCAGAAATTTTTTTGGGACGAGGGGCTATAGTGTGGGAGGGTCGGGGCGGGCCTTGGCTTGGGCTCAGTGGGCCGTCGGCCTGACGAGACCGTATTTCTTGATCTTTTGATAAAGTGTCGAGCGGCTGATCCCCAAACGCTTGGCCGCCTGGGCCTTGTTCCAGCCGCACTCCTCCAGGATGTCCTGCAACAGACCCTTTTCGTGATCGACCATCGTCCGCGGTCCTGCGTCCAGCGGCGCGGTCAGGGTGGAGGGCAGATCGCCGGGCTCGATCCGTTCGCCCTTGGCCAAAACGGTGGCGTGCTCGATGGTGTTCTCCAGCTCCCTGACGTTGCCCGGCCAGGACGCGCCCAAAAGCAGGCGCATGGCGTCCGGGCTGAAGTCTCGGATATCCTTGCCCTGCTCGACGGTAAAGCGCTTGAGGAAATGGCGGGCCAAGAGGGGGATGTCGTTTCGTCGCTCCCTCAATGGCGGCAGGTTGATGGGGATGACGTTGAGGCGGTAGTAAAGATCCTCGCGAAAGGCGCCCGCCTTCACCTCCTCCAACAGATTCTTGTTGGTCGCGGCCAAAACGCGGACGTCGACCGACATGGTCTTCTCTCCCCCCAGCCGTTCGAACTTCTGGGTCTGGAGGACCCTGAGCAGCCTGACCTGGGCCGGGAGGGGTATCTCGCCGACCTCGTCCAGAAAGACCGTGCCGCCGTGGGCCAGCTCGAAGCGCCCCTTTTTCTGACGCGTGGCGCCGGTGAAGGCCCCTTTTTCGTGGCCGAACAGCTCGCTCTCCAAAAGCGTGGCCGGGTAGGCCGAGCAGTTGATGACCACGAAGGGCTTGTCGCTCCGCGGGCTTTGGCTGTGGATGGCCCGGGCGACCAGTTCCTTGCCGGTGCCGCTCTCACCCTGGATCAAAACGGTGGCGTCGGTGGGGGCGACGTCTTCGATAAGTTGGTAAATGACCTGCATTTTAGGGTCCTTACCGATGATTCCTCTGAATTCGGCCGTAGACCCGAACCTCTTTTGCAGATCCCGGATCTCCTCCTCGTGGGCGATGGCCCTTTTGATGACCCCGGCCGCCTGGGACATGATCAGTTGGAGCAGGCCCAGATCCTGCTCCTCGCAGCGGCAGCCCTCGGCACAGGCCAAGACCAGCGCTCCTTCGACCTGCCCGCCATGTTCATAAGGAACGATCGATTGGCGGTCGGCGGCCTCGAAATCCGCCGGAACCAGCGGCGCGGTCAGAATCGCCTCTTGGGAGGAAGTGATCCCGTCCAAACGTTGCAGGACCGCGGCGGCCGTTTCCACCGCCTCGGTCTCTCTCAGGGCCGTGGTGCCCGATCGGGACAGTCTGAACACAACGTCGCGATTGGCGTTGAAGGTCAAGAGGACGATGCTCTTGGAGTCCACGATCCCCATAAACCGCTCGATCAAAAACGAACCGATGCGATCGAGGGTGCTCAGCGAGCCGACCCCCTGGACGATGTTGCAGAACAGCCTGGTCTGGTGGTGGGCCTTCTCCAGCTCCATGGTCTGCTCTTCGAGGCGGGAAGTGTAGTCCTCGATGCGGGCGACCATGTGGTTGAACGAGGCGGCCAACGCGCCCACCTCGTCCTGCCCGCCAATCGGCACTCGGACCCCCATCTCACCCTGGTCGATTTTCTGGGAGGCCTTGGCCAGCACGGCCAGCGGCTTGGTGATGCGCCCCACGAACAGCAGGCCCGCGCCGAGGGCCAAAACCAGGATGCCGAGCGCCATCAGGCTCATCTCCAGCCACAACTTGGTCATCCGGCGGCGGTAGGGCTCCTCGGAGACGCCGAGCCGAAGCACGCCGGCCTTGCCTTCAAAGATCGGCCAGGCCATATCCAAAAATCGCTCGCCCTTTTTGGAGGCCACCTCCTGCAATCGCGGCTTGAGACCGTCAAGAGGGTTGGCCCCGATGAGTCCCTTCGGAATCCCGGTCTCAAAGGTGTGGACCAGAACCTCGCCGTCTCGAACGACGAAGATATAGGCCACGTCCGGGTGGCTCTTGACCTGGTGATCGAGCATTTTCTGAAGCGCCATCAAGTCGTTGATCAGAATCTTGTCGGCCGCCTGGAGGGCCACCGCCTGGGCGATGTTTTCCGCCTGGGCCGTAAGTTCCTTGTAGAGACTTTCGCTGTAGCGCTGGGAGACCAGAATGGAAATGCACAACCCGGCCCCGATGACCAGGGAAAAGACGCCGATTAAAAGCTTACTCTTCAGACTTCTGAAGCGAGCCATCGAGTCGGGCCCTCATCCGGCGGATGGAGTCGTACCACTCGTCGTGAGCGATTACGAACCGGTCGATCATCAACTCGGCCAGGATCTTTTGGCCGTCCGAACTCTTGTGCATCGACAGGATGACGTCCTGGATTCGCTCTCTGAGTTCCGCGGGCATCGACCGGGAAACGACCACCGGCGGTATGCCGAACGGCTCCGATCTCTTGATCACCCTGGTGCGAGCCGTCAGAGAGGGGTTTTTACGGCTGTAGTACTCCCAAATGAGCCCGTCCACGGCCGCTCCATCGACCAGTCCTCTCGAGACGGCCAGGATGGAGTTGTCGTGGCTGTAGGTGTAGATGGTCCGGCTGAAGAAGGTCTCCGGGCGCTCGTTCAATCCGGCCAGCCAAGCCAAGGGCACTAGATGGCCGGTGTTCGACTCGGGATCGGTGAAGGCGAATATCCGGCCTCTGAGGTCCTCCAGGCGTTTGACTGGGCTGTCCTTGTTGACGACGAGATAGGCTTGATAGGTCGCCCGACCCCGGATCTCCGGCGCGGCCAGGAGGTCGAACCCGGCCTTGTCCTTGCCGACGGCGTATGGGCCGGAGCAGACGAAACCCAAGTCGATCCGGCCTTTTAGAAATAGATCGTCTATCTCGCCGTAGGTCTTGCGTTGGATGAGCCTGACGTCCAGGTCCAAGGCCCGACTCAGGTAATCCAGCATCTGGCGGTAGTAGGTGAAGGTCTCCTTGGGCGAGATCATCGCCGCCACGGCCACCGTCAGCGGCGGTTTCCGGTCCACGGCGTCTCCAGGGCGGGCGACGGAGATGGTCTTGGAAAAGTCGACCGTTTTGACCTCGCCGCCGCGATCGCAAGCCGCAAGCACGGCCGCCAGTCCGATCACGACCAGCAGCGACGACAACCGATGTTTCCAGACGCCGGTCAACTCTCCTCCCCCCCGGCGCAGATTGAACCCCACGGGGGTTTCATTCCCCGCAACTTGCGGCGAAGAAGAACGACTCCGCATTTGCCGCCGAGATCCCCTCGTTTGCGGCGGGGCTGTTCATCCGCTTATGTAATTCAGCGTCCTGGAGCAAGAATAGCATTTTGCCGGGCGGCGCGCCAGACCGTTACGAACGGCCTGGCGTCACCCTTGGCGATAATCTTGAATTGTTGAATAGTATCGGGGCTCCCAAATGAAACCAGCCCCGGGCTCGGCGGCGGCCGTTCCGGTGACTTGAAGTCCTCCTGTCCGGCCGCCAGGACTCACGCCCCGCACTCTTGCCAAAGGCCGATCGGCCGCCCTCGCCGGCCGGTGGATCGAACCGGCGCCGGCCTTTCTCTTCATCTCGGCGGAGGGCGATTTAGGGGCGACAGGTCGGGGCCGGGTGGGCTATACTCGATCCGGTATTTCAGGCGACCGGCGAGACGCCGCCCGATCCCGAGGCTTTGTCCGCTCGGCCGGCGAAAGAGGAGAGAGTTGGATGTCTGCCATCAGTTACGGTCTGGAAGGCAAGGTGGCCCTGGTGACCGGCGGCAGTCGGGGAATCGGGTTGGAGATGGCCCGCGTCCTGTTGGGACAGGGGGCCAAGACGGCCATCTGCGCCCGAAAACGAGAGCCCCTGGAGGCGGCGGCCAAGGAGCTGGGCGGCGGAGGCGACCTGCTCGCCGTTCCGGCCCACGTGGCCAAGGAAGACCAGGTGACCGCCCTCGTGGAGAGCGTTCTGGACCGCTTCGGCCGGCTGGATATCCTCATCGCCAACGTGGGCATGAACATCATGGTCCCCCAGGTGGCCGAGGCCGATCCGGAGCTGTGGCGGAAGATACTCGACACCAACTTGAACGGCGCTTTCCTGACCGCCCGGGCCGCGGCCGGGCCGATGAGGAGACAGAAAAGCGGGGCGATGGTCTTCATCTCATCCATCGCCGCCAGAAAGGCCGCGCCGGTCATGGGCGTCTACGGCGTGGCCAAGGCCGGGGTGGAGCAACTCACCCGCGTCCTGGCCGCCGAACTGGCCCCCGACGACATCCGGGTCAACGCCGTCGCCCCGGCCATGGTCAAGACCGGTTTTTCCAAGCCGTTCTGGTCCGACGAGAAGATGCACGACCAGCTCGTCGGCGCCATCCCGCTGGGCCGCCTGGCCGAGCCGATCGACGTCGTCCACCCGGCGCTCTTTCTGGCCTCGGACGCCGCCGCCTTCATCACCGGCCAGGTGCTGACCGTGGACGGCGGGAGCGGCGTCGTCTAGCCGCCGGCAACATTAAAAGTAAAAAGGGTGAAAGGGGCCGGCGGTCAAAGACGCTTGGCCGCGGCCTCGATGCTGGAAAAGATCGATCTGAGCAAACCACGCCTCCGACCCGCGGAGGCGGCCGACACCGAGCGACGGAGTTCATCTATGACCAAGTCCACCGTGGCCATCGTTCCCTACCGAACGCCGCTGGAATCGATCCGCCAGGCGGTCGAGCTCTCAGGCGGCCTCGACCACCTGCCGGCCAAGGCCAGGGTCTTCATCAAGCCCAACATCGTCTTCTGGACCAAGGCGGTCGCCTTCCCCAAGTGGGGGGTGATCACCACCTCCCGGGTGGTCGAGGACATGGTCGCCTTGCTCAAGGAGCGGGGGATCGACGACATCACCATCGGCGAGGGGACCGTGATCGCCTCGCCCAAGGACTTCGAGACCCCGGCCCACGCCTTCGAGACGCTGGGCTACAACGTTTTGAAGGAGCGCTACGGGGTCAAGGCGGTCAACGTCTTCGAGCGGCCCTTCACCGAGGTCGATCTGGGCGACGGGGTGGTGATGAACTTCAACGCCGACGTCCTCGAAAGCGATTTCGTCATCGATCTGCCAGTCTTGAAGACCCACGCCCAAACCGTGGTCAGCTTGGGGATAAAGAACCTCAAGGGGCTGATCGACATCAAGTCCCGCAAGGCCTGTCACAACACGGAACCGGGCCGGGACCTGCACTTCTGGGTCTCCAAGCTGGCCGACAGGATGCCGCCGATGTTCACCTTGATCGACGGCATCTACACCAACGAGCGGGGGCCGTCCTTCGACGGGCGGATTCACCGCCGCGACATCCTCATCGCCTCGGCCGACGTGCTCTCGGCCGATCTGGTCGGGGCCAAGGTGCTGGGCTACGAACCATCCCAGGTGCCGCACCTGGTCCACGCCGCCGAAAAGCGGGGCCGGCCGCTCGACCTGTCCGACGTGGAGGTGGTCGGCAAGAGCATCGAGGCGGTCGCCTCCCTCCACGAGTACACCTTCCCCTACAACCAGGCCGGCGACCTGCCTGCGCCCATGGAAAAGATGGGGATCAAGGGGTTGTCCTACCCCAAGTACGACCTGTCGCTGTGCACCTACTGCTCGGGCCTGACCGGGGTGATCCTCTACGCCATCGCCAAGGCCTGGCGAGGCGAGCCCTGGGACGAGGTCGAGATCTTGACCGGCAAGTCCATGACGCCCACGCCGGGCAGGAAGAAGACGATCTTGTTGGGCAAGTGCATGTACGACGCCAACAAGGACCATCCCGAAATCTCCCAGATGCTGGCCGTCAAAGGCTGCCCGCCGCCGCCCAAGGCCATCGTCAGGGTCCTCCATGAAGCGGGGATCGAGGTCGATCCGCTCATCTTCGAGCACCTGGATATGGCCCCGGGCTTCTTCATGAAGAGGTACGAAGGCCGGGACGAGTTCGACGAGGCCCTGTTCCGGATCGAGTAACCGGCCGGAGCGGGTAATCGGGGCGTCGGCCCGGAGACGAGCGCGACGGCGGGTCGAAGGCGTCGATATTCTTTTATCTCTGGTAGTCACACTCCATCAAGGGAGATGATTCGCCGAGGCGGGGCGCGGTCCGAGAGCGGCCCCGTTCCCAGGCCGTAAAGGCGGCCAAGGCGGATCGGGATCGGCGGCGGGGCTCCGCGACCTCCCCTCGCCGCCCGAATTAGCCCTTGACAGGGCCTCGGTTTTCCGTCTTAATCAGGTAAGACCTGAAATATATCCAGGTAAGACCTATGTGGAGGCGGATTTGACCGGGAAGGCCAACGGCCGGAAACGGCTGTCGGACATCGTTGAAGACAGACTGATCGAGGGCGTGCTCTCCGGCCGGTTTCCGGTCGGCGGCGCCCTGCCCCTGGAGCGCGACCTGGCCGAGGAGTTGGGCGTGGGTCGGCCGACGCTCAGAGAGGCCATCCAACGCCTGGAGCGGGACGGCTGGTTCAGGGTCAAGAAAGGCCAGCCGACTATGGTCAACGATTACTGGCTGACCGGAAACCTGAACATTCTCGGCAAATTGGCCGAACACCAAGACCACCTGCCCGGAGACTTCGTCGTTCACCTTCTGGAGCTCAGGGCGGCCGTCGCCCCGGCCTACGTCCGCCAGGCGGTGGCCCACAACCCGGCCCAGGTGGTGGCGGCCGTGGTCGAGGCCGAGAGACTGAACGAGGACGCCGCCGAGTTCGCCGCCTTTGATTGGCGGCTTCAAAAACGCCTGGCCGAGCTGTCACCCAACCCCATCTACCTGTTGATGCTCAACAGCTTCGACGCCCTCTACCTCAGGCTGGCCGCCCGTTACTTCAGGAGCAAGGCCAATCGGGAGACCTCGCGCCGGTATTACCGCCGGCTTCTGGCCGCGGCCATGGACTCCGATCCCGAACGGGCCGAGGCGGTGGTCAAAGAGACGATGATCGACAGCCTCGCCACTTGGCGAAAAGTGAGCGCCAAGGCGGCCGGTCTCAACGGCGGCCGGACGGCGGAGGGGATCGGTTAGCGTTTTGAGGACAGTCATGAGACGATGGAACGGTTGGGGCGACGATTCCTTCCACTTCCCGCTGCCGGAGTCGGCCGGGGCGCTGCTGGAACGACTGATCGGCCCTCCTTGGAGGCCCAAAGACGTCTCCTTCGAAGAGGCGGCCAGCCGGGTTCCGGCCTCGCGCCTCGGTGAGCACCCCCTGATCCGGACCGAGCCGGCCGTTCGGCTCAGCCACGCCGCCGGCCAGAGCTTTCCCGACTGGCTGGGGTTGAGAAGCGGGACCGTGGCCGCCTTTCCCGACGCCGTCGCCTTTCCGGAGAGCGTCGAAGAGGTTGAGCGCCTCCTCGGCCTGGCCAAAGAGATCGGGGCGGCGATCATCCCTTACGGCGGCGGAACCAGCGTCGTCGGCCACCTGACCGCGGCGGCCGAGGGCCGGCCGACGATCACCGTGGTCATGAACCGGCTCAACCGGTTGCTGGAACTCGACCAGACCGGCTGCCTGGCCGCCTTCCAGGCCGGCGTCGCCGGCCCGCATCTGGAGGCGGTCCTTCGGGCCCGGGGTTTCACCCTGGGCCACTATCCCCAGTCGTTCGAATACTCCACCCTGGGCGGCTGGGTGGCCACCCGCTCCTCGGGCCAGTTCTCCCTGGGCTACGGCCGGATCGAGGACCTGTTCGTCGGCGGCGAGGTCGTCTCGCCGGCCGGCCGGCTGGTCATTCCCGATCATCCCGCCTCGGCCGCCGGCCCGGATCTGAGGCAGATGGTTCTGGGCTCCGAGGGCCGGCTGGGGCTGATCACCCGCTGCTCGGTCAAGATCTCGCCCCTACCCGAACTGGAGGTCTTCAAAGGAGCCTTCTTCCCCGACCCGACCGCGGCCATGGCCGCCGTGCGGGAGATGGCCCAGGCCGACCTCTTCCTGACCATGATCCGCTTGAGCCTGGCCGAAGAGACCGAGACGAGCTTGAACCTGGGCGGTTCCGGCTTGGGATTGAACCTGCTCGAGAAATGGCTGGCCGTCAGGGGCGTCGGCCGGGACAAGTGCCTGCTCATCTACGGCGCGGCCGGCCGCCGGGACCGGGTCCGCCTGGCCCTGGACGGGGCCGGCGAGATCATCAGGCGCCACAAGGGTGTCGGCGTCGGCCAGCCCCCCGGCCGGCAGTGGCTCAAGAACCGGTTCCGGCTGCCCTACTTGAGAAACACCCTCTGGGAGCGGGGTTACGGCATCGACACGCTGGAGACGGCCCTGCCCTGGCCGGCCGTGGCCAGGGCGGTCGGGGCCATCGAAACCGCGCTCAGGGAGGCTTCGAGCCGCTGGGACGAGCGAATCCACGTCTTCAGCCACCTGTCCCACGTCTATCCCCACGGTTCGAGCATCTACACCACCTACATCTTCCGCCTGGCCGAAGACCCGGACGAGACCCTGGCCCGGTGGCGAGCCCTGAAGTCGGCGGCCAGCCTGGCCGTCGTCGCCGTCGGCGGCACCATCAGCCACCAGCACGGCGTCGGGCTGGATCACAAACCATATCTCGCGGCCGAAAAGGGCCGGCTCGGCCTGGCGGCGATCGGCTCGGTCGCGGCCCGATTCGATCCGGACGGGATCATGAACCCTGGCAAGCTGATCGACTGAAACCGAGGCCGACCATGAACCGCGACGAGTCGCTGAACAGATTGAAAGAGCCGTGGGACGTCCTCATCGTCGGCGGCGGCATCACCGGCGCCGGCGTCCTTCACCGGGCCGCTCGCTCGGGGCTGAAAGCGCTCTTGATCGAGCAGCGCGACTTCGGCTGGGGGACGTCCAGTCGCTCGGGCAAGATGGTCCACGGCGGGTTGCGCTATCTGGTCCAGGGCCAGGTCAAGATCACCTGGCAGGCGGTCAGGGAGAGACAGCGGCTGCTCAGGGAGTACGCCGGTCTGGTCGAACCGATGGGTTTCCTCTTTCCGCTGCCGGTAAGCCGCCGTCGGCTGCGGCGAATCATCGGGGCCGGGCTGACCGTCTACGACCTGATGGCCGGCCGACTGGACCACAAGTTCCTGTTCCGATCGACCTTCGCCGGCCTGGCGCCGGGACTCGAAGCCGAGCGTCTCTGGGGTGGATTCAACTTCACCGACGCCGTCACCGACGACGCCCGGCTGGTCCTGCGCCTGATCGAGGAGGCCGGCGAGTTCGGCGGTGAGGCGGTCAATTACCTGGCCGCCAAGGACTTCGTCAGGAACCGGACCGGTCGGGTCGTCGGCGTCATCGTCCAGGACGCAGAGACCGGCCAATCCTTTGAAATTCGGGCCAAAGTGGTCATCAATACCACCGGAATCTGGACCGACGTCCTTCGGGCCCGGCTCGGCCGGTCGGCCCGACTGCGGCGGCTCAGAGGCAGCCATCTGGTCGTCCCCGGTTGGCGGCTGCCGTTGGGTCAGGCGGTGTCGATATTTCATCCCCGCGACCGCCGCACGCTGTATATGCTACCCTGGGAGGGGGCGACGCTCATCGGGACCACCGATCTCGACCACGCAGCGTCCGTGGACGATGAGCCGACAATCACCATCGAGGAGGGCCGGTATCTGTTGGAGGCGGTCAACGACTGGTTTCCGTCGGCCGGCCTCACCGGTCGGGACGTTATCGCCACCTTCTCCGGAATCCGCCCGGTGGTGGACACCGGCCGGAAGGACCCGGACAAGGCGTCAAGGGACCACGCCGTCTGGGACGACGACGGTCTGATCACCCTCACCGGCGGCAAGCTGACCACGTTCGACGTTCTGGCCAAGCAAGGCCTGAAGGCAGCCGCCAAGCATCTCGGCCGGGTGGTCGGGACGCCGGCGACGACGGCCGAATTGGAGAGCCGCTGGATGACGGCCTGGGAGTCGGTCCGGAAACTGGGGCCGCGTCTGACCAGGAGATTGATCGGCCGCTACGGCTCCGGCTGGCTGGAGTCCCTGGGGCCGAGGGCGGAGCGGGGGCTGACCACGATCGGCAATACCGATTTCCTGTGGGCCGAGCTGGAGTGGGCCGCCCGCAACGAGGCGGTGGTCCACCTGGACGACCTGCTGCTCCGGCGAACGCGTCTCGGTCTGCTGTTGCCCCAGGGCGGCCGAGCGATCCTCGACCGGGCGGCCGAAACGGCCCAGGCCGCCCTGGGTTGGGACGACGCCCGCCGCGAACAGGAGGTCGAGGCCTATCAAAAGCTGTGGCGGCGGGCCTACAGCCCGGAGCTGTTGAGATAGACTCGAGCCTCGGAAATGAGTTGCCAGCCCATGGACGGGGCCTTTCAAGCGTCTAGCCGATGAAATGAACGGCCCCGCCGCAAGCGACGGGGTGTCCGGCGAGAGACGCGGAGTCGTTTTTCTTCGCTGCAAGCCGAGGAGAATGAACCCCCGGTGGGGTTCAAAATTGTTTGGGAGACGCAACACCGGCCCGGAGTCGGCCCAACCAACCTGCGACGAGCCATGACCGACAAGGATTACGTGCTGGCCATCGACGTCGGCACCCAGAGTGTGAGAGCCTTGGTTTTCGACGCCGCCGGGCGGGCGGCGGACGGCGTCCGCGCCGTCTACGCCCAGCCCTACACCTCCCCCAAACCGGGCTGGGCCGAGCAGGACCCCGACCATTACTGGGTCAAGATCGGCGAGGTCTGCCGCAAGCTCTGGAGTCGGGGCCGGGTCGCCCCGGAGGCGCTGGCCGGCCTGGCCGTAACCACCCAGCGGGGGACGATCATCAATTTGGGCCGGAACGCCCGGCCGCTCAGACCGGCCATCCTCTGGCTGGATCAGCGGCGGGCCGGCCGGCTGCCCCGCCTGCCGATCCACTGGCGGGCCCTGTTTCGGGCCGCCGGGCTGACTCGGACGGTCCACCACCTCCAGGCCGAGGCCGAGGTCAACTGGATTCTGGAGAACCAGCCGGAGATCTTCGACGCCACCGCCCACCTGCTGTTCTTGTCGGGCTACCTGAACTTCAAGCTGACCGGCGAGATGGCCGACTCGATCGGCAATCAGGTCGGTTACGTGCCCTTCGACTACCGCCGTCAGAGATGGTGCGGGTCGGGCAACTGGAAGAGCCGGGCCGTGCCCGTCCCGCGGGAGACGCTGCCCAGACTGGTCCCGCCGGGCGGACGGCTGGGCGAGGTGACGGCCGAGGCCGCCTCGCTGACCGGGCTGCCCAAGGGCCTGCCGGTCGTCGCCGGGGCCTCGGACAAGGCCTGCGAGGTCTTGGGGGCCGGCTGCCTCAAGCCCGATCAAGGCTGCATCGGTTACGGCACCACGGCCACCATCAACGTCAATTCGAGCCGTTACATCGAGCCCATCCCCCTGGTCCCGCCCTACCCCAGCGCCAGGCCGGGAGACTACAACCTGGAGGTCCAGATCTACCGCGGCTTCTGGCTGGTGACCTGGTTCAAAGAGCACTTCGGCCAGATCGAGGCGGCCGCGGCCGCGGAAAAGGGCGTGCCGGCCGAATCGCTGCTCGACGAACTGGCCGCGGCCACGCCGCCGGGGGCGATGGGGTTGATCCTCCAGCCGTTCTGGACGCCGGGGGTGAGGTACCCCGGTCCGGAGGCCAAGGGCAGCATCATCGGCTTCGGCAGCGTCCACGGCAAGGGGCACCTCTACCGGGCCATCCTCGAGGGGTTGGCCCTGGCGCTCAGAGAGGGACGGGAGCGCATCGAGCGGAAGACGAAGCGCAGGATCGAACGCCTGACCGTTTGCGGCGGCGGGTCGAAAAGCGACCTGATGATGCAGATCACGGCCGACGTGTTCAACCTTCCGGCCGCCAGGCCGAGCCTCGAGGAGACTTCGGCCCTGGGAGCGGCCATCCTAGCCGCCGCCGGGACCGGCCTCCATCCCGACGTGGATGCGGCCGTGACCGAAATGACCGGCCGGGGCGAGGTCTTCACCCCCCGGGCCGAGGCGGTCGAAATCTACGACGGCCTGTACGATCAGGTCTACACCAAGATCTATCGCCGCCTGAAGGGGCTGTTCGGCTCGATCATGCGCCTCACCGGCTACCCCCAACCGCCCGGCAAAGGCTAAACGGCCGACGTCCTGGCGAGCGCACGCAAACCGAGGCCGTCGATCGACGCCCGGGAGGAATCATGACTCGAGCCGGAGCCGTCGCCAGCGACCCCGGCAGGGGTTGCCGGTGCAGTACTGGATCTCGCCGGCGCTCAGGTTCATGACCACCGACAGGCAAGTGACCGGATTGAACCGGTCGTTCCGGGCCGGGTTGGCGTGGAGGCAGACCGAAAACGGCCGGTCGAAATGGTCGGTCAGTATCTCCCGGAGGCCCGCCTCGTCCAACCTCCCCCGCCGCCGGCCGGGGCGGCGAGGGCCGGCCTCGTCGCGCTGGGAGGCGCAAACCCGCCGGAGCGATGCGGAAAGCTTGACAACGACCGAACCCAGTTCGTAACCTTGCCTCAGCGGTGGAAGGGGCGACAAGAGCTTGTAAAACTTCAGGCCGGCCGCCTCGGACCAAAAAGACAACTTCCAGCAAGAGGGCTCGACCATGATCGTCATGAAATTCGGCGGTTCGTCCTTGAAAGACGCCGGGCGCATCGACACCATGATCTCGATCGTCAAGGCCGCCCTGGAGCGGCGGCCGGTGGTGGTCGTCTCGGCCCACGGCGGCATGACCGACTGTTTGATCGAGACGGCCGACAGGGCCCTGGCCGGCCAGGTCGATCTGACCGAGTTCAGGGATTTCCACTTCAACCTGATGGCCGACCTGGATCTGGACGTCGGTCTGGTCGGGCCGCTGATGGACGAGTTGGAGACCATCCTCAAGGGAGTGAGCCTTATCCGGGAGTTGACGCCCAAGACGACGGACCACGTGCTCTCCTTCGGCGAACGGATATCTTCGGTCATCATCGCCGGGGCGATGACCAGGGCCGGGATCGCGGCCGTGCCCAGAAACGCCTACGACCTGGGCTTCATCACCGACTCCAACTTCGGCGAGGCCGCGCCGCTCGAAGGCATCCAGGCCGAAATCGCCAAGAACATTCCGGCCGACGGACCGATCAACGTCGTCACCGGCTTCATCGCCAAGGACAAAGAGGGCAACATCACCACCATCGGCCGCAACGGCAGCGACTACACCGCCTCGATCATCGGCGCCGCCATCGATGCCGAGGAGGTCCAGATCTGGACCGACGTGGACGGAGTGATGACCGCCGACCCGTCCGTCGATCCCAGCGCCGAAAACCTGCCGGTGCTCTCCTTTGACGAGGCCAGCGAACTGGCTTACTACGGGGCCGAGGTGCTGCACACCGGGACCCTGATCCCGGCCATCGAGAAGAACATCCCGATCAGGGTGGCCAACACCTTGAAGCCCGGGGAGACCGGAACCAAGATCGTACCCGAGCCGGTCTTGAGCGACCGCATCGCCAAATCGGTGGCCTACAAGGAAGACGTGGCCCTGATCTCCATCGCCTCGCCGCAGATAATGTCGGCCTCCCGGCTGCTCTCGGCCGCCCTGGCCAAGTTGAGCCAACTGGACATCGGGGTCCACATCGCCGCCACCTCCGTCTCCAGCGTCTCGCTGGTCACCGACGGGGTGTACAACCACGGCCGTCTGGCCGCCGCCGCCGAAGCCCTGGCCGAACTGGGCCAGGTCACCCTGGAGAAGGGCAAGGCCATCGTCTGCGTCGTCGGCCAGGAGTTAAAACGACGGCCCGGCGTGCTGGGCAAGATATTCTCCGAGATCGGCGGCGGCGGGATAAAGGCCCGGATGGTCGCCCAGAGCGCTTCCGAGATCAACGTCGCCTTCCTGGTGGACAACTCCGAGATCAAGCCGGCCGTCACCGCCTTGCACCGGGTGCTCCTGGCGGGCTGGGCTCCCGAGGAATGAGAAGCCGGGAACCGTCGGCAGTCAACGCCACGGCCGAGGAATCGATCCTCTTTCTGGAAGAGGCGGCGGCCAACGCCTGGCCGGCCCCCCGGCGCTTGCTCCACGACGGCTGGCTGATCGGTCTGGCCGGGCCGATCACCCGGCGGGCCAACTCGGTCATCCCCTTGGCCGAGGGGCGAGCGAGCCTCGATGACAAGATCGCCTACTGCCGGGACCTCTACCACCGCCGCGGCCGCCCGGCGATCTTCAAGATGACCGCCGCCGCCCAACCCCCCGGCCTGGACGAAGCGTTGGCCGAACGGGGGTATCGAATCGAAGCCCACACCCGGGTCATGACCGCCGGGTTGACCGACGATCTTTGCCGCCCCGACCCGGCGGTCGAGATCGAGGCCGATTTCAACCCCGGCTGGCTCGAAGCCGCGATCGAGCTCAACGGCCTGACCCCGGACAAGGCCGACGCCCTGGCCGGCATCGTGAGAACCATCCTGCCCCGCCGGGCCTTCGTGCGCCTCCTGGACGGCGACCGGATCGCCGCCGTGGGTCTCGGCGTCTACGATCGCGGATACGTCGGCCTGTTCGACCTCGTGGTCAGGCCGGAGTTGAGAGGGCGGGGCTTGGGCGTCCGGCTGATCAAGGCCCTGCTCGACTGGGGGCGGGGCCAGGGAGCGCGGCGGGCCTACCTCCAAGTGGAGGAGAAAAACTCCATCGCCCGGAACCTGTACTCTAAACTCGGCTTCGAGGAGGCCTATCGTTACTGGTACCGGGTTTTGCCGCTCTGAAGCCTGCCGGCCCCACCCGGCCGGATATCCGCCGACGCCTGGGCGGGAGCCGCCTCTCCCCGGCCGCGGCCCGACGACCGGCCGGCAAAGGACGACGACTCTTCCATCGCCCAAAGACCGGGTCGGGCTATCTCTTCTTCTTGGCGAAAAAGGCCTTGATCCGCGCCTCGAATTCAGGTTCGTCCACCGAGGCCAGGATGCACTGGCGCTCGTACTCCAGCTGGTCGGCCAGGGACGACTGGAGAGAGGTGTTCAAAAGAGCCTTGGTTCGGGCCAGGGTCTCGGCCGGCTGGGCGATCAGTTCCTGGGCCAGAGCCAGGGCCTCGGGCATCAACCGGTCCGGGTCGATGATCCGGTTTATCAGGCCGACCCGCCTGGCCTCGTCGGCGCCGATGGCCTTGCCCCGGAAGAACAGCTCGGCCGCCTGCCAGGGGCCGACCAGCCGGGGCAAGAAGAAGGTGTTGCCGCCGTCCGGGCTGACGGCGATACGGATGTAGGCTGTATCGAACTTGGCCTCGGAGGAGGCCAGGATGATGTCCGCGGCCAGCACCCAACCCAACCCGCCGCCGGCGGCGACGCCGCCCACCGCGGCGATGACCGGTTTGGGCATCTGGCGGATGGCCAACACGGAGCGGTTGAGCAGGTCGACCAGCCTGGCGAACATCGGCGAGGCGCCCTGGCCGGGGTGTTCGCTGACGTAGTCGTACATCCGCTTGACGTTGCCCCCGGCCGAGAAGGCCTTGCCCTGGCCGGTGATGATGACCACCCGGACCTCGGGGTCGGCCCCGGCCGCCTCCAGGGCCTCGACGAACTCGAGTCCGGAGGTCTCGTCCAGGGGGTTGTACGTCTCGGGTCGGGTGAAGGTGATGACGGCGACTTGATTCTTGATTTCGTAAGTTAGCGTTTCTGGCATCTTCTTCCTCTCCGGACGGGACGGATTGACAACCCGCCTGTTTGCGGCGAGTATCTTAGCCATGGACGGCTCTCTGAACATCCTGGGCGTTCCGGCCTGGCGTTGGGCGGCGGCCTTCGGAGTCGTGCTGGCCTATTTCGTTGCGGTCAGGATAATCCGATTCGTGCTCTCCCGTCCAGCCCGACGGATCGAAGGCCGGGCGAACGTCGAAGCCTTCCGGCTCTTCCTGGACGCCCTGCCGGGACCGATGCGCATCGGCCTGGCCGCGCCGGCGGCCTGGGCCGTCGGGCAAATGCTTAAGGCGCCGCCCCACGTCGAGGACTGGCTGGCTCTCGTCTCCAACTGGCTCATCGCGCTCTCCGTCGCCTACTTCGCCTACTCGAACGTCGCCGTCCTGGAGCACTATCTCCTCCGGCTGGCTCGCCGGACCGAGTCCAAGCTGGACGACATGCTGGTGCCGATGATCAGACGGACGGTCAAGGTCTTGATCATCATCTTCTTCGGCACCTACGTCGCCGAAGCCATCGCCGGCAAGCCGATCACCACCATCCTGACCGGTCTCGGACTGGGCGGCTTGGCCTTCGCCCTGGCCGCCCAGGACACGATCAAGAACATGTTCGGCTCGCTGATGATTCTGGCCGACAAGCCGTTCATGGTCGGCGACTGGGTCGTCATCGACGGCGTGGAAGGCGTGGTCGAGGATCTGGGCTTCAGATCGACCCGGATCCGAACCTTCCCCGGCGAGTTGGTGACCATGCCCAACGAGAAGGTGGCCTCGGCCCAGATAACCAACGTCAGCCGCCGGCCCTTCATCCGGATGAAGATCAAGTTCGGCCTGACCTACGACACGCCGCCGGAGAGGTTGGAGCGGGCCGTCGAGTTGATCCACGAGATACTCGACCGGGAGCCGAGCTTCCCCAAAGACAGGCCGCCCAAGGTCTTCTTCACCGACTACGGGCCGGACTACCTGGAGCTGACGGTCAACATCTGGTACACCCCGCCCGATTACTGGGCCTCGGTGGCCTATCGCCACCGCTTCAACCTGGCCGTCTTGAAGGCGTTCAACGAAGAGGGGCTGGAGTTCGCCTTCCCGACCCGGACGCTCTATCTGGCCTCCGACCCCGGACGGGAGCTGAAGGCGGAGGTGATCAAAAGGGCGGAATCGGCGAAGAGATAGCTAGCGCCGAGGGCTCCGACAGCCCCGCAGACTCCAAACCTTCCGTCCCCCGGCCGGCCAGCCGGGAGGGGCTTCCAAATAAAAAGAGGCGGTTTCGCCCGCACGAAACCGCCCCAGGCTCTGGGGGGGAGGCCGATCGACGCCCTCCCCCGCCGCGATCTAGTCCTCTTCTTCCAGCTTCTTCAGGTACTCGGCCCGAAGCTCCTTTCTCGCCGCCTCGCAGGCCTCCTCTTCCTTCTGGACCTGCTCCAGGGTCAGCGGCTTGACCTCGGCCGGCCGCTTCTCCAGGCCGTACTTCCACTTCAGGAAGCCTAGGCCGGTGATGGGGTAGATGGCGGTGGTGATGACGTCCTCCTCGGTCTTGGCCACGCCGGCCTCTTCGGCCAGCTTCCTGGCCTCGTCCAGTTCCGGCGGCAAGGTGTCGCCGGGGCGGACGGTGATCGGCTCGTCGCCGTGCTTGTAGCCCTTGAGCACGAGCTTGCGTATCTCCTCGGGGACCTCGGTCGGCGTCTTGCCGTAGAGGCCGTAGACCAGGTCCTTGACCTGGTTGGTGACCATCTTGTACTTGCCGACCAGGACGTTGATCACCGCCTGGACGCCGACGATCTGGCTGGTCGGAGTGACCAGCGGCGGGGTGCCCAGCTCCTTGCGGGTGATGGGGACCTCGGCGTAGACCTCGTCCAAACGATGGAGCGCTTTGTTCTCCTTGAGCTGGCTGATCAGGTTGGAGATCATGCCGCCGGGGACCTGGTGGACCAGAACGCCGGTGTCGATGACGGCCATCTTGTTGGAGGCCAGGTAGTCGCGGTACTTGGGCGCGATCTCCTCCAGGCGCTGGCCCATGGCGATCAGCTTCTCCAGGTCGAGGCCGGTGTCGCGGGGGGTGCCCTCCAGGGCGGCCACGATGGGTTCCACGGCCGGTTGGGAGGTGCGCAAGGCGAAGGGGGCCAGGCAGCAATCGACGATATCCACCCCGGCCTCGGCCGCCTTGAGGTAGGTCATCGAGGCCATGCCCGAGGTGTAGTGGGTGTGGAGGTGGATCGGGATGGAGACGGTCTCCTTCAAGGCGGCGATCATCTCGTAGATGTCGTAGGGAGCCATGATCCCGGCCATGTCCTTGATACACAGCGAGTGGGCCCCCATGTCCTCGATGGCCTTGGCCTTTTCCTTGTAGTATCCCAAGTTGAAGACCGGTCCGCCCATCCGCCGCTCGGTCAAGGAGTAGCAGATCGAGCCCTGGAAGTGCTTGCCGTTGGCCAAGATCCGCTCGACGCAGACCTCGAAGTTCCTCAAATCGTTCAAGGCGTCGAAGGTCCTGAAAACATCGATGCCGACCTCGCAGGCCTTGTCGACGAAGGCCCGGACCACGTCGTCGGCGTAGTTGCGGTAGCCGACCAGGTTCTGGCCGCGAAGGAGCATGGAGAAGGGCGTCTTCTTGATGTACTTCTTCAGCGTCCTGATCCGCTCCCAAGGGTCCTCGCCCAGAAAGCGCGACATGGCGTCGAAGGTGGCGCCGCCCCAGACCTCACAGGCCCAAAAACCGACCTCGTCCATCACCTCGGCGAGAGGGATCATGTCCTCGGTCCGCATCCGGGTGGCCAGAAGCGACTGGTGGCCGTCGCGAAGGGTGTTGTCCTGAATCAAAAGCGGCTTATCCGACTTGAATTGATCGGCTGACATCTGAAACTCCCCTGGCGATTAACGGTTGTCAAAAGTTGGAAACTCCTTTATTACCAGAAGTTCGTTCGGCCGGCAAGCTCGGATCGGGATCGACTGCGGTATCGAGCTTGACCGGACCCGACCCCGGCCGTAAGCTAGGTGATCATGAGTAAAAAGCGAAAAAAACAGGCTAAAAGGGGCGGCGGGCCCAAGCCGAGCGTGGCGAAAGACGAGACTCCTCTGAAGCTCACCCGGATCGATCGCTACCGCCTGCGGCTCGAGAAGACCGGCGGCATGCTGGTCGAGGGCCGGGTCTTCCTCTCCGAGGCCATGGCCGAACAGGCCGACGCCGGTGCGGCGCTCAGGCAGGTGGCCAACGTGGCCCATCTGCCGGGCATCATCCAGGCCTCGCTGGCCATGCCCGACATGCACTGGGGCTATGGCTTTCCCATCGGCGGGGTGGCCGCCTTCGACGTCGAAACCGGGGTGATTTCGCCCGGCGGGGTGGGTTACGACATCAACTGCGGCTGCCGGCTGATGTCGACCGGGCTCGAGGCCCACGATTTGGCCGGACGGATGGAGGGGCTGATCGAGGCCCTCTTCGCCGGCATCCCCACCGGGGTGGGCAAGAGCGGCCCGATAAGGCTCAGCCTGGCCGAGCTCAAGCAGGTTCTCCGCCAGGGCGCGGCCTGGGCCGTGGGCCGGGGCATGGGCTCGGCCGAGGACCTGGAGGCCATCGAGGACGGCGGCCGACTGGCCGGCGCCGACCCGGCCGCCGTCTCGGAACGGGCCCTGCAGCGCGGCCGGCCCCAGTTGGGCACTCTGGGTTCGGGCAACCATTTTCTGGAGCTGGACGTGGTCGAGGAAATCTACGACCCGGAGCGGGCCGAAGCCTTCGGGCTCGCTCTGGGCCAGTTGGTCGTCCAGATTCACTCCGGTTCCAGGGGGTTGGGCTACCAGATCTGCGACGACAGCATCAAGAGCCTGGCCCGCTGGACGGCCCGGGAGGGGATCGTCCTGCCCGACCGGCAGTTGGTCTACGCCCCCCTGGGCAGCGTCCAGGCCGAGGAGTACCTGGCCGGGATGTACGGCGCGGCCAACTACGCCTTTGCCAACCGCCAGATCCTGGCCCACCTGACCCGAGAAATCTTCGAGCGCCACCTGGGGCTCGGCCCGGCCGATTTGAAAATGCGGCTCGTCATCGACGTCTGTCACAACATCGCCAAGATGGAGCGCCACTCGATCGACGGCGTCGAGCGCCTGGTGTGCGTCCATCGCAAGGGGGCGACCAGGGCCTTCGCCGCCGGCCGGCCCGAGCTGCCCGACCGCTACCGCCAAACCGGACAGCCGGTCCTCATTCCGGGCGACATGGGCCGGGCCTCCTACGTCCTGGTCGGTCGAAAGGGGGCCATGACCGAGACCTTCGGCTCCACCTGCCACGGGGCGGGGCGGGTTCTCTCCCGCCAGGCGGCCAAGACGGCGGCCAAAGGACGTCTGGTCGATCAGGAACTCATGGCGGCCGGAATCGTGGTTCGGGCCGAGGGCCGGGGCACCCTGGCCGAGGAGATGCCCGAGGCCTACAAGGACGTCAGCCAGGTGGTCGAGGTGGTCCACGGCGCGGGGCTCTCCACCAAGGTCGCCCGGTTGCGTCCGCTGGGGGTAATCAAGGGTTGATCGGCCCCCCAGTCGGCCGGGCGCTTGTCCGAGTCCATGTCGCCAGGGCGTAGAGTTCCTGGGACTCTACCGGGGCACTAGGGCGCAGGCCTCGCCCGAGCCGCCAGCGGAAACCGCTTCAACGTCTCGGGCCCGGTCAGGACAACGACGTTGCCGACCAGCACCAGCACCAGGCCCAGGCTGGGCAGGGGAGCCCAGACGTAATCTTCGAACAGGGTGGACAGGACGATGGCGATCACCGGGCTCAGCACCGCGGTGTAGGCGGCTATGTCCGCCCCGATCCGACCGATAAGGGCCATGTAGCAGCCGAAGGCGATCACCGAGCCGAATACGGACAGGTAAAGCACCGGCAGCAGGTAATCGGCGCTCCAGCTCATGACCGGCTCGCCGCCGAAGGCCAGCCAGACGAGGAAGGTCATCACCGCGCCGTAGGCCATGGCATAGGCGTTGGCCTGGGCCACCGGCAGGCCGGTCGAAGCGTTACGCTGGCCGATGACGTTGCCGATGGAGGCGGCGTAGGCGGCGGCCAGGGTGAGCAGGCAACCGACCAGGCCCTCGGACAGCCTGAAGGCGACCAGCTCCGGCCAGAAGACCAGCGAGATGCCGATCAGGCCGAATCCCCCGCCGATCACCGCCCGCCCGCGGATGGCCAGTCCCATGAAGAGGCGCAGGTTGAAGATGTTGAAAACGACGATGATCGAGAACAAGACCGCGACCAGTCCGCTGGTGAGGTATTGGCTGGCCAGGTAGCAAAGCACGTATCCCGCCCCAAAGAGTGAGCCCCCCTGGAGGGTCATCAACAGGTGATCCCGGCCGGGGAAACGAAGGCGCCTTTTGGTCAAGACGCAGTAGCCGAACAGGATGGCCGCGGCCAGGGCGAAGCGGTAGGCGACCGAGAGGATCGGCGGCACCTGGGTCAACTGGAACTTTATCGCCAGCCAGGTCGAGCCCCAGATCAAGACCGACGAGGCGTAGAGAAGAATGGTCATCACTTACTCGCGCCGCCCTCTCAGGTGAGGGCGGCGATCGCCAGACCGCCTTGGATGAGCGAGACGATCAAGGCGGCGAACAGGATGGCCAGGGAGATCGGGGCCTTGAACTCCGGCCGGCCTTTTTTTATGAAGTAGAGGTGGATCGAAAAGGCGAAGACGCCGCTGCCGGCCAAGATCAACGAAAAGACCAGCCCGGCCGGGGATCGGCGCACCAGAAGGACCAGGCCGTACAGTAAAGCCGCCGTCAGCGGCAGGTGGAGGGCCAAGAAGCCGGTAACGCCGCCGGGCAGCCCGAAGAGGTCCCACTCCCGCCAGTAGACCGAATCCATCTCATGGACGACGAGCAGGGCGGCATTGACCACGTAAAGCCAGACGAGCGTTTCGGTCATGGCCTCGTCCTTACCGAAAAGAGGTTCTTGTCACGGCATCGTGGGCCGTCCGGGGCAGGATGTCAAGCCGGTTGGGGTCGGCCGATGGAAAAACACAAAATGTGCGGACCGGCGTCTTGAAATCGGCCCGGCCATCTGCTAAGCTCCGGTGGATCATGAGACCGGCCGCTGCTGTTGACGTCGGCTCCAACACCGTTCGGCTGATGATCGCCGATGCGGGCCGGCATGCCAGCCTCCAGACAAAGCTGATCGAGCGGAGAGTGACCCGGCTGAGCCAGGAGCTCACCCCGGGGGGAGCGCTCCATCCGGAGGCGAAGGAACGAACCTTCAAGGCGCTGGAATTCTTCGGCGATCTGGTCAAGAAGCACGGCGTCGAAAAGGTCTTCGGCGGGGCCACGGCCGCCGTCCGTCTGGCCGGCGACGGCGAGGAGTTCCTGTCCGAAGTGAACAGGCGGACCGGGCTGGCGATCAGGAAGCTCAGCGGCGAGGACGAGGCCCGGTTGACCGCGCTGGGCGTGGCCGCCGGCCTGGCCGGGGTGAACGGGCCGGTCTCGTCCCCGGTGTTGGCGGTGGACCCCGGCGGCCAATCGACCGAGTTCGTCCCCATCCTGAAAGGCCGGCCCCAGGCGGGCCTGTCGCTGAACCTGGGGGTGGTGGCGCTCACCGAGCGGTTCATAAGGAGCGATCCGCCGGCCCCGAAGGAGCTGGCCGAACTGAGGGCCGCCGTCGACCGGCGGCTGAGCGAGGCGACGGCGTTCTTTCCGCCCCCAAGCGGCCTCACCCTGGCCGGCACCGCCGGGACGGTGACGACCATCGCCGCCATGACGCTCGAACTCGAGGATTACGACCCGGCCAGGATCAGCGGGCTCACCCTCACCCTCGACCAGGTCGCGGGCCTGATCGAGCGGATCGAGGTCTTGCCGGTCGCCGAGCGGCGGGGCATCCCCGGCCTGGAGCCGGGCCGGGAGGACGTCATCCTGGCGGGGCTGATTCTGGTGGAACGGCTCTTAAGAGTGTATGGTCTAAACAAAATGCTGGTCATCGACGCCGGTCTTCTGGAAGGGCTTATCATCGACGGCCTGGGGCTCGCCCCCAGCGGTTAAGGCAGGTGCGACATGAACCCCGAGTCCATCCCCTTTGGTTTGACTTTTGACGATCTGCTGCTCTTGCCCGGCCACTCCGAGGTGCTGCCGGGCGAGGTGGACGTCTCCTCGTGGCTGACTCCGACCATCCGCCTCAACGTCCCCCTGGCCTCGGCGGCCATGGACACCGTCACCGAGGGCGAGACGGCCATCTCCATGGCCCGCCAGGGCGGCATCGGCTTCATCCACAAGAACCTGGAGCCCGATCTCCAGGCGCTGGAGGTGGCCAAGGTCAAGAAGTCGGAGTCGGGCATGATCGTCGATCCGGTCACCGTCGCCCCCGAGACCAAGATCGGCGAGGTCCACCGCCTGGCCAACCAGTACAAGATCTCGGGCTTCCCGGTGGTCGAGGGCGAGGAGCTGGTCGGCATCGTCACCAACCGGGACATGCGTTTCGAGACCGACATGGACCGGCCGGTCAAGGAACTGATGACCACCCGCGAGAACCTGGTCACCGTGCCGGAAGGAATTTCGCTGGAGGAAAGCAAACTCAAGCTCCACGAGCACCGCATCGAGAAGCTCCTGGTGGTGGACGCCGCCGGCAAGCTCAAGGGACTGATCACCATCAAGGACATCGAGAAGATCAAGAAGTACCCCAACGCCTGCAAGGACGAGCTGGGCCGCTTGAGGGTCGGCGCCGCCGTCGGCGTTGGCGACTGGGAGGCCCGGTTGGCCGTGCTGGTCCCGGCCGGCCTGGACGTGGTCGGCATCGACGCCGCCCACGGCCACTCCAGAAACGTCATCGAGGCGGTCAAGGGGATCAGGGGCGCCTATCCCGACCTGTCCGTCGTGGCCGGCAACGTGGCCACGGCCGAGGGCGCTTCGGCCCTCATCGAAGCCGGGGCCTCGGCGGTCAAGGTCGGCGTCGGGCCGGGCTCCATCTGCACCACCCGTATCGTGGCCGGCACCGGCGTGCCCCAGATGACGGCGATCATGAACTGCGCCCCGGTGTGCCGCGAGGCCGGCATCCCCCTGGTCGCCGACGGCGGCATCAAGTTCTCCGGCGACGTGGTCAAGGCCATCGCCGCTGGCGCGTCCACGGTCATGATCGGCTCGCTCTTCGCCGGCACCGAGGAGTCCCCCGGCGAGACGATTCTCTTCCAGGGCCGCAGCTACAAGGTCTACCGGGGCATGGGCTCCATCGAGGCGATGAAGTCCGGCTCCTCCGACCGCTACGGCCAGCTCGGCGAGTCCAAGTTCGTGCCCGAGGGCATCGTCGGCCGGGTGCCCTACCGCGGCCCCCTGGCCGACAACGTCTACCAGCTCATCGGCGGGTTGAGAGCCGGCATGGGCTACGCCGGGGCCAGGTCGGTCGAGGAGCTTTGGGAGAAGGCCCGGTTCTGCCGCATCACCCCGGCCGGACTCAAGGAGAGCCACGTCCACGACGTCATCATCACCAAGGAGGCGCCCAACTACCGGATCGAAGGCTAGGCCGGAGAGTCCAGGAGCCGCCCAAGGTCGCGCGCCGCAAACAAGTTCCATTTCCGGGCCGCAGCTCTTTGGCCCGGCCGGCTGAAGGTATAAACTACTTGCGGGGCGATATGCCGGCGCGGGCGGCCGAACTCCCGGCGGCGGCGCTCGTCTCGGTGTCGCAAGCGCGATTTTCACGACGGTCAGCCATAAAACGCCGGAGTTGGAAGTCATAACTTCTAAAGATAGGCAGGGGCGGCGATGAGTCTCCACGACGAAAAAGTTCTCATCCTCGACTTCGGCTCCCAGACCACCCAGCTCATCGCCAGGCGGGTTAGGGAGCTGAACGTCTACTGCGAGATCCACCCCTTCAACTGGCCCCTGGCCGAGATCAAGGCCTTCGCCCCGGACGGGATCATCCTCTCCGGCGGCCCGGCCTCGGTCTACTGGAACGACGCCCCGAGCGTCCCGACCGAGATCTTCGAGCTGGGAGCGCCGGTGTTGGGCATCTGCTACGGGATGCAGTTGACCGCCCATCTCCTGGGCGGCCGGGTGGCCCGACCGGAGAGGAAGGAGTACGGCCGGGTCCAGATAACCCTGCCCCAAAGCGGGGAAGCCGAGGCGCTCTTGTTCGCCGGTTTGAACCCGGACGAGCCCCACACCGTCTGGATGAGCCACGGCGACCGCATCGACGCCATGCCCGAAGGGTTTACGGCCATCGCCCACAGCGACAACGCCCCCCTGGCGGCCATGGCCGATCACGAGCGGCGCATCTACGGCGTCCAGTTCCACCCCGAGGTGGTCCACACCCCGGACGGAACGAAGATCCTGGCCAACTTCCTCTTCAAGATCTGCAAGCTCTCGGGCCTGTGGTCCATGGAGAGCTTCATCGAGACCACGATCGAGGAGCTTCGGGACAGAATCGGCGACGAGAAGGTCATCTGCGCCATGTCCGGCGGGGTCGACTCGTCGGTGGTGGCCATGCTGCTCCACCAGGCGGTGGGGCGTCAATGCACCTCGGTCTTCGTCGACAACGGTCTCTTGCGCCACGGCGAGGCCGAGCAGGTCGTCTCCGTGTTTCGGGATCGTTTCGGACTCAACCTGATCCACGTCGAGGCCGCCGACGAGTTCCTGGAGCGTCTCAAGGGCGTGACCGATCCCGAGGCCAAGCGCAAGATCATCGGCAACCTGTTCATCGAGATCTTCGAGCGAGAGGCCGACAAAATCGGTCGGGTCAAGTACCTGGCCCAGGGGACGCTCTACCCCGACGTGATCGAGTCGGTCTCGTTCAAGGGGCCGTCGGCGACGATCAAGACCCACCACAACGTCGGCGGCCTGCCCGAGCGGATGGACCTGGAGCTGATCGAACCGCTCCGCGAGCTGTTCAAGGACGAGGTCAGGGCCGTCGGCCGGGAGCTGTCCATGCCCGAGGAGGTGATCACCCGCCAGCCCTTCCCCGGCCCGGGATTGGCCATCAGGATTCTGGGCGAGGTCACCGCCGAGCGGCTCAGGATACTTCGCCAGGCCGACCACATCGTCGACGAGGAGATCCGCATCGCCGGTCTCTACGAACGCGTCTGGCAGTCCTTCGCCGTGTTGCTGCCGATCAAGACCGTCGGCGTCATGGGCGACGAGCGGACCTATGAGAACGTCGTCTGCCTGCGCTGCGTCGATTCCCTGGACGCCATGACCGCCGACTGGACCCGGCTGCCCTACGAGCTGTTGGGCATGATATCGAATCGGATCATCAACGAGGTCTCGGGCGTCAACCGGGTCGTCTTCGACATCTCGTCCAAGCCGCCGGCGACCATCGAGTGGGAGTAGGCGCAAGTGGCCGCCGAGTTCGTCCACCTCCACGTCCACAGTCACTACTCACTCCTCGACGGGGCGATCAAGCTGCCCGACCTTTTCCGCCGGGCGGCCGAGTTCGACATGCCGGCCGTGGCCTTGACCGACCACGGCAACCTGCATGGCGCCATCGAGTTCTACACCCTGGCTCAAAAGGCGGGGATCAAGCCGATCATCGGCTGCGAGGTCTACGTCGCCCCCGGCGACAGGCGCGACAAGGAGCTTCGCTCCGGCCAGCCGGCCAACAA
Source organism: uncultured Thermodesulfobacteriota bacterium (assembly GCA_964634465.1). Lineage (GTDB taxonomy): Bacteria > Desulfobacterota > Desulfarculia > CAZWLY01. Next base: position 17,703 of record CAZWLY010000008.1, on the reverse strand, counting down.
CCACCTGGTTTTGCTGGCCGAAAACGAGACCGGCTATCGCAACCTCTTGAAGATCGTCACCGACGCCTGGATCCACGGCTTCTACTACAAGCCCCGGACCGACCTGGAGGTCCTGTCCGCCCACGCCGAGGGTCTGATCGCCCTCTCGGCCTGCCTGCACGGGCGGGTGGCCTGGCTGTTGGGCCAGGACAGGCCCGAGGAGGCCCGAGAGGCGGCCGGCCAGTTGGCGGACATCTTCGGTCGGGGCAATTTCTACATCGAGCTCCAGGACGCCGGCCTCCCCGAGCAGCAAGCGGTCAACCCCCATCTCTTGAAGCTGGCCAATGACCTCGACCTCCCCGCCGTGGCCACCAACGACTGCCACTATCTCTTCCGGGAAGACGCCCGGGCCCACGAGGCGCTGCTGGCCATCCAGACCGGCAAGACGCTCTACGACGACAACCGGCTGAAGTTCTCCACCGATCTGATGTACTTCCGCTCGCCGGAGGAGATGGTCGATCGCTACCGCTACCAACCGGAGCTAACCAAAAACACCTTGGCCGTGGCCGAACGCTGCCGGGTGGAGATCGAGCTTCAAAACCACCACTTCCCGCTCTATCCCTTACCCGAAGGCAAGACGGCCGAAGACGTGATTCGGCTCAAGGCCGCCGAAGGACTGGAGGAGCGCCTCGAACGGCTGGGCGTCAGGGGCGAGGAGGCCCAAAGATACCGCGAGCGGCTGACCCACGAGCTGGACGTCATCTGCCAGATGGGTTTCGCCGGCTACTTTCTGGTGGTGGCCGACTTCATCGGCTGGGCCAAGGAGCATGGCATCCCGGTCGGACCCGGCCGGGGCTCGGCCGCCGGCTCCCTGGTCGCCTACGCCATGCGCATCACCGACATCGAGCCCATCCGCTACGGGCTGCTCTTCGAGCGCTTCTTGAATCCCGAGCGGGTGAGCATGCCCGACATTGACGTCGATTTCTGCTTCGAGCAGCGGGACAAGGTCATCGGCTACGTCACCGAGCGCTACGGGGCCGAGAGCGTGGCCCAGATCACCACCTACGGAACGATGAAGGCCAAGGCGGTCATCCGCGACGTGGGCCGGGCCTTGGGAATGCCTTACGGCGAGGTGGACAAGATCGCCAAGCTGGTGCCCGACCAGCTCAAGATGACCCTGAAAAAAGCGCTCGAACAGGAACCGCGTCTGGCCGAGATGCGCCAAAACGATCCCAAGGTCGACGAGCTGATGGGTCTGGCCGAGCGGCTGGAGGGTCTCTACCGCCACGCCTCGACCCACGCCGCCGGGGTGGTCATCGCCGACAAGCCCTTGGTCGAGTACCTGCCGCTCTACAAGGACGCCAACGGCAAGATGGTCACCCAGTTCGACATGAACTGCGTCGAACAGGTGGGGCTGATCAAGTTCGACTTTCTGGGGCTCAGAACCCTGACCGTCATCGACACCGCCAGCCGACTCATCCGCCAGGCGGCCGACCCGGACTTCGACATCGACAACATCCCCATGGACGACGCCGAGACCTTCGAGCTCCTCTCCCGCGGCGACACCACCGGCGTCTTCCAGTTGGAGTCCTCGGGCATGAAGGACCTGCTGGTCAGGTTGAAGCCCTCCGTCTTCGAGGACATCATCGCCCTGGTGGCCCTCTATCGGCCGGGGCCGATGGAGCTCATCCCCGACTACATCGACCGCAAGCACGGCCGCCAGAAAGTGACCTACCCCCACCCCGACCTGGAGCCGGTGTTGAAGGAGACCTACGGCATCATCGTCTACCAGGAGCAGGTGATGGCCATCGCCAACATCCTGGCCGGCTACTCCCTGGGACAAGCCGACATCCTCCGCCGGGCCATGGGGAAGAAGAAGGTCGAGGTCATGGAAAAGGAGCGAGCCAAGTTCATCGAGGGGGCCAAGGCGCTGGGCCACTCGGACGATTTGGCCAGCTCGATCTTCGACCTGATCGCCAAGTTCGCCGGTTACGGTTTCAACAAGTCCCACGCCGCCGCCTACGGGCTGATCGCCTACCAGACCGCCTACCTCAAGGCCCACTACCCGGTCCAGTTCATGGCCGCCCAGTTGACCTCCTGGTCGAGCAACAGCGACCAGGTGGTGGCCATGTTCGCCGAGTGCAAGAACATGGGCCTCGAGGTCCTGCCGCCCGACGTCAACGCCTCGCTGGCCGACTTCGGCGTCGATGGCCAGGCGATCCGCTTCGGCCTGGCCGCGGTCAAGAACGTCGGGGCGGCCGCCATCGAGGCCATTCTGGAAGCCAGGGCCGAGGGGCCGTTCCGGGACATCTTCGACTTCTGCGGCCGGGTGGACCTGAGCAAAGTCAACAAGCGGGTCATCGAGTCGCTGATCAAGTGCGGCGCCTTCGACGGGACGCCCGGGCACCGGGCCCAGTTGATGGCTGTGCTGGACGAGGCGGTCAAGGCCGGGCAGCAGCGCCAGCGGGAGGAGGCGGCCGGCCAGTTCTCCCTCTTCGAAGCCGGGCCGGCGATCGAGGCCGAGGCCGTCACGCCCGACCTGCCCAACGTCGAGGTCTGGCCCGAACAGACCCGGCTGGCCTACGAGAAGGAGTCGCTGGGCTTCTACGTCTCCGGCCACCCCCTGGCCCGCTTCGAGGACGAAATCCGCCGTTTCGCCCAGGCCAGCCTGGCCGCGCTCACCACCTACCCCGAGGGTGCCCAGGTGATCGTCGGCGGCGTGAGTGCGGCCAAGAAGGAGATCAACACCAAGAAGGGCGACCGGATGGCCTTCGTCCAGTTGGAAGACCTGACCGGCCGGGTGGAGATGGTCGTCCTGCCCAACATCTTCCTGGAGGCCCGCCAGTGGCTGGAGGACGAGGAGCCGATTCTGGTCAAGGGCGTGGTCAAGTACGCCGAGGCCGGCGTGGTCAGCCTCAAGGCCCTGGAGATCATCCCTTTGAGCCAGGCCCCCGAGAAGCTGTCCACCGATTTCAGGGTCCGGGTGATGCTCTCCGAGTACGGCCGGGAGCATCTCGAGCGACTGAAGGCTATCTTGAGCGAACATCCCGGCTCGGCCCCGGTCTGGATCCACCTCCGCCAACCGGGTAAGTTCGAGGCCGTCGTCTCGGCCGAGGAAGACTTCACGGTCAAACCGAGCTACGAGCTCTACACCAGGGTCCGGGAGCTGTTGGGCCCGGAAAGCATCATCTGAGCATGGCCGGTCGCCAGATATTCCTTCACCTCGATTCGGTGTGGCCGTTCTACGCCCTGGCCGCGTTGGCCGGGGCCGTTTTCGGTTACGGCCTGTGGAGGAAGATCGACGCCTGGCGACGGGCCCAGGAAGACCGCCGCCACCAAGCCCTCGGGCCGGGGATCAAGCGGGCCCTGATCGACGGCCTGTTGGGCCTGGCCGTAATCAGGGGCGACCCCTTGGCCGGGCTGATCCACCTATTTCTCGCCTGGGGCTTCATCATCCTCTTTCTGGGCACCATCGGCTTGATGGTCGATGACTACCTCGTTCACTGGCTGGTCGGCCCGGCCTACGCCGTCTACTCGTTCCTCCTGGAAATCGCCGGGCTGATGCTTCTCGCCGGGGCCGCGGCCGCCCTGATCCGGCGGCTCGTCGGCCGGCCCGAACGGCTGGAGCGGCGCTTCGAGGACCTGGCCGTGCCAACGCTCATCATTCTGGTCGGGCTGAGCGGCTTCGCCGTCGAGGCGATCCGGCTGGCGCTGTCACAGGAGCCCGAGAGCTTCTCCTTCGTCGGCCAAGCCCTGGCCGGTCTCATGCCCGCCGGAACCGGTTTCTACCAGGCGCTGTGGTGGGGCCACGTCGTCGTCTCGCTGGGCCTGATCGCCGCCATCCCCTTCACCAAGCTGAGCCACCTCATCGCCGGGCCGATCCAGCTCTACTACCAGGCCCAACCCAGCCGGGCGCTGGCCGCCGAGGAGCAACTGGTCTTAAGCCGGCTGGACGTGGTCAGCCTGAGCGCCTGCACCCGCTGCGGCCGGTGCCTGGCCCTCTGTCCGGCGGCGGCCGCCGGCGAGGACTTCGCGCCCCGGAGCTTCATCGAATTCGTCAAGACGGCCGGCCCCGAGGGTGATCCCGGCAACCTGTGGCACTGCTCCACCTGCGCCGCCTGCCTCGAAAACTGCCCCCTCGATATCGCCCCGCCCGACCTGGTCCTCAAGAGCCGGGGCCGGGTGATCGAAGAGGGCGTGGCCGTGCCGGCCGAGGGTGTGGAGGCGTTGGAGTCGATCCACAAGCACAACAATCCCTGGGGCGCGCCCCGCCGCCAGAAGGCGGTCTGGGCCAGGAAGGCCAAGGTCCCGCTCCTGGCCCGGTTGAAGCGGCCGGTCGAGGTGCTCTACTTCGTCGGCTGCACCACCTCGGTCGAGACCAGGGCCCTCGGCACCGCCCGGGCCCTGGCCGCAATCTTCACCGCCGCCGGGGTGGACTTCGCCGTGTTGGGTGACAAGGAGCCCTGCTGCGGCGACTTCGCCCGTATCTGGGGCGAGGCGGGCCTGGCCGAAGTCTGCTGGGAGGAGACGACCGCGGCGCTCGACGGCGCGGCCGAACGGGTGGTCTGCTCCTCGCCCCACTGCGCCCACACCTTCCGCCGATTCTACCCCTTGGCCGCCGAGGCCCTGAACGGACCTAAGCTCGACGCCCCGGCGGATCACTACACCGTCTTTCTGGACGAACTGATCGCCGAAGGGAAAATCGAACTCGGCCGCTCGCGCTTTTCCAAAGTCACCTTCCACGACCCCTGCTACCTGGGCCGCTGGGCCGGGATCTACGACCCGCCCCGGCGAGTGATCGAGGCCGTGCCCGGCCTGACCCTGGTCGAGATGGCCCGCAGCCGGGAGAAAAGCCTGTGCTGCGGCGGCGGCGGCGGTCGGGCCTTCATGGACTTCGACGCTCCGGACAAGCCGGCCGAGATTCGTATCCGCGAGGCGGCCGCCGCCGGGGTGGAGGCGGTCGTCACCGCCTGCCCTCTGTGCCTGATCATGCTCGAAGACGCCCTGAAGACCTCCGGCCTGGAGGGCGAGCTGGCGGTCATCGACCTGGCCGAACTGGCGGCCGAGACGCTGGAAGGGGATCAGGGAGATTAAAGAAAGCCGGCAAGCCGGACCGGCCGGTTGGAACCGCCTTTCAAGCTGCACCACTCGGTTCAGGTCGATAAAGGAGAGCTCCAGCCGGGGGCCGCCGCTTTGGCCCAAGAGTCGGAAGCGCGGTCCTGAGGGGGGCAGCCGGGAGAATCGGGGAGCGTCAATCGCCTTCGGGCTTGTTGACCGTCCACCGGGGATGAGTCAGGCCCAGTTTCTTGATCTTGTAATTGAGCGAGCGGCGGGAGACGCCCAGCAGTTCGGCCGCCCGCCGCTGGATCCAACCGGCCCGCTCCAACGCCTCGGTGACCAGCAACCGCTCGGCCTGCTCCAGAGTCAGCCCGGCCAGGGCGAAGCGCTGGGCCTCGTCGTCGGCCGTCCGGCGCACGGGCTGGCCGGCCGAGGCCGGGTCGAGGAGTGCGCTTACGGTCCGCTCCCAGCCGCCGGCTCTCGGATCAAGGCCGAGGATGACGCCCTCCACCGGCCGGCCGGCCAGAAGGCGGGTCGCCTCGGTCAGGTTCTTGGCCACCAGAAGCTCGTGGCCGGCCGTGGTCAGATAGCGGCTCAACCCGCCGAGGTTCTCGACCCGGCCCAGGATCAGGTACAGCCCCACGACACCTCCACTGGGAAAGTTATAATATAGCACAACCCAACCGCCTTCGACCAAGGCTCGACTTGACGGGCCAAAACGCCTGTGCTGGAATTGCCGCGATCGAAGAAACGCACCAGGAGAAGGCCAATGCCGGGCCAGGAGAGGGTTTACCGAAAATTGATCGGCACCGAGGGGCTCGTAACCTTCGGGCTGGCCGTCAAGGAGACCGACCTTCTCATCTCCGCCAGCCGTCGCCTCGAAGACGAGGCCCGAACGGCGGTGTTGACCCAGCGCCGCTACCTGGAGGACCGTATCGCCGCCCAGCCCGAGTTTCTGTCCTCGTTGACCCCCCTCGAACCGGACCCGCTGGCCCCGTCGATCGTCCGGGAGATGCTGGCCGCGGCCGAGATCGCCGGCACCGGCCCCATGGCCGCCGTGGCCGGGGCGGTGGCCGGCCAGGTCGGGGCCGCCTTGAGGGAGCACTGCCAAGAGGTGATCGTCGAAAACGGCGGCGACCTCTACCTCGACACCGGCCGGGAGCTGACCGTGGCCCTGTTCGCCGGCGACTCGCCGCTGTCGGGCAAGCTGGCCCTCAAGATTCCCGCCCAGGACCAACCGCTGGGGGTGAGCACCTCCTCGGGTACGGTCGGGCACTCGCTCAGCCTGGGCCGGGTGGACGCGGCCACGGTGAAGGCCCGATCGCCGGCCCTGGCCGACGCCCTGGCCACGGCCCTGGGCAACCGGGTCGCCGACGGCGGCGACATCGAGGCGGCTTTGACCTGGCTCAGCAAGCGACCGGGGGCCCTGGGCGGGGTGGTCATCGTCGGCCGGGCCATGGGGGCCTGGGGGGCGATGGAGCTTATCAGAGTTTAGCCGTTTACCCAAACGACGGGCGGGCGAGAAACGCACGGCGGGGCGGTTCCGCGACCCGGAGCCGAGGGCCGATCATATAGAAACTCCTTGTTTTTTGGGCTCAACCGGCTATAATTCCACCACTACCTTGCACTCGTTGAGGGACGGTCCCCTGGGGACGGTTCCGGGGTAAGCTATGGAAATCGGAGTTCTATCCGACACCCATCTGCACTCGGTGACCGACGATTTCGCCCGCCGGATCGAGAAGATCGCTCAAGAGGTGGATCACCTCTTTCATCTGGGCGACATCGTCACGCCCGAGGTGCTCGATTTCCTCAACTCGTTTCCGTTGAGCGCCGTGGCCGGCAACATGGACCTGCCCGAGATCAGGGCCAACTTGCCGGTGAAGCGGGTGGTGGAGCTCGGCGGAAAGAGATTCGGACTGATCCACGGCTGGGGGTCGCCCTTCGGCCTGGACAAACGGGTCGCGGCCGAGTTTGACGGGGTGGATTGCGTCTGCTTCGGCCACTCCCACAAGACTTTGATCAAAGACTCCGGGGGGCTTTTGGTTTTCAATCCCGGTTCGGCCAGGGGCGGCATGATGGCCAAACCGACTTACGGACGCTTGACGGTGACCAAGGACGGCATTTCCGCCCGACATCTGCCCTTCTGATCTGGAGCTGAGTTCGATGGACAATCTGTGGGCTCCCTGGCGAATGGAGTACATTCTGGGAGAAGCAAAAATCGATGGTTGCATCTTCTGCACCGAAGGCGTGGACGGTTTCGATCGCGAGCGGTTGATTCTGCACGTCGGCGACAAGGCGATGATCATCATGAACCGCTACCCTTACAACAACGGCCATCTTCTGGTGGCCCCCATCAGGCACGCGGCCCGCCCCCAGGACTTGAGCCCGGAGGAGACGCTCGAGCTGTGGAGCACGGTCAACAAGGCCATCGATTGCCTGAAGGAGCTGATGAACCCGGACGGGTTCAACCTGGGCGTCAACCTGGGCCAGGTGGCCGGGGCCGGCATTGAGGAGCATCTCCACGTCCACGTGGTGCCGCGCTGGGCCGGGGACACCAACTTCATGACCGTCCTCGGCGAGATCCGATCCATCCCGGAACATCTCCACCAAACCTTCGACCGGTTGAGACCTATCGTCGCCCGGGCCTTCGGGGAGGACTAGATGCGTTACTTCAAAATCATACTCGGCACGCTGGCGGTGATCCTGCTGGTCGTCTTCATCCTCCAGAACGACGACCTCCACCGGCCGGTCAAGCTGAACTTCGGCTTGAGCGTCTTCACCGGCGGACCGGTCGAAGCCAACAAGGCCGAGACCGCCTCGCCGGGCGCAACGGCCGATCCGGGCAATTCGCCAGCGGGGGCCGGCGTCGAGGAGGGAGTGGAGATCCCGGTCTTCATCCTCGTCTTTCTGGCCTTCTTCCTGGGTCTACTCGTCGCCTCGCTCTACTCGCTGTCCGAGAAGTACCGCTTGAAGAGGGTGGTCAAGGCCGGCGCGAGCCGAATCAAGGAACTCGAAGCCGAGATAACCTCGCTGAGAAACATGCCGCTCACCCAGTCGATGAACGGCTCGCTGACAGACAAGGCCGAGACCCTGCCGGCTCCGGCGTCAGCGCCGGAGAAGGCCGAGGCGGAGGGCGATTAGATAATGGGCGAGACGTTCCTGATCTTCGGGTACTCCATCCAGCCCTTGGTGGCGGTGGCCATCCTGGCCGGGCTGTGCGTCATCATCGGCTACGTCCTGGGGGCCAACTTCTCCACCCGGGGGCTCCGCCTCATCCGGCCGGCCAGAAAGCCGCGGCCGGAAGACTCGGGCGTACTGCGGGGCATCAACTCCCTCCTGGCCAACAATACCGACCAGGCCATCAAGGAGCTGTCCCGGGTGGTCGAACAGGAATCGGGCAACGTCGAGACCTACATCACCCTGGGCCACCTGTTTCGGACCAAGGGCCAATTCGATCGGGCGGTGGCCATCCGCCAGTCGATCATCGCCCGGCCGGGCCTGCCGGCGCCGGTCAGGATTCAGGCCCTCTACGACATGGGCGTCGATTATCACAAGGGCGGCTTTCTGGTTCGGGCCATCGAGGCTTTCGAGCAGGTTTTAAACGAGGACGCCCGCCACAAGCCGGCCCTGGCCGAGCTCGTCCAGGTCTTCGAGGAGCTCAAGGACTGGGACCGGGCCCTGGACGCCCAACGCCGCTTGAACAAACTGACCGGGCGGACCGAAAACAACGTCCTGGCCCACCTCAAGACCGAGCGGGGCAAGCAGTTGGCCGCCGCGGGCGACCTCTCCGCGGCCAAGGCGGCGTTCAAGAAGGCCCTGGGCTGGAACAAAAAATCGGTCAACGCCCTGTTGAGCCTGGGCGACGTCCACCTGGCGGAAGGCGACCTGAAGAGGGCCCTGGCCGTCTGGCGCAAGATCGCCCAGGCCGAGCCGTCGCTGTGCTTCCTGGCCCTGGAGCGGGTCATCGGCCGGGAGTGGGGCGCGGGCGAGACCCCCCTCATCGACGAATTCATCGTCGGCGCGGCCGCCGAGTCCAAAGACCCCAGGGCGCTGCTGACCGCCGCCCGCCACCTGGCCGCCAGGGGCAAGGAGAAGGAGACCGTCGAGACTTTGGGCCGGATCCTGGAGTCCTCGCCCTGCTACCTGCCGACCCACCAGGATCTGGGCCAGATCCACCTGGACCGGGGCAATATGGACGAGATTCTCAACGCCTACCAGGCCCTCCTGGAGTGCCTGCCGGACGTGGATCACCGGTTCCACTGCCGCCGCTGCGGCTGGAGCGCCGACGATGTTTTCTGGAAGTGCCCCTCGTGCCGGAGATGGGACACCTTGAAGACCAGCGACTAGTGTTGTGCTTGAATGAAAAACTTCTCGACCAGGGCCGGCTGCGGTCGTGACCGCCGGGGAACACTCAAGCCGGCCGCCCGTTGCTTGTCCGACACCGAACCGGCGATGGACGAGTGAATCCACGGACAAGTTGAAACGCGGGAAACCAGGCGGCCCGAAAGGGCGTCTTGCCGATCGCCGGAACAACCACTGCGGCCGAGAGCGCCGCTAGTCAACTTGCTTGGGAGACGGTATTCTAGAAGCATATGGCCGCCAAGACCACGCCCATGCTGCGCCAGTATCTGGCCATCAAGGAGGAGCACCCCGACTGTCTCCTCTTTTTCCGTATGGGCGACTTTTATGAACTCTTCTTCGAGGACGCCAAGGTCGCCTCGGCCGCCCTGGAGATAACCCTCACCTCCCGGGGCCGCCACCAGGGCGAACCGATACCGATGTGCGGCGTGCCCCATCACGCCGCCGGCTCCTATATCGCCCGGCTGATCGAGGCCGGCTTCAAGGTGGCCATCTGCGACCAGGTCGAGGACCCGGCCAAGGCCAAGGGGCTGGTCAGGCGGGAGGTGGTCCAGGTCGTCAGCCAGGGCACCTTCACCGACCCGGAGCACCTGCCGGCCAAGGAGAACACCTTTCTGGCCGCGGCCGATCCGAACGGCCTCAACGGCAAGGCCGGCCTGGCCTTCCTCGATCTGTCCACCGGTCAGTTCGCCGTGCGCGAGACCGACGGTCTCGCCGAGCTGGCGGCCGAGATCTCCCGCCTCTCTCCGGCCGAGCTGTTGTTGCCCGGGGATTTTCGGGACAGCTCCGAGTTCAACACCCTGGCCGGCCTGGCCGGAGTCGGGCCGGGGCGAAGCATCCACGTCGAGTTTCTGGACCGGAACGCCTTCGACCGCCGAAAGGCCGCCCGGCGTCTGGTCCGGCATTTCAACGTCCCCGACTTGAAGGCCCTGGAAGTGGATCACCTCTCGGCCGGCCTGTCGGCCGCCGGGGCGATATTGGCCTACGTGGCCAAGACGGCCATGGCCGCCCCGAAACACATCGTCGGCCTGGAGGTCATCAGCTCCTCGGCCTACCTCCAGATCGACGACATCACCGCCCGCCACCTGGAGCTGTTCTCGACCCTGACCGGCCGGCGGGGCAAGGGGACCCTGATCCACGTCCTGGACAAGACCATGACCGCCATGGGCGGCCGCCTGCTTCGACGCTGGTTGGCCTACCCGCTCAAGGAGCTCGAACCGCTCAGAAGGCGGCAGGCCATGGTCGCCGCCCTTTTCGAGGCGCCCGGGATCAGGTCCCGACTCCGGGAAAGCCTGAGGCGAGTGGCCGACCTGGAGCGGCTTTGCGGCCGGATCGTCATGGAGCGGGCCACGCCCAGGGAGGTCTTTCTCTTGAAGGTCTCGGCCCGGGCCCTGCCCGACATCAAGGCGCTTGTGGAGGAAACCGGCTCGCCCGAACTGGTCGAGCTCGGCGGCCGGCTGGACCCGTTGACCGACCTGGCCGAGATGATCGACCAGACCCTGATCGACGATCCGCCGACGGCGATAAAGGAGGGCGGGATCATCAAGCCCGGCTTCGACGCCGAGCTGGACGAGCTGACGAGGATCAAGGCCGACGGCCAGGGTTACATCGCCGCCTTGGAAGAGCGGGAGCGGGAGCGAACCGGAATCGCCAGCCTGAAGGTCAAGTACAACAAGGTCTTCGGCTACTACCTGGAGGTCAGCAAGGCCAACCTCGACAAAGTGCCGGACGACTACCGCCGGAAGCAGACCCTGGTCAACGCCGAGCGTTTCACCACCGAGGAGTTGGATTCCCTGGAGGAGAAGGTGCTCACCGCCGGCGAGAAGGCGGCCGAGTTGGAGCACCGGTTGTTCGCCGAGCTGAGAGGCAAGCTGGCCGAACAGGCCCCGCGAATCAAGGACGCCGCGGCCAAGGCGGCCTTCATCGACGTCGTGGCCGGCCTGGCCGAAGTCGCCCAGGCCAACGACTACTGCCGGCCGGCGCTCAACGACTCGGAGACCATCGAGCTGATCGGCTCGCGCCACCCGGTGGTCGAGGTCGAGTTCACCGAGGAGCCGTTCGTGCCCAACGACATCCGCCTCGACATGACCGACCAGCAGGTCCTGATCCTGACCGGGCCGAACATGGCCGGCAAATCGACCATTCTGCGCCAGGCGGCTCTGGGCGTGCTGATGGCCCAGATGGGCGCCTGCATTCCGGCGGAACGGGCCTCGATCGGCCTGGTCGACCGGATCTTCACCCGGGTCGGGGCCGGCGACGAGCTGGCCCGGGGGCGCTCGACGTTCATGGTCGAGATGAGCGAGACGGCCCGGATTCTGACCCAGGCCACGCCCCAGAGCCTGGTCGTCCTGGACGAGATCGGCCGGGGGACCTCGACCTTCGACGGCCTGGCCATCGCCTGGGCGGTGACCGAGTTTCTCCACGATCTCGACGGCAGAGGGGTCAAGACGCTTCTGGCCACCCACTATCACGAGCTGATCGAACTGGCCGCGATCAAGGAACGGGTCAAGAACTTCACCGTGGCCGTCAAGAAGCTCGGCCAGCGAGTGGTCTTTCTTCGGACCTTGACCCCGGGCGGCGTTTCGCGCTCCTACGGCCTCGAGGTCGCCCACCTGGCCGGGCTGCCGGTCCAGGTCATCGCTCGGGCCAGGGAGGTCCTGGCCGGCCTGGAGGAAGGCGCGCCCAAGAGTCTCCTGGATCGCCTGGAAGACCCGGAGCAGCCGCTGCTCTTTTCGGCCGGCGCCAGGCCGGACGTGCTGCGCCAGCGGTTGAGTGAGATCGACCCCGACCAGACCACGCCGCTGGAGGCTCTGAGTCTGCTGGCGGAGCTCAAGGAGCTGATCTAGGTGGGTCGCTTCTCCTGGCGCTGGTTGTTGGCGGCGGCCCTGCTCGCGGTCCAGATCGGGCTCGCCCTGCCGGCCCGCCCGGCCTGGGCGGTCAGCGATTCGTGCTACTATCGCCTCGTCGTCTCGGCCGTGGCCTCGGCCCAGCAGTTGACCGACTGCATCCGGGCCCAGCAAGCCGGTCTCAAGCGCCACGGCGCCACCGCCGAGGGGGCCAAGTACCTCTTCCGGCTGGGCCGCCTCTATGAACGGCTCTTCGAGCAGACCGACGATCCGGCCGATTTGAACACCGCCCTCAATCACTACCGCCGCCTAGCGAAGCGCTACCCCAAGTCCAAGCTGGCCGACGACAGCCTCTACCACCTCGGCCGGCTGCTGCTCTCGGCCAAGGGCGACAAGGTCGGGGCCTACGTCGCCTTCCTGCGCATCGAGCTGGCCTACCCCCAGGGCGACATGGCCGAAGCGGCCAAGGTCGAGCGGGCCAAGCTGGCCCAGCAGATCAAGAAGCTCGAAGCGGACAAGGCCGAGCGGAGAGCTCGGCGGGATGCAACCGGCCAGGCCGTCGCCAGCGCCGGGAGGGGGGTGAAAGGCGACGGGACGAGGAACCGACCCGGCCGCCGCCACTTCACCTCGGCCAAGCACCGCCGCCGCCGGCCGGCCCAGATGAAACCGACGCCGGCCTTCGAGCCGCCCGAGGCCAAGCCGGCGCGCAAGCTGACCGGAGACGAGGTGGTGGTGACCGGGCTTCGCCACTGGTCGGCGGCCGGTTACACCCGGGTCGTCGTCGACGTGACCGGCCCGGTCAAGTTCAAAAGCCATCTTCTTCGGCCCGACCCCGATCTGGGCAAGCCGGCCCGGCTGTTTCTGGATCTGGAAAACGCCCGCCTGGACAGCCACGGCGAAAAGGAGATCTCCATCGCCGACGGCCACCTCCGCCGGGCCCGGTTGGGCCAGTACGACGCCAACACCGTCCGGGTGGTCCTGGACATCCAGACCATCGACGGCTACAAGGCCTTCGAGCTGCACTCGCCCAACCGGGTGGTCATCGACGTCTCCGGACCGAGGGTGGCCGCCAAGGCCGAAACCGGCCCGGGCGAGAGGCCGACGATCCCGGCCGATCCCAGGAAGGGCAAGGGAATCAAGGTGCCCCGGGGCAAGGCCAGGAAGCAGGCGGGCAAGGGCCTGGCCGTCCAGTTGGGACTGGGGGTGCGAACGGTGGTCATCGACCCCGGCCACGGCGGCCGCGATCCGGGAACCAGGACCTGCCGGGGACTGAAAGAGAAGGACATCACCCTCAAGATCGCCCTCAAGCTGGCCAGGCTTCTCCGGCAAAAACTGGGGCTCAAGGTGGTGTTGACCCGGACCAAAGACGTCTACCTGCCCTTAGAGGAGCGAACCGCCATCGCCAACACCAGTCAGGCTGATCTGTTCATCTCGATCCACGTCAACGCGGCCAGGAACCGGCGCCTGTCCGGCGTGGAGACCTACTTTCTGAACCTGGCCACCGACGAGCGGGCCATCACCCTGGCCGCCCGGGAGAACGCCACCTCGACCAAATCCATCTCCGACCTGCAGTCGATCCTCAACGACCTGATGCTCAACACCAAGATCAACGAGTCGAACCGCCTGGCCTTCCAGACCCAGCGCCAACTGGTCGCCACTCTCCGCCGCGCCTTCCCCGGGACGCGCAGCCTGGGGGTCAAACAGGCTCCCTTCTACGTCTTGCTGGGGGCGCGCATGCCGGCGATCCTGGTCGAAGTCGGCTTCGGGACCAACTCCACCGAGTGCTACCGGTTGGGTAAGGACCGTTATCTGAACCGATTGGCCATCGGCCTGTTCAAAGGCGTCGCCGCCTACATCAAGCAGATCAAAAGCGGGGTCTAGACGCATCCCCGAAGTCGAGGCTGCGGCGGTGAGATTCGGTTGTTGGCCCGTCGCCCTTGGGGTACAATCGCATACAGGCGCTTTGATGGTTGGTTGAGAGATAAAAATGTTTGCCTGCTCCTCCAAAATATGGTAGGTGATAGGAAGCTATATACAAGTTGATGGGGTAGCGCTCCATGCCCAGGGCGGGTAACCACCAGTTAGAGCCTTTTCATTATCATCTCGGACCGGGTTACATCTTCGTCAATACCCAACCATCGTTGATCAGCGCCGGATTGGGCTCGGGGGTGGCCGTCTGCGTCTGGGATCGAGTGCTCGGCATCGGCGGGATGAGCCACTTCCAGTACCCCAAACCGGGCCGGAGGGACAGGCCGACGGCCAAGTTCGGCACCGTGGCCATCAGGACCCTGATCAAGATGCTGGTCAAGATGGGGGCCCGGCGGGAAAACATGGAGGCCCAGGTTTTCGGCGGCGGGCATCGTTATACTTACGCCAAGGACCTGGGAACGAAGAACGTCAAGGTCGCCCGCCGCGAACTCAAGCGCTCCCGCATCCCGATCATCTCCGAGGACGTGGGCGGAATCCAATACCGCCGGGTGCTGTACCACACTCAGACCAATGAGATTCTGTGCATGAAGACCAACAAGAGCCGCCAGGAGGACTGGTACCCCCACTATCGCCGAAGCTGACACACCCGCACCGGCCGAAACGACGGCGCTCTCCCTGCACAATTTCGACCCGGCGATGTCTCTCTGGTAAAGAGGTGCGGGCGGCCCGACCGGCGATCGAAATCGTCGAAAAGGCGTATTTAGCTGTGATATTTATCTTATTCGCCTTGGAGGACGCGGACTGAACGCTCGGTGGCGGTTTTATCTTGACCGTTGAAGGCGGGTCGGGTATTATCATAACAGTGATTAACAAAATTCAATAAACGGCGCCACGTAGAGGTGTAACACATGATTGACCTGGGCCAACGCATCCGCAAGGAACGACAAGCCAAGGGCTGGTCTCTCAAAAAATTGTCCGGTCTCATCGGCGTTTCGATCATGACCTTGCAACGAATCGAGACGGGGAAGGTCTCCCCATCGGTCGATCTGTTGGTCGAGATAGCCTATCAACTCGGCCTGCCGGTCACCGAATTCGTGTCCGACAAAGAGCGGACCCTGGTTCACTACAAGGCCAAGGATCTGCCCAAGGAGAAGAAAAAGGATTACATCCGCTCCTGCATCTTCCCTGAAGGCCTGGTGGCCGAGAGTCTGTCGGTCTGGTTGGCCGAATTGAAACCCGGCGGCGTCATAGACTGGAAGAGCACCAAGCGTTTCGAGGGCTCCCATATCCTGGAGGGGCAAACCGAGGTCGAGTTCGACGACCGCAAGGTCCGCCAGCAGGCCGGAGAGACGATCTACTTCGACGCCCGATTCAGGCAGCGGGTCAAGACCAACACCGGCGCCAAGGCGATCGTCGTTTTGAAGGACTGAGAGGGATCGAGATATGAGTAGGTTGGGCCAAACCATTCGCCAAGCCAGAAAGGCCAAAGGCTGGTCGCTCAAGGTCTTCTCCGAGAAGATCGGCATCTCCATAATGACCTTGCAGCGTATCGAGACGGGCCAGGTCTCTCCCTCCATCAGACTGATGGTCGAGATCGCCTATCACCTGGGCCGGCCGATAACCGACTTCATCCAAGACAAAGAGCGAACGCTGATTCGCCTCAAGTCGAACCGGATCAAGACCTGGGAGAAGGACGGAATCGTCTACACCGGCATCTATCCCGAGGGCATCATCGAGGACAAACTGAGCCTCAGCCTGGCCGAGATCCCCGCCGGCAACGAGGGCGAGTGGGAGACCGACGACTACTACAAAGGCTACCACCTCTTGGAGGGCCAGGCCGTCTTGGAGTTCGAGGACAACAAGGTCTCGTTCAAGGCCGGTGAGACGGTCTACTTCGACGCCCGGTTCCAGCACCGGGTGACATCCAAGGACGGCGCCAAAGCGGTGGTGGTCTCCCGGCGTTAGTCGTGTCCAGCCGCTCGATCGACTGCCCGCGGTGCGGCGAGGCGGTGGCCCTCTACCGCAATCCGGCCCCCACCGTGGACATTGTCATCTCCTGTCGCCCCGGCGGTCGCGAGAAGGGAGTGGTGCTGATCCGCCGGCGCTACCCGCCTCTGGGCTGGGCTTTGCCGGGCGGCTTCATCGACTACGGCGAATCGGCCGAAGAAGCGGCCAGGCGCGAGGCCAAGGAGGAGACCGGGCTCGACGTTCACCTCCAGGGCCGAATCGGCGTCTATTCCCGCCCCGATCGAGACCCCAGGAAGCACACCATGTCGGTCGTCTTCGCCGCCGTCGCCTACGGCGTCCCCCGGGCCGGAGATGACGCGGCCGAGGCGAAGTTGTTCACAAAACGAGAAATTCCGGCCGATCTGTGCTTCGATCACCGCCAAATCCTGACCGACTACTTCGCTTGGCTGGACAAAACGAAGCCCGCGTTGCGATGAGGCTTGATCCCGCCTCCGGCTTGTGTTAGACATATCTGGCGTTGCGCCCGTAGCTCAATTGGATAGAGCGTTTGACTACGAATCAAAAGGTTGCAGGTTCGAGTCCTGCCGGGCGCACCAAGAGTTTCAAGGGGTTACGTCACATGGCGTAACCCCTTTTTGACTAGCTTTGACTAGCAAATGACTAGCCTCATTAAAACCTATAGAACGTATGCTTCCCGATAACGGTCGTGATCTTATCCGTCCGCCGGCCCCATTTAGGCAGCTTCACGCAGGCGTAGGGGTTCAGGTAGTGGTTCGCGCCGCCGGTCACGTCCTGGTGAATCAGACCCTGAATCATCCCCCTGGCGATCCACCGGGCTTGCAGATACGCCTCTGGGTTCTCCTGCGACGGCGGTCTATCTAAGGGGAGGCGTCATTTCCTCGGCTTGGGCAAAACAAGCCCCGGCTTTTTCAGGTTGACACCGGCCTCGATCTTATAAGATAAAAATGTATGGGTGAATATTTTCCCAGGACTGTGATCCACCCCAGGCGTTTCAGGGCGCCGCGGCATATATTTACCCCCCCCCCACCCACCCCCCCCCCCCCCCCCCCCGTCCCCCACACCACCAGCCGAGCCCCCCGTCCCCAACGCGCACGCAC
>CAZWLY010000008.1:0-436 GCA_964634465.1 uncultured Thermodesulfobacteriota bacterium | reverse complement strand
TATAAAAAAAAAATGTGTGGGGGAATATTTTTCCACAACGCTTGTCCCCCCCCCCCGTTTCTGGGGGGCGCTTTTTCTTTTTTCCCCCCCCCCCCCCCCCCCCCGAAATCGCTTTAATTTCAATAGGATACGTCGATTAAAGAGGCGGGGCGGCGGCCCCCGAAGTTTTTCAAACCCAACCGCGCCTTCTCTATTCGACCCTTGTTTTTCGGCTTCCAGAGCTGCCTGCGTTCCCGGGAGTCGGCCGCAGCCTCTTTTTCGGCCACCTCATCAAAAATCGGAAAAGCAAAACCGTCCAGCAACCTGGAAGACAACCTCAAGCCGGAAACAAGGGGGGATACAAACGATGAATGATCAAAGGCAAACAACGCTCGAAGTCCAGACCGACAAGGAGGGCAAGTACCTGACCTTCACCCTGGCCGAAGAGGAGTACGGC
>CAZWLY010000007.1:0-230849 GCA_964634465.1 uncultured Thermodesulfobacteriota bacterium | reverse complement strand
GCATGGCCACCAACAGCAGTAACCTAAACTGTCAGGTAATTACTAACACAGGACAAAAAAACAGAACGGCCGATCGGACCGCCCTTCTCATCAGCCAGTCGGCTGCCTCTCGCTCGCTCCTGATCAATCGCCGGCGGAGACATCGGCGCCGGCCCGAAGTCCGTCCATCGTCTCCCGGTCCAAGAGCTTGTCCATATCCAAAATTATGATCAACTGATCGCCTTTTCGGCCCAGAGCCTGAATGTAATCCTTTTTGCCCTGGCCGGTCAACTCGGGTGAATCCTGCAGCTCATCGAGGGCCAGGTCGACCACGTCGGTTACGCCGTCCACCACCAGGCCGTAGCGCTGGCCGGCCGACTTGACGACCATGATCACGGTGTACTTGTCGTACTCCCGGGCCTCGAACCCGAAGCGCAGCCGCAGATCCAAGGCCGGGATAACCACCCCCCGCAGGCTGAAAACACCGGGCATGTCGTCCGGCTGGCCGGGCAGGACGTTGAAGCCATGGTAAGAGATGATCTCTTGGACCCGGTCGATCTCGACCCCAAAGATTTCATCGCCCACCGAGACGGTCACGAACTGCTTCGTCTCCCGCTCGGCCTGGTCATCGACCGCGGCGGGCGGCGACACCGCCTCCCGGCCCGGCGTCCCTCCCATCGCCTCCCCTGACTCCATCACTATCCTCGACCTCCCCACACCCGGCCCGCTTCGAGCCGCAGTCACGCCCCCCAGATGTTGTTGGGCCTTCCAATTCCATCTTTGCCGACAAGCGACCCAAACCGCAGGCTTGCCCCGCTGTTCCTCCCGCTCGAAAAGTCGAGCCGGCCAGTAACGATTCGAGGCCGTTTACGAGACGCACCAACAACTCAGATCAAGGCCTCCCTGGCCCTGAGCAAGAGCGTGTCCATGTCCTCGCCCACCCTGGGCACGCCCGCCGAGACGCCGAAATAGACGCCTGCCTCGGCCGGATCGAGCCTGGTTCCGTAGCGGGAGCGGATGGCATGGACCTTGGCCAGCATTTTCTCGGCGACGACGACCGCTCCGGAAAGGGGCGTCGAGGGCAACAAAACGGCGAACTCGTAGTCGTCGAAACGGGCCACCAGATCGCCGGGGCGCTTGGCGGTGTTGCTCAGGGCCACGGCGACCTCCTTGAGAAACGTCCGCGAGGTCCGGCCCTTGTCTCCGGAGCCAACCCCGTCCGGAATGAGCACCCGGATCAGGATGACGGCCAGGGGCCGCTCCTCCCTGGCCGCCCGAAGCCACTCCTTGCGGTAGGTGGCGTCGAAAAAACGCCGGTTGGCGATGCCGGTGGTCTCATCCAGCGAGGTGACCCGCCTCAAGCGATGGCCGATGTCGGTGATCTTGCGCCGGGCTTCAGCCGTTTTGAGCTCGTATTTCTTGCGCCGTTCGGTCTCCGCGGCCAGTCTGAGTCCGGTCTTGAGCCGGGTCAGGACCTCGACTTCATCCAGAGGCTTCAACAGGCAATCGGCCGGACCATTGTTGAAGGCCGGCGAGAGCATCCCCAGCGCCCGGGGTTGACAGAGCATGACGATCGGCTTGTCCGTGGCGCCCTCGAGGGCTCTGATCTTGCGATAGGCTTCCAGCGGCTCCATCTCCAGGGTGTCGATGTCGAGGACGATGAGATCGACGTCTCCGGGACGGGTCAGGCGTTCGAGTCCGCCGGCGATGGAGTCGGCGGCGATGGCGTCTTCATAGCCGCCGCGACGCATCACCGAACTGATGATGCCGGCCTGGACGCCGCTGGAATCGATGATCAAGATGCCCATCTCAGTCTCAAAGCGAAGGCGGCCCGAGTGTGTCTCTCATTATAGCATTTCGGCTCTTCCCCGGCAGGAGTTTACCTTCCGCCCCGTCCCCGATTGCGCCGACTGGGTCGGAATTGTATCATCCGGGCGAGCTCTTCCCGGGCGTCGATTACGCCGAGCGACGCTCTTGCTGCCGTCCCCAGGTGTTGATGGCGATGACCGGCACCGGCGAAGCCTCGATGACCTTCAGGCTGACCGAGCCGAGGCCGGCCATGAGATACGTCTCCTTCGCCTCACGCTTCTCCCGCCCCCGGCCGTGGTTGGACATGACCACCAGGTCGATCTTTTCGGTCTCGATTGCTTTCAGAATCTCGGTCGCCGGGTCGCCCATGGCCAGCTTCTTGCGGTAGGCCGGGCAATTGTTGAGACTGGTCTGGCAGACCTCCTCCATCTTCTTCTTGGCCTGCTCCATCTCCCACTCCTGGAGCTTGGCGGCGTGCTCGGTGGTCAGCTCGCCGTACCAGGAGGGGCGGTCGGCCAGGTCCTGGACCACGTAGAGCAGGACCACCTCGGCGCCGTACTTGGCCGCCTGATCGGTGACATAGGGTTGAGCCCTGTTGGCGTTGGCAGAAAAATCGGTCGGCCACAGAATCCTCTTGACCTCCATGATCGCCTCCTTTGCCTGGATTGAAGTAGCTTCTGGCCGGTTGAAACTGGCCGGATTCGACGCCGCACCGATAATTTTAGCCGCTATCTCGAACTCGGCAATGGCCGCCCGGCCCAATTCGAGCCGCAAACGACAGGGGCCCGCCCCTCATCACAAGGAGCGGGCCCCGCTTGCCAGCGGTGTTGTCGAGTTCGCGCCGGGCCGATCAGTGAGCCGGTTCGCCGCCGGATTCCTCCTTGACGGCGAGGGATATCTTGTAGAACACGGTCAGCATCAATGCGCCGATGGCGTAGATGGCCAGGCTGATGAGAAGCTCGGGCGCGGTCGGAGCGTACTCCCGAACCTGCTCCAGCGGGTTGGGGATGAAACCGCCGACCACCAGCCCGATGCCCTTGTCGATCCAAAGCGAGATGAACAGTGCGGCGCAGGTCCAGGCCAGAACGATGTAGTTCTTGAGACCCTTGCCCTTGATGATCAACAGGCTGATCACCGAGGCCACGCCCAGGATCATCGACGCCCACAACCACGGCACCAGCGCGCCGTGCCCGTCGAGACCGGCGAAGAGATAGGTCAACGAGTGCTGGTGGCTGGGGATGCCGGAGTAGAAGGCGGTGAAGAACTCCAGCCCCACGAAGAACAGGTTCAGGATGGCGGCATAGGTGGTGATCGTGGCCAGCTTGCCGATCGCCTCCTCGCCCGGGTCGAACTTGGTCACCCGCCTGATCAGAAGCGCCAGCAGGATAAGCAGCGCCGGACCGGCGGCGAAGGCCGAGGCCAGGAATCGGGGCGCCATGATGGCCGTCAGCCACAGGTGACGCCCCGGCAGGCCGGCGTAGAGAAACGCCGTCACGGTGTGGATCGAGACCGCCCAGGGAATGGAGATGTAGATCAGCGGCTTGGTCCAGAACGGCGGAGCCACGCCCTTCTTTTCCGCCCCCAGGGCGGCCCAGCCGATGACGATGTTCAGCCCCAGATAACCGTTCAAGACCACGATGTCCCAGAACAGGATCGAGTTGGGGGTCGGGTGCAACAGGGTGTTTAGGATGCGCATCGGTTTGCCCAGATCGACGAACACGAACAGGATGCACATCGTCACCGCCGAGACCGCCAGAAACTCGCCCAGAACGGTGATCCGGCCGAAGGTCTTGTAATTATGGATGTAATAAGGCAGCACCAGCATGACCGCCGAGGCGGCCACGCCGACCAGGAAGGTCAACTGGGCGATGTAGAAGCCCCAGGAGACGTCCCGGCTCAAGCCCGTGATCTTCAGGCCGACGTTGAACTGCCACAGGTAGCAGCCGAAGCCGATGCCGATGAGGATCAGAAGCCCGGTGACCCATGTCCAGTAGTTCTTGCTTCCAGTCAGCGCCTTTTCAAGCATGACACCCTCATATGGTTTGCCGTCTCCGTTCGGCGCTCGCCGAACCGGCGCGGCGTCCTTAAATGATGTAGTACACTCCGGGGCCGGTGCCGAGACCGGACTTGCGCCGGATGGCGTAGTGCTTGCGCAGCAGCCGGCTGACTTCCGATTCGGGATCGTTGAGGTCGCCGAAGGTCAACGCCTCGCAACCCGCTTTCCGGCTGGCCTCCACGCAGGCCGGAATCTGCCCCACGGCCAACCGCTCGGCGCAGAAGGTGCATTTTTCCACCACGCCCCGCTCCCGGGTCGGGTAGGTGGGATTCTCCTTCTTGATGAACGGTCTCGGGTCCTGGAAGTTGAAGCTCCGCGAGCCGTAGGGGCAGGCGGCCATGCAGAACCGGCAGCCGATGCAGCGGTGCATGTCCATCATGACGATGCCGTCGCCCTCGCGCTTGAAGGTGGCCTTGGTCGGGCAGACCCTGACGCAAGGCGGGTTCTCACAGTGGTTGCACATTACCAGAAACGGCTTTTCCTCCACCTCTCGTCCCACCGCGGCGTGGGCCTGGTCCGGAAAGGCGTTGTGGAAACCCGCCTCCCAGATCCATTTAATCTCTTCCTTTATGTTGCCGATGTCGGGGACGTTGTGGAACGAATGGCAGCTTTCGATGGCGGCCTGGATGCCCTCCTCGGTCAGTTTGCGATGATCGACGACCATCACCCAGCGTTTGCCCTTGAACGCGTTGGGGTCGGGTGAAAAAGTCGGCTTGCCCGCCGCCACTGCGTTCACGACCGGTTTGACGGAAAGGCCCGCCACCGAAAGGCCAGCTATCTTCAGAAATGTCCTTCTGCTGCTCTTCATGGCTTAACCCTTCTCCTTGGGAGCGATGTGACAACTCCAGCAGTAAGGTTGGGCCCCTGCATAATTGTGGCAGCGGTCACAGAAATTGGCCTTGCTGGTGTGACACTCCAGGCAGGTATTCTGCAGGCTCATCTTGTAGGACTTGCCGTCGGCGGCGGTGTAGACCCGCATGTTGTCGCGAACGACCGAGTTGCGCCAGTCGTTGAGGAGCTTCATGTGCTCGCTCTTCATGTAGGCCGCAGTCTCGATGCACTGACCCTCCTTGGGCAGCACCGGGTTCGGGCCCTTGTCGACCTTGCCGGCGTTGGACCAGAAGGGGAAGGTGAACAACCCGACGAATATGATCAAGCCGGCAAGGATTTTTCCAGTATCATACATGGCTTATTCCTCCTCGCCCTCTTCTTCCATGCCCGGCAGGTACTCCATCCGCAGATCCATCGTCCGCTTGGTCTCACCCTTCATCACCAGAGCGTTTCCGACCAACTCGTGCAGACCGCAGACGTCCACCTCGGGCACCCAGTACTGCATCAAGGGCGGCAGAGCGGCCCGGTCGATGGCGCAGATGTTGGCCAGCATGTTCACGCCGTATTTCTCGTGGACGTGCTTGACCGCGTTGGCCCGCGGCAGGCCGCCGCGCATCCTGATCTCCATGTTCTCGCCGGCGTTCAAGCCGGAGCCCGAGCCGCAACAGAACGTCTTCTCCCGGATGGTGTTCTCCGGCATCTCGGTGAAGTTGTTGACGACCGACTTCAAGACGTAGCGCGGCTCGTCGAAGAAGCCCATGCCCCGAGCGGTGTTACAGGAGTCGTGCCAGGTGACGTGGAGATGGTCGTTTCTGGACGGGTCGAGGTTCAGCTTGCCGTGCTTGATCAAATCGGCGGTGAACTCGACGATGTGGACCATCTTGGTCACGGTGGCGTTCTCGAACTTGGTGCCGGTGATCGGCGAGACCGGCTCCTCCAGGAAGTCGGCCGGGCCGTTCATGGTCTCCATGTACTGGTTGACCACCCGCCACATGTGGCCGCACTCGCCGCCGAGGATCCACTTGACGCCCAGCCTCTTGGCCTCGGCGTACATCTTGGCGTTGAGCTTCTTCATCATCTCGTGGGAGGTGAAGAAACCGAAGTTGCCGCCCTCCGAGGCGTAGGTCGACCAGGTGTAGTCCAACCCCAGCTCGTGGAAGAGCATGAGGTAACCCATGGCGGTGTAGGTGCCCGGGTCGGCGAAGACGTCGCCCGAGGGGGTGATGAAGAGAATCTCGGCGCCCTTGCGGTTGAACGAGGGCTCGATCTTGATGCCGGTGATCTCCTCGATGTCGTCGCAGAAGAATTCGATCATCTCCTTGAAGGCGTGGGGCTGGATGCCCAGATGGTTGCCCATCCGGGTGCAGTTGGCCACCGGACCCGCGATCCAGTCGGTCTGGAGGCCGACCAGGTTGGTCAGCTCCCGGCCCAGGATGGTGATCTCGGCCTGGTCGATGCCGTAGGGGCAGAAGACCGAGCAGCGACGGCACTCGGTGCACTGGTAGAGGTAGTACCACCACTCCTTCAGGACACTCTCGGTCAATCTCCGGCCGCCGGCCATGCGCTTCAAGACCTTGCCGGCGGTGGTGAACTCACCCCGGTAGACCGAGCGGAACAGCTCGGCTCTCAAGACCGGCATGTTCTTGGGGTCGCCCGAGCCGATGAAGAAGTGGCACTTGTCGGCGCAGGCGCCGCAGCGCACGCAGATGTCCATGAACAGCTTGAACGTCCTGAACCGTTTCAGCCGTTCCCGGAATCCGTCCAGGATGGTCGATTTCCAGTCGGCCGGCAAGAGCCAGTCCTCGTCCTGGGGACGCCACTCCCTGGGGTTGGGCATGCCCACCGCCTCCAGGTACTTGGGCTGGCCGCCGTAACAGTAGACCCCCTCTTTGAACTCCGGAGGGGTGTCCATCCACGGGGTTCGCGGAGGCTTGTGATCTATCCTTGCGAGTTCTTCCGGTTTCGGTGTATCGGCCACGACTTACTCCTCTTCCGCCGCAGGTGCTTCTTCCGTTTTCTCCAACGGCTTGTCCACCGGAATCCCGGCTTCGACCATCTTCTCGCGGAAGTCATCCTCGTAGGCTTCGTAGGTGTGGTACTTGACCGGGTAGTTCCAGGGATTGACGTGCCTCTTGAAGCGGTTGTTGTTGGCCAGATTCCTGGTCGGGCTTAGGAACACGCCGCCCATGTGCATCAGCTTGGAGAAGGGGAAGTAGGCGAACAGCGTGGAGACCAGGAAGACGTGGATATAGAACAACACGCCGACGTCCGGGGATATCTTGGGAGAGAAGGTGACCAGACCCATGGTCATCTCCTTGACCCCGACGATGTCGGTCTTTACGAAGTAGCGCATCAAGATGCCGGTGATGGCGATGGCCATGATCAAGAACAGGGGGAAGTAGTCGGCCGGCAGCGAGATGTAACGGACCGTGGGCACGATGATTCGGCGGGAGAACAGGAACAGCACCGCCAGCAAGAGCACCACGCCGCTGATCATCAAGCCCGGCAGACCGATTTCCAGGAAGCCGTCCAGTGTCTCCAGACCCAGCAGCCACTGGGGCACCGGTTCGGTGAAGAAGCGCAGGTGCCGAATCAGGGTGGTCAAGAAGGCGTAGTGGAAAGCGATCGCTCCCAGCCACAGCCACTTGGCCGAACCGTAGTAGATGTTGGGGCCGTCGGCGCGGTAGTCCAGGCTGATGTTCCTGAACAGCGACCGGAAAAAGAGAATCTCCAGGATCATCCGGCCCACCGCCTGCAGGCCCGTGGCCGGGTTCTCCAACTTATTGTGCTTGATCCAGGGGAAGGATTTTTGCTGTCCGGCCGTGGTCGGGATGCGGAACGGGACGGGGGATTTACCCCAACCGATCACCTTGGAGATAAGGCCGATAAAAAATACGGCCACGGCCGCATAGGGTATCACCACCCCGAATAGGGTGCGTAAGTTCGCCCCGCTCACTCCTGCCCATGGCAGCAAGACGAGCACAATAACGGCGAAAAGAGCGAAAACAATGCCATTCATGTGCTAATACCTCGTCTCAGGTTAGGCTGCAGAGTTGTCGTCCTGCTTCTCCCGACGCCTGCCCGGCCTGAAGACCTGGTCGCCCAACAAGTTGAAGCGCTCCAAGAGGCGGAAAGACTGGTTTCTCACCTCGTTGGCGCTGATCTTGTAGAGCTGCTCCCGGCACCCGACAAAGATGTCGAAGGCCTGAAGCAACAGGCCGTCGATCCGGGCCTCAAACACGAGCAACTGGCCATCGAGCCGCCCGTCTCGATTCTCCTTGGCCACCGCCTCCCTGATCACCCCCTTGAGCAAGGGAATGAAGGAGACGGCTTGGGACGGAGTAAAGTCCTGGACCGCCCGAATCCGAATCACCCGATCCAGAAAGTCGTTGACCCCCTCGGGGTCGGCGCCCTCAAGGAGGGCGTCGAAGAGAGCCTCCACCTCCTTGGCCACGGTCCGGCCGACGGGGTTGGCGAAAGGGTCTTTCTCTTTCTTCAAAAACCGGGCGGTGTCCGGCGGATATGAATCGGCGACGGCGTGAAACCATCGCTTGACTATGGCGGATTTCTTCTCCGCCAGCAGAGTTTCAAGTTCCATATCCCGACCGCTCATTGCAGTCGGCAGGCTCGAAATCGATCCCGCCGGTTTGCCTAAAGAGTTGATTTAATGCCAGGAACAGGCCTGGTCATGGGGTTGCTCATTTAGCCTGTGACGGTACACAAATTGGCCTTTTGTGTCAAGTGAAACTTGGAACTTTTGGCGGGGGCTCGTCGACGCGGGCAAGGGCGAAAAAAGACCCGGACGCCGGCGGGCGTCCGGGCCGAAACTTAAGAATTCCTAGACCTCGGTGATGGTGATCGCGCCGGACTCGCAGACCTCGATGCAGCTCTCGCAGCCCAGACACTCTTCGGCGTTAACCGGCACGGCCTTACCATCCTGGATCTCATACACATCGACGGGGCAGACTTCCACGCACTCCTCGTCGCCGATGCACTTGTCAGCGTCAACCTCAACCTGGAACGCCATATCGAATCCCTCCTTCAGATACTGTAACTCCGCAGGTCGCACCAGACCGCCGGGCCCGCTGCGAAGTAGCTTGCATATACTCGCCCGAAGATTAGTTGTCAAGCCTTAAGTTAAATCGCTAGGATATACGCACCGCCACCCTTCGCTGGCGGGGACCGTCGAACTCGCACAGGAATATCCGCTGCCAGGTGCCCAGACCCAGCCGGCCGCCGGTCACCGGCGCAACGACCGACGGCCCGACGAGGGTCGTCTTGACGTGGGCCGGCGAATTGCCCTCGGCGTGGCGAAAGGGCCAGTCGTCGTTGACGATTCTGTTAAGGGCCATGATGATATCGGCCTTGACGGCCGGATCGGCCCCCTCGTTGATGGTCACCGCGGCCGTGGTATGCCGGACATAGACCACCGCCTGACCCTCCGAAACCCCGCCCGCCTTGACCAGCGCCTCGACCCGGTCGGTGATATCGACCATCTCCTGGCGCTGGGACGTCCGGACCTCGATCGTCTGCCATCCCGCCATGACGCACACTCCCCTAATTGTTGACCCGTCTCATCGGGCTAAGTATTATCCTTCAAGCGCCCGCTAAGGCAAGTGTTATGTTTTCCGCGACCAGGAGCGATAGATGAGGGACCTCGTTGTCGCCGCCGCCTGCGTCAACTCGCGGGTCGGGGACGAAACGGGCAATCTGGCCCGACTCTCGGAGATGGCCCACCGGGCGGCCGGGAACGGGGCGGAGTTGATCCTCTTTCCCGAGGCCTGCCTGACCGGCTACGGTCTGGGCGAGGATGTCGCCTCGGCCGCCCAGAGTCTTGACGGGCCGGCGGTAAAGGCCGCCTCCGAATTGGCCGCCGAGCTGGGCGTGGAGCTGGTCGTCGGGCTGATGGAGGCGGCCGACTCCAACGAGCTCTTCCTGACCCAACTCCTCATCGGCGCCGACGGAAAAATCATCGGCGTCTACCGCAAGGTCCATCTCGGCCCGACCGAGACTGAGCGCTTCAGCGCCGGGGCCGACCCCCAGCCGGTCTGCGACGGCGACACCTGCTTCGGGCTGCAGCTTTGCTACGACGGGCACTTCCCGGAACTGTCCACCATCCAGGCCGACGGCGGGGCCGAGGTGCTCCTGGTCGCCCACGCCTCGCCCGGTCTGGAATCGCCCCAAGAAAAACGCGACCGCTGGCTCAGATACCTGCCGGCCAGAGCCTACGACAACACCGCCTATCTCGCCGCCTGCAACCAGGTCGGCGACAACGGCCGGGGCCTCGAGTTCGCCGGGGTGGCCCTGATCATCGGGCCCAAGGGCGAGGTCTTGGCCGAATACGCCGGCGAAGAGCCCGGGTTGGCCGTGGCCGAGCTGCCGGCCGCCTACCTCAAGCGCATCCGGAAATCGAAGATGGGCTTCTTCAGGGCCGCGCGCCGGCCCGACCTGTACGGCGATCTGGTCGACTAGCCGGCCGGGGCGAACCGACGACACGCCATCCCCTCGCCCGGCGCCGGACAGGGCGCGTTCCCCTTCCTCAGAGAAGGAAAACACTCCGGCCTGGACATGGCAGGGGCGATCATCGCCAAGGAAGGAACGGCCGATCGGCCGAAGGCGAGCCGAAAGCGGGAAACCAGCGGCCCCGCAAGGAGCGCCGGCCGGCCTCCCCGGTCAAGCCCGCAGTTCGGCGACGCGGATATTGTTGACGACCTTGGTTACGCCCTCGAAGTCTCGAGCGATCCTTTCGGCCTTCTGCTTGTCTCTCTCGTCGGACAGCAGGCCGTCCAGGACGGCCGTCCCGTCCTCGATCCTCACCAAGACGTCGCGGTAGGTCATGGTCGTGATCTCGCCCTTGATGGCCCGCTCGATCCGCTTGGCCAGGACCAGGTCGGTCAGGATCCGGCTCCGCTGCTCGCGATCGGCCAGCGTTCCGATCTCTTTGGCCGCCTGGACGATCAACTCGGCCGCCGCCTCGGCGCTCAAGACGGCGGTGTTGATGATCAGGTCGTACTGGTTCCAGTCGTTCAACTTCTTGTGGTAGACCGACTCCAACAGCGCCGTGCGACGCTTGCCGTAGCGGGCCACGAAAGTCTCGGCCCTCTCCCGGGAAAGGCCCTGCTCCTCGGCGACGCGGGCCACCCGGACCGGTTCGGGCGCGGCGACGGCGCATTTCAAGACGCCGGGCACCTCGGCCAGGACCAGGTGTGCTCCCCGGCCGACCAGAACCACGTCGCCCCGGCTGGCCAGCTCGTAGGTCAGAAACTCGAAAAGGGCGGTGTAACCGGGGTCGCCCAGAAACATCCGCTCGAAGAACCCCCGCGGGCTGGTCTCCGATTCGTAGGCGGCGCAGGCCTGCTTGAACTCGGCGTCGCACTCCTGGGCCCGTTGTCTGATGATCTCGCGGCCGATCAGTTCGTAGCCCAGCTTTTGGGCGACCAGTTTGGCGATCTCGTCGCCATAGCTGCCGACCTGCCTGGAAATGGTGACTATGGCCATGCCTGCCCCCTCAGATTCTTCGAGTTTCAAGCGATTCACCCTACGCGTCTTTGAGCATAGTTACCGCTTGGAAGGCTGTCAACCGCGGGGCCGGGGCCGATATGCCCGCCCGGTCCGGACAAGAGGGCTCGACTCGCCGGCGAGACGCGGTCCGAAATCGTCAAAGCCCGGAGCTTGGCGCATCAACGGGAGAGGAAAAGTCGAGGGCGGGGCTCGGCGAACCCGGCGGCAGGCCAAGCTGATCACTCCAAAAAACGGGATCAACTCCCGGCCCGCTCCCTGGCCCTGGCGATAAGCCCGGCCGCCCAGGCCGGCGTGCCCAAAGCGTGGATGTGGGTGTAGGTGGCCAGGACGTTGCCCTTCACCACGCCGTCCCGGCCGTCGGCGATCCCGACGCCGCGGTTCATCTTGAAGGCCAGCGCCTCCTCCATCCCGCCCAGGTCGATCACCCGGGAGTAATGAAACTCGTGGCCCCTCAACACCGCGCCCACCGGATAGAAGGGATTGGGTCGATCGACCAGAACCTCGGTGTAGCCGTGGCCCTGGGGTCTTTTCTGGACGTCGATCCTAAACGGCAGCACCCCGGTCATGGGGTAGGTCCGCTCGCCCATGGTCAGCGTGTCCGACAGATACATCAACCCGCCGCACTCGGCGTAGATGGGCAGGCCGCGCTCGGCCGCCTCTTTGACCGATCTTCGGAAGGCGGCGTTGTCGGCCAGCACGGCGGCCTGGGTTTCGGGAAAGCCGCCGCCGATGTAGAGGCCGTCTAAGGGGGGCAGTTGGGTGTCGGTGAGCGCCGAAAGGATGACCACCTCGGCCCCGGACCTTTCGAGCGCCTCCAGGTTTTCCGGATAGTAGAACTGGAAGGCCGAATCCTGGATGACGCCGATCCTGACCGGGTCTTTCGACCGCGACGCCCTCACCTCCTCGCCCGGTTCAGGGGGCGAAATCGCCATCGGCGGGGCGTCTTGGGCCACGGCCGCAAGTCCGTCCAGGTAGAGATGCTCCCGCCCCGTTTCGGCCAGCCAGTCCACGGCCCGGCCCGCCTCGGGGTGCTCCTGGGGCGGGATGAGACCCATGTGTCGCTCGGGCAGCTCGCGCCGAAAGCGGGGGATGATCCCGTAGATCTTGACCCCGATGTCGGCCAGGCAATCGCGGATCAGGTTTTCGTGGCGTGCTCCGGCGACCCGGTTGAGGATAACCCCGGCGATATCGACCTCGGGGTCGAACTTGAGGCAGCCGTAGACTAAAGCGGCGATGGTCCGGGTGGTCTTGGTGCAGTCGATGACCAAGACCACCGGCGCTTCGAGCCGCTTGGCCAACTCGGCGGTGGAGGTGGAGCCGGTCCTGTCCAGGCCGTCATACAGGCCGCGGTTGCCCTCGATGAGAGCGATGGTCTTTTCTTCGGCCGCGCCGAGGAAAAGGCGGCGGACGCCGTCCCAACCCGTGAGGTAGGGGTCCAGGTTGCGGCAGGTCCGCCCGGCCGCCCGGCCGAGCCAGCCGGCGTCGATGTAATCCGGTCCCTTCTTAAACGGCGCGACCTGGAGGCCCTGTGACCTCCAGGCCGCTGCCAGGGATAACGAAGCAGTAGTTTTGCCCGCCCCGCCCTTCAGTGCGCTGATGATCAGCCGCGGGCGGGGCAGGTCCATTGTCGTCAGCGACCAACGCCGCCAGGCTCGCCTAGAACTTGAAGGCGGCCGTGGTCCGCCACGTGGTGGCGGCGAAGCGGTAGTCGTCGATGTGGTGGTGGCTGAACTCGATGCCGGTCTTCTCGAAGAAGCGCTCCCAACCGATCCGCTCGGCCCACTCGCCGACCCGCTCGAAGGGCTTGGCGTCGGCGGCGTAGACCTCCACCACCTTCTTGATGGTCTGGACGGTGGTCGGCCACCGCGGCGGCTCGTTGGGGATGAACGGCACCATCAACTTGGAGAACTTGGGCGCGCAGCGGGTGTTGGACACCTTGCCGCCGACCCACAGGGCGATGCCGTCGCCCTCGCCGTCGGCCAGGGGCATGGCCGGGCACATGGTGTAGCAGTTGCCGCAGAACATGCACCGGTCGGCGTTGACCTGGACCGACTTGTTGCCCGCCTCGTCCTTGTACGGCTTGATCGCCGCCGTGGGGCAAGAGGCGATGGTGGTCGGGATCTCGCAGACGTTGATCAGGTTCTCGTGCTCGATGACCGGCGGCTTGCGGTGCACGCCCAGGATGGCGATATCGGAGCAGTGGACCGCGCCGCACATGTTCAAGCAGCAGGCCAGGGAGATGCGCAGGTGGGCCGGCAGCTTCATCGAGACGAAGTAGTCGAACAGCTCGTCCATGACCGCCTTGACCGGACCGGAGGCGTCGATGGCCGGGGTGTGGCAGTGAATCCAACCCTGGGTATGGACGATGTTGGTGATGCCGGCGCCGGTGCCGCCGATGGGCATGGTGCCGTTGGCCTTGAGCACCTCCTTGAGCGGGGCCAGCTTGGACTCGTCATCCACCATGAACTCGATGTTGTTCCGGGTGGTGAAGCGCAGGTAGCCGCCGCAGAACTCGTCGGCGATCTTGCAGAAGTCCTCGATCTGGAGGGTGGACATCAGGCGGGTGCCGCCGACGCGAACCGTCCAGACCTTGTCCCCCGTCTCGGACTCGTGGACCAGGACGCCGGGCTCGAGGATGCGATGGGATTTCCACTTGCCGTAGTTATTCTTGATCACGTCCGGCCAGAACTGCCGAGGCTCCGGCGGGCCGACGTCGGTGATGCGATCCTGCATGTAGTTTTCGGGAAGTTCCATATCCTAAAACCTCCTAAGGGCTTGATCCTCTAAGGCCTAGCGGGCGTGCCGCTTCCGGTAATCCTCGATGGTCCGCTCCCAACCGCCGGGAACTTCCTCTTCTTTGTAGAAGATGTAGGGGTTGGAGCGGGGTTCCTTGACCATCTGCGGGATGGGATCGCGCTCGACGGCCTGGAGGAAGGAGTAGAGGCCCAGTCGCTGGATGCACTCGCCGATGCGCTCACGGTTCTTGCCGTTCTCGTCCCACCAATCCCACATCTTCTCGATGAAGTCGGCCAGCTCTTCCATGCCCTCGTCGGTGGAGGGATCGACCTTCATGAAGGGAATGATCAGAGAGCCGAGCTGGGCACCGTCGAGGATCGGAGCCTTGGCGCCGATCAGGATGGATACGCCGGTGTCGGTGCCCGGACGCAGGGCCTCGGGCATGAGGTTGATGCAGTGCATGCAGCGGCTGCACTCGCGGTTGTCGATGGAGAGCTTCTCCCCGTCCCAGGACATGCAGCCGGTCGGACACAGGTCGATGACGTGGGCCTGGATGTCCAGCTTGAAGTCGGGGCCGTGGGCGCCGCCTTCGGCTGGAATCTCGCCGTTGGCGTAAGCCTTCACCGCGTCATCGTCGATCCGGATGTCGTCCCGCCAGGTGCCGATGATGGAGCAGTCGGACCGGGCGATGGAGGCCACGCAGTCATTGGGGCAACCGGAAATCTTGAACTTGAACTTGTAGGGCCAGGCCGGACGGTGCATCTCGTCCTGGTAGTCCATGGTCAGCCGGTAGCACAAATCCTGCGTGTCGATGCAGGCGAACTCGCAGCGGGCCTTGCCGATGCAGCAAGACGGAGTCCGCAGGGCCGAACCCGAGCCGCCGAGGTCCCACTCGAACTTGCTGTGGGTCAGCTCGTAGAAGATGGGCTCCAGCTCCTCGGTGAAGGTGCCGAGAAGGATGATGTCGCCGGTGGAGCCGTGCATGTTGGTCAGGCCCGAGCCGCGGCGATTCCACAACTCGCAAACGAAGCGAAGCGCCTCGGTGGAGTAGAACTTGGAGGCCGGCTGGTTCAGACGGACGGTGTGGAAGTGAGCAACCGAAGGGAACAGATCGGGAACGTCGGAATAACGGCCGATGACGCCGCCACCGTAGCCCAGAACGCCGACGATGCCGCCGTGCTTCCAGTGACCTTCCTTTTCCTTGTAGGACAGCTCGAGCTGGCCCAACAGGTCGGCGGCCGTCTCGGAACCGCCCTCCTCGGCCATCCGCTCGATGTCAGTCACGAAGCTCGGCCAAGGCCCCTTCTTGAGCTCGTCAAGCAACGGGGTCTCATGTTTCTTTGGCATTGGATTCCTACCTCCGTTTGTTTGATGAAAAGGTTCGCGCCGGTCTTTTGGAGTTAGGCGCCCGGCCGGGCCGGACCATCGGTCTCACGTTCCGCACCCAGGCCGGGTTAAACCGCCGCGACCGGATCATCAGGCCGGTCCGGCGGAGTGCAGCATAGCCCTGTCTGTCTCGACAAAAGTCAAGAGCGGATTATAGTGAATCTGCTCACAAGTTGTCAATTCAAAACAGCCGCGACCCCCGCCATACCAATGGCGCAGGGCGTCCCGCGACTTATCTCTTTCCGGACTGACTGGCTGAAAAACGGCCGCCTCAGGCGCCGGCCGCGCCCTTCTTCGCCTCAGACTCCGGAGTGGAGACGTAAGTGGTCGAACCGCTGGACCAGTAGCAGAGCTTACCCTCGCCGATAAG
This sequence comes from uncultured Thermodesulfobacteriota bacterium, assembly GCA_964634465.1. GTDB lineage: Bacteria > Desulfobacterota > Desulfarculia > CAZWLY01. The sequence goes on along the minus strand of CAZWLY010000007.1, from coordinate 215,160 downwards.
CTCGCTGATCGCCTTCTTGATGTCTTTCTTTTTGAAGTCGGGCAACTTCTTGGCGATGTCCTTCATCATGTAGCGCTTCTTGCCTTCGGGGGCCTTATCGAAGAAATCCATCAAGGCTTCTTTGACGTCCATACTTGATCTCCTTGGCGATCTGTACAGTTAATTGTGTGGCTGACTTAGACGTTGTAGTCTCGCCGGGGGGACAAGTCAAGCAATTTTTCCCGGCCCGGACTTGCCCCGGCCGGTCCGGATTCTTACTATATAAGCTCGCGCCGGAGGGGCGCGAAAGAGGATCGATCACACGAGGGTGGAGAAGTGGCCGGAGCCCTTTCTTTCGACGACGCGTTCGACGAGCTGATCGCCATCATCCGCGAACAGGAGGTCATCGACTGGGTGGTGGAGAAGCTCGGCGATCGGACGGAGGAAAACCTGGTTTTTCTGACCAAATTCGCCTACATGACCGGCCTGATCAACAAGGCCGACATCAAAAGATACCTCGACGTCGACGCCAAGGAGGCCAAGAAACTGGTCAAGCAGTGGTACGACGAGCACCGGGAGAAAGGCTGCGGGATCTGCTAGCGTATCGGACCAGGGAATAATCCCTCCGCAAGCCAAAAGAGGGAATTTCTCGGCCGCGGCCGGGATTAAAACCTTTCTCCGGACCTTTCCTGGTGAACATTCGAATATTGTTTGGGACTACTCGCCTCCCTCCCGGGCCAATCTCTCGGCCGCCCCGGGCCTGAGCCGAACGAAGTAGAGACTGGCCCCTTTGAAACCGGGCGATTTCTTGGCCATCACGGTGTGGCTTCGGGGATCGTAGGCCTCGACGATCGCTTCGTCCAAATCGGCCTCGGGGTCGAGGTCCAGGGCGGCCTCGGCCGAGCCGGCGGCGAAGCAGTAGGCGTCCAACATCGCTTGGCCCAGGTTGTGGGAGGTGTAGTCCACGGCGTAGAAAGCGCCGCAGACGCACTGATTGCCCTCCGAGTCGGCATAGCTTTCCAGCTCCAGGAGTCGGGGCCGGGCCAGCCGGGCCCCGCAGAAGGGACAGAGCAAGGGTTTGGGCGCTCCGGTGGACATGATCACTCGCCTCCCGGCTCGGCCTGCTCGGCGGCGGGCGCTTCACCCAGGCGGGCCCGCAGGGCCTCGATCTCGCCCTGAACCAGACGGATCGACTGGACGTTGCCGGTGATCTTGTAGACCCGCAACGCCAACTCCAACAGCTCGACCGCGTCTTTCAACCGACCCAGTTTCTGGTGCATCTGGCCCTGGCCGACCAAGGCCAGGGCGAAGCGGGCCTTGTCCTCGGCCTGCTCGGCCAGATCGGCCAAGGTCTCGTAGACCCTGAGCGCGTCCCGGTAGCGCCCCGCCGCCCTGAGCATGGGCGCCGTCTTCTCCAGCAGGATGTACTGGCCGACGGGGTCGTCGTTCTCCCGGCAGATCTCGGCCGCCATGACCAGCCTCTCGACCGCCTGGCGGGGGCGATTGCGCTTCCAGTCCACCAGGGCGGCCGCCTCCAGGAGATCGACCCGAAAGGAGAGGCTGCCCAGCTTGTCGGCCAGAGCGAAGCCGACTTCGAGCCCGGCCTCGGCCTCGTCGAGCTTGTCCATCTGGATGAGTTGGGGAACGACCCGGCGCAGTATCTCGGCCCGGCCTCGGTCGTTGCCCTGGACCTTGCAGATGTCATACGACTCCTGCAGCGCGGCCAATCCCTCCTCGAACCGGCCTTTCTTGAATTGGGCCAGGCCGATCCGGAACAGGGTGTTGGCCACTGCCGGCTGGTCGCCCTCTTCCCGGTAGCGCTCCAAGCGTTCGAAATCTTCTTCCAGACTCACGATCAATTCCTTTTTGTCGCTGCGTCGAGCGTCGGATTCAAGCCTCGATTCGGTCGCGGACGGCCGCCGCCCGGCGCTCGAGCTCGCCGGCCAGGCCGATCTCCTCCGCCCGGCCCAACGCCTTGGCCGCCTCTTCCCGGCGATCCATGGCCGTCAAAACCTCGGCCATGCCGACCAGACCGCTCGCCTGCCGGGTTGGGTCGCCGATCCGGCCGGCCGCAGCGGCCAGGTCGCGATAGGCCTTCAACGTCTCTTCCCGGCGGCCCAAGTTTTTGAGGGTGTAGGCCAAGCTCTCCAGCACCCGGCACTGACCGGCCCTGTCCCGATAGGTCCGGCACAGCTCCAGCGCCTCGCCGAGCGGCCCCAACGCCCGGCCCTCCTGGCCGCGCAGGACGTGGATCAGCGCCTTGACTTCCAGGAGGCGGACCCTGAGCCCGATCTCGTTGCTCCGGCGGGCCAGTTCGAATCCCACGGCCAGGCCGGCTTCGGCCTCGGCCAGACGATCGGCCTGGCAAAGCACCCTCGCCACCCGCCACAACACCTCCAACTGGGCCCGGGAGTCGCCGGCGGCCTTGTGGATGTCATAGGCCTCCTGGAGCGAGGCCAGGGCGTCCTCGAACCGGCCCTGGCCGGCCTGGGCCACGCCCAGCCGCTGGAGGGCCTCGGCCAAGGCCTGGGGTTCGCCCCCGGCCCTCATCTCCTCGACGCGAGCGAGATCCTGTTGAAAGTCCACGATCACTCCTTGACGCCGGGCGGCAGGATCAGGCCGGCGGCGGGCTCGGCCGCGGTCTCCTGATCACCCTCGCCGACGATCAGCCGACCGGATCCAGGCCGGGGGGGCTCCTGGTCGGGCTGTAGTTCTTCCGAGCCGGCTTGCTCGGTCCTCAGGCCGTCTCGATAGGCGGCCATGGCCGCCTCGGCCTGCCAGGCCCGCTCGATGAGCACCCTGAACAGCGGGTTGTCGCGGCGCTCCAGGCCGGCCGCCCCGGCCAGAAGAACGAGTGCGTCCTCCACCCGCCCCGAGCCCTCCAGGAAGACGGCCGTCTCCTCCAATCGCCGCCGCCAGGCCGGTCGAGCGGAGGGAGGAAAGAGGTCGTCGACGACCGACTCAAAGGCCTCGTCCAACTTGGCCGCCTCTTGGGCCCGGCTCAAAACCAGGCTGGAGGAACTCCTGGCCTCGACTTCGTCCCGCACCCTGACCCAGTCCTCGTAGTCGATCAGCCAGGCGGCCAGGGGCGCTTCCTCCAAAAGACTACTCAGCCGGCGAAGCCGATCCGGTTCCGGCCCGGCGCCGGGGTCCACTCCCAACCGGGCGTAGATCGGGGCGATATCGAGCGGCGTCGAAAGGCTAGTGAGCCACTCGGCCAGAAACGTCGCCTCACTCGGCAGGGCTCGGCCTTGGCTTCTGGTCGCCTCCACGGCGCCCTTCAACACCCAGGCCAGATCCTCTTGGCCGACCTCGACCGGAGGCAGGCTCAGTTCGGGTATGGCCTGGGCGAGCAGTTCCTTGAATCGGCCGCCGCTCATCGGCGCCAGGCTGAGTTCCTGGAAGCCCAGCCGGTAATTGATCACCGCCGCGCCGCCGACGATCCGGCCGCCCGGCCCGGGGACGGCCAGGAACACCAGTTGGTTGCCGTCGGCCAGGTAGCCGCCGAGGTAACCCCTGGCCGGGACCGGTCCGCCCGGTTTGAAGATCGGTCTCGGCCGGCCGGTTTCGGGCAGGCGGACGCCCTTGTTTTTCAAAAGATAGGCCGCCCGTTTGGCCGCCTTCCTGACCGACTTGAGCGGGATGGTCTCGGCCGCCTTGACGGCCAGCCAGCCGGCCGCCTCGGTGGGCGAGGCGGCCAGGCCCTCGACAAAGGCGACCGCCAGCGCCGGATCGGCCTCGGCCTCGGCCGAAAGGGTGATGAGGGCCGCCTCCCGGTCGGCCTCGATCCCAGCCAACCAATCGTCGAATCTGGTTTTTTCCTGAGGCGACAACGTTCGTCCGGGCGACTTGGCCCTTTTCCTCTTGGCTGCCACGTCCACCTCCGGACCCGAATCCTACCCCAAGCGCCGGTCCGGTGCAACCGAGCTCGCTCCAACCGGGCGGTTCGCTTGCCGGCTCAACCGGCCGCCCGGCCGTGAACGGTCGGCGGGGATATAACTTTCGGCGCAACAGATACCCAATCTGGTATCAAGACATCGCCGCCGGCCGAAACACTCCCGATGCAACCGCCGCCCTGGAGTTAACCACGGGTTAACAATACCCTTGACTTCAAAGTTCGGGTTGGTTATAAAAATGTACAATTCTTCCCTGAATCGTTCGTTGGCTGGGTCACCATTACAACCAAGCCAAAGTGTTGTCGGCATTAGAAAGCCGTTTCACTTTTTCACATGTGCACAACTTCACAATTCTTTCGTCCTGGGGCCTGGAGGATGAACCTCCGGTAGTTGTGTGAACACCACTTGGACTCAAGGAGGAAGCATGGGCAAAGATGCAGAGGTCTTTGACCGGTTGACCGACCGGGGGATCTCCAGACGCGATTTCATGAAGTTCTGCAGCCTGATGGCCGCAACACTGGGGGTCGCTCCAGCCATGACCCCCAAAATCGCTGAAGCGGTGACCTCGCCTCAACGGCCGCCGGTGGTGTGGCTCCATTTCGCCGAGTGCACCGGCTGCTCGGAGGCCTTCCTGCGCACGACCTACCCCAGCGCGGCCGACATCATCCTGGACACCGTCTCCGTGGACTACCACGAGACGATCATGGCCGCCGCCGGTCACCAGGCCGAGGAGCAGCTATGGAGTACGGTCAAGAAGTACAAGGGTAAGTTCGTCCTGATCTGCGAGGGCGCGGTCATGACCGCCGACGGCGGCGTCTGGGGCAAGGCCGGCGGCCACACCTTCCTTGAGACGGCCAAGAAGATCGTCCCCCAGGCCCTGGCCACCATCTGCGTCGGCAGTTGCGCCAGCTTCGGCGGCGTTCAGGCGGCCGAGCCCAACCCGACCAAGGCCATGGGCGTGGGCCAGGCCGTGGGCGCCAAGACCATCAACATCTCCGGTTGTCCGCCCAATCCGGTCAACCTGGTGGCGACCATCGTCCACTACCTGCTCCTGGGCAAGTTGCCGGCCCTCGACGAGTTGGGCCGGCCCCTGTTCGCCTACGGCCGGACCATCCACGACAACTGCCCTCGGCGGTCCTATTACGAGATGGGCGAGTTCGCCAAACAATTCGACGACGAGAACCATCGGGCCGGCAAGTGCCTCTACGAGCTGGGCTGCTCCGGCCCCGACACCTACAACAACTGCCCGACTGTGAAGTTCAACGACGGCATCAACTGGCCCATCGGGGCCGGTCACCCCTGCATCGGATGCAGCGAGCCGAACTTCTGGGACAAGATGGCCCCCTTCTTCGTTCAGGAGTAGGGATAGGCAGTTAGGAGGTGTCTGATGGGTAAGAAGATCACCATTGACCCGATCACCAGAATCGAGGGTCATCTGCGTATAGATGTTGAGGTCGAGAACGGCAAGGTGGTCAACGCCTGGTCCTCGGCCCAGATGTTCCGCGGCTTGGAGATCATCCTCAAGGGCCGCGACCCGAGGGATGCGCCGTTGATCACCCAGCGCGCCTGCGGCGTGTGCACCTACGTCCACATGATCGCCTCGGCCAGGGCCATCGACGCCGCGGTCGGGGTCAAGATTCCGGACAACGCCCGCATCCTGAGAAACCTGATGCTGGGCGCCCAGTTCATCCACGACCACATCGTCCACTTCTATCACCTCCACGCCCTGGACTGGGTGGACGTGGTTTCGGCCCTGTCGGCCGATCCCAAGAAGACGGCCGATCTGGCCAACGCCGTGTCCAACGCGCCCGGCCAGGGAACCAAGGACTTCGCCGCCGTCCAGGACAAGCTCAAAGCGTTCGTCAAATCCGGCCAGTTGGGCCCCTTCGCCAACGCCTATTGGGGCCACCCGGCCTACAAGCTGCCGCCCGAAGCCAACCTGATGGCCGTCAAGCACTACCTGGACGCCCTGGCCTACCAGGTCAAGGCGGGGGCCATGACCGCCGTCTTCGGCGGCAAGAACCCCCACCTGCAGTCCACCGTGCCCGGCGGCGTGACCTGCGCCCACGACCTGAACGTGGACCGGATCTCCCAGTTCCTGTTCATGCTCAAAGAGGCCCAGGCCTTCATCGACAACGTCCTCATCCCGGACGTGATCGCCGTGGCCAGCTTCTACAAGGACTGGGGCTCCATCGGCGGCTGCTCCAACTACCTGGCCTACGGCGAGTTCCCCGAGACCGCGGCCGAACCGGAGAGCCTGTTCCTGCCGCGCGGCTACATCATGAACAAGGACTTCTCCACCCTGGGTCTGACCGATCCCGGGAAGATCACCGAGAACGTGACCAGGGCCTGGTATGAGGACGGCAAGGATCGCCACCCCTACGAGGGCGAGACCAAGCCGATCAAGCCGGATTACAACTACGACGGCAAGTACTCCTTCTTCAAGGCGCCGCGCTACATGGGCAAGCCGATGGAGGTCGGCCCGCTGGCCCACATGCTGGTCGCCTACGCCGCCGGCCAGGCCGACGCCAAGGCGATCATCGACATGGTCTTGAAGAAGCTGGACGTGCCGGCCACGGCGCTGTTCTCCACCCTGGGCCGGACCGCGGCTCGGGCCATCGAGACCAAGCTGATCGCCGACCGGATGGTCAAGTGGGTCATGGAGCTCATCGGCAACGTCAAGGCCGGCAAGGTGGCCACCTGGACCCCGTTCGAGATGAACAACGGCCTGGGCACCGGCTTGAACGACGTGCCCCGCGGCGCGCTGGGCCACTGGATCAAGATCAAGAACGGCAAGATCGACAACTACCAGATGGTCGTACCCTCCACCTGGAACCTCGGCCCGCGCGACGACAAGGGACAGCTCGGTCCGGTCGAGGAGGCCCTGATCGGCACCCCGATCGCCGACCCGGCCAAGCCCTTGGAGGTGCTTCGGACCGTCCACTCCTTCGACCCGTGCATCGCCTGCGGCGTTCACGTCATCGACCGCAACACCGGCGACGAGCACGACGTCAAGGTGTTGTAAACCAACCGACCCGAGAAGCGGCGGGGAGCTTCCGAAAGGAAGTTTCCCGCCGCGCCCCTTTCCAGGAATTCCGGCCCCGGCTTCGCCCCCTGCGAAACCGGGGCGGTTTCATTGTTAGAAAGTCACCCCCCGGAGCATGAAAAACCCGGCCGAGACCGGAGCGCCGGTCAGGCCGAGCCCGGCCCGGATCGTTCGATACCGTCCGTCAAAGCGCCCGCCGCTTCGACCGATCCTTTCGTCGGAGCGACAACCCTGGTCAACCCGCTTCCCTTTTCCACCCGCTGTGGTTAAAATGGCGGCCATGTCCGAGTCAGCCAAACCACACATCGTGGTCATGGGCGTGGGCAACATCCTGCTTCGCGACGAAGGCGTGGGCGTCAGGGCGCTCCAGCGCCTGGAGCGGGAATACGTTTTCCCCGACCACGTCGAATTGGTCGATGGCGGCGTTTTGGCCCTCAACCTGATGGCCGTCCTGGAGCGAGCCGACCGGCTGATCCTGCTCGACGCGGTCAGGGGCGGCGGCGAGCCCGGCGAAATCTACGTCTTCGACTGGGACGAGGTTCCGCCCCGGGTGCGCTACAAGGACTCCATCCACCAGATCGACTTCGTGGAGACGATGTCGGTCCTACCCTTGATCGCCGAACCGCCCAAGACCACGGTCATCGGCGTCGAGCCCGAGTCCATCGAGGACTGGGACTTGGGGTTGAGCCCGCCCGTGGCGGCCAGCCTGGATAGAGTGATCGAGCTGGCCATCGAAGAACTTGACAAGCTGGGGGTGAGAGCCGCGCCCAGAGACGAGGCCGCCCCCCCGCCGGCCATCTAGGACCCAGCCTCATGTCCTCTTCTGCAGTGGAGTATTATTACCTCGAGTTGGACCGGCCGAGCCTGACCGACAACACGGCCGACATCGACCGGCTGCGTCGGGGACTCAGGATCGTCCACGGCCTGAACTACCTGGCCGTGCCGTTGAGCCGGGTCCAGAAATTCTCCGACACCCTCCGGGCGGCCGACTGGCGGGTGAGCGTCGGGGTGAGCGACGGTCGGATCGTCTCCGTCACACCGGGACGGAACCGGGCGGCAAACGAGCGGCCGGCCTCAACCGGCGAGGTCATCCCACCCCTGCCCGATCTGGACGCCGGCCCCTACCGAGCCCCGGACGGCAAAGAGGCCTTTGGCCTGGCCCTGGATTTGGGCACCACCAGCCTGGTCATGGAACTGGTCGATCTCTCCGACGGCTCGGTCGCGGCCAAGACCTCGCTGACCAACCCCCAGGTCGAGGTCGGGGCCGACATCCTGACCCGGATCCATTACGCCAAAGGCGACGGGCTGGCGGAGTTGCAGCGACTGGTGGTCTCGGGCGTCAACGACGGTTTGGCCAGGGTGTGCGCCGAGGCCGGCGTTGCGACCGATCGGGTCCTGGCCCTGGCCGCGGCCGGCAACACGACCATGACCCACCTCTTCTTGGGCCTCGATCCGGCCAACATCTGCCGGGAGCCCTACATCCCGGTCGTCAACCGGCCCGATCCGGCCCCGGCCGGCCTGCTGGGCCTGAACCTCGACCCCGGGGCGGCCGTCTTCTGCCTGCCCAACATCGGCTCCTATTTCGGCGGCGATCTGATCGCCGGGCTGATCGCCTCGGGCCTGGCCGAAGACGAGGCGATCAGCCTTTTGGTGGACGTGGGCACCAACGCCGAGGTGGTGGTCGGCAACAAGGACTGGATGATGGCCTGCGCCGGCGCGGCCGGACCGGCCCTGGAGGGCGGCGTGGCCAAGATGGGCATGCCGGCCGGAGAGGGAGCCATCGAACGGATCCGAATCGACGCCGAGACGCTGGAGCCGACGATTCGAGTCATCGGCGGCGGCCGGCCCAAGGGTATCTGCGGCTCGGGTTTGATCGACCTGGTGGCCGAGTTGTACCTGGCCGGGGTGATCGATCTTCAGGCCAAGATCAGACCCTTCGACCATCCCCGAATCGTTACCACCGAGGACGGCCCGGCCTACGTCCTGGCCCCGGCCGGCGAGGGCGACCGGCCGATCCTGTTCACCCAGATCGACCTGGACGTCCTGCTGCGCTCCAAAGCGGCCATGTACACCATCCTGACCACGCTTTTAAACCAAGTCGGCCTCGGCTTCGAGGACTTGACGACGATCTACGTCGCCGGCACCTTCGGCCAGCACATCGACCCCTGGCGGGCGATCGTCATCGGGATGATGCCCGACCTGCCGCTTGAGCGCTACCGTCCCTTGGGCAACGCCTCCCTGGCCGGGGCCAGGCTGGCCCTCGTCTCGGCCGCGGCCCGGCGGCTGGCCGCCGACATTCGAGAGCGGATCACCTACCTGGAGCTGAACGTCAACCAGGAGTTCATGAACCGCTTCTCGGCGGCCAAGTTCATGCCCCACACCGACCGGTCGCTCTTCCCTTCGGTGCCCGACCAGCACCCCCGTCCCGAACCGCTGCGCGATTGACGGATAATCGATTCTGGCTTAGCTTAAGGCCTAGTTATGGATGAATTCGGCGCTGATTCCCAGGTACGAATCATGAGGCGGGTCTTTCGGTCTCTGGAAAGGTGGGACGAGGAGGCCGCCCGGAAGCTGGGACTTAACTGGACCGACGGACGTCTGAGGCGGCTTCGGGAGGAGGCGCTCAGGCGTCTCCAGGCCAACCTGGCCCAAAGCGGCGGCCGCGGGCTCGACGAGGCGAGTTTTCTGAAAGCCTACCAGCTCGCCTACCGTCAGGCCGCCGACAAAATGGGCTTGAGCGGTCTCGACCCGGCGGCCGAGGTCGAGGCTAAAGAATAGGGGGAATCGTTGCTCCAGCTCAGGCTGTTCGGCCGCTGCCGGATCTACCACGACCCCGTCTCGCCGGTCTTGAAGGGCAAGGCGGCCATCGGCTGGGACGGGCTGTATCGGAACATCGACCTGGTCATCGAGCGACGCCTGAAGGGCCCGGAGCTGGCCCGGCGGATGAAGGGCTGGTGGACGGTGGACCCCGAGCCGGTGATAGAAATAATAGAGCGGCACGCCCGCCTGATCGTCGGCCCGGCCGGCGAGTTGATGGTCGAGCTCGAGGACGTCGCGGCGGCCGAGACCCTCCAGGACGAACTGAGCGCCGAGTTCGGCGATCAGATCATGCTCAGGCCCTGATGAGAAAACCGGCCCTGATCGGACTACTCATCTTCCTCCTGCTGGCGGCCTCGGCCCGAGCCCAGGACGACGGAGTGATCATCGACTCGGTGAGATTCGAGGGCAACGACGCCCTCAAGGACTCCGAGCTGCTGGCGGTCATGGAGTCCAAGACGCCGCCGGCCTGGAAGATCTGGGAATCGCCGCCCAAGCTCTCCCCGGCCGCCCTCAGCCGCGATAAGCGCTCGATCATCCGCCTCTACAAAGCCAACGGCTACTACTCGGTCAAAGTCGAGATCAAGGTCGAGAAGGAGAAGGGCCTGGCCAGGTTGACGGTGGTCGTCTCCGAGGGCGAGCCGGTGACGATCAGAACGATCGACCTGGCCCTCACCCCGGCCGACGAATCCCTGCGACGAACGCTGTTGAGTCTGCCCAGCAACCGGCGGTTCAAGCCAGGCGTCGTCTTCCGGCTCGGCGAGTACGCCCAGTTCAAGGCCAACATCCTCCGCTACCTCGCCGCCGGCGGCCGGCCGGCGGCCAAGCTAGAGGCCCGGGTGAACGTCTCCGCCTCCCAGGGCTGGGCCGACATCAGGCTCAGCCTCGATCCCGGACCGGTGCTGGCCATGGGCGAGGCATCCTTCGAGGGTCACGAGCGGACCAGGCTGGCGGTGCTGGCCAGGGAGGTGTCTTGGAAGCCGGGCCAGCGCTACGACGTCCGCTATCTGGAGGAGACCAAGCGGCGGTTGCTCGCCCTGGGCGTCTTCTCCTCGGTCAAGATTTCACCTCAACTGGACAAGATCGCCGACGGCCGGGTGCCGATCAAGGTGGTGTTGGTGGAGCGCACGACCTACTCGGTCTCCTTCGGGCTGGGTTACGGCACCGAGGATATGTTCAGGGCCCGGGCGACCGGTTACGCCCGCTCGGTGTTCGGCCTGGCCGAGGTGATCTCGGCCACGGCCCACTACTCCGGCCGGGCCAAGGGCGGGCTGGTGTCCTATCGCCAGCCCCATTTCCTGGCCCGGCAACAGTTTCTCGACCTCCGCCTCGGCCACCACAACCGCGAGGAGGTCAGCTTCTCCAACCAGCGCAGCTTTGGCCAGATCCGCATCACCCGGCCGGTGAAGGGACCGATCTCGGCCACGGTCGGCTACACCTTGGAGGTGGACCGGCCCTACAACATCGAGACCGCCCGGACCCCCGAGGACGCCGAGACCCACTGGGTGTCTTCGCTCACGGCCGGGCTGACCACCGACACCAGGGACGACGTCCTCGATCCGACCACGGGCTTCCTGTTCAACGTCCGGGGCGAGATCGCACCCGGCTTCATCGGCTCGGAGGTCGAGTTCCTCCAGTTGGAATCCAGCTACCGGCACTACTACACCCCCCGAAGCTGGCTCACCCTGGCCTTCCTGCTGAGGGTGGTCGCCGTCAGGCCCATCGGCGAGACCGACGACGTGCCCATCTTCAAGAGGCTGTTCGCCGGCGGCAGCAAATCGATTCGGGGCTACCCCTACCAGATGCTGGGTCCACTGGACGACGAGGGCCGGCCGCTGGGCGGCGAGCGGCTGATCGAGGCCTCGCTGGAGGGCCGGTTTCCGGTCTGGGGGCCGCTGAAGGGCGTCGTCTTCACCGACACGGGCCAGGTGGCCGACGACGCCTACGACTTCGGCCAGACCCGATTTCGCTACACGGCCGGGGTGGGCCTGCGGTATAAAACCGTCATCGGCCCGATCAGACTGGATATCGGTTATCAGTTGAATCCGCCGGAAAACGCCGATTTCGAGCGGTATCACTTCCATTTCAGCATAGGTCAGGCCTTCTGATGAAGCGCTTCGCCATCATCGCCGCCTCTCTCCTCGTGGCCTTGGCCATCTTGGCCGGCGGCGGCTTCTACTTCCTGACCCGAACCGAACGGGCCCAGAGGCTGGTCAGCCAGCGGGCCCTGCCCGCCCTGGAGGCGGCCCTGGAGGCCAGGGTCAGCGTCGGCGGCATGGCCGGCACCCTGACCGGCGGCCTGATCTGGCGCGACGTCAAGATCGTCTGGCCGGAGCTGACCCTCACCATCGACAAGACCACCTTCTGGGTGGACTTCCTGGCCCTGGCCGACCGCCACTTCCGCATCACTCGTCTAGAGGCCGAAAACCCGAAAGCCGTCCTGACCATCGACCCGGAGACGGGAGAGGGGACCGGCCCGAGCTGGTCGCCTAAGGAACGCCGGACCAAGATCGGGGCGATCATCCGGGAGCTCATGGCCTCGCCCGGCCGGGCCTGGGCCGCCGACGAACCCGGCCGACCCGCTCCGAGCCGGCCCGTCGGCGAGGGCGAGTGGCGGGTCAGCATCGAGAACATCTCCCTGACCGGCGGCCGGTTCGAGGGGCTTGAGGAGCTGACCGGACCGGTCAAGGTCGGGGTGGTGGACGGGCTCTTCGGCGGCGGACGGCTGGCCTACGGGCCCGACTGGGACATCCAGGGACGCCTGAAGGGTCGTCTCGAGCTGACCGGCAAGGACTGCCGGCTGGAGCTGGCGGCGAGCATGGTCGGGCTGGTGGTCGAAGCCAAGCGGCTGGCTCTCCTTTTCGGGCCCAAGGGCCGCAGCGAACTCACCTTGGCCGGCCCCCTCGACGTCAGCCGGGTCGAGGGCCGAATCGAGTTCAAGGCCGACATCGAGCCGGCCGACCTGACCCACCTGTTCGAGGCCGAGGCCCTGCCCGGCCGGATCAAACTGGCCGGCCGCCTCGAGGGCGATCATCGGGCGCTGGAGATCGCCGCCCGGGGCGCCGTCGGAGAAACCGGGCTCGAAGTCCAAGGTTCGGTGAAGCCCTACAGCCTCGATTTCACCGCCCGGGGCGAGGTGAGCGACCTGAATCCGGCCCTGCTCGGCCGGTTGGCCGGAGCCGAACTGCCGGCCGGTCGCGCCGACGTCAAATTCGACCTGGCCGGGCGGCTGCCCCACGATGTCGCCGGCCGCCTCGATCTGGCTCGGCTGCGGCTCGACGGTCTGCTTTCGGCGGAGCGGGCGACGGCCGACTTGAAGTACGCCGCCGGCGCTCTGGCCGGCAAGCTGACCATCCAGGGCGGCCGGGGCCGGGGGTTCACCGCCCAGCGGATCGACGCCGCCGGACGAGCCGAGGCCGACGCCGGACGGGCCAGAATCGATTTCAGCCAGGCTCGGGGCCTGGGTGGCCGGGCCGAAAAGGGCGGTTTCGAGCTGGCCTGGCGCGGCCGGAACCTCACCGTCCGGAATTTCAAGATAGTCAACGGCCCCGGCCGGCTGACCGGCTCGGCCGTCCTCAAACTGGCCGACGGGGCGATCGAGACCGGCCGGGTCGAACTCGAGCTGGATCGCTTCAAACCGCCCGCCGGCTACATCTTGAGCCGATTGGGCCTGAGTCTGCCCGTGGCCGATCTGGTCTCGGTCCGACTGACCGGCCCGCTGACGGCCGTCTGGCCCGGCGGCCGGGTGGAGCTGACGGCCAAGGAGCTCAACCTGACCAGCGACTGGGGCGACATCGAGGTCACCGGCCGGCTGATCGCCGACCCCGGCGGACGGCTTACCGACTGGAACGTCTTTCTGGACCTGAGCCAGTTCCGCCCGCCCGAGTGGCTGCTGCCCATGGTCCCCCCCGAGTGGCGGCAAGCGATCATCAACGGCCACATCACCCTCCAGGGCTACGGCCCCCAGGCTCGGTTCGGCCTGGATCTGGGCGGCTCGGTCATGCGCGGCCGCAGCCTCGAACGGCTGACCGCCTCGGGCCGTTTCGGCCCTGAAGATCTGTACCTGCACGAGCTGGCCGTCTCCCTGGCCGGGGCCGAGGCCGCCGTCAGCGGCTCGATCAGACCCGAGATCGACCTGAAGGCCAAAATCGAGGGCCGCGGCCTGGGCCGGCTGCTGGCCGTGCTCGATCTGCCGCCGGCCATCATCGCCGAGAGCTACTCCTTCGACGGCCGCATCGGCCGGGCAGACGATCGAATCGGGCTCACCGGCCGGCTCGAGCTGACCCGGACCGCCTGGAAAGCGCTGTCCGCCGGCTCGCTGACGGCCGAGCTCAACCTCCCCGACCTGACCGACCTTCGAGGCAAGGCCAGAATCCGGGCCGTCGGTTTCACCTACGGCCGCCACTCCTTTGAACTGAGGGCCGAACTGGCCGGCGGGCCGCAGGCCGTCTCCGGTCGGCTGTCCCTGCAGGGCCGCCTCGGCGGAGCCGAGACCGAGTTCGCCCTGAACCGCCCGCCGGATGGGGGCGTCGAGGTGAACCTGGCCACGCTGGTTTTGGCCGTCAATCTCAAGCAAGGCGTGGAGATGTGGAAATCGGTCCGGCCGGCGGCGTTGAGCCTGACCGGCTGGGGCCTGGAGCGCATCGAGCTGGACCTGGCCGGTCCGTCCGACCAGCGGATCACCCTCGACGCCGCCGCCTCCCAGGGACGGATAAAGGGTCGTTGTCGGCTGGAACGCCTGGAACTGGCGGCGCTGTCGAGCGTCCTCGGCCCGTGGTTGATCACCGGCGGTCTCATGTCGGCCGACATCGCCCTGGCGGGCCCGGTCGACTCGCCCTCTCTGACCATGGACGGCTGGGTGGACAATCTCTACTTCGCCGACGAAAAGCTGGACGGATTGATGATAAGGGCCCGCTACCAAGACGGCCGGCTGACCGGCCGGGCCAAGGTGGACCTCAAGGGCCGGGTGATCGCTCGAGTCGAAGCCGAACTGCCCGTCCGACTCTCCTTCGCCCCCTACCGGTTCGAGCCCGACCCAAACGCCTTGACCGCCAGGGTCAATCTGGCCGACGCGCCGCTGTGTGTTCTCCGATCGCTGACCGCCGGGCTGGACGAGTTGGAGGGCCGGGTCAACGGCGAGATCAACCTGACCTCGAACCGTGAAGGCTGGCTGAACGTGGACGAGATGAGCGCCCTGATCACGGCCAACGGCCAGCGCTTCGAAAAAGGCCGCCTCAGAACGAGGCTCTCCGGTTCGCGACTGACGGTGGACGAGTTCACCGCCCAAAGCGGCGGCGGCGCGCTGAAGGTCAAGGGCTGGATCGAGCTGGCCGACACAACCACCTTCGATCTGGAAACCAGGCTCTCGCCCATGGACATCCAGTTGGGCCCCTACGGCCGGGCCACGCTGTCCGCCGCGACGGTGCTGAGAGGCAGCCTGGCCGCGCCCAAGCTTTCGGGTCGGATCAAGGTCGAGAGTCTCAGCTTCAAACTGCCGCCCCAGGCCCCGCCCGAGTCGAGGGAGATCCACCTGGTCGATCCGGTCGAAGACGACGCCCCGCCGCCGCTGGCCGCCCTGCCCGGCGCGCCGAGCGAAATGGACGTCAACCTCAAAATCGACATCGGCCCCTCGGCCAGATTGCGGGGCGAAGGGCTCGAAGCCGCCGTCGGCGGCGGGCTGACGGTGGTCAAGCCGGCCGGCAAGCCGATCGCGGTCACCGGCCGGGTGGACATAGAGAGCGGCCGGGCGACCCGCTTCGGCCGCCGGTTCAACATCGAGACGGGTTCGCTGATCTTTAGCGGTCAGACCCCGCCCGAACCGACCCTCACCGCCCGGGCCACGACCCGGGTCGGCAAGGTGGACATCACCCTGGTTGCCTCCGGACCGCTGACCAAACCGAACATCGAACTCACCTCCCAGCCGGTCAAGAGCCGGGAAGACATCTTCTCCTACCTCCTCTTCGGCCGGCCGGCCTCGGGGCTCTCCGAAAACGAATCGATCGCCATGGAGGCCCAGGCCATCAGCGCCCTGGGCGGCCCGGCGGCCGAGATGATCCGCGGTCTCCTGGACGAGCGCATCACCCCGGACGTCTTCTCGGTCTCGGCCTCGGCCGAGGGCGGAGTGTCGGTCGAGACGGGCAAACAGATCCTGCCCGATCTGTATCTCTCCTACGAGGCCTTCACCGAGCCGACCAAGCCCAACGAGATCCATCTCGAGTACCGCCTCACCCCCCACATCTCCCTGGAGTCCAGCATGGGCGACGAAAAGACCTCGGGCGTGGACATCTATTTCAACTTCGATTTCTAGAAATCAGCCGGGGCAACCATTTCCCAAGGTTCGCGCCGTAAGGGACGGAGAGTCTTTCGGGCCGGCAAAGAGGGCGATGTTCCAGCCGCGGCCGCGAAATCGGACCCGGCCACGAAACGGTCGTCAGGGGCATGGGCCCCTGACGCCGCACTTCATCGACCCGCCCCGGCCGGGGAGGGTCTCGCGTCTCTCTTTGGCTACTTGGCCAATCTCTGGGCGACCAACTCGGTCAGGTCCATGACCTTCATCCTCTTCTCGGTCCGGCCGGCCTTCTTCAGCCTGGCCGAGCCCTGGACGAAGTTCTGCTTGCACGATGGGCAGGCGCTGACCACGGCCTCGGCCCCCAACTCCACGGCCTGGAGAATCCGCTTCTCGGAAAGCTCCATGGACAGCTCCAGGTCATAGCCCTTCATTCCGCCGCCGCCACCGCAGCACTTGGCCATGTTCCTGTTGAGCGGGAACTCCAAGAGCTCCACCCCGGGCAGAGCCTCGAGCACCTGGCGCGGCGGCTCGTACAGGCCCATGTGGCGGCCGATGTCGCACGGGTCGTGGTAGGCGACCTTGATCGGCTTGGCCTCGTCCTTGAACTTGAGCCGCCCCTCCTTGATCAGCTCGTCGATCAGCTCCACGGCGTGGACCGCCTCAAAGCCGTCGCCGCCGTATTTGGGGTAGAGGTCGTGGAAGGTCTTGTGGCAGCCCGAGCAGGTGGCCAGGACCTTCTTGACGCCGGCCTCCTTGAAGGCCTTGGTGTTGGCCGCCATCAGCCGGTCGAACTGGTCCATGGCCCCGGTCAGGTAGTCCAGGTAGCCGCAACAGCTCTCCTCGACGCCCAGATGGGAGTAGGTCAACCCGGCCGCGTCCAGGATCTTGAACATGGCCGGGATGATCTTGATGTCCTGGTAGGAACTGACGCAGCCGGTCCAGAACAGAACGTCCGAACCGGGCTTGATCTCCGGTTCGACCGGGAAGGCGTCGGTGCGCTTCTCCTTGGGCTCGGCAAAGGGATTGCCGTACTTGTCGATCGATTCGTAGGCCTTGAGGAAGCCCTCGGGGGTGAGCCCGGCCTCATAGATGAGCTTCCTGGCCGCCTGGACGATGTCGCTGACCTTGACCCTGGCCGGGCAGGTGGCCTGGCAGTTGAGGCACATGGTGCACTGATACAGTCGCCGGGCCATCTCGGGTGAAGGCTCGACCAGGCCCTCCATCAAGTCGTGGGCCAGGGCGATGCGGCCCCGGGCGTTCTGGGTCTCCAACTGGGCGTGGGCGTAGGTCGGGCAGCCCAGGGTGCAGAAGCCGCACTGGATGCAGGCCAGGACCTCGTTGTCCACCTCCTCGCCGAAACTTTTCGGCTCCGTCTGGGGCTTCAGCAGGGCCCGATAGGCCGCCGCGTCGTAGATGTCGGTGATGGTCTCGTCGAGGCCCATCTTGCCCGGATTGAGAATGTTGTTCGGGTCGAACACGCGCTTGATGTCGGCCATCAGGTCCAGGCCGTCGCCCAGTTCCTCCCTGATGTAAGGCGCCTTGGCCATGCCCAGGCCGTGCTCGGCGGTGAGCGTGCCCTCGTACTTCAGGGTCAGGTCGATGAAGTCCCTGGCGATTGCACGGAGAGTCTCCCACTCCTCGTCCTTTCTGACGTCCACCAGCACCACGGCGTGGAGGTTGCCGTCGCCGATGTGGCCGAAGGTGGCGATCTCCAGGCCGTGCTTCTTGCCGATGGCCTGGATGTCGTCGATGGTGTCGGGAATGCGCGACATGGGCACGCCGAAGTCCTCGACGATGGGAATCTGGCGATAACCGGGTCTGACCCGCGACAGCGACGGCACCAACCCCTGGCGGGCCGACCAGATGGAGGCCTTCTGGGCCGGGTCGTCGTTCCACTCCTGATCGAGACCGCCCTTCTCCCGGCAGATGGCGTTGACCCGCTCGATCTGTTCGGTGACGGCGCTCTTGTTGCCGTCGATCTCCATGAACAACAGGCAGCCGACCTCGTCGGGCACCTCCAGGCCCATGGCCTTCTTGACCACCCCGATGGACACGGTGTCCAGAATCTCGCAGGTGGAGATGGGGATGCCCTGGGACAGTATCTCCTCCACCGCCGCGCCGGCCTCCTTGGTGGTCGGGAAGGACAGCTTGGCGTAGGCGGCGTACTCGGGCATGGGCAGGATGCGGAAGGTGACCTCGGTGATCACCCCCAGCGTCCCCTCCGAGGCGGCGAAGAGGTGGGACAGGTCGTAGCCGGCCGAGGTCTTGGGCGCCTTGGTGCCGGTTCTTATCACCCGCCCGTCGGCCATGACCACTTCCAGACCCATGATGTAGTCCTTGGTGGTGCCGTACTTGACCGCCCTAACGCCCGAGGCGTTGGTGGCGACCATCCCGCCCAGGGTGGCGATGGGCGCCGAGCCGGGATCGGGCGGGAAGAAGTGGGTCGGGGCCAGGGCGGCGTTCAGGGCGGCGCAGATCACGCCCGGCTCGACCACGGCGTAGCCGTCGGAGCGGTTGATCTCCTTGATCTTGTTCATTCGAATCAGGTTCAAGAGGATGCCGCCCTTGGCCGGCAGGACCGCTCCGGTGACCGAGGTGCCGCCGCCGCGGACCGTGACCGGAACTCCCTTCCGGTTGGCCAGAGCCATGATCCGGGAAACCTGGTCGGCGGCGTCGGCGTAGACGATGACATCGGGCGCGCCCTTGTGGATCGACATGTCCCGCCCGTAGGCCAGGCAGTCGATCTCGTCGGTCAGGACGTTGTCTTGGCCGACGATGCGGCGAAGTTCGTCCAAGTAGTCCATAGCCCCTCCCTCAACCGGCCGTCGCCGGAAAACAATAGCCGGTCATGTCAAGCATTACGGGCCGTCGGCCCGGATATTCCATGAGTGATCGCGCCCAGAACCGCCCAACGAGCGCTTGAGCCGGGAACCGAAAACCAGGCCGATCACTCACCAGGATATTCGGGCTAATCGAGCTGGTCCTTGATTCTCTCCAGTTCCGACTTGATGAACTCGGGCAGGTCATCGACCTTCATCAAGTTGCCCAGCTCGGCGTCGAGGTCGGAAGCCTCGATCTTGATGATCCAAGCCTCATAAGGGTTCTCGTTGATCGCCTCGGGTTCGTCTTCCAAATCCTCGTTGGCCTCGGCCACCTCCCCGGAAACCACAGCGTAGACCCGGCCGACCCACTTGCCCGACTCGATGGAGCCGAACGGCTTGCCCTGGCTGACCTCGTCGCCCTCCTCGGGCAGATCGACGTAGGTGATCTCGCCGGCCAGCTTGGCGGTGAACTCGGTGGCGCCCATGGTCACCACGCCGCCGTCCACCTTGGCCCAGAAGTGGTTCTTGTCGTAGTACAGGTCGTCGGGGAAATTGTATCCTTCGATCTCCATAAGCGCCTCTCCTTAGATGACGAAACCGCGGCCGCGGTTCGGTGTCTACTCGAAAGCCTTGACCAACTCCTTGTTCTTGACGCGATTGAGCTTGAAGCCCAGCTCGCCGGGCGAAAAGCCCAGGGCCAGGCCCAAAAGCTGGGGGTAGAAAAAGACCGGCACCTTGTAGCCGATCTCCTCGGCCTTGAATATCTTCTTCTGCTGCCCCTCCAGCATGACGTTGCAGAAGGGACAGATCAAGACCAGACCGTCCACCCCGGCCTCGCCGGCCGCCGACAAGCGCTTGAGGGCCAGAGCGTTGGCCAGCTCTTCCTCGGCGCCCAGCAGTCCGCCGCCGCAGCACTCGGCCAGCGCCCCGTCATCGACCGCTTCCGCGCCCAGAAGCTCCAGCAGCCGGGCCAGGGTCCGGGGGCGGATCGGATCGTCGAAAAAGCCGTGGACCTGACCGGGCTTGACGTAGTGGCAGCCGTAATGGGGGCTGAAGCGATAGCCTTCGAGCGGCCTTTCGATCTTGGCCGCGATGCGATCGAGCCCGACCTCGGTGATCAGATACCGGATGAAGTGGTAGACCCGTTGGCCGGGTCGGTAGGTAAGACCCAGCTTGGCCAGACGGTCGTCGATCCCGGCCCGGAGTTCCTCGTCGCGGTCCAAAACGTGGGCCGCTTCGGCCAGGGTGACGGCGCAGGCCGAGCACAGGGTGACCACCGGCAACTCGAGCTTTCCGGCCAGGGCCAAGTTGCGGGCGGCGACGAGCAGGGCGTCTTCGGCCGAGATGGATTTCAGGGGGAAGCCGCAGCACTGGAACTCGGGCTCGTCGATCAGCTCCACCCCCAGGGCTTGGGCCGCCTTGCGGGCCGAGGCCTCGTAGTTGAGGTTGCGCATCGGCACGGTGCAGCCGAGGAAGAAGGCGGCTCTCATGACTCCCCCTCCCGGCCCGCCGGCGCTTTGAGGCCCTTTAGTCGCTGGCTCAGCTCCTCGAGCATGGTCTTGAAGTCTTCCGGTCGCTGGGCCATGGGCGGCAAGCCCAGCTTGGCCCGCTTGTCGTTTTCAAACTCGCCGATATTGTACAGCCGGCCGTATTCGGTCAGAAGCTCCACCTGGGCGGTCAGTCCGGCCGGGAAATAACCCTGCTCCAAGGCCATGTTCTTCAGGGCGAAGCTGACCTCGGTGAAGTTGACCCCCTGGGGGCAGACCTCCTGGCAGGAGGCGCAGGTCGAGCAGTACCAGACGAACGGCTCGGTCAGGACCGCCTCCCGCTGGCCCAACAGCACCAGGCGGATTATCCGGCGGGGGTCGTAGTCCTCTTTCAGCGGCAACACCGGGCACATGGCCGAGCAGGCGCCGCAGGCGTAGCAGTTCCTGATGCCCCCCCCGCCCTCGCGTTTCGCCACTTCGTCGGCAAAGGCGAAATCGGCCGCGTCCAGATCGATGATCGTCGTCCGGTCGTTGTCGGACATCATCCCTCCCCCCGCTCAAAGGCCGCCCGCAACCGGAAAGCCTGGTTGGGGGCCGCGGCCAAGTGGACGACCCGGTCGGCGTCGAGGCCCATGTCGGCCAAGATCTTTTTGGCTCCGGCCGCCATCCGCTCGGCTCGCCGGCTCCCGGTCAGCGAGCGGCAATTGGACTCGTGGCAGGCGGCCACCACCACCCGGTCCCAGCCTTGGGCGACGAGCCGGAGCAAGATCTCCTCGGACACCCGGCCGGCGCAACTCAACCGGAGGACGGTGACCCCAGGCGGCAGGCCGGCCAGGTTCTCCTCCGGAATTCGAGCGCAGGCCAGCAGCAACTCGCCGCCGCCCGGGGCGGCCAGAAGGTCCTGGAGGGCCGCCTCGTCGTCCCACAGCGGCTTGATGATCGCCGCCGGACAGACCGCGGCGCACTGGCCGCACTCGAGGCAGACCGACTCCATGACCACCGGCCCCAAATCCCAGCCGATGGCCCCGACCGGACAGGCTCGGAAGCAGGTCAGGCAGGTGGCGCACTCCCGCCGCTCGCTCGCCGCCCGCACCGCGATCCGGCTGTCCGGAGCGGGCGTCAGGTACTCGACCAACTCGGCGGTCAGCAGCTTCAGGTCGTCGGCCAGGTCGGTCCCGTCCGGCCCCCTGGCCCCGCCCACGGCCCACACCCCGGCCCTGGAGGTCCGGGGCGGCGGGAACAAGAGATTGTCCGGCGACGGCCAGCCGTCCGGGCCGAACATCAGACCCAGGGCTTCGCCGGCGGCGACGATGGCCGGATCGGGCGCGGGCGGCGGGTCGGCGACGACCGCCTCGACGGTCAACCCGACCCGACCGGGCAAGATCGGGTCCTCGAACTCGATCTGAAGCCCGCCGGCCCCGGCCGTGATCTCCGGCGGCTCCCGCAGCCTGGTCACCACCACTCCGGCCTGCCGGGCCCGGCGATAGGCCTCTTCCAGACCGTCGGCGGCCACCTTGGCCTGGGGCGCGAAGACGAAGACCCGGTCTCCCGCCTCGGCCAGCCGCTCGGCCAGGGTGATCACCCGGCCGAAGGCCTGAGGAATCGTCTGGCTCCAGAAGCCGGTGAGGAGGGCCAGCTTGCGGCCGCCGGCGTTTTTGACGAGCTCGGCCACGGCTCCTTCGTCGGCCAGATTGCAGCCCGCCCCGGCCGGCCGACTCATCGGCTCGCCGGCCAGGACCACGCCGCCGACCTTGAGGGCCCTAAGCCCCCCATCGACGTCGATGAAAGCGGTGAACGCCCCGGCCAGGCCGATGAGGCCGACCAGCTCCCCGTCGATGACCCGTCTGTCGCCGGCCTCGATTTGCTGGTCGAGACTTAAAACGATCGGCCGGCCGCCGGCCGCCTCGACCGCCGCCGCCGCCTCGACGGCGGGCCGGTCGACGCCGGCGACGAGAATGCGCGAATCCTTGGCCTGGGGTTGGGGGTAGGCCTCGCCGGCGAACAGACTCATCAGGCCACCTCCGCCACTCGCCCCAGCCTGCGGACGGCCCGGCCGGCGGCCAGACGGCCGCTCCTGACCGCCTCGGCCACGCCCATCGGCCCGCCGGCCGTCCCGGCGACAAGGATCGGTCGTTCGCTCGGCTCGATCAGAAAGCCGCGGTCGGTGGCGTCGAGGGACAGCAGAGCGGCCAGCTCGGCCGTGCCCGGCCTGGGGGCCAAGCCGACCGACAGGACCAGCAGATCGCACTCCAAGGCGGCCAGGTCCGGCTCGCCCTCGGGCTTGAAGGTCAGGGTCAAGGCGTCGCCCTCGGCCTGTTTGACCAGACCGGGCAGGGCGCGGATGAAAGCCACTTCGTTTTCGAGCTCGTCGAGTACGGCGTCCATGTCCCGGCCGAAGGTCTGAATATCCATGTAGAAGACGCTGATCTCGGTCTCAGGAGTCAAGGCCTTGATCTTCCGGGCCAGGCGCAGGGCGTAGCCGCAGCAGACCCGGCTGCAGGCCGGCTGGGCGCCGGTCACGTCCCTGGAGCCGACGCACTGGATGAAGGCCACCCGGCCGGGCGCGGCCCCGTCGGACGGCCGGACCACGGCCTCTTTCTCCCGGACCATGTTCTCCAGCTCCAGCCCGGTGATGACGTTGGCCAACTGGCCGTAGCCGTAGCGGGACGAGCCCCTGGTCGCTCCGGCGCCGACGGCGACGATCACCGCCGAGACACGCTCGGTCTCGGCCGGGCCCGCCTGGGAAGCCAGGCCGACCGTCGCCCCCTGGCCGTCTTCCTTGAAATCGGTCAGCCGGCGGTCGGTCCGAAGCTCGATCAGCGTCGATCGACCGGCCTGCCGAATCAAGTCCTCGACCAGACAGGCCCCGCACCGGGCGCAGGCGTCGGTGGCCTTGCAGGCCAACCGTCCGGCCAGACCGCCGGGAGCGTCGGCCTCATCGATCACCACCGTCGAGAAGCCCCGCTCGGCCAGCTCGGCGGCGGCGGCCAGGCCGGCCGGACCGGCGCCGATGATCAAAACGCGATTTTCCTCAGGGACGTTCAACTACCCGCCTCCTGCTGGATTGAACCACGACTGAAAGCGGCCGGAAGGGCCGTCGGGAAAGGGGTAAGGCGTAAAAGCCAGGCGGCTCCTGACCTTCGGACATGCCAACCTCGCACCGTGAAGCGGTGGTCAAGACCGGGATGGGAGGGCCGCCAGTCGCAAGGTGAAAGACGGCGGTCCATTCACAGCTATAATATAGCTACAGATTAGGGCATCGCTCCGAACTGGTCAAGCAAAAAGAGGCCGCCGGTCAACCTTGACATCGGTCTGGTGAAGGGCGCAGAATATTGCATCCACCCCTTCAGGACGGCGACGCGCGCCATGTCTTCACCGCCTCGAGCCGCCTTCGGACCGAGTGGAGGGCCGACCTCGTCCAGGTTGACTCTCGTCGCCGTCTTGTTCGTCGTTTTGATCGGCTACGCCTTCATCACCCACCACTACGCCCAACGCTTCGGCGGGAACATAACCGGCTTCGCCTGCATCGGCGATCATTTCTTCGCCCCCAAGTTTTTCGGCGACGAGGCGGTGGTCCTCAAAGACAGCGACGGCTACGACGGCCAGTTCTTCCTCCTGCTCAGCCACTTTCCCCTGCCCGAGCCCAACCGGGCCAAGTATCTGGATCGACCGGCCTATCGCTACCAGCGCATCGGCTACCCCTGGCTGGCTCGGCTGGCCGCCCTCGGCCGGCCGGAGCGGCTGGCGGGCGCTCTGGCGGCGGTCAACCTGGCCGCGATCGTCGCCGGCGCTCTGTTCGTCTGTCTGATGGCCGTCCGCCAGGGGGCGAGCCCGTGGTGGGGGGTGGTCTACGCCCTGATGAGCGGATTGCTCATCGGCTTGCTGCGCGATCTTTCCGAGCCGGCGGCCATGGCCTTCACCCTGGGCGGACTCTACTTCTACCGCGGCCGGCGCTACCCGCTCTCGGCCCTGTTCTTCGCGGCCGGGCTCATGACCCGGGAGACGGTCCTGATGGTCCTGGCTCCGGTCATGGCCCACGCCCTCTTTGGCGAGCGCAACCGGCGGGGGGTGACGTGGCTCGTCATCTCCGGCCTGCCGGCCGCCGCGTGGCACGTTTTCATCTACCTTCGCCTGGGCGAATGGCCGGCGGCCGGCGGCGGCCAGAACTTCGCCCCGCCGTTCAAGGGCCTCATCGCTTCGATCGGCGACACCTGGCTTATCAGGGCCGGCTCGGCCGAACAACTATTCGACTTCACCTTTCTGATCGTCTTCGTCCTGACTCTTGTCCTGGCCCTGCGCCGGATATTCCAGGCCCGGGACGAACTGAGCCTGGCTTTCGTCTTCCTGGCCGTGACGGCCGTGTTTCTGTCGGACAAGGTCTGGGTCGAGCCTTGGAGCTACGCCCGGGTGCTTCTCCCGCTAAACGTCCTGTTGTTGCTGAATTACCTGAAGACCAAGGACCGCCTCTTCCTCGTCCCCCTGGCCGGCCACGCCGTCCTGTTCGGCCTGGTCCTCAAGTGGCAGGGGCTTGTCTGACCGGGCGGTCGTGTGGAGCGGCGATGTTCAAACTGAAGTCCATCGTGATCTGGGCCTTGCTCTCCCTCCTGGCACTGGCCGCCTCGCCCCTAACCGGCTTCGAAGTCGCGGCCGAGACTCGCCCCCGGCCCGGCCGGGACCGCTACCTGGTCGGGGCCTACTACTACCTATGGTATCCCCGCAACTTCGGCCAGGGGTATCTGAGGGCCAAGCTGAAGCCGCCCCAGAAACCGCTCCTGGGCCCCTACGACTCCAAGAACCCGGCGGTCATCGAGGACCACATCGCCATGTGCTCCCGCTACGGCGTCGATTTCCTGGCCCTGAGCTGGTGGCCGGGCCGCCGGGAACAGAACCGGATCGTGACCGAGGCCTTCCTGAAAGCGCCCAACATCGGCGACATCAAGTGGTGTCTCTTCTACGAGACTTACGCCATCAACTGGCAACCCCGCTTCGGAGCGACGGTCTTTACCAAAGCCGCGGCTGAGCGTTTGACGGCCGAGGTGGTGCGCCTGGCCGACGAGTACTTCGATCATCCCAGCTACCTCAAGATCGACGGCCGGCCGGTGATCATCTTCTACCTGACCAGGACCTTCATCGGCGACTACGTCAGGGCCTTTGAGCGCCTCCGGGCCGAGTTGAAGAAAAGAGGCCACGATCCGTTCATCATCGGCGACGAGGTCTTCTGGGCCGTGGCCTCCCAGAAGATGGCCGGCCGGCTGAAATCCGACGGCGGCCGGATCGAGCCTAGGCTCACCATCGCCCGTGAACCGCAGACGGCCAGGATCGGGCTCTTCGACGCCATCACCGCCTACAACATGTATGAGGGCGGAATGGTCGAGCACGCCGGCTACGGGGCCGAATCCAGCTTCGTCAGGGACGTGGTCGCCGTCTACAAGAGGTACATGGCCGCTGCGCCGCAAGTCGGTTTCATCCCCAACATCCTGCCCGGCTACAACGACCGCGGCCACAGACCCGACCAGGACCACTTCGCCATTCCCCGCCGCTGGAGAAAGGGCGCGGCCGAGGGCTCGTTCCTGGCCGAGTCCTTCGACCGGATCGCCTTTCCCTGTCTCGATCCGAGGCTGAACATGATCCTGATCACCTCCTTCAACGAGTGGAACGAGGACAGCGCCATCGAGCCGGTCCGGCCCGCCAAACCGACGGCCGAGGACATCAGCCCCTCGGGCCGGCTCTACACCCAGGGCTACGTCTACGAGGGCTACGGCTGGACCTATCTCGAAGTGATCCGGGACAAGGTCGTCGCCGTGGCCGGGCGGGTGACCGACCGAAACGGCCGGGCCGCGGCCGGGGCGACGGTCTGCGCCTTCAAGGACGGCCGCCCTCTGGCTTGCGACACCGCCGACGCCAAGGGCTACTACACCCTCTCCCGGCTGAGGCTGCCCCCAGGACGATACCGGGTCGGCCTGCTCGGCTCGGACGAGCGCCGGCCGGTGTTGGTCGATGGCCGCCGGAGCGCCCAGGTCGAGCTCGTCCGGCCGGGCGAGTGAGCAAAGGTTTCATCCCAACGACTTGTCCCCTCCCCGAGCCGATGGTAAGCTCTTTGACGACGGCTGACGACGGCCGGGCCCTGCGGTGCGCCTCTCCATGACCAAGCCCTGAAGTCCGCCTCACCCGCCACCCGATCCCGGCCGGGGGGGAGAGTGATCATTTTGACCGAACCCAGCGATTATAGCGCCCAGCCCCGATTCGGGACCTGGTCGGCGATCAAGCGTTTCGTCCTCTCCGTCCTCCCGCCGCCCTCGGCCGGCCTGATCTACTGGCGCGAAAAAATATTTTCCACCCTGATCGCCGTCGGAGCCCTCTCGGCCCTGGCGGTTCTGATTCCGGCCCTGCTCTTTCTTACCGAGCAGGGCCGCTGGGGCTTGGCCTTCCTCGACGTCCTCGTCTACGTCCTGGTGCTCGGCCTCCTGTTTGCCAGACGCATCCCCTTCCCGGTCCGGGCCGGGGCGACGGCGCTGTTCAGTTACGTTCTCGGGGCCGGCGTCCTGATCTCCGTGGGGCCGTTCTCCGGCGGCTTCGCCTACCTGGCCGCCTTCCCCGTCATCACCGGGATTCTTCTCGGCTTGCCCGCCGCCGTCGCCGCCCTGGTCTTGAACGCACTCACCCTGGCCGGTCTGGGTTGGTTCAACGCGGCCGGCCTGCTGGCCGCCTGGCCGCTCCCGGAAAACCCGATCTTGAAGTGGCTGACCACCGGCGTCAACTTCATCTTCATCGACACCCTGGTCACCATCTCGGTGACGATGCTCATCAAGGGCCTCGAAACCAGCTTCCTCAAAGAACGGACGGCCAGCGCCTCCTGGGAGCGGGCCCACGCCCAACTGAGCGAGGTCAACCGGCGGCTGAAGCGGGAGATGGAGGAGCGGCGCAGGGCGGAAAGGGCCCTGGCGGAAAGCGAGAAACGCTACCGGAGCGTGTTCGAGCAGGCCAGGGACGCCATCTACCTGACCACGCCCGAGGGGCGATTGCTGGACATCAACGAGGCCGGGGCGCAAATGTTCGGCTACACCAGGGACGCGATCAAGAAGGTCAATGTGGCCGACATCTACGCCCGCGCCTCGGACCGGAAGGAGGCCCTGGCCGCCTTGGAACGCGAGGGGTTCATCAGGGACTGGGAAGCGGTCTTCGTCCACAAGGACGGCCGAGTCATCACCTGCCTGGATTCGGCAGTGGTCTGGCGCGGCGAGAACGGCGAAACGCTGGGCTACATCGGCCTGTTGCGCGACATCACCGGGCGCAAGCAAGCCGAGGAGGAAAAGGCCCGGTTGGAAAGGCAGTTGCGCCAAGCCCAGAAGATGGAGGCCATCGGCACCTTGGCCGGCGGCATCGCCCACGACTTCAACAACATCCTGGCCGCCATTCTGGGCTCGGCCGACCTGGGCCTGGCCGACCTGGCCGAAGACGCTCCCCAGCGCCGCCACCTGGAACGGATTCTCGAAGCCGGCCAGCGGGCCAAGGATCTGATCAAACAGATCCTGGACTTCTCGCGACTGAGCGAACCCGAGAAGAAACCGATCCGGTTGGAGCTGATCGTCCGCCAAGCGCTCAAGCTGCTCCGGGCCACCTTGCCGACGACCATCGACATCAAGACCGACATCCGGGTCGGCGACGAGACGGTGATGGCCGACCCGACCCAGATCCACCAGTTGCTGATGAACCTGGGCGCCAACGCCGGCCACGCCATGCGGGAGAGCGGCGGGGTGCTGGAGGTGAGCCTGGAGACGGTCGAACTCGACCCGGACCAGGCGGCCGGATACGCCGATCTGACTCCGGGCCGTTACCAGCGACTGGCGGTCAGCGACACCGGTCACGGCATGGACGAGGAGACGGCGGCCCGAATCTTCGAGCCCTTCTTCACCACCAAGGAGACCGGCGAGGGAACCGGCATGGGCCTGGCCGTGGCCCACGGCATCGTCGTCGGCCACGGCGGCGCGATCGAGGTTCACAGCCGGCCGGGCCAGGGAGCCTCCTTCGTGATCCACCTGCCCCTGGCCCAGGCCGCGCTAGACGACGATCAGCCCTTGGACCAGACCGAGATCAAAGGCGGCGGGGAGAGCATCCTGCTGGTCGATGACGAAGAAATGCTGACCGAACTGGGCCGGGAGAGGCTGGAACGACTCGGTTACCGGGTCACCGCCCTGACCTCGAGCCGGGAGGCCCTCGCCCTGTTCGAGGCCGATCCGGACCGCTTCGACCTGGTCATCACCGATCAGACCATGCCCGAGCTCACCGGGGCTGAGATGGCCGCCGAGATGCTGCGGCTCAGGCCCGACACGCCGATCATCCTCTGCACCGGTTTTTCCAGCCAGATCTCGCCCGAAAAGGCGCGGCGGATCGGGATCAGACGATTCCTGATGAAGCCGACCGGACCCGAGACGGCGGCCATAATCCGGGAAGTCCTGGATGAACAGGCCCGGGCTCGGCTCGAATCGCCGCCACCCGAACCGGAGTCTCACCGCGCCAAATAAACCGCGGCGAACGACATCGCTTCTCGTCTCCAGAGCGGCCGGACTTGCCATCACCGCCGAATAAAGATAATATGGGAAGGTAAGTAATCGCTGCCAGGGGGAGGAATCAATGAAGAGGCGAGGCTGGTTTCGTTTCAAAAAGCAAGAGGCCGAGGAACCATCGGACATCCTGTCGATCTCCAGGGAAATCGAACAGATCGTGGAGAACACGGTCCACCGTGTCTTCACCACCCATCGGACCGAGTTGATGGCCGCCTCGCCGGCGTTCGTCGTCCCGGCCGTTTGGGGCGTCAAAAAGGACGGCCGGCTGACCGACAGCCAGGTTGACATCCACCAAGTGGTCGCACCTGCGATAGACAGTATTCTGCGGTTACTGAACTTAAGAGATCTCAGCCCGACCCAGGAATTCGCCCTGACCTACCTCGTCCGTTCCCTGTTCATCGCCAAGATAACCTTCATGGTCGAGTTGGCCCGCGGCTTGGCCAACCAGAGGCTCGACGTCAAGAGAAGCGAAGGCGACCCCGCCGGCTGCTTCGAGTCGATCGGAGAAGCCTAGCCGCTCCTTGCCGCCGGCCTTGGGCCGTTGTGAACCGAGCCGTTTTTCTTCGGGCCTCGCTCGTCGCGCAGGACGCGGTTTCACGCCGTCGAGATTGCATCTCCAGGCGGGATTCGGCGTCCAGGGGCGGAGTTTGTCGATCGACCCGGAGTCGGTTCCAAGGTTGGCGGGGTTGGTGGAGATGAGGGGAATCGAACCCCTGACCTGTACGTTGCGAACGTACCGCTCTCCCAACTGAGCTACATCCCCACACCGAGAATCAACATATAAGACCCAACCGGCGTGCCTGTCAAGCCCTACCGGTTCTTGAACCCGCCTATCTTGACAGACGGCGAAGCTTTGCCTATGAGTAGTCACCTATGGAAGATTTCGTCCGGGCAGACGGCCGGCGGCTGGATGAGATGCGGCCGGTCAAGATCGAGTTGGACGTCCAGCCCTACGCCGAGGGCTCGGCCTTGATCGAGATGGGGTGGACCAGGGTTCTGTGCGCCGTCTCGGTTCAGGACGACCTCCCCGGCTGGCTGGCCGGGCGAGGCTCGGGCTGGTTGACCGCTCAGTACGCCATGCTGCCCCGGGCCACCTCGACCCGCAACCCCCGACCCGGTTACGACGGCCGGGTCAAGGGCCGCAGCACCGAGATCCAGCGCCTCATCGGCCGCTCGCTGAGGGCGACGCTGGACCTGACCGCCCTGGGCCAGCGGCAGTTGATGGTCGATTGCGACGTGCTGGTCGCCGACGGCGGCACCAGGTGCGCCGCCATCACCGGCGCGGCCGTGGCCGTGCGCCGGGCCGTGGACAGGCTCCTGGCCTCGGGGGAGCTCGACACCGACCCGATGCACTCCCTGGCCGCGGCCGTCTCGACCGGGCTGGTGGACGGGCGAGCCCTCTTAGACCTGGCCGCCGACGAGGATCAACGGGCCGAGGCCGATTTCAACCTGGTCTTCCTGGGTCCGGACGAGCTGGTGGAGATTCAGGGCGCCGCCGAGAAAGCGCCCTTTGACTGGGCTCAAGTAGGCGCTCTCCACCGCCTGGCCCGCCAGGGGGCGCTCGAGCTCTTCGAAGCCCAACGCCGGGCGCTGGAGGGCTAGGCGGTGCGCGTCGTTCTGGCCAGTCGCAACAAGGGCAAGCTACGGGAACTCCAGGATATTTTGGGTCAGGCCGGTTTGGAGTTGATCCCGGTCGACGACTTCCCCGAAGTCGGCGAGGTGGAGGAGACGGGCCAGACCTTCTTGGACAACGCCCGGCTGAAAGCCCACACCGTGGCCCGGGCGACCGGCCTGCCCGCCCTGGCCGACGACTCGGGGTTGGCCGTGGACGCCTTGGGCGGCGCGCCGGGCGTCTTTTCGGCCCGCTGGGCCGGGGAGTTCGCCGACGACAAGGACAACTGGAAGAAGCTCCTGGCCGAGATGGCCGACGTCGAGCCAGGGAAGCGCCAGGCCGCCTTTGTCTGCGTGCTGGTCCTGGCCTGGCCCAACGGCCGGGAGATGGCCGCCCGGGCCGAGTTCAGGGGCGAGATCGCCCTAGAACCCAGGGGCGAGAACGGTTTCGGCTACGATCCGGTCTTCTTCGTCCCGGAGCTCAATGCCACCGTGGCCGAGCTTCCGGCCGAAAAGAAAAACGCCATCTCCCATCGAGCCAAGGCGGCGGCGCGATTGCGGGAGTTGCTTGAAAAGGCGAACCTCGGGGAGTAGCGCAGCCTGGTTAGCGCGCGTGCCTTGGGAGCACGAGGTCGGCGGTTCAAATCCGCTCTCCCCGACCACTCTTTAAAAGGGGATGCCAGATCGGTCCTGGTTTCCCCGGCTCGCCCGAAACGGGCGCTCGACTCACAGGCCAAGCATCGGTCCGGGGAGGCGGCGTGGCGGATCAAGGCAAGGTGATCGCTGTCCTCAAGAAGTGCTCCTTCTTCGATATCTTCAGCCTCGAGGAACTGAAGATATTCGCCGTCGCCGGCCAGCTCATCAAGTGCGACAAGGCTTGCTACGTGGCCAGGGAGCACCACCCCGGCCCTTATTTCTTCGTCGTCGTGGCCGGCGAGCTGGCGGTCTACAAGGGCCAAAGGCTTCTCTCCGAGCTCAAGGCCGGCGACGTCTTCGGCGAGATAAGCTCCATCACCGACTCCCCCCGCACCGCCGACGTAGTGGCAAAACAGCCGTCCGTTCTGTTCAGGGTGGGGCAGGACGTCCTCGAAGCCGGGGATTGCAACTTCCAGCTCAAGCTTTACAAGACCCTGGCCAACGTCCTGATCGAACGGCTGTGCCGCCTAAGCGACGAACTGGCTTACTGAGGGGTTCCCGGCGAAGTCGCCGGACCCGAGCCGGAAGATCGAGGGCACCGCAGGCCGCTTAAGGCCATATCCGGGCCAATTGCCGGCCAAGCGCCTCACCAGGCTATTTTGAACACTATTTTGCAAGAGCCGTTGCAGGTGTCGGTGTTGCTGTCCATTACGGTTTCGCCTGACAGGCCGAGGGCGTCCAGCCAGGCGTCGAACCTGGTCTTGGCCGCGCATTGGTGGATCGCGGTGGTCCCCGGTCTTACTCACGTTCTGATAGGCGTAGCACTCCAACACCTCGCCCAAGAGGGAGTTTTCGTCGAGCACCTCGAACCTGAACTTGTGCTCCTTCGGAAAATAGAGATCGGACGCAAGCCGGACGAATGATTCCAAGCCTTCGATGTCGTCGATGGCCTGGATGCCGATGTCCGACATCAACCGTTTCACTTCCGTCTTGCCAAAGGATTTGATGACTGTGAGGTTCAGCCGGGTCGCGGCCTCGAAACCAAGTTCGGAGGCGGTTTTTATGAACCACCTTCCATCGTGCGCTATCCAGAGATCGCGGAGTATGTCTTCCCTTTGTTCCGCCGAAAGCTGAACTTGTTCCCTGCTCATGCTCCAGCCTCCTTCACGGGACCCGGCTTACCCGACCACGGAAACCCGGGCCTGTATTTCATCCAGACCGATTCGGGCTTCCGCCTTCTTCGAAGTGAAGTTCGAAATTCCGAAAACATTCGCCGTCGGTGAGCATCATGCATGTCTTCACCTGGGGGGTGACGCTGTAATCGATCTCCAGGCTTTTGAGCCAGCCCTCGATTCGGTCAAACAATCCGCACTCGTATTGTTCCAGCACCCCCATCTTTTCGATGCCATCGCGGGCGAAGCACTGGTGCATCTCCATATGAAACTTACCGGGTGGAGTAAGGCTGAAGTCGAAATTCATGAAGTCGGCCTTGACGACATCGAACATTCCTGAAAGAAAACTCTTGAATTCCTCAAAGGTTCGGACCTGTTTCAAGCCCACGGCCTTGGCGACCCGTTTCGCCTCTATCATCGACATCGATCTGACGGCCGCCCGGTTTATTTTGTTGGTCGTCTCGATTCCACACTCCTGCAGGCAGTGAAAAAACCACATTCCATCATGGGTCATCCAACCCTTGTTCAACAGCTCTTTCAATTCAGCCTTGCTCAGTGATTTCATGTCCTTCTCTTCAAGGCGACCACAGAGGCCGCGTCCGAACGGCGAACTCGATCCGGACGCGCTTCGAAAGCGAACAGCGCCCTGATCAAATTGCACCAACAAATAAATATAATTGTATCTTATATCTCAGACAAACTCTGCCGCGTCTCGCTCGCGCCGTCAACTATCGATCAAAAAAGGTATTCGAATCAAGTGGTTTTACAGGCAGGCGTCAAGGTGAGCCTGGGGGCGGCGGCCTGGCCGGTCCTCGCCGGCCGGCGACCGGCCGGAGAAAACCGAATCCGTATCCACTCCAGGCCGTTACTCGATGTCCGAGGGATGAAAGATGATGGTGTAACGCGGGTCGTCGGTCACCACCTGGTCCAGGAACCGTCCCCGGGCGGCCGGCCAGCCCAACTGC
This sequence comes from uncultured Thermodesulfobacteriota bacterium, assembly GCA_964634465.1. Taxonomy (GTDB): domain Bacteria; phylum Desulfobacterota; class Desulfarculia; genus CAZWLY01. The sequence goes on along the minus strand of CAZWLY010000007.1, from coordinate 181,876 downwards.
CGGGCCCGCTCGAACTGCTTCTCGGTCAAAAGCCCCCAGACCTGGGCCACGAAAATCTCCTCTTCCTTGCCCTCGGGCTCGGCCTGGGTGTAATGGCGGCTCTTGGCGATGAGCGACGGCACCGGCGAGCCCTTGGGGGCGTCGCCGCCGATGAACTCGATGATCCGGCCGTAGACCATGCCGTTCTCATCGACGGTGATATAAAGGCTGCCCTCCTTGAGCCTGGACTTCCAGGGCAGCATGAAGCGACCCATGGTTTCCAGGGCCCGGGCGTATCTCTTGTTGAGCCGGTGGCGTTCGAGTTGGACCACGTTGTTCTTGTTCTCATCCGCCATCAATCGCACCTCGCTCGTCGGCCGCCATCCCCCTCCCCGGACGGCCCCGAGCACGATTATACGGCCGTTCGATCCTCTCGGCCAAGAAAACGGGGCCTTCCGGGCGATCATCCCGCCGAGGCCGCGACCGACCATCAGGAATCGACCTTGACCCCGGCCTCCATCTCGCGGCCGGCCTCGATGTGCCACATCCCCAGGACCAACTCGGCCGTGGCCGAAAGTACCTGCTGGAGGCCCAAGGCGATGACGCCCATGTAGGTCTTGATATCCAGCCCGATCAACTCCTCGAAGGCGGTGTCCGCCATCTCCATCGCGGCGCAGCCGACGACGATGGCCCCGATGACGATCCGGGACTGGGGACCGTTGATCACCCTTTCGAAGCGGTGGACGAACCTTTTCATCTCCCCTCCCCGCTTTAGAGATTGACGGTCTTCATCATATCACGCATGATGGGCGCTTCGATGATCCGGCGGCGTCCGGCCGCCCCCAATCGTCCAGCCAGGAGGAGGACCCAGTGTCGCGTTACCAAGATCCCCCCGCCGAGGTGCTGGACCTGGTCGATCGGGTCCGGCGCGAATGGTTTCCCTATCTTGTCAACGCCAAGATAAAAGTTCTTTTCGACACCAAAAAAAGGATGTCCGGCGGTCATTTCGTGCTGGGCCGCATCCAAGCCACCAGCACCGTCATGCGCCACCTGACCCGGGACGAGGCCGGCTCGGACCAGGGCTTCGACTACATCCTCTACCTGGACGCCCAGGTCTGGGACGCCATCGACGAAACCGACCGCGTCCGCCTCATCCGCCACGAGCTGCGCCACTGCTTCTACGACCTGGACGCCAAGACCAACCCCTACAAAATAATCGGCCACGACATCGAGGACTTCCGCGAGGAGCTGGAGCTGAACAAGGACGACCCCCGCTGGCGGGAGCGCGTCGCCGCCATCGCCGCCTCGCTGTACGACCAAGGTTAGAGGAGCTTTGAAAGCAGCCTGGGAAAATCTTCCCCGAGCCTGACATGCCGCCCGTGTATCTTGTTCTCTCGGCCCCAGTCGGTTAAACTGGCCGGACCGGATCGGGGGAGTGAGCATGAGCCTGGCCAAAAGAATAATCGAGGATCACCTGATCGAAGGCGCTTTTGCGCCCGGTGAGACCATCGCCCTGAAGATCGACCAGACCTTGACCCAGGACGCCACCGGCACCCTGGCCTACCTGGAGTTCGAGTCGCTGGGGTTGGATCGGGTCAAGGTCGAGACGGCGGTCAGTTACGTCGATCACAACTTGCTGCAGGCCGACCCGAAAAACGCCGACGACCACCTCTTTTTGAGGACCGCGGCCCAGCGCTTCGGGATCAACTTCTCCGAACCGGGCAACGGCATCTGCCATCAGGTCCACCTGGAGCGCTTCGCCGCACCGGGCAAGACGCTCCTCGGCTCGGACAGCCACACCCCCATGGCCGGCGCCCTCGGCGGCCTGGCCATGGGCGCCGGCGGGTTGGACGTGGCCGCGGCCATGGCCGGCCAGCCCTTCTTTCTGACTTGCCCCAAGATCATGGGCGTCAGGCTGACCGGCCAGTTGCCGCCCTGGTCGGCCGGCAAGGACGTCATCCTGGAGATGCTCAAAAGGTTGACCGTCAAGGGCGGTCTGGGTTGGATAATCGAGTACTTCGGGCCGGGCGTAGCCGGGCTCGACATGGCCGCCCGGGCGACGATCTGCCACATGGGCGCCGAACTGGGGGCGACCACCTCTCTCTTTCCCTCGGATGGGGTCGCCAAAGCCTGGCTCGAAGCCCAGGGGCGGGGCGACGCCTGGCGGGAGGCGGCCGGCGGCGACGAGGCCGACTTCGACGAGATCGTGGAACTCAATCTGTCCAGCCTGGAGCCCTTGATCGCCCGCCCCTCCTCGCCCGACAACGTCGTTCCGGTCCGCGAAGTCGCCGGCCGGGAGGTGGGCCAGGTCATCATCGGCTCCTCGGGCAACTCGGGCTACCGCGATCTGATGCTGGCCGCCGAGATTCTGGACGGCAAGACGGTCCACGCCGGCGTCTCCTTCGAGATCAACCCCGGCTCGCGCCAGGTGCTGACCAACCTGGCCGCCTCGGGCGGGCTGGCCAAGCTGATCGCCGCCGGGGCCCGCATCCATCAGCCCGGCTGCCTGGGTTGCATCGGCATGGGCCAGGCCCCGGCCTCGGGTTCGATCTCGCTTCGGACCTTCCCCCGCAACTTCCCCGGCCGATCGGGAACGCCGAACGACCAGGTCTATCTCTGCTCGGCCGAAACGGCCGTGGCCGCGGCGCTGACCGGCCGGATCACCGACCCCAGGGAGCTGGGCGACTACCCGACGATCGTCCAGCCGGAGAGGTTCATCCTCAACGACTCCGGGCTGCTCAAGCCGCTGCCGCCCGAGGAGGCCGCCCAAGTGGAGATCGTCCGCGGCCCGCACATCGCCCTCTTCCCCGCCCTCGACCCCCTGCCCAAAGACCTGTCCGCCAAGGTGGTCTTGAAGGTCGGGGACAACATCACCACCGACGACATCATGCCCGGCGGGGCCAAGGTGCTGCCCTGGCGATCCAACATCGGCAAGATCAGCCGGTTCGCCTTTTCCGGCCTCGACGCCGACTTCGCCGAGCGGGCCGAGAGGGCCGGAGCGGGGATCGTTTTGGGAGGAGAGAACTACGGCCAGGGCTCATCCAGGGAACACGCCGCCCTGGGGCCGAGGCACCTGGGGATCAGGGCCAAGATCGCCAAGTCCTTCGCCCGGATCCACCGGGCCAACCTGATCAACTTCGGCGTCCTCCCGCTGACGTTGGCCGACCCGGCCGACTACGAGGCGATGAAACCGGGTGACCGGGTGGAACTGCCGGGATTGAGGGCGGCCCTCGAAACGGGGGCGACCGAGATCGAGGCCCGGACCGGGGCGCGGACCATCCGCCTCGAAACAGACTTGAACCCCCGGGAACGACAGATCGTCCTGGCCGGAGGGTTGTTGAATTACATCAAGGCCCAGACTCGATAATCCCTCGCCGACGAGGGGCGTGCTATACTCGGCAGCCAAAAGAGCCTGGTGGTCTTGCGACGTGAACACCGAGCCGAATATCGTTTGGGAGAAGGGGCAGTGGAATCGATATCGTTGAAACTCGAGGGGCCCAGAAAGACGATCTTCGAGGCCGGGGCGCTGAGCCAGTTGGGGGCCGAGGCCAGGGCCCTGGGCGGCGAGAAGGTGCTGCTGGTGGCCGATCCCCAGGTGGTCCGGCTGGATTTCTTCGGTCGGGCCAAGGCCAGTCTGGAGGAAGCCGGATGCCGGGTGGTCGTCTTCTCGGAGCTGAGAGCCGAACCGGCCCCGGAGGAGGCCGACGAGGCGGCGGCCCTGGCCAGGCAAAGCGGCTGCCAGGTGGTGGTCGGTTTGGGCGGCGGCTCCGCCATGGACGTGGCCAAGGCCGCGGCGGCGCTGGCCGGCAACGACGGCCGGGCGGTGGACTACATCGGCGTTGAACTGCTGCCCAAAGCCGGACTGCCGAAGATCATGGTTCCGACCACGGCCGGCACCGGCTCGGAAGCGACCTGGACCTCGGTCTTCACCATGCGCCAGGAGAAACGCAAGGGCGGAATCAACTCGCCCCACCTCTATCCGGAGACGGTCATCCTCGACCCGGATTTGACCATGAACCTGCCGGCCGAGGTGACCGCCTACACCGGTCTCGACGCCCTGACCCACGCCGTCGAGGCCTTCGTCGCCAAGCGCTCGAACATCGTCAGCAACATGTATGCCCTGACGGCCATCGAGCTCATCGGCCAGTGCCTGGTCCGGGCGGTGAAGAACGGCGCCGACGACACCGAGGCCCGGGAGGGCATGCTTTTGGGGGCCCACCTGGCCGGCCGGGCCCTGGCCGGGGCCGGGGTGGGAGCCTGCCACGGTCTGGCCTATCCCCTGGGCGCATTCTACGGCGTCGGCCACGGCACGGCCAACGCCGTCTTGCTGGCCCACATCATGGAGTTCAACGCCGAGGCCGAGCCGGACAAATTCACGGCCATCGCCTGGGCCCTGGGGCTCGAACCCGGCGAGTCGGCGATCGAGTTCGTGGCCGAGCTGTGCCGGGAGATCGGCATCCCGCTCGGCTTGGGTGAATTGGGCATCCCCAGGGAAGCGCTCCGCGAGATGGCTGAGGCGGCGCTCAACGTCAAGCTGTGCATGGACAACAACCCCAGGCCGATGAGCCTGGAGGAAGTGTTGGCCGTCTATAAGACCGCCTACTAGCGAGGGAAAAATGCCGGGCTTTGAAGTACTGGGAGCCGAAGAGAGAAAAGAGATCGAAGAGGTTCTTAACAAGGGCGTTTTGTTCCGCTATGAGTTCGGCGAGCAGCGGGGCGAGCAGTGGAAGGTGCGCCAGTTCGAGACGGCCCTGGCCGAATACACCGGCGCCGGCCACGCCCTGGCCGTCGCTTCGGGCACCGCGGCGCTCAAGGTGGCCCTGGCCGCCCTGGGGCTGGGGCCGGGCGACGAGGTCATCTGCCCCGGCTTCACCTTCGTCGCCACCTGGGAGGCGATCTTCGACGTCGGGGCCGAGCCGGTCTTCGCCGAGGTGGACGACACGCTGTGCCTCGACCCGAACCGTCTCGAAGACAAGATCACCGACCGGACCAAGGCCATCGTCGTCGTCCACATGTGCGGCGGCATGGCCGACATCGAGGCCGTGGCCGGCGTGGCCGAAAAGCACGGCCTGATTCTAATCGAGGACACCGCCCAGGCCCTGGGCGGCCGGATAAACGGCCGTCATCTGGGCACCTGGGGCGCCTGCGGCTGCTTGAGCTTCGACGCGGTCAAGACCATCACCTGCGGCGAGGGCGGCGGGATCATCACCAACGACGCCGAGCTGTGGCGGACGATGAGCGAGTTCCACGACCACGGCCACGACCACCGCCCGGTCGGCCGGGGCAACGAGGGCCGGCGCTTCATCGGGCTCAACTACCGGATGAACGAGCTCCAGGGCGCGCTGGGCTTGGCCCAGCTCGGCAAGTTGGACGACATGATCGCCAGGATGCGGGCCCACAAGGCCCGGCTGACCGAAGCGCTCGCCAAGGTCCCCGGCGTGACCTTCCGTCGCTACCCCGACCCGGCCGGCGACACGGCGACATTCGTCTCCTGGTTCCACGCCACGGCCGAAGAGGCCGACAGGTTCAACGCCGCCTTGAGCGAGGCCAGCTGCGGGGCCATCTCCTGGTACCACAACACCTGGCACTACTACCGCCGTTGGGAACACCTCCACGGGGCCAAGACCTGCCGCGCCTCGGGTTGGCCCTTCGTCCGCGAGGACGGCCGCCGGCTGAGCTTCCCGCCGGACGCCCTGCCGGCCTCGGACGCGGTCATGTCCCGTCTTTTGTCCTGGCAGATCATGGTCAACATGACCGACGAGCGGCTGGCCGAGTTGGAGGCGGCCATCGACAAGGCGGCCCAGGCATTGTAGACGATGAGCGTCGTCGTTTTCATCCCGGTCCGCTACGCCTCCACCCGCCTGCCGGGCAAGCCTCTGGCCCTGATCGCAGGCAAGCCCATGGTCCAACGGGTCTTCGAGCAGGCGGCCAAGGCCGAGGGCGTCGATCGAGTGGTCATCGCCACCGATGACGACCGGATCGCCCGGACCTGCGCCGAGTTCGGCGCCCAGGCGGTGATGACCGCCGCCGAGCACCGTTGCGGCACCGATCGGGTCTGGGAAGCGGCTCGCCGGCTGGGCCTGACCGAAAACGACATCGTGATCAACGTCCAGGGCGACCAACCGCTCATCCCGCCCGAGACCATCGAGGAGGTGGCGAAACCCCTTCAGGACGACCCCGAGCTGGGGATGGCCACCCTGGCCGTGCCGATGAGCCCCGAGGACGCCCAGGACCCGGTCAACGTGGCCGCGGTCTTGGACGAGGAAGGCTACGCCCTCTACTTTTCCAGGGCGGCCCTGCCCTTTGACCGGGACGGCGACAACCCGGTGACTTACCTGAAGCACCTGGGCATCTACGCCTACCGGCGCTGGTTCCTGGACCTGTTCCACGAGTTGCCGACCGGCAAACTGGAGGAGATCGAGAAACTGGAGATGCTCCGCGCCCTGGAACACGGCCACAGGATCAAGGTCGCCGTCACCGAACACGACTCCATCGAGGTCGATCGCCCCGAAGACGTATTCAAGGTGGAGAGGATCTTGGCGGGCGGCGGCTGAGCGTCTGGTTCTCATTACCTCAAGAAACCGTTTCGACCGGCCGGAAACGACTCGTCGGGATCATGTATCAAAGCTGCCTCGGCTCGAGCCGGAGGCGAAGCGCGAACCGCTTCTCGCCCTCCGGCCGGCCCGGAGATGTTCGCTTTCGATCAAGCCGCCGGAGGAAGATCTTCGATTCCCGCCGGTGATCTCAGCCGTATCGGGCCGGGCCCGACGGCGGCCGCAGGGCGAGTCGGGTTTTACCGACTCACTCCTTCCCGGCCCGTTTCCAAACCAGCTCCCCCGGCGGCGTAAGGAGAGCGGTTCGACCCACCCGGACCGCTCGGCCTGAAAAACCGGCCGCTACTTTTCTATCCCTTACTTTTGGACGACGGCTTGCGGTCGAGGGGGCGGATCTTGGTCGGCGACGGCCCCGCCTTTCTGACCGGCGGCGCCGAAACAGGTTTCATCTCCGGGGCGGGCGGGCGTGTGTCGTCGAAATAGAAGCGGAAGGCCTGGCGGGCCAGGCGGGCCGCCCTAACGCCGCGCCGCTTGAGGTCGTGGGCCACCAGGACGGCCAGGGCGATGGTCTGGCCGGTCTTTTTGTGGCGGGCGTAACCGACGAACCAGTCGCAACGGTAGGTCCTGGTCCGGTCGTTGATCGAGCCGGTCTTGCCGCCCATCTCCAGGTGCTTCAGCACCCGATCGCGCTTGGCCCGGCGGAAGATGGAACGGGCCGTGCCCCGGCTGATGGTGGCGGCCATCAGTTTTTTCATCCGCTCGGCGGTCCGAGAGCTCAAGGTCCGGCGGAGAAGTCGCGGCCGGCTGCGGTAGACCTCGCGGCCGTGACCGGCGCCGTCATCGACCGTCACCCGGTTGACGATGTTGGGCTCCATCATCAACCCGCCGTTGACCACCGCCCCGGCGATGAGCGCGCCGTGGAGAGGGCTCATGGTCGTCTCCCGGTTGAAGCCGGAGCCGACCTCGGCCAGTTGGTAGGGGTCGTTCTCCGGCACGCGGACCCGGGAGGCCTCGGCGGGGAACTCGAATCTGAGCGCCTGGTTGAACCCGAAGCGCAGGGCAAAGGCTTCCAGCACGTCCGGGCCGACCTGTTTTTGAGCCAGTTTGCCGAAGACCGGGTTGACCGACTTGGCGAACGAGTCGGTCAGGGACGGGTAGCGGGTCCAGCGCGTCTTTTTGTCGCGCAACTGCCCCTTGTAGAGCGTGGTCGAGCGGCCGTGGTAGGGGATGCGGCTGGCCGGGCTGAGCCCGCCCTCCTCCATGGCCGCGGCGGCGGTGACGATCTTGAAGACCGAGGCGGCCGGAAAGGTCGAGGCCACGGCGTAGTTGATCCGACCGGGCAGGCGGTCCCACGAGGCCAGGGCCAGCACCTTGCCGGTGGCCGGTTCGATGACGGCCATGGCCGCCATCGGCGCTCGGGCCCGGGCCAGTCGACTGTTCAAGAACTGCTGGAGGCGCTGGTCGATGGTCGTCTCGACGGTAAAGGTCCGCCCCGCTCCGGCCTTGAGCCGAAAGCGATCCAGCCGCCGGCCGGTCAGGACCGAGCGGCCGAGCAGGTAGGCCAACTCCTCCTTGTCCAGACTGGGCGGAGGCGGGGGCGGCGGAGCGATCCTGGTGACGCTGGAAGAGGTCTTGAACCAGCTCCAGCCGTTTAAGGCCAGCCCGAAGATGACCGCCACGGCCGCCAGGGCCAGGATCAGGCGGGCCGGCCGCGGAGGAAGCTTCACCTCGTTATCGCCTCCATGCCGCCCAGGTAGGGCTTGAGGGCCTCGGGCACGGCGATCGAGCCGTCGGGGCGCTGGTAGTTCTCCATGATCGCCACCAGGGTCCGGCCCACGGCCAGCCCGGAGCCATTCAAGGTGTGAACCAACTCGGTGCCCTTCTTGCCGGCCCGCTTGAAGCGGATGCCGGCCCGCCGGGCCTGGAAGGCCTCGAAGTTGGAGCAGGACGAAATCTCCCGGTAGACCCCGGCCGAGGGCAGCCAGACCTCCAGGTCGTAGGTCTTGGCCGCGGAGAAGCCCAGGTCGCCGGTGCACAACACCACCTTGCGATAGGGCAGCTCGAGCCGCCTCAAGATGGCCTCGGCGTGGCCGGTCAGCCGCTCCAGGGCGTCGTAGGAGTCCTCGGGAGTGGTGAAGGTGACCAGTTCCACCTTGTCGAACTGGTGCTGGCGGATGAGTCCTCGGGTGTCCTTGCCGTAGGCCCCGGCCTCGGCCCGGAAACAGGGGGTGTAGGCGGTGTACATCAGGGGCAGTTGGTCCTCGCTCAAGATCTCCTGGGCGTGGAGGTTGGTCACCGGCACCTCGGCGGTGGGGATCAGCCACAGATCCCGACCCTCGATCTTGAACAGGTCCTCGGCGAACTTGGGCAACTGGCCGGTGCCGGTCATGGTCGGCGAGTTGACCATGAACGGCGTCCAGACCTCGCTGTAGCCGTGCTCCTGGGTGTGGACGTCCAGGAAGAAGTTGATCAGGGCCCGCTCCAATCGGGCCGCGCCGCGCCACATGACCGCGAACCGGGCCCCGGACAGTTTGGCCGCCCGCTCGAAGTCCAGCACGCCCAGGGACTCGCCCAGGTCCCAGTGGGCCTGGGGCTCGAAGTCGAAGCGGGGAATCTCGCCCCACTCGTAGACGATCTCGTTGTCCGCCTCGTCCCGGCCGACCGGCACCGAGTCGTGGGGAATGTTGGGCACGTTCATCAACCAGGGCTTGAGCTCCTCCTCGATCGCGGCCAGTTCCGCGTCCAGCTCCTTGATCCGCTCGGCGATGGACTTGACCTCATCCTTGAGCGCCTCGGCCTTCTCTTTCTGGCCGGACTTGTAGCACTCGCCCACCTGCTGGGAGAGGGTGTTGCGCCGGTGCTTCAACTCCTCCGATTGGGTCAACAGGGTGCGGCGGCGCTCGTCGTGCCTGGTGAAGACCGAGATGTCGATGTCGGCCCCGCGAGCGGCCAACGACTCGGTCACCACCTCCAGATTGTTGCGAATGAACTTCAGATCGAGCATGGACTTAAGCCCCTAAGTATTGTGTGGATTCATCTCTACCAAGCTCTATCATGGGGATAGAGGCCAGTCAACTCCTCCGCCTTGCCAGCCGACGGCGGCTGGGATATGATGGCGGTGTGAAGGGCGCTTCACAGCAAAACCTGGAGCAGCTCAGGGCCAAGATCGCCGAACAAGAGGCCTCCCTGGCGACCTACAAGCAGACCTTGAGGGAGATCTACGCCCTCTACGACGCCCGGGTCGAGGAGCTGAGCCTGGTCAGGCGGCTCAGTGATTCGCTCCGGATGGACCTGAACTTAAAGAAGGTCTGTCTGGCCGTGGTCGAGGCGGTCATGGACGAACTGGCCCCGGACGGCAGCCTTCTGCTGTTGATCGGGCCGAAGGGCCGGCTCCGGCTCAAGGCCTCGGCCAAGGGCGGCCAGGAGGCCGTCTACTGGCCGGACAGGCACTCGGTCCAGGCCCTGGCCGTCGAGGCCGAAGCCGGCGCCATCGGCCAGGCGGCGAGAAGCGGCCGGCCGGTGCTGCTGCCCAAGCTGGAACACGGAACCGGGCTTTTGGCCGGGGCGTCGTCGTTGGTCTGCCTGCCGCTCATCGCCCGGGAGGAGACCATCGGCGTCTTCGGGCTGGTCGGCCAGGCCGAGGGCGCCTTTTCAGAGGACGACGTCAGGATACTGACCATCATCTGCGACCAGGCCGCGGCCGCGCTCTACAACGTCAGGCTCTTCAACGAGGTCAAACGGGTCAACCGGGTGCTTCGCCGCTCGGAGCGGGAGGCCAGGCTGGCCAGGGAGAGGCTGGAGCGGCTGCTGGAGAGCGCCAACGACCTGATCATCACCCTTGATCGCCAGGGCCGCATCACCTACGTCAACAGCCGGGTGAGTCAGTTGGGTTTCGAGCCGGCCGCGCTGGCCGGCCGGCCGTTCAGCGAGCTCATCGACGCCGAGGAGCCCGACCCCCGGCTGACCGAACTGGCCGAGGCCGGCGCGGTCCAGGAGCTGCCCTTCAAGGACGCCCAGGGCCACCCCCGAACCGTCCTGGTCAGCTTCACCCCGCTGCCGCCGGCCGAGGAGGACGAGCCGGCGCTGCTGGTCATCGCCAGGGACGTCACCGAACGTAAGCAGTTGGAGCGCCAGTTGATGCACTCCGAAAAGCTGGCCTCGGTCGGGCTGCTGGCCGCCGGCGTGGCCCACGAGATCGGCAATCCCCTCTCGGCCATCTCCGGTTACGCCCAGATACTCAAAAAGACGGGCCTGAGCGCCCAGGAGAGCGCCGAGTACGTCACCGCCATCGAGGAGCAGGCCGGCCGCATCGAGCGGATCATCCAGGACCTTCTGACCTACTCCCGACCCTCGCGCGGAGTTCGAAGCCGGATAAAGGTCAACGAGGCCCTGTCGTCCATCCTGTTCATGTTGACCAACCAGAAGCTGTTTCGGGGGCTCGAGGTGGTCCCTATCCTCGACCCGGCCGATCCCGAGGTGTTCATGGACCGGGACCTGTTGGCCCAGGTGGTGATCAACCTGGTGGTCAACGCCGCCCAGGCTCTGGAGAACCACAAGGGCGAGCGCCCCGGCCGGATAACCATCACCACCCGGGCGCTGGCCGACAAGGTGTCGCTGATCGTGGCCGACAACGGCCCCGGCGTCGCCCCCCAGGACGCCCAGCGGATCTTCGACCCGTTTTTCACCACCAAGGCGGTCGGCCACGGCACCGGCTTGGGCCTGGCCATCTGCCACCGCATCGTCGAGGGCGAGGGCGGCGCCATCAGGCTCCTCGAAGGCGAGGGGCCGGGGGCCGCCTTTGAAGTCCTTTTGAACAGAGCCGAGGAGGAAGCCGGTTGAAAGGTCGCATTCTCATCGTTGACGACGAGCGCCACTTGAGAAAGGTGCTGGCCATCATGCTCACCTCGGCCGGCTACGAGGCCGAGGAGGCCTCCTCCGGCGAGGAGGGTTTGAAGAAGATCGCCGAGCGCCGTTTCGACGCGGTGATAAGCGACATCCGCATGCCCGGCCTGGACGGCTTGAGCCTGTTGGCCCGGATCAAGGAAACCGAGCCCGATCTGCCGGTGATCATGATCACCGCCTTCGCCTCGGTGGAGAGCGCGGTCGAGGCGATGAAGGCCGGCGCGTCCGACTACGTCTCCAAGCCGTTCAACGAGGAGCAGATATTGATCGTCCTCGACAAAGTCCTGGAACGGCGGCGCATCCTGGCCGAGAACAGACGGCTGAGACGGGAGGTCTCCCAGCGCTACGATTTCTCCTCGATCATCACCGCCTCGCCGGCCATGGCCAAGGTCCTGGACGTGATCCGCAAGGTGGCCGAGACCAAATCGACGGTCTTGATCCAGGGCGAGAGCGGCACCGGCAAGGAGCTTTTGGCCCGGGCCATCCACTACAACTCGCCCCGCAAGGAGGCCCCGTTCATCGCCGTCAACTGCGGAGCCATCCCGGCGACGCTGATGGAGTCTGAGTTCTTCGGACACGTCAAGGGAGCCTTCACCGGCGCCGAGCGGGCCAAGGAGGGGCTCTTCGCCGCGGCCGACGGCGGGACGCTCTTCCTGGACGAAGTCGGCGAGCTGCCGCTGGAGCTGCAGGTCAAGCTCCTCAGGGTCCTTCAGGAAGAGGAGATCCGGCCGGTGGGCGACACCAAGAACCGGCCGGTGGACGTGCGCCTCGTGGCCGCCACCAACCAGGACCTGGAAGCGATGATCGCCCAGAAGACGTTCCGGGACGACCTCTTCTACCGCCTGGCCGTGATCAGGCTTCTCATCCCGCCCCTGCGGGAGCGCCCCGAAGACGTGCCGCTGTTGGCCAACCACTTCGTGGCCCAACTGGCCGCCAAGCACGGCCGAGCCGGGGCGAGCCTGACCGACGAAGCCTTGATCCACCTGACCAAATTGCCCTGGCCGGGCAACGTCCGGGAGCTGATGAACGTCATAGAGCAGGCCTTGCTGCTCTCGGACGGCCCCCGGATCGGCACCGCCCACCTGCCGCCGCTGGCGGCCAGATCGGGCGGCGAGTTGAGGGTGACCGTCCCCCGGGGCGTGGTCAACATCAAGGACGCCCTGGCCGAAATCACCGCCCAGGCCGAACGGACCATCATCGCCCAGGCCCTCGAGGCCGAGGGCGGCAACCGGACCCGGGCGGCCGAGGCGATAGGCTTGAGCCGCCGGGCGCTGATAAACAAGATCAAGGAATACGGCTTATAAAGGAGGCCAAGACGATGATCGCCTATTGCGGTCTGACCTGCACCGACTGCCCGGCCTACCTGGCCACGAAAAACAACGACGACGCCCTCCGAGCCGAGACGGCGGCCAAGTGGTCAAAGCTCTTCAAAGCCGAGATCGCGCCCGAAGAGATCGCCTGCCACGGTTGCCTGTCCGAAGGCGGAAGCCTTTTTAGCCACTGCCACGTCTGCGCCATCAGGAAGTGCGGCCAGATCAAGGGCGTGGAGAACTGCGCCCACTGCAACGAGTATCCCTGCGCCCAACTGAGCGAATTCCACGAGACGGTCGCGGAGGCGAAACGAGTGCTGGACGACATCCGGCGGCGGTTGGAAGGCTGAGCCCACAAAGATTTCCCGACCGGGCCCTTTCAGAAGAAAGCCAATCAGGGAGGACTCCATGCCCCGACTGGTGCTGCTTCGCCACGGCCAGAGCGTCTGGAACCTTAAGAACCGGTTCACCGGCTGGACCGACGTCGATCTCTCGGAGAAGGGCGTCGAGGAGGCCAAGACCGCCGGCCGCCGACTCAAGGCCGCCGGCTACACCTTTGATCTGGCCTTCACCTCACTTTTGACCCGGGCCATCAGGACGCTGTGGCTGGTGATGGACGAGATGGACTTGATGTGGATCGAGGTCGTCCGCTCCTGGCGCCTCAACGAGCGCCACTACGGCGCGCTGCAAGGATTGAACAAGGCCGAGACGGCGGAAAAGCACGGCGCCGAGCAGGTCAAGATCTGGCGGCGCAGCTTCGACACTCCCCCGCCGCTCCTCGAAGCCGACGACCCGCGCCACCCGGCCCACGACCCCCGCTACCAAAACCTCGATCCGGCGCTCCTCCCGGCCGGCGAGTCGCTCAAGGACACCCTGGCCAGGGCCCTGCCCTACTGGCGAAAGACGATCGCCCCAGCGGTTTCAGGCGGCCGCCGGGTCATCGTCGCCGCCCACGGCAACAGTCTGCGGGCCTTGGTCAAACACCTGGAGAACATCTCCGACGAGGACATCGTCGGTCTGGAGATCCCCACCGGCGTGCCGCTGGTCTATGAACTGGATGACGATCTGACAGTGAGGGATCGCTTCTATCTGGATCGGGACTAGGGTCGCGCCCCGGCGAGTTGTGGACTCCGATCGAAGAACCGGGTCCGGCCAAAGACCCCCGAGCTCCAAGGTGAAACTTCGGGCAACCAGGGCGACGCTTACCCGGCCGCCCTGGTCGCCCTGGCTGGATTCGGCGCGATCGACCGGCCGATCTCCGCGCCGACAGCCCGCCTGAAATTCCGGCCGGGGGGGGGCGAGCAAACCTGAAAAATCCTCGATCAACCCTTCCCGCCAAGCACGTCGAGTCGACTAACCACTGATTACAACAACAGGTTGCGACCAAAAAAACCTAAATGGACTTTTTTTATCTTTTATGCTTGACATCCCGGTCTATTTCGTTATATTGGTACTTGAATTCCGAAATAGGAGATGGTAGTGACCTCCAGCATTCTGAAAATATCCGAAGCCGCCTCGTTGGCGCTCCACACCGCGGTCTACCTGGCCGACAACCCCGACCGATTGGTTCCGACCAGGGAAATGGCCGCCGGGCTCGCCGTTTCCGAGGCCCATCTGGCCAAGGTGCTCCAGCGCCTGGTCCACGCCGGTCTGGCCCGATCGACTCGGGGGCCCAAGGGCGGCTTCGCCCTGGCCCGCCCGGCCGAGGAAGTCACGCTGCTGGAAGTCTACGAAGCCATCGAAGGACCGCTTAAGCCCAGCAGTTGTCTCTTCGGCGACAGCCGGAAATGCAACAGCGCTTTCTGCGTCCTGGGCGATCTGGTGGCCAGGATCAACCATGAAGTCAAGGACTACCTGTCCAAAACATACCTGAGTCAAATGACGGGCGTACTCATCGGGAGGGAACATGCCGCTTAGAAAAATCATCGAAATCGACGAGGAAAAGTGCACCGGTTGCGGAGAGTGCATCCTCTCTTGCGCCGAGGGCGCTTTGGCGATCGTGGATGGCAAGGCCAAGCTGGTTGGCGAGATATTGTGCGACGGCCTGGGAGCCTGTTTGGGCGAGTGCCCCGAGGGCGCGCTCAAGTTGGTCGAGCGTGAGGCCGAAGATTTTGACGAGGCGGCGGTGGAGAAGCGCCTGGCCGATTTGGGCCGCCAACCGACCCACGACCACGGCCAGGCGGCCCACGTCCATCCGGCGGGCGGCTGCCCTTCCGCGGCGGCGACGACCCTCAACGCCGCCCCGGCCGGCGGATGCCCCTCGGCGACGGCCGCGGTTTTCGAGACCGCGCCCTCGGGCGGCGTGGCCATAGGGGGGGCGGCCTCGTCCTTGGGCCATTTCCCGATCAAGCTTCAGCTTCTGGGACCGGGCGCGCCGTTCTTGAGAGGGGCCGATCTGGTGCTGCTGGCCGACTGCGTGGCCACGGCCTACCCCGACCTCCACGCCAAGCTGCTGCCCGGCAAGGCCATCGCCATGGGCTGCCCCAAGCTGGACGATCTCGAGGCCCACATCCAGCGGCTGGCCGAGATCATCGCCGGGGCGAACATCAGGTCGCTGACCGTGGCCCACATGGAAGTCCCCTGTTGCCACGGCTTCGTCTACGCCGCCCAAGAGGCGCTCAAGCGCTCGGGCAAGAGCATCCCCCTGGGCCGGATCAACATCTCCCGGGACGGCCGGGTGATCGAGGAGGTCCTGCCCCAAGCGGCTTAGGCCGGTCAGGGAAGCAGGGATAACGATGGGCAGACCGTCCTGGGACAGCGAAGCCTCGGCCGCCTTGAACAAGGTGCCCTTCTTCGTGCGCGGGCTGGTTCGACGCAAGGTCGAAGACCGGGTCATCTCTCGGGGGGGCTCGGCCGTCACGGCGGCCGACTTCAGGGAGGCCGAGGCCCGATTCAAGGCGGTCATGGGCGGCAAGAGTGAGGATAAACTCAAAACGATGCTGCCCCAGGACAACGAGCCCGGCGCGGAGATGGTCGTTGTCGAGACCTGCCACAACGAGTTGTCCGGCTGTCCCAACGTGCTGATCGACACTTCGACCTGGCGGCGGGCGGTGGAAGAGTGGCTCGAGAAAAACGACGTCTCCGAGCGACTGCGCCGACGCCTGGACGACGAGAAGATCCTCTATCACCACAAACTCAAGGTGGCCGTCTCCGGTTGCCCCAACGGCTGCTGCCGGCCCCAGATCGCCGACATCGGCTTCGTCGGCACCCTCCGGCCCGAAGCGGACCCGGAGCTGTGTACCGGCTGCGGCCAGTGCCAGAAGGTCTGCCCCGACCGGGCCATCGCCATTGAGGACGATCATCCGGTCTTCGATCGGGAAGCCTGTCTGGGCTGCCTCAAATGCAGTGAGATTTGCCCCACTGAAGCCATCTCGGTCTCCGCGCCCAGGGCGCGGTTGCTCATGGGCGGCAAGCTGGGCCGCCATCCCCATCTGGCGGACGTAGTCGATGAATACGCCGATCAAACCGAGGCCATCGAACGGGCGGCCAGGGTGGTCGATTACTATATCGAGCACGCCGAGTCCAGGGAGCGCTTCGCCGACTTCTGGCTTCGCGAGCCGGGCCGCAAATCGCCTTCGGGCGTCTAAGGAGAGAGATTAGAAGATGACGACGACGATCTGTCCTGGTCAAGACACCAGATTCTGGCAACCCGGCGACGTGTTCGAGGTGGAGTGCGCCGAGTGCGGTTACGAGGTCGAGTTCTTCAAGGACGACTCCATGCGCCGCTGCCGGCGGTGCGGGGCCAGGGTCATGAACCCCAAGCTGAGCCTGGGCTGCGCCCAGTGGTGCGAGCACGCCGAGAAATGCCTGGGCTACGACCCCAAGAAGGCGGCCGACATCGCCGGCGGCGAGGCCGGGACGTTGACCGACCGGCTCATCGAGCTGGTCAAGAGCCGGCCCGGCGGCCGGAATGAGATCAGGCGGGCCCTGGCCGTCTTGGAGTGGGCCGAGGAGATCCTTCGCCACGAGGGCGGCGACCCCAAGGTCGTGCTGACCGCCGCCCTGCTCCAGTTCACGGACAAGGCCCAGGCCGAAAACATCATGAAGGAGGTCGGCCTCGATCCGGAGACCATGGACCGGGTGGAGACCATCCTGGCCGAACGCCTGACCGGCGAGGAGGACGACACACCGGAGTTCAAGGTCGTGGCCGACGCCTCGGCCCTGGCCGAGATAGCGGAAGAAAGATCTCGAAACATGGAGGTGGCGAACAAGAATATCGACGGCCTGCTCAAGACGGAAACCGCCAAAAAAACCGCACTCAGGCTGGTCGCATGAAGGCGTGATCGACCGACCCTTCCCGGACGTAGAGTCGGTCTCATGCCCCGAACGCAATGGCCGGAGAGCGGGCCTGCTTTGACGCTCGTTGGGCCCAAGCCCGACGCAACGGGTCGGATCGTGACCCTCAAGGGGGGTGTGAATGATCAGCTCCAGGCTTAAAATCTATTTCATCCTGGCCATCTTCGGCGCCCTGGCGGTCGCCCTGATCGGCTACGTCTACACCGACGCCGACTTGCCGCCCTACCCCGGCCGGGTGGTCTCGGAGTCGGGCCAGGTGCTCACCGGCAAAAACCGGATCATGGCCGGGCAGCAGGTCTGGCAGAAATACGGTCTGATGGACCTGGGCTCGGTCTGGGGGCACGGGACCTATCGCGGGCCGGACTTCACCGCCCAGGCGCTGCACCTGATGGGCGTGGCCATGCGCGAGACGTTGGCCCAACAGCGCTTCGGCAAACCTTACGACACCCTCGACACCGAGGCCAAGGGCGCGGTGGACGCGGTGGTCATCGAGCAGACCAAGACCAATCGCTACGACAAGGCCACAGACACGCTGACCCTGACCGATCTCCAGGCGGCGGCGCTGGTCGAGCTGCGCAAGTTCTACGGTAATCTCTTCGCCAAAGGAGACAAAAAAGGCCCTATTCGTGCAGGAACGATCAAAAACGCCGAGGAACGCCAGGCCCTGGCCGACTTCTTCTTCTGGACGGCCTGGTGCGCCGGCACGCTCAGGCCCGGCGACAACCACACCTACACCAACAACTGGCCCCATGACCCGAGCATGGGCAACACCGTCTCCGGCAAGTCGCTGGTCTGGTCGGCCATCTCGCTGGTCGCCTTCGGGCTCTTTTTGGGCTTGATCATCTTTATTTTCCACCGCTGGGGTTTCAACAAGGGCAGCCTGCCCTACAAACCCGAGCCGGCGGCGGCGCTGGCCGCGGCCACCATCTCGCCCAGTCAGAAGAAGACGGCCAAGTACTTCCTGGTGGTGGCCGCGTTGTGGTTCCTCCAGGTCAACATGGGCGGCCTGATGGCCCACTACACCATCCACCCCGATTCGTTCTACGGCTTCGACTGGGTGGCCAGCTTCATCCCCTACAACTGGGTCAAGACCTGGCATCTCCAGTTGGCCGTGTTCTGGATCGCCACCTCCTGGATCGGGATGACCCTCTTCGTCTCGCCCCGGGTCGGCGGCCGGGAGCCGGTCGGCCAGGGAGTGTTGGTCGATGTGCTCTTCGTGGCGGTGGTCATCGTCGTCCTGGGCAGCCTTCTGGGCGAGGTGCTGGGGCTGAAGGGACTCATCAAGGATTCCTGGTTCTGGTGGGGCCACCAGGGTTGGGAGTATCTCGAGCTGGGCCGGATGTGGCAGATATTGCTCCTGGCCGGACTTGTCATCTGGCTCTTTTTGGTGGTCCGGGCCCTGAAATCGCACTTCGCCGCCGGGCAGGACAAATGGGGCCTGCCCCACTTCCTGGCCTACTCCGGCATCGCCGTGGTCGGCTTCTTTTGCTTCGGCCTGTTGTACGATCCCCACTCCCACCTGACCATCGCCGACTTCTGGCGCTGGTGGGTGGTCCACACCTGGGTCGAGGGCGCGTTCGAGTTCTTCGCCGCGGCGGCGGTGGTCTTCGTGCTGGTCAACCTGGGCCTGGTCGATCTCAAGGCCGGCTTGAGGACGGTCTACTTCACCGTCGGCCTGGCCTTAAGCGCGGGCATCATCGGCGTCGGCCACCACTACTACTGGTTCGGTGAGCCGTCGTTCTGGCTGGCCCTGGGTTCGAGCATCTCGGCCCTGGAGCCGGTGCCGATCTTTCTGCTGCTGGCCGAGGTGTGGCACTCCAACAAGGCGGTGACCGCAGCCGGGTCCAAGTTCCCCTATCGCTGGCCGCTGATGTTCCTGATGGCCTCGATCGTCTGGGAGGTGGTCGGCGCCGGGATCATGGGCCTGAGCATCACCACCCCGGTGGTCAACTACTACGAGCACGCCACCTACCTGACCGTCAACCACGGCCACACCGCGCTGTTCGGCACCTATGGCATGCTGGCCATCGGCCTGTTGCTGTTCTCCCTGCGCGGTCTGGTCCGTGACGAGGGCTGGGACGACCGGCTCCTGAAAATCTCCTTCTGGGGAGCCAACATCGGCCTGCTGTTGATGTTCGCCGGCACGCTGCTGCCGACGGGCATCCTCCAGGTGCTGGACAACATCAAGTACGGCTTCTGGCACGCCCGCAGCGACGCCTTCTGGTCTCAGCCGGCCGTTCAGGTCTTGGGCCAGGTGAGGATGCTGCCCGACCTGATGATCATCGTGCTGGGATCGGGCGGCCTGTTGCTGTTCGTGCTCAAGGCCATGACCAAGCTGAAACCGGCCGAGGTTTTACCCGGCCAGAAGTTTGACTAGGCAACTTTGGAGGTTAACCCACAGTCGTCGGGGAGAGGCCGACCTTGGCCGAGCGTTTGTAACGTGTGCGTGATCCCCTTTTCGGCGGGCGGTCTCTCCTCGACCCAAATCGATGAAAGGGCGACTCTTCTTGAGCTAAGACATATTGAGCTGAAGTTAACCGTCGGCCCGCATAGCTAATCGGTGAAATATAGGTAATATATTTCTTGAGAATCTCGTCGAGCGATGAGTTTGGCTCATCCGAGCGATCGGCGCTCGAATCTCGACCGGAGTTTGACCGCCGGCGATTTCGCCGGCCAGACAACCACTCGAATGGAGGTACGAATGTTCTGTTACCAGTGTGAGCAAACCGCCAAGGGAACCGGCTGCACCGTCCGTGGAGTTTGCGGCAAGGATGGCGACACCGCCGCCCTGCAGGATCTCTTGATTCACGCCCTCAAGGGCGTTTCGATGTACGCCCACCGGGCCCGCCAACTCGGCGCGGCCGAGAAGGAGATCGACGTGTTTACCGTGAAGGGTCTGTTTTCGACCCTGACCAACGTCAACTTCGACCCGGACCGGCTGGCCGGCCTTCTGGGCGACGCGGCCGCCATCCGCGACCGGGCCAAGGCGCTCTACGAGTCGGCCTGCCGTCAGGCCGGCCAGGAGCCCGAGGCGCTCGTCGGCCCGGCCGCCTGGGTCCCGGCCGGGGACGTGGCGGCTCTCGTCAGCCAGGGCGAGGGCGTGGGCGTCGAAGAGAGTATCAAGAAATACGGCGACACCGTGGCCGGACTGAGGGAGCTTTTGACCTACGGTCTCAAGGGCCTGGCCGCCTACGCCGACCACGCCCAGATTCTGGGCTGGGAGGACGAGAGCGTCTACGCCTTCGTCCATGAGGCGCTGAACTACCTGACCCGGGAAGAGCAGACCGTGGACGAGCTTCTGGGCCTGAGCCTCAAATGCGGCGAAGTGAACTTGAAGGCCATGGAGCTGCTGGACGCGGCCAACACCGGGGCGTATGGCCACCCCGAGCCGACCCAGGTCAGAATCACGCCCAAGGCCGGCAAGGCGATCCTCATCTCCGGCCACGATCTGAAGGACCTGGAGGAGCTGCTCAAGCAGACCGAGGGCCGGGGGATCAACGTCTACACCCACGGCGAGATGCTGCCGGCCAACGCCTATCCCAAGCTCAAGGCCTACCCCCATCTGGCCGGCCACTACGGCACCGCCTGGCAGAACCAGGCCAAGGAGTTCGACGCCTTCCCCGGCGCGATCCTGATGACCACCAACTGCATCCAGAAACCCAAGGAGAGCTACAAGTCCCGGATCTTCACCACCGGCCTGGTGGCCTGGCCCGGCGTCGAGCACGTGGACAAGGCCGACTTCTCGCCGGTGATCGAGGCCGCCCTGGCCGCTCCGGGCTACGCCGAGGACGGCGAAGAGAAACACATCACCATCGGCTTCGGCCACAACGCCGTACTGGGCGTGGCCGACAAGGTCATCGAGGCGGTCAAGAGCGGCGCGATCAAGCACTTTTTCCTGATCGGCGGTTGCGACGGAGCCAAGCCGGGCCGGAGCTACTACACCGAACTGGCCAAAGCGGTGCCCGAAGACTGCGTCATCCTGACCTTGGCCTGCGGCAAGTTCCGCTTCAACACCCTGGAGTTCGGCGACATCGGCGGCATCCCGAGGCTTCTGGACGTCGGCCAGTGCAACGACGCCTATTCGGCGGTCAGGATCGCCTTGGCCTTGGCCGAGGCCTTCGAGACCGACGTCAACTCCCTGCCGCTGTCTCTGATCCTGAGTTGGTACGAGCAAAAGGCGTGCGTCATCCTGCTCAGCCTGCTCCACCTGGGAATCAAGGACATCCGCCTCGGCCCCAGCCTGCCGGCGTTCCTGACCCCGGCGGCGCTCGACGTGCTGGCGGACAAGTTCAACCTCATGCCCATCTCCACGCCCGAGGCGGACCTGAAGGCCATCCTGGGCGAGGGGAGTCAGGTCGCGGCCTGAGCCGGGACGACCTCGCCGCCGGCCCCGGCCAAGCCGGGGGGCTCTTTCGGAATCTACCGGGAGAGCCCCCCGGGGCGCAAAACGGCGTATCGCCGGGGACGAGGTCCTGGAACCAAGTATTGAACAGGAGAGGGAAATGGGCCGACGTGTGCATCTAGACGAAGAGTGCTGCCTCGGTTGCGAGGCCTGCGTCGAGATCTGTCCGGAAGTATTTCGGATGAACGAAGAAACGGAGAAATCCGAGGTCATCAAGGCGGAAGGCGGGCCGGAGGAGCAAATTCAAGAGGCCATGGACTCCTGCCCGGCGGAATGTATCGACTGGGAGGAGTGAAACCGGCCGGCGGTCTCGATCCCCGCGGCGCCGGCCGCGCCAGGCGGACGGATTCGGCCTTTTCGCCTCCGGTCCAAAAGCCTTCCGCCGGGGCCGTTTTTATAGCGGAGCGTTCTTGACAACGGCCGAGCAGTAATGTAGCTTTCCTCTGCGAACGATGCCGGGCCGGAGCCGAGGTGCGGTTGGAACGCACCCGGCGGAAAAGAAGCGAACCGGTAACCCATCGAAATAACTGCGGAGAGATGTCCGAGCCTGGCTGAAGGAGCACGATTGGAAATCGTGTGTACGCCCACAAGGTGTACCGAGGGTTCAAATCCCTCTCTCTCCGCCAGCAGATCGAAAAAGCCCCGAGCTTCCAAGGCTTGGGGCTTTGCTTTTTGGGGCCGCGGAGTGGGGTTCGGCGGGAACGGTCGAGTCACTGCTGGTCATGATCGGTGGTTTTCGGCCGTTTTTGCAGTCAGTTTGCAGTCAGTCGAAATAGCTCCTCCCGCCTCGCCGGGAGGGTGGGGGTAAACCGGTCAGGCGAGCGGCCGGCCGCCGCTCAGGCCTCTTCCGCGACCAGGAAGCAACCGGGCCTTGCATTGTCGGTCCCGAGACGATACCATGGTCACGACGTCGAGCCGGGCGGGTGTCCCGGCCTTCCGACAAGCGACCCTCAGGTATTTTATAGAGTTATTTCCAGTAGATGTCATATCTAGTCCTAGCCCGTCGCTGGCGGCCCCAGACCTTTGACGAAGTCATCGGCCAGAAGCACGTGACCCGAACGCTGGTCAACGCCCTTGTCTCCGGCCGCTTGGCCCAGGGCTTTCTGTTCGCCGGCACCCGGGGGGTGGGCAAGACCTCGGTAGCCCGCATTCTGGCCAAGGCCATCAACTGTCTCGGCCCGGTCGAAACCGCCCCCTGCAACGAGTGCCGGTCATGCCGGGAGATCGACCAGGGCCGGTCGGTGGACATCCAGGAAATCGACGGCGCGTCCAACACCGGCGTGGATCACGTCCGCGAGCTCAGGGAGAACGCCCGCTATCTGCCGGCCAGCGCCAAGCGCAAGGTCTACATCATCGACGAGGTCCACATGCTCTCCAAAGGGGCGTTCAACGCCCTGCTCAAGACCCTGGAGGAGCCGCCCGAGCACGTGGTCTTCATCTTCGCCACGACCGAGGTCCACAAGGTCCCGGCGACCATCCTGAGCCGGTGTCAGCGGTATGATTTCCGGCCGGTGCCGCCCCGCGACATCGCCGATCACCTCTTGACCGTCGCGGCCGGAGAGAACCTCAGCCTGGAGCGAGGCGCGGCCGCGATCCTGGCCAGGGCGGCCAAGGGCAGCATCCGCGACGCTTTGTCGCTTCTGGATCAAACCGTCTCCTTCGCCGGCCCCGCCATCAGCGAGGAGCACGTCCAGGACGTCCTGGGCATGGTCGATCCCAAAATGGTCTGGGAGCTGGCCGGAGCCGTCATCAGGGGCGAGGTGAAGGACGTGCTGGCCGGGGTGGAGAAGGTTTCCCGGCACGGCCACGATTGGCGGGTCGTCTACGGCGAGCTGATGACCCACTTCCGGAACCTGATCGTGCTCAAGGTCGAGCCCGAGGAGGGCGCCGAAACCCTGGGCCTGTCCCCGGCCGAGGCGGCCGAGCTGAGCGCCCAGGCCGAGGCGGCCACGGCCGAGACCCTGCAACTTTGCCTCCAGGGGCTGTTGGACGGCGAGCGGCTGCTGCGAACGACCGATCAACCGCGCTTCGCCTTTGAACTGGCTCTCTTAAAGCTGACCCACATGACCCCGGTGGTCGGCCTGGACGAGATACTGACCAAGCTCGACGGTCTGAAGGCCAATCTGGACCGCGGCGAAACCGAAGCCCCGACCCGGCCCGATCCGCCGTCCCCACCGCCGTCGCGCCCCGAGCCCGGACCGGCCGTGGCCGACCCGGACGCCGAGGACGACGAGCCCAACGGCCCGCCCGAGGCGGCCCTGGAGGGAACGGCCGCCCGGCAAAACGACCGCCGGAACCCGATCCGCCACTGGAACCAGTTTCTGGCCAGCCTCAAGCAGACCGATCCCAAAGCGGCCTCGCTGTTGGCCCAAACCAAACCCCGGCGGGTCGAGGACGGCGCGCTCGTCCTGGAGCAGTCCAACGGCTTCGACTTTCTGGACGACAGCGATCGTCGCCGACGCCTGGAGGGCCTGGCGGCCGAGTACTTCGGCCGACCGCTGAGCCTGAAGCTGGTGTTGGCCGACGCCGGCGGAAAAAAAAACGACCTCGACCCTGACCGGCGGGCCCTGGAACGGGAGGCTCTGGATCACCCCATGGTCAGGGCCGCCGTCGAGATCTTCGGCGGCCGACCGGCCAAAGTCAACCCGATAGAATAGACCAATTGGAGGTTCAACCATATGAAAGGCATGGGAAATCTGGTCAAGCAGGCCCAACAGCTTCAGGCCCGCATGGCCAAGCTCCAGGAAGAGCTGGGCGAGAGGACGGTCGAGGCCTCGGCCGGCGGCGGCATGGTCGTCGCCGTGGTCAACGGCCGGCAGGAGCTGATCTCGCTGACCATCGAGCCCGAGGTGGTCGATCCCGACGACATCGAGATGCTCCAGGACCTCGTCCGGGCCGCCGTCAATGAGGCCTTGAACCGCTCCCAGGAGATGGTCAAGGAGGAGATGGGCAAGCTGACCGGCGGCATCAACATCCCCGGCCTGGTCTAGCCGGGCCCGAAACGAGTCGAACCCCGACCATGTCCGTCTACCCGCCGGCGCTGGAGCGACTGATCGCCGCCCTGGCCCGCCTGCCCTCGATCGGCCCCAAGATGGCCGTCCGGTTGGCCCTTTACCTCTTGCGGGCTCCCAAGGGCCTGGCCCTCGACCTGGCCGAGTCGCTCACCGAGGCCAGGGAAAACATCCGCCCCTGCCCGGAGTGCTTCAACTTGACCGACCAGGAGCTCTGTCCCATCTGCTCTAGCGAGGAGCGGGACAAGGGTCTGATCTGCGTCGTCGAGGGCCCGGCCGAGGTGGCGGCCATGGAACGGGCCGAGGCCTTCGGCGGCGTCTACCACGTCCTGGGCGGCCTGCTGGCCCCTCTGGACAAGGTCGGCCCGGCCAATCTCAGGATCGACGAACTGCTCGAGCGGGTGAGGTCGGGCGGCGTGAGGGAGGTCATTCTGGGCCTGAGTTCTACCGCCCAGGGTCGGGCCACGGCCGCCTTTATCGCCGAGACGCTTGCCGGCGAGCCGCTCAAGATATCCCGCCTGGCCTTCGGCCTGCCGCTGGGGGCGGACATCGAATTCGCCGACCCCCAGACCCTCAAGGCCTCACTGGAGGGAAGGCGTAGCTGAGGCCTGGAGAGGTCTCCCGGCGGAATCGGGCCCCATCGGCCAAGAACCGTCTATCCTCCGACCACCGCGACCATAAAACCAGGCCTTTGGCCAAAGCCAACTCCCGGCAAGGTCTGTTGAAGGGAATCGAGACCTTCCCGGCCTGGGCTTTTCAGGTGGGAGATGAGACGGGACCCTCCAAGGGTGAGGGAGCGGCTCCGAAATGGGCTCCGGTGGAAAAACAAGGGACCGGCCATATCAGCCGGCCCCTTGAAATTGTTTGCGCCTCATCCGGGAGGCGAGCCTGCCTCGCCTGTCTCCGATATCGAAACAGCTACTCGATACCCAGATAGGCCTTCTGGACGGCCTCGTTCTGGGCCAGTTCCTTGGCCGGTCCGGACAGGATCACCCGGCCGGTTTCCATGACGAAGCCCGTATCCGAGATGCTCAAGGCCATGCTGGCGTTCTGCTCGACCAGGAAGATGGACGTCCCCTCCTTGTTGATGGAGATGATCGTCTCGAAGATGAGATCGACCAGCTTGGGGGCCAAACCCAGGGAGGGCTCGTCCAGGAGCAGCAGTTCCGGCCGGGACATCAAGGCTCGGCCGATGGCCAGCATCTGCTGTTCCCCGCCGGACAGGGTGCCGCCCAACTGGTTGCGGCGTTCCTTGAGCACCGGGAACAGCCCGAAGACGTACTCCAGGTCCTCGGCCACGCCGTCTTTGTCGTCGCGCAGATAGGCGCCCATCTCCAGGTTTTCCATGACCGTCATCCGGGGAAAGATCTGCCTTCCCTCCGGCGCCTGGGCCACTCCTCGAATGGCGATCTGTTCGGTCCGGAGCTGGTGAATCGGCTCGCCCTTGAAAAGTATCTCTCCCCGGCTCGCCTGGGGCGAGGCGAAGATGGTCATCAGGGTCGTGGTCTTGCCGGCCCCGTTGGCCCCGATCAGGCAGGCGATGCTGCCCTGGGCCACCTGGCAGGTGATGCCCTTCAGGGCGTGGATGTTGCCGTAATAGGTGTGTACCTCTTTGAGTTCCAGGATCGGCTCACTCATCGTCAGCGTTCCTCCGTGCCATCAGCACCTCGGCCTCGTGCAGCTCCCGTCTGCGCCGCGAGGCCGGGATGAGTCCTTCGGGCTTGACGATCATCATGATGGTCATGATGGCGCCGAAAGCGAGCATGCGGTAGCTTTCCAGTTCCCGAAAGACCTCCGGTACGGCGATGAGAACGATGGCGGCGACGACGATGCCCGGGATGCTGCCCACACCGCCCAGGACGACGATGCACAGCACGATACAGGATTCCATGAACAGGAAGAAGTTGGGGTTGGTGTAGCTCAACTTGGCGGCGAAAAACGCTCCGGCCACCGAGGCGAAGGCCGCGCCCAGGGCGTAGGCCAGGAGCTTGATCAGGGTGGTCGGTACGCCGGACAGTTCGGCCGCGACCTCGTCCTCCCGGATGGCGACCCAGGCCCGGCCGATCCGGGAGTTGTCCAGACGCCTGACCCCGATTATGGTCAGGATGGCGATGATCACGATGAAGTAGTAGAGGGCGGTGTAGGACTCGATGTAAAACGTCCCCAGGGTCAAACCGCCGTCTTTTATGAGCGGGTAGTAGAGGGCCGGCTTCTCCATGCCGAACAGGCCGTTGGGACCGGCCGTCAACGAATCCCAGTTGTTGAGAACCAGGCGGATGATCTCTCCGAACCCCAAGGTGACGATGGCCAGATAGTCGCCCCGCATCTTCAAGGTCGGATAGCCGATGATGCACCCGCAGACCATGCCCAGCACCACGCCGATGGGCAGCGCCGCCCAGAAGGACAGGCCGAAGGTCAGGTTCAGCAACGAATAGGTGTAGGCGCCCACGGCGTAGAAGGCGATGTAGCCCAGGTCCAGCAGGCCGCACAGGCCGACGACTATGTTGAGCCCCAAACCGAGGGCGACGTAGATCAGGCAGGTGATGCCGACGTCGATCATGTAGTCGTTGGCGAACATGGGGTAGATCACGACCAGCAGGAGCAGTCCGCCCAGAGTGTAGATCTTGGGAATGGCCGTGATCCGCTCGCCGACTTTTTCCGACCACGGCCGGCGGGCGGCGCCGACTTCGCGCTCGCCGCCCCGGATCATCTTGACGATGAAGTTGATGACCAGGATGGCGACGAAGACTCCCCAAGTCTTGAAAGCGCGGCCGAATTCGAAGGACGGGCTGCGGAACCCGAGCATGGGGATCAACAGGATCGCCAGGAAAAAGGAGTAGACTATCAGTTTTTTCAGTTCTTGCCGGACCATCAGACCCGCCCCTCGCTAACGTTTTCGCCCAGCAGGCCGCTCGGTTTGAGATACAAGACCAAGATCAGGATGGTGAAGGTGGTCACGTCCTTCCACTCGCTGGGCAGGAAGGCCGCCCAGCCGACCTCGACGGTGCCGATGATCAAACCGCCCAGCATCGCCCCCGGAATGGAGCCGATGCCGCCCAGAATGGCCGCGGCAAAGGCCTTGATCATGAAGATGAATCCCATGTCGAACCGGACCGCGCCGTAGGACAACCCGACCATCACCCCGGCCGCCGCGCCCAGGGCGGGGCCGATCATGAACGTCACCCGGATCGTCCGGTCGATGTCGATGCCGAGCATCCGCGCCATGCCCCGGTTCTGAGCCGTGGCCCGCATGGCCTTGCCCAGCTTGGTCCGATGGACGAAGATCTGGAGGCCCACCATCAACGCCACCGCCAGGAGGATGACGAAGATCTGGCCGTTGGTGATCTTGGCGCCCATGATCTCCAGGCCCTCGATCCCGAATATCTGCGGATAGGGCCTATCGGAGACGCCCTGGCTGAGCATCATCCCGTTGGACAGGAAGATCGACATGCCCAGGGCGCTCAAGAGAGCGGACAGGCGCGATGAGTTCCTCAATGGTTTGTAGGCCACGTGTTCGACGGCCACGCCGAGAACGGCCACGTAGGCCATGGCCAAGGCGAAGGTGATAATCAGCGTCAACACGAAGTGAGTCTCCACCCAACCGGCCTGCTGGAGGGCGGTAAGCACGATGACGCCGATGAAGGCGCCGGCGGTGAAGAGCTCGCCGTGAGCGAAGTTGATCAACTCGATGATGCCGTAGACCATGGTGTAGCCCAGGGCGATCAGAGCGTAAATGCTGCCCAAAAAGATAGCGTTGACCAACTGTTGTAGAAGAAACGCACTCAGGTCCATGGGGCGGAAATCCTCGTTACAGAAATAATATGGGCTGTCCCGGTCGGGCGGACCGGGGGCCGAGGCCCCCGGTCCGGAATGGGTTTACAGGTCCTTGCCGGTGATCGGATCCCAGTAGGGCACGAACTTGTTGTTCTTGACGATCCAGACCACGTGGGCCAGTTTCCGGTCGCCCTTGCTGTCGAACTTGATCTGGCCGGTGATGCCGTCCCAAACGGTCTCGCGGATCACCTTCTGCAGTACGTCGGCGTCGGTGGTCCCGGCCTTCTGGATGGCGCCCAGCAGCATCATGCCGGCGTCAAAGGCGTAGTAGGCGTAAGAACCGATGCTCTTGACGTTCCACTTCTTCTTGTAGGTCTCCTCGAAGGCCTTCCGCTCCGGGCTCTCCGGGGCCTTGGCGAAGGTCAGGAAAACGCCCTCGGCGGCCGGTCCGGCCACCTCCAGGAACTTGGGATGGAAGACGGCGTCCTCGCTGAACAGGATCGACTTGATGCCCAGCTTCTTGGCCTGAGGGGCCATCTTGGAGCCCTCGGGCTGGTAGACGCTCATGTAGATCACATCGGGGTTGAGCCTTTTGAGCTTGGTCAAGACAGCGGTGAAGTCGCTGTCGCCGGGGGTGATGTGCTCGTGGGCCACGATCTTGATCTTGTTGTTCTTGGCCACGAACTTCTTAATGTTGTGGGTGAGTCCCGCGGTGTAGGTCTGCTTGTCGTCGATCAGGGCCAGGGTCTTGATCTTGAGCTTCTTCTCCAGGAACTCGACCGTGGACCAGGCCTGGACGTCGTCCCGGGGAGGCATGCGGAAGAAGTACTTGTAGCCCTTGGAGGTCAGCCGCTCGTTGGTCGAGGCCGGGGTGACCATGATGATCTTCTTCTTCATCAGCGGAATCTGAGCCGGCTCGGTGGCCGAGGAGCAGTAGGCGCCGATGACGGCGTTGACGCCGCTGGTGATCAGTTTGTTGGCGGCGACGGTCGCCTTGCCGCCGTCACAGGCGGAGTCGGTGGCGAGCACCTCCACCTTGTCGAAGCCCTTGACCGGACCGAACACGTCCACGGCCGTCAACACGCCCTGCTTGATGTCGGTGCCGTCCTGGGCGTAGGGACCGGTCAGGGGGCTCATGGTGCCGAGTTTGAGGGTCTTGGCCGCGGCCAGACCGGTCAGGCTCAACACCATGATCACACACAGGGTCAAGACAACCAATTTTCTCATGCCTTCCTCCTCCAGTGTCTGTGCACTCAGCCTTTTTGGGCCTCCGCGTGCTGTGAGCCGAGATAAGCCTCGATTACCTTACTATTTTGCTGAATCTCCTTGGGCAACCCCTCGGCGATCTTCTGGCCGTGGTCGAGAACCACGACGTGGTCCGAGATGCCCATGACCAGCTTCATGTCGTGTTCGACCAGGAAGATGGTCAGGCCGGTGTCGCGTATCTTGAGGATCAGGTTCATCAGATCGACCGTCTCGGCCGGATTCATCCCGGCCGCCGGTTCGTCCAACAAGAGAGTCTTGGGCTCGGTGGCCAGAGCCCGGGCTATCTCCAGGCGGCGCTGCCGCCCGTAGGGCAGGTTGGAGGCGTATTCGTTGGCCGAGTCGGCCAGCTCCAGGAAATCCAACAGCTCCATGCTGCGCTGGACGATCTCCTTTTCCTCTTGATTCCGATACGGCGTCTTCAACAGGGCCCTCACGGCGCCGCTCTTGGTCCGACAGTGGCGGCCGACCTGGACGTTTTCCAGGACGGTCATCGACTTGAACAGCCGGATGTTCTGGAAGGTCCGGGCGATTCCCAGAGAGATGATCTTGTTGGGCCTCAATCCGTTGAGTTTGTGGTTGTTGTAGGAGATGACGCCATCGCTGGGCGGGTAAACGCCGGTGACCATGTTGAAGACCGTCGTCTTGCCCGCCCCGTTGGGTCCGATCAGGCTGGTTATCTTACCCGTGGGAATCTCTAAATCGAGTTGGGACACGGCCAACAGGCCGCCGAATCTCATCGATACGTTTTTGAGAACCAGTTCAGACATCAGTTCAATCCCATACGATCCAAAAGGCAGCGCTATTGAACTTAAAACGGGCGATTCAAAACCGCGCCGTAACCCTTGCTTCCCCCCGCCGGAAAACTCGCCGTCCGTCCGCCGCCGGAGCCGACCGAACCGACGAGGCGAAGCCTCTTCAAAAACCGTCTTCTCCGGCTAAAGACCGCTTCGCACGACGTTCAAACCCGAGACCCCGAAGCGTTTCACCGGGCCGAATCGGTCCGGCCGCCGTGCTCGTCCGGGGAAATATTGTCGTCAACTTAAGCATCGATTGTCAACAATTTTCTTGACCCCAACCACCTTCTCGGCCGCTTAATTGGGTGTTATATCAGGCAAAAACTTTTTTCGCCTCCGGCCAATCGACAAATCAACCCGACATATTACAAACAATTGTTCCGGGTTTGTGGCGAAAACGACCACCGACAGGGAGAGGACGACGGCCGAAACCGGCCCGGCTCCGACCTTGAAAAAACAGTGACAAGAGGACGACGTTTCCGTCTGGGCGGCATGCCCCGGTCGATGTTCTGGAATGGTTTACGAACACCCGCCCGTCGCCGTCTGCTTCGCTCCGCCCGAGCGTGGTTAGAAGACCGCCTTTGGCGTGCAGCCGCCAAGACCGACCGTTGTTGTCGTCCAGCTTAAGAACGGCCAAGCAGTTCCCCAGGTTACGAATTGCGACGGGTACGGTTGCAGAAAGTAACAGCAACGCCTCAATGAGTCAACCCCAAACCCGGGTTCCAGACCCGATCGCAAGCGACGATTTGACACCGATCGTATCAGGCCCGATAATGGCTCTCGCCGACGGCGAGGAGGCTCGATTGGTAAAAATTGGACAAGTCGTAGAATATATTGCCGATAACCGCTTTGTGATCGGCGTCTGCCTGGAACTCAAAAAGGACCGGCCCCGGCTTTTGACCGAGGCCAACCGGGAGATCGTGCTCCCCGTCAGGCGCCTGGTCTATCCCGACGGGCCGATCATCACCATCGATTCGTCCCGGGAGGAGCTCGCCGCCCGACTCAAGGAGACGGCCGCCCGTCGCGAAAAGCTCAAGCTCCAGGTCGATCTCAGCGAGATCTGGGAGTTGGTGGCCGACGAGGTGGGCGAGGAACCGCTCGACCCGGCCTTCGCGGCCGGGCTCTTGTTCGGTGAGCCGGTCGATTTCGACCACATCTCGGCCGTCATCAGGGCCGTCATCGACGACAAGATATACTTCCGCTACCGTCCCGAGGGCCTGGTGGTCACCTCGGCCGAGAAGGTCGAGTCGCTCATGGCCCAGCGGGCGCGGGCCGAAGAGCTGGCCCGGGAACGGGAGACGGCCGGCGGCTGGCTGGCCGAGGTTTGGGCCGGGCGGGAGCCGGCGCCCCCGGCCGACGCCGAGGAGATCATCGAGCGCCTGATCGACGTGGCCGTGTTCGGCGCCGAGAGTCGCCAGTTCAGCCGGGTCAAGAGCTACCTGGACGCGGCCGGGATCAAGAGCCGCGACGCGGCGTTCAAGCTTCTGGTCAAGTTGGGCCGCTTCGACGAGGACGAAGACTTGGAGATCAGGCGGCTCGGCCTGCCGACGAGTTTCCCCGACGAGGTGACGGCCGAGGCTGAAAACGTGGCCGACTCTCCCCCCGACGAGGAGCGTTGGAGCGACCGGGCCGATCTGACCGGGCTCGAGACCTTCACCATCGACGGGGCCGAGACCAAGGACTTCGACGACGCCCTGTCCCTCGTCATCCAGGGCGGGAGACGGACAGTCTACATCCACATCACCGACGTCACCCCTTTCGTCGCTCCCGGCTCGGCCCTCGACGTCGAGGCCCGCTCGAGAGCGTCCTCGATCTACCTGCCCGACCGGCGATTGCCCATGCTGCCGCCGGTCCTCTCCGAAGGGCTGCTCTCGCTCACCGAGGGTCGGCTCCGCCCGGCGCTGAGCCTCAAGGTCGAGCTGGACGAGTCGGCCGAGATAATGGGCTACAACGTGGTCAAGAGCCGGGTCCGGGTCGATCGGCGGCTGACCTACGACCAGGCCGACGCCTTAATCGAGACCGAGCCCGGCCTGGCCGAACTCCACAAGCTGGCCGTAAAGCTCAAGGAGCGCCGCCTGCGCGACGGGGCCATGGTCCTGGAGACGCCCGAGGTCGCCGTCAGGGTCGGCGAGGACGGCCGGGTCGAGGTGGAGCGCTTCGAGGAGCCCGGACCAAGCCGGATGATGATCGCCGAAATGATGGTCCTGGCCAACCGGCTCATCGCCGCCACCTTGGCCCAGGCCGGGGTGCCGACCCTGTTTCGGGCCCAGGACCCGCCCACGACCAGCTTCGATCCGCCCGAGGGGGCCGACCCGTTGTGGGTGACGCTGCGCCGCCGGATGCTGTTCAACCGGCTGGAGTTGACCACCTGCCCCACCCCCCACGCCGGGATGGGCCTGCCGGCCTACACCACCTTCACCTCGCCGATCAGGCGCTATCTCGATCTGGTCACCATTCGCCAGCTTTCGGCCCTGCTGGACGGAGTCATGCCGCCCTACAACGAACCCGATCTGGAAGACCTGTGCCAGAGTCTGGCCCCGCTGCTCCGGGCCCACAACCAGCTCCGCTTCCGCCGCCACCGTTACTGGCTCCTGAAATACCTGGCCCAGCACCCGGACCGGGAGTGGGAGGCCCTGGTCCTGGACCGGCTTCACGATCGGTTCTCCCTGGTGCTCCTGGAAACCATGCTCCGGGCGGCCAGCCCCAAGCTGGACGCTTCGGCGCTCACGCCCGGCCAGCGGATCAAGGTCAGAACGACCAGGATCGACCCCCGGGACGACGTGCTCAGGCTGGAGATAGTCTAGACCGCCACGGTTCGCTTCGCCGGGGCCGGGCGGCCCCTCGAAGCGAACCCCGATGGCAAGGCGGCCGGGGAGGCCCGGCCGAGCCCCCCGGCGAATTGGGTCAGGCCGCGATCTTGACCGCGCAGACCTTGTATTCCGGAATCTTGGACACCGGGTCCAGGGCGGCCAGGGTGAGCCGGTTGGCCGCCGCCTCGGCGTAGTGGAAGGGCACGAAGACCACGCCCTCCCCCACCCTGTCGGTGACCCAGACCCGGGCCTTGATCTCGCCTCGGCGGGAGGCCAGCGTGGCCAGTTCGCCGTCTTCGAGGCCGTAGCGGGCCGCGTCGGCCGGGTTGACCTCGATCTCGCACTCCGGGGCCAAGTCGTTCACGCCCTCGGAGCGGCCGGTCATGGTCCGGGTGTGGTACTGATAGAGCACCCGGCCGGTGGTCAAGATCAGCGGGTAGTCGTCGTCGGTCCGCTCCTGGGGCTCCTGGCGCTCGATGACGTGGAACTTGGCCAAACCACAGGCGAAGTTATCGACGTGGAGGCAGGGCGTGCCCGGATGATCGGCGTCGGGCACCGGCCATTGGAGCGAGCCTTTCTTGAGCCGCCTGAGGCTGACGCCGGCGTAGCTGGGCGTCAGCGAGACGATCTCGTCCAGTATCTGGCCGGAGTTCTTGTAGTTCCAGTCGAGCCCCAGTCGCCTGGCCAGCTCCTGGATGATCCACCAGTCGGTCTTGGCCCGACCCGGCGCCTTGACCGCCTTGTTGACCAGTTGAATCCGGCGCTCGGTGTTGGTGAAGGTGCCGTCCTTCTCGGCGAAACAGGCCGCCGGCAAAACCACGTCGGCCAACTCGGCCGTCTCGGTCATGAAGATGTCCTGGACGACCAGGAACTCCAGGCTCTCCAGGGCCTCGATGGCGTGCCTGGTGTCCGGATCGGACACCAGCGGGTTTTCGCCGACGATGTACATGGCCTTGAGGCGGCCCTCGATGGCGGCTGGCATCATCTCGGTGACGCCCATTCCGGGCGCGTCGCTGAGCTCGACGCCCCAGGCCTCAGAGAACTTGGCCAGGGCCGCGGGATCGGCCGTCTTCTGATAGCCGGGCAGATCGCCCGGCAGGCCGCCCATGTCGCAGGCGCCCTGGACGTTGTTCTGGCCCCGAAGGGGATTGACCCCGGTGGCCGGTCGGCCGACGTTGCCGGTGACCAGGGCCAGGTTGGCCAGGGCCTTGACGTTGTCGGTGCCGTGGGTGTGCTGGGTGATGCCCATGGCGTAGACGATCATGGCGTTGTCGGCCTCACCGTAGGCCCGGGCGGCGGCGATGATCTGCTCGGCCGGGACGCCGGTGATCTCGGAGACGTAATCCGGGGTGTACTTCTTGACCGCCTCGGCCATCTCGCTGAAACCGACGGTCCGGCCGGCGATGAACTCCTCGTCGGCCAGACCCTGGTCGATGATAACGTTGATCAGGCCGTTGATGACGGCGATGTCGGTGCCGGGCCGCTGCCTGAGCCACAGCGCGGCGTGACGGGTGAGGGGGATGTCGCGGGGGTCGATGACGATAAGCTTCGCGCCGCCGAACTTGGCCGCCCGCTTGATGTAGGCCGCAATCACCGGGTGGGCCTCGGTGGTGTTGGAGCCGGTGACGAGGATGGCGTCGGCCCGCTCGAAGTCGACGATGGAGTTGGTCATCGCCCCGGAACCGAAGGCGGCGGCCAGACCGGCCACCGTGGACGAGTGTCAGAGCCGGGCGCAGTGGTCGATGTTGTTGGTCCCGAACCCGGCCCGGACCAACTTCTGCATCAGGTAGTTTTCCTCGTTGGTGATCCGGGCCGAGGTCAGCCCGGCCAAGGCGTCAGGGCCGTGCTCGTTCTTGATGGCCGCAAACCGCTCGGCGACCAGATCCAACGCCTCGTCCCACTCTGCTTCGCGAAACGCTCCGTTTTCTTTGATCAACGGCTTCACCAGCCGCTCTTCGGAGTGAATGAAGTCGTAGCCGTAGCGGCCCTTGACGCACAGCCGGCCGTAGTTGGGGGCGACGTCCTCGCCGGCGGATTCGACCTTGACCACCTGCCCGTCCTTGATCAGCAACTCCACCTGGCAGCCGACGCCGCAGTAGGCGCAGGTGGTCCGGACTCTCTCCAGCTCCCAGGTCCGGGCGGCGCCCTTGGCCTTCTTGTCGATCAGCGCCCCGACCGGGCAGACCTCGACGCACTGGCCGCAAAAGACGCAGTCGCTTTCGAGCAAGGGCATGTCGCCGCCGGTGACGATCTTGGAGGCCGCGCCGCGATAGCCGTAGGAGATGGCCTCGTTGACCTGGATCTCGTTGCAGGCCGCCACGCACCGGCCGCACATGATGCAGCGGGAGAAGTCGCGGATGATGAGCGGGTTCTTCAACTCCGGCGGGTACTTGGTCTCCTTGCGCGGGAAGCGGACCTCTTCCACGCCGTAGCGGTAGGCCAGCTCCTGGAGGCGGCAGTCGCCGTTGGACTCGCAGGTGACGCAGTCGTGCCGGCCCATGGCCAGCAGGAGCTCGATATTCAACCGGCGGGCGGTGATGACCTTGTCGCTCTCGGTGAAAATTTTCATCCCCTCGGCGGCCGGCATGGTGCAGGCGGTGACCAGGGTTCTCGCTCCCTCGACCTCGACCAGACAGATCCGGCAGGCGCCGGTCGGGGCGGCGTGTTTCAGGTGACACAGGGTCGGGATATCGACGCCGTTGGCCCGGGCCGCCTCGAGGATGGTCTGGCCGGGGCTGAACTTGACTTGGCGGCCGTCTAGACTGAGCGTCGGTTTGGACATCTGAGCCTCCCCAAGGTGCTGGTCACTCCACTGCAGCCCCTTTAAGGCGGGACCCCGCACGGGCGCTCAGGCTCGCTCTGGGGGGCCGCGTTTGTCATGGGATTCACCTACCTAACTTCCCTCAAATCGACCCGATCTGTCAATACTGGCTTTGACCGGGCCGCTGAAAGGAGCCCTCGCGAAGAACCGGTTAGAGAGATCGGGGCATACAGGGGATAAGATCGAGCCCTCTATCTTGAGCCTGGTTATTTCCTGAGCGAAAACAAGTGAACATAGTCGAGTTCAATACAGTTAGCCCCACCGGAAACCAGTGGGGCCAAAGTGTGGACGCTATGAGTTAAAGGCGCAACTATACGCTCGATCAGCCCGACCCAGGTCGCCTCGTCTTCATCAACACCCCATCGAGCATCCACTTCCCTTTCCTGCCACAACTAGGTGTTTGGGTATAGAGTCAGTGAGAAATGAAGTCCTGCTCGGAACGATCCAACAAGAGAGCGTCTAGTGACACCTGTCAGATCAGGCCCTGAGCCTTGAGCCAATCGGCGGCGGCCTTGGCCGCGTCCACGTGCTCGATGTCCACCGTGTAGTTGAGGCGGGTCATCTCCTTGGTGTTGAGCTTTTGGCCCAGCTTGGCGAAGATGGCCTCGAGTTCGGGGTACTTGGCGGCGATCTCCTTTTTGACCACCGGGGCCGGGTTGTAGACCGGGAAGTAGTTCTTGTCGTCCTTGAGCACCACGAAGTCGAAGCCGGCGATGCGCCCGTCGGTGGCGAAGCCCATGGAGACCTCCACCTCGCCGTCCTTGAGGGCCTTGTAGACCAGGCCGGAGTCCATCTTCTTGATCTTGTCGGGCGGGAACTCGAAGCCGTAGGTCTTCTGGAGCGGCCGGTAGCCGTCCGGACGGGCGTAGAACTCGGCGTTGAGGCCGAAGGCGACGTCCTTGGGGTGGGCTCTGACGTAGGCGGCCAGATCGGACAGGGTCTTGATCCCCTTGGCCTCGGCGTCGGCCCGGCGCATCATCAGGCAGTAGGTGTTGTTGAAGTCCATCATCGGCAGCCAGACCAGGCCGTTCTTCTCCAGGTCCTCCTTCTTGACCACCTCGTAGCACTCTTTGGGGTCGGTGATCGGCTTTTTGTGCTTCAGATGGGTCATCAGCCCGGTGCCGGTGTACTCCATGTACATGTCGATCTGCCCGGCCAGCAGGGCCTTGCGGGCGACCAGGGTGCCGCCCAGACCGGTCTTGTCCTCGCACTTGAAGCCGTTGGCCTCAAGAAGCGCGATCATCATCTTACCCAGGATGATCTGCTCGGTGAACTGCTTGGAGCCGATCACCAGCTTCTTCTCCGCCGCCTGGCCGGCCAGGGGCAAAGACAGCACACAAACCACAACCAGGAACGCCAACCATTTCTTCATTACAACCTCCCTTTTACGCTATTGCCTCGACTTCGACGAGCCGAAAGGCCGCCAGAGCTTCGGAACGGGCTTCTCACTAGGCGATTAGCCGTGTTCCAAAGCGCCTCCTCTTCCAAAGTGCCGAGCCAAACCGGCCACGGCCGCCCCTAACCGGTAGCGTTTGACCTCGGGGGACCCCTTGTTGAAACGCTGCTTCCTCTGCAAAGAGCGCATCTTGAGCAAATCCCTGTCCGGCTCCCTGAAAACCAAGGCCCCAGGTAGGCACTCCTTGACGCAGGTTGGATCGCCGCCGCAATAATCGCACTTACGGGCCAAGCCGCTGTCGTTTTGTTCGATCATGCCGTAAGGGCAAGCCGATACGCAGGAGCCGCAACCGGTGCACTCCTCTTCGTTCACCACAACCACCCCGCCGTCGTTCCTGCCGATTGCCCCCTCAGGACAAGCCGAGAGGCAAGCCGCGTTGGGACACTGGAAACAGATGTTGGGGACCGAATACCCCTGGATGGCGAAATTGGTGATATGAATACACGCCTGCGAAGGCCTAAACACCCCCTCCAACTTGGCCGAGCAAGCGTAGACGCAACGGCTGCAGCCGGTGCACAGATCGGGAATAACCAGCAGGCGCTTGGTCAACACAATCCTCCTGGCCCTTTCGTCCATAAGGGGGCCAAACCCAGTCCTTCCAACTTCACCGGCCAGGGTACGCCGGCTTTATCCCAGCCTCTGGCCCGATAGTAGGCAGAAAGGGCCGCTTTTAACTGCTTCTCGGGCAGCACCCTCCCCCGGTGTGGGCCATTGCCCAGTGGCTGACTCATCACTTTGAGGGGGAGATAGTCGTCGGCGGCAGTCAGTCCAGCCTTCAAATTGAAGAGGCGGGCCAGATTCCAGATTCGTTCGCCGGCCAGTCTCAACCTCTCTGCGTCGACTCGCCGTCCCAACCCAACCGACAGCAAATCGGCCATGGTCAACGCGTCCAGCGTTCCCCAGAAGTTGCAGAAGCCTAGCGACCACTTGGCCGCCCGATCATTCTGGGCTTCTGCCACGCTTCGGGTCAGAGCCAAAAGGTCGAATGGGTCCGCAACCGAGAGAGGGAAGGCTCGCAGGTGGCAGGCACCCCGTTCACTGGTGGCGTAGGCCAGGCCAAGGCCGTAATTCCCACGAGGGTCGTAGGCCGGAAATTCCAGTCCCTTGGACTCGGCCGCCAACTCTTCGGAATCGTATTTCCGGCCCAGCTCCCTAGCGCCCAGGGCGAGGTCACGTCCCCGAGCGGTGGCGAGGGTCGCAATCTCCGGGAGCACGGCCAAGTAGTCCTCGGCCTGACCAAACCGGAGCCCGAAATCGTGACGACCGCGCTCGGTCAGGTCCATGGCCAGAGCGAGGATCGCTCCGGTCGATACGGTGTCCAAACCCAGATCATCACACAACCGGTTGAATCGGATGACTTGTTCCAGGTCGTTCACTTGACAGTTTGAGCCGGCCAAACAGAGCGTTTCATACTCTGGACCTTCCACCTCCACACCGTTAAGTCGGGTAAATTTACCGCAGGCCAGAGGGCACGAGGTGCAAGCACGGTCGGCTATCTTGGCCGCCCTCACGGCGTCCGAGTTGAGGGCGGTCCGGTCCTCATTGACGCCATAACTGAAGTTGCGAGTAGGGTGGAGACCCAGTTCGTTAGTCACCTCCATCATGATCGCCGTGCCATCGGTGGCGGCCCAAAGGTTGGGGGGAGTAAGGAGATTGGTCTCCTTATAATGGTCGATCTTCGCTAGGAAGGCTGCCATGTCGGCCACCTTGACGCCGCCGGTACCCCGGCAGACTATGGCCTTCAGCCGCTTGGATCCAAAAAGCGCGCCCGGGCCGCCCCGGCCAAACTGCCGATAGGCCTCAGAGCCGACGCAGGCATAGGGAACCAGATTCTCTCCAGCCGGCCCAATGGCCAGGCTCTTGGCCCTGGGCGAACCCATGGCCGCCCTGAGTTCTTCGTCAGTGTCAAAGATGCCCCGCCCCCAGAATCGTTTGGCGCCCTCGAGACTGACCCGATCGTCCTCGATTTTGATGTAAACCGGCTCGGGCGCCCGGCCGGTGATGATCAGGCCGTCATAACCGGCAAATTTGAGCTCCGGTCCAAAGGCCCCGCCGACATTGGATTGGAAGATAGTCCCAGTGGCCGGTGACTTGGAGGCCAAGCAGAGTCGGGAGGTCATGGGCGCCAGGGTTCCGGCAAACGGACCGGTCATGATGACCAGAGCGTTGTCAGGGCTTAGAGGATCGATCAGAGGATCGACCTCGGCCCACAAATAACGGATCGCCAGGCCCCACCCCCCAAGGTAATCCATCGCCCAGTCACGATTTAGCGTCTCCTTGACGATTCGACCCGAGCTTAAGTCGACCCTTAGGACTCTGCCGGTGTAAAGGTTCATGGAATCCCCGGAAATCATGGACGGGAGAGCCCACTCGAGCGGCGGACTCAACCCAAACCGTTACCTGCTCAGTACTCCGAGTGCGTCGCTTGTCCCCTTCCCGTCACCGGTTCGATCAAACAATCGCAAAACTACTCCTGATGACCGCTTCGATGTCTGCTGGGTCACAGGGCCTGCTGTTAGTCAACACATTGACGTTACGGGCGCTTTTTTCCGCCAAGAGAGGAATGTCTTCTTCCCTGATCGTCACCCAAGGAATATTCAGCCTCCTGGCCATCGCGATGGAGATGAGTTCTATTCTGTCTGTGAGATCAGCCAGTGAATCGAATTTGACTGGGGCGGCGCTTCGTGAGAAACGGCAGGCTTCTTTGAGAAGATGGAGAATAATCCAGCCATGGGGCAAATCGTGATACTTTCCGCCCACGGTGTTGGCTATGGCGTGAATCAACCCCAGCCCGCCGTTCAACATGGCCATACCCGCCAACAAGCTTCCCTCCAGCATCCCGGCCCTGGCGGCCAAGTTCCGCCCGTCTTGAAGAACGAGGGGGAAATTTCGGTCGATAAGTTCCATGGCCCGGAAAGACAAGGCCTCGGTTATGCCGTTGCCACCCTTGGAGGTATAGGCTTCCAAGGCGTGGGAGAAGGCGTCTATGCCGGTAAACAAAGTCTCCCGGGGGGGCATGGTGGCGGTCAACTCTGGGTCCAATACGGCCACATCGGGCGCTTTTCCGATCAGGCTCAACTTTTCGTCACCGTCGGTGATCACCGCCCATGGCGAGATCTCTCCTCCAGAGCCAGCCGTGGTGGGTATGGTTACCAAAATGTCAACCTCAGCCTCTTGGGCGATGATCTTGGCCGCATCCAAGGCGGAACCGCCGCCGAGGGCGATGAGTCCTTCGGCTTCTCTTTCACGGCACAAATGTATGCCCGGAACAAGGGAGTCTTTAGTGGGGTTCGGCCGTATTTGGTTAAAAACCACCAGGGCGTCACAGCCTGCTTCGGCTAGCTGATTCTTCAGGCGATTGACGGGCTCCTCAACCCACGCCTCGTCCATGGTCACGAGTATGAGGTTGGCGGGAACAGAGCGTCGAACCGCCTTGATTTCTTCAACCACCCGGTCAAGAGCGCCTTCCCCGAAAACAACCCGGCCCGGCAAACAGAACTCGTACACCGCATCCTCCTTCCATAGGCACTCACCCGTCTGATCTGAATCAACCTCTCGGGGTGTTGGTCGGGCCACTCATATAGATGTAATATTTCTTTTGAACTAGCTTGTCAATGAAATATTTCATTCATCGGGCAGTTTTCTCAGCTTCCCGGGCACAACCTGCGGACACAGGAATTACCTTGCGTTGGATGGGGGTCTTGGCGTCGATTGGGGCTTGGGGAGAGGAGCGATCAGGAAGGGTTGGGGCTGGTCAGTGGTCGGTGGAATCCGCCTCCAAGTCATAAAATATTCTCTGCTCTCGATAAACCCGCTCCAGCTTTTCTTGATGGCGCTTTGTTTCCTGTGGGTTTTGTTGGGCCACCTCGGTGACGAGGCCGTTGATCAGGCAGCTCGCGGCGGACAAATAGCTGGCTACGCCGAAGCGTTGAGACGGGGCGATCAAGGACAGATCGGACAGGGCGACCAAAGGGGAGATGACACTGTCCGTAATGACCACCACCTGAAAACCAAAATCCTTTGCATACCGGGTCAGGTTGATGAGGGAGTTGGGGTAGCGGGCCATACCCACCGCCACCAAGGCTCCGGGATCCAACTCCATGGTCAATTGGTCGACGGCAAACTCCTGGGTGCCTTCCAGGAGTCGAACGCCCGGCCGGATCCGCTGGAGGGACCAAGCCAGATAAAAGGCCAAACCATGAGAGTCTCTGCCTCCGACGACATCTACTCGGCTGGCTTGGGTCAGGACCCTGACCACCTGGCGAAAAGTCTTTGCATCAAGGTGTTGGCAGAGTTCCTTGACGTTGCTTAGTTCGCCCAGCATTACCTGCCGGAATACATCCGGCTCGTCTCGCCGTTCCAACTCCTGGAGCTGAACCCGATCGGCCAGGGTCAGGCGGGCGTTGACTATACCCTGAAGTAGTTTGACGAACTCTCCATATCCAGAAAAACCCAAGGCGTTCACGAAACGTATAACCGTAGCCTCACTGACTTTACACGCCAAAGATAGTTCTTTGGCGGTCATGAAGGCGACTTTTTGATAACTTCTGGCTACATAGTCGGCCAACGTCCGCTGTTTCGGGGTCAGTTGATCGCTGGCCTCGACGATACGCCGAAGGATTCGATGTTGGTCGGTGGAACCTTTTGTTTTCATACGTAGAACAGCTTTTCCGGCTCAAGATTATGAGTTCGGCTCTCGTGTCCCGAGGATAGCCCGCGACCGTCTCTCTTTTCAAGTCCTCCTGAATCGGGCCGAACCACAATTTCAATTATTTGGTGAGCAGATGCATGCCCTGCCGACGCCGTCCCGGCCGCAACCCCGACCTCCGCGTTCGGGTCGTCCAGGGTCGGCCGTTTGTTCCGGTCGGTCGGCATCTCCATCCTCCGCGCTCGATTCAAGGCGTCTTCTGTTCGGGGACGTTCCTCGGCCCGTCGTCCTCGCGGGTCGTGGTCAGGGTGACGACCTCGCCGGCTCTCAGGACCTTCATCTCGATCACCCCGCCCGGCGGCAGGGCGCTCAGCTTGTCCTGTATTTCGCCCATGGCCGCCAGGTCCATGGAGATGGGCGTGCCCATGATCTCCAGGATGACGTCGCCGCCGATGACCATCTCCTGGGGCCCGATCGTGATCGGGATGGTCCCTGGTCGCAAGCCCAGTCGCGCTCCGGGCGAGTGGTCGGCCACCCGCTGGACCAACAGCCCGGCCTCCTGGGGAATGTTGAGCGCCCGAGCAAAGGGACCGGCGGCCAGGAA
Organism: uncultured Thermodesulfobacteriota bacterium; assembly: GCA_964634465.1. GTDB lineage: Bacteria > Desulfobacterota > Desulfarculia > CAZWLY01. The sequence continues at coordinate 139,249 of CAZWLY010000007.1, read as the reverse complement.
GAACTCCACCCCGGTCCAGTAGGTTCCCTTCTCGAGCAGGATCTTCCTGGCGGTGTTGATGGCCACGGCGAAGCCGATCCCCTCCGAGCCGCCCGACTGGGTCAGGATGTGGCTGACGATGCCGATGACCTCGCCCTCGGTGTTGAACATCGGTCCGCCGGAGTTGCCCTGGTTGACCGCGGCGTCGGTCTGGAGAAACTCGACCGGCACGTCCCGGCCGGTCAGTCCTTGGGCCTGCCGCCGGCCCGAGAGGTGGCCCAGGGTCAGGGTGTGGGCGATGCCGTAGGGCGCGCCGACGATCATCACCTCGTCGCCGATGGCCGCCCGATCCGAGTCGCCCAGCCTGGCCACGGCCAGTTCGTCCGGTGGATGCTCCAGCTTGACCAAGGCCACGTCGGCGCCCATCGACGAGCCGACCACCTTGGCCGCCAGCTTACGGCCGTCGCGGAGTTGGACGGTGACCTCGTCGGCCACCTGGACGACGTGGGCGGCGGTCATAATCAGGCCGTCTTTGGAGACGACCACCCCCGAGCCCAACCCCTGCTGGACGATCACGTCGGTGAAGTTGTCGCGGGAGCGACGGTGCTCAAGGGTGCGGATGACCACCACCGCCGACTTGACCCGATCGAAGAGTCGGCTGAACGACTTGGCCTCGGCCGGACCCGGCGGCCGGGCCCCGATCATCGCCAAGGCCAGGGCCAGAACGACCGCCGCGGTCTGAAGGCTTCGCCGCATGTCCCTCCCCTGCTCGGTCAGGCCGAACCGAACACCCGCTCGAAGATCAAATCGACGTGGCGCAAATGGTATTCGAGATCGAAGATCTCGGCCAGGGCCCGCTCACCCAGCTTCTCCTTGAACCAGCCGTCGGCCTTGACCAACTCCCTGAAGTCTTTGTTCTCCTTGCTGGCCGCCATGGCCAGGGGCTGGACCTTGGCGTAGGCCTCCTCCCTGGTCACGCCGGCCTCGACCAGCGAGAGCAGAACCAATTGTGAGAAGAACAGGCCTCTGGTCGAATCGAGGTTGGCCAGCATCTTCTCGGGGTAGACGACCAGATTTCTTATCACCCTGCTCCAGCGATTGAGCATGTAGTCGATGAGAATCGTCGCGTCCGGGCCGATGATCCGCTCCACCGAAGAGTGGGAGATGTCGCGTTCGTGCCACAGGGCCTGGTTCTCCATGGCCGCCAGGGCGTAGGAACGGATCAGCCGGGCGCAGCCGGACATGTTCTCGCTGGCGATGGGGTTGCGTTTGTGGGGCATGGCCGAGGAGCCCTTCTGCCCCCGGCTGAAATATTCCTCGGCCTCGCCGACCTCGGAGCGCTGCAAGTGGCGGATCTCGACGGCCATCTTCTCGATCGTCCCGGCCAACAGCGCCAAGGCGGAGAAGAAGGCGGCGTGGCGGTCGCGCTGGACGATCTGGGTCGAGGCCGGGGCCGGCTTGAGGCCCAGCTCCCGGCAGACGTAGGCCTCCACCCTGGGATCGACGTTGGCGAAGGTGCCGACCGCGCCGGAGATCTTGCCCACGGCGATGGTCTCCCTGGCCGCCTTGAGCCGCTCGAGGTGACGGTTGAGCTCATCGTACCAGACGGCCATCTTGAGGCCGAAGGTGATCGGCTCGGCGTGCATGCCGTGGGAACGGCCGATCATGACCGTCATCCGGTGTTTCTCGGCCTGCTCCTTGACCGCGGCCATGAGCTCCAGAAGGTCGCCGATGATCATGTCGGCCGCCTCTTTGAGCAGGTAGCCGAAGGCGGTGTCCAGGACGTCGGACGAGGTCATGCCGTAGTGGATGTGGCGGGATTCAGGCCCGACCTTCTCGGCCACGGCGGTCAAGAAGGCGATGACGTCGTGCTTGGTCTCGGCCTCGATCTCCTCGATACGCTTAAGATCGAAATCGGCCCTCTCCTCGATGACGGCCGCATCCTCGGCCGGAACGACGCCCAGCTCGGCCCAGGCCTTCACGGCCAGAATCTCGACCTTGAGCCAGGTGCGGTACTTGTTCTCGAGGCTCCAGTGCTCGCCCATCCGGGGCAAGGTGTAGCGTTCTATCATGAATCAACTCCGCGACTGTTAGGTGGTGCGCCCCGCCAACGGGGTCCGGGTCCTCGGGCGGCGTCTTTTCGGCCGGCCGGCCCTTCGATCCATCAATTACCCCGAGACGGCCCCGGCCGGCAACCTATAATTAAATTATACCAGCCGGGCCTTAAAATCGTCCGCCGCCGGTTGCCAGGCTCCGGCCGAAGTATTAATATCCAGCCGACGATGGATTGGCCGCACGCCTGGGAGCGATTTCAGCTACCCCCCCACCCGGACGCTTCGGGAATGGGGGAGTTTGTCCGGGCGCTGGGCGACGATCTGAAAAATTCCATTGATCTCCTGGGGTTAGAAGGTGGTGCGCCGGGCTACGTCCTGGCCGAAGCCGTCCGGGCCACCGGCCGGAGCCTGATCGCCGTCACCCCCACCCCGGCTGCGGCCGAAAGCCTTCTGGCCGACCTGGAGTTTCACCTCGGCCCCGGCGCCGAAGTGGAGACGGCCCTCTTCCCGCCTTACGCCCACCTGCCTTTCGGCCGGATGCCGGCCCACCCCTGGACCGTGGCCCGGCGGATCAAGGCGCTGTGGACGCTGGCCACCTCCACAAAGCCGGTGGCGGCGGTGGTCCCGGTCCAGGCCCTCTTGCACCGGCTGATGCCGAAACGGGCCCTGATCGACTTCGCCGAACTGATCCTGGAGGGCGAGGAGGTCGATCGGGAGGGGTTCATCCGCTCGATGGTCGCCGGCGGCTACCTGCCGACCGCCCTGGTCGAGGAGCCGGGCGACATGGCCGTTCGGGGCGGTATCATCGACATCTTCGGCCCGCTCAACGACGAGCCGGTCCGGTTGGAGTTCTTCGGCGACTTCGTCGATTCGCTGCGTCTCTTCCGCCCCCACGATCAGCGCTCAGTGGGCCGGCTCCAGGAGGCGGTCCTGCTGCCCATGAGCGAGGTCATCCTGACCGAAGACAACCTGGCCCGGGGCCGGCAGGGCCTGGCCCGCCTGGAGGCCGATCCGGCCCAGATACTGGCCCTCCGCGAACCGCTGACCGAGGGCCGGCCGTTCAGCGGCATCGAGTCCTTCCTGCCGCTCTTCTACGACCAGACCGCCGGGCTGTGGGACTTCTGGGACCAAAAGGCCATGGTCGGCCTGATCGATCCGGCCGGAGTGGAGCGGGCGGCCCGTGACTACCTCGACGACCTGGCCGGGCACCAGACCAAGCTGGCCGCCGGGGAGAGGCCCCATCTGCCGGTGGAGGAGATCGCCTTCTCCTGGAGCGAGGCGGCCGAGGCCCTGGCCGCCTTCCCCGGACCCGACGTCCGACCGCTCAAGATCACCGAGCCGAGCCCGACCCGGTTGAGGCTCGATTTCAAGGGCCTCACCGCCCGGCGGCTGATCCCGCCGGTCCGCGAGGAGGGCCAGAGCATCCTGACCCCGCTGGTCAAGGCGGTTCGCAAGCTGACCGGCGAGGGGATCACCCCCTGGCTGGTGTGCCGCACCGAGGGCCAGATCAACCGCCTCGAAGAGCTGTTGGCCAACTACGGCTTAAACGCGGTCAAGGCCCAACCGCCGCTCGGCCGCGACGCTCCCGAGAAGGCCGACCTGATCCTGGTTCTGGGCGCCGTCTCGGCCGGTTTCATCCTGCCCGCCGAGCGCCTGGTGGTCTTCACCGAGGAAGAGGCCCTGGGCCAGATGAAGGTCAAGCCCGCGGCCAAGGCCCGGCCCCCGACGCCGCCGGCCGCCGCCCTGGCCTCCTACGCCGAGTTGTCGCCGGGCGACCTGGTGGTCCACACCGAGCACGGCATCGGCCGTTTCGAGGCGCTGGTGAACCTGACCATCGACGGCCGGATGGGCGACTACCTGCTCTTGAGCTACAAGGACGACGACAAGCTCTACCTGCCGGCCGACCGGCTGAACGTCATTCAGAAGTACATCGGCCCGGAGGGCAAACGACCGCCTCTGGACCGGCTGGGCGGCCAGTCCTGGCGGCGAACCAAGGGCCGGGTCAAGCGGCGGTTGATGGAGATCGCCCGGGAGCTGGTCGAGCTCTACGCCGTGCGCCAGGTGGTCGATGGCTTCGCCTTCTCCGGCCGGGACGAGCTGTTCAGGGAGTTCGAGGCCACCTTCGGCTACGAGGAGACGCCGGACCAGGCCCGGGCCATCAACGAGGTCATCAAGGACATGCAAAAGCCCCGGCCCATGGACCGCCTGGTCTGCGGCGACGTGGGCTACGGCAAGACCGAGGTGGCTTTGAGGGCCGCCTTCCGGGCGGTCATGGACGGCAAGCAGGTGGCCATGCTGGTCCCGACCACCGTTTTGGCCGAGCAGCACGCCGAGACGTTCGCCGAAAGGCTGGCCCGCTACCCGATCAACGTCGCCTCGCTGTCGCGCTTCAAGACGCTCAAGGGCCAAAAAGAGGTCCTGGCCGGATTGGAAAAGGGGCTGGTGGACATCGTCATCGGCACCCACCGCTTGTTGTCCAAGGACGTCAAGTTCGCCAACCTGGGTCTGGTCATCATCGACGAGGAGCACCGTTTCGGCGTCAATCACAAGGAGCGCCTCAAGCAGTTGAGAAAGACGGTCGATGTCCTGGCCCTGACGGCGACGCCCATCCCGCGCACGCTCCAGATGTCGCTCCTGGACATCCGCGACCTGTCGATCATCGACACTCCGCCCCAAGACCGCCAGGCGATCACCACCTATCTGTCCAAGTTCGACCCGGCGGCCATCCAGGAGGCCATCGGGCGGGAACTGGCCCGCGGCGGCCAAGTCTTCTTCGTCCACAACCGGATCAAAGACATCGTCACCATGGCCAACTTCATCCAGAAACTGATGCCCACGGCCAGGGTGGACGTGGCCCACGGCCAGATGTCCGAACGGGTTCTGGAAAAGGTGATGATGGCCTTCATCAAGGGCGAGATCGACGTCCTGGTCTGCACCACGATCATCGAATCCGGCCTGGACATCCCGGCGGCCAACACCATCATCATCAACAACGCCGACAAGCTCGGCTTGGCCCAGATCTATCAGTTGAGGGGGCGGGTCGGCCGAGCGGCCGAGCGGGCCTACGCCTATCTTCTGATTCCCGAGGAGACCGAGCTGACCCGCGACGCCTTGAAGCGACTCAAGGTGATGATGGACTTCACCCACCTGGGCGCGGGCTTCAAGATCGCCATGCACGACCTCCAGATCAGGGGCGGCGGCAATCTTTTGGGCCAGGCCCAGTCCGGCCAGATCGGCGCGGTCGGCTACGAGATGTACCTGTCGCTGATGGAGGAGGCGGTGGCCGAGCTCAAGGGCGGCCGGGTGGAGAAGAAGATCGATCCCGAGATCCACCAGCCGGTGGAGGCCTTCCTGCCCGAGTCCTACATCTCCGATCCCAACCAGCGGCTGTTGCTCTATCGACGCCTGGCCGCCGTGGACGACCTCGCCGGGCTGGAGGATCTGATGGCCGAGATGGCCGACCGCTTCGGCCCGCCGCCCGAGGAGGCGCTCAACCTGGCCGACGCCATCCGCCTCAAGCTGGACCTCCGGCAAGCCGGAGTCATCCGCCTGGACGCCGATGAGAGCAAGGCGGTCATGACCTTTGCCGAGAGGCCGCCGATTGAGCCCGAGAAGCTGATCAAGCTGGTCCGCTCGGCGCCCAAACGCTACCAACTCACCCCGGACAACCGCCTCATCGTCAGCGCCAGAAACCCGCTGGCCGAAACGAAAAAAGTCCTCCACGGCCTGATCCGGACCGGACAGTGAGCCCTCCCCGGCCCAGGCCAAGAGCTCAAAAATGGCCTGCCGGACAGGGAACGATGGGTTATACTGAATCCGGGAATATTAAATGACGATACGCAGCAAGACACTGGCCATAATCGGCCTGACCTTTTCGATCCTCCTGCTGGCGCTGGTGGCGACGTCGTGGTGGGTGGTGCGCCGGGGGTTCGAAGACCTGGAGAGGCGCGATCTGCGCCACCAGGTCCACCAGGTCCTGGGCGTCGTCACCAACGAGTTGACCGCCCTGGAAGCCACCGCCGGCGACTGGGCCGCCTGGGACGACACCTACGAATTCGTCAAGGACCTGAATCGAGACTACATCGAGGGCAACCTCCAGGCCGACAGCCTGATAACCCTCAGGCTGAACGTCATGGTCTTCCTGGACGAGGAGGGGCGCGTCCTCTACGCGGCTGGCGCCGATCTGGAGAAGGAAGAGGCGGCTCCGGTTCCCCAAAGCCTCCTCGAACGGATTTCGGCCTCGCCCGGGTTGGCCCGGCCCGCCAGCCCAGACGACCAGGAAAAGGGCTTTCTTCTTCTACCCGAAGGGCCGATGCTGGTCGCCTCGCACCCCATCCTGAAAAGCGACAGCTCCGGACCGATGCGGGGCGCGCTGGTGATCGGCCGATATCTGGGGCCCAAGGAGATCGAACGCTTGAGCGAGGTGGTCGGGATCTCGTTCTCCATCGACCGCCTGGCCGGGGCGGCCTCGCCGCCGGCGCTTGAATCCGCCGCCGAACCGGGACGGGAGAGGAAAATCGTGGTCCGGACCACGGGGAAGAACAGCATCTCCGGCTCGACCACGATCGAGGACGTCAACGGCGAGCCGATCCTGATCCTGAGGGTGGACGCGCCGCGCACGATCTTCAAATACGGAGAGCGGGTCTCATACTACTTCATCGGCTGGCTGGCGTTGATCATCTTGAGCATCGCCCTGGCCGTCTACCTCATGCTGGACCGCAACGTATTGGCTCGATTGGCCCGCCTGACCGCCCACGTCGACCGGATAGCCCAGACCAACGACCGGTCCCGCCGCCTGCCCCAGGGCAAAGACGACGAACTGGGCAAGCTGACCCAGGCGATAAACGACATGCTGGCCTCGCTCCAGAAATCGCACGCCGAGCAGCGGCGGGCCGAGGCGGCGCTCAAGGAGAGCGAGGATCGTTACCGCATGCTCTTCGAGCGGGCCGGCGACTGCATCTTCATCCTGGAGGCCGAAGGGGAAGATGCCGGTCGGATCGTGGCCGCCAACCAAGCCGCGGCCGAGGCCCACGGCTACACGGTCGAGGAACTCCTGTCGCTCAAGATCACCGATCTGGATACGCCCGAAGTGGCCAGAGAGGCGCCGGAGCGCATCGAGCGCATGTTGGTCGGCGAGTGGATCAACGCCGAGATAGAACACGTCAAGAAGGACGGCACCGTTTTTCCGGTCGAGGTCAGCGCCGGCGTCTTCGAGCTGGAAGGCCGCAAGTACATCATGGCCTTCGATCGCGACATAACCAAACGCAAGCAGGCCGAAGAGGCGCTCAGGGAGAGTGAAGAGAGGTATCGCCTCCTGGTCGAGACCGCCTACGAGGGGGTGGCGATCACCCAGGGCGACCGGTTCCGGTTCGTCAATCCTCGAATGGCGAAAATGACCGGTTACTCCATGGAGGGGCTCACCGCCCTGCCCTTTGCCGAACTCATCCATCCCGAGGATCGGGGGATGGTCCTGAGCCGTTACGAGCAAAGGCTTCGAGGCGAGCCTGCACCCCCTCTCTACCAGTTCCGGATCGTAACCAAATCGGGCGAGGTCAAATGGGTCCAGGTGAACACGACCAAATTCGAATGGGCCGGACAACCGGCCACGCTGGACTTCTTCACCGACATCTCCGAGATAAAACAGGCCGAGGCGGCGCTCAAGGAGAGCGAGGAACGCTACCGCCTCCTGGTGGACAACGCGCCCCTGGGAATCATCAGCATCGACGCCGAGGGCCGGATAACCGAGGTCAACGCCAAACTCCTGGAGTTGCTCGGTTCTCCTTCGAGCGAGGCGACCAAGGCGATCAACATGTTCCAGTTCCAGCCGCTGATCGAAGCCGGCGTCTCGGCCGATTTCCGCCGCTGCCTCGAAACCGGCGAGTCGATCGTCAACGACAGGCCCTACACCAGCAAGTGGGGCAAGACGACCCACCTGCGCTACCATCTGGAGCCGATCATCGGCCCCGACGGCGAAACGACCGGCGTCCAGGGGATAATCGAAGACTTCACCTACCGCATAGAGGCCGAGGCGGCGCTCAAGGAGAGTGAAGAGAGGTATCGGACCATCTTCGAGCAGTCGAGGGACGTCATCTACATCACCAGGCGTGACGGCTCCATCGTCGAGTTCAACCAGGCCGCCCTGGAGCTGTTCGGATATACCAGGGAGGAATACCAGGCCCGGGGGGTCATCGAGTCCTTCGTCGATCCCGAGGATCGCGACCGGGAGCTGGCCGAGTTGGAGAGCAAGGGGTTCATCAAGGATTTCGAGATCCGACTGCGGCGCAAGGACGGCAGCGAGATCATCTGCCTGGATACGGCCACCGTCTGGCGCGACGAGAAGGGCGAGATTCTGGGATACATCGGCACGCTTCGCGACATCACCGAGCGCAAACGGGCCGAGGAGGAGCGGGAGAGGTTGGAGGCCCAGCTCAGGCACTCCCAAAAGATGGAGGCCATCGGCACCCTGGCCAGCGGCATCGCCCACGACTTCAACAACATTCTCCAGGCCATCAGCGGTTACACCCAACTGATCTCGACCGTGAGCGGCCTGGATCGACGGACGCGAAACTACGTCCTGGAGATCGACGCGGCGGCCCAGAAGGCCTCGGACCTGGTCCAGCGGCTCCTGACTTTCAGCCGCCGGGTCGAGCCCGAGCTCAAACCCCTCGATCTCAACCACGAGGTCCGCCAGGCGGTCAAGATGCTGGAGCGGACCATCCCCCGGATGATCGGCATCGAGACCAAGCTCGGCGACGACCTGGACCTGATCAACGCCGACCCGAACCAGATCAACCAGGTGTTGATGAACCTCGGCGCCAACGCCCGCGACGCCATGCCCGACGGGGGCCGCCTCATCATCGAGACCGAAAACGTGTATCTCGACGAAGCCTACTGCCGGGAGCATCTGGGGGCCGAGCCGGGCCGCTACGTCCGGCTCAAGGTCTCCGACACCGGCTCGGGCATGGACGAGGAGACCCTGAAACACATCTTCGACCCCTTCTACACCACCAAGGGCGTCGGCCAGGGAACCGGGCTGGGACTCTCCATCGTCTACGGCATCGTTCAGAACCACGGCGGCCACATCACCTGCTACAGCGAACCCGGCCTGGGAACCACCTTCAACATCTATCTGCCGGCGATGCCCGTGGAAAGCACGGCCACGCCTCTGTCCCGCGGGGCCCAAGAAGAGGTCGTCGGCGGGCGCGAGACCGTCCTTCTGGTCGATGACGAGGCGGCCATCCTCGAGGTCGGCCGGGAGATGCTGGCCAATTACGGCTATCGGGTCTTGACGGCCGACAGCGGCGAGGCCGCCCTGGAAGTCTACCGGGAAGCCGGCGACGACGTCGATCTGGTGATCCTCGATCTGGGCATGCCGGGCATGGGCGGCCACAAGGCGCTCAAGGAGATATTGAGGCTCGATCCGTCGGCCAGGATCATCATCGCCAGCGGCTACTCGGCCAACGTTCAAGTCCAGGATACGCTCGAGGCCGGCGCGGCCGGATTTATCAGCAAGCCCTATCGCCTGACCGACATGCTCAAGATAGTCAGGAGCATCCTGGACCGAAAAGGCGACTGAGAACCGGCCCCGCCCGATCGAATCGACGACGGCCCGGCCAAGCTGAGCTTTAGTCTTGTAAATCATCGAGTTTTCTATTAATGTACCGGCGTTGATTTGGCCTCCCCGCCTCGGCGGAGGCCGAGGGTCGAATCGGCGAAGAATTCGAAGCCCGGCGTGCGACCGGGCGGCCTGGGAGGAAGGATGATTAGGGGCCTTTGCGCCGCACTTGGGATCGGCGCCGCAACGGCGGCGCTCATCGCGCTGACCGTCTTGCCCGCCTCGGCCCGGGTGGTCAACCAGGTGGTGGCCGTGGTGGGCAAGGAGGTGATCACCCTCCGGGAGCTGGACGAGCGCATCTCCGAGCACCTGGACGACCTGGCTCGCCGTTACTCCGGCCAGGAGCTCAAGAAAAGGGTGGCCGAACTGAGGTCCAAGGCGCTGAACCTGATGATCAACGACCGGCTGGCCGAGGCGGAGGCCCGGGCGATGGGCATCTCCGTCAGCGACGCCGACGTGGACAAGGCCGTGGAGAGCATCCTCGAAACCAACAGGATGACCCGACAACAGCTTGAACGGACCCTGGCCACCGAGGGCCTGACCTGGGAGAGCTACCGGGACAAGCTCCGCAAGCAGATCCTCCAGTCCAGGCTGGTCTACAGGGCCCTGAAACCGAAGATATTCATCCCCAAGGAAGACAAGCTGGCCCTCTACAACGCCCGCAAGGACCAGTACAAGGGCGACGAGCAGGTGGTCTTGAGGCGCATCGTCCTTTCCCTGGATCAGCGGGAGCTGGCCGAAACTTTGAAGCAACGGCTCGACGGCGGAGCCGATTTCGCCAGGCTGGCCCGGGAGTTCTCCATCGGCCCCGAGGCCGAATCGGGCGGTCTGCTGGGCAGTTTCAGCGTCGATCAGGTCTCGGCCCGGATACGGGAGGCGATCAAAGGACTCGAACCGGGCCAGCACACCGCCGTCGTCGAGAGCCCCGGCGGCTTCCAGATTTTCCAGCTCGTGGAACGCAAGATCACGCCCGGCAAGACCTTCGAGGAGGTCGAGCCCCAACTCACCGAGGAGTTGACCAACAAGGCCCTGGCCAAAAAGTTCGAGAAGTGGATCGCCGAGGTCCGCAAGAAGAGTTTCGTCAAAATCATACCGATCAAGGATTGAACCATGTCTAACCCCCGGGCTGAAATGATAGAGCAGCTCCAGGAGCTCAACGAGGCGGGCCGGGTGGACGACGGCCTGGCCCTGATGGCCGACCTCCACCCGGCCGACGTGGCCGACATCCTGGAGAACCTCCCCCGGGGGGACTTCGAGGTCTACTTCCAGGCTCTGGAGCCGGAGACCGCGGCCGAGGTTCTGCTGGAGCTGGAGGAGGCCCATCGGGCCGATATCATCAGGGTGCTTTCCAACCGCCAACTGGCCGAGCTGCTGATCAACATGGACTCAGACGACGCCGCCGACCTGGTCTCGGACCTGCCCGAGGACCAGGCCCCGGCCGTGCTGACCCACATCGAAAAAGAAGATCAGCAGGAGGTCAGAAAACTCCTCACCTACCCCGACGACTCGGCCGGCGGCCTGATGCAGATGGAGGTGGTCACCGTCCCCCAGGAGGTGACCATGGCTCAGGCCATGGCCCTGGTCAGGGAGCAGGCCCACGAGATCGACGACTTCAACAACGTCTTCGTCGTCTCCTCCGATCGCCAGTTGGTCGGCGTGTTGAGCCTCAGGGAGATGCTGCTGGCCAAGCCGGAGATGAGCGTGGCCGAGGTGATGAGCCCGGCCCAGGTGACGCTGCGCCCGGAGGACGATCAGGAGGAGGTCAGCCAACTCTTCCAGAAATACGACCTCCTCTCGGCGCCGGTCCTGGACAGTCGGGGCCGCCTTTTGGGCCGGGTGACCATCGACGACGTGGTCGACGTCATCCAGGAGGAGGCGTCCGAGGACATCTACCGGGCCGTGGGCACCGGCGATGAGGAGTTGGCCTTCGGCGAACGGGCCTTCAAGATCGCCCGCTGGCGCCTGCCGTGGATAATGGCCAACCTCTTCGGCGGCCTGATCGCCGGCTACTTTCTCTCGCTTTTCGAGACGACGCTGGCCGAGGCGATAATTCTGGTCACCTTCATCCCGGTCATCAACGCCATGGGCGGCAACGTCGGCATCCAGACCTCGACCATCTTCGTCCGCCGCCTGGCCCTGGGCAGCCCCTCCTCGGCCCGCATCGGCCGGGTGCTCTTCCGCGAATTGAAGGTCGCCGCCATCATGGGCGCCAGTTGCGCCCTGCTGACCGGCGCCGCGGCCGCGGTGTGGCACGGTCGGCCCAGCCTGGGCCTCATCGTCGGCCTGGCCATGTTCATCGACATCAGTCTGGCGGCCATGGTCGGCATCAGCGCCCCGGCCTTCTTCAAACGGATGAACGTCGATCCGGCCATCGCCTCCGGCCCCCTGGTCACCTCCGCCAACGACATCATGGGCATCCTGATCTATCTCGGCATCGCCTCCATCTTCCTCAAGCACGTCTTGGTCTGAGGGGTCGCGGCCGTGGCCCGACCGTCCGGCTCGCCCAGCTACTACACCTTGACCGAGGCGGTGGTCTTAAGCACCGCCGTCATCGGCGAATCGGACGCCTTGGTCAACCTGTTCACCCGGCGAGCGGGCCGGGTCCGGGCCGTGGCCAAGGGCGGCATGCGCTCCTTGAAGCGTTTCATGAACTGCCTGGACGCCTTCGGCCGGATCACCGTCGCCCTCGAAGACAAGGCCGGTCGAGACCTGGCCCGGATCGACTCCTGCTCGCTGGATCGGCGGCCGGAACTGGCCGCCGATCCGGTCCGCTTCGGTCTGGCCGGGCTGATGGTCGAACTGGTGCTCATCTTCTGCCCCGAGCGCCAGCCCGACCCGGACGTCTTCACCGCCCTGAGCGCCGCCCTGGACGAACTGCCGGATCACGCCGAGCCGGTCGGCCTGAGCTTGGCCTTCGGCCTGCGCCTGCTGAGCGCCGCCGGCTTCGGGCCCAACCTGGAGGGTTGCCTCGGCTGCGGCGCCGCGCTGAGCCAAATCAAAAAGCCCGGCCTGGACATGAACCGCGGCGGGCTGGTCTGCCAGGACTGCGGCCCGGCGGCCGGAATCTCCAAGGGCGCGGCCAAGACCATCCGCCTCTGCCAGACCATCGACCCGGCCGCCCTGGGCCGGGTCCGCTTCCCGGCCAAGGAACTCGGGCGGCTGTTCGCGCTCTTCGCCCGCTGGCTGACCCACCACGCCGAGCGGGAGATAAAGAGCCTGGGCTTTCTGAGTCAACTCGGGATGAAGGTTTAGCCCGGTGGTTGCGACGACCCTGCCCTTGACCGGCCGAAGGCGAGCCGTGATACCGATTTGACGACGAGCACCGAGGATCAAGCCACTTGCAGCCGGTTATCGAGCCTCCGATGCGGGAGTCATCACCCCCGTGGCAGGAGGACGCCCCGCTCCAAGACAGGAGAAATCCCGACCCGCGAGCCGAAAGACGCCGACGCGTCCGAGATACGCCGCAACCGCGGGCCGAGAGACACCGACGCCTTCAAGAAACACCGAGGCTTTCAGGAGGCGCCGAGGCTTTCAGGAGACGCCGCGGTTCCAGGAAACGCCCCGGCCCCAAGAAATGCCGCGGCCCCTCTATACTCCCTCTCCCCCCGCCGGGGGGAGAGGGCCGGGGTGAGGGGGGCGGCTGTCGACCCTAGGCCCCGCGCCCGGCCCGGCCGCCGCGCCGGAGCGAGGCATAGACCGCCATCAACGCCTCGATGAACCTGTCCGGTCCGAATCGGCGGGTCGCCTCCCGCCGCCCGAAACGGCCCAGGGCCAGAGCCAACTCGCTTTCGGCGGCCAGCCGGTCGGCCGCCGCCGCCAGGGCGGCGGCCTTGCCCGGTCTGACGAGGAAGCCGGACCTTCCGTCCTCCAGCCAGTCGCTCACCCCGCCGACGTTGGCGGCGATGACCGGCGCGGCCGCGGCCAGGGCCTCGAGGCCGATCAGTCCGAACGGCTCGGCCCACAGGCTGGGCAGCCAGACCGACCGGGCCCCGGTCAGAAGCTCGGCCATGCCGTCCCGGTGGACCCAGCCCAGGTAGCGGACCTTGCCGCCGCTCCTCCTGGCCGCGGCGGCCACCTCGTCCCGCATCGGCCCGTCGCCGGCGACCATCAAGGGGAGGGTCGTTTCGAGCCGGGCCGCGGCTTCCAAGGCGACGCGGACCCCCTTGCGCCGAACCAGCCGCCCGGCCAGCAGGTGATACTCGCCCGGCCCGGCTCGGCCGTCGATCTCGAGGCGATGGACAAAGGGCGGGATGACGGCGATCTTGCCCCGCTCCACCCCGCCGGCGATCAGCTCCCCGGCCATGTAGTTGGACAGGACCACCACCCGATCCATCCGGGCGGTCAGCTCCAGCCGGCGGCGGGTCAACTCGATGATCCGCCGGCCGTAGTCGGGGTCTCGAAAGCAGCCCAGGCAGTTTTCGCCCAGGGCCTCCCCGCAGGCGAGGTCGTTGGGCTTGATCTTGCCCTGACCGGGACAGAAGACCCGGTGATCCTGGACGGTCATCACCGTCGGTCCCAGGCTGAGCGCCAGGGCCATCACCTCGGGATCGAGCACGTTGTGAACGTGGATGACGTCCGGCGCAAACGCCTCGGCCTCGGCCTCGATCGCCCGGAGCACGGCCGTCAGCCCCTTGGGTCGAAAACCCCGCCGGTCCAGCCCCTTGACCCGGACCCAGCGTCCCAGGGCCGGCCGCTCCTCCTCGGGTAAAGAGCCGTCGTCCTGGGCGACGAGCAAGAGCGTCTCGGCTCGGGCTTGGAGCATCTCCAGAACGGACAGCAGGTAACGGTCCGAGCCGCCCCGCTCCGAAATCCGATCGTGAAGGATGAGAATTCTCATCTCGCTCGTCGCAGCTATCCGCCTTACGGCCCTCGGCGGCTCCTTCGCTGATACACCAACATCATCAAGGCCGGGGCCAGGAAGAAGTCGGCCAACAGGGCCAGGATGACCGTCACCCCGGTCAAGAGACCGAAGTTGACGATCGAGCGGAGCGTGGCGGTGGTCATGACCAGGAATCCCAGCGACAGGACCACGGTGGTGACGATCATCGCCCGGCCGGCGGTGTCGAGCGTTTTGTGGACGGCCTCCGGCACGTCGCCCGTTCGGCTGTGGTAGCGCCGGAAATGATGCATGAAGTGGACCGTGTCGTCCACGGCCAGGCCGATGGTGATGGAGCCGGTGAGCATGGTCACCATGTCCAGGGGCAGACCGAACCAGCCCATGACGCCCATGGTTATCAGGATCGGGGCCAGGTTGGGCAGCATGGCGATCAGGCCGATCTTCAGGTTGCCGATCAACAGGATCATCATCAGGGTGATGACCACGAAGGCGATGGAGTAGCTGCGGGCCATGGAGATGATCGAGGCGGAGACGGTCCGGAAAAAGAGGGTCATCGCCCCGGTGACGGTGACGTCCACCTCGGGCCCCACGGCCTGGCTGAAGAGGCGGTTGAGGTTCTCCAGGAAGGGGGCGTAGAGGATGGAGTCGCCCCAGGGGGCTCGGGCGGTGAATCGGGCCTTGCGGAAGGTGGAATCGACCACCAACTCCAGGTCGTCGGAGCCGGCGCTCTCGAAGAGGAGGAACTCCTGGGCGACGAGGGCGGCGTTGTCCGGGATGGCGTAGAACTCGGGGCGGTTTTCGTTCAATGCCTGGTGGATCTCCTTGAGAATGTCGGCCACCGAGGTTCCCTTGCCGATGAAGATTTCGCCCTGCCTCGTTCCTTCCAACCGGCGGGCCAGCTCGTCCAGGGCCTTGAGCAGCGCCGGGTCGTGGAGCCCGTTCTCGCGGCCGGTGTCGATAACTACCTCCACCGAGACCGTGCCCTTGAGCTCATGGTCTATCTTCTCCGTGGCCATCCTGACGGGCAGATCTTCGGGCAGCCATTTCAAGACGTTGTGGGAGAAGGTCATCTGGGCCGCGCCCAGAGCGGCGACCAGGATCACCACCAGGCTGACGGCGAAGATGGCTCGGGCGTGGCCGGTGGAGAAGTCGGCCGTCCAGTCGAGAAAACGAGTCAGCCTGACCGAGCGGGAGGCGGCCCGCCGGCGAAGCTTGATCGGGATCAGGGCCAAGAGCGCCGGCAGGAGGATGAAGGTGTAGAGCAAGGCCAGCATCACCCCCAGGCTGGCGAAGATGCCCATGTCGGCGATGGGCGCCACCGAGGCGGTGGCGAAGGAGGCCAGGCCGGCGGCGGTGGTCAGGGAGGTCATGACGATGGCCAGACCGGAGTGGCCGATGGCGTAGACCACGGCCGCCTCCTTGTCGCCGCTCTCTTCGAAGCGGCGGTAGAACAGGGCCAGAACGTGAACCGACGCCCCCACGCCGACGGCCATCAAAAAGGCCGGCAGAACCATGCTGGGCAGCTTGACCGCCACCCCCAGCCAGGCCATTATCCCCAGGGTGGCGCCCAGGGCCAGGTTGACGATGACCAGCGGCAAGATTACCCCGCTGAGCCGGCGAAACATGACCATGAGGCAGATCGCGGTGGTCAAAAGGACGAGGAGGACGGAGGTGTAGATGTCGCCGACCATCGCCTTTTCCAGCACCTCGCCGACCACCGGCGGCCCGGCCAGGTAGACCTCCACCCCGTCCAGGCGGTGGCGATCGAGAACCGCCCGGACCGCCCGGACCGCCTCCTGCTGCTCCTGGTTGGTCAGAAAGGCCGGTTTTTCTTCTTCGCCGGCCTCCTCCTGCTGGTCCTCGGTCAGCCCGGCCAACTCCGAGTCTTCCCCGGCCCCCAGGCTGGAGTAGTTGTTGAGCCTGAGGACGATGCTGGTGAACCGGCCGTCCTCGGAGATGAGCTGGTTGATGTAGAGCGGGTTGGCCATCACCCGCTTTTTCAGCGCCGCCAGGTCGGCCTCGGTTCGGGGCCAGTCCTCCATCAGCTCGCCGACGATGAGCGTGTCGCCTTCGCCCCTGGTCTGGCGGGCGTTGATCAGGGAGGTGATCTCCTCCAGGTAGGGCACGTTGGCGGCCAGGTCGTCATGGAGGGCCTTGAGGCGATCGAGGAACGCCAGGTCGAACACCTCGGGCGGCTTGAGGGCGACGATGATCAGGGCGTCGCGGCCGAACTGTTCCCGAAAGAGGTTGTACTGCTCGATGATCGGGTCGTCGGTGTGGAGCAAGCCCTCGTTGGAGGTGTCCAGGACGACGTCGGGCAGCTTGGAGATCGGCGCGGCGATGAGGACGGCCATGATCGCCAGCGCCGTCAGCCGGCGCCGGAACACCAACCGGGCCAGCCCCTCGAACCAGTTATCGATGCGTTGTCTGAACCCAGCCATCAGCCCCGACTCAGCCGGTCGGCCAGCTCGGCCCAATCGACCTTGAGCTTGACCTTCATCCCGCTCCGCTCGCCGACCACGTAACCGTTTCTCAAGCCGAATTCGAACAGTTCCTTGGTGAGTTCAACGTCTTTTTTGCAGTACTCAGTGAGCTTGTCCATCTCCCCGGCCCGATACCAGACCACCGCCTGAAGACCGTCGGCCGACTTGCCCGCGCCCAGGGTGTTCCTGGCCAGATCGTCCAGCCTGACCCTGAAG
The DNA here is from genome assembly GCA_964634465.1 of uncultured Thermodesulfobacteriota bacterium. GTDB lineage: Bacteria > Desulfobacterota > Desulfarculia > CAZWLY01. Next base: position 122,065 of record CAZWLY010000007.1, on the reverse strand, counting down.
CCGTAGGAGCGGTGGATGTCCTCCAGCAAGTCCAGGGTGGGCAGGCTGGCCAGGTCGAAGTCGGTGTAGGCGGCGAGCACGGTGTAGTCGAAGCGCTTGACGTTGAAGCCGACGATGAGCGGCAGGCTCTTGAGCTTCTCGATCAAATCTTTGACCCGGTCCTCCTCGAAGGCCAGATACTCGTCGCGCCGGCCGTCGTAGATCACTCCGACCGACAGGCCCATCAGCCGGATGTTGCCCCAACCGCCGACCTCGTCGGACAGGCGCTTGGTCTCCAGGTCGAAGACGCCCCAGGGCCGCTCGATCGCCTCGCCGGCGGCCTCGGGTTCGGGTTCGGTGACGTCGCTCGGCGCCGGGGCCGGCTCGTCGCCGCCGGCCGACCACTCCCGCCGGCCCAAGAGCGCTTCCAGAACGCTCAGGCAGGCCGCTTTGTCCAGGGGCTTGTTGCCGGCGCCGCACTTGGGCGAGTGGATGCACGACGGGCAGCCCTCCTCGCAGCGGCACTCGGCCACCACCCGGCGGGCCTTGTCCAGCAGGGCCTCGATCCGCTTGAACCCGGTCGCGGCCAGGCCGACCCCGCCGGGGTAGCCGTCGTAGATGAAGACCGCCGAGCGGCCGAGCTGGGGGTGCATCGGATAGGCGATACCGCCGATGTCGTTGCGGTCGCACAGCGCCAGCAGGGGGAACATGGCGATGGCGGCGTGCTCCATGGCGTGGATGCCGCCCATGAAGTGGCCGCCCTCGGAGACGACCAGCCTTTGGATGCCCGGCTCGATCTCGACCCACAGTCCGACCGTCTCGAAGGTGGTCGGCGGCAGATCGAGCGGATGGGTCGAGATCAGCTCCTGGCCCCTGATCCGCCGCTTCTCGTAGCCGATGACCCGCTCGGTGACCTTGAGCCGGCCCAGGCGGACGACGAAATGGGGCGTCGGTCTGGAGTCCAGAACTTCGAGGATCTCGGTCTCTTTCTCCGATTTGTAGCGGGTGTAGTAATCGACCCGGCGGCGGTGCACCAGAACGTTCTTGGCCTCGATGTCCAGCTCGTCGACGTGATACTGCTTGCCCAAGTGGAGGTAGATCGCGCCGGGGTGGGCCTCCTTGAAGGCCCGGATTTCGTCCAGGGTGCCGATCGACCGCCGGCTCTTGGTGAGCATGATCGCGTAGTGCTCGCCCACGCCGCGGATGTTGACCTCCTGGTGGGGCCGGGTCTTGGGCGCGAGGTAGAGATCGCCCTCCAGGGTCGGGATCAACCGCCGCTGGCTCTCCAGCTCGGCCACCAGTTCCCTTTTTTTCGGCAAGTCGAACAACCGATCGTCGCCGGGCAGCGGGATCTCGGCCGCGGCGCAGACCAAGTGGGGGCCGACGATCTCCGGGTTGTCGGGATCGACCACCGCCGGCTCGAAGCCCCGGCTGAAGAAGTCGTCGGGATGGCGGACGATGTACTGGTCCAGGGCGTCGGGCTGGGCGATCAGGATCACACCCGAGGGCCGATCGGCCCGCCCCACCCTGCCGGCCCGCTGCCAGGTGGTGACCACCGTGCCCGGATAGCCGACCAGGAGGCACAGGTCGAGCGCCCCGATGTCGATGCCCAACTCCAGGGCGCTGGTCGAGACCACGCCGTCCAACTCGCCCGAGGCCAGCTCGGCCTCTATCCGCCGTCTCTCCTGGGGCAGAAAACCGGCCCGGTAGGCGCTGATCCTGACCTCGGGAGCCATGGACTCGGTCCACATGTGGATCAGCTCGGTGGTCTTTCTGGCCTGGGTGAAGACAATCGTCTTCAGCCCGGCCTTGACCGCCCTGACCAGGAGCCTGGCCGCGGTGTGGGCGGCCGAGAGATCGGGGTTGATGAACAGGAAGTGGCGGGCCGAGCTCGGCGCGCCAGATTCGGTGACGGCGAGGAGCTCGCGGCCGATCAACTTCCGGCCCAGTTCGGCCGGGTTGTCGATGGTGGCCGACGACAACAGGAAGACCGGCCGGGAGCCGTAGTACTCGCAGATCCGGTTGAGCCGCCGGATCAGTTGGGCGACGTGGGAACCGAACACGCCCCGGTAGGCATGGGCCTCGTCCAGAACGACCAGTCTCAGCCGGGAGAACAGCTTGGCCCATTTGTCGTGAAAGGCCAGAAAGCCCAAGTGGAGCATGTCCGGGTTGGTGATGACCACCTCGGGCGGGTCGGCCATGATCTTCCGGCGCTTGGACCGGGGGGTGTCGCCGTCGTAGACCGCGGCCCGGACCGCCGGCCCGCCGTGCTCCTTCAGCGCGGCGGCCAGCTCGTTGAGGCCCCTGAGCTGGTCTTGCTCCAGGGCCTTCAAGGGAAAGATGTACAGCGCCTTGGCCTCGGCCTCGGTCAAGAGGCGCTCCATTACCGGCAGCCAGTAGACGAGCGACTTGCCCGAGGCGGTCGGCGTGGCCACGATGGCGTCCCGGCCGGCCCGAAGCGCGGCCAAGGACTCGGCCTGGTGGGTGTAGAGCTCGGCCACGCCCTGGGACTTGAGCGCCGCCGCCAAGGGCGCGGCCAGGGGCGCCTCCAGCCGGGCGTACCTGGGCTCGGCGGCCGGAATGGTCTCCAAGTGGGCCACCTGGGGGCCGAATTCGTCATCGGCCGCCAGGCCCTTGAGAAAGGACCACACTCCCTCGGCCGCCGGCCGGCCCTGATCTAGAGCGCCCGCAGCCACTCCGGCTTCAGGCCGACCCGGCCCGCCAGGGCTTGGTCCAGGAGACTTAAGGCCCGGTCCTTGCTCGGGCCGGGGAAGCGGACCTTGATCGGCAGGTAGTTCGAGGCGTGGTTGGCGAAAAAGAGGCCCCTGGAAAGCTCGGTGTGGGCGAGCATCTCCCTCAGCTCGGCCAGATAGCCGTACTGGTCGGGCAGGCTGAACTCGCCCCGGCGAAAGGCCTCGCCCAGCTCGGTCCCCGGAATGATCATCAACATCAAGGCCCCGACGTAGTCCGGGTCCATCTCGGTCAGCAGCCGGCCCGTCCTTCTGGCGTGCTTGAGCGAGGCCTCGACCTCGGCCCCGGCCAGACCGATCAAGACCGTCACCGAGAGCTTGATCCCGGCGGCCATGATCCGCCGGCCCTGTTCGATCAGGTTCCGGGCGTCGGTTCCCTTGTTGACCGCCTTCAAGACCTCGTCGTCGCCCGACTCGACGCCCAGGTAGGCGATGCCCAAGCCCAGCTCCTTGAGCTCCCTGAGCTCCTCGTCGGCCTTCATCTTGATCGACTTGGCGTTGGCGTAGAGCCCGACCCTCTTGACCCAGGGCAGCCGGTTCCTGATCTCGGTCAAGAGCCAGATCAGTTTCTTCTGGGGCATGATCAAGGCGTCGCCGTCGCAGATGAACAATCGATCCTGGTGGCGCATGTACTTGGCCGCGAAATCCAGGTCTTCGAGGACGGTCTTCTCGTCCTTGATGGTGAAACGCTTGTCCTTGTAGGTGCCGCAGAAGGTGCACTTGTTGTGCGAGCAGCCGACGGTGACCTGGAGGATGATCGAATAGGCCTCGCTCGGCGGACGGATGATGCGGCCCACGTAGTCGAGATTGTCTTTTTCGACGCGACAGTCCATCAGGTGATCCCCTCCACGCTCAATAGTATAAGCATTGGGGTGAACAATTCCAGCCAGAGGCTAAGGTCTCATGTCCCCCGTGGCCAACAGCCTCTCGTGCATGGCGAAGGCCTCGCTCAAAAGATGCGGTTCGTGGCCGCCGCGTTCCTTGACCGCCCGCTGAAAGTAGTCCCACAACAGGTCGCGGTAGTCGGGATGGGCGCAGTTCTTGATGATCGCCTCGGCCGTCTGGCGCGGCGTCAGCGGTCGGGTGTCCACCAAACCCTGCTCGGTGACCACCACCGCCACCGAGTGCTCGGAGTGATCGACATGGGGGGCCATGGGCACGATCCGCGAGATCTTGCCGCCCTTGCCCACCGAGGGGCAGACCATGAACGACAGCGAGGCGTTGCGCTCGAAGTCGCCCGAGCCGCCGATGCCGTTCATCAAGTGTGAGCCGTAGACGTGGGTCGAGTTGACCTGGCCGTAGATATCGATCTCCATGGCCGTGTTGACGGCGATCACGCCCAGGCGTCTTATCACCTCGGGCGAGTTGGAAATCTCTTGAGGCCTCAGGACTATCTTCTCTTTATACCGGTATATTTCTTTGAAAAATCTTTCCCTGGCCTTAAACGACAGGGTCATGGCCGAACCAGAGGCGGCCCTGACCTTGCCGATGTCGATCAAATCCAGGACCGAATCCTGGAGGACCTCGGAGTAGATGTCGAGGTTGTTGAAAAACTCGTCGTCCATGAACCCGGCCATGACCGCGTTGGCCACGTTGCCCACCCCGGACTGCCAGGGCAGGCCCGGCGGCATGCGCTCGGCCTTGATCTCGTGGCGGACGAAATCGAGGATCTGCTCGGCGATCAGAACCGAGATCTCGTCCGGCTCGGTGAAGATGTGGCAGACGTCCTCCTTGTCGGAAAAGACGATCGCCGCCACCTTGTCGGGGTCCATCTCGATGAACGGCTTGCCGATCCGATCGGCGGTTCGATAGATGGGGATCGGCATCCGGTACGGCGGGTCCTCGGGGATGAAGATGTCGTGGATGCCCTCGATCTCCTCGGGGTTGGCGTCGGACATCTCGATGATGATCTTGTCCGCCTCTCTGACGTAGGTCGGGGTGTTGCCCACCGACAGGGTCGGGATGAGGTGGCCCTTTTCGGTGATCGCCGCCGCCTCGACCACGGCCACCTGGACCGGCCCCCAGTCGCCGGCCCGGACCTGGCCGGCCAAGCTCGAGAGGTGATCGTCCTTGAACAGAATCCGGCCCGAGTTGATCAACTCCCGCATCGACCTGGAGGACATGTAGGGTCGCCGCCAGTTGATCGCCCCGGCCTCGGCCAGCGCCCCATCCACGTCGTCGCCGGTGGAGGCGCCGGCGTAGAGGTTGATCCTGATCCTCTCGCCGGCCTTGGCCCGCTTGGCGATCTCGGCCGGGATGAGCTTAGGGTAGCCGGCGGTGAAGCCCGAGACAAAGACGTTCATTCCGTCCTTGATGTGAGCCGCCGCCGTGGCGGCGTCGGTGATCTTGTCGTGGAGCTTTTCAAAGCGGATTCTATCTCTCAACATTGGCTCGGGTCCGTCGAATCACTCCCGGCTGAAGACTCCCACCACCGCCGGCAGGGTGGCCCGAAAGCCGGGCAGGGAGAAGTTGCCGAAGTCGTTGGTCTCCCACTGGCCGTAGGTGACGTACTCGAAGTCGCCGATCTTGACCGCCATCTCGGCCCGGTAGCCGCCGTCAAGGCTCATCGCCTGGACTATGCCCAGCTCGCTCTCGGCCAGCCAGGAGGCCAGCTCCCAGAGGGTGTAGCCGCCCTCGGTGCACAACACCACGATCCGGCCGGCCTGGTCGGTGGCCAGAACGGTCCGGTTGGCCTTCCAGTCCGAGCGGCGGACCCGTTTGCGGCCCTTGGCGTCCAGGAGCATGAACGACTGGACGACCTGGGTGTAGTGGCTGGCCGCCGGGTCGAACTGGGTGTAGGCCAGGTCGATCAGGACCGCCTTGGGCAGGGCCGGGTTCAGCGGTTCGGCCGCGAAAAGCCCCTTCCAGACGCGAAGCCGGCCGGTGCCGATATTCGTCCCGTCGCGGATCAACAACCCCAGATGGGTGCCCCGCTCGTCGTACTGGCCGGTGTTGAACACGACCAGAGCCTTGGTCTTGGCCTGCCAGTTGGCCACCCGCATCGGCCGGCCGCCCTTGATGTCGCGCATGGAAAATATCTTGAACCTGACCCGCTCCGGATCGAGTCTGACCACGCCGATGAAAGGCTCGCCCAGGCGGACGTACCTGGTCGCCTCGACGCGGGCGAAGCTAATGCCGGGCGCCAGCGGCCGCCAATTAATCGGCTTGTGGGACGGCTCGGCCTGGGCCGAAGTGGCGGCAAGAACCAGGGCCAAAAGCCAGCCGACGAACCAAGTCCTTGGGGCGGAGGTAATCATGGGCCCAAGATAGCAGACTCGCTTCGCCGATCAAAGACGTTTTGGCAAAGCGGCGGACGAGTCTTACTCGTCCGGCCGGTTTGGAGCCGGGAATCAACCACGGGCCGCCGCCAGACACTCGGCCCTTGGCGCGCGCCAAGGACCGAGTGAAAGGACGTGTTTGAAGAGGGGGTTTTTCAGTCGCGCCCAAGGGGCGTTGCCCCCGGGGCGGCGGCAAGCCCCCGCCCGTCGAGGGCTACATGTTGCGGGCGTCGAAGATGCGCTTGGCCTTGCCTTCGGAGCGCTCGATGGACTTGGGCGGCACCAACCGGACGCCGACGTTGATGCCGATGACACCCTTGATCTTGGCGTTGATCGCCTTGGCCACCTCGTCCAGCTTCTCCTGGCCCAGATCGTAGACCTCGGGCCTGGCCTCGACATCGACGAACAGGGCGTCGAGGTAGCCCTTCTTCTTGATGATGATCACGTACTGGGGCTCGACCTCGTCCACTTCCAGCAGGATCGATTCGATCTGGGAGGGGAAGACGTTGACGCCGGAGATGATCATCATGTCGTCGGAGCGGCCCAGGACCTTCTCCATGATCACCAGGGTCCGGCCGCAGGAGCACTTCTTGCGGGTCAGGGTGGTGATGTCCCGGGTCCGGTAGCGCAGCAGCGGCATGGCCCGCCGCTGGATGGCGGTGAAGACCAGCTCGCCCTGCTGATCCAGGCCCAACGGCTCCTCGGTGACCGGGTCGATGATCTCGGGGTAGATGTGGTCCTCGTTGATGTGCAGCCCGGTGGCGTCGCCGTCGCAGGAGAAGGACACGCCGGGGCCCATCATCTCGGTCAGGCCGTAGGCCTCGAAGGCCTTGATCTCCAGTCGCTCCTCGATCTCGGCCTTCATCTCCAGCGACCAGGGCTCTGCCCCGAACATGCCGACCCGAAGGGGGAGCTTCTTGAAGTCGATGCCCATCTCGGCGCCCTTCTCGGCGATGGTCAGCGCGTAGGAGGGGGTGCAGCCGATGGCGGTGGTCCCGAAGTCGTTCATCAACGTCACCTGCCGCTCGGTCATGCCCGAGGAGGCCGGAACGATGGCGCAGCCGATCTTCTCCGCGCCCTGGTGGAAGCCCAGCCCGCCGGTGAACAGGCCCATGCCGTAGGCGTTCTGATAGATGTCGTCGGCTCTGATCCCGGCCGCGTACATGGACCGGGCCATGCACTCGCACCACTGGTCCAGGTCCTGGGCGGTGTAGGGACCGGTGATCGGCTTGCCGGTGGTGCCCGAAGAGGCGTGGACCCTGACCACCTCGCTCATCGGCACGGCGCACAAGCCGAAGGGGTAGTTGTCGCGAAGGTCGGTCTTGACCGTAAACGGCAGGAGCGCGATGTCGTCCAGGGTCTTGATGTCGCCGGGAGCGACGCCCTTCTCGTCCATCTTCTCTTTGTAGAAGGGAACCTTTTCATAAACCCACTTGACCGTTTCCTGGAGGTTTTTGAGCTGGAGCTTCTGCATCTCCTCCAGCGGCATGCACTCGTGTTTCTCATCCCAATACTTGCTCACTACTGACCTCCTTATCGTCCCCCGACCCCTTTTGCGGTCGGTCAGTAAAACTCAGAAAAGGTCCTCGTCTTCGCTCTCGCCGCTGGGGCGGGTGTAGATGGTCTTGTATTGCTCGGCCGCGCTGCCGAAACAAGTCGTGCACCCGCCCTCGCCCTCGGCCGTAGGGTCGAAGTTCTCCAGGTGGACCTCGAAGCCCATGGCCCGGTACTGTTCCACCGCCTCGGAGAGACGCGGCTCGCCCAGGGTGGAGCGGCGCGTCCAGCCCTGGGCGGCCAGTTCCTCTTCCCGGGCCGGATCGACGCCGCAGGCGAATGTATCGCTCATCGCAACCTCCGACCAACGATCTAGAACAAGTCGTCCAGATCGTCTCCGCCGCCCTCGCCCCCGTCGCCGGGCGGCATCTTGCCGTGACGCTGCAAGTAGGCCTGAACCAACTCCGATTCGGCCTTAGAATACATTTTATCCTCGTGGAACTCAAAGAATTTGGCCGTCGAACCGGCCTCCAGCCGCTCCTCCAACGCCTCTCGGAGATTCATTTCGCCCTTGATGGCCAAAATCTCCTTGTTCTCGTCGTAGAGGATGTAGACGCCCTCGCTCTCCGGTGCCTCGGCCAGATTCTCGGCCGTGAACGGGACCATCTTCTCCGGCGGCGAAGGCACCTCGTTGAGAGTCAGCCTCAGGTCGCACTGGAGGCAGCGCCCCGCCTCGGTCTTGGCCGTTTCGGCATCGAAGCCCTGGCAGACCTCGGCAAAGCCCTCCCGGTCGGTCACGGCCAGGCGGGATTCGGCCTGGCGGGGCCGGCCGGCGAAGCCGTCCTCCCGGCCGATGTTGGGGTCCGGCGCGCCGAGCTCGGCCAGGGAGAGCGAGATGTCGCCCGCGCCGCCCAGATGCCTGTCGATCGACTCGGCCGCCCGGCGGCCGGCGGCGATGGCCTCGATGATCGAGCCGGGCGCCTTGGCCGCGTCGCCGCCGGCGAAGACGCCGGGGACATTGGTCGCCCCGTCCTCTCCGGTCTCGATCAGGCCGCGGCTGACGCCAAGCCCCAGCTCCTGGGCCAAGGACAGGTCCGAGGCCTGGCCGATGGCCAGAATGATGGTGTCGGCCTCGATCGATTTCAGCGAGCAGTCGTCGTAGCTCGGGTTGAAGTTGCCGTTATCGTCGAAGACGGCCAGGCAGGCCATGAACTCCACGCCCCTGGCCCGGCCGTCCTGAGTGATGATCGCCTTCGGCCCCCAGGAGTTGATGATCCTGACCCCTTCTTCCTCGGCCTCGGCGATCTCCCAGGTGTGGGCCGGCATCTCCTCGCGCTTCTCCAGGCAGCCCATGGTCACCTCGCCGGCGCCCAACCGCCGGGCGGTCAGGGCGACGTCGATGGCCACGTTGCCGCCGCCGATGACCAGCACCTTTTCGCCGACCTCAACCCCCTGGCCGGTCCTGACCGCGCGCAGGAAATCGACGCCCCACAAAACGCCTTCGGAGTCGATGCCGTCGATGTCCAACCTGCGACTGAGCCCGGCCCCGATCGCCAGGAAGACGGCGTCGTAGCCCTTGAGTTCCTCGGCCGTCGGCTCGGTTTCCAGGCGCAGCTCGACGCCCAGGTCGAGGATGTCCTTGATCTCGGCCGCGACCAACTCGTCGGGCAGGCGATAGGCCGGGATGCCGTAACGGAGCATGCCGCCCGGCTCGGCCGCTTTCTCGAAGACGGTCACGGCGTGGCCCAGGCGGCGCAAGTGGAAGGCGGCGGTCAGCCCGGCCGGGCCGGAGCCGACGACGGCCACTCTCTTGCCGGTGTCGGCGGCGACGGAGATCTTCTCCTTCCAGGCGTCCGTGGCGTTGTCCGAGGCGAAACGCTTCAGGGCGCAGATCGAGATCGGCTCGTTGACCTCGCCCCGGCGGCAGGCGTCCTCGCAGGGGTGGATGCAGGACCGGCCCAAGACGCCGGGGAACGGCACCCGCTCCCGAATGACGGCCAACGCCTCGTCTATCCGCCCGTTTTTTATGGCCCGGACGTAGTTGGGCACGTCGATGCCGGCCGGACAGGCGGCCTTGCAGGGCACGATGTCGGCCTCGAAGCTGGCCGGGCGCACGCCCTTGTCCATGAGGGCGCCGGTTGGGCAGACCCCGACGCAGGCGGTGCAGAACTTGCAACCGGCGTCGGCCATGGTCTCGCTCAGCGCGCCGACCACCACCCGGCCGTTCTCGTCGAAGACGAAGCCGTAGGCCCCCACCCCCCGAACGTCCTGGCAGACCCGCACGCACCGGGTGCAGTTGATGCAAAGATTGTAGTCGCGCTCGTAAAGGGGCTCGTTCTTGATGACCGGCAGGTCGGTCGGCTGCCAGCGAGCCACGGAGGGATGGATGCCGACGTAGGCGACCAGTTTCTGAAGCTCGCAATTGCCGAACTGGGGGCAGCAGCGCTCGTCTTCGGGCACGTTGGACGAGCACTGGGTCCGGGAACAGCCCTCGGCCTGGGCGCAGGTCAAACAGGCGTGGGGGTGGTTGTTCAGGATCGGGATCAGCTTTTCCTGGCGAATGCTTTTCAGCCGATCCGAATCGACGGTGACCGTCATTCCGGCCTCGGCCTCGGTGGCGCAGGCGGGCTGTGGCTCGTCGAACCCGGCTATCTCCACCACGCACAGGCCGCATCCGGTGGCCGTCTCCGGCGCACCGGGGGCGTTTTCGATCTTGACCCCGCCGCGCCAGACGGCCTCGGCCGGTTTCAGACCGCCCATCTTGGGCAGGTCGGGATGATTGCACAGCGTCGGGATGTAGATGTCGGCCGCTCGGGCCGCTTCCAGGATGGTAGCCCCTTTCTCGGCGCTTACCTCCTGGCCGTCTATGGTCAGGCTGATGGTCGCCATTGCGCCTCCTCAGGGCGGGCGTCGCCCCGGCTCGATAGACCGCCGGGGCGGTAGGATTGTGGGAGCCCGGAATCTCGCCAGCGCTGGCCGCGCCGGCCCCGAATTCGTCGTGAGGGGCGAAGCGGAAGCGGTTCCGGGACCGGGTGAGACGTCCTGGCTGAAAGGGGGGCGAGGACGACCGTCATTGAGGCTCCGACCCCGAAACGCGCCGGGGGCCGCGGCAGCCCGGCCGGCTCATGAAACTCCGGGTCGATTTACCAAGAGTGGCTGATCGCGCCGGGCGAGCAGGCCTCCACGCATGGCAGCGGCGGTCGGTCGCTGGCCGGCTTGCACTGGGCGCAGGCGTACTTCAGCTTCTTGCGCTGAGCCTCGCCGACGACGGCCACCGGCTCCTCCCTGAGCGGATCGTTGGGATCCTCGTCCAGCACCTCGAAACAGGACGACGGACAGGCGGATACGCACTCGCCGCAACCGTCGCACTTGTCGGTGTCGATGGTGATGAAAAATTCGCCGGACCCGTCCTTGTAACCGTAATTGGCCAGCATGGCGTCTCCATTCGATCGGCTCGGCCGCCCCCTTTCCGGAGGCGGCCGAGGGGTGGTTACTTCTTCTTACCCTTCTTGATCAGGGCCTCGGCGAACAGGGCCGCGCCCAAGGCGCCGGCGATCTGGGTGTCGTACTTGGACTCCAGCGCCTTGACGCCCAGTTCGTTCTCCAGGCGCACCACCACGCCCTTGTTCTTGGCGATGCCGCCGGTGATGCCGAATTCGGGCTCCATGCCGATCCGCTCCAAGAGACCGACCACCCGGTGGGCCATGGCCGAGGAGTAGGCGGCCAGCACCTTCTCCTTGGGCCAGCCGGCCCTGAGCAGGCCCGAGGCCTCGCTCTTGGCGAAGACGACGCAGGTCGAGGAGACCGGCTCGGGCTCCTCCTCGACCTGAAGCGACAGATCGCCGACGTCGTTGATGGACACGCCCAAAAGGTCGGCGAAGACCTCCATGCCGCGTCCGGTGCCGGCGGCGCACTTGTCGTTCATCAGGAAGTTGGTCACCTTGCCCTTCTCATCGACGTGGATGGCCTTGCAGTCCTGGCCGCCCATATCGAGCACGGTGCGGATGCTCGGACCGTACATGAAGTTGGCGCCGCGGCCGTGGCAGGCGATCTCGGTGATGGCCCGCTGGCCGAAGGGCACGTTGACCCGGCCGTAACCGGTGCCGACGGTGTACATGAGGTCGTCGATCGTCAGTCCCGTGCCCTCCAGGGCCATGTTCATGGCGTTGATCGCCGAGTCGGGCGAGTTGGAGCCGGTGCGGGTGTTGCCGTAGCAGAAGAGCTGCCCGTCGACCATGACCACCGCCTGGGAGCTGACCGAACCAACATCCACGCCGGCGGAGATGATCTCGCCCTTCTTCCAATCGATGTCCGGGTTCGTCCACCGGGATTCCGTCCATCTCCAGAATTCTTCAGCCATTTCCTTCTCCTCCCAAAACGCGGCGCTAGTCGCCCTCGGCGCCGACTATGGCCGCGCCCAGAGCGCTGACGAACTCGGGGTCGTCGGGGACGCTGACCTCGGTGCCCAATTCGTTTTTCAGGCTGTCGACGAAGCCGATGTTCTTGGCCACGCCGCCGATCAACAGGATCTTCTCCTCCATGCCGACCCGCCGGACCATGGAGGTGATCCGGTCGGCGATGGCGTTGTGGATGGCTCGGGCCATGTCCGGTTTGGGCGTCTGGTTGTGGACCAGGGTGACCAGCTCGCTCTCGGCGAAAACGGCGCATTGGGCGTTCATGGCCACCTCCTGGGTGGATTTGAGGCTGAGCGGGCCCATCTCGTCGATGGGCACCTCCAGCGCCCGGGCCATGGCCTCGGTGAACGCACCCGCGCCGGCGGCGCACTTCTCGTTGATGGCGAAATCGACCACCTTGCCTCCGGCGTCGACCTTGATCGCCCGGCCCTCCTCGGCGCCGACGTCGATGACCGTGCGCGCCTCGGGCATGATGAACACGCCGCCCTTGGCGTCGGCCCCGACCTCGGTGACCGTCTTGGTGGCGAAGGTGGCCTCCGCCTTGCCGGTGCCGGTGGCGACGATGGCCTTGATGTCGCCCTCGCTGACGTTGTTGGCGGAGAGCAGCTCGCCCCAGACCTCCTTCAAGGCTCCGGCGACGTCGTTGCCGGCCAACTGGATCTTCTTGTCGACGATCTCCTTGCCGTCCTTCAACAGAAGGACCTTGATCGTCTTGGAACCAACGTCTATTCCTGCCGTAATCATCAGGAATTCCTCCTTAGCTTCCAGCCGGTCCTAGTCGCGGCCGACCCGCTTGATGCCCAGGGTCTCCATGAAGGCGTCCACGCGCTGCATGGTCCGGGTCTCGTCGAACTCGCGTTCGTCGCCCATGTTGCCCTCGAAGCTCATCACCGGGAAACCGGCGGCCTGGATGGCCAACCTGTTCTCGGCGATGCCCAGGGACAGGCCCTCGCAGCCGCGGTTGTAGTGGAGCATGACGCCGGACAGACCCCAGTCCTTGCAGATGCTGATCATCATCTGGGACTTGTAGTCCGGCGAGTAGAAGTGCTGGTACTCGGGCTTGTGCAGGTGCCACTCGACCAGCATCCGGGCCGCCTCCTCGCGATCCTTGGGCATGTTCTCGGGCATCGGCTTGGGATAGAGGCCCTTGTCCTCGGAGTACTCCCACATGCCCTCCAGGCCGAAGGTGTAGAGGCTGCCGATGGACACGCAGCCGTACTCCTCGAGGTAACGGAAGACCTTCAGGAAGGCCCACGGCGGCTGGGTGTCGGACATGACCCGGGCCTGCTCGTTGGCGCAGGCGGCGATGCCTCGATCGACCCGCTCCTGGACCTCGGCCAACAGCTCCTCGTAGAAGTCGGCGCACCACTGGCTGGCCTTGTTCAAGGTGGCCAGCACGTAGAGCGAGTACATCGTCTTCTCGTCCAGGGGCGCGGGTACGGTCTTGTTCAGTTCGCAGATCTTGGCCCAGGTGTGGGTGGAGCGGAAGTCGTTCCAGACCGCCTTGATGAACAGCTCGTCGTTGTAGGTCCGGCCGGTGGTCTTCTCCAGCCACTCGATGCCGTCCAGAATTTGGCCGGCCACGTAGTCGATCTTGTGGGGCGTCAGCTCGCCGAAGGGCGGGGCCGGGCCCACGGCCACGTCCACGCAGTACATCGGCACGCCGCCCTCCAACTCGCTCATGGTCTGGTACCACTTGGCGTGGGAGCAGCAGATGTGATCCTGCCAGATGAAGTCCGGCTTGGGGAAGGGACCGCCGAAGGCGTACTCGTTCAAGAGAATCGAGCCCCAGTAGTTGCGCATGTAGGCGCACAGGTCGCGGGCGTAGCCGTAGTTCTCGGCCGCCTCCAGGCAGCGAAGCGACAGTTCTTTGTTGTAGGCCAAAGACGCCCCGTAGGGCTCCGAGGTGAGGGCGTGGACGTCCTCGCCCAACCCGAAGGGCACGGCGTCAAAGGTCCAGGCTCCGCCGGCGTAGCGCAACCCGCCCTTGTCGTGGGCTTCGGCGTAGTTCTTATAGAAATTGGCCCGAAGCTCCTTGGCCTTGTTCCACAGTTTCAACGGTTCGGTGGGGTACTTGCCCATAACTTGTAACCTCCCTCTAGAAGAGGTCTTCTTCGCTAAGGGTCTCCAAGAAGGCCTCGGTCCTAATCTTGAACTGGCCGACGGGGACCGTCACGTCCAGTTCCAGGAAGAGGGTCTTGATGCCGTTCGCTTCCAGATTCTTGCGCTGCTCGGGGATGTCCAGCTCGTGCGGGTCGCAGAACTTCTGCTGCAAGACGATCGCCCCGTCGCAGTTCCACTCCTTGGCCAACATCAGCACGTGATCCAGGCGGCGGCGCTCCGGCCAGTCCTTGGTCGGGCACGGCGGCCGGACCACGTAGCGCCGGGCGATGGCCTCCAGCGGGTCGACACCGTCCAGAACGGTGTCGTTCCAGAAGTAGCGGGTGCCGGTGCAGTGGTCGTCGGTGACGATGACCGCCCCGCAGTCCTCGACCATCTTGACGAACTCGGAGTCGTCGTCCTCCGAACCGAAGAGCAACAGGCGGGTGGCGTCGCCCAGCCCCAGGTCCCGGTTGGGCAGCTCCTTCTCGACGATGTCCCGGGTGACGGCGGCGTGTTCCTTTCGGTCGATCCACTGCATGGTCACCGCGGCGTACATCGACTCCAGGCCGCTCACCGGCGGGTTGTCCTGCTTGCGGGTCTCGTAGAAGTCCCGCATGGCCGCCCGGGCCTCGTTGGCGGCCTCGATGCCCCGCTTGAGGTCGTCGTCGGTGATCTCCTTGCCGAGCCAATCCTCCAAGGCCTTCTTGAAGACCTTCAACTCTTCGGTCAGAAAGGGGACCGCCCGGTCGACGGACTGGACGTGGTGGGGCATGGGCAGGTAGTAGGACCACGGCGTATCCACGTGCAACTGCCAGGAGGTGAAGGCCTGGCGGATGTGGAGACAGGACTGGGCGATCATGATGCCGTCCAGGTAGTCGTAGCGACCCTGCAGGCCCTGGGCCAGGCAGTCCCGGCAGAATGGGCAGTACATGCCGAAGATGTGCGGTTCGGTCACGTTCTGCGGTTCGTGGCTGCCCAGAATCCTGACCGGCAGAATGTTGGCCGCGATCAGAATCTCCTCGGGTACGTAGGTGCAGAAGAAACCGACGACCTTGCCGTCGGGGTTCTTTTTCTTCCACTCCTTGGCGTACTCGTGCCGGGCGTCGTACCACTCCTTGTACATCTCAATCATGCGACAACCCTCCATGACAACAACCGGCCTCCCAAAGCGATCATCCTAACCGCTTGTGGAGGTTAATAAATTTCGATCGGTCAAAGCCCAGAGACTTGAAGAAGGACAGCATATCGACCGAATCCCACCGAACGGCGGTCCGGACGTTGGTCACTCCCTCTTTTTTGAAAATATCGAACAGGGCCCGAGCCAGGCTGCTGCCCACGCCCAGTCCCATCTTCTTGGGGCTGACCCCGACGTAACTCAACCAGCCCGACAAGTCGGCCCCGAAGGCGCCGAAATTGACTTCGGCGATGATGAAGCCGATCACCTGGCCCGCCTCCTCGGCCACCAGGCACCGGCTGGACTTGGCGCCCACCGTGGCTTCGAGATGCTCGACCCAGGCGGGGGCGACCTTTTGCTGGATGATCGTCTCCTGGATGGCGATCACAGCGGACAGGTCTCCGGTCTCCATCGGCCGGATTTCAAACGACTGACTCACCTGTTCCTCCGCTCAATCAGTTGATCCGGATAATTTTGACCTGCTTACCCACCCACTCCGGAGGAAGGTAGACCCGCCCCGAATTGCCGCTCTGCTTGACCTCCTTCTCGATCATCTCCTCGCCATAGACTTCGAATTTGGCCTTGGGCGGTCTCTCCCCCTGCTCGTCGGAAACGACGTTCTTTTTCTCATCTGCCGGTGGCATAATCTCTCCACATACTGGGATGGGGGACGGTGGTTACGTAACTATATTGTAGCTACAAAGTAACTGTAGGCGGCTACGAAATGGTTGTCAAGTATTTTTTTGTTCCGGTTGTGAATTGCGCCGCTCGGAGGAAGCGGCGGGCGGACTCCCCGGCCGCCGGCCGGAAAACGACCCCCTGTCGGGGGTGAAGAATCCCGCCGCGAGCGAGAGGGTGTCGGCTCCAGGCGGCGGCGTTCTCGGGGGCCGCACACGGCGGGGAAC
The DNA here is from genome assembly GCA_964634465.1 of uncultured Thermodesulfobacteriota bacterium. GTDB lineage: Bacteria > Desulfobacterota > Desulfarculia > CAZWLY01. The sequence continues at coordinate 105,967 of CAZWLY010000007.1, read as the reverse complement.
GAGCCCCGCGAAAAACAAGCCCCCGAGGAAAAGCAGCTCCCCATGGGAAAAGAGCCTCCCCACGGGGAATACCCCCCAAGGGGAATAATCCCCCCGTGGGGGTCAACCGGTCCAGAAGCCTTGGGGGTCGTAGCTCCGGATGAGTTTCAGTTCCTCGGTCGTGGGCGGCTCGGTGGTCGGAATGTTCGGCCCGGCCTCGAGCCTGAAACCGGTTTTGGCCCTGACCGTATCGAGGTCCACTCCGGGATGGAGCGAGGCCACCTCGGCCCGAGCGGTGCTTTGGTTGAAACGCAGGACGCACAGATCGGTCACCACCGCCGCCGGGCCGCCGCCGATCAACCCGACCCGGCGTCGCCAGCCGGGGCCGTCGCCGTGGCCGGGCGAGGTGACGTAGCCGACGCGTTCGACGAAGCGGCGCTTCTCGTGGGCCATGATCACCACCAGCCGGCCGGCCAGGGAGGCGATGTCGGCCGCGCCGCCCGAGCCGGGCAGCCTGACCGGCCGGTCCTTGTCGCCCACCCAGGTGGTGTTGAGGTTGCCGTAGGCGTCGATCTCGGCCCCGCCGATCATCCCCACCGCCACCCGGCCGGCCTGGAGCAGACCCATGGTGTCGGTCATGGAGCCGCACAGCATCGCCCCGTGGACGTTGGGCGGATCGCCCATGGTCACGAAGGGCGCCTCGGCCGGGGTGTTGCGGATGACGCCGTTCTCGAAGAGACCGACCGCCCTGGGGGCGTGGCTGGCTCTGGCCACCAGATAGGCCAACAGCGGCAGGCGCATGCCGACGAAGACCAACTCGCCGTCCTTGATCTCCCTGGCCGCGGCGGCGACCATAAGCTCCTTGGCGGTGTACCCGGCCGGGCCGGTGCTCGTCTCAGTAGCCATAATCCACTCCGGCCGCGAAGGCGTTGCGCCTGATCTTCAAGGCGTTCAACCTTTCTTCACCCAATTTTTCGATGTATTCGGCCCGATCGGCCACTCCGTCGATCCACTCGGCCTGCCACCGTTCTGCGTCCTGGGGCCGGCGGGTACGGGCGGCGTAGTCGAGATAGAACTCGTCGTCGTGGGCGTAGTAGCCCTGGACGCCCGAAGGGTGCGCGCCCCAGGGCTCGACCACCACCGCCGAGACCAGGAAGCCGGGGATGAGGGTCCGGTTGGGATCGGAGCGGATGACCTCGCCGTCGACCAGCTCCTCGCAGACGACGATGGTCCTCTTCGCCGCCCGGACCGCCTCCCAGATGACGCCGTAGTGTCCCCAGTGATGGGCGTTGCCCTCGGCGTCGGCCCGCTGGACGTTGACCACGGCCACGTCCGGCTCCAGGGCCCTGACGGCGACCATCTTCCGGCCGGTAAAGGGACAGACCGTCTCCTCGAGGTTCGGATTGCAGGCCAGGATGTCGCTGCCGAGCAGGCTGAAGGTCAGGCCGAAGGGCAAGCCGTCGGCCGCGGCCTTGAGCGCCGTGGACAGGGCGAAGTTGGAGTAGTCGATCATCTCCACCGCCCCGCTCTCCACCGCCCGGCGGAAATTGTAGCCGAGACCGGTGGAGACGTTGCCCACCCAGGCGGCCATCACCCGGCGGGTGGTTCCACCGCCGATGAGCATGTCGAAGAGCATGTCCGAGATGGGGCCGATCAAGGTCAGATCGCGCTTCCTCTGGCGAATCATCTCGTGACCGGCGGCGAAGGGGATGACGCTCTCCAGCGACAGTCCCAGGGCCACCTTGTCGCCGTCGGCCACGAACCGGGCGACGGTTTCTGACATGGACATGACTTTGTCGGCGACGACGTCTCTCACCCAACCCCCCAACTCACATTCGGACAAGCGGCCGAAGCGGGCCTGACGGTCCGAATTGCCCTGCCGGCCCGATTATTGTATCCTGACCTTGAACCATGACCAGCAATACCAGAAACGCCCTGATCATGTTCACCGTGGTCGGCCTGGGCATCGCCGCGGCGGCGTTCTATCTCGTCTCCCACACCGAAAAACGCCAGGTGGCCCGGCCGGGCGGCGTCTATGACCCCCGACGGGACCCGGAACTGATCAGGGTCGTCCAGACCGCCCTCTCCCTGGAGGCGGTCATGACCCGCCTGACCTCATCCGACCCCAAGCGCGGCTTTCCCAAGGTCAAATACGCTCTGGAAGAGGTCAGCCAGCTCAGCCGGAACATGGTCCGGGTCCGCTACCGGCTGATCATCGCCTTTCCAAACAAAAAGGAGATCAAGGTCCAAGTCAAGCGCTTTGTGCGCCGGGCCGACGGCTCCTGGGCGCCGGTGGCCAAGAAAAAGTAGGGCTCAAAAAGAGGGGGAGAGATCCGCATTCTCCCCTCGGGACTCGGCCCGCCGGGTGTTTTTTCGTCGCTCGCTCAACCAGGGGCGACCCCGGCCGGCGTGGGGAGACCGGCCCCGAGGAAACATGAGTCCGCCGGACCCCAAAAGGCGGCCTCAAGGCCGCGATCGTCTCCCGCCTAACTCCCCAGCCGGGGCTTGTCGGCCATCAGATCGGCCAGAATGGCCTGGTAGACCTCCTCGAATTCGGGCAGTTCCCGCTCCAGATGGTGAACCATCAATATTTTAAACTTGTCGTCGCTGAAGGCGTGCTGGGCCAGAAGCTCCTGGGCCTTGGCGATCAGGCCCGGCCCTTTGACCAGGAGCTTGGGCAGCAGCCGAGCGGTCCTCATCGGGCTCAGGGCGGCCAGGGCGGCCCTGGTCTGGGTCCAGTTCTGATCAGACACTCTCGGCGTTCTCCTCGTCGCGGCCGAACTCGACCTCGCCCTCCTCCGGACCCATCTCCGGCCGGGATTCGATGGCGATCTTGACGTTGTGCCGCCGCTCCAGGGCGCACAGCTCCTCCCGTTTGTTGTTGACCAGGTAGCTGGCCACGGCGGCCGGAAGCCTGGCCTCGGCCCGGCCGACCTGGCCGGAGATGACGCCGTGGGAGATCTTTCTGAGCCAGCCCAGGGCGGCCGTCTCGGTGGAGCGGACCACGCCCCGGCCCTGGCAGTAGGGGCAATCGACGTAAGAGCCGGTCTCGATGGACGGCCTGATCCGCTGGCGGGAGAGTTCCAGGAGGCCGAAGCGGGAGATGGAGCCGACCCGGATGCGGGCCTTGTCCTTCTTGGCCTCTTCCCTGAACGCCTTGACCACCTCCCGCCGGTGCTTGGCCTCGCGCATGTCGATGAAGTCGATGACGATCAGCCCGCCCATGTCGCGCAACCTGAGCTGCCGGGCCGCCTCGGTCGCCGCCTCCAGATTGGTCCTGAAGGCGGTCGCTTCGATGTCCTTGGCCTTGGTCGCCTTGCCCGAGTTGACGTCGATGGACACCAGGGCCTCGGTCGGCTCGATAACGATCGCCCCGCCCGAGGGCAGCGGCACGGTGGTCTGATAGATCGATTCGATCTGGCGCTCCAGCTCATACTTGGCGAAGATGGGCCGCTTCTCCTTGTACAGCTTGACCCTGGACACGCTCCTGGGGGCGATGACCTTGAGGTAGGATTTGACGCGCTCCACGAGCTGGGGGCTGTCGATCAAGATCTCCTTGATCTCCGGGCTGAAGTGGTCGCGGATGGTCCGAAGCGCCATGTCCTCTTCTTTGTAGACCAGCGACGGCGCGGGCAGATCGGGCAGCGAGGCCCGCACCTCCTCCCATGTTTTCAGGATGGCGGCCAAATCCCGCCTGATGGCCGCCTGACTCTTGCCCACCGCCCCGGTGCGGATGATCAGCCCGTGGTGCTCGGGAACGTCCAACTGGGCGAGTATCTTCTTGAGCCGGGCGCGCTCCTTCTCGTCCTCGATCTTCCTGGATACGCCGCCGCCGTCACGGCCGGGCATGAGCACCAGGTTGACCCCGGCCAAAGAGATGTAGGTCGTCAGCGCCGCGCCCTTGGTCCCGGTCGGCTCCTTGGTCACTTGGACCAGGATCACCTGGCCCCGCTTCAGGATGCGCTCGATGGGCGGATGCCCCTTGACGCCTTCGGGGTAGTATTCGGGGTGGATCTCGGTCACCTGGAGGAAACCGTTCTTGGGCATCCCGTAATTGACGAAGGCGGCCTGGAGGCTGGGCTCCACGTTCTCTACGACCGCCTTGTAGATGTTGCCCCGGGTCTCGACGCGGCCGGCGCTCTCCAGGTAGAACTCCTCCAGCCTGCCGTCGGCCACGACCGCCACCCGGCACTCTTCCCTGTCCAGGGCATTGATCAGCATTTTTTTGAGCATACGTTATCTTCTTTCGTTTGGTCTCCTCATCCCTCTGGGCCGGTGCTGGTCCACTTGATACATGAAGGCCTCGAGTCGCGACCGGAGGTTGGTCTGTTCCTGGCCGTCGCAGGCCATGGTCATGAACGGAACGTTGCCGTTTTCCTCCCGGAAGCGCTTCATCAAGGCGTGGACGATGGTGCCGGGCATACAAGAGAATGGGATGACGTTGATTACGCCGCTGGCCCCCTTGAGCATGAAATCGACGCTCTTGCCCAACGACAGGCAGACCTCGCCGCCCTCGAAAGACTCGTCAAGATAAGGCCCGGAGCGCTTCAATGTCAAGGGAACCGGCGGTTCGTAAAGGTTTCGGACCGAGCCCTCGAAGGTTTCAAACAGTTCGTGCTCGATCTTTCTTTGGGTTCGGTCGGTCAGATACAACTTGAGCAGGGTCTTCAGGTCCCTGGCCCGACGGGCGTTGATCTGGGAAATGGTGTTGATGTAGAGAATCCACTCGGAGAACGGCGCCACCTGGACCTCGGCCCCCAGGGCCTCCAACTGGCGGACCACGTCGTCATTGGCGAAGCGGTTGGTCCGGGTGTAGACCTCGCCGATAACCCCGACCAGGGGTTTGGTCCCCGGATTCCTGACCTCCACCGAGTCCATCAGCGGCCGAAGCTCCTTGAGGATCTCGACCACCGGCTTGCCGGCCCGGATGCCCTCGCAGAGCTTGTCCAGGGCTCGGCGGTAGGCGGCGTCGGCCTCACCGGGATTGACCTCGTAGGGTCTCGTCTCCCACAGCTTCTTCTGGAGCGCGTCCACGGCCACGATGGCCTCCCAGCCCAGCCGGTTGAAGTCTTCGGGCAGATCGGTGAGCTGGTCCATCTCGTCGTAGAGGTCCTCGCCCTGGGCGGGTGAATAGATGGGGATGTCGCCGTAACCCAACTGGTCCAGGATCAATCGCTGGTAGCGGTGGTAGTTGCCGAAGCGGCAAGGGCCCTCGCCGCCGGGCATGAAGAAGGCGATCCTGTCCCGATCCCGGCCGTTGTTCTTGAGGAACTTGACCATGTCGCCGGTGGTCAGAATGCAGGGGTAGCACTCCTTGCCCGAGGTATAGCGCCGGCCCCAACTCAACGTCTCCCGGTCGGATTCGGGCAGCACCTCGCTGTCCAGACCGAGACGGTTGAAGGCCGCGGCGAAAGGATAGGCGTGGTCGGTCATGGCCGGGATGTAGATCGTCCGCCGATCCTTCCGCCTGATCTGACGCTCCGCCCTGGGCGGCGGGGCGGTGGTCATCTCGGCCAGGGGCACGTTCTTGATCGAGTCGAGGAAGGCCTCCAGCCGGGTCATGGCGCCCACGTCGGCCGAATGCTCGTCGATCTCGATCTCCAAAAACGGCCGGCCCTGCATGTAGTCCCTGAAGAAGTGGCTGATGAACGAGTCCGGACCGCAGCCGAAGTTGGTGATGTAGACCGCCTGGAGGCGCGGGTCGGCTTTGATCAGCTTGGCCGCCGACAGGATCTTCTGGCCGTAGCGCCAGTACATCTCGGTGATGCCGCTCAGATCGCTCACCCCGTCCAGGTCCAGAAAGTCCATCGGCAGGGCGACGACGCCCAGGTCCCTGAGCTTGCGATGGAGGCCGAGGTTGATCCCGGCGTCGAAGCCGTTGTACGGCCGGCTGACAAAGACCATGGCCAACCCGTCGGGGCCGAGGGAGTCCAGAATCTCGCGGCCCTTGTCGAGACACTTGGCCCGGAACTCGTCCTGGGCCCGCCTGGCCTCGGCCAAGGCCCGTTCGAAGCGGAGCAGGGGCGCGCCGATCATCCGGCACAGTTTTTTCAGGCCGGCCCTGAGCTGTCTTTCGCCGTCGCCGAAACGAAGCGTCGGCTGGATCAGCTCCACGCCGCGGGCCTCAAAGTCGATGGAGGAGCGGCAGTAGAAGGTCAGCGCCCCGGCGTAGGGGCAGATCTGGCCGACGCGGATGGCCGGGTTGGGGTGATCGACGGTCACCAGCGATGGCAGAAAGATCCGTTCAACGCCCTTCTCGATCAGGTCCAGCAGGTGGCCGTGGGCGACCTTGACCGGAAAGCAGGTCTCAGCCACGATCTGCTCCACGCCCTTGTGGATGATCGACTTGTTGGTCAAATCGGAGACGACGACGTTGAAGCCCAGCTCCCTGAAGAAGACGCGGAAGAAGGGCAGGAAGTCCCTGAAAAACATCGACCGGGGGATGCCGATGGTTCCCCGGGGCCGGCTCAGGGGCTCGCTCTCCTCGTCCTCGCCCAGCAACCAACTCTCCCGCAGGGCGAACAGGTCGGGGATGTCGCGCCTCTTCTTGGAGGTGTCCAGGTCGTACTTGTCGCACCGGGAGCCGTAAAACAGCGGCCTGTCCACCCCCTCGAAGACGACCTTCCTGACCTCGCAGTGGTTGGGACAGCCCTGACACTCGAAGGAGGAGATGTCGTAGTCGCGTTCGGCCACGCCGAAGCCCTTGAACGAGCTCTCCTTCCAGACCCGCTCCCGCTGGGCCAGAAGCGCCGCGCCGATGGCCCCGGTGACGTCGCAGTGAGGCGGGACGGTAATCGGCTTGCCGGTGACCTTCTCGAAGGCGGCGACGATGCCCTCGTTCTGGGCGGTCGCTCCCTGGTAGAAGATCCTGTTCCCCACCGTCCTGCCCTCGACGACCTTGTTCAAGTAGTTGTGGACGATGGAGTAGCTCAGTCCGGCCACGATGTCGTTGACCGGCACGCCCTGCTGCTGATGGTGGACGATGTCGGATTCCATGAACACGGTGCAGCGCTCGCCCATCCTCACCGGCGCCTCGGAGCTGAGCGCGGCCGCACCGAACTCCTTCTCGATGGAGATGCCCAGCTTCTCGGCCTGCTCCTCCAGGAACGAGCCGGTCCCGGCGGCGCAGACCTTGTTCATCATGAAATCGACGATGGCTCCGTTTTTCAGCGAGATGAACTTGGAGTCCTGGCCGCCGATCTCGAAGATGGTGTCCACCTCGGGATCGATGGCCGCCGAAGCGGTGGCCTGGGCGGTGATCTCGTTCCTGACGATGTCGGCCCCGATGAACTCGCCGGTCAGGTACCGGCCCGAGCCGGTGGTCGCCGCGCCGACCACCTTGACCTTGTCGCCGAACTTGGCCCCGACCCTTCTCAAGCCAGTCTTGACCGCCTCCAGGGGCCGGCCGGCGGTCATCAGGTACTCCTTGGCTACCAGGGCGCCGTTCTCGTCGATCAAGACCACGTTGGTCGAGATCGAGCCGACGTCCACGCCCAGGTAGACCGGCACGTCGCGCTCGTCGGGGCCGATATCCCTGAGGCTGACCCCGCGTTCGGCATGGTGCTCGCCCAGGCTGAGCCGCTCCAGGCGGTCGGCCTCGACCCGACGGCTTTGGACGTACTCCGAAAACTCCTCGAAGCGCTCCAGCCCGACCGGCTCGTTCTTGCCGTCGAGGGTGAGCAGGACCGCGCCGATGGCGCCCATGGAGGCGAAGTGCCGGGGGACAATCAGCTCGCCGTCCTTGAGTCCGGTCACCTCGATCAAGGCCCGGCGCACGCCCAGGTTGGCCGCCACGCCGCCCTGGAAGCAGACCGGCGGGACGATGTCCTTGCCCCGGGCAATGTTGGACTTGAGGTTGCGGACCAGGGCGTAGCACAGCCCGGCCACGATGTCGTAGTCCGGCGTGGCCTCCTGTTGGAGATGGATCATGTCCGTCTTGGCGAAGACCGAGCAGCGGCCGGCCACCCGGGGCGGAGTCTCGCTCTTCAACGCCTGCCCGGAAAACTCCTCGATGGTGAAGCCCAGCCGGTTGGCCTGCTGGTCCAGAAAGGACCCGGTGCCGGCGGCGCAGGCCGAGTTCATGGCGAAGTCCTCGATCTCGCCCCGGCCGTCGGCGTCGAGGAGCATCAACTTGGAGTCCTCGCCGCCCATGTCGATGATGGTCCTGGCCTCGGGATGGAGGGCTCTCACCGCCCTGGCGTGGGCGATGATCTCGTTGACGAACGGCGCGCCCAGGATGGGGGCCATCGGCTTGGCCGCCGTGCCGGTCAGGCTGATCGAGGCGATGTTCTCCCGGCCGCGGCGCTCGATGAGGTCGGCCAGGAGCCTCTCCACGCACTCCCAGGGCCGGCCCCGAGTGCGGGTATAGCTCTCCTCGACGACCCTTCCCTCTCCATCCAGCAGCACCAGATTGGCGCTGACCGAACCGACGTCCAAGCCCAGGTTAAGCTCACCGGCCATGTTCACACCTCCGTGGGAACACCTCGCAGGAAAACTCGATCGTCCATCCTTTCTTGGCGGATCCGGCCTTCGGTCAGGAGCGTTTCGATCACGCCGTCGATCTCGTCGCCGTTTTTGCCCAGGGCGACCACCAGGTCCTGCCTGGTGCAAGGGCGACGGTCGATCAACTCCAGGATCGCTTCGTCCAGGGCCCGCCCGCCGCCGGGGCGGAAATCCCTGGTCGGCCTGGCCGCAACCTCGGCTCTGGGCCCCAGCTCGGCGGCCAGGCGTTCGAGCCAGGAGTAATCGACCCGCCGAGCCCGTTCATCCGGCGGGGGGCGATCCACGGTGTTGAGTTGAATCTTGTGCGGGTCGATCCTTTTTATCGCCTCCTTCAAAGCCGCCACCTCTTCGGGTGTGTCGTTGATGCCGGCCAGAAAGAGAATCTCCAGCCAGACCTGTCCCTCGACGGCCTCTCTCAAGCCGTAGAGCCCGGCCAGGATTCTGTCGAAGTCCACTCCCCGGCAGGGACGGTCGATCCGCCTGAAGGTGCGCTCCACGGCCGAATCCAGCGAGGGGACGATGACGTCCACCGCCCTGAGGTCCTCGATCACCTCCGGCAGCCACAACAGCGACGAGTTGGTCAAAATGGCCAGCGGCGTCTCGGTAAGCTCCTTGATGCCGGCGACCACCCGACCCAGCTCGGAGTTCAGCGTCGGTTCGCCCGCGCCGGAGAGGGTAATGAAGTCCAACCGCCGATCCTGCTCCTTTATCACCCCGGCCAACTCGTCCAGAATGGCCGCCGCCGGGATATAGGGCCGCCTGGCCAGGGTGTGGTCGGTCGTGCGGCCGCACTCGCAGTAGAGGCAGTCGAAGCTGCACGTCTTGGCCGGGACCAGGTCCACCCCCAGGGACAGACCCAGTCGTCGCGAGGGCACCGGCCCGAAAACGGTCTTCATTTATCGCCCCCCCACGGGGGGTTCGTCCCCCGCCGCTGGCGGCGAAGAAAAACGAGTCCGCATCTGCTGTGGGTACCCCGTCGCCGGCGGCGGGGTTGTTCATTTCCAATCATTGGCCATCGCCTGTCGAATATGGTCGGTGGGGCGTCGTGCTTCGCGGCGCTCCGGTTCGGGCCTTGGCTCAGAAGCAGCCCAACTGGCAGGCCACGATCTTGATCTTCATCTCGTTTAACAGCTCGCCGACCTCTTTGTTCGTCACCCCGGCCTTGTCGGCCACCGCCATCGCCTGGCGACAGGCGATCTTGCCCCCCTTGGCCACGGCCTCTATCTCGCGCTTGAGCTGGTCTCTGTCCACACTTCTCCTCCGTTTCTGCTTTTTGACCGCGTTTAACCTGGCGGTTATACAGATATTACCCCCGTCCGGACCGTCTTGCCAAGTCCGGAAGTGGAAGTTAAGGAGGGACATGCCCCGCTTTCACCTCATTTCTCTCGGCTGCGCCAAAAATCGGGTGGACAGTGAAATCGTCCTGGCCGACCTCATCGCCCGGGGCTTCGAGCCGATCGACGACCCGGAAAAGGCCGAAGTGATCATCGTCAACACCTGCGCCTTCATCCGGCCGGCGGTGGACGAGGCGGTGGACAACCTGCTGGCCGCCGCCGAACTCAAAGCGACCGGCCGGGCCGAATACGTGGTCGGCCTGGGTTGCCTGCCCCAGCGCTACGGCGAGGACCTGGCCGCGGAGATGGCCGAGGTCGATCTCTTCGTGTCGGCCTCGGCGATAGATCGGGCCGGGCGGTTGATCGAAGAACTCATCGGCGGCGGCCGAAAGAGCCGGCTTATCACCACGGCCGAGCGCTTCCTCTACGACGCGGCCACGCCCAGGGCGTTGACCACCACCCCCGGCGCGGCCTACGTCAAGATCGCCGAGGGCTGCCCCAACAGGTGCGCCTACTGCACCATCCCCGACATTCGCGGCCCCCAGCAAAGCCGGCCCGTAAACGACGTCCTGGCCGAGATTTCGGCCCTGGGTCGAAGCGGCGTGGTCGAGGTCACCCTGCTCGCCCAGGACCTGACCGCCTACGGCGAAGACCTCGGCCGCTCGGGCCGGGACGAAGCGGTCTCGCTGTTGAAACTCCTCGAAGGCGTCGAGGCCCTTAACGACGGTCCGAACTGGGTCAGGCTGCTCTATCTCAACCCCGGCCGGCTGGACGACGAACTGGTTCGATTCATCGCCGGGGCGAAGCGGGTTCTGCCCTACCTCGACCTGCCGCTCCAACACGTCCGCCCGGCGCTGATTAGCCGGATGGGTCGCAAACCGCCGGCCGAAGACGTCCTGGCCTGGCTGGAGCGCCTGCGGAATCTGCTGCCCGGCGTCGTCATCAGAACGACCCTGATGACCGGCTATCCGGGCGAGACCGAGGCGGATTTCGAGGCGATGCTCGAGTTTGTTCAGCGGGCCGAGATCGACCATCTGGGCGCCTTCGCCTTCTGTCCCGAGGAGGGCGTCCGGGCGGCCGAAATGGCCGATCAGGTGCCCGAGGAGACGGCCCAGGCCAGGCTGGAGGCCGTCCTCGAGGCCCAGCGGGAGGTCAGCCGGCGGCTGAATCGGGCCAAGGTCGGCCGGCGGGTGGAGGTGCTCGTCGAGGGGCCCCACCCGGAGAGCGATCTGATGCTGGCCGGACGGGCCTGGTTCCAAGCCCCGGAGGTGGACGGTCGGATGATCATCACCGCCGGCAAAGGCGTCCCCGGCGCGATTCAGCCGGCCGTCATCACCGCCGCCCACGACTACGACCTGGTGGCCGAACTCGAAGAGATCGAACTCGACCCCCCCGGGGGGGATTCATTCCCGCAGGATCGTTGACGCCGATGAACGACAAAGACGCGCCAGCGCCGGCCCGATGTGCTATCATGGGCCGGGTTTTATCCGCCTGGAGCCTTATCCGATGACCAACCGCCCTGGAGTCAGCCTGGTTCGCCTCACGGCCCTGATGGTCGTCGTCCTGGCCCTAGCCCTCGCGCCGGACGGCCGGGCGGCGGCCAAGGTTCGAGTCACCTCGATCAAGGCCGGCGCCGAGGAAGGCAAGCTGATCGTGACGGTCAACCTGACCGGTCGGATCAAGCCGAAGGTCTTCGGCTACGGCGCCAAGGGGCCCAAGCCGCGCCTGGTCATCGACTTCAAGAACGCCAAAGCCGACCGGCTGCCGTACAGAATCAAGTCGCCCAGCCCGCTGGCCAGGGGGATCAGGGTGGGCAGGCACCCGGACAAGATCCGAGTGGTCATCGATCTCAAACCCGGTTATGTCTACAAGGTCGAGCAGTGGTTCCGCCGGGATGTCCACCAGTACGTCGTGGAGCTGAGCGCCGAGTAGCGCCGCGCCTCGGAGACGACCTCGAACCAGCGTGAGATACAACCCCAACCCGGATGGTCAGGCCATGTCAGTATTCGCCAAGCTGCTGGGAAAAAAGAAGAAACCGGCTGAAGAACTCCACCGGAGCATGGCCGACTTTCTCGCCGAAGCCGAGGCGGTCGTGGACGAGTGGATCGCCGCCGACCCCGACTGGTTCCAAAACCTGCCCTACGCCGGGGCGATGTCCAGTGACGAGGCCCGCCGCTTCGAGATCGAGCGCCTGGCGACGTGGAACCGGGTCATCTTCGACGCCGGCCGCTCCAAGCTGCCCGGCCTGAGGTGGGACTGCCGCGACGACGAGAAGTCCTGCCCCGAGTGTCGGAAGATGCATGGTCGAATCTTCGCCCTGACCGAGTACGACATCCTGGCCGCCCAGGAGCGCCACCTCGGTTGTCGCTGCGAGTTGATCCCGGTCCGCGACGGCTGAGCATGGCCCGGAAAAAGAAAGACCCGCCCAAACCCGGCCGTCTGGTGGACGCCTGGGTGGGTAAAAAACCCCAGCCGTCCTTCAAGGACTGGCTGAGAACCTTTCAGCGCCGCTACCGCCTCGACCCCTCGGACTTTCGCCCTTACAAGACCGGCCGGGTCGAGCCGGTAGGCCGGGTCGATCCGGTGGCCGCCTACCGCTTCCAACGGCTCACCAGCCGGGACCGGATCCGTTTTGCCGAATATTTCAGGGAACTGGCCCTGTTGGGCTACGACCTCAATACCTACGAGGGCATCGACAAGTTCTGGCGGCTCTCACCGGCCGAGCGGGACCGGCTCTCCTACGTCGTCCAGGACCCGCAACGCTTCAGGGAGAAGGTCCGGGCCGACTTCTTCGAGGCCTTCCGCAACCAGTTCGACGACTTTCAGGCCCGATTCAACGAGTTCTTCAAGGTCTTTCAGGAAACCGAGCCGTCCTTCGACCCCGAGGATCTGGCCGCCCATTACCGCTTCATGGGCCTCAGCCCCGAGGCCTCGGCCGAGACCATCAGAGAGCGCTACCGGGCCCTGGCCCAGAAGTACCACCCCGACCACGGCGGCGACGAGGAACGGATGAAGGCCCTCAACATCGCCTACGCCTCGCTTCTGAGACAGGCGGAGGATTGATTCTCCCCGCCCCCGTCGAAGCTCCTTGAAACTTGGAGACGCGAGGTTAGATCCCGGCCACGAACGCCGGCGGTTCGAGCTTGTTGATCACCTTGGTCACGCCCGGATACCCGGCGGCCAGCTTCTCGGCCCGGGCGGCGTCCTCCCTGGTGGAGATGGCACCCGTCAGGGTCACCGCGCCGTCGGACTCGCCGATGACCTCCACCTCCCGGTTGGGCATCAGCTTCTGGCGGATGAGGGCCTCGACCCGCTTGCCCAGGGCCAGACCCTGGAGCACCTTGGCCGCCTCCTCCAGGGGTTGGAGGCGCTTGACCTCTTCGATGGCCTGCTTGACCACGGCCACGGCGGCCGGGACGTCCATCCGGGCCGTGTTGAGAATCATGTCGTACAGGGCCCAGTCCCTCGGATCGCGGTCATAGATCTGGCGGATCAGGTCGCGGCGCGTTCTGTCGTGCTGCCGGACGAATTCCAGGGCCTGGTCGGTGGTCATGCCGTGGACCTGGCGGAGATGGATCACCCGGACGTGGGTCGGGGCGACGACCCTGAGCCGATAGACCTGGTGGACGTCGCGGAGCACGATCTGGGCGCCGCGGCCGATGATGATCACCTGGCGCTGGCTGGCCAACTCGAAGATGAAGGCTTCGTACAGGCTGGAGTAGACCGGCGTGGTCAGCATCAGCCGCTGCCACAGGCTGATCCCCTTCTCCCGGGCGATCTTTTCCAGGTCGCCTTCGAACTGATCGTTGTACTTCAAAGCCAGATCACGGAAATCCTGGCGGCCGACCAACTTGTAGCCCAACTCCTCGGCCAGCGAACGGGCGATCTCGTCGCCCAGGCTGCCGGCCTGGCGGGAAATGGTGATGATGGCCATGAGTATCCTCCTCGGCCCCTGTTCGGGCGGTGGTATCCGGTCTGGATAATCGGTTCGGCATTCAATACTTCATCGTACTGCCCGATCCAGGATTTAGCAACAACTCTCCCCCGGCCGCGAGCCGGGATGGACAGGGAGGGTCGGGCCGGAAATCGAGGATGGAAACCGGATTCGCTTTCCCCGGTTCAGAGGCGGCAAAAGCCCCCGGAGCCGAGCCCAGTCGGATACGACCGGGCGAGGACGAGGACGGATGCGACGCCGGTGACGAAAACCAAGCCCTCGACGCGCCGGGGCCGGCCGCCCGTAATCCGACCGGTCTGCAAAAAAGCGACGTATCGTGCAGAGTTTTTCAGCGACCGACCAGATTATCACATTCGATGGCGCGAGCGTTCATCCGTTACCTGAATCGGCCTCACCACCGGCTTGACATACCCTCGTGAGAGGGGTAACAAGGGCGTACCTGTACATACTCGGTACGGATGCGATTGGACCGGTGTGAAGGTGTGAATATGAGGAGGAAGCATGGCCAGTAAACCATCTTGGGAGTACTACGAAAGCCTCAGCGACATGTCCCGGATTCGCGCTCTGGCTGAGTCGGTGTTCAACAATCAGAACCCTGAAACGGGCCCCCGGGTCATCTCGGCGGCCCAGGCCTATGAACTGGCCCTCAAGCAAGGTCACGTCGGCGTGACCGACCTGCCCATCGACCCCGGCACCATCAAGCGTTTGGGTCTGCCGGCCGACGCCAAGGTGATCAACGACAATCACGGGGCCACGGTCGGCCGCTCGGCCGAGGCCAGGGTGTTCTACCACCAGTGCAGCCCGGCCGAGAAGAACGAGCTCGAGGCCCTCTGCCGCGAGGCGCTCTACGAACTCCAGGCCTACTACAACCTGATCTGCGTCGAGGCGGTCATCGGCACCCACCCGGACATGATGCTCAAGGCCCGGCTGGTCTGCCCCGAGGAGGACGCCTTCAACGCCTTCACCTGGCTGGCCAACTTCACCCCGCTGGCCTCCTGCCCCGAGTACGCCGAATCCAAGGTCCACCACATCCCGGACATCCTCTTCGTGGCCTACCCGGACTGGAAGTCGGACGATCCCCGTTGGGCCCGGGGCTGCGTGGTGGTCGACGAGATCCACAAGACCATCTTCAACTTCGGCCTGCGCTACTTCGGCGAGCGCAAAAAGGGCACCCTGACCATGGCCTGGACGGCCGGCATGGAGCTGGGCGCGGTGGCGGCCCACGGCGGCATCAAGGAGATCGACCTCAGCGAGTGCAAGGGCTTCGAGCACCGCGGCAAGCAGGTCATCGCCTTCTACGGCCTGTCCGGTTCGGGCAAGAGCTCCCACTCCAACTCGCTGGACAACGAGGGCACTCTGCCCGAGGGCTTCAAGCGCAAGATCGCCCACGACGACGCCTTCCAGATCGACTACAAGAACAAGCGGTGCTACGTCTGGGAGCCCAGCCTCTTTGACAAGACCGACGCCCGCGAGTGGAACCATCCCGACTGGAAGTACCTGATCTGCACCCAGAACATGATGCTCGTCGAGCGCGACGGCAAGGTCATCCCCTACGGCATGGACGCCCGCAACAACAACGGCCGGGCCATCTTCGCCCGGGAGATGCTGGGCGAGGTGACTGACACCATCGGCTTCCCCAACTCCATCGGCTGGCTGACAAAGGACGTCACCCTGCCGCCGCTGATCAAGATCATCGACCCCGGTCTGGCCGTGGCCATGGGCGCCACCCTGATGACCAAGCGGACCGCGGCCGAGAACGTGACCGAGGAGGAGATGAAGAAGCTCGTCTTCGTCACCTTCGCCAACCCCTTCAGGGTCTACCCGCTCTACGAGGACTGCATCGGTTACGAAAAGGTCTTCGAGTCCGGCTGCGAGTGCTACTCGTGGAACGGCGGCGGCTTCGGCTTCTGGAAATCCTCCGAAGACGACGTCCATCCCGTGCCGCTGAAAATGTCCCTGGCCCTGCAGACGGCCATCCTGTGCGGGACTCTGGAATGGGAGGACTGGGACCTGGTCGACGGCATGCAACTCCCCGAAAGGGAAAGCGTGGAAAAGATCTGGCCCGGCTACTACGACACCTACAACCCGGCCAACGTGGAGAACAGGGACGCTTACATCGCCATGCTCAAGGATCGCTTCCAGCAGCGGGTCGATTTCCTGAAGAACAGCGACGTGGCCGAAAAGCCGGATTTGCTCGAACGTCTGATCCGCTCGTTCAAGGTCAACGCTTAAGACAAGCGTCCGAGCAAAGAAAAACAAAGGCCCGGCCGCAAGGCCGGGCCTTTGTTTTATACATGTTTACTATCATTACCTTATCTGCTCTTGACTTCAGCTGATACCTGTGATAGCATTTATTGATAAATAATTCTCTAGTCCATAAAACCGTCCTCAACATATGTCATATGTCTCCAGGAGGCGTCATGGATCCCTTAAATCAGATGAGAAGAAATTTTCTCATACTAGGTTTTACCGGACCACTAAGGAGCGGTTGCACTACTTCAGCTAAGTTTTTTTCGGAACATCTTTCTACAACCATTAAGGACTATGTTGCGAGCAATTTGTCTCAAACTCAGAACGCAATCGAGAAATGCTATCATAATATTTCCAAGATTAGAAAAAAACTAGATGATTCCGTTCCGCTTGAAACTTTAGATGGTCTTGCAGGCCCTTTTTTGGATGATAATGTTATCAGACTATCAAATCTTCGTGCTGACCTAGAGGAGCTACATATTAATCGCAGATTGTGTAGAACGCTACCCAGTTTACTCAATGACAGTTTTATCTATATTTCAATGAGTGATATTATTATCAAAATTGTAATAGAATATGTGCTAAAAAGGCAGCCAAGTGAATCCGATATGTCCCATGAAAATATTAATTCGTACAGCGAGGTTATAAAAACGATAAAGAAGTGCAATTTTTTTATAGAAAACAAATGTTATATACACAAAGTGAACAAGCTACTCCAAAACAGGACTTTGACCCTTGAAGGCCGAGAATCTGCCCGCAGCTATTTAAATTTTTTCTTTGAATATCTTGAACGAATATCTCACTTCAAAAAGACCCTACGTTCATCGATTGGCAATGATAATTATGGCACAATTATGCAAAATTTCGGCGATAACATAAGAAAGTGTGCGGATCCGTTTGGAGATACCAAACAATTTAGTAACAAAAAACATTTGTTTGACATAGCAGCCAATGCCAATATGGTAATAAAGGCCTATAGGGATAAAAATAAAATCGAAGACAACTCCCGCCCTACTCTCTTTGCGATTGAAAGCTTTAGAAACCCTGCTGAAGTCCAATTCTTTAGGAGCAGATACTATGAATTCTACCTTATTTCTATTGTTGCACCCCACTCATTGAGAAGCACAAGACCTGGCTATGATTCCCAAAAAGATAAACGTGATATGGGTGAGGACAAGACATTTCAAAATCTATACGAGCAGGATGTCAGTAATTGTGTCAGGATGTCCGATATTGCTATCGCAAACTGGTATCCTGAGTCAACTTCAGGAAAGAACAATCCTGACACAGAAAAGATCAGACTCAATGCACTATATACAACTTTATTAAGATACTATGCTCTTATCCGGTGGCCGGGATGTCTTAAACCGACCCCAGACGAATTATTTATGACACTGGCCTATTTAATGAGCTTGCGATCCAGTTGCATAAGCAGACAAGTGGGTGCAGTAATTGTTAAAAATGGGGCAATCATTGGAGGAGGATGGAATGATGTTGCAAAAGGTCAAATTGGTTGTGCGGATCGGTGCAGACAAGATGTCCACCTCAGTAATGATGCACTACCGATAGCGGCAAAAAATAAAGATGTGGATGAACTCAGAAAGATGATTATAATGGACGGAAAAGCCAACAGGGCTTTTTGCTTCAAAGACATTTTTCAGCGTTCAAGAGGAGGCGCGGTGGGTCTACTGAGAGCAATGTAAAGATAAAGGGACTCCAGTATTGTAGGGCCTTACATGCTGAAGAAAATGCATTATTACAAGTAGCGAAGCGAGGAGGAGAAAGTCTTGTAGGAGCAACATTGTATACAACCACCTTCCCATGTGAGCTGTGTGCAAAAAAGATTTATCAAGCCGGTATAAGCAGGCTAGTGTTCACAGAACCATATCCAGAGTCAATATCAGAAGAAGTGATATTCAAAGATGGAGCTCGATATATTCAATTGGACCAATACGAAGGAGTCCGTGCCCATAGTTTCTACAGGCTATATAAATCCTATTTTGATGATAAAGAGTTACAGTTGTTAAGTTAATAGTTGTAGAGGTGGAGCCAGGCACAACTCCATCCTCACTTACAGGCTCATGTTAATTCCATTCATCTATTCTTGATCGCCACCGCTTCGATCTCCACGGCCACGCCCAGGGGCAGCTCTTTGACCGCGATCGTGGAGCGGGCCGGCGGGTTCTCGGGAAAGTAGCCGGCGTAGACGGCGTTGACCGCGGCGAAGTCGTTCATGTCGGTCAGAAAGATGGTGGTTTTGACGATCGCCGACAGATCCAGCCCCATGGCCAAGAGCACGCCGGCCAGGTTTTTGAGGCACTGATCGGCCTGGGCCTCCACCCCGCCCTCGACGATCTCGCCGGTGGCTGGATCCAGACCGATCTGGCCGGACATGAAGATCAGCTCGCCGGCCTGGATGGCCTGGGAGTACGGCCCCACCGGCCGGGGCGCCTTGGCGCTGACCACCACTCGCTTCTCCACAACTACCTCCAATCGCAACGCTCCAGCTAGTTACGAGCCGTCCCTCGAAAGGGCCGGCGTTTCCCTCTGGATTTCAGGCCCGGCTCAAGACGGCCCCCAACCCGGCCATAAGCGGCGACGACGAGCTCACGACGCGCTCGATCATGGCCGTGACGTAATCGGGCCGAAGACCGTCCCGCCACCGGGGCATTCCGCCCAAGTAGACGTAGCGGATCAGTTCCTGAAAGGCAAGCCGGTCGAACCGATATTCGCCCACCGACGCTTCTTCGCCGTCCGCCGCCGCCTGGACGCCGATCGTCTCGGCCTCGGCCCACTCGGCGATCATCTCCGCCGCCTCGGCCCGGTTGACCCAGCCCTCGGGCCGCTGCTTGAACTCCTCCTCGCGCCGGGGAAAGGGCCAGCGGCGGTAGGTCCGGCCGATGAAACCGGACAGGTCCCAGCCCTGAATCGCCCCTTGAAGGTTGCCGATCCTGGCCGGATCGTCGATCCGCCAGCCGGGCATCACCGCCACCGCGGGCTCGCCGCCGGCCTGCTCGGCCAACTCGCCCACCGCCCGGCAGAAGTCCCCGGCAAAGAAGAACAGCCGCTCCAAGAGAAGTAGGTCGATCTCGATGTTGAAAAAGCCGAAGGCGATCCGGCCGTGGCTCAGCGAGTCAAAGGCGAGCGGCATGGGCGTTATGGTGACATATTTGAAAGCGGAGGGGAAAAAGTTTTTGCCGCCGCCCCTCGCCTACAGATCCAGCCAGACGCCGACGCCCTTCTCCTTGGCCTTGGCCACCAGCAGCGGAGCGGTGGCCATGTCGTCCATGGCGATGCCCAAGTTGCAGACGATGATCCGCTCCTCATCCCTCTCCCGGCCGGCGATCTGACCGTCGATGAGCTGACCCAGATCGCCTTGGATCTCCGGCAGTTCGGCGAAGTGACCCATCTGGCTCTGGTAGAAGAGTATCTGCTCCACGTCGTCGGTGTAAAACTTGTCGCAGGCCAGGAAGGCCTCGGTGGAGAAGTAGGAATCGAAGTCCAGCGGCAGGCCCAGGCTGCCGGGGGCCAGCCAGTCGGGCTTGATCGGCGGGTCGGGGTGTTTGAGGATCGGCCCGGCGGTGAGCACCACGTCCGCCCCCTCGACCGCCTCCCGGGCCGAGCCCACGGCCCGGATATCCAGCCCGGGATGGCGCGGCCGGTTGTAGGCCAGGTAGTCGTCCAGGGTTTGGGCGTTGACGTCAAAGACCCGAACCTCGCTCAGCTCGGGCAGCACCAGGGCCAAGGCGTCGAGGTTGGTTCGACCCTGAACGCCGGCCCCGCAGATGGCCAGACTCCTGGCGCCCGGCCGGGCCAGGTACTTGGCCGAGACGGCGCTGACTGCGGCCGTGCGCCAAGCGGTGATCCAGGTGCAGTCCATGACGGCGATGGGCAGCCCGGTATCGGCGTCGTTGAGGATCAACAGGCCCGAGATGTAGGGCAGGCCCGAAGCCGGGTTGCCGGGAAAGGCCGAGACCCACTTGATGCCGGCCGCCTCCAGACCGGCGATGTAGCCCGGCATGGCGTGGCAGAAGGAATCGGGCCGGGGGTGGATGCCGGGCTTGGGCGGCAGCTCCACCCGGCCCCGCCCCTTCTCCTTGAAGGCGGCCTCGATGGCCTCGATGATCTCACCCACCCCCAGCTCACAGGCCTCGACATCGGCCCGGGAGAGGTAGAGCAGTTTTTGGCCGACGGACATGTCTCCCCCTTGGCTGATCAAGTCTGAATTATTTTAATGATCGGGCAAAACTGTGGGGGCCTGAGCCCCCGGTCAAGTTCGAGCCTGTCGCCCGGGTCAGAAGCCGGCCATCAACCGGTCCCGGTACGAGCCCTCCCAGCCTTCCAGGGCGGCCGTCTTCTTGTTGAAGTTGGCTCCGGCCCGATTGGCGATGGCCAGCTTGTAGTCGGGCTTGAGCTCGATGGCCTTGTCCCAATCGGCCTTGGCTTTCTCCCACTGGCCCAGGTTGAAGTAGGCCACGCCGCGGTTGTTGTAGGGGTAGGCCCAGTTGGGGGCCAGCTCGATGGCCTTGGTGTAATACTCCACCTGCTTTTCATAGCTCCACCAGCAGGCGTTACCCTTCTTGTACCAATCCAGGGCCGTCTCAGCCATAACCGGGCTGGCGGCGACCACGATCCCCAGCACCATCGCCAAGACTAGCATACGTTTCATCATCGCGACCTCCAAGTTTATAACTGGTGGGAATAGGGTCACAAATCTTGTTTGGGACCAATAGCTAACGAAGCTAGTATCAGGCATCGATCGAACGACGTCAAGGTTTGGGTCGATAACGGTGCGGCCGGAGGCGGTTTTTTTGCCGTCGCCCCTGTCGATAACGGACCTCGGATCCGGGAAAATCGGGCCGTTCGGCCGGACCGTTCGCCGGGAACCCCTATCCGTCCGACCAACCGGGAGCGAGAGGCCAAGGTTGGACTCCGGTCCGCGGCGGGGCCGGAAACGAGCCAGGCCCTCCGACCGGCGGCTTGGATCAGAGGCCGAGGTCGAGGCCGACCCGCCTGTTTTACCCTCCGCCGTTTCTCGTCGCCGGGCGCTCGCGCCCTGCGGAGACCGTCCTTTTTTACTTGCCTGGCGGGGGCTACTTGGTTATTTTAGATAGCCCGGATCAGGATGTATGACGCTTAGGTGTTCGGCCCGGCGTCGAACCTGGAGTCAGGTTCTCTGCCGGGCGCTTAATAGAGTCGAAATCAAGCTTGATCCGCTGACACATCATAAAGGGCTTTTTTTATGATCGTCGCCGAGCGCAAACCCATCCGCGAAATTCTCGACATGATCGCCCCCCACAAGCGCATCCTTCTTTTGGGCTGCGGCGGCTGCGTGACCGTATGCAACACCGGCGGCCGCAAGGAGGTCGGCGTCCTGGCCGCGGCCCTGCGTCTGGCCGCCCAGAAAGAGGGGCGGGAGCTCGATGTCGTCGAGGCGACCATCGAACGCCAGTGCGACCGCGAGTTCATCGAACCGATCAGGGAGTCGATCGTAAACTGCGACGCCGTGCTGTCCATGGCCTGCGGGGCCGGGGTGCAGTTCATCGGCGAGCTGTATCACGACAAGCCGGCCTACCCGGCGCTTAACACCACCTTCCTCGGCGTGGCCCTGGGGCACGGGGTGTGGTCGGAGCGCTGTCGGGGTTGCGGCGAGTGTTTGCTGGGCGTCACCGGCGGCGTGTGCCCGGTGGCCCGCTGCGCCAAGCAGCTTTTCAACGGTCCCTGCGGCGGCTCCACCTCGGGCAAATGCGAGGTAAACCCGGACACCGACTGCGCCTGGCAATTGGTCTACGAGAGACTCAAAGCCTTGGGGAGACTCGAGGCCTATAAAGAATTTATTCCGCCTAAGGACTGGTCCAAGCACAAGGAGAACGGTCCGCGGATCTATATCAGGGAGGACCTGGCGTTATGAACACCGAGAGCCGTTTGGAAGCTGTATTCGCCGCTGGACATCTGGCCGTCACCGGGGAGTGCGGCCCCCCGCGCGGCGCCGATCCGGAAGTTGTTCGCAAAAAGGCCAGCCACCTCAAGGGCTACGTCGACGCCGTCAACGTCACCGACAACCAGACCGCCGTGGTCAGGATGTCGTCTTTGGCCGCCTGCATCATCCTCAAGCAGATGGGCCTGGAGCCGGTCTACCAGATGGTCTGCCGCGACCGCAACCGGATCGCCATGCAGTCCGACATCCTGGGTGCGGCCGCCCACGGCATCAACACCATGCTCTGCCTGTCCGGCGATCACCAGACCTTCGGCGACCATCCCCAGGCCACCGGCGTCTTCGACATCGACTCCATGCAGTTGATCAACATGGTCCGCACCATGCGCGACGAGGCCAAGTTCCTGGGCGGGGCCGACATCGAGTCTCCGCCCAAGATGTTCGTCGGCTGCGCGGCCAACCCCTTCGGCGATCCCTTCGAGCTGCGCGTCACCCGCCTGGCCAAGAAGGTCGCCGCCGGGGCCGAGTTCGTCCAGACCCAGTGTATCTACAACATGGACAAGTTCGAAAAGTACATGGAGATGGCCAGGAACGAGGGCCTGACCGAGAAGGTCAAGATCATGGCCGGCCTGACCCCGATGAAGTCCGTCGGTATGGCCCGGTACATGAAGAACAACGTTCCCGGCATGGACGTGCCCGACGAGATCATCAAGCGCCTCCAGGGCGTGGAGAAGGGTAAGCAGGCCGACGAGGGCATCAAGATCTGCGTCGAGCAGATCCAGCGCCTCAAAGAGTGCAAAGGCGTGGCCGGCTTCCACATCATGGCCATCGAGTGGGAGGAGAGAGTCCCCGAGATCGTCGAGGCGGCCGGACTCTATCCCCGGCCGGAGGTGTAATCGAGCGAATCCGCCCCTGAGCCGGTTCATTTTCGCCGCTGCGAATTACGGGGGTCTTGGCCCGGAGCCAAGACCCCTTTTCTATTCTCGACCGGAGCACAACCAGCCGGGCCCGTTCGAGCCTCCAGTCGAATCTCCGCCCTCCCCCCCTACCCCGGCTCCAGATACCGCCTCCTCAACCGGACGATATCGGCCTCGCAGGCCGGGCAGAAGGTGAGCTTGAGCTGATCGAGGTGCTCCAGCTTCTGGCTGAAGCGCATCAGGCAGCCGTCCGCCCGGCAGTGGGCGACGCCCAGCACGTGGGCCGTCTCGTGGAGGGCCACCTTGGCCAGCCGCTCGTAGACCACGCCCGGTCCGGCCCGGCCGGCCAGGGGGCCGGGACCGAGGCGGTGGAGGGAGATCACCGCCGCCCGGCCGCCCATCTGGGCCTCGCCGAAGACATGGGTCAGGATCGGCAGGCACAGATCGCCGTTGGTCAGCCCCAGGCGAATGCGGCCCGGCGGCACGCCCTCGGCCAGCTCCTTCAAGATCGGCCCGGCGTCGTACTGGCGGCGGGCGGCGAGAAAGGCGTATCGAGGCTCCGGTCGGGCCTCGGTCACGTCGGAGTTGAGGCCCAGGAGCGACTGGATGTTGGCCGCGACCACGGCCAAGGCGACCTGGTCCACTCGGCCCAAGGGGACGATCTCGACCACCCCTCTCTCGGGCGGCGAGGTCGGCGTCTGGTCGTGATTGGACATGGCGGCCGGCGGCCTGGCTATGGGGACTGCCTGGGCGACTCAGGCCTCAGGCCGGCCGGGTCAATCCGTAGCGCTTCATCTTGCGCGACAGGGTCACCCGGTCGATCCCCAGGCTCTTGGCCGCCCGGGTGACGTTCCAGTTGTGGGCGTCGAGCGTGCGGCGGATGTGGTTGATCTCGACCTCCTTGAGCGACAGGCTGGCCGGGGTCGCCTCGCCCTGGGGAGCGAGGAAGGTCAGCTCTCTCGCGCCGATCGTCTCGCCGCGGCTGATCACCACCGCCCGCTCCATGACGTTCTTCAGCTCGCGCACGTTGCCCGGCCAGTCGTAGGTCATGAGCATCCTCAACCCCTCGTCGCTCAGCCCGTGGATCTTCTTGCCCGTCTCCAAGGCGAAGCGCTGGAGGAAGTGTTCGGCCAGAAGCTGGATGTCCTCGGGCCGCTCCCGCAAGGGCGGCACGTTGAGGGTGATGACGTTGATCCGGTAGTAGAAGTCCTGGCGGAACCTGTTCTCCCTGATCCGGGCCGCCAGGTCGCGATGGGTGGCGCAGATCAAACGGAAATCGGACTCGACCTCCTGGCTGCCGCCGAGGCGGTGGAACTTCTTCTCCTCCAGGACGCGCAACAGATCGACCTGCATCTTCATCGGTATTTCGCCGACTTCGTCGAGGAACAAAGTGCCGTGGTTGGCCATCTCCAGCCGGCCCCGGCGGGCCTTGACCGCCCCGGTGAACGCGCCCCGCTCATGGCCGAAGAGCTCGCTCTCCAAGAGGGATTCGGCCTGGGCGCCGCAGTTGATGACCACGAACGGGGCGAAGGCCCGGCCGCTGCGGGCGTGGATGGCCCGGGCGACCAGCTCCTTGCCGCTGCCGGTCTCGCCGGTGATCAAGACCGGCGTGTCGGTCGGGGCGACGTCCTCGATCATGGCGAAGACCTCGCGCATGGCCGGAGAGACGCCGATCAGGTCCTCGAAGGCGCCCTCCTCCACCTCGGCCAGACGCTCCTTGAGGGCTATGTTCTCGTCCATCAGCTCCCTGGTCTGAACCATCTTCTCGATTAAGAGCATCAGGTGCTCGGGGTCGAAGGGCTTGAGCAGATAGTCGGCCGCGCCCAGCTTCATCGCCTGGACGGCCGACTCGATGGTGGCGTAGGCGGTGATCATGATGACCAGGATGTCGGGGTAGGCGGCCTTGATCCGCTGGAGAAGCTCCAGGCCGTCCATGCCCGGCATCTTGATGTCGGAGAGCACCAGATCGACCTCGCTCTCCTTGAGGCGCTCCAGAGCCTCCGGGCCGGAGGAGGCGGCGTCGACCCGGTGGCCGTCCTTTCTCAGCCAGGCCGACAGGGATTCACGCATCGCCTCTTCGTCGTCCACCACCAGAATCGAAAAGGGAGTGGTCATCTTCGTGCCTCGCTACGCTTCGCCGCCCGGGCCAGGGGCCGGCGGCAGGATGATGGTGAAGGTCGAGCCCCGACCGGGCCGGCTGTCCACGACGATCTCCCCGCCGTGGTCCTCGATGATGCTCTTGACCATGGACAACCCCAGCCCGACGCCGCTGGCGCCGGGCGCGCCGGTCTTGGTCGAAAAGAAGGGCTCGAAGATGTGCTCCAGGTCTTCGGCGGCGATGCCCACGCCGGTGTCGGCCACCGAGATCCAGACCTTGCCCGAGCCATCCTCCCGGCCGGCGCTGATGGTCAGCCGGCCGCCGTCCTCCATGGCCTCCAGGGCGTTGAAGATGAGGTTGGTCAGGCACTGCTGAATCTGGGTCGGGTCGCCGTAGACGTTCAGCGGCGCTTCGGCGACATCGGTTCTAAGCTCGATGCCGGACAGTTCCATCTTGTGCTGGGTCAGGACGATCATCGAGTCCAAAAGCTCGACCAGATCGATCTCCTTGGCCTCCATCCCCTTCTCCCGGGCGAAGGCCAGCAGGTTGTTGACGATCTTGGAGCAGCGCTTGGCCTCGCGCACGGTCAGATCGAGATAGCGCTCGAAGAGAGCCAGGTCGTCGTCGCTCGGCCGGCCCTCGCGGATCGAGGTCAAGATCAGCTTGGCGAAGTTGTAGATGCTGGCCAAGGGGTTGTTGATCTCGTGGGCCACCGAGGCGACCAGCTTGCCCAGGGAGATGAACTTGTCCTCCTTGACCTGCTGGGAGATGTCGCCCTTGACCGCCCGGGCCCGCCGCTCCATGCGGTCCTTGAGGTCGGGAGCGGCGCTTCTGAATATCTCAAGGATCTGGACCACTTCACCCTTGGCGTTCAGCAACGGATGGGTGGAGATGGTGCAGTAGTGGCTGTGGCCGTCGAGGCCGACGTGCTCATGGACGCAGTTGGCCGCCTTGCCGGTGGCCAACGTCTCCTTGAGCGGACAGGGCGTCGTCGGGCCGTCGCAGGGGGTGATGGCCTGATGCGATATCTGGAAGCAGTAGCGCCCGACCGCCTCCTCTTTGCTCAGGCCGGCCATCTCGAGGGCCTTGGCGTTGGCCCGAACCACCCGGTAGTCCGGGTCCAGGACCAGGAAGGCCTCGTCCATGTCCTCGCCCAAGGCCTCGGCAAAGGAGCGGTTGAGGCTGATCTCCTCCTCGGCCTGCTCGATCCGGCGGCCGAACTTGATGATGTCGTGGAGGGCGGCGGTGGTGGTGTGATCGAGAATGCGGATGTGATCCGGTTTCTCGGTGATCAACTTGTGCAGCAGGCGCTGGTTGCCGGTCAGCTCGATGATGATCTCCAGGCCGTCAACATCGAACAACTCCCGATAATCGTTGGTGATCTTGATCCCTCGCTCCTTGACCCGGCGCAGGCCGACCGCCTTGGGATTGGAGTCGGCCACGGCCACCACTTCAACGTTGAGCCACGACAGTTCCTCTGAGCCGAGCATCCGCAACAGCGTCAGAAAGCGCCGACCGGCCCCCACGACGCCCGCCTTGAGCTTGGGCTGGGACGGTTCCCGCGGCTGGGTCATCGACTGGCCCTCCGATTCCTGGTCTTATACAGCCCCGTGGAAATTATTCAACGAGCTAGAACGGGCCGGCTCTTGGCCCGCCGCCCGCGAACCGTCTCTCTCGGCCGCCTGGATTCCTGTATCTCAACTCATCCCCGGCCCCAATCGAGAGCTCGCCGCCGCTTCGTTGCGGGCGAACCGACCCCGCCGGTCCGCCAACTCCCATCGATCGAGCGGCCCGGCAACCGAAATGGCTCCTCGCCGGTCTGGAACTCGCCAGCCGAACGCAATTACCGATTCCCGCCAGTATTTCAGCCAAAATCAAGTCCTGGTTCGACCCAGGTGTGGCGTTTCGCCCCGCCCCCGATCGCCCGGGCAGGGGCCGGCCGATCGGGGTTGGATCGATTCATTATGCAACAAAGCGCCCTGTTATGGAAGTATTTTGCCACACTCTTGCCCTGGCCCAGGGTCTCGAGCCTGGATTTCGCCCCCACAGGGGGTTCGTTCCCCGCCGCTTGTGGCGCAGAAGAACGACTCCGCCTCTGTCGCCGACATTCCGTCGCTTGGGGGGGTGTTCACCCAGAACCGGCCCCGAGGCCAGGCTCTCCGGGCCGAGCCTGCCCGTCGCCTCCCTTGGCCGGGGAGGAGGTTGACCGATCCCGACCCAGCCCTTAGACTGAACGGGAAGATTCCGGGAGTGTAGGTCCGCCGGCGTAAAGCCGCGAGCGGCAAGGCCGGGGGCAGGGGAAACAGATGAGACCGGGTAAATCGACACCAGACCTGGGCCGAGCCGGCTGATGATCCTGACTCTGGCGTGGATGTTCCTGGCCGTCCCGTTGAAATAGCCCGTCCCTCTCCGGTCCGGAACCGCCGGCGGAGGGGATTTTTGCTTTTTTCTCTTTGACATGGGGGAGAGATTGACCGATTACTCAGAGGCATTCTACTCGAAGCACGCCAGGCGGTACGCCGAAGTGGCCCACGACTATCTCCAGTCGATCTACACCGACTCGTCACACCCCAAGCTCAAAGGCGACATGGACCTGCTCGATCGCCTGAAGGAACTGGCCCCCGGCCGGCGCGGACTCGACGCCGGTTGCGGCGCCGGCGCGAGAGACGTCTATCAGCTCTGGCGCGACGGTTTCGACGTCCAAGGCGTGGACGCCGTCGCCCGGAACGTCGTTCTGGCCGAAGAACTCCACCCCGAGATCGGCGACCGGGTTTCGGTCCACGACCTGAGACGCCCCCTGCCCTTTCCCGACGAGCACTTCGACTTCGTGATCTGCAACGCCGTCATCCAGCACATCGAGCCCGAGCACGTCTTCGAAGTCGTCCTGCACCAGTTCGCCCGCGTCCTCAGGCCGGGGGGAGTGCTCCAACTGATGTTCAAGAACGGCCGCGGCACGATCACGGTCTACGACAAAGACTTTTGCGCCCAGCGCTGCTTCAGGCTCTACGACGAAAACGAGATCATCGAGGCGCTCGAAGAAGAGAACCTCAGTCTGATCGAAACCGAGGGGGACGCACTGGGCGGGGTGATGTTCTTCACCGACCCCAAATCGACCCGCCACTGCGTCTTTTTCATGCGCAAAAACACATAACCCCCTACCAGCCCGAAAACACACGCTCCGGTTTTCAAAACACACTGACCAAAAACTGACCAACTCTGATGGCGCTGTTGAGACTGGTTGATATTGTCGTGTTTTGAGGGGCGTGTGTTTTCTTGGACAAAAAGGTTGACTCGGCCCCGCCGCCCGCGGCCCGAACAGCCCCCGGAGCCGGCCGGAAGATCCGCGCCGGCCGCCTTGGAGCGGGCGAGCGGCGCTCCCCAGCCCGAAAGAGTCCGCCCCAACAACTTGGTCGAGGGTGTTTTTTGAGACGCCGCCCCGGAGGAGGAGCGGCGGACGCGGCCGGATAGGAAAGAGTCACCCGCGGCGATCGAGATTGAACATGATGTCTTGCTCCCGAAAGAGCTGCTCCAGTTTCTCCTGTTGCTCCCGCGCGGCCGGGCCTCTCCGTTTCAGCAACTCGAAACCGAGAAAGCTGATCAGACAGCTCAGTGAGCTCAAACTCCCCATGACCGTCAAGTGGGCGCTGGGCGCGGCCAGGGAGACATGGGCGAAGTCGAACAACGGGCAGCGCGCCCCGTCCGAGATGGCCACCACGGTGCGATGGTGCAGGCGGGCGTATTTGACCAGCCTCAACAGGTCGTTGGGATAACGGGAGGTGGCCACCGCCACCAGCAGGCTGTCCTCCGGCCCGGTCGTCAGCCAGTCAAAGGTGGTATTGTTGCTGCCCTCCAGAATGCGCACCGCGGGGCGCAGCTTCATCAGCGACCAACCCAAAAAGAAGGCCATCGAATACGACAGCCGGGAACCGACGACGTAAACCTCGGGCGCCTGATCCAGATGTTCGACCACCTTCCTTACGGCGTCCATGTCCATCGTCTCGTACAACCGCCTCAGGTTGTCTATCTCCTCGAACACGATCCGCCGCAGCCGCTCTCTGTCGCCGCCGCTGTTGTCGGTCAGCTCCACCCGGTCCAGGATGGACAACTCCACGTCGAGGTAGTCTCTGAGGGCCTGGATGAAGTCGAGATAGCTCTCGTAACCCATCTGGGCGACGAAACGCATGACCGTGGATTCGCTCACCCCGCACTCCTTGGCCAGCCCCCGGACCCTCATGAACACGGCCCGGCCGGGATTCTTGAGCACGTAGTCGGCCAGAATCCGGCTCTTGGGGGGCAGATCGTCACGTCGTGCACTCAGGCGTTTAATCAGGTCGGGGGCGGGCGTCGCGGTCAAAGATATACCTCATTTCGGCTCAGGGAGAGACATTGATGAAATAATTTGTTCCACAAAAGACTATCACACCCCGACTCAGGATGGCAAGCCGTTCCCGATGCAACCACGGCGCGCCTCACCAAAACGACGGCCGAACGAATATATTCTGTATACCCGAATAGTTAAACACCATACAGTCTCGGAGGCGGCCGATCTTTCTTGACCACCCGACCGCAATCCGG
The DNA here is from genome assembly GCA_964634465.1 of uncultured Thermodesulfobacteriota bacterium. Taxonomy (GTDB): domain Bacteria; phylum Desulfobacterota; class Desulfarculia; genus CAZWLY01. The sequence goes on along the minus strand of CAZWLY010000007.1, from coordinate 76,422 downwards.
TCCGCCCTCCCCGGAATGCCATTTTTTTATTGACATGATTTGTTCCTTTTAGTAACAAATATAAGCCCGTTGTGGGCCGTATTTTCGGGTCAGTGTCCGCTTGTAAGAAAGATGCGGAACAAATTATGTCATATTTATCTTTCCCCGCCGGTGTGTTCCGGTCGCCGACCTGGCGGCGTTGCCCGGCGGGGACCGGCGATGTAGCCGGATCCGCTTCGGACGCCGGAAGCCGGCGGGCGGGCCGACGACCGAGCGGCCGAAACGAAAACCTTTTCAGATCAAGGGAGTGAAACGAGGAGTCGGTTATGAACAGCGGAGGGCGGACGGGCGGCCAATATCGCCCGTTGAGCGAGGAACAGATCAAAAAAATCCACCAGGCCGCGCTGACCATCCTGGAAGAGATCGGCTTCACCTATGAGTCGGGCCTGGACGAGACCCTGGCCATGCTCGAGAAGGCCGGGGCCACCCTGGATAGCGACCGGGCCCGGATATTCTTTCCCAGAGAACTCGTCGAGGAGCAGGCGGCCAAGGCCCCGGAGCGAGTCGTCCTCTACAGCCGCGACAGCAAAAACGATCTGGATCTGACCGAGGACAAGGTCTATTTGGGCACCGGCGGTTCCACCACCAAGGTCCTCGACCTGGACTCGGGTCAAGTCCGGCCCAGCACGTTGCAGGATATCTATCAGATCGGCCGGCTGGTGGACAAACTGGACCACATCCATTTTTACCTGCGGCCCTGCTTCCCGACCGACATTCCGCCCGACGAGTACGACTTCAACTCCATGTTCGCCTGCCTGAAAGGCACCACCAAGCACACCATGGTCGGCATGACCACCTTGGCCGGCTTCCGCCAATCGCTGGAGTTGGCCGCCATGGTGGCCGGCGGCCTGGAGAAACTGGCGGCCAAGCCGTTCTGGTCGACCATCACCTCCTTCGCCATTAGTCCGCTCAAGCTGTGCACCACCTCGACGACCATCATGCAGGAAGCCTGCCGGCACAATATCCCGGTCGCCCTCTCCTGCGCCCCCATGGCCGGCTCCACCGCACCGATGACCATGGCCGGCACCCTGGCCCAGCTCCACGCCGAACAACTGGTCGGTCTGACCATCGGCCAGTTGACCAACCCCGGCGCGCCCCAGCTCTACGGCGGCATCCCCGGCGCGGCCAACATGCGGACCATGGGCTACATGGGCGGGGCGGTGGAGTGCGGCATGATGAACGCGGCCGTCCACCAGTTGGCCGCCTACATCAAGGTGCCCAATTACAACTCCTCGGGGCTGACCGACTCCAAAATCCCCGACGCCCAGGCCGGTTGGGAGAAGGCGTTGACCACTCTTCTCACGGCCATGGGCGGCTCCAACTACATCCACCATGCCGCGGGCATGTTGGAGTCCATGCTGGCCGTGGCCTACGAGCAGTACGTCATCGACGACGAGATCATCGGCATGTGCACCAGCGTGCTCAAAGGCATCGAGGTGGACGAGGAGCGCCTGGCCCTGGAGGCCATCGCGGACGTGGGGCCGGGCGGCAACTTCATGATGTCGCCCCACACCATAAAGCACATGCGCAACGAGTTTTTTATCGGCAACGGGGTCAGCGACGCCATGAGCCGGGATCATTGGGAGAAAGCGGGCGCCCTCGATGCTAGGAGCAGGGCTCGAAGCATCGCCAAGAAGCTGCTGGCCGACTCGGAGGAATCGCGTCTCGGCGACGAGGTGGAAGCGGCCATCAGGGCCAGGTTCAACATCCTGCTCTGAGAGTCGCCCAGGTGGTCGATCGGTTTCGCTCCGGCGACTCGCTCCGCTCCTCGGCCGCGAGCGGACCGGTCCATGGTTTGGATGATCGGGTCAAAAGGGACCGCGGCGGCTAGGCGACCAGGAGCTATCCGGGCGAGAGCGACCGCGGGCGGGCCGATTTAAAGAGACATCGCCTTCCGGCCCGCTCCGGATCGAGTCGGCGAGCCGGCCGGCCCGCCCTTTACGGCCGCAAGGGAGGTGTGCATGGCAACATTGCAGTTCATCGTCGCGCACGGCGCCCAGATGTGGGCCTACTTCCTGGAGCACGCCTACATCGTCGGGCTGGCCGTCGCCATCGCCCTGGCTACCGGCGTACCCATCGGCATCGCCATCACCTTCAACCGCCGGGCCGCCGAGACGGTTCTCTACATCGCCGGAATAATCATGACCATCCCCTCGGTGGCCCTCTTCGGCCTGATGATCCCCATCCTGTCTGTAATCGACATGGGCATCGGCAAGGTCCCGGCCGTCATCGCCCTGGTCCTCTACTGCCAGTTGCCGATAATCCGCAACACCTACGCCGCCATCAAGAACATCGACCCGGCCATGGTCGATGCCGGCCGGGGCATGGGCATGACCCGCAAGCAGATCATGTTCAAGGTTCAGTTGCCCCTGGCCGTGGGCGTCATCTTCGCCGGGGTGCGGGTGGCCGTGGTCATGTCCATCGGCATCGCCGCCATCGCCGCCTACATCGGGGCCGGCGGGTTGGGAAACTACATCTTCCGCGGCATCTCCACCACCTACGACGAGATGCTCTTCGCCGGGGCCATCGCGGTCTCGGCGATGGCCATCGCCGCCGACCTCATCTTCGCCCGGCTGGAGCGGATGATGATGTCCAAGGGTTTGAGGAGCTAGTCCCATGATCGAACTGGAACGGGTCACCAAAATCTATCCGGGCAGCGACCACCCCGCCGTGGACGGCATCGACCTCGTCGTCTCCGAAGGCGAGATCTGCATCTTCATCGGTCCCTCCGGCTGCGGCAAGACGACCATGATGCGTATGATCAACCGCCTGCTGCCCATCACTTCGGGCAGGATCATGATCGGCGGCCAGGACGTCATGTCCCTGGACGAGATCGAGCTCAGGCGCGGTATCGGTTACGTCATCCAACAGATTGGCCTCTTTCCCAACATGACCGTCCGGGACAACATCGCCGTGGTGCCCAAACTGCTCGGGTGGGACAAGGCCAAGATCGACGCCCGGGTGGACGAGCTGTTGGACCTGGTCAACCTGGATCCGGCCATCTACCGCGACCGCTACCCCAGGGAGCTGTCCGGCGGTCAGGCCCAGCGGGTCGGGGTGGCCCGGGCCATGGCCGCCGACCCGCCGGTGATGCTCATGGACGAGCCTTTCGGGGCCATCGATCCCATCAACCGCGCCGTGCTCCAGGACGAGTTCTTGAAGATCCAGGAGCGGCTCAAAAAGACGATCATCTTCGTCACCCACGACATCAACGAGGCGATCAAGATGGGCGACAAGATCGCCCTCTTAAGAGACGGCCGGCTTGAGCAGTACGGCACCACCGAAGAACTCTTGATCAGCCCCAGAAACGATTTCGTCAAGGATTTCGTCGGCGCGGACCGAGCCCTGAAGCGGCTCAACCTGCTCACCGCGGCCGAGGCCATGCTCAAGGATCCGATCCACTGCCTGGACACCGACTCGGCCGAGGCCGTCCACAAACGCATGATCGAGGACGAGCTCAGCTACCTGTTGGTCACCGACGTCGAAGGGCGGCTCAGGGGCTACGTCGGGCACAGGGAGTTGGCCGATTTCTCCGGCCCGGTGGGCCAGGTGGCCCGGCCGATGCGCCTGACCGTGCCGCCGCACAAGAATCTTAAAGAGGCCCTGTCCAAGATGCTCCAGTACGACATCGGCATCTTGACCGTCACCGACGAGGGCGGACGCCTGCTGGGCGTACTCAACTCCAGAACCCTCTTCGCCACGGTGGGCGAGACCTATGACGAGAAGGGCGGCCACTGGGGCAAGATCGTCTCCGGAGGCCGGGTGCTATGACCGGAAATCAAAACGGCGGCGTCGCTACGCTGAGCAAGATCGGCGCGCCCCTGGGTCTGGCCTTCGCCTTCGCGCTCGGGGCCTGGGCCCAGGCCGAGGGGGTGTTCGACTTCGCTCTAAAACACCCGGACGAGATAATCCGGCTGACCATCCAGCACATCCAGTTGGTGGTCTACAGCTCCGCCATCGCCATCTGCCTCGGCCTGCCCATCGGCGTTCTGGTCACCCGAGGCTTCATGCGACGCTACCGGGAGATCACCCTGACCGCCCTGGGCGTGTGCCAGACGGTGCCCTCCCTGGCCATCATCGCCATCGCCATGGGCTTCCTGGGCATCGGCCAGAAGACGGCCATCTTCGGCCTGGTGATCTACTCCCTCCTGCCGATCATCCGCAACACCGCGGCCGGGCTCCTGGACGTAGACGACCACCTCATCGACGCCGGCCGGGGGATGGGCATGACCGCCAGCCAAATCCTGTTCCGGGTCGAACTCCCCAACGCCATGTACATCATCCTCGCCGGGATCAAGACCTCGACCGTGGTTTGCGTCGGTACGGCGGCGGTCGCCTTTCTGATCGGCGGCGGCGGCTTGGGCGACCTCATCTTCACCGGAATCAGCCTGGTGGACACCGGGCTGATGCTGGCCGGGGCCATCCCGACGGCCCTGTTGGCCATCGTGGTCAATTGGCTGCTGGGCCGGATGGAGCGAGTGGTCGTCAGCAAGGGGCTGATCAAGGAATAAACCACTCGCAAAAACTCCGGCCGCAGGCAGGCGGTTGTTGTTGACGGCCTGGGAAGGCGACTGGGTTAACATCTAGACGAAGCAAGGAGGCAACGATGAAAAAACTGGTTGGTTTGATGGTCGCGATCTGTCTGCTGGTCCTGCCCCTGGCCGGCCAGGCGGCGGAGAAGAAGCTGGTGATCGGCTCCAAGCAGTTCACCGAGCAGATCATCCTGGGTAAGATGATGATCGCGCTTCTTGAGGCCAACGGCTTCAAGTGCGAGGACAAGACCGGTCTGGGCGGCACCCTGGTCGCCCGCAAGGCCCTGCTGGCCGGGCAGATCGACATGTACATGGAGTACACCGGCACCGGGCTGATGACCCATCTGAAGCACAAAAAGCCGATCACCGACCCCAAAGAGTGCTACGAGGTGGTCAAGAAGGAGGACCTGGAGAAGAACGGCCTGGTCTGGCTGCCGATGATGGACTTCAACAACACCTACTGCCTGATGATGCGCCGGGCCGACGCCGAGGCCAAGGGGATCAAGACCCTGTCCGATCTGGCCGCCTACGTCAGAGCCCACCCCAAGGACGTCGCCTTCGGCCTCAACGCCGAGTTCTACGCCCGTCCGGACGGCTACCGGCCGCTCCAGAAGACCTACGGCTTCGAGTTCCCGCCCGACAAGATCAAGAAGATGGACTCCGGCCTGGTCTACAAGGCCCTCAAGGACGGCGAGGTGGAGGTCTCCATGGGCTTCGCCACCGACGGGCGCATCGCCGGCTTCGACTTCGTGGTGCTCAAGGACGACAAGAACTACTTCCCGGTCTACAACCCGGCCCCGGTGGTCAAAAAGGAGATCGCCGCCAAGTACCCCGAACTCGAGGCCATCTTCGCCAAGCTGGGCCAAAAGCTCAACACCAAGGAGATGACCCGCCTCAACTACACGGTGGACATCGAGCACGTGGACGCGGCCAAGGCCGCCGCCGATTGGCTCAAGGCTCAGGGCTTAATATAGCGTCGCGTCCCTGAATCGAGGTTCTCAAGCCGGGCCGGCGGGCGACGGCGGCCGCGGCCCGGAGACGGCGTTGGAAGTCGCGGATGGGCCAACGGCCCATCCGCGGCCCGACCGGCGCTCAAAAAAACCGAGACGGTTCATGTGCGGTATCGTTAGCTATTTCGGCGACGCCCCAGACGGCCTCAACCGGGTCTTGACCGGCATGGCGGCCATCGTCTACCGAGCCCCCGACAGCACCGGAGTGGCCCTGTTCGGCGACCAGGCCGAGCCGATCCGAATCCGCCGCTCCTTAGGCTCGGTCGCCGAGCTGACCGAGACTCTTCTGGACCGCCCCGTCTTCTCCGATCCCGCCGCCGAATTGCTGCGACTCTGGCTGGGATCTGAAAACGAGCCGGATTTGAAAGAGGCGCAGCGCCGGTTGCTCGTATGGGAGGGTTTTCAAGCCGAGGCCTTCGAGCCGATGGCGACGGGAGCCGTAACGCCGCCCACCTGGGCCGAGTTGACCGATTCCCTGTCTCTCGTCCCCGGCCAGCCGGGGCGGGTTCGGGCGGAGAGGGTCTTTCGCCTCGGCGGCCCAGACGGACTGGGCGATCTGGCCCGCCGCCTGATGACCGAGTTCAATCTCCCCTCGGTGGTGGTGGAGCGTCTCATCAGGACCGCTTTGAAGAAAAGGCTGGAGACAGCTCCCGAAGCGGACCGGCCCGATCCGGAAGCGGTCCTGACCGCCTTCGGCGAGTTCTTCCAGCGCTCGGTGTGGACCGAGGAGCGCACTCGGCCCGATCCGGTCGGGGAGCCGGGGCCGGACCTGGATTCCCTCGGCCGGGCGGCCCTGGCTGAACTACTCACCGATCTGGAGGTGGTCGTTCCGGCCGATTTCGACACCGATGGCGTCCGGAGAGTCTTCCGCTTCCTGGACGCCGCCCTGGCCGCCCCCCTGTCCGAGAATCCCGACTTGAGGGACGATCTCACGGCCAGGTTGACCGCCATCTGGCCGGAGGCCGGGAGGCGACCCGGCATCGACTGGTTCACCCTCTATCAAGCCGAGAAGGGCTTGAACGTTTTCGGCTGGGCCGCCTCGGCCGGGCTGGCCCACCTGCAGCAGACGATCATCACACCCCCCCCGGCCGAAAACGACCCGATCCCGGGACGCACCGATCCGGTCTGCCTGAAACGCCTGTCTCCACCGGTCATCGGCCACGGACGCTGGGCCCTCCAATGCGCGGTCACGGTGGAGAACACCCACCCCTTTTGGGACGCCGAGCGCACCAGGGCCTTGGCGTTGAACGGTCAATTCAGCGGCGAGACCGAAGCCGCGACCCGTCGCTTTCTGGCCCACTGCGGTTACACGCTGCGGAGTGACAACTCGGCCGAGTACGCGGCCTTGATGTGGGGTCATTATTTCCGCGTCCTCAATGGAGAAAAACGACGCGTCGAGAACACCGAATCGCAAATCGAGGCCGGACTCGAGGAGTTCTGCCTCACCGGGCCCAGCCTCGATCACCAGGTTTTTCGCCGACTGTCTGGTCTCTCGGCCGCCAAGGTGGACGAGCTGGCCTTCATCGAGGCCGTCCGCCGGATCGTGGCCCGGGGAGGACAGGCGGCCGTGGCCGGGGTGAGCCTGACCAGCCCCGGCCGGCTCTTCGTGGCCAGCCACAACCGGCCCGTCTTCATCGTCAGGCGGCCGGGCGGAAACGAATTCATGGTCGTCTCCGACATAAACGCCGCCTTGGGACTGTTCCCCCAGGCCATGATCGTGGAAAAGAGCCTCGAACTCAAGGAACTTGCCCGCCGCCACGAACAACAGGCGGCCGCCTTGGCCTCACGGGGGGGGGGCCAGGCCGAGGTGGCCGAACTGAAACGTCGCCAGGCGGCGGAAAGGGCGGCCGTCCTGTCACCTTTCAAGGTGGCGGTCGTGCCGTTGGAGGGCGAGGAGGTCTTCGCTCGGGTGGAAAGGACGCCCCGGCCCGGCCGGCCGGCCAGGCGGGTGGTGGTGACCGATTTCGAGGGCCGCGAGCGACCCGAGATAGAGGAACTGGAGGCGGTCGTCTCGCCTTTGTCCGCCGGCGGTGACATCCCCGGCTCTCACTTCGAGGCCCACCTCGGCGAGATACCGGATCGCCTGTCAGACGTCCTGGCCGCCTACGCGCCGGAGGGTCGGACGCCGCCGCGCCTGGACATCCGGGAGGACTTGCTTCGCCGTCGTTTCGGCCCCTCTTTGGCGGCCCTGCGCCGAGTCATCCTGACGGGCCTGGGCAGCTCTTACAACGTCTGTCTGATGGCGAGCCAGATGTTCAAGAGGCTCGTTCCCGAGCTGGAGGTCCTGGTCTTGAGGCCGGTGGAGGTGGACGACGCTTCCCGGATCATCGACCCGGAGGAGGACCTGGTGGTCATGGTCTCCTGGTCCGGCGCTACCGCCGAGATGATCGAGCTGGCCAAGGATCTGCTCGCCGCCAAGGCGACCATGGTCGGCGTCACCGAGAAGCCCTTCTCCGACCTGAACCTTATAATGAGGCGCAGCGCCGGCGTCATCCCCTGCCTCAGCGGCGAGGAGGTGACGATCTCGGCCGTCAAGTCCTCGGCCTGCCTGCTGATCTGCCTCCACCTCCTGGCCGCCTGGCTGGCCGCCGAACGGGGGCGAGGCGAGGCGGCCGCCGAAGCCGTGGCCGAGCTTGGCCGGCTGCCCCAGACGCTGGCCCGGCTCCTGGAAGACAAGACCGTGTCCGGCTACGCCGAGAACCTGGCCGCACGCTACGCCAACCCCCCGGTGGCGCTGGTCATAGACGCCTTGGCCTCGACCGGTCTGGGCCGTGAAGCGGCGGCCAAGCTCGAGCAGGCCGCCTGGAGGACGATGGGCAAGTCCCTGGACTACCGGGAGGCCGCTACTCTCGATCCGGGCTTGCCGGAGGGGAGCCTGGTTGTGGTCAACGCCACCCATCACGCCCGCTTGGCCGAGGCGCTGGAGGTAATGGAGAAGCTCTCTTCGGCCGGCCTGCCGTTTGAAGTCGTAACCTCCCGGCGCGCCGAGGCGGACCGGATCGAGCACTGCGGCCGGGGCCGCGGGGTGACGCTGCCCAAACTGGCGGACGAGCTCCAGCCGTTCGTCGATCTGGTCTTCTACTACCTCCTGGCGTTGCACTTCGGCCGCGCCCAGGGGCGGGGCGAGCCCGGCTTCCCTCGAAATCTGGCCAAGGCCGTAACCACGGCAAGGAGCCGGCCGGCCGAGCCGGTCTCATCGGCCGAGGAGATGAAACAGCTTCGCCGGGCCGCCCAGGCTTTGGTCAAGGCGTCGGCCCCCGACCTTTCCCGTCCCAGTCTCTGGGAGCGTGAAGCGGTCTGCGACTGGGAGCGCCGGACCTACCGGGAGTTCCGCCGCCTGGCCCGTCTGGCGACCGGCAGTAAACCACTGGTTCGACTGGCCGAAGATGGATTCGACCCCGGCGGCGAACCGGTGGGTCGGATAAGTGAAGGCTTGAGCGAGGGCGGCGAGATCATCTTTCTTTGCCTCGATCGAGGGGCCGAGGCGGCGGCCAGGGGCGTGAGCGCCTGGTGGAGTCGATTGACCGGCGGCCGCTTCAGCGTCGCCTCGGGCCTGGAACCCCCGGCCGGAGCAGCCGATCGTGGCCCGTGCCTCATCCTGGCCGCCCAAGCGCCCGCTCCTGAAACATACTCCACGCTGGCCGGACGGCTCGAAGGCCGGACGGTCCGGGTCGGCCCCGGCCCGGCCGAGGGCCTGGCCGGATATCACCTTTCCGCCGGTGACGACGCCGACGGTTCGGCCCGCCTTTGGCTGGCCCTCCACCTGCTCCTGGTCGCCGCCTGGCGGAAAACCGCCCCGGCCGAAGCGGAAACCGTCGAAAGAGTGGTCAAGGGAGTCGGTCCGGCCATCGAGGCCGTGCTCGATGACGGCCGGTTGCTGGATCGGATTCGAGAGGCGATGTCCGCCAACCACGGTTACAACTCCGCCCTTTTCATCGGCCCGCCCACCGGCCACGGCCAGACCTGGGTGGAACGCTTCGACCGGACGGGGGCGATGGCCATGGAGTCCTACCTCTACGGCGAAAGCGCCCACGGCCCCCTGGTCACGGTGGACCCGGCCCTGGACGAGAAATACGTTTCCGTCACCGAGCGAGAGGCCATGGCGGAGGAATACGGCCGGGAGGCGGTCGAGCGCTGGGAAACCGAATACTTCGACGGCCGGCCCATCGGTTCGGCCCAACCGGTCCATCGGCCGGAAGGCGAGATTCATCCCGGAGGGCCCTTTTCGGTCCAGGGGCGCTGGTACCTGCCGGTGCTGCGTCCGGGGTACGATCCAAGCCGGGACAACCTGATCATCATCGACGCCTCCAGCGGGCGCTTCCTCGATCGGGCCTGGGACGAGTTGAGCGCCTTCGCCTGCCGAAACGCCCGGCTCGTGGTGATCGGCCAGGAGGCCTTCACCGCCTCACCCGAGCGTCGAAGGTTTTCCGGTTACCCCATCGATCACTTGATCGACCTGCCGACCCTGGGCGGCGGATCGGGTGGAGCGGCCATCCCCGACCTCCTCCTGCCGCCCGTCCAGGCCCTGCTGGCCGCCGCCGCGGCAGCCGCGGCGGCCGATTCGATGAAGACCTGAACACGGCCCGCCGGACGAAGACGACTCGGCGCCGATCGGGCCGCGGGAACGACTTTTAGGAGGAAAACTTATGGCAATCAGCGACATTTACCAGGCGGTGACGGAGTTCAACGAAGCCCGGATGGCCGAACTGGTCAAGGCCGAGCTTGCGGCCGGGACCGAGGTATCGGCCATCCTGAGCGAAGGCCTGATCGCGCCCATGGACGAGGTGGGCAAGCGCTTTTCCGAAGGGGTGTTGTTCGTGCCGGAGATGCTCATGGCCGCCCAGGCGATGAAGGCCGGGCTGGAGGTGTTGCGTCCCTTGCTGGCCGAGACCGACTCCAAGCCGGCCGGGACGATCGTCATCGGCACGGTCAAGGGCGATCTGCACGACATCGGTAAGAACCTGGTGGCGATGATGCTGGAGGGGGCCGGCTTCAACGTGATAGACCTGGGGGTGGACGTGGACGTCGATCGGTTCGTGGCCGAAGCCGAGAAGAACTCGGCCGACATCGTGGCCCTGTCGGCGCTTCTGACCACCACCATGCCGGCCATGGAGCAGGCGGTGGCCGCCTTCAAGGAACGGGGCCTGGGGGTCAAGACCATGGTCGGCGGCGCGCCGGTGACCAAGGATTTCGCCGACAAGATCGGAGCCGGCGGCTACGCTGAGGACGCACCCTCGGCCGTGGAACTGGCCCGCCGCCTGGCGGCCGCCTGACGGGAGCGGGAGAGGACCGTCTCCGGCGAGCCGATCGACGCCTCGGGCGAGGAGGCGAGACGGGCCGCCGGGAAGCGGCGCGCGGCCGGGGCCGGGCTTGCATCTCCAAAACCGGCGGCTCCGCCGGGCTCTTGGCGGAGGTGAGAAGGGATATGGCCGCTGGCAGAGACCTGGTGGACAGGGTGTTGGGGTTCATTGTTAAGACGCGCTGGGACGACTTACCCGCCGACGTCCGGCATCAGGCGAAGCGATGTCTTCTGGACCTGCTGGGCGCCATGATCGCCGGGACCCAGACCCCGGTCGGTCTGTTGACGGCCGACTTCGCCGCCCGGTTCCTTCAGGGGACCGAGGCGACCATCATGATCGACGGCCGGCGCGTCTCGCCGGTGGGCGCGGCCCTGGCCAACGGCTTTGCCGGCAACGCCCTCGATATCGACGACGGCCACCGGCGGATCAAGGGCCATCCCGGAGCGTGCGTCTTGCCGGCCCTGCTGGCCGCCGCCGAGACGGAGGGAGGGGTGTCGGGGCAAGAATTCCTGACCGCCCTCGTCATCGGCTACGAGGTCGGCATCCGGGCGGGACTGATTCGCCATGCCGTCTACCCGACCTACCATTCGTCGGGGAGTTGGGGCGCTCTGGCCGGCGCGGCCGCGGCCGGCAGGATCATGGGGCTTGAGCCCGATGTCCTGCGCCACGCCCTGGGCGCGGCGGAATACCACGCCCCGATCGCCCCGATGATGAAGGGCATCGACACCCCCTCCATGGGCAAGGATTCCATCGGCTGGGGGGCCATGGCGGCAATGGCTTCCGTCCTGATGGCCCGGCAGGGCTTCACCGGGATCACCCCCCTGTTCGCCGACGCTCCCGACCGGACATGGATCGAGAATCTCGGCCGCCGGTGGGAGGTGATGAACCTGTACTTCAAACCCTACGCCGCCTGCCGCTGGGCCCAGCCGGCGATCGCCGGAGCCCTCCAGGTGGTCGAGGACGGCGGGCTGGAGGCGGCCGGGATCGCCCGCATCACCGTCCGGACCTTTGCCGCGGCGGCCAGGTTGAGCACGGCCCATCCCCGCACCACCGAGGAGGCCCAATACAACCTGCCTTTCCCGTTGGCCGCGGCTCTGCTGGACGGAGAGGTGGGCCCGGGGCAGGTGCTGCCGCCCAGGCTCCACGACCCCGCCCTGCTGGCTCTGGCGGACAGGGTCGAAGTCGAGGTGGACGAGTCTTTCGAGCGGGCCTTTCCGGAAAAGACCCTGGCCGAAGTGATCGTCGAGACCGATGACGGTCGCGTCTTGTCGTCCGGCCCGGTGGAAGCCGTCTGGGAGCCGCCGAAAACGCTTCCCTCCGACGCCGAGCTCGAAACCAAGTTCATCTGGTTGGCCGGACCGGTCCTGGGCCGTAAGGCGGCCGAAGCCCTCCCGGCGACAATCTGGAACCTGGACGACTCGGCCGCGGTTTCGGAACTCATCACCGGCTGTCTTGGAACCCAGGCCGATCGCCGCCCCAACCCCCGCCGACCCGGCGCCGGCCGACTCGAAGAGAGACCAGACTGATCCGGCCTTGCCGAGAGTGGTTTTGGTCTAAACCCGATGCCGGGCGATGGCTTCGGCCGTCTCGGGACGGCGGCGGCTCAGCCAGCGGGCCAACCTGACGCCGTGGTCCAGGTAGCGGAGGTATTCCTCTGGGTCGGGGCGGCGGATGAAGTAATCGGTCACCGTCCAGGAGACGACGTAGAGGTTGCCGGCCTGGATCATCTCCGGCAAAAGGGCCAGCTCCGCTTCGCTGAGCGCTCCGGCGAAATCCCGGTCTCGATCGGCCAGGGCCCCGCGCTGATAGGCGGCCAGGAAAACGGCGAGGCGGTTGAGGTCCAACAGCCGATCGTCTCCCTCGTCCCACCGGGAGCAAAATAGGTCAAGGCCAACCCGACGTCGAAGCACCGGGCGTCCACCCTGGCCCAATCGAAGTCCAGCAGGCCGACCACCCCGCCCGCCCGGAACCTGAGGTTGCCGGGATGGTAATCGCCGTGAACGACCAGGCGGGGCAAGGCGTCGCCCGGCCGTTCGGCCAGGGCCTCGACCACGCCGGCGGCCAGGTCCAGAAGACCGGCTTCGTGTTCCAGGAAACAGGCCTCGAAGGCGGATCGGGAGGCGTCGGCCTCAAACCCGGACCAGGCTTCGGCCAGGGACGACAGGGCGTCGTCAACCGTCGGACCCGGATCGGGTTCGGGCGGGCTCCAGCCGCTTATCGCCCGGTGATAGGCGGCCAGCGTCTTGGCCGCCTCGGCCAATTCCGGTTCGGTCAAGTCGGGTCGATCCCAGGTGTAGCTGTCCTCGCCCTCCAGGTAACCGAACAGGGCCAGGTAGGTCGCCCGCCGGCCGCTGGCCGGCCCCGGCTCGACGATTTCGACGTAGGTGCGGCCGGCTCTGGTCGGGACGAGGCGGGGGGCCAGATCGAACTTCTTTCGCTCCAGTTCGGCCAGCAAAGCGTGCTCGAACCGGACTCGATTCAATTCGGCCCCGTCCCGATAACGGCGCAGGACGTAGCGCTGGGTCCGGCCGGAGCGGATCGTCTCCAGGAAGTGGCTGACGTTGACATACCCCCGCTCGATCGGCTCGACCCGGACCAGCCGCCCGAGGTCATAGTGGGCGGCGACGACGTCTCGGACGTAGGCGGATGTCTCGGTCAATCGGAGGCCTCCCTCGCCGCCGCTCGGAAGGCGAGCGGGGCGCTTGCCGGCCGGATCCTCACCCGCAGAGCTCCTCCAGGCCGATCCTCATCGCTGCCTCCCTACCGGCCGAGAAGGGCCTTGGCCCGCTCGACCACGTTCTCCACGGTGAAGCCGTACTCCCTGAGCACCGTTTCGCCCGGCGCGGAGGCGCCGAACCTGTCCACCCCGATGATCCCGCCCTCCGAACCGACCCATCGCTCCCAACCCAGGGGCGAGCCGGCCTCGATGGCCAGCCGGGCCGTCGTCTCGGGCGGCAGCAGCTTATTCCGGTACTCTTCGCTCTGCTCGGCGAAGATCTCCCAGGAGGGCATGGACACCACCCGAACCACGATTCCCTGGACGGCCAACCGCTGGCTGGCCGCAATCGCCAGGTGGACCTCGGCCCCGGTGGCGATCAGGATCACCTCGGGCCGGCGGTGGCCGCCGATCAGGGCGTAGGCCCCCTTGCCCACCCCCTGGCTCGGGTCGGGAGCGGCCGGGAAGTCTCGGGGATCGAGAACGGGCAGCTTCTGGCGCGACAGGATCAGGGCGGTCGGTCCCCGGCGCTGGACGGCCAGACGCCAGGCGGCGGCGGTCTCGTTGGCGTCGGCCGGCCGGATCACGGTCAGACCCGGAATGGCCCGCAGCGAGGCCAGGTGCTCCACCGGCTGGTGGGTCGGGCCGTCTTCGCCCAGGGCGATCGAATCATGACTGAAGACGAAGACGGCCTTGGTCTGCATCAACGCCGCCAGACGGATGGCCGGGCGCAGGTAATCGGAGAATACCAGGAAGGTCGCTCCGTAGGGAATCAGCCCGCCGTGGAGGGCCAGGCCGTTGACCACCGCACCCATGGCGTGCTCGCGCACGCCGAAGTGGAGGTTGCGGCCGGCCCGGCAAGTGAACGCCTCCCCGGCCGAGCCGCAGTCCCGGCCGAAACCGTAGTCGCCGTAGCCGATCAAGATGGTCTTGGTCGAGGGGGCCAGGTCGGCCGAGCCGCCGACCAGATGGGGCAGTCCCTTGACCAAGGCATTCATCACCCGACCCGAGGCGGCCCGGGTGGCGATCGGGCCGTCGTCCGGACCGAAGACCGGGACCTGGGCGTCCCAGCCTCGAGGCAGGCGGCCGCTCAGGATCGTCTCCAGGGTCTCGGCCTCTGGGGGGTGGGCCTGGGCGTACCCAACCATCAGTTCCCGCCACTCGGCCTCCCGGCGGCCGCCCTCGTCCCCGGCCCGGCGCAAGTGGTTCAGCGCCTCGTCCGGAATGTGGAAAGGTTCGTCCGGCCAGCCGAAATACCGCCTGGTGGCGGCCACGGCCTCCGGGCCCAACGGCTCGCCGTGGGCCGAGGGATCGTCTTGTTTGGGCGAGCCGAAGCCGATGTGGCTGCGGATCATGATCAGCGACGGCCGGGAGGTCTCGGCCTTGGCCTCGGCCAGGGCGGCGTCGATGGCGGCCACGTCCTCGCCGTCCTCGATCCGGCTGACGTGCCAGCCGTAGGCCGAAAAGCGGGCCCGGACGTCTTCGGTGAAGGCCAGGTCGGTGTCGCCCTCGATGGAGATGTGGTTATCGTCGTAGAGATAGATCAGCCGGCCCAGGTTCAAGGCGCCGGCCAGACTGGCCGCCTCGGAAGCGACGCCTTCCATCAGGTCGCCGTCGGAAACGAGGGCGTAGGTGTAGTGATCGACGACCGGAAACTCGAGCCGGTTGAAGCTGGCCGCCAGGAAGCTCTCGGCCAGGGCCAGGCCGACGCCCATGGCGAACCCCTGGCCCAGCGGCCCGGTGGTCGCCTCCACGCCGGGGGTGAGGCCGTACTCCGGGTGGCCGGGGGTCGGCGAACCCCACTGGCGGAAACGCTTGAGCTGATCCAGGGGAAGGTCGTAGCCGGCGAGGAACAAAAGGGCGTATAACAGCGCCGAGCCGTGACCGGCCGAGAGGATGAACCGATCCCGGTCGGGCCAGTCCGGGTCTTTGGGGTTGAACTTGAGATGGCGGCTGAAAAGAGTGTAGGCGGCGGGCGCGGCTCCCAGCGGCAGGCCGGGATGGCCGGATCGGGCCGCCTCGACCATGTCCACGGCCAACATCCGAATGGTGGTGATGCACAGGCGATCCAGTTCAGAGGCGTCTTTGATCATCGGTCAAGCTCCCTGGTCGATCGGCGACCGAAGTTCAGGCTTCCGGGCTGCGGCGTCAGGCGCCAGAGCAGTGATTTTTGGCGAGCGGGTGACAGCGCATTCGGCGTCGCACGCGTGACTATTATAGCCTCTGGCTGGACTCAAGGCCACGGCCGGCGGGAATTAAATCGGTCTCCAGTCTGTCGAAACGGACCGGGCTATGATATATTTTTCGGGCGAATCCTATCACCCGCAAGGAGGACGAGCGGTGATCGCAACGCTGGGCGGCGGCAACCTGGGGCCCTACGGCCAGGCGGTGAAACGTGCTCTGGACAAGATGGCCGAAGAGCGGATCATGGCCCGGATCTGGGCCAGGGATCACACCGTCTGGAAGCCGGAGCCGGCCGAAATAACCAATCGCCTGGGCTGGCTCGATACCATCGAGGTCATGGTGGAGAAGGTCGATAAGATCAGGGACTTCGCCCGACGGGCGGCCGAGCGGGGTCTGACCCGAGTCCTGCTCATGGGCATGGGCGGCTCCAGCCTGGCCCCGGAGGTGCTGGCCAAGGTGTTCGGCCCGGCCGAGGGTTGTCTGGAGCTGACGGTTCTCGACTCCACCGACCCCGGCGCGGTTCTGGCCGCGGCCGAGCGCCACGACCCGGCCGCGACCCTGCACCTGGTCTGCTCCAAGTCCGGCTCCACCGTCGAGCCGCTGTCGTTTTTCAAGTACTTCTACAACCGGGCCGCGGCGGCCATGGGAACCGAAGCGGCCGGAGGCGTCTTCGCCGCCATCACCGATCCCGACTCCGGCCTGGCGGCGACGGCCGAAGAGCTCGGCTTCTGGCGAACCTTCTTGAACGACCCCGACATCGGCGGCCGATATTCGGCCCTGTCCCACTTCGGCCTGGTTCCGGGCGGCTTGATCGGGGTCAACCTGGACGCTCTCCTGACCAGCGCCCGCGGCGCGGCCGACGAGTGCGCCCCGAGCCGGCCGCCGGAGACCTCGCCGGGGGCCTGGCTGGGCGCGGTCGTGGCCGAGTTGGCCAAGGCTGGCCGGGACAAGCTGACCCTGATCCTCTCGCCGCCCATCGCCCCCTTCGGCGATTGGGTGGAGCAGCTCATCGCCGAATCGACGGGCAAGGAGGGCGTCGGCGTCCTGCCCGTGGTCGGCGAGAGAGTCGGCCCGCCCGAGCTCTACGGCGAGGACCGACTGATCGTCTACCTCAAGCTCGCCGGCGACGACAGCCACGACCGGGCCGTGGACGCCCTGGAGGCCTCGGGCCAGCCGGTGGTCCGCTACGAGATCGAGAACGCCTATGCCCTGGGCGGTCAGTTCTTCCTGTGGGAGATGGCCACCGCCGTGGCCGGGCATCTCCTGGGCATCAACCCCTTTGACCAGCCCAACGTCGAGTCGGCCAAGAAACTGGCCCGGCAGATGGTGACCGACTACCAGGAGAGCGGAGCCCTGCCCGCCCAGGAGGCGGCCTTGAGGGAGGACGGAATCGAGGCCTTCGGCCAGGTCGAGGGCGGCAACTTGGCCCAGGCCCTGAAAAACTTTTTGGCCCGGCCCGAACCCGGAGCCTACGTCGCCGTCCAGGCCTACCTGCAGCCCGACGCGGCCGCCGACCGGGCTCTTCAGGAACTGCGCGACCACTTGCGGGAACTGACCAGATTGGCCGTGACCGTGGGCTACGGGCCGCGGTTCTTGCACTCCACCGGCCAGCTCCACAAGGGCGACGCTGGAAAGGGATTGTTCATCCAGCTCACCAGCCAGGCCGGTCCGGACGCGCCGATCCCTGACGAGCCGGGCTCGGAGAGCTCGAAGATGTCCTTCGGCCTGCTCAAGACGGCCCAGGCCCTGGGCGACGGCCAGGCCTTGGTCCAGGCCGGCCGCCGGGTCATCCGGTTCGACCTCGGCGACGACCCGATCTCGGGCATCGACCGGCTGACCGCCGCCTTGATCGACTAGACGGTGAGGCAAGGAGAGATGAAGGACCTGCTGGTCGCTGGAGATTTTGGCGGAACCAAGGCCAACCTGGGTCTCTATCTGATCGGCGACGGCCGGCCGGTCCAGATCGACGGCAAGACCTTTGTCAGCGCCGACTATCCAGGTCCGGGGCGGATCCTCAAGGAGTTCATCGGCGAGGCGGCCGAGGGCGTCGGCGCGGCCTGCCTGGGAATCGCCGGCCCCAACCACGGCGGGGTCTGGAAGCCGCCCAACCTGCCCTGGCGCTTCACCGCCGAGGAGGTGGCCGCCGAGGCCGGACTGAAGCGGGTGAGGCTGATCAACGACTTGGTGGCCATGGCCTACGCCGTGCCGATCCTGGACGAAGATGACCTCGTCTCCCTCAATCCGGAAGCCCGGGCCAGGGAGGGCAACGCCGTACTCATCGCCGCCGGAACCGGCCTGGGCCAGTCCATCCTGTTCTGGAACGGCCGCGAGCACGTCCCCTCGGCCACCGAGGGCAGCCACACCGAGTTCGCCCCGGCCGACGAGACCGAGATCGAGCTGTTGCGCTACCTGTGGCGGGAGTTGGATCACGTCAGTTGGGAGCGGCTGGTGTCCGGGCCGGGGATATCGACCATCTTCCGCTTCCTGAAAGAGACCGGCCGGGGCGTCGAGGAAGACTGGTTGGCCGAGCGGCTGGTCGACAACGACCCGTCGGCGGTCATCGCCCAGGCGGCCCTGGACGGCGCAAGCCCGCTGTGCGTGGAAACGCTGAGGATGTTCGTCGGGCTCTACGGCCGGGCGGCCGGTAACCTGGCCCTCAAGGGGATGGCCGGGGCCGGGGTCTACGTCGGCGGCGGCATCGCGCCCAAGATCCTCCCCCTGTTGCAGGACGGAACGTTCATGGCCGCCTTCACCGCCAAGGGGCGGATGTCCGAGCTGGTCGCCTCGATGCCGGTCAAGGTCATCCTGGACGAGAAGGCGGCGCTCAAGGGGGCGGCGCGGCGGGCGCTGATGGACCTGGAGAAGAACTGAGTACCGACGCCGTCTTCGACCGCCCCGAAACCCTGGCC
Organism: uncultured Thermodesulfobacteriota bacterium; assembly: GCA_964634465.1. Lineage (GTDB taxonomy): Bacteria > Desulfobacterota > Desulfarculia > CAZWLY01. The sequence continues at coordinate 57,732 of CAZWLY010000007.1, read as the reverse complement.
CTCTCCGGCGGCTCGACGCCCCGACGCCTCTACGAGCGGCCGGCCAACCGCCTTGCCGGCCTCCACCCGGTCCCGGTCCAACCAGGCCCGGTCGGCGCTGTTTTTGGTGGTTGGCTCGGCCAAGCGAAATGTGGTTAAATCTATCCTCGAAGATTTCACCGGTGCGGCCCAGCACTATCCGGCGGCCATGGTCGGATCTGAGGGACGGCTCGAATGGTTCATCGACCGGGCGGCCGCGCCAGAGCGGATCGGCGACCAGCGGAGGAACGGATGGCTGAGGAGAGAGGGCTGAGCGCCCTGACCGAGAGGGTGCTGGGCCGTGATTTGTGCACTCTATGCGGGGCCTGCGCCTCGCTGTGTCCCTATCTCAAGGGCTGGCGGGGACGGATCGCCAAGCTGGACGAGTGCGACCTTCCCGAAGGCCGCTGCTTCGCCTACTGCCCCCGGACCGAACTCGATCTCGACGCCCTCAACCGGGCCGTCTTCGGCCGGGATTACCAGGACCGCGTCCTGGGGCCGACGGCCTCGATCGTCGCCGCCAGGGCGGCCGAGAAGGCGATCCGGGACAGGGCCCAGACCGGCGGCGTGGTCAGCGCCTTGGTCGCCTTCGCCCTGGAGAGCGGCCTGATCGGCCGGGCCGTCCTGACCAGGCGGGGCGACGACCTCCTGCCCCGGGGCGCCGTCGCCCAGACCAGGAAGGAGGTCTTGGCCTGCGCCGGTTCGAGCTACGTCTCCGGGCCGACCCTGGAGACGTTCAATCTCCTCGACGGCGATGGGGCCGTCGGCCTGGTCGGCCTACCCTGCCAGGTCCAGGCCCTGGCCAAGATGCGCGCCTCGCCGCTCGAAAAAAAGACGCCCATCGAGGCCGTCGGGCTGGTCATCGGCCTGTTCTGCACCTGGGCCTTCGACTGGCGGCCCCTGGCCGAGTTCCTGACGGAGAAGACCGGCGGCCGGCCGATCGTCGGGCTGGACATCACCCCGCCGCCGGACCGGCGGCTGGTGGTGAGAACCGAAGACGGCTCTTTCGACCTGCCCCTGGACGAAGTCCGGCCGTTCATCAGACCCGGCTGCGCCGTCTGCCTGGACATGACCGCCGAACTGGCCGACCTGTCCGTGGGCACGCTCGAGGGCCGACCCGGCTGGAACACGTTGATCGTGAGATCCGAAACCGGACGAAAGCTCACCGAGGCGGCGCTGGCGGCCGGCGTGATCGAGACCGAAGAGCTCGCTCGAGACAAACTCGACCACCTCAAGTTCGCCTCGATGCTCAAGAAGAAGCGGGCCGTCGAGGCGCTCAAGGCTCGGGGCCAGGCCGAGGGCGGTTACCTCAAGCCGCCGCCGGGGATGCTGGCCGAGATCGAGGCCGCGGCCGGGGAGGAGAGATGAACAACGTCGCTTTGGATGCGCCCGGCCGGAAGGTGATGCTGATGGGCAACGAGGCCGTGGCCCGAGGGGCGATCGAGGCCGGGGCGGCCCTCACCGCCGGCTATCCTGGCAACCCTTCCTCCGAGATCATCGGCACCTTGGCCGAGGTCGGGCCTGAGTTCGGCGTCTACGTCGAGTGGTCCACCAACGAGAAGGTCGCCCTGGAGGCGGCGGCCGGGGCCTCGTTCGCCGGGCTGCGGGGCCTGGCGGCGATGAAGCAGAACGGACTCAACGTCGCCTCCGACTTCCTGTTCAACCTGAACTTGACCGGCAGCAAGGGCGGCCTGGTGATCGTCGTCTGCGACGACCCGGCGGCCATCTCCTCGACCAACGAGGAGGACACCCGCCTTTTCGCCCGCATCGGCGATCTGCCGCTTCTGGAGCCGGCCGACTTCCAGGAAGCCAAGGACATGACCCGCTGGGCCTTCGAGCTGTCCGAGGAGCTGGCTCTGCCGGTCCTCGTCCGGCCGACCACCAGGGTCTCCCACGCCCGGGGCATGGTCGAGCTGGGCGAGATAACCCGCCGGCGACCCAAGGCGCACTTCGACAAGACCAAGCCGTTCATCAACATGCCGGCCCTGGCCAGCCACCGCCGGCTCAAGGACAAGCTCAATCGCTGCCGGAAGATCTTCGAGGTCTCGCCGTTCAACGCCTACCTGGGCCCGGAGAGGGCCGAGGTGATCGTCGTCGCCAGCGGGGTGAGCGCGCTCTACGCCGGGGAGGCGATCCAGATACTCGGCCTCGGCGAGAGGGTCGGTCTGTTGAAGCTGGGCGCGAGCTGGCCCCTGCCGGAGAGGCTGACCGCGGCCGGTCTGGCCAAGGCGAAGCACATCCTGGTCTGCGAGGAGGTGGACTGTGTCCTGGAGAACAACCTCCAGGCCCTGGCCGCCCGCCTGATCGACCGGCTGGGCGCCAAGACCTTCCACGGCCGGACCACGGGCGTCTTTTCCGACATCAGCGAGCTGAGCACCGACCTGATAATAGACGCCCTGGCGGAGTTGACCGGCGTCGAGTACTCGGCCCGACCGGCTAACTACGCCCAGGCGGCCGCCCAGGCGGCCGAAAGGTGGGTCCCGGCCCGCCAGGTCGGTTTTTGCGCCGGCTGTCCGCATCGGGCCACCTACTGGTCGATCAAGAACGCCCTGGCCTTGGACGGCCGCGAGGGCTTCGTCGTCGGCGACATCGGCTGTTACTCCATGGGCTTCGGTCCGTCCGGCTTTTCCCAGATGAAGACCCTCCACGCCATGGGCTCCGGGGCCGGGGTGAGCTGCGGTCTGGGCCAACTGGGCCGCTTCGGCCTGGAGCAGCCGGTGCTGACCGTGTGCGGCGATTCGACCTTCTACCACGCCGCCCTGCCCGGCCTGATCAACGCCCGCTACAACGGGGCCGACTTCGTGATGCTCATCCTGGACAACAGCGCCACGGCCATGACCGGCTTCCAGCCCCACCCGGGCACCGGCTCGACCGCCTCCGGCGGCCAGGCGCCGGTGGTCGATATCGAGGCCGTCTGCCGAGCGCTGGGCTTCCCGGTGGAGGTGGTCGATCCCTTCGATCTTACGGCCGCCCGAGAGACCATCGCTCGTCTGATCGAGAGCCGGGACGGAGTCAAGGTGCTCATCGTCCGCCAGACCTGCGCCCTGGTCCGCTCCAAGCAGCAGGGCAAGCTGTTCAGCGTCAAGGTGGCCGAAGAGCGGTGCCTGGGCGAGAGGTGCGGCTGCAACCGGCTGTGCACCAGGGTCTTCAAGTGCCCCGGCCTGGTTTGGGACTCGAACGCCGGCGTCGCCAGGATCGATGAGGCCATCTGCACCGGCTGCGGAGTCTGCGCCGATATCTGTCCGGCCTCGGCCATCACCAAGGAGGCGGTCTGATGCTCAGAGACAAAGACCCCTTGAACGTCGTCATCACCGGCGTGGGCGGACAGGGAAACGTCATCGCCTCCCAGGTCCTGGGCCGAATCCTGCTCGACCAGGGGCGGACGGTGACCATCGGCGAGACGCTGGGCCTGTCCCAGCGGGGCGGCTCGGTGATGAGCCACGTCCGGGCCTCGACAGCCGGTCAACTGGCCCCGATCATCCCCGAGGGCCAGGGTCAACTGGTCGTCGGCCTGGAGCCGGTGGAGGGCCTGCGCGTCCTGGCCCCCTACGGCAACCCCGAAACGCTGATGGTCTTGAACACCCGGCCGGTCCACCCCATCGACGTCGCCGCCGGTCTGGCCGACTACCCCGAACTTGGCGACGTGCTGGCCGAGATGAAGAAGCTGTGCGCCAGGGTCTGGACCGTCGAGGCGACCGACATCGCTCTCGAGATGGGCAACCCCATCCTGGCCAACATCGTCATGCTGGGGGCGGTGGAGGGCAGCGGAGTCCTGGAGTTCGGCCGGGGCGGCTTCGAGGCGGCGGCCAGGGAGCTTTTGCCGGCCGATAAGATCGAGATAAACCTGGGGGCCTTTGATCGGGGCCGGGCGACGGTGACCGAACTGGCCTGATCGGGGAGAGTTGATCGGTGGGCTGGCTGGAGGACAAAATCCTCAAGTCGCGCGTCGAGTCACACCAGCGCGAGATGCTGGTCTTCATCGCCGAGCTCAAGACCATGAGCGACGAGGAGCTGGGGCTGGTGGCGGCGGCCGCAGCCCATGTGGGGGCGGAACTGGCCGCGGCCGGTCTGGACATTACCGATCCGCCGGCCTACTTCCAGACCCATCCGACCGTCCTGGTCGAACTCAACGAGTACATTCGGCGGCTGTTGCGGCGAACACTGAGGGCCGAGGCGACCGGGGCGGGAGTCTGGCTGAACACCTTCCGGGCCGGGGTCGGCAAGGAATGTCGCACCCTGGCCAACGCCATGTGGCACGAACTCAGCCGGGGATTCAGCCACATCGAGTCCGCCCAGGCAACCTACGGCCGCCAGACCGGCCGCTGGCTGAACATCGCCGGCGCGGCCCAGTTCCCGGTGAGTCTGGCCTCGCTCACGAGCGATGAGGGCTGACCGGCCGAGACGCGCCCGTCCAACTCCACCGGCGGCGGAAAGAAACCTCCGCCCGGCCGGCTACTTGACCAGCTTTAGCGCCTGCCTGAACTCGTCGGTCCCGGCCCGGCCCAACAGTTCGTAGATCACCATCTCGGTGGTGGTCAGGGTCGGCCCGGCGGCCTCCAGCCGCCTGAGGGCGATATCCCGGTTGAACGCAGCCCTGGAGCCGACGGCGTCGGCCGCGACGTGGACGTTGTACTCGCCGGCGGCCGTAAGCGCCGTCTGGGCGACGCAGATGTGGGCCTCGATCCCGGTCAGGATGAGGTTCGGCCGGCCGAGGCGTTCGAGCTCGGCGACGAAGGCCGGCTCGCCCAGGCAGTCGAAGGTTATCTTGGTGATGGCCTGGTAAGCGCCCAGGACCCGGCCGATCTGGGGCAGGGTCGGGCCCAGTTTGTCCTGCTCGGTGACCACGATGGGCAGGTCGATGATCCGGGCGAATTTGACCAGCTTGATCACATTGTCGATGACGGCTTCCTTGTCGGCGATGACCGGAGCCAGCCGCTCCTGTATGTCGATGACGACAAGGACCGAGTCCTGGGGCCGAATCAGCCCTGGCGAGTCCGGCATGAACTTCCACCCCCGCTTAAAGCACGTCGGCCGGTTTTCTAAACAATATCAACAGCATCTTGAACCGCTCATCGGCGTCGAGGGCGTGGGGCACGTCGGCCGGCATGACCACCACCTGGCCGGCGCCCACCTGGATCACCTCGCCGCCGATGGTCACCCGAGCCGTGCCGTCGAGGACGAGGACCATGGCGTCGCCGGGGGCGGTGTGGGCGGAGAGACCCTCACCCCGATCAAAGGCGAACAGGGTCAGGCTGTAGTGCGGCCCTTGGGCGAAGGTCCGGCTGACCACCCGGCCCTCCTCGTAATCGACCAGCTCGGTCAGGGTGTGAGCTTCGGAAAAGGTGATGTTCTTGATCAGGCCTGCTCCGGGCATGTCATCTCCTTTGGCTAGACGTTCAACATCGGCCGGATGCACTTCATCAATATTACCGCCCGGTCGTGTTTCACGCCACGGCCTTTTATCTTCCCAGGTTCGCTGCGCCGGTGCGTCCCGAAGCCGGAACAACCGCCCCGGCGGGCCGAATCGAGGGCGATCAGACCGACTCGAGCCAACCCAGCCAGGCTCTGACCGGTTCGGGTATGGGCGGCGAGTCGACCTGGAAGCCGGAGGCGGCGAGCAACTCGGCGGTCGGGACGTTGCCCTCGGGGCCGCGAAGAAGCCCCCTGACCAGGGCCGCGGCCGCGATCCGGCCGTCTTTTTCAAAGCGTTGCTCAAAGTAGAGCCACTTGTCGTCCCAGCAGACCAACCGGGTCTTGAGCTGGTAACGGGCGAAGGGGGCCAGCGGTTTTCTGAAGCGGATCGTACCCGCGCCGAGCATGGGCCGCCAGCGGTTCTTGAAGGCGACCCCGACCAGGCCCAACCGGAACATGAGGTCGAAGCGGCCCAGGTCCATGATGGTCAGAAAGCGGCCGTTGTTCAGATGCAGGTTCAGATCCAGGTCGTTGGGCCAAACGCGCAGGGTTATCACCGACTCGGCCAGCGGACCGTCCAGCCTCTTCCCCAGGGAGCGAAAAAAGACGGCGATCAGGCGCAGTAGAACCATCATGGCAGGGCCTCTCTCCTGAAAATGAATGCAGGCTCATTCAGTAGCGGAAAGAATAGGCGGAAAAGCGATCCGGGTCAAGCGACCGCCGTCGCCCGGTCCGGCCGGGCGCGGGGATCGGGCTCATCGCCGCCCTCCGGCCCGACAACCCGCCCCGAGGCGACGCTGCCCGGCCGGCGGGGGCTGAATCGAACCGGGAACGGGGCGAGTGGTCTTCGCTGGCCGAAACGATATCGGGTCTCAAATCCGGCCGGCCGCCCGGACCAGGTTTTTCAGCTTGGCCAAGACCATCCGGCGGGTCAAAAGGCCCAGCCCGCAGTCTGGTGCGGCCATGAGGCGGTGGGGCTCGACGCGGTCCAAGACTTCTCTAAGCCGGGACTCGATCTCATCGGCGGTTTCGATTCTCGAGCGGGCGACATCGACCACGCCCAGGATGACGGCGGTGTTCTTGAACAGATCGAACAACGCAAGGTCGTTTTTCCGGTGGGCGTCCTCCAGGGAAACGGCGTCGATTCCCGCCGTATCGAGGGCCGGAGCGAGCTGGAAATAGGCCTCGGGCGAGGCTTTCTGGTAGTGCTCGCTGTCGAGTCGATCGGGATAGCCGCAGCAGACGTGAACCACCCGGGTCACCTCCCTGGGCAGCCCATGAAAACATCGGTTCAAGCACTCGATGCCGTAGGCCAGGGCCTGGTCCGGTCTCCTGGCGAAAACCGGCTCGTCCACCTGGATGTGGCGGCAGCCGGCCTCGGCCAAGCGGCGAATCTCGACGTTCAGGGCCTCGGCCAGATCCCGAGCCAGCCTCGGCTCATCCCCGTAATAGGCGTCGGCGGTGGAATCGATGATCGTCAGCGGACCGGGGACGGTCATCTTGACCGGCCGGTCGGCGGCCGACTGGGCCACTCGCCAGTCCCGGGGCAAAAACGGTTCACCCGGCCCGATCGGTCCGGTGATGGTCGGGACGAAGGCGACCCATTCGCCGGAACGCATGGATTTTCGGGTCAGGTTCTCGGTATCGACGCCCGCCAGGTGCCGGCAGTGGTAGTGGATGTAGTTCTCCCGGCGGACCTCACCGTCGGTCGGCAGGTCGATTCCCAACCGCACCTGTTCCCGGACCACCTCCCGGGTGGCGCGGTCCAACACCGCCCTGAGCTCTTCGGCCCGGCTGGCGTCGCCTTGGCCGGGGACGGCGCCGCCGCCCTGGCCGAACCAATCTCTGACCGGCACGTAAGCCGGCTTGGGATAGACGCCGACGAGGGTCGTCAATAGCGGCATCGACTAACCTCCGTGTAGGCTTGAGCCGCCCTCGTCCCGGCCCTGATCTCTCCCGCGCCCGCCCCCGCTCAGGAACCGACCGCCTCGACCACGGCCGAAGCCGCTTCCAGGACTCGGCCCTTGAAGCGCGCTTCGAGCGCCGCCTCGAGCATGGCCGGCGAAACCACCCGGCCCAGGTTGGCCAACACGGCCAGACCGGCCAAGGAGTAGTCCACCGACTTGATCCCCCGCCCCTTGAAGTCGATGGTCGTCACCTCGGCCCCGGTCGGGGGCAGATCCACGCCCTCGGCCCTGATGATCAGGGTCGCCGGGTCGAGGTCGGCAAAGAGGGTCTTCCGCCGCTCCACCCCCTCTTCGGCCAGGGCCAGAACGACCGTCGGCCGCTCGATGGCGGTGTAGTCGATCGTCTCGGGCGAGAGGATCAGCTCGGCGATGGACGGGCCCCGAAGCACGGTGATGTTGTACTCGTTCTTCTGGGTGACGTTGAGCCCGGCTGAAAGCCCGGCCAGGCCCAGAAGCTCGCCGGCGGTGATCACCCGCTGGCCGGCCGAACCGAGGATGATGACCTCCTGGCGTTCGGTCTGGGGCGCGGTCAGGCCCGCCTCGATCCCTTTCGGCCGACCGGCCGGCGGCTGGGCGGCCGCCTCGGCGGCGTAGGCCGTAGCGTAGTCGGGTCGCTGGTTGGCCTCGACCCGGCCGCAGATCAAGGTCTTCGAAGCCAGCGACTCTTCGATCATCTTGGGCGTCAGCTTGTTGCGTTTGGTGTAGCGGCCGGGGCACACGCCCTGGATTTCCACCACTGAAAAGCCCTTATATTCGATGGCTTCTCTGATTATCTCAGGTAAGTTCTTCTGGTAGGCGGACAGGGAGGCCACGTAGGGCGCGCCCGCGGCCACGGCCAGGGACTGGACGTCGATCGGCTTGTCCAGCCTGTTCAAGAAGCCCGAGCCGACCACCGCCTCGTTGGGCGTGGTCGCCGAGCACTGGCCGCCGGTCATGCCGAAGTTGAAGTTGTTCAGGATCAAGAGCGTCATATCGACGTTGCGGCGACAGGCGGCGAGCAAGTGGGCCCCGCCGATGCCCAAACCGCCGTCGCCCATGGTGACGACCACATTCAGCTCGGGTTGGCAGAGCTTGATCCCGGCGGCGTAGGTCAAGGCCCGGCCGTGGAGGCCGTGGAAGGCGTGGGTGTTGAAAAAGGTGTCGAAGAGTCCGGAGCAGCCGATGTCGCTGACCATGGCCACCTGGCTCCCTTCCAGACCCATGTTCTGGAAGGCCTTGTCCAGCGCTCTGAGCACCATCTCGTGGCTGCAGCCGGGGCAGAAGACCGGCGGCCGGCTCTTGTTCAAAAGACTAGCCATGCTCCACCTCCCTTGCCGCCGCCGCAATTCGGGCTGGTGAGATAAGCTTACCGTTCATGCCGCCGACCAAAGTGACCGGCTTGTCCTTGAGCACCCGCTCCACCTCGCGAACGTACTGGCCGCGGTTCATCTCGACCACCACCACCCGCTCGACTCCCTCGGCCAGCCTTTTGATCAGGCCTGCGGGAACCGGCCAGAGGGTCTTGAGGATGGCCAGGGAGGTCGGCCGGCCCGACTCGTTCAGCTCCCGGCAGGCCTGCCTGGCCGCCCGGCCGGAGACGCCGTAGGTCAGAACGAGCGTCTCGGCGCCCGCCTTGAGATCGGCCTCGTAGAAGCTGAACTCGTCCACGTTGGCCAGAAGCTTTCTCTCCAGGCGCTCGATCTGGGCCGCGATCTCGTCCGGATCGGTGGTGATGTAGCCGTTCTCGCCGTGGGTGGAGGACGTCTGGCGCGATATCTCCCGGCCGCCGATGGGCCTGAAGTAAGGCACGTCTTTGCCCGGCGCCGCCTTGAACGGCAGGTAGTCCTCGTCCGGCGGGGCGGCCAGCCGCTCGACCGGGGCCGGCCTGTCCAACGAGTCCAGATCGACCGACTCCCGGGTCAGGCCGATCTCCTTGTTGGAGGCGATCATCACCGGGCAGCGGTACTCTTCGGCCAGGTTGAAGGCGTGAATGGTCAGAGTGTAGCAGTCGCCCACGTCCACCGGGGCCAGGCAGATGATCGGCAGCCCGCCCGAGTTGCCCCAGCGCAAAAACTGGATGTCGCCGTCCGCCCCCCGGGTGGCCGAGCCGGTGGACGGCCCCAGCCGCTGGACATCGACGATGACCAGCGGGATCTCCGAACCGATGGCAAAGGAGATGTGCTCGCTGTAAAGGCTGATCCCCGGCCCAGAGGTGGCGGTCATGGCCTTCCACCCGGCCATGGACGCGCCCAGGCAGTAGCCCATCGAGGCGATCTCGTCCTCGCCCTGAAGCACGATGCCGCCCGCCGGGGGCAGAATCTTGAGCATGGTGTTGAAAATGCTGGTCGCCGGGGTGATCGGGTAGCCGGCGAAGAAGCGACAACCGGCGTCATACGCCCCCCAGGCGACGGCCTCGTTACCTTCCATAAGGCTTGCGCCCACTTTTCCACTCTCCCTTATTATGCGAGCGGCCGCCCGCCCGACTCGATCGGGACGGCGACGGCTCGCCTCTCGAAAAAATCCTATACGCCTCCCCGGAAGGCCGGTCAACCCCCTTCCACCGGAGGAAAAAGCGTGATCACGTCGCCGTCGTCGAGGGGCGTCTCCTCTCCGGCGTGGCGGCCGTTTACCAGGATCACCCGCTGGACCTCGTCCGGTACGGCCAGGCGCGCGATCAGCGTTCCGGCCGTGGCCCCCCCGGGCAGATCCAGGACCGCCCGGGCCTCGCCGGTGGGCGAGTAGTCCCGCAGATTGGCGAAGAAGTTGACCTCGACCTTCATCGTCTCCCCAGTTGCAGACGAAACCAGGCGGCTCCAAAAGGCAAAGCCGCCCTCGAAGGCTCCCTCCGCCCCGAAGATTCCGCCCAGCCGGGAAACTCGCTTCCGGGAGGCGACACTATATCTCGCCCAAGCCCAACTCCTGGAGCTTCTCCGGAGTGGGAACCCCGTCCTCGCTCCAGCCCCGAAGCCGGTAGTATTCGTCGAGCATCTCCTCCAGGCGGCAGACGTGGCCGGCCGACGGCCCGTCGGGCATCGGCTCCTCGGTCAGCCGCTTGGGCAGGCTATCGTCCTTCCTGGAGAAGCCGGCCCGGACCAGGAACACCCGTTCGGCGTTGGCGATCCGCTCGCCGGTCTCGACCAGTTCGTCCAGAGTGTAGTCCGCCCCCGTGGCGGCGTTCAAGTACTCCAGAATCCCGGTCGGCTCGGCCTTCAAGGTCGGCTCGACAAGGTTTCTCACCGAGAAGAAGACGCACAGCCCGGCCGAGTCGATGACGCAGAACAGATCCTGCCAGTCCTTGACCACCTCGGCCTTGCCCTCGACGGCGAAACGGTCGATGTTCTCGGGCACGCCCAAAAGCTCGAAGTAGGCCGGATCGCCCCGCATGTGCGACGCCCCGATGGGCGAGGTGGCGTAGGCCAGGCCCATGCCCTGGGCGCCCCGGGGCTCGTAGCCGGGAAACTCCTGCTTCTTGGAGACCATGGCCAGCTCGGGCCGGCCGTAGGCTTCGGCCAGGCGGGCGCTGCCCTCGGCCAGCTTGTCGCCGAAGCCCTGCCTCAACCCGGTGAGGCGGGTCAGCTCGACCAGGGCCTCGGCGTCGCCCCACTCCAGCGTCCGGCCCACCTCGGCCTCGGAGAGGAGGCCCAATTCGTAAAGCTCCATGGCGCAGGCGATGGTCGCGCCCATGGAGATCGTGTCCAGGCCCAGCTCGTTGCAGAGGTAGTTGGCCTTGGTGATCGCGGCCAGGTTGTCGATCAGGCAGTTGGAGCCCATGGCGTAGACCGTCTCGTACTCCGGGCCCTCGCCCTCACCCTCGAAGCCGGGGACCTCGACCTTGGTTCCCCGGCCGCAGGCGATGGAGCAGGAGTAACAGGCCTTGGGCCGGACGAGGAACCTCTCGGTCAGAGTCTGGCCGTAGATCTCCTCCCAGCCGTCGAAGGCGCCGTGCCGCCAGTTCTTGGTCGGCAAGACGCCGTAGCTGTTGGTGGCCATGGCGGTGATGGAGGTGCCGTGGAGCCGAAGGGGCGGTGGGTTGTCCTTGGCCGCCTGGTTGAACTTGTCCCTGACCAGCTTATCGAAGGCTTTGAAGCGCTCCGGATCGGCCAGGCCGACCTCGCCCGCGCCGCGGACCACGACCGCCTTGAGGTTCTTGGAGCCCATCACCGCGCCCACGCCGGAGCGGCCGGCGGCCCGGTGCTTGTCGTTCATGATCGCCGCGAAACGGACCAGCCTTTCTCCGGCCGGACCGATGGCCGCCACCCTGGCCCGGGAGTCGGTTTCCGAGAGCAACGCCTCGGTGGTCCGGTGGGTGTCTCGACCCCACAGGCGGCCGGCCTCTCTGAGCTCGGCCCGGCCGTCGTTCAGCCACAGGTAGACCGGCTCGGGCGACCTGCCGGTGAAGATCAGGGCGTCGAAGCCGGCCCGCTTCAGTTCGGTCGGAAAGAAGCCGCCCGAGTTGGAGCAGGTCAGCGCGCCGGTCAGGGGCGATTTGGTCATGACCATGTAGCGCGACCCGGTCGCGGCCCTAGTTCCGGTCAGGGGACCTGCGGCCATGACCAGCATGTTCTCCGGCGAGAGCGGGTCGCAGGCGGGGTCGAGCTCCTTCAACAGATAGTAGACGCCCAGCCCCCGGCCGCCGAGAAAATCCCTGGCTGCTTGGGGATCCAACTCCTCAACGTCGATCCGACCCCGGCTCAAATCGACCCGGAGCACCTTTCCGGCCCATCCGTACATCGTCTCCTCCCTCACCCTCAACGTCGCCGCGTCTCGGCCCCGGTGATCGAGCGGGGCCCTCCTCTCTGGAGTAGCATTTGCGCTCCGGCCGGTCCAGCCTCAATCGAGCCCGATCATACCAGCCCGGCCTCGGAAAGCGGCCTTCGGGCCAGAATGCGTTCCGGAGCGAAGAGGCTCAGGTCCAAGGCGTGCTCCCGGCCGAGGATCAGCTCGGCCAGGTAACGGCCCACGGCCGGGGCCTGCTGGAGACCGTGGCCGGAAAAGCCGTTGGCCAAGTAGAAGCCCGAAAGCTCCGGCCACTCGCCCAGGACGGCGTTGCCGTCCAGGCGGTTGACGGCGTAGAGCCCGGACCAGCCGCGCATCAGCTTCAGGGTGTCAAAAACCGGCGCCGTCTCGGCCAGCTCGGGCCAAAGCACGTCCATGAATCGCTCCCGGTCCCAGTCGAAGCCGATGCCGACCCTGTCCTCGACCATGGAGCGGCCGATCAGGAGCAGGTTGCCGGTCTCGGTCCTGAAATAGAGGCCCGAGGGCAGGATGACGAGCGGCAGGGGTTTTTCCGGGACGTGGGCCGGCGCGGCGGCGAAGACCTGGCGCTGAACCGGCTCGATGGGCAGCTCGACCCCGGCCGTCCGGGCCAGGAGCGAGCACCAGGCTCCGGCCGCGTTGACCACCGTCCCGGCCTTGAGCGACGTGCCCGAGGCCAACGTCAGACCGGCGACCGCCCGGCCGTCGGTCTCGATCCGGACCGCCTCGTCCATCAGGTACTCCGCGCCCAACGATCGGGCCTTCTTCCGGTAGGCCATCAACACGGCGTAGCCGTCCAGGTGGCCGTCCCTGGGACCGAAGGTGCCGCCGACGTAACCGCTCGGGTCGAGAAGCGGATAGGCGGCCTCGATCTCGGCCGGCGTCCACCACTCCACCTCGGCGCCCAGACTCCTTTGCAGCTCCAGCGCCTCCTCGGCCGCCGCCTGGCCGGCCTGGTCGATCAGAAAGAGATACCCCTCCCGGTGATAGGCGATGGACGGCGGCTCGCCCTCGACAGCCATCTCCTCTTCGAAGCGGGCGAATACCTCCTGGGCGTAGAGAGAGATGAGGACGTTCTCCTTGAGCGAGAACTGAACCCGGACCCCGCCCATGGAGAGGGTGGTCGAGGCCCGCTGATAGGTCGGGTCCCTCTCCACCACGGCCAGCCTGATCGTCGGGTCGGCCGCCAGCAGGTGATAGGCGATGGACGAGCCCATCAGCCCGCCGCCGGCGATGATGACGTCGTATACGTTATCGCTCATGGATGCGCCCCCTACCAGAAATGAACCGGCCAGCCGCCGAGTCGGTCCTGGACCTGAACCCTTGATAGAATAACACGGAGTATTGGCCTCATTCCTGTTGCAATACTGGTATACCGCTGTTCGTTTAGTGTCGTTTAAGAAATATCACCGCCCCCGGCTTCGGGTCAAGAACTTTTCTCGTCGCCGAGGCCGGGAAGATCGCCAGGAAGCGGCTGGTCGAGAGAGGCGGTGCGGTTTCTCAAGCTCAGCAGTCAGGCTCGGTCTGGTGGGCGAGTTGGGTCAGGGCCGCTATTTTTCAAGTCGCCCCCACAGGGGGCTTATTTTCCACGGGAGGGTCATTTTCCACAGGGGGTTATTCCCCGCGGGGGGTCATTCCCGCAGCTTGAGGCGAAGAAGAACGACTCCCCGCCCCCGCCCATACCCCATCGCTTGCGGCCGGGTCGTTCATCGGAGATTCTCACCGAGACGACACTCTAGATCCGGTCCCGGACCCGCTGGATGAAGCGGTTGAGATACATCTGCTTGACCCGGTAGGCCTCGTCCGGATCGCGGCGTCTCAAGACCTGGGTGGTCTGCTCGATCTCGCCGGCGAGCAGCCTGACCTCGTGCTCCCAGTTGGCTCGATCGACGACCATGTACCAGATCCGGGCGGTCAGGTTGTAGAGCGACTCGGATATCTCCTTCAAGACCGAGTTGTTGGCCGCTTCCAGCAGCACGCCCCGGAAGGTGACGTCGATGTTGACCAGAGCCTTGGGATCGTAGTCGGGGGCGAGTGCGGCGCAGCGGGCCCGGATCTGGTTGAGCCGCTCGAAATGCTCGTCGGCGATGTTCTCCGCGGCCAGACGCCCGGTCAATCCCTCGATATCGAGGCGAACCTGGAAGACCTCCCGGATCCGGTGAACCTCGATCTCGGCGACCATGGTCCCGGTCCGGGGGATGACCCGGACCAGCTTCTCCCACTCCAGCCGGGAGAGGACCTCCCGGAGCGGGGTGCGGCTGACCCCGAATTCGGCGGCCAACCCCTTTTCGTTCAGAATGCGGCCCGGCGGGTATTCCAAAAAGACGATCCGATCCCTGATGGTCTCGTAGATGTCCTGTCTCACCCCTGCCCTCCTCGCCGTCTGTCCGGTCGCGGCCGGTCAGGCGGAAACCAAGCCTGATAATACCAGTGGTATGCCTCAAGTGAAACCAAGGCTAACACCCGGCCGGGCCGGGTGTCAAGACGGAGTGCGCGAGGAAGGCGGACCGAGCGGCGGGCGCCGTTGGCCGGCCTCCAGGGTTCGTAAAGAGCGGGGCGAGGGCTGAGGCGGCGAGGCGACCTCGGCGGCGGCCGGACCAACCCCGGCCGAGCCGATCGAGGCTCACTTGCTCTTGAACACCCCCCGGGCGATCATGTTCAGTTGGGCCTGGGTGGTGCCGCCGCCGATCTGGAACATGCGCACGTCGCGAAGCATGCGCTCCAGGGGGAGGTCGGCCGAGTAGCCGGCCGCGCCGAACATCTGCAGGCTTTCGGAAACGACCTCGAAAGCGGCGTGACCGGTGAAGGCCTTGGCCATGGAGGACTCGGTGATGTGGGGCATCTGGACGTTTCGGGGCAGTTGCCGGGTGTTGCAGGCGGCCCGGTAGATCAGGAGTCGGGCGGCGTCCAGCTTGGTCTGGCTCTCGGCCATCATCCAGCGCAGGCCCTGGTAGTCGGCCAGTTTGACGCCGAAGGTTTGCCGCTGTTTCATGTACTCCACGGCCAGGTCGTGGGCCCCCTGGGCGATTCCCAGGGCCACGGCGCTGGCCCCGGTGCGCTGGCCGTTGTAGCCGTACATCAGCTTCTTGAAACCCTCGGTGCCGTCGCCGGGCACGACCACGTTTTCGGCCGGTATCTCGCAGTCCTCGAAGATCAGCTCGGTCTCCGGAATGCCTCTCAGGCCCAGGGCGTTCTCCACCCGGCCAAAGGTGAAGCCTGGATGGCCCTTGTCGATCATCACCCCGCCGATGCCCTTCTCCTCGCCGTCCTCGAAGAAGCGGACGAAGATGAGGTTGGTGATCGAGATTCCGCCGCCGGTGATCCAGTGCTTGCGACCGTTTATGACGTAGCCATCGCCTTTCTTGACCGCGCTGGTCTTCAGCTCGGTCAGGTTGGTCCCGGCCTCGGGTTCGGTCATGCCGATGGCCGGTTTGTCGCCTTCTTCGAGGATGCGGCGGGCGACCAGTTCGGCCTGAGCCTCGGTGCCGTAGGCCATGATCGAGCCCAAGGCGCCCATGTTGGTCTCGACCAGGATCCGGCCGGTGACGCCGCAGTACTTGGCCGCCGTCTCGACGGCCAAGACGGCGTCGATCAAGGGGCGCTCCTGGCCGCCGTACTTCTTGGGGATGGTCATGCCCAAAAAGCCGAGCTCTCTCAGGAGGTGGACGTTCTCCCAGGGGTACTCGTGGTTGGCGTCCCAGCGAGCGGCCTTGGGGGCGAACTCGCTCTTTCCCACTTCGTCGAGGAGATCGACGATCTTCTGCTGGTCTTTGGATAGGCTGAAATCCACTCGTCCATCCTCCCGGCGGCCGGAGGCGTCGGCCGCGACGATACGCTTCGGACTAGGGTTTTGGTTTCAAGACCAGGGCGTGCCTTTGGCGGGAGAGCACGTCGTCTTCGTAGCGGGTCAGCGCCCTTTTGGCCTTGCGGGGTTTTTTGGCGATGACCTCCTCGATGATGGCGTTGATCAGGCTCATCGGCGCGGTCAGCGAAATGATGGAGAAGTCGCGCTGACCGACGAGGTCGAGGAAGAAGCTCATGTCGGCGTACTGGACGATTTGGGCCAAGGGGTCGTTGGTCACGGTGACGATGGTCACCTCGGGCGCATGCACGCCGACGTACTCGACCGCCTCGAAGACCTCGGTGGAGTAGAGCAGTTGGTCGAAGACGATCAACAGGTCGCCCTTGCCCAGCTCCAGGACCTGCTCCAGCAGGGTGCGCCGCTCGCGAACGATGGGGTGGGCGTCGTAGGACAGGCGGCGAAGCTGGAAGGCCAGGAACTCGGCCAGAAAAGACGAGATGCGCCAGCCCATGCAATAGATCCGCTTGGCCGAGACGATGGCTGCCACCGTGTCCTTGAACCACTGGCCGTTGACGCCCTCCAGGGTCCGGGTGATGTATTGGATGTCGGCGGCCATGACCTTGCCCAAGGCCGAGGACTCGGCCTCGGTGTGCTCCAGGGTCGGCTTCTGGGTGTAGATGATCTTTCTTATGTAGTCGGCCAGGTGCTCGCGAAACTCCTTGAAGCCGCCGTAGCCCATTTCTTGGGCGAAGCGAATCAGGGTGGCGTCCGAGACGCCGATACGGCCCGAGATTTCGTTGAGTGAGACGAAGGTGGCCACCTCCAGGTTGTCGAGAACGAACTCGGCCACCTTCTTGTGGGACTCGCTCAAGGAGTCGTAGCGGTCGCGGATTCTCTGGATGAGATCGGCTGAACGCTCTCTTTTTACTCTCTTGGCCATCAACCCCCCTTGGGACGGGCAATTTCCATCGCCCAGCCATGTTGTGTTTATTACACAGACTGGATGTTTTGCTTCATAGCACTCTGAACGATCGGTGTCAAGCCATCGAATGAACAATTCCGCCGCAAGCGATAGGGTATCGGCGGGGGCGGGGAGTCGTTCTTCTTCGCCGCAAGCCGGGAGGAGAGAAAACGCTTGTGGGAAATGAACCCCCGGTGGGGGTCGGCAGGGGCGGAACCCGAGCCTGAGCGCGCCGCTACAACATCCGCTCCAATTCCTTTTCCCCCACGCCCTCGACCACGATCTCCTTCTGGCGGCTCTTCTCCCCTTTGACGATCCTGATTCTGGACTTGGCCACGCCGAGCCTCTTGGCCAGAAAGGCAATGAGCGCCTTGTTGGCCTTACCGCCGACGGGAGGGACGGTCAGCTTGATCTTCAGCCGGCCGTCGATTACACCGGCAATCTCGTCCTTTTTGGCCTTGGGTTGGACGGCGACGGACAGGCGCACTCCCCCGCCGCCGGCCACGAGCCGGAGGCCCTGTCCGTCCTGGGCCATCAGCCCAGGCCCAGGCGCAGGGAGAGGCGGATGAGGGAGTTGACCACGAAGTTCTGGACGAACAGGATGGCCAGGATGACGATGAAGGGGCTGATGTCGATCATGCCCAGGTTGATCGGAATCTTTCGCCGGACCCAGTAGAGCAGAGGGTCGGTGACCCGGTAGATGAAGTAGAGGATCGATTGGATGATCTCGCTTTGCGGTCGCGGGTTGACCCAACTCAAGACGACCCGGGCGATGATGATCCACATATAGAGGCTGAGCACGTAATAGAGAATCATCGCCACGGCCCTGATGAATTCACCGGCTACGATATCCATGCCAGATCTCCTTTGAAGCTTCTCGTGTTATAACCACTGCCCGGTTCGAAGTCAACTTGACTCGACGGCGCCTGGGCCTGGAGGTGAAACGATCACCGAGCGGTCGAGCTTGCCCAACATGCCGGAATATGATTAGATTTTGATAGCCAACGACTTACGGCCGAACGGAGGCTTGCCATGGCGGTTGCGGCCCGATGGGGCCTGGTCATATTGATCTACGTCCTGACGAGCGCCTTCGCCCTGGCCGGCGACGACCCGCGGATCAGCGAGGCGGGCCGACTGCTCAAACAGGGCCGGCTCGCCGCGGCCGACAAACTGCTCACCCTGGCCATCGACTCCGGGACGCTGCCGCCGGCCCAGCGGGGCAAGGCCTACGCCCTCAGAAGCATGGCCGGGCTGAAGCGCCGGGCCGGTATCAAGGCCGTCATCGACGCCCTGTGGGCCGTTCGGCTGGCCCCCAACTTGCCCGAGGCCCATCTGGCCCGGGCGGCCGCCCTGGCCGAAGGCGACGATCTGGAGATCTCCCTGGCCGACGCCAGCCAGGCGATCAGGCTCGATCCCGACTATGCCGCCGCCTACATCTACCGGGGATTCCTGCGGCTGGCCATGGCCGAGTACGGCCCGGCTCTCCGTGATTTCGACAAAGCTTTGAAGCTGGGCGTGAACACGGCCTCGCTCTACGTCTATCGGGGCCGGGCCTTAACCGAGTTGGGCCGCTACGACGAGGCCGTAGCCGACTTCAACCGCGCCCTGGGCCGGCCCGAGCGCCCGGCCCGAGTGCTCCTCCACCGGGGCGAGGCCTACGAGCGGGCCGGTCGCTACCGCAAGGCCCTGGCCGACTACAACGCCTATCTGGCTCAGGCCGGCAACGATTTCACGGGCCACCTCAGCCGGTCGAGGGTCTACGGCCGACTGGGGCGGTGGGCCAGGGCGCTGGCCGATCTGGCCCGGGCCCAGGAGCTGAGGAGGTCGTCCCGCCAGGCCAAAAAAATCGTTGTCGGATTGAAGCCGATATCGGCGACGGCCAAATCAAAACCGGGCAAGGCCGCCCGCGCCATCGTCGAGGCGGCCCGGGCGCTGGAGAAACTCGATTCGGCCGCCGTGGTCAGAACTCTCTACGAACTGGCCTTGATCCTGGAGCGCCGCAACGCCGCCGCCGAGTTCGGCCAGGGGCGGATGCTTCTCAAGGCCGGACGCTACCGCCAGGCCGTCCAGGCGCTCACTCGGGCCGCCGGGCTCAACCCCAACAACGCCGCCGTCCACCTCTACCTCGGCCGGGCTCTCATCAAGCAGGGAAAACCCGACCTGGCCGTCCGGAGCCTTTCCAGGGCGATCAAGCTCAAACCCAACTACTTCAGCGCCTATCTGGCCCGGGCCAAAGCCCGGTTGGAGCTGATGGAGCACCAACCCGCCCTGGCCGATCTGACCAAGGCCGTGCGCCTCAGGCCAACCTCGGCCCAGGCCCGTTACGAGCGGGCCAACCTGTACTACTACCGGCTGGGTCAGGCGGCCGAAGCCCTGGCCGATTTGGACAAGGCGATCAAGCTCAAGCCCGATTACGTGGACGCCTACCTGTCGCGAGGCTGCATCTTTCAGGAGACCGGCCAGGCGGAAAAGGCGCTCTCCGATTACAATCGGGCCCTGTCGCTCGATCCCCGCTCGGCCGACGCCTTCGCCTACCGGGCCGGCTGGTACGAAAAAAAGGGGCGGCTGGCCGAGGCGGTGGCTGACATGGAGACTTGCTTCAAGCTCGATCCCCGAAACGTGGAGAGCTTTGAATACCTGGAGTACCTGAGCCTGAGCCTGGCCAGGCGGAAAAACAAAAAGAGCAAAAAAAAGTGAGCCCCAAGCGCCGGCGGGCGTTTCCGGAGCCTGGCTTTCCAGCCGGCCCTGTTTGGCCGCGCCGGCCGAGAGGCGAACAGCCTCGGACCGGGCCGAGGGGCCACCAGAACGAGCGGACCGGCAAAGACAAGACTCGCTTGCCGCCGCCCCCTCGGCGAGCGCGGGACGCCGGCGGCAAAAGGCGATGAGCGACGCCTATCGAAACGGTAAGCCTGGCGAAATGGCAACCTCAAGTCTTGATTGGAAAACCACACCCGCCGGCATCGAGGTCGAAGGAGCCGACCGGGATCCGGCCCCGGCCTTGACAAGCCCAGGGGCTTCCTGAAAACTGTCTCTAGAGGGCCGGCAGGACAGGAAAAAAGCGGCAGGGGCGTTATGGGCGAGCGATTCGAAGACCCGCGTCTGGAGCGACTGGCCGGCTCGGTAATCGGTCTGATGGCCGGCGACGCTCTGGGCATGCCGGTCGAGGGCTGGTCCTGGCCGATGATCGAGAACCGCTACGGCTGGTTGTCCGAGATGCGGCCGGGACGTTTTCCGGCCGGCTGGTACACCGACGATTTCCAGATGGCCCTGGGCCTGCTGGAGAGTCTGGTCGCCTCGAAAGGGTTCGACCCGGCCGCCTGCGCCGCCCAATGGCTGGCCAACTACGATCCCCGGCGGGGCTACGGCGCCCGGCTCCACGGCGTCATGTCCCGGCTGGCCGCGGGCGAGCCCTGGTCCGAGGTGGGCACCGACTCCTTCGGCAACGGCTCGGCCATGCGCGTCGGCCCCCTGGGAGTCTTCTACGCCGATGATGTCGAGACGCTGATCGAGACGGCGGCCGAGTCGGCCAGGATCACCCACCGCCACCCCCGAGCCGTGGCCGGAGCGGTCATCCAGGCCGGGGCGGTCGGGCTGGCTCTGAGGCTGGGCTTGGCCGATGAAAGGGTCGATAGGGACGATTTCATCGAAACTCTAGCCGGTTATGCCGAATCGATCGACTCGGAAAGCGCATCGAGACTGAGGGCGGTCGCCGCCATCGCGCCCGCCAGGCCGGTGGAGTTGCGCCTGGCCATAACCCGGCTTTTTCGCTGCGACGTGACGGCCATCGAGGCCGTGCCGCCGGCGATCGCCTCCTTCCTGCTCACCGACGACCTGCCCGGCGCGGTCAGCCTGGCGGTGAACCTGGGCGGCGACGCCGACACCCTGGCCGCCATGACCGGCGCGGTGGCCGGAGCCTATTACGGGGCCGGGGCCATCCCCGGACAGTGGTGGGACGCCCTTGAAAACGGGCCGGGCTCGGGCAGGGATTACGCCATCGACCTGTGCCGCCGGGCCGGGGAGCTTATAGCTTGGCCGCAGCGCGGATGAAATAAAAATCGTTCCGGCAGGAAAACGGCCGGAGAGAAGCATAGCTTCGGCCGGCCTCCAGTTAAAATCAAAACGGCGCCGGGCAAACAAGCGACCAGGGTCGATGCCTTCCAAGGCGTCCGTCGAGCGGTCCGGCGGCCCGACGATGAACTCGTGTCCTCAAAACCTGGTTCGGCGCGAGGCGGCAAATGAGCAAGACCTACCTTACAGTCGATCTGGAAGAATGGTACCAGGGGCTGCCCTCCACGTCAGCCCGGCCCGAATCCTGGAAATCATATGAAAGCCGGATTCGGGCAAACACTGACTGGCTGCTCCGGGTCTTGGATTCCCGGAAGGTGAAAGCGACTTTCTTCGTGGTCGGACAAGTGGCCAGGGAACACCCCTCTCTCATCGCAGAGATATCGGCCCAGGGGCACGAACTGGGGCTGCACGGCGATCTCCATCGTCGAGTGGATTCGATGTCACCCAGCCAGTTCAGAGATGATTTAAAGCGAAACCTGGACGCTCTCGCCCGGGCGACGTCCCAGCAGCCCAAAGGATTTCGCGCCCCATACTTCTCGATAACCTGGAACATGTCGTGGGTGTATGAGGTGCTCGCGGAGTTGGACCTCGAATACGACTCCAGCCTCTTCCCGGTCAAAACACCTTTGTATGGCGACCCGTCGGCCCCCGCACAACCCGTCGTCCATGCCAACACCCTGGGCAGGCTCAGGGTATATCCAATAAGCGCCTGCCCGTTAGCCGGTTTCAACATCCCCTTTTCCGGAGGCTTTTATTTCAGAAGCCTTCCCTATCAAGCCTTCCGAATCCTGGCCCGGAGAGTGCTGTCTTTATCCAGGCCGCTCGTGTTTTACTGTCACCCGTGGGAATTCGACCCGGATCTCCCCCGACCTTCATCTGTCACCATGGCGGAGCGTGTGTCGCTCTACGCCTACTTGCAGGGGACCAGTGAGAAGTTTTTGCGGTTTCTTGAAGAGTTCCGCCCCGCCCCTTTGGGTGGGTGTCCGGTCGAGGGCGATGAGGCGAGGCGGTCTCGCGTCGGCGAACCCCACCCTCCCCATGAGATCGCAATCCCGCGATTGCCGAGAATTCGCCTGCATCCTGATCAGCGAGAAATCACGATCCACCTCATGGCGCCGAACGAACGGGACGCCTGGCGCTCCTATGTCCACTCCCATCCCAGAGCCGGCCCCATGCATCTGGTGGAATGGTATGACGTCCTGGACACGGCCAGTTCGGTTACGCCCCTCTACCTGATGGCCGCGGTGGGCGGCAAGGTGGCCGGCGTTCTGCCTTTGTACCTCAGCGAGAGCCTGTTCACGGGCCGGCACGTGGCCTCTTTGCAAGGCGCTTTCCTGGCGGACACGGACTTGGTGGCGGCAAAATTGGAGGCCGAAGCCATCAATGTTTCTTTTTCGCGTAAGGCCAAATACTTGCTGCTCCGGGAAAGATCAAATATCCTTCAGCCGCCCGACGCCGCGCACCAGGCCGTAAGGAGCGTCATCGACCTGCGACAAGGCGCCGAGGCCCTGTGGGGCCGGCTTTCATCGAACACTCGGCGCAAGGTCAGGAAAGCGCTGAAAAACGGCTACACGGTCGAGACGACTGGCGCCTGGACAGACGAATTCTACGCCGTCTATTCCAAACGCATGCACCAATTGGGAACCCCGGTGGAGACGAAAAAATTCTTTGATTCAATTGCAGTCCACCTTGGAAAAGAGACCGTCTTTTTCAGCCTACTCCACGGCCGCCGAGTTGTCGGCGGCATGCTGGCTTTGGTTTTCAACGATGCGCTATGGAGCATTTACGCCGCGGTAGATAGCGTCCATATGCGCTCCTACGCCAATTACCGGTTGTACTGGTCTTCCATCGAGCATGCTTGCGCGCGAGGACTTTCACGTTTCGATCTGGGCCGGAGCGTCGTGGAAAGCGGAACCCATAAGTTCAAGAAACAATGGGCGAGTAGAGACCAGCTTGTGGAAAACGCCTATTTCTCGATCAGGGATATAAACCTGGACAAAATAAACCTCCACCGAGAATCCAGCCGCAAGCAGAAGGCTTGGCGCCGGCTGCCCTTGCCGGTAGCCAACATCATCGGCCCTGTCCTGCGCCGACAATTACCTTTTGGGTGACGCCCGCCTGCATTGTCGGGTAGACAAACGAAACAAAAATATTCTGAAAAATATAAAACTCCGGCAAGAACACAATGACCAAAAGACGTTTGATCGAGAATCGAATTCAGCCCCGGCCGAACCAAGGGTCGAAATGAACAACCCCGCCGAAAACGACGGGGTATAAGGCATTGGCTCCAGATGGCCGAGTCATTCTTTTTCGCTGCAAATTGCGGGAAATGAACCTCCCTGAGAGACAAACCCTGCGCCGCGCTTCAAAGCTCCCGGCGATAGAAGAAACTATGGAAGATGTTTCTTCAGGGAATTTGTCTCTTTCAGATCCTTTTTAGAGACAGACCGGCCCTGCTTTTCCTGATTGTAAACTTTTCGCCCACTTTGATGCCGAGATCTGCCACCAAAGCCTTGGGAATGGTCAAACTGCCGCGACTATTGACCGTGACCTCGCGGCTGACTGGTTTGGCTTGTTTGACCCTGCTTCCGGCCGGTTTGGTTACCTGACCGGTTTCGATGAGGGCGTTCAAATAGGCGGTCTTGAACTGGGGCGAAGTTTTCAGGCCCAATTCGGCCATGATCTCTTTTTGAGGCACCCCATCATTGACCATCTTCAGCAACTTCTTGTAATCGACCTTGATCTTTCTCGGCATGGTCACTCTCCGTCATTAGCACCAAAATTATGGCTAAATAATATCATTAAATCCTTCAAAAAGCAAACAAAGAAAAAAACAAAGTGATATCCGTCGTGATTTTCATCGTCAAAGCGGCTGGAATTGGGCGGGCCGGGACGCAAATCGGGCCGCCAAACAGCGCCGGCCGAGTTTGACACTCGCCGACGGGCTGGAGTAAAATAGGCGGTAAAGGTTGAGATGAGCCATGATCGCTTACGATTTGAGCTGCGCCAACGGTCACGTCTTTGAGGGCTGGTTCGATTCGGCCGAGGCCTTTGAGGAGCAAAAGGCCGCCGGGCTGGTGACGTGTCCCGTCTGTAACGACGGGGAGGTGAACCGGATTCTGTCTCCCGTGCGTTCGGTTTCGGCCCGGAGCTCAGCCAAGGAGACGGACGAGGTGGACCCGGCCAAGGCTCTCTACAAGGCGGTGGCCGATTACATCAAAGAGAACTTCGAAGACGTCGGGGCCGACTTCGCCAAGGAGGCCCTCAAGATCCACTACGGCGTCAGCCCGACGCGAAGCATCCGGGGTTCGTCCACCTCCCAGGAGGAGGAGATGCTCCGCGCCGAGGGCGTCCAGTTTTTCAAGTTCCCCATTCCCAAAAACCTGGACTAAAGACACCCAAGGCTAAAGCACCGCACCCATGCCCAAATCCGTCTATGACCTGAACATCGAGCAGGGGCCTATCCGCCCGCCCTCCGAGGCCCGGAGTCTGTTCATCAGGCTCACCCGCAACTGCCCCTGGAATCGGTGCCTGTTCTGCCCGGTCTACAAGCGCCGGAAGTTTTCGCTGCGAACCGTGGCCGAGATCAAGGCCGACATCGACACCGTGGTCTCGATGATCGAGCACCTCAAGGAGCTGTCCTTCAAGCTGGGCTCGGCCGGCGAGATCGACGACGTGGTCATCGGCCACGTCTTTCACCGCGGCGGCTATTCGGATTCTTTCCGCAACGTGGCCGCCTGGCTCTACTACGGCGAGGGATCGGTCTTTCTCCAGGACGCCAACAACCTGATCATGCGGCCCGAGGAGCTGATCGAAACGCTGGAATACCTCCACCGGCGCATTCCCGGCATCAGCCGGGTGACGACCTACGCCCGCTCGAAGTCGATCAAGACCAGGTCCCTGGAAAATCTTAAAAAGATTCGCAAGGCCGGGCTGGATCGGATCCACGTCGGGCTGGAGACGGCCCATGATCCGCTGCTGAAATTCATGCGGAAGGGGGTCTCGGCCGCCGAGCAGATCGAGGCCGGCCAGAAAGCCGTGGCGGCCGGATTCGAACTGAGCGAATACGTCATGCCCGGCCTGGGCGGCCAGGAGATGTCCCAGGGGCACGCCCTCGACACCGCCGAGGCGCTGAACCAAATCAACGCCCATTTCATTCGCTTGCGCACGTTGAGGGTGCCCAAGCGGGTCGATCTCTACCAGGAGATGGCCGAGGGCCGCTTCACCCCCCTCGGCGACGAAGAGTGCCTGGCCGAGATCAGGCTCTTCATCTCCCGGCTCGAGGGCATCACCTCCAGGCTCGCCTCGGACCACATCATGAACCTGATCGAGACGGTCAACGGACAACTGCCCGAGGACAAGGAGCGGATGCTGGGTATAATCGACGATTACTTCGCCCTGCCCGCCGAGGAGCGGCTTCTCTACCGCTTGGGTCGCCGGGCGGGCCTGTTCCGCGGGCCGAGCGATCTGGGGCGTCCAGAGGCCCGGAGCCGGGCCGAGGCCCTCCTGGCCAACATCCGGGTTTCCAACCCCGGCCGGGAAGAGGAGGTCATCAAGCAGATGGCCGACAGTTATGTCTAATCTCTTAATCTCTCAAAAATGGGAGCCTTTTTGTCGGGCGGCGGGTAGAGATCCAAAAGGTATTGCCCCGGCGCTCAAGCCTGTGTTAGAAGCGAAAGGGTGGCCTTCTGTCCGCTCAATCAGCCTTGATCACTGTTCATTCCAGGAAAGTGACATGAAATACGGAATGCGGGCCTACAGCCCTGATGATTTGGAGGCGGCCGGCAAGCTGGGTCTCGACTTCGTCGAGATTCAACTCAAGGAGCCGGCCTGGGTTCACCGACACCTGGTGCTGATAAATCGGCTCCGGAGCCGGCTGGGGCTGTTCTGCGCCGCCCACGGGCCCGAAGAGGGCAACCCCAAGGATCTCTATGGCCTGAAGCACAACTACGCGCCCAAGGTCAAAAACGCCATGGAGTTGGCCCAGCGCCTCGGAGCCAGGTTCATAACCATCCACCTCTGGTTCGATCAGCGCTACGTCGATCCGGAGACGATCCAGGGCAAGATCAAGCTGCTGCGGGAGATGGTGGAGTACGGCCGGGCCAAGCGGGTCGCCGTCTACCTGGAGAACCTCAGCGAGGAGGTGGAGGACATGGTCCTGCCCTTCTTCGAGGTGCCCGACGTGGGGTTGACCCTGGATGTCGGCCACGCCCAACTGATGCGCCCCAAGAACACCGCCTTCAACTTCATCTCCCGCTCCATGCAGCGGATCAAGCACGTCCACGTCCACGACAACGAGGGCGGACGCTCGCCCAGAAACGATCTCCACCTGCCGGTGGGCCAGGGCGTAGTACCCATAAATGACATTCTGACCGGCCTGGTGGTCGGGGGCTACGACGGGACGATCACCTTGGAGGTGGCCAACGAGTCGCTGGAGGAATCGTTGGCTCTGGTCAAGGAGATGGTGGCCAAGGCGCAGGAACTCAAGGCGGAGACATTGGGCCGGGATTAGGCTGATGTTCGTCTCGGAAAAGCCCGACGGCTACGAAAGAGTCTTCTCCGAGTTGCTGCCGGAGTTGGCCGAGCTGGATCTGGACCGGGCCGCAGCCGAGTTGGACGGCCGGCGGGACGGAGACGGGGTCTGGATCGGGATGCTGGGCCGGGACTACCATGTCGGCCCCGGCGGGGTTTTCGACGCCGAGGACGGCGTTCCGGACATCACCATTCGGATCGTGCTGGTCTGGTATCTCTTGCGCCGGGGCGCCGGGGCGCCGGCCGGTGAGTTCGTCGCCTACCGCGAGTTCAAAGACGCCGCCTTTTTCTCGGCCTTCTTCCAGACCGAGGTGGAGGGCCGGCTGGCCAGGCTCTTCGGCGACGATGCGGCCGGTTTGAAAGAGGCCGGCCGGCGGTTGGGCGGCCGGGAGGGACGGGACGAGTTTTCCGGCAACGCCGTCATCGAGCTTACCGCCCTGCCCAAGATACCGGTCCTGGTGATTCTCTACGAGTCCGACGAGGACTTCCCCGCTTCGGCCTCGATTCTCTTCGACGCCAACGCCGAGGCCTTTCTGGACCACGAGTGCCTGGCCGTCCTAGGCCAGATCGTGGTCGATCGGCTGATCGAGGAGGCGGGCGGCCATGGATAGACTGAATCTCCTGGCCTGGGCGGTTCTGGCCGTCCTGGCCGCCTCTCCCGCCTGGGCCCATAACGGCGAGGCGGCCCGGCCCCAGGCCCGGGCCGAGGTGGAGAGGCTGATCAACGTCCTGCCGGCCGGGCGGTTGGCCGAGTTGGGCCTGGCCGGGGCGAACAAGCACAATATCTCCCTGGCCGCGCCGATGCCGGTCTACACCGTCTCCCGCGCCGACTTGGCCCAGACCGAGGGCAAGGCCTGGGGCGGGCTGTTCAAAGAGATCGACCGGATCTTCTTCCCGGTCCGGGTCGAAGGCGAGGAACGGGCCGGAGTCTGGCTGGCCCGCCGGGACGGCGGCTTCACGGTGATCGGCGTGGGCGACAAGGAGCTGGCCCGGGCCGCGGCCGAGGCCAGGGCCAAGATCGGGCCGGCCCTGGCCGAGCGAGGTCTTCTGGATCAGTACGAGGTCCGCCTCCTGGTCCTCGATTGGGCCGCCTGCCGCATGTTGGCGGTCCTGGTCCGCGACCGTTTGCTGATCTGGCCGCTGCCCAGCGGCCTGGCCCTGATGGGTCTCAAGCCGGGCCTCTACGACTCCGGGGAGATCGCCTCCATCCTCTCCGGCCGCTCGCCGGCCCAGTGACGCCCAAAAGGGTCGCTCCGGCATCCAGGCCGCCGATCGGAGGGCAGCGCCGGGCAAAAAATAATTCCATTCCCGACCAAACGGCAACACACGGGGCTCCGCCAAGCCAGCGAAAGCACAGAAACCAATCAAAACAACACAAAACTCAAGTGACCCCACCCGCCGGTTCGGCTGGACAACCTTTCCAAGTAAGTCCAAGCGAGGCGGGCGGTCCAAGCCCCGAAAGAAAGGCCCCTCCCCTTCATCCGTCCGGGCGGAGTTCTGGCCGGTCAGCGCCTCGATCGGCCGGAATCCGCCCCCGGCTTCCCTCAGGGGCCTCCCGCCCCCTCGGCGTCGAGGGCGGGACTCTCGATCACCTGCTCCGCGGCCGTTTCCTGATCGGAGGTGGTGTAGGTCACGGTCAGGGTGCAGGCGGCGGCGGTCTCGCCCCGGACCACGGCGAACCAATCGCCGGCCGCGGGGCTCTGGTGGGAACAGGTCTCCGTCTGGCCGGAGCCGTTGGTGGAGCGGCAGTCGTAACTCGAAGTGGTGGGGATATAGCCCTGGGCGGTGTACAGGTCGGGGTTGCCGCTGACGTTGGTCAGTTTGACGGTCAGGCTGCTCGCCCCGGCCGGGATGCTGAACAGGAAGCCCGCCTCCTCGCCCTGGGCGAGACCGAATATCACCTCCAGGGCGGTGGCGGCGGGGCCTCCGTTCTCGATGGCCGGGGCGATCTGGATCAGCGGGGTGGTCAGGCCGGACTTGGGGTCGGTGACCGGCGTGCCGTTGTCGACCAACCGGCTCTTGACCTCGGCCGGCGACAGGAAAGCGCCGTTGGTCGCCTTGGACCAGCTCTGGATGACGGCGATGGCTCCGGAGACATAGGGGCAGGCGGCCGAGGTGCCGGTGAAGCTGCGGAAGCCGCCGCCGAGCGCGGGGGTGTAGGCGTTGTTGGCCGGGGCCAGAAGATCGAGGAAATCGGCCGAATTGGAGTAGCAGGCCACCTGTCCGGCGGCGGTCGAAGTCTCCCAGCAGGCGTAAAGACCGGCGCAGGAGTAGTTCAATTCTCCGACGCAGGACGAAGAATCGACGCAAAAGCCCACCGCGCCGACGTCGGCGTCGTAGACTGCGCCGACCGAGATGGTGTCGCTGAGGCAGGCCGGTGAAGCGAGAGCGCTGCAAGAGCCGTCGTTCCCGGCGGAGACGACCACGCTGATGCCGTTGGCCACGGCGTTGGCCGCCGCCTGGGCCAAGGCGACCTGCTGGCCGTCGCAAACCGAGGTGTACAAGCCGCCGCCGAAGCTGGTCGAAACGACCTTGATCGGGTTCGCCGGGTCGTCGTCACGGTGAGTGACCGCCCAGTCCCAGGCGGCGATGATGCTGGACTCGGAGGCCATACCCGAGCAGCCGGAGACGATCTTGAGGGCGTACACTTTGGCCAGGGGGGCGACTCCGCCGGTGTAGTCGCCCAAAGCGACCGCCTCACCTGCGGCCACTCCGGCCACCGAGGTGCCGTGGCCGTGACAGTCCATGGGGTCCGGGTCGTCATCGCCGAAATCGTAACCACCGATCACCTTGGCGTTGGGGAAACCGCCGCCGCCGAGTTGCTCGTGGCTGTAGTCCACGCCGGTGTCCACGATGGCGATCGACACCCCGCCGCCCCAGTAAGTGTCGCGGTAGCGCCCGGGGTTGATCAGCTCGATGCCCTGGCTGGTGTGGACGGAGACCTCCCGGTCTTCCTCCACCACGGCCACGCGCTCCGAGGCCAAAAGCTCGTCCAGGCCCTTTCGGGTCACCCTCAGGGCCAGGCCGGGAATGTTCTGGAACCGAAGGCCGACCTGAACCTCGGCCGGATCGATCCGGGCCAGCAACGCCTCCTGACCGGCGGCCACCGAGGTCTGGACGGCGTCCCTGAAGATCGGGCTCAGCCCGAACTCGATCCCCTTGAAGGTGTCGTATCCCTTGAGGAGAACGATGACCTTGGCCGATCCCTGCTCGTCCAGCGCCGCATACAGGTTGGGCGAACGCAGCTTGCCCTCGTCGCCCTCTTGGGCCAGAGCCGGGACGCTGAAGAGAGCGGCCAGAAGCAGGCAGGCCCCTGCCAGCGGCCGGAAGCACGACTTCAATCTACTGAGCGGGCGAATCATTGCCGAATCCCGATCCGAAAACCGTCTCCAGAACAAACTGGGTCTTGACCCGATAATTCAAACCCCATCAGGTTACCATATTCCGACCCTGGGAGGCAATCGGTCTCCCTGGCGCCCGAGCCGGACGGGTCGGGCGCGGGGGCGATTCCGGCCGCATCGCCGGCGTCTTAGCGGTTGACACGCCTTTTAAGGCCTGTTAGGCACAAGCCAGTGAACGTCTTGATCATCAAATCCTCCTCCCTGGGGGACATCGTCCACAGCCTGCCGGCGGCGACCGCCTTTGCCGCGGCCCGGCCCGAGGCCCGGATCGACTGGCTGATCGAGGCCCGCTGGGCCGGCCTCCTCGAAGGCCACCCGCTCATCCGCCGGCTGATCGTCTTCGACAGCCACGCCCCGAGACAAAACCCCTTCTCGCCCCAGGTGTATGCCGGATTCATCGACCTCGTCAGCCGCTTGCGCCGGGTTCGATACGAGGCGGCCGTCGATCTCCAACGGCTGACCAAATCGGCGGCGATGATGCTGCTCGTGCGGGCCAGGAGGCGATACGGCTTCGCCTGGAACTCCTGCCGGGAGCCGGCCTCGGCCCTGGTGACCAGCCGCCGGGCCAAGATCGACTACCAGCACGATCAGATCCGGGAGCAGTACCTGGCCCCGTTGTCGCTGGCGGCCGGAACCGAGCTGGAACTGCCCCAGCCGCCCTACCTTTGGCCCCAAGACGAGGCGGTTGAATCGCTGGCCGGCAAGTTTCCCGCCTGGCCCCGGGGCCGGCCCTACGGCGTCGCCCTTTTGGGCGGGGCCTTCGGCACCAAGCTCTGGCCGATCGAGTCCTGGCGAGAGGTGCTCGCCCGGCTGGCCGAGAGCCTGCCGGTCATCCTGCCCTGGGCCGGGGAGGCCGAACGGCGGGCGGCGGCCGAGGCGGCCGACGGAGTAAGCGGGGTCGTCATCCCGCCGCCGATGGATCTCAAGGAACTGGCCGCGCTTTTGGCCGGGGCGAAACTGGTGATCGGCGGCGACACCGGCCCGCTCCACCTGGCCGCCGCATTGGGCCGGCCAACGGTGTCGTTCTACGGCCCCACCCTGGCCGAGCGAAACGCCCCGCCCGGCCACGCCGCCGTCCAGAGCCCGGTGGAATGCACCGGCTGCGTCAAGCGGGTCTGTCCCAAGGGCCGGCCCGACTGTCTGACCGCCATAGGCCCGGAGGTCATCTGGCGGGAGGTCGAGACGCTTCTCTGAGTAAGGCCTCGGCCGCGGCGACCACTTCATCGACCGAGATACGGTTAAGACAGGTCGAACCCAGCTCGCACTCTGCGGCCAGGCAGGGGGCGCAGTCGGCCCCAGCGGTGATGATCGCCTGTCGGCGGCCGCGCGGGCCGGTGCGGGCCGGGTCGGTCGGGCCGAAGACGGCCACCAGGGGTCGATCCAGGGCCGCGGCCAGGTGCATCAGGCCCGAGTCGTTGGTCAACATGACCTCCAGGCGGGCGACCAAGGCCGCCGCCTGCTCCAGACTGGTTTGACCGGCCAGGTTGACCGCGGCCGGACCGATGGAGCGGGCGATCTTCCGGCCGGAATCGGCCTCGCCGGCCGAACCAAAGATCAGCGCCCGACCGCCGCGGGCCTGAATCAAGGCCTTGGCCGCCTCGGCGAAGCGCTCGGCCGGCCAGCGCTTGGCCGGGCCGAAGGCCGCGCCGGGGGCCAGCCCGATGAGCGTCTCGCCGGTCGAGACGCCCAACTCGGCCAGGAAACGATCGGCCCACCGCTCAAGCTCCGGACTGAGGCTGAGAGAGGGGACCCTTTCGGCGACCGGCAAGCCGAGATGGCTCAACAAGCCGAGATAGTACTCGATGTGGTGAGCCTCGAGCAGCGGTCGGGTCACCGGCACGGCGTCGGTCAACAGGGCGCTTCGTCCGTCCCTGGCGTAGCCGATCCGCCGCTTGAGTCCGGCCAGAAAGAAGATCAAGGCCGAGTCAAAGGAGTTGGGCAGTAACAACCCGACGTCGAAACGCCCCGCCAGCTCCCGGCCCAGCCGCCGCCGTCCGCCAAGGCCCTTGTGGGCGGCGTGGGGATGGTAGACGAGCATCTCGTCCAGGTTGGGGTCGGCCGAGAAAAGGGGCGCGGTCCAGGGCGTGGCCAGGGCGGCGACGCGCCAGCCCGGCAGGCCGCGTCTCAGGTTGGCCAGCACCGGCGCGGCCATGACCGCATCGCCGATCCAGTTGGGCAGGCGGACCAGGATTCGACCCGTCTCGGGCAAGCGGCGTTTGCTCCGAGCCAGGACGCCCGGCACTCGACCCAGGCCCTCGACCGCCTCCTCCACCAGTTTCCACAGGCCCTCGGCGTCGTCGAGAACCAGACGCAGCCGGGCCACCCGAATCGGAGTCTCGATCTTTTCGGCCGCCGGAGCGAGCTTGACCCAGTCCTTGGCCGTGGTCACCAGCGCCTCGGCTTTGGTTTCGGACAGCCGGCGGTTGAGGCGCTCGACTTCGGCCGCCCCATAGCGCTGGTGATCGGCCAGGCCGATCAGCTCGACCTTGGCCGGGCCGAGGCGGGCGACCGAATCGGCCACGTCCTCGGGGCGAGCCACGCCGGCGGCGACGGTGACGTTGAGACCGCTCAGATCGACCTCACGGCCGTCGAGGGGGTCATAGGCTCCATCGACCAGATGGCGGGCCGTCCAGACCGGCCGGCCGGGGGCGAGGTCGGCCACCAGCGCCTCGGCCCGCTGGACGGCTTCCCGGTCCCGGGCCCTGGTGAGAATGAAGGCGTCGGCCCTGGCCAGCGCCGAGGGCGGCTCCCTGAGCGGTCCGGCCGGATGGCAGCGGCCGTTGGCCAGAGGCGCGGCGGCGTCCAAGAGAACCAGATCGAGCGAGCGAACCAGGGCCAGGTGCTGAAAACCGTCATCGAGCAAGAAAACCTCGGCCCCCATCTCTTCGGCCAGCCGGGCCCCGGCCGAGCGATCGGACCCGGCGATGACCGTCAGGCCGTCGATTCCGGCCAGCACCAAGGGTTCGTCGCCGGCGAGGTCCGGGTCCAGCTCCGGGGTGACGACGAGCGGGCCGGGGCCGACCCGGCCGCCGTAACCTCTGGTCAAAACCGCGACCTTGAAGCCGCGAGCGATCAACCCTTCGGCCAGGAACGCGACCACCGGCGTCTTGCCCGTCCCGCCCACGGCCAGATTGCCGACGCTGATGACCGGCCGGCCCGCAAGAGAACTCTTCTTGATGTTGTGGGCATATGCCCAGGTATTCAGCCTGGCCAACTGGGCATAGACCCACCCAGCCGGCGAGGCGGCGGCGCTGAGCCAGCCGGCCGGGCCGGAAGCCTCGGCGGCCCAGACCCGGCGGGCCAGTCTGTGCCGCCAATCCATCACCATCCCATCACCTCGGCCACAAGCTCGGCGACACGTCTGGCCGCGCCCCGATGGGCTTCAAAAACCCGCCTCGCCGCCCGGCCCATGGCCTCGGCTAGAGCGGCGTCGGTTACGAGCGAACGCCAAGCCTGGTAGAGCGATTCGGCGTCATTGACCACCAGCCCGCCGCCGGCGGCGACAAGGGCCTTGGCTTCCGAGACGAAGTCTTCGACGTAGGGGCCAAAGATAACCGGCACGCCCAGGGCGGCCGGCTCCAAGGGGTTGTGGCCGCCTTGATCGACCAGGCTGCCGCCGACGAACGCCGCCCACCCCAGGCCGTACAGCCCGGCCAGGCGGCCCAAGGTATCGACCAGGACGACCTCGCTGCCCGAGCCAAAGTCTTCCCCCCGGCTCAAGCGGGCCGGGTCGACGCCCCTGGCCCGAAGCATTTCCGCCACGGCCTTGAAGCGAGGCGCGTCCCTGGGGGCCAGAATCAAGGCCAACTCCGGCACTTCGGCCCTCAGCCGCCGCCAGGCCTCAAGCACGATCTCTTCCTCGCCGGCGTGGGTCGAGCCGGCGACGAGCACCGGCCGACCCGGATCGAGGCCGAGGGCCTGGGGACGCTCGACCGGGCGGGGCGGCTGGTCGTACTTCAGCGAGCCGGTGACCATCGTCCTGGTGGATGGGCCAACACCCAGGTATTCGAATCGCCGCTGATCGTCGGCGGTGGGAAAGGCCACCGCGGCCAGTTGGCTGTAGACCGACCTGAAGAAGCCGGTCAGCAGTTTGTGGCTCCGGTGGCGGTTGGGCGAGATGCGGAAATTGACCAAGGCGGTCGGGATGCGGCGAAGCCGGCAGGCCCGCAGGAAATTGGGCCAGACATCGGTCTCGACGATGACCACCCCCTGGGGCCGGAGCTTGTTCAGGGTTCGATTGACCACGGGCGCCAGATCGAGAGGGAAGAAAAAGGCGGCGTCGGCCCGTCCCTTTTTCACCTCCTCGCGGGCCATGTCCATCCCGGTGGCGGTGGAGGCGCTCAGCCAGATCCGGACGTCGGGCCTAATCCGGCGCAGTTCTTCCAAAAAACCCCTGGCCGAGACGACCTCCCCGACGGAAAGGGCGTGGACCCACAGACCGCCGGGTTCAAGCTCGGGCGTCTCCAGGCCGAGCCTGGGCCTGAGCGTACCGGCCCGCTTGCTCCGGTACTGGGCCAGGGCCAGCGGCAGGTACAAGGCCGCCGCCGGGGCGAGCAGGAGATTGTAGATGGTGTAGCTCAGGCTCATGGAACACCCGGCCCGGAGCTCATTGTCTCAAGCTGAGCAGGAGATAGGCCCCGGCCAGAACGAAGACGATGTTGGGCAGCCAGGCGGCCAAAACGACCGGTAGGGTGCCGGAAAGCCCCAAGGAGCGGGACAGGCCGAAAAAGACGATGTAGACGAAGGTCACCCCCACGCCCAACCCGATCGATTGGGCCATGCTGGCCTCGCGGCTTTGGCGCAGCGCGAGCGGGATGGCCAACAGCGTCAACACCACGGTGAACAGCGGCAGCGAAAACTTGACCTGCCGATCGACCCGGTAGGCGGTGGTGTCGTACCCCTCCCGGTCCAGTTGGTCGATGTAGGCGTTGAGCTCGGCCAGGCTCATCTCGTCGGCCGACTTCTCGATGTACTTGAAGGCCGAGGGCGACTCGGGCAGGAGGATGGCCCGCTTCTCGAAACGTTCCACCTTGAAGTTGCCGTCCGGGCCGATGACCTTGTCCACGCCGTTCTCAAAGACCCAGCCGTCTTTGCCGTAGCGACCCACCGCCGCCTCGACCCGGCGGACGAGTCGATGGTTTTCGTCAAAGAAGAACAGGCTGACCCCCTCGACCACCTGCTCGTTCTTTTTGAGGCGGCGGACGTTGTAGATCGCTCTCTCGGAGCGGTACCAGCCCTTGAACCGGCCCACGTAGGCCCCCTGGCGGTCCTTCTGGTTGTGGCGCATGTCGTAGTGCCAGAGCTGAGACGCCTTGGCGTTGGCGTAGGGCACCACCCCTTCGGCCAGGGAGAAGGTCATCAGGCTGATGAAGAGCCCGACCAGCAAAAACGGCACCGAGAGACGATAGATCGACACCCCGCTGGCTTTCAGGGCCACGATCTCGTTGTTGCGATTCATCAGCGACAGGGTGATGATGACCGCCAGCAGCACGCTCACCGCCGTCATCTGCAACAGGATGAACGGCATCCTATACCAGTAGTAGGCCGCGATCTCCTGTAAGGTGGAGCGGTACTCGATGTAGTTGTCCACCCGGTCCAGAAAGTCGATCGCCAGGTAGATGAAGACGAAGATGCCCACCAGCAGCAGGAAGTAGCGCCAGAACTCCCGGAGCATGTACTCGGTGACGACCCGCATTACTTCCGCCTCCACACCCGCAAGAGGCGCCACCTGATCTCGGACGCCACCTCGATCAGCGCCCAGGGTCGCTCATTGGCGGTCCGGTGGAGAAGGTAGGCCGACAGCGCCCCGAAGAGCAGGTTGGGCAGCCAGAGGCCCAACAGCGGCGGGTAGAGGCCGGTCTCGCCCATGCCTTTGGCTGCCATGTAGAGCAGGTAGTAGGCCAGAAAGGCCCCCACCGCCAACAGCAAGCCGCTGGAGGCCCGGCGGACCCGGGACTGAATGCCCAGCGGTACGCCCAACAGGCCCAAGAATATACAGGCGAAGGGCACCGACAGCCGCTCGTGGAAGACGATGAAGTGAAGGTAGTATTGAACCCCCTTCTCCTTGAAGCTGTTCATCTTGGCCAATAACTCGCCCATCTTGAGCTCTTCGCGATGGCGTTGGGTCTTGCGACTGGTCACGATCCGGCCGACATCGACCTTGAGGTCGTAGGTGGCGAAGTCGATGGTCTGGGTGATGTCGCCGGCGGTCAGGTAGCGGTCGATGGTCCCGTCATAGAGTCTCAAGACCAGCGTCCGGGCCTCGGGATCGCGCAGCAAGACCCCGCTCTTGGCCACGATGACCGAGCGGACCTGCGGCTCGCGCTCGTCGGAGACGAAAACCCGGTGGAGTTGCTTGGTTCGGGGATCGACCTTTTCGATGTACATCACCAGACCGTCGAAATCGTCGATGAACAGTCGCTCCTTGATGACGACCTCGGCCCGGGAAGAGACCATGTTGAACATGTGGTCCCTGAGCGCACCGTTGGACCGGGGCAGCAGGTAGGTGGAGACGAACATGGTCAACCCGAAGCCGCCCAGACACAGCACCGCCACCGGCGGCAGGATCTGGTAGAGGCTTATCCCGGCCGCCTTGATGGCGGTGATCTCGTTGTCGGCCGAGAGCTTGATGAAGGTCAGCACGGTGGCAAAGAGGACCGACATGGGAATGGTGAACAACAGGAAGTACGGCGTGGCGTAGAGAAAAAGCTTCAGGATGTCGGTAAACGACAAGCCGCGGTTGACCATCAACTCGGTCAACTGGAGCACTCGGGACATGAGAAAGATGAAGGTGAAGATCAACAGCGACACCCCAAAGGGGACGGCCAGCTCCCGCAATATGTAGCGGTTGATCAGCTTCATGGCCGATCCTCCGGCTGGGCGTCTTCGAGGAACTGCATCTGGTAGAGCTTGAAGTATTCCCCGCCCCGGGCCATCAGTTGGTGGTGGTCGCCCTCCTCCTTGATTCGGCCATCGACCAGAACCACGATCCGGTCGGCGTTGATGATGGTCGAAAGCCGGTGAGCGATGACCAGGGTGGTCCGGCCTTCCATCAGGTTGTCGATGGCCTTCTGGACATAGTACTCGCTTTCGGTGTCCAGGGCCGAGGTGGCCTCGTCCAAGATGAGGATCGGGGCGTCCTTCAAAAGCGCCCGGGCGATGGCCAGCCGTTGGCGTTGCCCGCCGGAGAGACGCACCCCGTGCTCGCCGATGTGGGTCTCGTAGCCGTCCTTGAGGCTGACGATGAAGTCGTGGATGTAAGCCGCCTTGGCCGCCGTCTCGATCTCCTCGTCGCTCGCCTCCGGCCGGCCGTAGGCGATGTTGTGCTTGATGGTGTCGTTGAACAGGATCGTCTGCTGGGTGACGATGGCGATCTGGCGGCGCAACGAGGCGATGGTCACATCTCTGATATCGACGCCGTCGATGGTGATCGCCCCCTCATCGACCTCGTAGAACCGGGGCAGCAGATTGGCCAGGGTCGTCTTGCCGCTGCCGCTGGGTCCGGCCAGGGCCAGAATCCCGCCGGCCGGAATCCTGAGATCGATCCCCTTGAGCACCGGCTCCCGACCGTAGGAGAAGCTGACGTTTTCAAAGACGATCTCTTTCCGAAGCGGCTTGAGTTCGACCGCGTTCGGCCGCTCCACGACGTCCGGCTCGGTGTCCAGAATTTCGAAGACCCTGGTCGCCGCGGCCAGGCCCCGTTGGATGACGTTGTTGGTCCGGCCCAGTTTCTTGATCGGATCGTAGAGCAGAAACAGGGCGGTCAGAAACGAGAAAAAGTTGCCCGGCGTGGAGACGCCGCTGATGACCTGGTGCCCGGCGTAGCCGAGGAGGAAGGCGATCAGGACGCCGCCCAGGATCTCCATCACCGGCGAGGTCAGCGCCCTGATCCTGATTTCTTTCATGGTCAGCCGGTAGAGCCTCTGGGAAACGGCCTTGAACTTGGCGATCTCGTACTCTTCACCGGCGAAGGCTTTGACCACCCTGGCTCCGACCACCGTTTCCTGGAGATGATTGGCCAGATCGGCCGTGGCCTCCTGGCTGCGGGTCGAATAACGGCGAACCCACTGGCCGAACCGGGCCACCGGCGCCGCCGCCGCCGGAAAGACGATCATGGCGATCAGGGCCAACTGCCAGTCGCGGTAGAAGACGACCGCGCTCAGAGCGAAGATGGAGACTATGTCGCGAAACCCGCCGGCCACGGCCGAGGAGACGGCCTCCTGGATGAGATTGACGTCGTTGGTGACCCGGGCGATGAGCAGGCCGGTCGGGGTGTGGTCGTAGAAGCTCAAGCCCAGCTTCTGGAGGTGGGCGTAGACCATCTCTCGCAGCCGGGCGACGATACGCTGGCCGACCAGGTTCATCAACACTTCCTGGCCGTAGGAAGCCAGGCCCTTGACCGTTTGGAGGAGGACCAGGGCCAGGGGGAGGAGCATGATCATCCGGGCGGCGTACTCGGGTCGATCCTTGGCCCCGACGAAGATGTCGTCCAGCAGGGGCTTGACCATCCAGGCGATGGCCGCCGTCGATCCGGCCACGACCAGCATGCAGACCGCCGCGCCGGCCAAAAACGGCCAGTGAGGGATGATGTATCCGGACAGGCGTTTTACCAGATTCACCGGGCGTCAATCCTCGTCCAACACTTCCAGAATCTTTTCGGCCGCTCGTCTCGCCGCCCCCGGCCGCCCCAGCCGGCGGCGGACCCCCGCCAGCCCGGCCAGCATCTCCTCCCGCCGGGGGCCGTCGTCGAGAAGCGGCAAGAGCGCCTCGGTCAGCTTCTTGGGATCGATCGCGCCCTGGAGCATGACCGGGACCACCTTGTCCCCGGCGATGAGGTTGGGCATGGCCACGTAATCGGCGTCGCCCCTGATCACCAGCCGGGCCAAGGCGTAGCTTATCGGGTTGCCTCTATATACCACAACCATGGGCGTACCCGTCACCGCCGCCTCCAGGGTGGCCGTGCCCGAGCAGACCAGGGCCGCCCGGCAGGCCGAGAGCACCTCCCTGGCCGGACGGCGGGTCAGCCGGACCGACGCCTCGTCGAGCCGGCCGGCGACCAGTTCCTCGTCGAGCCCCGGCGCCAGGGGCAGGACGAACTCGACCTCGGGCCGGGCCGCCTTGATCGTTCGAGCCGTCTCCACCAGGGCTCCGAGAAGGTATTTTATCTCGCTTCGCCGGCTGCCGGGCAACAACCCGATCATGACCGCTTCATCGTCGAGGCCGATCTCCCGCCTGAGCGCGGTTTGTTGCTCGGCGGACGGCGTTTCGTACTCGGCAAAGGGGTGGCCGCAGAAGAAGGCCTTGACCCCGTGCCGGGAGTAGAACTCCTCCTCGAAGGGAAAGATGACGATCAACTGGTCGCACAGCCGGGCCAGGGTCTTGACCCGACCCTTGCGCCAGGCCCAGACCTGGGGCGGGATGTAGTATATGACCGGCACGCCGGCCCGTTTGGCCGTCTTGGCCAGACGGAGATTGAACTCGGGCACGTCGATGAGAATCAGGGCCCGGGGCCGATCGGTTCTGAGGCGCTGCCGGAGCGTCTTCAGGGAGCCCAGTATCCGTCTCAGTTGGGGCAACACCTCGGCAAAGCCGAGGGTGCTGACCGTCGATGAATCGACGATCACCTCGGCCCCGACGGCGGCCATGGCCTCACCGCCCATGCCGTAGAACGACAGGCCGGGATCGAGGCCCTTCAAGGCCTGGATCAAGGCGGCCGCGTGGGCCTCGCCCGAGGCCTCGCCGGCCGAGATCATGATCCTAGTCTCGCGTTCCGCCAATGGTTTTCCATTCCCGGCCGGCCAGCCGCCTCTCCGCCCGCTCGGAGTCGGGGCGGTGTGCGGGGCGGCCGACCCGCGCCCGTCTAGTCGAGATTATTTCTTTGAGACACGACCCCGGCCGCCGGTCGCCGCCCCTCTGCCCGCCGCGATCATGTCGGCGATCTCGAGCGCCACCTCCAGCGCCTGGCGGCCCTCCCGGCCGCCGACCAGGGGCGGCGGGCCGCCGTTGGCCGAGTGGATGAAAGCGGCGATCTCGTCGCTCAATGGGTCGGAGGCTTCGAACTGGCGGCGCTCGACCGTCACCCCGGGCATGATCTCCTCGCCCCCGCCCCCCAGCCTGGTCCGGGTGAAGACGCTCAGGCTCCGGGCGGCGCAGTCCACCGAGACGTGGGAGTGGGACTGAAGGACCTGGATCTGGCGGCAGGGCTGGCTGGAGACCCTGGTGGCGGTCAGCTCGGCCACCAGCCCGCTGGGGAACTCCAGACGGGCGTGGGCCACGTCCGGCCGTTCGGTGATCACCGCCGCCCCCAGGGCCTTGATGTCGGACGGCATCTGCCCGGCCAGGCTCAAGACGATGTCGATGTCGTGGATCATCAGGTCCAAGACGACATCGACGTCGATGCCCCGGCCCCGATAGGGCGTCAGCCGTTTGGCCTCGATCATCAACGGCTCGTCCAGAAGCTCGCTCAGCGCCGCCACGGCCGGGTTGAACCGTTCCAGGTGGCCGACCTGGATGATCGCCCCGCTCGACTCGGCCGCCTCGATCAGCCGGTCGGCTTCGTCCAGGGAGGTCGTGATCGGCTTCTCCACCAGGCAGTGGATGCCGGCGGCCAGAAGCTCGCCGGCCACCTTGAGGTGCTCGCTGGTGGTCACCGCCACCGAAACGGCTCTCACCTTGCCGATCAGGTCTCGAAAATCGGTGAAGGCGGCCACGCCGAACTCGTCGGCCACCTCCTTGGCCCGCTCGGCGTCCACGTCGACCACGCCGATGAGCTCGGCCGAATCGTTGGCGACGTACTTCTGGGCATGGTAGTAGCCCAGGTAGCCCACCCCGGCCACGGCGACCTTGAGCCGGCTCATCGATCGCCTCCGTCGATGGCCAGAACGGCGATCTTTCTTTGGTCGGCCAACTCGATCATCTCTTCGCGGTCGAAACAAAGCGTCCGCCCGGCCTCCACGGCCAGGCAGGTGCAGCCGTGTTCGGCCATGGTCTCGATGGTCCTCTTGCCCACGCTGGGCAGATCGAAACGCAGGTCCTGCTGGGGTTTGGCCACCTTGATCACCACCGCCCGGCCGCGGCCCAACTCGCCGCCGCGGGCGATGGCCGCGTCGGTGCCCTCGATGGCCTCCACGGCCAGCACCGTCTTGGAGCGAACCACGATGCACTGGCCGATGTCGAACCGGCCCAGGTCTTTGGCCAGGGAAAACCCCCACTCGACGTCCGCCGACTCGCGTCTGGTCGGCCGGCGTCTGGTCAGCCGGCCGGGCTCGATCAGCAGGGAGGGCAGAAAGAGGGTGGAGGGCTTGATGGCGATGCCCTCTTCTTCCAGGGCGTCGGCAAAGAGGCGCAGCAGGTGATCGTCGTGGCTGTGGCGGCGTCTGGCCAGGATGGAGAGGGCCTTCAGATCGGGCCTGATCGCCCCCTTGAAGACGTTCGCCTTGGCCACCGAACCCAGCATGACCGCCTGGGAGACGCCTTCCCGGTGGAAGATGGAGATCATCTTGCCCACCTGCAACAGCCCGACGGTATGGTAGACGTCCACCTCCCCGGTCAAGGCCGGCTCGGCGTGGCCGTCAAGCGCCAGGGCGACGACCCGAAAACCCTTCCGGCGCGCCGCCCGGCTGAAAAGGATGGGAAACTGGCCGCCGCCGGCGATGACGCCGATCTTCTCGTTTGCTCCACTCAGCGGCATATCCCCCGCTTGGAGGACCGGATGAAGTCGATCAGGTACTTCACTTCCGGAACGTGACCCAGCTTCTCCTCGGTCAAATCCACCCGAACGGCGAAGACGTTGTCCTTGCTCCTGAACAGCATCCGGTAGGCCTCCTTGAGACTGGCCAGCGTCTCCTCGGAGAAGCCGCGTCGTTTCAAACCGACGATGTTCAAGCCGCGAAGCTTCGTTCGCCGTTCCTCGGCGATGACGAAAGGCGGTACGTCCTTGACCACGGCGCTCATGCCGCCGATGAAGGCGTGGGTTCCGATGCGGCAGAACTGGTGGACCACCACCGCGCCGCTGATGATGACCCAGTCTTCCAGGACGCAGTGGCCGCCCAGGTTGCCCATGTTGACCAGGATGACATGGTCGCCGACCTGGCAGTCGTGGCCGATGTGGGAGTAAGCCATCAGCAAGCAGTGGTTGCCCAGGCGGGTGACGCCGCCGCCGCGGGGCGTACCCCGGTTGACGGTGACGAACTCGCGGATGATGTTGTTGTCGCCGATGACCAGGCTGGTCTCCTCGCCCTGGTAGAGCAGGTCCTGGGGGTCGCTGCCCACCGAGGCCTGGGGATAGATGTGGTTGTCGCGGCCCAGACGGGTGTTGGGGCCGATGGTGACGTGGGCCTCGATCAAGCACCCCTCGCCGATGACGACCCCGTCGCCGATGACGGCGTAGGGACCGATCTTAACCCCATCGCCCAGTTCGGCCGAGGGAGAGACCACGGCCGTGGGGTGGATGTCAACCGACAATTGAGGCTCCTCTCTCACTTGGCCGCGCTCAGCGAGGCCATCAGTTGGGCCTCGGCGGCCAATTCGTCACCGACGTAGGCCTTGGCGGCCATTTTCCAAATCCTGCTGCCCGGCCGCAGGGTCTCGACCTTGGTGGTCAGCACGTCGCCCGGCCGGACCGGACGCCTGAAGCGGACCTTGTCGATGCTCAAAAAGTAGATCGGGTCGCCCTTCTTGTACTCGGGGGTGGCCAAGGCGGCCAGAACGCCGCCCACCTGGGCCATGGCCTCCAGAATCATCACCCCGGGCATGATCGGCTCCGAGGGGAAATGGCCGACGAAGTACGGCTCGTTGAAGGTCACGTTCTTGATCCCGGTGGCCGTCAAGTTTTCAAGGTCCAGTTCCACGATCCGATCAACCATCAGGAAGGGATAACGGTGGGGCAGAATAGTCAATATCTCCCGCCAATCGACCTCCCGGCCCATCTATGCCTCCTTTTTTCCTTTTCTCTGCCTGCCCTCGTCCTCCAGGGCGGACAGCCGGCGCTCCATCTTGTTCACCTGGCGAATCAGTTCCGGCACTTTGGGCAGAGAATTGATCATCCTGAAGGCGGCCATTCTGGGCATGGCCGGCTGGCCGATGACCGTGGCGCACGGCTCCAGGTCGCTGATGACGCCCGATCCGGCCCCGACCTTGGCCTCGTCGCCGATGGTGACGTGGTCGGTCACCCCCACCTTGCCGCCCAGCATGCAGTTGCGGCCGACTTTGACCGAGCCGGACAAGCCCACCTGGGCGACCAGGATCGTGTTCGGGCCGACGGTGACGTTGTGGCCGACCTGGACCAGGTTGTCGATCCTGACCCCGTCGCCGATCACGGTCTGCTCGAAGGTGGCCCGGTCGATGGTGGTGTTGGCCCCGATATCGACCTCGTCACCGACGACGACCGTCCCCACCTGGGGGATTCTGACGTGGCTGAAGTCTGCCCGGTGGGCGAAGCCGAACCCGTCGCCGCCGATGACCGCTCCGGGCTGGATGACGCAGTCCTGGCCGATCTCGACCCCGGCCTGGATGACGACGTGGGGATGGAGCACGCTCCTGGCCCCCACCCTGGCGCCGGGACCGACGTAGGTGAAGGGGTGGAGAACCGCCTCCGGACCGATCCAGGCCCCGGGACCGACGTAGGCCATGGGATAGACGCTCGCTCCGTCGGCCACCACCGCCGTCGGATCGACCCAACTGCCCTGCATGACCTGGCCGGGGTGGGCAGGCGGCTCGACGAACAGCCAGGCCGCCTCGGCCATGGCCAGGGTGGGGTCTTCGACCCGGATGAGGGTCAACGACGCCTCGGTGGTAAAGTCGTCGGGCACGATCGCCGCCGCGGCCCGACTCTCGGCCAAGGCCTGGCTGTATTTGCCGCTGGCGACAAAGGTGATCTCCCTCTCGCCGGCCGCCTCCAGCGGAGCCAGGCCGGTAACCGTCATCTCGGGGTCGCCTTCGATGGCGCCTTGAACGACTTCGGCGATCTTCTTGATCGTGATCTCGGCCACTTTACTTAGCCTTCTTCTTGCTGTTCTTGCCTTTGGTTACCGGATACTTCTTGTTGTACTCATCGATGACCTGGTTGGTGATGTCCCGACCCGAATCGAAGTAGAGCAGGCCGGCTCTCGAATCGATGATTATGGCGTAGCCGTCGCGCTTGCCGATCTCTTTGGCCAGGGCAAGCAGCCGGTTGAGGATGGGGCGGCTGCGCTCGCCCTCCAGTTGCCGGATCCGGGCCTGGGAGTCTTCGTACAGGTCGCGGTAGGAGCGCGACTTGCGCCTCAACTCGCCCTCCAGGCTGACCCGGGCCGAATCGGACAGCACCCCGACGCCCTTCTCCAGCTTGGTCCGGATGGCCTCGATCTCCTTCTCTTTCTCGCGCAACTCGGCCTGCAGCTTGTCCACCTCGGCCTTCAGTTCCCTGAAGGTGGCCTTGCCCTGCTCGGTCAACTGGATGCACTTGCGGACGTCTATGACGCCGATCTTCTCGGCGCCCAACGCCGCGCCGGCGGGTGCAATCAGGGCGATGGCGGCCATGAGCACGAGTATCTTAGCCAGTTTCACGGCTGAACCTCCTTGAACGATTAGAACATGGAACCAATGGTGAACTCCCAGGCGCCGGCGTTCTCACCCT
The DNA here is from genome assembly GCA_964634465.1 of uncultured Thermodesulfobacteriota bacterium. Classification (GTDB taxonomy): domain Bacteria; phylum Desulfobacterota; class Desulfarculia; genus CAZWLY01. The sequence goes on along the minus strand of CAZWLY010000007.1, from coordinate 13,223 downwards.
CCTTGCGGTCCAGTATCCAACCGTATTCGAGCCGGAGCGGACCGACCGGCGAGTACCACCTGACCCCCAGGCCGGCCGAGCGGCGCAGGTCGCTCAGAGAGTAATCCTCCGACTCGGCCCAGGCGTTGCCGGTGTCGAAGAAGACCAATCCCTTGAGCCCCATGTCGGCCAAGAGGGGGAAGATGAACTCGAAGTTGAACTGGAGCATCTTCTCGCCGCCGATGGTGTCGCCGGTGGCCGGATCCTTGGGCCCCACCGAGGCGAACTCGAAACCGCGAAGCGAGTTGATGCCGCCCAGGTAGAACTTCTCGTACAGCGGCAGGCCGTCGGCCGCGTTCTCCTGGACGTAGCCGACCTTGCCCTGGGCGGCGAAGACGGTGCCCCAGAAGAGCGGGAAGAACCAGCCGCTGCCGGCGGTGTACTTGGTGAACTTGTTGGTGCCGCCCAGCCCGGCGTATTCGACCTGGACGTAGTTGTTCGATCCCCGGGTGGTATTGAAGATGGCGTCCCTGGTGTCGCGTCTCAGGGTGGCCGTGATCGAGCTGGTCGAATGGGTGCCCTCCTGGTCCTGGATGACCAGCGAAGCGCCGTCCTCGATGTTGCTGATGGTGGCCTCTTCGTAGGTGTAGCGAATCGTCCCCCGGATGCCGTGCTTGGGCAGGATCGGGTAGCTGAAGGTCAAAAATCCGCCGACCGAGTTCTTGTCGTACTCGGAGTACTCGCGATCGACATTGTAGAAGGTGATGGTCGAGCGCAGCGGAATGTCGAACAACCAGGGCTCGGTGAAACTGACCGAGCCGCGGGTCACCTTGAAGCCGAGCGCCCCCCGCGCCGAAAGCTGCTGGCCGCGACCGAAGAGGTTGTTCTCGGAGATGTTGGCCATGACCAGCAAGGAGTCCTGGGACGAGTAGCCCACGCCGAAGTTGAACATGCCGGTCTGCTTCTCCTTAACGTGGACCTCCAGGATCATCTTGTTGGGCGCCGAGCCGGGGACGTTCTTGAAATCGACCGCCTCGAAGAAGCCCAGCCGCCTGAGGTTGAACGCCGAGCGCCTCAGCGCCCGCAGGTTGAACAGGTCGCCCTCGCGAATCATGATCTCCCGGCGGATGACCTTGTCCCTGGTTCTGGTGTTGCCCCGAATAACGATCCGCTCCAGATAGATCAGCTCGCCCTTCTTGATGCGATAGGTCAGGGCGACCGTCTTGGACTTGGCATCGATGGTCGGCTTGGTAAAGACCCGAACTTTGGCGTAGCCCTTGGCGGCGTACAGCTCGGCCACCCGGTCGCGGTCGATCTCCAGAGTCGTCCTGGAGTAGACCTGGCCCGGACCCAGCTTGAGCATCTTCTTGATCTCGGCGGCCGGTTTGATCAGGTCGCCCTCGAAGTTGACCGTGGAAACCTTGTATTGGGCGCCCTCGTCCACCGGGATGGTGATGACGATCTTCTCCTCGGTGACCTTGATCTTGGGCTCGCCCACCTGGGCCTTCAAGAAGCCGTGGTCGTGGTAGTAGGCTTTGATCTTCTCGATGTCCTTTTCCAAGACCTCCTTGTTGAGAATGCCCGACTTGGTGAAAAAGGACAGGATGCCCCAGTCGGTGGTCTCCATCTGCTTTCTGAGCACCTTGTCCGAGACCTTCCTGTTGCCGGTGAAGTTGATCTCCTCGACGTAGACCTTCTTGTGTTCGTTGACGGTCAGCACCAGGGTGGCCAGGCCCTCTTTGATATCGGTCAGCTTCTCCGAGACCTCGACGTTGAGGTAGCCCTTCTCCCGGTAGAGATTGGCCACCCGCTCCATGCCGTTGGCCACGGTCTGGCCGTTGTAGACGCTCAAGGGCTCAATGTTGAAGGCGGCCAAGACGTCCTTCTCCTTGATCGAGCCGCCCTCGACCTTGATCTCGCGGATGGCCGGATTCTCCTTGACCTGGATGACGACCTTGGACTCGCCGTCCTCATCCTCGGTGTAGGCCCGAACGTCCGAGAAATACCCCATCCTGAAGACGGTCTTGATGTCCTCGTTGATCAGGTCTGGATCGACGTAATCGCCCGGCCGGGTTCTGAGCTGGACGGTGATCGCCTCGGGCTCGATGCGCCGGTTGCCCTCAATCACCACCTCCTTGACGACCTTCAGGCCCAGAATCTTGCTCTTGATCTCCCGGCCGATGCTCTCGGCCAGCTTCTTGAGGCTGGCCAGGCCCCGCCCCTGGCGGTACATCGACCGGGCCGGCCTGTCGGCTCTGGTCTCCAAGAGCAGGATGTCCAGCGAGACCCGGCGGCCGATCTTGGTCAGCGAGCCGAAGACCACCCAATCGGCCTTCAGCCTCGCGCCCATCTCCCTGGCCCAGGCCGGGTCCAGCGACGGCCGCGAGACCACCGCCGCCACCTCGGTGGCGGGGATGACCGTCAGCGAGGGCGAGGTCAGGCTGGGCAGGAGCAAGGTCTGCAACTCGGTGGACAGTTCGGGCATGTCTTTCTTGGCGTGGATCAAAAAGGGAAGCACGGCCACTCTGGGTTTGGCCGCCAGAGCCGTCGGGGCCAGGGCCAGGATCAACGCCGCCACGGCGCTCAACACGATCGCGATTCTCATCCCCTTCATCGTCTAACTCCCCGCCGGAGGCTCTTCCACAGCCCGCCCGTCAACCAGTCTCACCAGCCGCTCCATCGAACCCGCCAGCTCCACGTTGTGCGTCGCCACCACGGTGGTCAAACCCATCTCCCGGTTCAATTTGACCAGCAACTCCCCCACCCGCCGGCCGGTTGCGACGTCCAGGTTGCCGGTCGGTTCGTCGGCCAAAAGCAGCTTGGGCGACATGACCAGGGCCCTGGCCAGGGCGACCCGTTGCTGCTCGCCGCCCGACAGCTCGCCGATCCGGTGATCCATCCTCTCGGCCAGTTCGACCTGTTCGAGCAGCTCCTCGGCCCGTCTCCTGGCCTTGGGTGGAGGCCAACCCGCCACCAGACAGGGCATCATCGCGTTTTCCAGGGCGCTGAACTCCGGCAACAGGTGATGGAACTGGAAGACGAAGCCCACCGTCCGGTTCCTGAACCGAGCCAGGGCGTCGTCGTCCAGGCCGGTTATGTCGCTGCCGTTGAACAGAATCCGACCCGAAGTCGGCCTGTCCAGCGCCCCCAGAATATGCAGCAGGGTGGACTTACCCACCCCCGAGGCGCCGACCACGGCCAGGGTGTCGCCCGGCTCGATGGTCAGGCTCAGGCCCCGCAAAACCTCCACCCGGCTGGCCGGCCGGAGATAGGTCTTGACCAGATCCTCGACGACGATCCGCCCGTCCCGCGGCCGCGTGCTACTCATACCTGAGCGCCTCGACCGGATCGAGGCGGGCTCCCTGGCGAGAGGGGTAGATGGTGGCCAGGAAACTGATGGCCACCGACGCCGCCGCGATCAGGCCTACATCCAGCCAATCCACCCTCACCGGCAGGGTGTCGATGTAGTAGACGTCCTGCGGCAAGTGGATGAATTTGTACCGCCTTAATATTTCGCACAAAGTGAGCCCCAAAGCCAAGCCCAAACCGGTTCCGACGACGCCGATGGCCAAACCCTGGTAGACAAAAATTCTCATTATCGAGCGCGAGGTGGCCCCGATTGATTTCAAGATAGCGATATCTTTGGTTTTTTCCATGACCACCATAATCAAGGTGGAGACGATGTTAAACGCGGCCACCAGGACGATCAAGATCAGGATGATGAACATGGCCGTCTTTTCCAGCTTCAGAGCCGAAAACAGCGGCCGGTTCATCTCCATCCAGTCCCTGGTCCAGTAGGGATGGCCCAGGAGCCGGCCGACCTTCTTTCTGACCTCGTCGGCCCGGTAGATGTCGGCCACCTTGAGTTCCACTCCGGTGACGCCCCCGGCCATGCCCAGAAAGGTGCGGGCGCTTTCCAACGACATGAACGACATGGTCGAGTCGTACTCGTACATGCCCGAACGGAACAGATCGACGACGATGAAATCCTGGTGCCACTCGGTCCGGCCCAACGGCGTCACCCGCCCCACCGGCGAGATCAGCCTGACCACCGAGCCGACGCCGACGCCGAGCTGGGCGGCCAGTTCCCGGCCCAGGGCGATGGCCGGCAGACCGTTCGGCGAGCCCTGGCCTCGGGGGTCGCGCCGGCGGCCGTAGAGCACGGCCGGGTCGCCGCCCAGAAGGCTCTGGGCGATGGTGGTCACCCCGGCGGCCGTCTTCGGGTCGAGGCCCCGCAGGACCGTTCCGGTCACCTTGCCGCCGTAGGAGAGCATGGCCTGGGAGTAGATGAACGGGGTGGCGGCGAGGACGCCCTCGACCTTCTTCGCCTCGGCCATCACCCGCTCATAGTCCACGATCCGGCCGCGATAAGACATGATGACCACGTGGGCGTTGACCCCCAGGATGCGGTCGCGGACGTCCTTTTGAAAACCGTTCATCACCGCCAGGACGACGATCAGAGCGCAGACCCCCACCGCCACCCCGCCCATGCTGATGACGGCGATGAGCGAGATGAAACCATGCTTTCGCTTGGCTTTCAGATAGCGAAGGCTGATGAAGCGCTCAAAGAACACAGAGCCCTTACCTTTCGGGCCGAAGCAGAGGGAAGAGGATGACGTCCCGAATCGACTGGCAGTCGGTCAGAAGCATCACCAGCCTGTCCACGCCCACCCCCTCGCCGGCCGTCGGCGGCAGGCCGTACTCCAGGGCCCGGATGTAGTCCTCGTCCATGGGGTGGGCCTCCTCGTCGCCGGCCGCCTTGGCCTCGAGCTGGGCCTCGAACCGAGCCCGTTGATCCTCGGGGTCGTTGAGCTCGGAGAAGGCGTTGGCCATCTCCCGACCGACGCAGAACAGCTCGAAGCGATCGACCACCTCGGGGTCGTCGTCGTTGCGCCGGGACAGAGGCGAGATGGCGGTCGGGTAGTGGGTGATGAAGGTCGGCTGGATCAGCTTCGGCTCGACGGTCAGGTCGAAGATCTTCTCCAGGAGCTTGGCGTGGCTCCCCTTGGCCGGGAAGTCGGCCTCCATGGTCCGCACGAAGTCGAGGGCGGCCTTCTCGTCGGTAAGCACCCTTTCGTCCACCCCGCCCAACTCGATCAGAGCCTCATCGAAGCGGTAGCGGGGCCAGGGCGGAGCCAGGTCTATCTCCTGGCCGTCGTAGCTGATGGTGCTCGAGCCGCAGACCTTGTCGGCCGCGTAGGCGATCAACCTCTCGGTCAGGTCCATCAGGTCCTCGAAGGTGGCGTAGGCCATGTAGAACTCGAGCATGGTGAACTCTGGGTTGTGCTGGAGCGAGATGCCTTCGTTCCTGAAGTTGCGGTTGATCTCGTAGACCCGCTCCAGGCCGCCGACGACCAAGCGCTTGAGATAGAGCTCGGGCGCGATACGCAGGTAGAGATCCATGTCCAGGGCGTTGTGGTGGGTGGAAAAGGGTCGGGCCGTGGCCCCGCCCGGAATGGGTTGCATCATCGGCGTCTCGACCTCGATGAAGCCGTGATCGTCCAGGAATTCGCGCAGCGCCTTGATGATCCGGGTCCGCTTGTAGAAGACCTGGCGCACCTCGGGATTGACCATCAGATCGACGTAGCGCTGGCGGTATCTGGTCTCCTTGTCGGTTAGGCCGTGCCATTTCTCGGGCAGCGGCCGCATCGACTTGGCCAACAGCCGGAACGTCTTGGCCTCGATGGTCAGCTCGTCGGTCTTGGTCCTGAAAAGCGGGCCGGTGAGGCCGACGATATCGCCGACGTCCAACTGTTTGAACAGCTTGAACTCGTCCTCGGTCAACGAATCCTTCTTGATGAAGGCCTGGAGATGGCCGGAGCGGTCCTGGAGCTTGACAAAGGCGGCCTTGCCAAAGCTCCGGATGGCCATCATCCGGCCAGCCACGGCAAACGAGGTTTCGTCGGCCTCCAGCTCCTCTTTGGACTTGCCGTCGAAGGCGGCTCTGATCTCGCCCAGGGAGTGGGTCGGTTTGAAGTCGTTGGGAAAGAGGGCGACGCCCTCCTCGGCCAGGCGGGCCGCCTTGGCCTTGCGCTGGGCGATAACGTCGGTGACTGGCTGTTTTTGACTCATCGTATCAATCTGAATCCCCAGGGGTTTACTTGACTAAACTCAGGGAATTTAAACTTTTTTCGGGCAAGAGTCAAGGAAAAGCGGGGCGGGCCGGTCAAGCTAAATTCCGGTTTTCAGCCGAAAAAAGGCCGCTTGAACGAGGTTGAACGGCGGGGTAAGGTTGAGTTGGGCGCCCGGCAAGGGCGGCAACCGAGCCGATTCACGAGACCAGGCGGGGACTGAATCATGAGGTATGAAAAGATAAAAGAAGCACTAGTTAAGGTTAGGGGCTGGGCGGTGGAAAAGTGGGGGAAGCTTCAGGAAAAGCACCCCGTGTTTGCTACGGGTTTGGAGATGGGATTTGCCTTCATACCCTGGGCGGACGGGCCGATAGCGATTCTGTTCTCGAAGGCGGATGGGGAGCTCTTCTCCATCGGTTTGAAAAGATAGCCGATGAATTTACTCAACACCTTGAATGTATTGATAAAAATAAAATCGACAAAGAGTACTTGGCCTCGGAGGAATGGCTCGACCTCAGGCTGAAGCCGCCAGAGGTGTCCCCCATTGTTTGGACAGTTCAGCGGCGTTTTTAAGGTGGATGGCGTTTGTTATTTTCATGCCGCCGCTTCGATCATTATCCTCCATGGGCAGGCCTCAGTACGCCTTGTCGGGCGTTCTGCCGTCCAGGCTGGAGTGGGGCCGCCGTTGGTTGTAGTAATCAATCCCGCTTCCGATTCCTATCCTGGCCTCGCCACCCATCTCGAAGGCATGCAGATAGACCCACTCGTATTTGAGGGAGCGCCATAGGCGCTCGATCATGACGTTGTCCATCCAGCGGCCCTTGCCATCCATGGAGATCCTGATGTCGGCATCCTTGAGCACTTGAGGGTGTTGGATAGGCGCCAGCTGAGCACCTTGCGGCTGGCCCAGTCCATGATCGCCGCCAGGTAGAGAAAACCCCGCCTCATCGGCAGGTAGCTGATATCGGCGCACCAGACCCGGCCAGGATCGGTAATCTCCGTCCCGCGCAGCAAATAGGGGTAAACCTTGTGCCCCGGCTGGGGCGTGGAGGTGTTGGGCTTCTGGTAGATGGGCGTGAGCCCCATCTTTCTCATCAGTCGCACCACCCGCTTCCTACCCACGCGATGCCCCTCTCTTCGTAGCCAGCGGACCATCTGACGAGAGCCATACCAAGGCGTTTCCAGAAATTGCCCACCTATCATAAGCATGAGCTTGAGATTCAGCGGATTCTCGCCCTTGGCCTCGTAGTAAAATGAGGAGCGGCTGATACCCAGAAGTTTGCACTGACGGGTGATGCTCAAGCCCTGAGGGTGATTAGAATCAACCATCCCTTTCCTCCGCTCGTGGCTCAGCGACCGGAGGCCTTGACCAAAAAATCACGCTCTATGGTCAACAGCCCGATCTCGGCGTGCAATTCTTTGATCTGCGCTTCGCCGACCTCCTTGCGCTCAGACCCCTTGCTGGAAAAGACCTCGGCCATGCCTTCGGCGGCTTGGCGTTTCCTCTGCGTAATCATGTTTGGGTGAAGGTCGAAACGGACCGCCAGATCCGAAAGGGTCTGCTACCCTTTCAATGACTCCAGCGCCACTTCAATGACTCCAGCGCCACCTTGCCTTTGAAGTCGGCCGAAAACCCTTGCGTTTGTTCTTGCTCATATCTCGTGGGCCCCTCCATCAGCACCGCGCCTACCACCTTACACGACTGTCCGATTTTTGGAGGCCACCTCTGACCCGAATGGGGTCGGCTATCCACACATCAATCCACAAATCGAGCGAGCTACAAATGTTTATCTTGACATTGGTGTCTATTTGGTTATACTGCCAAATAGACAAGGAGAGACGATATGGATCAAGCTACCAAGTCCAAGTTCGAAGCCCGGGCCAAGATCATGAAAGCCCTGGCCCACGCCACCCGGCTGTTCATCATCGACGAGCTTTCCCGGGGCGAACGATGCGTCTGCGAATTGACCGAGATGATTGGGGCCGACATCTCGACCGTGTCCAAGCATTTATCCCAGTTGAAAAACGCCGGCATTGTCGAGGACGACAAGCGCGGCCTCCAGGTTTATTACCGGCTGCGGATGACCTGCGTGCTCGGTTTTTTCGGCTGCATGGAATCGGTGATGCACGATCAGGCCCAGCAGCAAATGAAGCTGGTCTCCATTCTCGGCTGAGGGGCCGTTTTTTAGGATCATCATTTGGCTTTTTGGCCAAATAGTCTCAAAGGACGAAAGCGATGAAGGAAAGATACAAACTGCTGCTCATTCTCGCCGTGTTCGGGGCGGCCTATTACATCCCCTGGGATCATCAGACCATCAGGCAGTCCGGTCTGGAAGCCTTCCTGATGCTCCGGGAATACGCCCGGGAGCATGTCCTGACCTGCCTCATCCCGGCCTTTTTCATCGCCGGGGCCATCTCGGTCTTTGTTTCCCAGGCCTCGGTTCTGAAATACTTCGGGGCCCAGGCCAAGAAGGTGTTGTCCTATTCGGTCGCCTCAGTCTCCGGGACCATTTTGGCAGTCTGCTCCTGCACCGTGCTGCCCCTGTTCGCCGGGATCTACTCCCGGGGGGCGGGCATCGGCCCGGCGACGGCTTTTCTTTACTCCGGCCCGGCGATCAACGTCTTGGCCATCACCCTGACCGCCCGGATTCTGGGTTGGCAACTGGGCCTGGCCCGGGCCGTGGGTGCGGTCGTGTTTTCCATCGTCACCGGGCTGCTCATGGCCCTTATCTTCCGCAAGGACGACGCCGAGCGGGCGGCCGGGCCGATCTACCTGCCCGAGGACGAGTCCAAGAGCCGGTCTCTGTGGCAAGAAGGGCTGTACATGCTGGTCATGGTCTTGATCCTGATCTTCGCCGCCTTCGCCAAGCCGGGCCAAGGCGAAACCGGCCTGTGGCCCCTGGTCTACAGCGCCAAGTGGTACATCACCATCGGCCTGCTGATCGCTCTGGGGTTGATGCTTCGGGCCTGGTTCAGCAAGGATGAAACGGTTACCTGGGTCGGGGCGACCTGGGGATTCATGAAACAGATCTTTCCCCTGCTTCTGGCTGGGGTGCTGGTCGCCGGGTTCATGCTCGGCCGGCCCGGTCATCCGGCCCTGATCCCGGAGGCCTGGATTCAGAACCTGGTCGGAGGCAACTCCCTGGGAGCCAACCTGTTCGCTTCCGTGGCCGGGGCGCTGATGTACTTCGCCACCCTGACCGAGATTCCCATCCTCCAAGGGCTGATCGGTTCGGGCATGGGCCAGGGTCCGGCCCTGGCCCTGCTCCTGGCCGGCCCGGCTCTGAGCCTGCCCAACATGCTGGTCATCGGCGGGGTGATGGGCTGGAAAAAGACGGCCGTGTTCTGTTCGATAATTGTAATTCTGTCCACCGTCGCCGGGATGATCTACGGCGCGGCGGTCGCCTGATCCTGAAAGCCGATCAGGAATAACAAGATTCATCAAAAAGGCACGATATGCAAAACAAAGGAGTTATCGGAAACAAGGGAGTTATCGGATTGCTGGGGTTGGCTGGCTTTGTGGTCATGGCCGACAACTGGGTGGTTTCGCCCATCCTCCCGGCCATTGCCAAAAGCTTGGAGATAAACATCGCCAGCGCCGGTCTTCTGATCACGGCCTATATGGTCCCCTTCGGACTCTTTCAACTGGCTTTCGGGCCTCTGGCCGATCGTTACGGTAAAAAACAGGTGGTCACTTTCTCCATGGTGGTTTTTACCGTAGCCACTGGTCTTTGCGCCCTGGGATTGGGACTCAAGGATTTGGCCCTCTATCGGGCCTTGACCGGTGTATTCGCCGCTTCGGTCATGCCCATCTCCCTGGCCTTGATCGGAGACTTGTTTCCCATTGAAAAGCGCCAGGGAGCGATCGGCTCTTTCATGGGCATCTCCTTCCTCGGCCAGGGATTGAGCATGGCCATCGGCGGGGTCACCGCCTATTTACTGTGTTGGCGAGGCGTCTTTGCCATATACGCTTTGTTTTCAGTCATACCGACCCTGGCCCTGATCAGGGCCTATCGGTCGCTCCCTTCCACCAAGAATCCCCAGGTCAGATTCCTGGCCCCCTACCGGAAGTTACTGTCTGATAGCAAGAGTCTAAACACCTATATGCTGGTGCTCTTGGAAGGTGTTTTCATTATCGGCAGTTTTTCCTATCTCGGGGCCTACATCGAAGAGGTCCATCAATTTAATTACCTCTATATAGGTCTGATCATGACCGTTTTCGGTCTGGCCACGGTTATCGGAGGTAGGCTCAGCGGGAAACTGGTCAAGGCCGTCGGCCCGCGAAACATGCTCACCCTGGGCCTGTTGGCGGCCGTGACCGCCGATTTGACGCTGGGCTGTTGCGGAGATCGGAGGGGCTCTTGATTGATGGCAGTGGCCCTGTTGGGTTTTGGCTTCATTTTTACCCACTCCACCTTGCTCACTCGAGCCACGGAGTTCGCCCAGAAGGCGCGCGGTTCGGCCATGTCGTTGGTGGCCTTCTGTTTCATGGGCGGCGGCGGCGTGGGTACCGCCCTGGGTGGCGCGGTGATCGCCCAATGGGGGCTCCACAATCTGTTTTACGCTTTTGGAACCGCGCTGCTGGTCACCTGGATGTTGAGTTTCGCCCTCATTCGGCGCAACATCATCGAACAGAATGAACTGGCGGTGGAAGTGGCCGAATAATTCGGTTTCCGCCCAATAAAATCCGGCTATAAAGAGGCCGCTGATACTGATCAATGGAGGTTTGAATTATGGATATCAAAGTGCTGGGACCCGGTTGCGCCAAGTGCAAGAAAACCGAGGAGATCGTCAAGGAGGCGGTGGCCGAGAGCGGCGTGACCGCCGACGTGGCCAAGGTGACCAACATGATGGAGATCGCCACTTACGGCGTCTTCGGCACCCCGGCCGTGGTGATCGACGGACAGGTCAAGGCCGTGGGTAAGGTTCCGACCAAGGACGAAGTCAAGGCCTGGTTGGCCGAATAAGGAGGAAGACAAATGGCTGATGAATGTTGCACCACCAATGGACAGATTATGATTCTGGCTTGTTCGGGTGGATCTAATGTTGGGCAGATTTCCAATCAGGCGGCAGTGGAATTGACTATGGAGGGCTTTGGCAAGGTTTACTGCCTGGCCGGAGTGGGCGGCAAGCTGTCCGGTTTTGTCCAGTCGGTCAAGGACACTCCCAACCTGGTGGTCATGGATGGCTGCCCCGTGGGCTGCGCCAAGGCCATCTTCAAGGAGAACGGGCTGCCGTTGCGCAACCATGTGGTTGTTACTGAATTGGGTATTGAAAAAGGCGGCCCCCTGAAGCCTTCCCAGGAAGAGGTTGACACGGTCAAGAATCATATTCGCCGATTGTTCGCCGGTCAAACAATCCCCAAGGCCGGGAGCGGTAGCTGCTGCTGCGGCTGAGATATATCCGACGGTAGAACTACGGGGCTCATTATCAAGAGGTTGTTTTCCGCCCTCCTGTTAAACCATAGGGGACTATTCGGGAGAAAGAAGCTGGTAGCGAACTAACAGCCATGTTTCAACAAACTCTGAACAAATATCTACCCGCCTGGGTGGGCCTCGATCTGATCTTGGCTTTGGCGGTGGGGTGGGCCTGGCCGGGCGTGGCCTGGCTGGAGCGGCTGGTCCCCATGTTCCTGTTGGTCATGCTCTACCCGATGATGATCAATCTGCGGGTGGAGGCGATCGGCCGGGCCCTGAAGAGCCCCAGATTGCTTCTGGCCGCTGTGGCCATGAATTTCGTCCTGACTCCCCTTATGGGTTTCAGCTGGGCGGAAATGTTCTTCAGGGAAACCGACCCGTATCTGATCAGCGGTTTCATCCTCAAGACCCTGGTCCCGGGCAGCGGAATGGTCGCGGCCTGGACCGGTTATGCCCGGGGCCGGGTCGAATCGGCCCTGATTATAGTCGCGGTCAGTCTGCTGCTGTCCGTAGTGTTGGTGCCGGTGTGGATGTGGGCTCTGGCCGGGGCTTATGTAACCATCAACCCTATGGTTATTCTCAAGAACATGCTCCTCATCGTGGTCCTGCCCCTGGCGGCCGGGCTGATCACCAGAAAAGGGCTCATCAGGAAAATCGGGCCGGAGGGGTTCCAGCGCTTAGCCCCGGCCTTTCCGACCATCTCAGTCATCGGCATGCTGTCCATGGTTTTCATCATCATTGCCAGTCAGGCCAGGCTGGTGCTGGACAACTACCAGTCCGTTTTCTTGGTGATGGCGGCCATAGCCAGCCTTTACCCGCTATTGTTCTGCACGGTGATCCTCTTCGCCAAGCTGACCAGGGTGGACCACGGCGACTGCATGGCCCTGGGCTATAGCGTAACCGCCAAGGCCCACGCCATCACCATCGGCCTGGCCACCACCGCCTTTACCGGAACCCTGGCCGTATTACCGGCGGCGGTGGCTCCGATGATTCAGGTGCCGATTATGCTCTTGTTCCTCAAATTGAGTGGACGAATAGAACGATTCCTATCTGGCCCAAGGGCTGAGAAGGCTGGCTCATCCCGGTAAACCACGAACCTGGAACGGACGGGGTAGAGCGGTGAGTCCGGCTGAACCAAAAGGGGGAAACATGCTTCTTTCTAGCTACAGGAAGGAAATATTTCGGGCCAAGTGTAACCCCGGCTTTGAATCGCTGCACTGTATCGCCCACCTGGACCAGGACGTAGGCGAATGCCTGCCCTACCTGAACGCCGCGCTGGGCGGTTTTGAGTACACCAAGGAGCCGCCCTCCGTGACCTTTAAGGTCCATGGCCGGTTGATCACCATCCATCCGGACAAGATCGCCATCAACGCTCTGGAAGACGAGAGCCAGGCGGACAAGATATTGGAGTGGCTTAAGAATGAGATAAATGAGACATGGGACCGGCGAGCAGAGATAACCCCCAAATATGATGGCCAGAGTAGGCCCAAGGTCATCGAAATACTCAAGCTCCTGCCTAAGACCAATTGCCGGAAGTGCGGCCAAGCGACCTGCCTGGTCTTTGCTTCCCTGGCCGCTGAGGGAGTTGTCGGAGCAGATGATTGTCCGGCCCTTGAGGAAGAAAACCAGAATAAGTTGAGGGATTATCTTGGAGAGTTCAATTTCGACACATGATGAGAGGCTATCCCAAAATAATTTCTAAGACATTTGTTGGAGGTTGGTTTTATATGGGTGGATGGACTTAACAGATGAGCAA
>CAZWLY010000006.1:0-233562 GCA_964634465.1 uncultured Thermodesulfobacteriota bacterium | reverse complement strand
TTGACACCGTGAAAAAGTTCAGCAAAATGCCCCCTAAAAAGGTTGACTGAACAGCCTAGATAGCCATCTTGGCACGGAAATTGTCCAAAAAAGTTCAGACATAGTTCAGACGAGGCCCGAATCCAGCCAAAATGAAAGAGGTAGCCAAACAGCTAATCCCCTGAAATAACTTGGTGCCGGGGGCGGGAATCGAACCCGCACGGAGCGAAGCTCCAAGGGATTTTAAGTCCCTTGTGTCTGCCTGTTCCACCACCCCGGCGTCGATCTTCCTTTTAGCAGCCTCCCGGTTCGGTGTAAAGCCGGCGATTGGGCCGGAAAAGGCTCCGGTCGGCCACACCGGCCGCCAAGGACAGACTAGCCGCCGCTCGCTCCCTCAACGTCCGGTTCGATACGTTGGGCCGGTCGGAGCTGAGGGGCAGGTGCCGACTTCTTGCGACTCCAAGAGATAGCGGCCTGTCTTCCCGTACCGGCAAAGAAAAAGGGACCGGCCGGTTTTTCTATCGGCGATCCCTTGTTGCGTTCGATGGCGGAGCCGACGAGATTTGAACTCGCGCCCTCCGGCGTGACAGGCCGGCGTTATAACCAGGCTTAACTACGGCTCCGCAACTTGTTGTGGTAGGCGGAACAGGGCTTGAACCTGTGACCCCCGGCTTGTAAGGCCGGTGCTCTCCCAACTGAGCTACCCGCCCAATCAAGACCCGCCTTGTGGGGCCTTGGGGAAGTTATACCACGTCCGGCCGACTGTCAAGCCAAAATTGACCGGCTTGACACCCGCTTGGCCAGCTTTTAGTCTGCCGTCATGAGGCTCTTGTTGACCAACGACGACGGCCACCGCGCCCCCGGTCTGAACGCTCTGGCAGCGGCCCTTTCGGTGGATCACGAGGTCGTCGTCGTCGCCCCGGATCGGGAACTGTCCGGTATCAGCCACGCCATCACTCTGACCGAACCGATCGCCATCCGGGCCTTGAACGGCCGGGAGGTTGGAACCGGTTGGGCGGTCAAGGGCACGCCGGCCGATTGCGTGAAGCTGGCTTTTTGGCGGCTCCTGGCCGACAATCGACCCGACCTGGTCGTGGCCGGCATCAATCGCGGAGCCAACGTCGGGTTGAACCTGCTCTACTCGGGCACGGTCGCCGCGGCCAGGGAGGCCAGCCTGCTCGGTCTGAGGGCGGTCGCCTTCTCCCTGGACTCTCACAGCCCAACGGCCGATTTCGGCCCGGCCGCCCGCCTGGCCCGGCGGATCGTCGATCTGATCCTGAAGAGCGAACTGCCGGCCGGATTGGCCCTGAACGTCAACTTCCCCGTGGCCGAGGAACTCGACCTGGCCATGTGCCGCCTGACCAAACAGAGCCTGGCCGCGCCCAGGGAGAACTTCATCGGCCGCCACGATCCCCGGGGCAACGACTACTTCTGGCAGGACCAAGAGGTCTATGACCAGCCCCTGGACCCCGACTCGGACCTGGCCGTCTTGCGGCGCGGTCTTGTTTCGATCACCCCTCTTCGCTTCGATTTGACCGCCCACGGCGATCTGGCCGACCTGCCGGCCAAACTGGGCCTCTGAGACCGGCCCGACTTGGGCCGTAGCCGGTCCGGCCGATTCCGGTCCGCCCGTCGCTCGAAAAGCCGATCCGACCGGCGGGATAGGGGGTGTTACTGGAGCTCTAGAAGCTGTATTCCAGGCTGGCGTAGACTCGGTCGTTGTCGCCGTAGGCGTTCCAGGACGTCTCCTCGCCGTAGATGTAGTCGATCACTCCGACGCTCAAGACCCAGGCGTCGGCCAGGTCGTAGTCCAGGTTGAGCCGGGCGAAGCCGCCGCCCTGGCCGGAGAGGCCGGCGACCGAGATCAGCGCCGTCAACTGGACGGTGTCGTTTCTGAAGCTGCGGGTGAGGCGAAGCGCCGTCTGAAAGTCGTCCTTCTCGGCCGAGTCCATACCGACCTTGAGCCTCTCGTCGAAGTCGAAAAGATGCCGCCAGACCCACTCGATGGAGATCGTGGTGTCGGTGAAGCCCGAGTACTCCACCCCGGCCATGAAATCCACCCGGGAGAAACGCTCGTTTGGCGCGGCGAAGAACTCGAAGCCGTGAAGCCAGGCCGTCTCGCCCTTCAAGAGCCAGTTGCCGATGGCGACGTTGGCCGCCGCGCCGAGCATGGTCAACCGGCTGTGGCGCCGGACCAGGCTCGTCTGGCCCGTCGGCCCCGTTACGCTCTCCAGATGGGCGAGGTCGTCAAAGACGTAGGCGGCGTGGAGCGAGAGATCCCAGCCCGAAAACACCCCGGACAGGGCCAGAGCGTACTCCAGGTTGTCGAGCCCGAGCGACGGCGTCTCCTCCTCGGGCAGCCGGGAGGTGTAGGGATAGAACTCGTGGCCGAAGGCCGGCAGCTTGTTGAACCGGATCTCTGGAATGACGATGCCGGTCAGGGCCCAGTCGCCGAAGTAGTAGTCGGCCTTGACCATGGCTACCGGCAGCCTCAAGTCCTCGATATCGACCAGGCCCGGCTCGCGCAAATCCAGGGGATTTAGGATATCCACCACCCGGACGTTGTCGGCCTTGCCCCAGACCACGATCTGGCGGCCGAGCTTGAGGTCCAGATCGGAGAAGAGCTCGCCCTGGAGGTAGACTTCGCGCGGCTCGGCCTCCCACTCGTATTCGTCGAGGGTCTCGGTGGTGAACTTGTCCCGGCCTCGGATCGGGTAGACCCAGTCATAGAACCCCCGGCCGGCGATCTTGGCCTTCCAGCGCCTGGGCAACTCCAGGTCCAGGGCCAGGTCCAGTTCCGTCCTGAACCGCGACAGCCCGCGCCAGTCGGTCTGACCCGGCGACGGGGCCTGATGGGCGTAGTTAACCGCCAGCGACTGGGTCACCGCCCCGGACAGCCGCCACCAGCGCCGCTCGACCGGCGCTTCGGCCGAAGGTTCGTCTGCGGCGGCCGGCGATTCGTCGCCCAGCCCCTCCAGTAGATCGTCCTGGGCCTTCTTGGCCGGAGCGGCTTGGCCCTGTTCGACCGGTCGCTCCTCGAAACCCTCCAACAGATCGTCGTCGGCCCAGGCCGTGCCCGCAGCCAGGGCCAGGCTCAGGGCGAGCCAGGCAAGCGCTCTCAAACCGGCGATCGGCAAGGCGGCCCTCCTCGGTCGATCAGAGTCCTTTTTCCAGACGCCGGACGGTGAACAGCTTGTCGTCCAGGTTCTGGTTGAACTTGACGTTGTGCTGGCGGAGGATGGTGGTGTGGAGCGTCCGCTTGCCCTTCTTGGTCACCATCTTCATCTCCAGGGGCACCCAGATGCCGTCGATGCGATCCAGTTTGGTGACGGTCATGAATTTGGTCTTGCCGCCCTCTTTGACCCAGTTCTTGGCCATGATGACCACGTAGTTGTCCTTCCTGATCACCAGGAGCGTCTTGGTGTAGCCGTAACGATCGACCACCTTTTCCGTGCGCGGGGTGGCGATGATGATCCAGACCGGGTGGCCGGCCATGACGTGGTCCTTCTCGGGCCGGTAGAACTCGTAGTCCCACTCCTCGAGGCTGCGCTTGGTCATGTCGGCGTAGGAGAAGTCCGAGCCCATGAAAGAGCCCGACTTGTCGCTGGAAGCGATGCGCTTGGTCTTCCTCAGTTCCGGCATGTAGAGCCACTGGTCGTCGTCCCGGTCCGGGTCCCTGTAGTCGTAGGTCAGGAAGCCGGTGTCCTTGACGTCGGCCGGGCTCAGGAAGAACATCAGCTTGTAGGTGTCCGGGCCGAAATCCTTGGAGAAGGAGGCGATCTTGCGGACTCGCTTCCGGCCGTTCTTGTCGATGAGGATCATCTCCATGTCCGAGGTGGCGTTGTCGCCGTCGTCCCGGGCGTCCACCTTCTCCATGACCGCCCGGGCCTGGGGATCGTCGGCGGCCGGAGCCGGGCCGGCCGTCAGAAACGCCGTCGCCAAAACGATCGCTGCGACGAGGCCGAGGGTTCTCATGCTTGCCATCTCAAATCCTCCTTGAGTCCCTTGGTTGGGCGGCGTCTATTTCTTGGCCGCCGGTCGGCCGTCAGGTTTGAAAAGGACCATCAGCGCCGGGGCCATGATGAAGTCGGCCAGCAGGGCCAGCAACACCGCCGTGCCGGTCAGAAGTCCGAAGTAGAAGACGTTGTTCATCGAGGCGAACATGAAGATGAAGAAGCCCGTGGCCAACACCACGCTGGTGACCAGCATCGCCCGGCCGGCGGTGTGCAGCGTCCGCCGGATCGACTCCACCGCGTCGCCCGTCTCGGCGAAGTAGCGCCTGAAATTATGCATGAAGTGGACCGTGTCGTCCACGGCCAGACCGATGGCGATCGAGCCGACCAGCATGGTGAACATGTCGAAGGGGAATTTGAACCAGCCCATCAGGGCGATGGTCATCAGGATCGGGGCCAGGTTGGGCAGCATGGCGATCAGGCCCAGCTTCAGCCGGCCGATCAAGAGAATCATCATCAGCGTGATGACCACGAAGGCGATGATGTAGCTCTTGGCCGCCGAGTGGATGGCCGCCCCGAGCGTTCGGGCCATGATGACCATGATTCCGGTGATGGTGATCTCGGCCCTGTCGCCCAGCTCGGCCTGGAAGCGGGCCTCGATTTCGTTCAAGAACGGTACCGCCACCATCACGTCCGTCCAGGGGAACTTGACCGTGAACCGGGCCAGCCTGAACTGGGAGTCGGTCACTTTCTCCAGGTCGTCGGAGCCGGAGTTCTCGAAGAGGAGGAACTCCTGAGGGATGAGGGCGGCGTTGTCCGGAATGGCGTAGAACTCGGGCCGGTTCTCGTTTAAGGCCTGGTGGATCTCCTTGAGCATGTCGGCGATGGACCAGGCCTTGCCCACGAATATCTCGCCCTGCTCGAGTCCGGCCAGGTCCTGGGCCAACTTGTCCAGTTTCTTCAGGACGATTGGGTCGTAGAGGCCGTTTTCCTTGCCGGTATCGACGACGATCTCGGCGACGATGCTGCCCCGCAACTTGTCGTCGATCTTGACCGTGGCCCGTCTGGCCGGCATGTCCTCGGGCAGCCATTTCAGCGCGTCGTGGGAGAACTTGTTTTGGGCCGCGCCGATGATGGAGAGAACGATGACGACGGCGCTGACGGCGACGATCGCCTTGGCGTGGCCGGTCGAGAAGTCGGTGATGCGGTCGAGTATCCTATCGAAGAGTGCGTCGTGGCTCCGGCCGGGTTTGACCCGTTTGGGCTTGATCGGGAAGATGGCCAGGAGCGCCGGCAGGAGGACCAGGGTGTAGACCAGGGCCAGCAACACTCCCAGGCTGGCGAAGACGCCCAGGTCGGCGATGGGCGCCACCTCGGCCGTGGAGAACGAGGCCAGGCCGGCGGCGGTGGTCAGCGAGGTCATGACCACGGCCAGGCCGGAGTGGCCCAACGCCTCGACGATGGCCTCTTCCTGGCGACCGCCGTTTTTTTGTAGGGCCTGGTAGAACAGGGCCAGGATGTGGACCGCCGCGCCCACGCCCACGGCCAGGATGAACGAGGGCAGGACCATGGTCGGGGATTTGATGGCCACGCCCAGCCGGCCCATCAGGCCCACGGTGGAGGTCAGGGCCAGGGCGACGATGATGAGCGGGAAGAGGACGCCGCTCACCCGCCGGAAGGTGAGAAAGAGGCACAGCCCGATCACAATCACGGCCAGCCGCATGAACAGCCCCATGTCCCTTATCATCGAGCGCTTGATCTCGGCGGTCACCACCGGTGAGCCGGCCACCCAGATATTGAAGTCGTCGGCCCGATACTTGGCCACGATGGACCTGACCGCAGCCACGGTGGCCCGGCTCTCTTCGTCGGTCAAGGGAACCGGCTCCCCGGCCGTCTCTTCCCCCTCGCCCGTTTCGTCCAGGCCGGCCATGAGGTCGTCGCTTCGGCCCTGGTTGGAGTAGGCGTCGATCTCCAGGATGATGGCGGTGAACCTGCCGTCCTGGGAGATGAACTGATTCAGGTAGAGCGGATTGGTCAGGACCCGTTCTTTGAGGACGGCCAGTTCGGCCTCGCTCCGGGGCCATTTTTCCAGAAGGTCCTCGACCACCAACCGGTCGGCCTCGCCCCGGGTGTTGCGGACGTTGATGAGGGAGGTGATCTCGTCGAGGTTGGGGACGTTGTCCTCCAGGTCTTTGTGGAGGGCCTTGAGCTTCTTGAGCGCCGTCTGGCTGAAAAGGTCCTTGGCCTCCACGGCGACGATGATCACGTCGTCCCGGCCGAAGCGGTCCCTGAACTCGTAGTAGGTCTTGAGGGCCGGGTCGTCTTCGTGGAGGAAACCCTCGGTGGAGGTGTCTATGGTCAGCCCGGGGATGCCGCTGGACAGGGCGGCGATCAAGGCGGCCATGATTACCATGGTCAGCCAGCGGCGGCGATAGATCAGCCGGGCGAAGCCCTCGAACCAGATTTCGATCCGCTCCTTGATATCAGCCATCGCTCTCTCCTGCGTCGTGGTCGGTCGTGCTCTGTTCGGCGAAACGCCATTTTTTCACCCCGGTCAGGCCGAACAGGGCGATGTTGGCCACGTAGTCGGGATAGGTTCGGTAGAAGTCTTCGTCCAGCTCGATGAGACCCAGGCGTTCGATCATCGGCTTGATTATGAAATGGGAGGCGATGGCGAAGGTCATCATCGGCCCGATGACGGGCAAGGGCAAGGTCCGGCCGTATTTCTCGGCCAGCGGGGCCAACACCTTTTGGCCGACCAGGGGAAAGAGCTTCTGGAGTTTGCCGGCCTTGAAGTCGACGATTTCGGTGGTGTCCTTGGGAATCTCGGTCAAGGCGATGATGGCGGCGTCGGCGTTGGCCCTGAAGTACCCGGTCACCCTCCAGATGAATTGACGCAGCCTTTCCTCGGACGGACGTTCTTGGTAGACGACGGCTTCCAGGAGGGCGATCAGGCCGTCGTAGAACTCGCCCAGGATGGCCTTCAAAAGACCGGCCTTGGAGCCATAGAAGTAGTTGATCATGGCCAGGTTGACCTCGGCCTCCTTGGCGATCTGTCGGACCCCCGTCGCCCCGAAACCCTGGCGGGCGAAGAGCCGGGTGGCCGTCTCGAAGATGCGTTGCTTGGCTTCCGTCGATCTCGTCTCGGTGACGGTCGCGCCCGTGGTCATGGCCTTTCTCCTTCGCGGGCCTCGGTTGGGGTTAAACAATCGTTTGTCTGATGTTTGAGTACACTTTAAACAAACGTTTGTCAAGTAAAAGCTGCCCGCCCGAGG
This sequence comes from uncultured Thermodesulfobacteriota bacterium, assembly GCA_964634465.1. Classification (GTDB taxonomy): domain Bacteria; phylum Desulfobacterota; class Desulfarculia; genus CAZWLY01. The sequence continues at coordinate 226,355 of CAZWLY010000006.1, read as the reverse complement.
CAGGTTTTGGATAACCGGCTGAACGGAAAGAGGAAAAACTGGAAAAGGCGGCGCTGCGGCGGCGAGGGGCGGTCGATTCGGCCCGGCCGGGGCGCGCTTTGTCGCCGGAGCGTTCCAACCCGGAGATGGCGGGAGTGATCGCCGCTCGGGTCGGCCCGCCGCGGTCTGGAGGCGATTGCGCCCCCGGACCCTTTCGGGCCCGAGGGCGCTTGGTTGCGTCCGGTTTCGCCTTGGCCGATCAGCCGAAGGTGTATCCCATCGGCAGGTCTTCTTCCTTGGTCCCCTCGGGCACCCAGGCTAGGTCGGTGATGGTGTAGGTCGGATCCAGGGTTCTGAAGATGGGCGTCACCCGCATCCCGATATGGGGGTCGTCGACCACCAGGTAGCTCATCAGGATGGTGTCCACCCCCTCGAACTCGATGTTGATGAACTTGATCGGCTTATCCAGGGTGTTGAAGGCGCCGCTTCGCTCGCAGATCATGAACGAGTGGATCGTCGCCGTCCTCTTGGCCACCTCGGTCAAGTCGATGATCGTGTTCTTCCCCAGGCAGTCGGGGCAGTGGATCCTGAACGGCAGGTAGACGCTGCCCGTGAACTCGCAGTCCGGGTTGTCGCAGCGGGTGCCGTGGATCTTGCCCTCGGCCAAGCCCTCGAAGAAGGGCGCCTCGCCGCCGTACATGTGGATGTGGATGATCTCCCGCGGATTGGTCACCCCCATCAGACGCCAGCCCTCGTCGGCGTTTCTGATCGGCGTGTTCGGGGTGACGTGGTGGAAATCGCCTTTGATCTTGTACTGACCGTTCTTGACGGTTACCGTTCCGAAGATGCTCATCGTCTCTCTCCCCGCTCTCTTTAGGCGTCCTCTTTCAAGAGGTGATCCGGATCCATGAGGATCGTCGCCGTCACGTGGGAGCCCACGCCGGCGTGGCTGATGGCCAGGGCTCGCTTGGCGCCCTTGACCGTCAGGTCCTTCCAGTCATCGGGCTTGACGCGGTTGAACTCTTCCCAGATCTTGGGGTCGCCGTGCAGCTCGGCCCAGCGGTCCCAGATGTGGAGGGCGCACTCGAAGGTCTGCATGATCCCGGTTGCGCCCACGGCGTGCATGCAGCCGATCAACCCGCCGGAGATGTTCGAGGGCAGTTTGCCCGGCTGGCCCGTCTTGGGATTGGTGTGGTAGCAGTCGCCACTTTCCACGTAGTCCCGGCCGTAGCCGTAGGGCCTGAAACCGACGTCCTCGTAAGACTGGATGTCGGAGATGGTGAAGGCGTCGTGAAGCTCGGCCACGTCGAAGTCTTCCAGCGGGTTCTGGATGCCGGCCATGCGGTAGCCGTAGTAGCAGGCCATCCGGGTGGCCAGGAATCCGGTGAAGCCGGGATAGCGGTCGCCGCCAGGGAAGCGCTCGCCCAAATCGGCGTACATCTCCGGCGTCTCGTGGGGCAGGAGCGGAATCTCCATGTTCCGCCGATCGGCCACCCGCAGCGTGTGCGACCCGGCCGCGACCCAGATCCGAAGCGGCTTGTGGGGCGCGTCCTTGGTCAGCTCCAGGGCCGTGTCCTCGTCGCAGATGATGGCGCAGGCCGCCCCGACGGACATCAGGCAGCAGTCCAGGGCCCTCAAGGGATAGGCCACCACCGGCGAGGTCAGGACGTCATCGACGGTGATCTTCATCGGCGCCTGGGCGAAGGGGTTGTGGCGGGCGTACTCGTGGTGCTTGACCGAAATCTCGGCCATGGTCCGCCGGAAGCTCTCCTCCTCCTTGCCGAAGATCTGCCAGTATCGCTGGGCCATGACCGCGTAGTAGCCGGTGTAGATGTGGCCCAGCGGCGTCTCCCAGTCCTTGTCGGCGGCGCAGGAGATGTAGTTGTTGCCCTCGTCGGTCGGCACCTCGTCCATTCGCTCCCAGCCCATGGCCAGGACGCAGTCGCTGTAGCCCGAGGCGACCGCCTTGACCGCCTCCCACAGGGTCGAGCCGCCGGTCGCCCCGCCGGTCTTGATGCCGATGTTGCCCAGGGGGTCCAAGCCCAGCCGGTCGTGGATGACCGCTTCGCCCAGGAGCTGGTCGCCGAAGTGGTCGGCAAAGTGGCCGTAGTAGGCGGTGTGGACGTATTTCTTCAACTCGGCCGGCGTCTTGTTGATCAGCCGGGCGGCCATGGTCAAGGCGTCGATACACAGTTCTTCGGTTCGCTTCTCGGGGATGGCCCGGTCGAACTTGCTCTGCCCGGCCGTAACCAGGTAGACCGGGCGCAACAACTTGGGCGTCTTCAGCTGGCGATCACTGAAGGTAATCATAGCTATCCATCCTTTCTTCGGCTAGGGTTTTCGGTTGACCGATCGTTTCGGACGGACGGGCGATGGGCCCGGCGTCCGTTTTTCCCCACGGATCAAAGGGTCCCGACCCACAGGACCACGGCCAGCTCGTCACCTTGAGAGGTGATGCGCTGCCCTTCCGGCTCGGACCAGATGTGGACCGTATCGCCTTCGGTCAGGGTGACGGTCCGCTCGGGGTGGACCAGCTCCAGCGAGCCCTTCAGGACGCAGACGATCTCCTGGCCGTTTTTGACGTCCTTTCGCACCGGGATGGAGCGTCCGGGTTCGATGAACAAGACGGCGCTGTCGATGACCGTCCGCTCCTCCGGCGGGCAGAAGCGCCGGGTGGCGAACCCGGTGTGGGGCAGGTCCACCTCGTCCCACTCCTTGCGCCGGACCAGGAACAGCCGCTGGTGGTTCGAGGCCTGGTTCAGGACGTCGCCGACGTTGACCTCGAGGGCCTGGCAGATGTTGATGAGGGTGTCCACCGAAGGCGACTTGACGTTGTTTTCGACCTGACTCAGAAACCCTTCCGAGACGCCGGTCTTCTCGGCCACGGCCCTCAAGGTGAGCCCTTTATCCTTCCGGTGGCGGCGAATCAGTGTTCCCAGGTTCATGCGGCTGTCTTTCCGGCCGGTCGATACCCGACCCGGCTGCTTGGCAAATATTAGTCAATGGTTAATATTGACCTGTAACCCAATTGTTTTCCATGTGTCAAGTTTTTCTGTCTTCGGTTGCACCTTGAGCGGCTGAAAAACCCGTTCCCAGGGGCGGGAGGTGCAGTCGAGGTAAGGAGGAATTCAGAGGTGTTTCAGGACGATCGACCGAGGCGGCGTCAGTAGGCCAGCCGCTGGCCGATCTTGATGACGTTCGATCGCAGTTTGTTGACCCGTTTCAGGTGGCTGACGGTGACGTTCAGTCGCGCGGCCACGGTGGAGAGGGTGTCGCCCTTTTTGACCACGTAGGTCCGGCCGCGGATCGGCTTGGGTCTCGTCGCCTTGGCCAGGCTGCTCGGCTTCCGTTTGAACTTGGCCCGGCGCGCCTTTTTGACTTTGCCCAGCAGCTCGGCCAAGCGCTGCTCGAACCCCCGGGCTCCGTCGGCCGGGACGCTGAGGTGGTGGATGCCGGGCGGCACGTAGTAACCCCGGAGGCCGGGGTTGAGTTCCTTGATTTCCTTGAAGTAGGTGCCCGCGGCCGTGGCGATGTGGCGGATATGGATCGGCCGCTTGGAGCGGATGGTCACCGTGGCCGTGGGAATGGGATCGTAGAGCTTGATCTTGGAGAAGTCGTAGCCGTAGCGTTCCGGGTCGCTCAGGATCACCTTGGCCGTCAGAATCCGAAACACGTAGCGCTCGGTCTCCAGGGGCAGGTTGAGCAGGTAATAGTCGCTGATCTTTTGTTCCCTGATCTCCTTCTGGAGCCGCTCCTCGCCGCAGTTGTAGGCGGCCATGGCCAAGGTCCACGATCCGAACGTGTCGTGGAGGTCTTTGAGGTAGCGCAGGGCCGCCTCGGTGGCCCGCTCGAAGTCGAGGCGGTCGTCGTAGTGGCTGTTGCGCCTGAGTCCGTAGCGCCGGCCGGTGGAGCGGATGAATTGCCACGGCCCGGCCGCTCCGGCCGGCGAAAAGGCCCAGACCTTGAGGGCCGATTCGGCCACGGCCAGGTACTTGAGGTCGTCGGGCATCCCGGCTTTGGCCAGGGCTTTCTCGATGAACGGGAACCAGCGTTTGGCCCGCTTGGCCCACATGATCACCTGGGCGATGTCGTAGACGTTGATCTGGAACTCGCGGTCCATCATCTCCCAGACCCGGAAGTTCTCCAGGGGGACTCGTTCGCCGCAGAGGGTCAGCCGGTCCGGGAAGGTGAAGGTGGGGAACTTGAAGGCCGGGGCGGGTTTGGTTTCGGCCGGGGGCGACGACTTCGATTCGGCTGGGGCCAGGGAGGGGCCGGCCGCGACCAGGGAAAGCGAGATCAAGGCGGTCAACACGGCCGTCCCGATTCTCATCGTCCCTCCTCGTGCCTTGCCGGTACGGCGAAGTGGTCGAAGCCTCTCGCCTCGGCCGGTCGTCTTTGTCCGCCGACCTCGAAGTGGAGACCCCGGCCCGCCTCCAGTCGGCCGACGACGGTCAGCCGCCGCCGGAAGCGCTGCTCGACCAGTTGTTGGAGCTGGGAGACGTCCCCAGGGGCGCAGGCGATCAGCAGGGCGTAGTCCTCGCCGCCGCCCAAAGGCCAGTATACCGGATCGAGACCCAGGCGTGAAGCCGTCTCGTGAACGCCGGTCATCAGCGGCACTTTTTCCGGCTCGATGACCGCGGCCAGATTCGACGCCTTGGCCAGTCGCTCGGCGTCGATCAAAAGCCCGTCGGAGAGGTCCATCATCGCCGAGACCAGTCCGGTTTCGGCCGCCAGCGGTCCCAGCTCGTCTTCGGGCGTCGGATCGTTGAGCGCCTCCAGGAGTTGTTCCGCAACGTCTTCGCCGGCCTCCAGACCGGCCAGAGCCGCCCCGGCTCCCCCGATGGGGCGCGACAGGAGAAACAAGTCGCCCTCCCGGCCGCCGGAGCGATAGACGACCCGTTCGGCCGGCGCCTCGCCCCACAGGGTCACGGAAACCATCACCGGGCCGGGCGAGCCGGTCGTGTCGCCGCCGATGATGCTCAAGCCGTACTCGGCGGCCGCTTCGGCCAGGCCGTCCAGGAGCGCCTCGACAAAGGAGTCGTCCTTACCGGCCGGCAGGGCGAGTGAGGCCAGGGCCAGGCGGGCGGTGCCGCCCATGGCGGCGATGTCGGAGACGTTGACCGAGATCGCCTTGCGGCCGATGTGAAGCGGCTCGGTCCACTCGAGCCGGAAGTGGACGCCCTCGATCAACTGGTCGGTGGTCCAAAGCCAGGCCGTCGGCCGGCCGGTCTCCTCGATCGGGGTGATGACGGCCGCGTCGTCGCCGACGCCCTTGACCACCCGACCGGGCGGGCGGCCGAAGAGTCGCTCGGCCAGGGCGATGATGCCGTCTTCACCGAGCCGGCCGGCGGGCGTCATTACCGGGCGATCTCCAGGACGTTGAAGAAGAAGCCGATCTCGAAGGCGGCCGTCTCGGGCGCGTCGGAGCCGTGAACGGCGTTGCGCTCGACGTTGGTCCCGAACTTCTTGCGGATGGTGCCCTCGGCGGCCTCCTCCGGGTTGGTGGCGCCCATGGTCTCGCGCCAACGCTTTATGGCCTCGTCGCCGGCCAGGCACATCACCACGCACGGCCCGGAGGACATGAAGTCGGTCAGCGAGTCGTAAAAGGGCTTGTCCTTGTGGACGTAGTAGAAGCCCTCGGCCTGGGGCTTGGTCAGGTGGAGCATCTTCATGCCGACGATTGTCAGGTCGGCCGCCTCGATCATCTCGATGATCGGGCCGATGTTGTTGGCCCTGACGGCGTCGGGCTTGATGATTCCAAGAGTCAGTTCCATCCTTCTCTCCTTTGTGTATTCGAGTTCGGCCAGGCCGCCGCTGTCGGCGTTACATTCTGGATCGAGACGTCGGTGTCGGTTTGGCCGCTCGTCCCCCCAAGCGCCCTTAAGGCTTCTATCTAACACAATCCGGCCCCAGGTGAAAGGCCGGAGACGTCGAGGCGCAAGCGCGCGCCGGCCGGCTTCAGCCCAATTCCTTGTCGTAGAGCTCTTCGGCCAAGGTATAGGGGTCGATCTTGCGGGAGACGGTCTCGGCCAGCTTTTCCTCCCAGTCCGGCCGCTCCTCCAGAATCCGCTGGGTCCGGGCCAAGACCCGCTCCTTGATCAAGTCCATGACCAGCTCCTTGGCCTGGAGCCGGGCTTTCTCCTCCAGGATGTCGGGCCGCTCATAGGTCAGAAATTTGTGGTGGGCTTCGATATCGGCCATCAACTCGTCAAGGCCGGCGTCGTTGAGGGCGCTGACGGCTCGAATCTGGGGCCACCAGGGCCGCTGTTGCCCCGAGAGCTTGTTGAGCTCCAGCATCGCCTTCAACTCCTGGACGGTCTGGGCCGCGCCGTCGCGGTCGGCCTTGTTGACCACCAACAGGTCGGCGATCTCCAGGATGCCGGCCTTGATGGCCTGGATGCCGTCGCCCAGGCCCGGCACGGTGACCACGATGGTCGAGTGGGCCAGCCGGACGATGTCCACCTCGTCCTGGCCGACGCCGACCGTCTCGATGAGAATCCGGTCGTATCCGGCCGCGTCCAGGATGTGGACCACGCCCCTGGCCGCCGGGGTGAGTCCGCCGAAGGCCCCCCGGGTGGCCAGGGAGCGGATGAAGACGCCGGGGTCGGTGGCGTGGTTCTGCATCCGGACCCTGTCGCCCAGAATCGCCCCGCCGGAGAAGGGCGAGGTCGGATCGACGGCCACCACGCCGACCTTGCAGCCCTGGGCCCTGAAGCGGCCGATGAGCTTGTCGGTGAGGGTCGATTTGCCCACGCCGGGCGAGCCGGTCAGGCCCAAAAGATAGGCCCTACCCGTGTGGGGGTAGAGCCTTTTCAGATCTTCCTGAGCCTCCAGCGGCTCCTCTTCCAACCGGCGGATCAGCCGGGCGGTGGCCCGAATGTCGCCGACCAGAATGTCTTCCACCAGGCTCACGGTTCCAAATCGAGAATCTCGTCCCCGACCATGATGATCCAGTTGGACCGAAGCGCCTGGCGGGCTTTGGCCAGATCATCCACCCCCAGAAGAAGCACCGTCTGGCCGCCCGAGGCGGTGCCGATGCAAGGGTAGAGGTGGTTGACGTTGACCTGGGCGTCCTTGAGCGGGTTCAAGATGGCGTTCATGCCGCCGGGATGGTGGGGCGTCTGGACGGCCAGAATCTCGCTGGTCTCGACCTCGAAGCCCATGTCTTCGAGTACGGCGACGGCCCGGTCCACGTCTTTGCATACGAAGCGCAGCAGTCCCCGGCCGCCGCCGAACCTGGTGGCGACCATCAGGCCGATCATGTTGACGCCAACCTTGCCCAGCGCCTCACTGATCTTGGAGAGCTCGCCGGGTCTGTCCTCCAGGATGGTCGAAACCTGGATTATGGCCATCGCCTGTCCCCCTGACTGGTTCCCAGCCGAATCGGCCGGCGATTCTCCTAGTCGCCCTCAGCGATGAAGGCGAACCCCCGCTCGATGCCCTTGGTATTGAGTTCGAAGAACTTTTCCTTGCCCTTGAGGGCGGCCCGCATGCCGTCGAGCGTCTCTTCGAAGGAAAGCAGACCGGTCTTGGCGCATACGGCGCCGATCATGACCATGTTCAGCGCCCGCTCGGAGCCGACCTCCCGGGCCAGCTCCACGGCCGGCACCTCGATCACTTCGACGTCGTTGCGGCCGACCTTCTCTTTGATCAGGCTGCTGTTCAGAAAGATCAACCCGCCGTCGGCCACCGCCGGTTCGAATTTGACCAGCGACGGGTAGTTCATCGCCACCAGGACGTCCGGCCTGGAGGCCACCGGTGAGGCGATCTCCTTGTCGGAGAGGGTGACGGTGCAGTTGGCCGTGCCGCCGCGCATCTCCGCCCCGTAGGAGGGGAAGTAGGTGACGTTCAACCCCTTGTGCATCGCCCCGTAGGAGAGCACGTAGCCCATCAACAAAACGCCCTGGCCGCCAAAGCCGGCAAATTGGGTCGCGGTGGTCATCTCTAATCCTCGTATCCGGTGGTGTCCTTGATCACGCCCAAGGGATAGGTCTGCTCCATGACCGTCTCCACCCAGGCCCAGGCGTCCTTGGGAGTCATCTTCCAGTTGGTCGGACAGGCGGACAGGAGCTCGACCAGGCCGAAACCCAGACCGTCGAGCTGGACCTGGAAGCACTTCTTGATCGCCTTCTTGGCCCGCCTGATCTTCTTGACGCTGGTTAAGGCGCAGCGCTCGATGTAGACCGTCCGCTCACAGACGGCCAGCATCGACGACAGGTCGATCGGCGCCCCGTCCCGGTTCGCATCCCGGCCGCCGGGAGTGGTCGTGGCCACCAGGCCGATGGTCGTCGTCGGGGCCATCTGGCCGCCGGTCATGCCGTAGATGGCGTTGTTGATGAAGATCGTCGAGATCTTCTCGCCCCTGTTGGCGGCGTGGATCGTCTCGGCGGTGCCGATGGCGGCCAGGTCGCCGTCGCCCTGGTAGGTCAGCACGAACTTGTCGGGGTGGACTCTCTTGATGCCGGTGGCCACGGCCAGCGCCCGGCCGTGGGGCGCCTCGACCATGTCGAAGTTGAAGTAGTTGTAGGCCAACACGGCGCAGCCCACCGGCGGCACGCCGATCGTCTTCTCCCGAAGCCCCATCTCGTCCAAGACCTCGGCCACCAGCCGATGGGCGATCGAGTGGCCGCAGCCGGGACAGTAGTGGGTGTGAGCCTCCTTCAGCGACTCGGGACGACCAAATATCTTCTTGTAGGCAACTTGGCTCATATCTCGATCCTCCGGCCCACCTTGCCGTCGCCGGCCAACGACGAGCGCAGGAACTCGGCGATCTCGGCCGGGGTGGGAATCAGCCCGCCGGGGATGCCGTAGAAGTAGATCTCGGCCCGCTCGCCGACCGAGAGCATCACGTCCTCGACCATCTGGCCCAAGGAGAGTTCGAACACGGCCACCTTGCGGCCGTCGCGGGCCAGATCTCTCAATGCCGGCTTGGGGTAGGGCCACAGCGTGATCGGGCGGAACAGCCCGGCCTTGACCCCTTCGTCCCTCAGTTCCTGAATCGCCGCCCTGGCGATCCTGGACGCCGTGCCGTAGGCGACCACGATCAGATCGGCGTCTTTACAGAGGTACTCCTCCCAGCGCCGCTCGTTTTCGGTGATCCGATCGTATTTTTCCTGGAGCTTCAAGTTGTGGTAGTAGAGCTCGCCCTTCTGGCCCAGAAGCATCGAGAACAGCGCCCTGGGCTCGCGACCCTGACAGCCGTCCAGGATGTAGTCCTTCTTGGGCAGGCTCTCCGGGTCGATCGGGTCGGGGAAGACGACCGGCTCCATGACCTGGCCCATCAGGCCGTCGCCCAAGAGCATGACCGGGTTTCGATACTTGTCGGCGAGATCGAAGGCGACGAAGGTCAGGTCGGCCAATTCCTGGTTCCCGGCCGGAGCCAAGACCGGGGTCCGGTAATCGCCGTGACCCCCGCCCCGGGTGGCCTGGAAGTAGTCGGCCGCAGACGGCGCAATATTGCCCAGACCGGGGCCGCCGCGCATCATGTTGACCACGACGGCCGGCAGCTCCTGTCCGGCCAGGTAGGAGATCCCCTCCTGCTTCAACGACACCCCGGGCGAGGACGAGCTGGTCATCACCCGGCCGCCGGCCGCGGCCGCGCCCAGGACCATGTTGATCGAGGCGATCTCGCTCTCGGCCTGGATGAACGTCCCGCCGACGTCCAGGAGCCGGGCCGACAGGTATTCGGGCAACTCGTTCTGGGGAGTGATCGGATAGCCGAAATAGTAGCGGCAGCCGGCCCGGACGGCGGCCTCCCCGACCGTATCCGAGCCGCGCATCAACATCTTCTCACTGGGCACGATACACCTCGATGGCGACTTCGGGACAGACTATGGCGCACATGGTGCAAGCCGTACAGCCCTTCTTGCTCTCATCCGTGTTCTCATTAAACCGGGCTGGCTGGTAACCTTTGGCGTTCAACTCGTCGTCGGCGTCGATCACCTTCACCGGACAGACGTCGAAACACACGTGGCAGCCCTTGCACCTCTCCCGATCGATGACGATCTTTCCTTTCGCGGCCAAGGCTTAACTCCTGGATGTGGTTTGGACGTTTCGAGGTATGCAGACTATACCGGAGGGTCTTGCTTGTCAAGGCCGCCCCGTGCTAACACGAGACCAAATGGAAGCTTCTAGACGCCAGAGCCGGCCGGTGGTGGTCGGACGCCGTGATTTCGCTCCGGACCTGATCCGCCTCGATATCCAGGCTCCGGACTTGGCCGCCTCGGTCAGACCGGGCCAGTTCGTCATGGTTCGGGTCGCTGACGATTTCGACCCGCTCTTGAGACGACCGCTGTCCATCCACGACCGGCAAGGCGAGCGAATCGCCTTGCTGTTCAAGGTGGTCGGCCGGGGCACGGCCAGGCTGGCCAAGGTCCAACCAGGTGAAGAGATTGATGTTTTCGGCCCACTCGGCCGGCCCTTTCCGCCGGTCGAGGGCCGGGTCGTCCTCGTCGGCGGCGGCATGGGTCTCGCCCCGCTGCTCTTTCTGGCCAAGGAGTCGGACCCGGAGACGACCCGGCTCAGGCTGGGCGCGGCCGGCGTGGGAGATCTGCCCGGCCTGGACGACTTCGAGGCGCTGGGCCTGCCGCTTCAAGTCTTTACCGAGGATGGCTCGCTGGGGGTAGAGGGCCTGGTCACCCAAGGTTTGGCCGGGGAGCTGGCCGAGCGGCCGGCGACGATCATGGCCTGCGGCCCGGAGCCGATGCTCAGAGCGACGGCTAAAATCGCCGCTCGGGCCGGGGTGGAGTGTTGGGTTTCGCTGGAGGCCCGAATGGCCTGCGGCCTGGGGGCCTGCCTGGGTTGCGTCGTCGAGGCCGCCGACGGCTCCCGCCCCAGGGTCTGCGCCGACGGACCGGTCTTTGAGGCGCGAAGAATTTTCGGGCGGGAGGGCTAGCCGCATGGCCGTCGATCTGAGGGTTAATATCGGCTCGCTGAGCCTGAAGAACCCGGTGCTGACCGCCTCGGGCACCTTTGGCTACGGGTTGGAGTACGCCGAGGTCGTCGATCTTTCCCGGCTGGGCGGGATCGTGGTCAAGGGGCTGTCGCTCGAGCCCTGTCCGGGGAATCCGCCGCCGCGGACCGTCGAGACGCCGGCCGGCATGCTCAACGCCATCGGCCTCCAGAACATCGGTTTGAAAGCCTTTCTCGAAGACAAGCTGCCGGCCTTGAGGGAGTTCGACACGGCGATCGTCGTCAACATCTGGGGCGAGTTCGTCGACGACTACCTCCGCTTGGCCGAGGCCTTGGCCGAGGCGGACGGCGTGGCCGCCCTGGAGCTCAACGTCTCCTGCCCCAACAAGGAGGGCAAGGTGATGTGTCTCGGCCAGAGCGCGGAGGCCACCGCCGGTCTGGTCGAGGCGGTCAAAAGAGTCTGTGACCTGCCGCTGTGGGTCAAGCTCACTCCCAACGTGACCGACCACACGCCCATCGCCAGGGCGGCCGAGGCGGCCGGGGCCGAGGCGATCAGCCTGATCAACACCCTGCTGGGCCTGGCCGTCAACGCCCGAACCCGCCGGCCGGAGCTGGCCAACGTGGTCGGGGGGCTCTCCGGCCCGGCCGTCAAGCCGGTGGCGTTGCGCATGGTCTGGCAGGCCGCCCGGGCGGTCGATATCCCGATCGTCGGCGTCGGCGGCATCATGTCCGGGATCGACGCGGCCGAGTTCATCGTCGCCGGGGCGACGGCCGTCCAGGTCGGCACGGCCAACTTCGTCAACCCGACAGCGGCGGTGGACGTCATCGATGAGCTGACGCGCTTCATGGAAGAGGAGGGGGTGGCCCGGGTGGGCGATCTGGTGGGCAGCCTGATCGTCGATGCCTGAAGGCGACTTGAGGCGAGTGAACGTCTTGAACCCCCGCGGGGGTCATTCCCCGCAGCTTGCGGCGAAGAAGAACGACGCCGCATCTGCTGCCGACGCCCTGTCGCTTGCGGCGGGTTGTTCGTTTTAGATCTCCCGGCGGCCGTCGCCGCGGCGAGCTGAGTCGGGCGGCGCTCGATTCATCCCTTCCAGCCGGCCTTGACACCCGTCCCCGGTAGGTCTACCCTGGTCTTCGCCTCCAACAAGGGATGGGAAAATCGGGATGAAAATAGGGCTTTACGGACTTTTGGGCTCGGGCCGGAAAACGGTCTTCGACGCGGTCTCTCTGAGCTTGAGGGCCAGGGACGAGGCCGGCGGCAAGCGCAAGGGCGGCCGGCTGGAGGTGGTCCAGGTTCCAGACGCCAGGCTGACCGCCCTGACCGAGATGTTCAACCCCAAGAAGACGACCCCGGCCCGACTGACCTATGTGCTGCCCGATGAGACCGTCGGCCAGACCCAGATGATCGCCGAGCTGGCCGCCCTGTACGGATTGATCTTCGTCGTCAGGAACTTCACCGACCTGGCCGGCCAGGCGCCGAGCCCCGCCAAGGACCTGGCCGCCTTGGAGGACGAGTTGATCCTGCGCGATCTGGGCGTGGCCGAAAGCCGCCTGGAGCGCCTCAAGCAAGGCAAGGCCAAAGGGGTGGAGGCGCTGCCCGGTGAGGAGGAGGCGCTTTCAGAGGCGCTGGCCCTTTTGAACGACGGCCGGCCGATCCGGCTCAATCCCGAAATCGCCGCCCATCCGTCGCTCAAGCAGTATGCCTTCCTCTCGGCCAAACCGAGGCTGATCGTGGCCAACAACGCCGAGGGCGACGACTCGCCCCCGGATCTGGGCCTGGACGATGAGGCGGTTTTGGTCCTTCAGGCCCAGTTGGAGAAGGAGCTGGCCGAGATGGAGCCCGAGGAGGCGGCCGAGTTCCGGGCCGACTACGGCCTGACCGAGCCGGGCCTGAACCGACTCGTCCAGGCCTCGCTCCAGATGCTCGACGTCGTCTCCTTCTTCACCGTCGGCAGCGACGAGGTCCGGGCCTGGACCGTCGGCCGGGACGCGCCGGCGGCCAAGGCGGCCGGCGTCATCCACACCGACATGGAGAAAGGCTTCATCCGGGCCGAGGTGGTCGCCTTCGACGACCTTCTCGCCGCCGGATCGCTGGCCGAGGCCAAGAAGAGGGGTGTGCTGCGTCTGGAGGGCAAGGACTACCCGGTCAAAGACGGCGACGTCATCACCATCCGCTTCAATGTCTGAGTCTCACATGGTGGAACGAGCCGGCAGAGCGAGACGGATTGCGGCCGATCTGACTTTGGTCGGGGTGACCGTTTTCTGGGGCACCTCCTTCGCTTTGGTCAAGGAGGCCATGGAGACGACCGGCCCGGCCAACTTCCTGACCATCCGTTTCGCCCTGGCGCTGGCCATGCTGCTCCCGGTGGCCTACGCCCGGCGCAAGACCTTCAGCCCGGCCATAATCAAGCCGGGGCTGATCTGCGGCTTTTTTCTCTTCTCCGCCTTTTTGACCCAGGCGGTCGGTCTGGTCTACACCACCGCCTCGCGCAGCGGCTTCATCACCGGGCTGAACGTCGTTTTGGTGCCGCTTCTGGCCATTGTGCTCTTCAAGCGGTTGCCCTCGCCGTGGGCCATGGTCGGCGCCGCCTTGGCCTTTCTCGGGCTCTACCTGTTCACCTTCACCGATCAGGCCCAGGGCGTACCCTTCAATGTCGGCGATGTCTGGACCTTTGTCTGCGCCTTCTTCTGCGCCGGCCACATCCTGGCCGTCGGCCGCTTCGCCCCCAACCGGGACGCTTTCTGGCTGACCTTCGTCCAGTTCTGCCTGGTGGTCGCCTTGAGCCTTCTCTGGTCCGTGGCCGCCGGCCAGGCCGAGTACGACCTGCCGGCCGAAGTCTACGGCGCCGGCCTCTTTCTGGCCCTTTCCTGCACCGTCTTCGCCTTCTGGGGTCAGGCCTGGGCCCAGCGTTTCACCACCCCGACCCGGACGGCGATCATCTACACCCTGGAGCCGGTCTTCGCCGCCCTCTTCGCCTGGTTCTGGCTGGGCGAGACCATGGGTCGGTGGGGCGTTCTGGGCGGAGGGCTGATCGTGGCCGGCATCCTCCTGGCCGAGTTCAAGCCGAAGACCTGGGAGCCGCTCAACGGTGAGATCGAGCCCCGGAGTCCCGAAGAGAGCGACGCCGCCGTCCCGGCCGGCTCCGGCCGCCCATCCCCTTCCCAGGCCCCGCTCGAGGAGGAGCGGACCCGCGCCGAACGATTCGCCGCCGGGGGATAGAAAGCGGGAACGGGGTTTCGCCCCATCGGCATACCGCCGCCTACGCCTGGGGGCCGAAACGCTTGAGCTTCGCCTCTGACCGGCGAGTTCGGCCCCTGGCGACGATCCCTCTGACTCGATGCCCGGCCTTAAGAGGCGTAGATGGCCTCGATCTCCTCGGCGAACTTCTCGTAGATGTTCTTTCGCCTGACCTTCATCGTGGCCGTCATCTCGTCGTCGTCGTGGTCCAGTTCCTTGGTCAACAGATGGAACTTGCGGACGTTCTCCACCCGGGCGAAACGCTCGTTGACCCGGTCCACCTCGGCCTGGATCAACTCGCGGACCCGGGGGTTTTGGGACAGGTTCTTGAAGTTGGTGTAGGCGATACGGTTGTCGGTGGCCCATTTGCCGACGTTCTCGAAGTCGATCTGGATCAGGGCCGAGAGGAACTTGCGATTGTCGCCGATGATGATCGCCTCCTTAATGTAGGGGCTGACCTTCAGCGCGTTCTCGATCTCCGAGGGAGCGATGTTCTTGCCGCCCGAGGTGATGATGATGTCCTTCATTCGATCGACGATCTTCAAATGGCCGTCCTCGTCTACCTCGGCCACGTCGCCGGTGTGGAGCCAGCCGTCGACGATGGTCTTCTTCGTCGCCTCCTCGTTGCGGTAGTAGCCGACAAAGATGCTCTCGCCCCGTTTGAGCAACTCGCCGCCCGGGCCGAGCTTGAACTCGATGCACGACACCGGCTTGCCGACCGTACCAATCTTGATGTCGTCGCCCATGTGGATGAAGGACAGGCCCGTCGATTCGGTCATGCCGTAGCCCTCCTTGACCCGAACGCCGATGGCGTGGAAGAAGCGCAGCACCTCCGGGCTGATCGGCGCGGCGGCGGAGAAGCAGAAGCGGACCTTTCTTAAGCCGGCGAAGTTTTGGAGCGCCCTGAGCATGACGAAGTAGCTCAACCACCAGGCCAGTTTGAGGCCGGGGCCGAGCCTCTCGCCGGCCAGTCGCTTTTCGGCCGCCCGGCCGCCGACGGCGAGGCATTTCTCGAACAGCCAGCGCTTGTAGGCGGCCGAGTCCTTGATCTTGATCAGGATGGAGGACTGGAGCTTCTCCCAGATGCGGGGCACGCCCAGGAAGATGGTCGGCCCGATCTCCCGCAGGTCGTTTTGGATGGTGGCGATGCTCTCGGCGAAGTTGACCGTCAGGCCCAGGTACATCGGCAGGAAAAGGGAGAAGATGCGTTCGGCCACGTGACACAGCGGCAAGTAGGAGACGACCGAGTCTTCCTCCGTGGCCCCGATGGCTTCGACCATGGCCGCGGTCATGGCCTCGATGTTGCGGTGGTTGATCATCGCCCCCTTGGGCGGGCCGGTGGTCCCGGAGGTGTAGACCATGATGCACACGTCCTCCGGGTCGCCCTTGGCGACCTCCTCGTCGAACAGCTCGGGCCGCTTGCGGTCCAACTCGGCTCCCCGCCGCTCCACCTCCTCGAAGGAGAGGATGTTCTCCTTGGGGTAGTGCCTCAGCCCTTTCATGTCCTTGACGATGATCTTTTTGATGAGCGGCAGGTCGTCGATGACCTCCAGGATCTTGTCCGTCTGCTCCTGGTCCTCGCAGACGACGAAGCTGGAGTCGGAGTGCTTGACCACGTAGTGGACCTCGGGATAGGGACTGGTCGGATAGACCCCGACCGTCACCCCGCCCAGGCAGATGGCGGCCAGGTCGGCGTAGAGCCACTCCCGGCAGTTCTCGGAGATGATGGCCAGTTTGTCGCCTCGCTCGAACCCCAGGGAGATGAGGCCCAGGGCGAAGCGCTTGACGTGGCCCAGGTAATCGTTCCAGGTCACCCGCTGCCAGATGCCGAAGTCCTTCTCGCGCAGGGCGACCCGGTCGCCGCGCTCGGCCACCCGGTCGAAGAAGAATTGGCCCAGGGTCTTGTAGGTCAGCTCAGCCAACGCTTCCTCCGCTTGTAATGCTTGACCTCCCGGTAGCTCTTCCGGCCGCCGCCGGCGCCCATGCCCAGGTAGAACTCCTGGACGTCGGGGTCGTTGACCAGTCGTTCGACCGGTCCGTCCAAGACGACCCGGCCGTTCTCCATGATGTAGCCGTAGGAGCTCACCGAGAGCGCCATCTGGGCGTTTTGCTCGACCAAGAGGATGGTCGTCCCCTCGTTCTTGTTGATCTCCTGGATGATGCCGAAGATCTCCTCGACCAGCATCGGGGCCAGGCCGAGGGACGGCTCGTCGAGCATCATCAGTTTGGGGCGGGCCAGAAGCGCCCGGCTGATGGCCAGCATCTGTTGCTCGCCGCCGCTAAGATACCCCGCCGTCCGCTTGAGCCGGTCTTTGAGCAGGGGAAAGTAGGTGAAGCACTTCTCCAGGTCGGCCTTGACCTCGGCCCCGCCCTTTCTGATGTAGGCCCCGCAGACGAGGTTCTCCTCGACGGTCAGCTCTTCGAAGATCCGCCGGCCCTCCAGGACCTGGAAGATGCCCCGCTTGACCCGCTGGTCGGGGGACTCGCCGGTGAGCGGCCGGCCCAAATACTCGATCCAGCCGTCGGTGATCTCCCCGTCTTCCAGAGGCAAGAAGCCGCTGATGGCCTTGAGCGTGGTCGATTTGCCGGCTCCGTTGCTGCCCAGAAGGGAGACGATCGTCCCCTCCTCCACCTCCAGGGAGAGGCCCTTGAGGACCAGGACGACGTGGTTGTAGATCACCTCGATGTTGTTGACCTTCAGGAGCGGGGCCATGCTCGCCTAGTCCTTCATCCTCGGTTTGGTCCGGGACCCGTCGCCCGGGACGGGTCCCGGAGGGAACGGTTTATTCTTCCAGATAGATCCAGTCGGAGGCGGCCACGAACTTGCCGCCCGAGGCCCTGTAGACCTTGCCGACCGCGGCGGCGTTGGTCTTCTTGAAGCTGACCTTGCCGGTCAGACCGCCGGTGTCCCAGTCTTTGATCAAGGGGATCATGTCCTTCAGGTTTTCGCCGGTCAGCGCCAACCCCTTGTCGTCGGCCATCTTCAACAGCTTGACGAAGATCATGCCGGTGAACCAGCCCTGCATGTAGGAGTTGGGCCGGTACTCGACCTTGGGGTGGTACTTTTTGTTGAACGCCCGGATCTCCTTGATCATCGGCGCGCTGGTGTCGTCCCAGTAGGCGTAGGGATTGACGCCCATGTAGCCCTCGGCGTCGGCCTTGAGCGCGCCCAGAAGCATCTTGCTCATGGTCCAGAAGGTGCCCATGAAGGTGATGTCCAGGCCGTAGTCCTTGGCGCCCCTGATGACCGCCGGAATGGGCGGGACCACGTAACCCTGGAAGATGCAGTAATCGGGCTTCTTGCGCTTGAGGTCCATCAACTGGCTGGTCACGTCAACCGAGCCGACCGGGGTGATCTCCTCGGCCACCACCTCCACGCCCAGCTTCTTGGCCATCTGACGGGCGTAGGGGATCGGGTCGCGGCCGAACTCGGTGTCGCTGTAGAAGAAGGCCATCGTCGGCTTCTTGCCCTTCTTTTTCGGGTGGGTGGCGATGTACTTCAAGAGCACGCCGAACTGCTGGGAGTAGGTCGGGCCGCTGACGAACATGTAGGGGTTCTTGGACCGGTCGGCCAACTCGGCCGAGAACGAGGTCGAGCCGTAGACGCAGTGGTAACGGGAGTTGATCTCCGGGGCCATGGCCTTGCCCACGCCGGTCGACTCGCCGAACATGATCACCGGATGGTACTGAGCCATCATCTTTTTGAAGGAGGCGATGGCCCGCTTCAGATCGTAGCCGGTGTCCTCGAAGATGTACTCGATCTTTTTGCCGTTGATGCCGCCCTTCTCGTTGGCGTAGGTCAAAGAGTCTTGCAAACCGGCGTGGATCTGCTTGCCGGCGAAGGCGAAGCGACCGGTCAGCGGCTGTCCGGCTCCGATCTTGATCGTCTCGGCCAGAACCGGCGCCGCCGCCAACGCCAGCGACAGACCGACGATCAACGCCACAAGCAACGTCCGTTGAGTTTTCATGGAGCCCTCCTTCGTCTGCGAAGTGAAAAGCCACCCGCCCTTGGGCCTCAGTTCTCGAAAGGCCAGAGGCGGAAATAGTCCTTGACCCGCCGCCACATCTCGGCCAGGCCGTGGGGTTCAAAGACCAAAAAGACGACGATCAACAACCCGAAGACCACCGTCTGGAGCGGGAAGAGGTAATTCATGGCGTTGGGGAAGACCGTCTTGAACAGGCCCAGGGTGTGCTGGAGCACCTCGGGAACGATGGTCATGAAGATCGCCCCGAAGATGGTCCCCAAGACACTGCCCAACCCGCCGACGATGATCATCGCCAGATACCTGATGCTCTCGTGGAGCGGGAAGTGCTCCGGGGTGACCATCTTGATGAAGAAGACCCACATGCAGCCGGCCACGCCGGCGAAGAACGAACTGGCGGCGAAGGCGTAGAGCTTGTAGCGGAAGAGGTTGATGCCCATCAGTTCGGCGCTGATGTCGCGATCGCGGATGGCGATGAAGGCCCGGCCGACTCTGGTCCTGAAGATGTTTCGGGCGGCGGTCACGGCCATGACGGCCAGGACGAGGGTGACGAAGTAGAAACGGAACTCGTTGGTCAACTCGAAACCGAAGATTTCGGCCGTGGGGACGTTGATGCCCCGGATGCCGCCGGTCATCGACTCCCAGTGGACGAAGACGAAGCCGAAGATCATCTGGGCGGCCAGGGTGGCGATGCACAGGTAGAGCCCCTTCATCCGCATCGAGGGCGCGCCGACGATCACCCCGAAGAAGGAGGCCGACAGTCCGGCCAGCGGCAGGCAGAGGAGAAAGGGCAGGTTGAGGCGGGTGGCCAGGATGGCGGCGGTGTAGGCCCCGACGCCGATGAAGGCGGCATGCCCCAGGGAGATCTGGCCGGCAAAGCCGGTCAGGATGTTGAGGCCCAACGCGGCCACCACGGCGATGCCGGTCAGGTTGGCGATATAGAGCAGGTAGTCGCCGGCCAGGAAGGGGAAGACCAGGAGGCCGACGATGAGCGCCCCCAGCCACAAGCGAACCGTGGGCGTCCTGAAGACGGCCTCGTCGGCGGCGTAGGTCTCCTTGAAATCACCGATGCGCATTAAGCCCTCTCCACCGCCCGCCGATTCTCCATTTCGCCGCTTGGAACTTATGCGGCGTTCCGCAGACAAGTTCCATATTCGGGGCGTCCGGCTGACGAGATGATTCGTTCACGGGACGAGACACTATAGCCTCTCGATCTCCTCCTTACCGAACAGACCGTAGGGTTTGATCATCAGGATCAAGACCAGGACGACGAACGGGGCCAGGTCCTTGACTCCGCCGCCCAGGTACGGGTCCAGGTAGGCCCCGGCCAGGTTTTCGATGACGCCGACGATGAAGCCGCCCAGAATCGCCCCGCCGATGGAGTCCAGTCCGCCCAGGATGACCACCGGGAATATCTTCAGCCCGATGTGTCCCAGATTGGGGTGGATGCCGCCGATGTTGCCGATGATCATCCCGCCGACGGCCGAGGCGATGGCCCCGAAGGCCCAGGCCACGGTGAACATCTTGCGGACGTTTATTCCCATGGAGAAGGCGGCCATCTGGTCGTTGGCCGTGGCCCGCATGGCTACGCCGATCTTGGCGTACTTGAAGATCAGGGCGAAGACGGTGACCGCGGCCATGGCGATCAAAAAGCCGTAGAACAAATTTGACGGCAGGATGGCGAAGCCCAGATCCAGCGGCGCCCGGGGGAAGATGCGGGGGTAGCTTCTGAAATCCGAACTCCAGATGATTTCGGCCAACCCGGTCAGGATCGACCCCAACCCGATGGTGACCATGACGATGCTGATGGTCGGCTGGCCCAGCATGTGGCGCAGGATGGTCCGCTCGACCACGAACCCCAACCCGGCCGCGCAAAACATGACCGCGATGAAGGTCGGCACCACCGGCAGATCGAGCATGACCAGGAAGGTGTAGGCCAGGTAGGCCCCGATCATCATGAACTCGCCGGTGGCGAAGTTGATGATGCTGGTCGCCTTGTAGATCAAGACGAAGCCCAGGGCGATCAGGGCGTAGACGCCGCCGACGGCGACGCCGGTGACGAGTATCTGCAGGAAGATATCCATCCTAGGCCTTCTTCTCTCCCAGATAGGCTTTGATCACCTCGGGGTGTTTGGCCACCTCCTGGGGCGAACCTTCGGCGATTTTCTGGCCGAAATTGACCACCACCACGTAGTCGCTGATGTCCATGACCACGTTCATGTCGTGCTCGATCAAGACGATGGTCGTCTCCCGCTCCTCCTTGATGTCGAGAATGAAGCGGGCCATGTCCTCGGTCTCCTCGGCGTTCATGCCGGCCACCGGCTCGTCCATCAGGAGCACCTTGGGCTTCATGGCCAGGGCTCGGGCCAGTTCGACCCGCTTTTGCAGGCCGTAGGCCAGCGAGCCGACCGACAGCCGCCTGATCGGTTCGATCTCCAGGAAATCGATGACCTCCCGCTCGATCTCCTCCCTGAGAGCCATCTCCTCTTTGTGGGCCGCCCCCCAGAAGACAAGCGACGACAGGAGACCGGTCTTCAGGTGGACGTGCGCCCCCAGCTTGATGTTGTCCAGGACGGTCATGCCCCTGAACAGGGCGATGTTCTGGAAGGTCCGGGCCAGGCCCAACTCGGCCCGGCGGTCCGGCGACAACCGGGTGATGTCGCGGCCCTCGAAGATGATCCGGCCGCTATCTGGCTTGTAGAAGCCGCCGATGCAGTTGAGGATGGAGGTCTTGCCCGCTCCGTTGGGGCCGATGATGGCGAAGATATGGCCGGGTTGGACGTCGAAGGTGATTTCGGAGAGAACCCTCAGCCCTCCGAACGACAAGGAGACGTCCTCGACGGTGAGAATACCCATGTCCCTCAGCCCTCCGCGACCGGCCGGCCGCATGCGGCCTGCAGCCATTGAGTCCCCACGGAAGGGGTCGTTCCCCGCGGCGTGCGGCGTAAAGGAACGACTCCGCGTCTGCCGCCGATACCGCGCCCCGTGCGGCGGGGTCGTTCATCGGCGGCCTGTCGGGTCTTTTCGGATTTCATCCCTTGCTCACCCCTTTGGCCAGAATCTTCATGGCCAACTCCAAGGTCGGCTTCAAGAAGCGCTTGGCGGGATCGAAGAAGCGCTTGCTCTCCTCCCAGAGAACCAACCCGGCGAAGAGGGACCAGACGATGTCGCCCAGGGCGGTGGGGTGATGGTCTTCGAAAACTCCTTCCTGGATGCCCTGTTCAAAAATCTGGGCGATGGTCCGCAAGGCCTTGGCGGACAAACCGTTGATCTCTTCGACCATTTCCGGGCTCAGCTCGTTCAAACCCTCGCTGGCCTGGAGATGAAAAACGTTGATCAGGATCAGGGGGTCGAATTCGTAAACCTCGTACATGGCCTCGGCGAATCCCCTGATTTTGTCGGCCGGCTCCTGATCCGGCCTGTTTTTGAGCCACTCCACCTGCTCCACCAGGTGGTGAAGCATGCGCAGGTTGAGCGAGGCGAACAGATCGTGCTTGTTCTTGAAGTAAAGGTAGAGCGTGGCCGGGCTCAGCTCGGCCCTTTCAGCGATCTCCTCCATGGTTGCCCCACTGAAGCCCTTGGCCGAAAAAACCTTTTTGGCCGCGTCCATTATCTGCAGACGCCGCGCCTCCTTTTCGCGGGCTCGTCTCTCGGCGACACCCATGGGGTTTGACCCTTTTTGGCGGTGAGATGGTTGAGTGAATGGAATTTAGTTTGTTAATAGCATTCGTAGGATGAGTCAAATTCAGTTGTCAAGGGAAAATATTTGCCTCGAACTCGCTCGATTTCCCTTCCGGCGCCGCGGCGGGTATGAGCGGGGCGGCTCGCCCCGGGCCGATCGAAGCCGGCAGGGCGGACGGCCGAGATCGCCCAGTCCGGCCGGGGTGTCCGGCGAGGCGACGGCGAGTCCCGACCGGTTGGGTCCGACAAGGCCGATTATCAGAGCGATCCCCGCCCCGATGGCGTTTCAACGGGGACATGGGAATGGCGTCGATCGAGCAACCGTTCGCGCGGCCCGGCCGGCGAGAGTTTCCAAAACGCTCCCGCCGGCCGGCGGTTACGCCTTGACCACCAGGTAGGCCACGTAACCCACGTAACAGACCAACAGGATGGCGCCGTCCGCCCTGGAGACGGTGTTGGCCTTTCTCATCATCAGCCAGGGCAGGAAGCTGGTGAAGAGCATGACCGCGTAGTCGATTATCAAGCCGCTTTCGATGAACCCGCCCGGAATGGGGATCGGCCTGACCAGGGCGGCCGCCCCGAGTACGCTCAAGATGTTGAAGACGTTGCTGCCCACCAGGTTGCCGATGCTGATGTCCATCTCCTTCCTCATGGCGGCGACCACGGAGGTGGCCAGCTCCGGAAGCGAGGTGCCGAAGGCGACGATGGTCAGTCCGATGAACTTCTCGCTGACCCCCAAGACCTTCATGATCTTGACCGCGGCATAGACCACCGCCTCGGCGCCGACGACGACGCCGATGATGCCGACCACGACCAGAATGACGGCCTTTTTGGCAGGCAGTTCGGCTTCGATTTCATCCAGTCCCAACTCGGCGATGTATTTCTCGCCGTCGGGCCCCAGGGCGACCTCCCGCCGGGTGAAGTAATAGTTGAAGATGGTGTAGAGGATGATCCCCCCGAACAGGGTCGCTCCCTCGAAGCGGCCCAGCACCGAGTTGAGCGAGAGCACCAGGAGGTAGAGGGAGATGCCGAGCATGATCGGTATGTCGCGCCTGACGACCGACGGGTGGCAGGTGATCGGTTGAAACACGGCCGCCATGCCCAACACGAGGGCGATGTTGCAGATGTTGCTCCCGACCACGTTCCCGACGGCGATCATGCTCTTTCCCTGGATGGAGGAAATGAGGCTGACCGCCAGTTCGGGGGCGGACGTGCCGAAGGCGACCACCGTCAGGCCGATGACTATCGGCGTGACGCCCAGGCTTCGGGCCAGGCTGGAAGAGCCTTTCACCAGCCACTCTGCGCCGTAGTAGAGCATCACGAAGCCGACCAAACAGATAATCACGTTCCAGAGCATGATTGCACTGTCCTTTCAAATCCGGTTTGCCGCTGAAGCGACGGTGGCCCGGGCTCGGCTGTTCGAACCTTTTTAGCCGGGATTGCCGGAATCTTGCAACCTGTCGGGTCGGTATTCTACCGCGCCGCCTGTTTTTCTATTGTTCGCTCGGCCCTCCGAACGAGGAAGGTTTTTTCAATTCAAGTTGCGACTCTTGCTGTCACCGGCCGGTCCGGAAAGAGGTTGAATCCCTGGGCCGGGTAACAGGAGAAAGACGCCGGCTCGAGCCGTTGTTTCACCCAGTCTGGATTGTCGGGAACGGCGCCCGACCTTCCTCGGGACAAATATTGTTCAGTAACGGCATAGGGTTGCAAAAAACCGCCTCGCCCCCCCGGATGAGGCTGATAAAGGCGATAGTCCTTGACACAGTTGGCTTAGGATAATTATTATGGTCTGAGTATAACGCATTATTCTATTCCAATGGAAGCCGGAAAAAACGAACGACCTCACTCCAGGCGAGGACACGTCACGTATGCCCGAAATCCCTGGGGGATGATTTTTGTGGTGTCCGAGCGAGACAACAATCACAACAAAAAGAAAAGAAGGGGGGTGAGATGACGTCGGCCTGAGGCAGCCTTCCCGAAGAAGGTTTTTAGCTGACAAGAGCCGAGTAAAACGTTTAAAGCTATAACAAGCCTTTTCCTTGAGGGGAAAGGAGAGGGGGGTGTTATGAGCAATGGAAACGGTAAGATCGACTGGTCGAGTTTATGGCGGAACGAAGATTGGTGGTCTTGTTGGATCGGCTGGTTCATCTTACTCCTGGCTATCGTCGGAGTGCTTCCGCATACCCCTAAGATCGCCACCTGGACAAGTCTGAGTCAGGCTTTTCCCAAGGGGGCCAGCACCATCGGAACGACCATTCTCCTCTTCCTGACCACAGGGGTGCTGACTCTGATCGGCGGCGTATTCATGAGGCTGGATTGGCGCCGCTACATTCCGGGCTTCATCATCATCTTTGCCATCTCCTTCGTCTCCATGGTCATTTCCAAGCAGGCCTTCATGAAGAAATGGGGCATCTCCTACGTGCTCTTCGCCCTGGTGATCGGCCTGATCATCAGTAACATCTTCAAGGTCCCCAAATTCTTGAAGGAGGCCGGCCAGACCGAGTTCTTCGTCAAGATCGGCCTGGTCTGCATGGGGGCGACGATCATGTTCTCGGTGGTGCTCAAGGCCGGGGCGATGGGCGTCATCCAGGCCGTCCTGGTCGCCACCACGGTCTGGTTCATGACCTACTACATCTGCCGGAAGTTCAAGGTCTCGGAACGCTTCAGCGCCATCATCGCCACGGCCAACTCCATCTGCGGCGTTTCGGCGACCATCGCCGCCGGCGGGGCCATCCAGGGCGATCCCAAGGAAGTCAGCTACATGGTCGCCTGGGTTCTGGTCTGCGCGGTGGTCTTGATCCTGATCATGCCGCCCATCGCCATTTGGCTGGATCTACCCAACAACATGGCCGGCGCCTGGGTCGGCGGGGTGATAGACAATACCGGAGCGGTGATCGCGGCCGGAGAGGTGATAAAGGGCAAGGCCGCCGTCCAGGCCGCGGCCATGGTCAAGATGGCCCAGAACGTCCTCATCGGTCTGGTCGCCTTCTTGATGGCCCTGTGGGCGACCATCACTCTCGATCGCCGGGAGAATCCGGACGCGGAGAAGCCGTCTGTCATGGAGGTCTGGTACCGCTTCCCCAAGTTCGTGGTCGGCTTCATGGTCGCCTCCCTGATCGTCTCGTTCCTGGTCGAACCGGCCCTGGGCAACAAGGCCGCCAAGGCCGTGGCCAAGGCCTGTAAGAGCTACCGTTCCTGGTTCTTCACCCTCTGCTTCGTGTCCATCGGCCTGGAGACCGACTTCAAGGAACTGGTCTCGGTGGGCGGCGGCCGGCCGGCCATCGCCTACTGGCTTTCCCAGACGGCCAACGCCGTCTGGACTCTGTTCATCGTCTGGATCCTCTGGTCCGGAACCTTCTTCACTCCAGCCATCCTGCCCGACTAGGGTTCGTTGAGTGCGGGGAGGGGGTTCGTCCAAGAACCCCTTCCCCGCCGACGCCGGTCTTTCATGTGCTTAAGTCTTCATTGACACAAAAAAATGGTTGGACCTATGATTCTGGTAGGGGGAGGGCCATGGGAGAGAAGTACAACCTCATCTCGGCGGCCGAGGAATCCCTGGCCCGGCGGATCGCCCTGGGGATCATCGTCAAGAGGCGGGTGAACTACTGGCTCCAACTCATCCCCGGCATGTTCATCTTCGATTTCCTGCGGCGAACCGGCGAGATCAGAAGGTTCTCCCGAGATTACCTGTTCCCCAGAAAGCTGGCCTTGAACGTGGCCGCTCAAACCGCCGCCGAGGAGGAGCGGCGGGAGGCGTTGTCCCGGGCCGAAGAGACCATCGGCACTTGGCTCGGCGGTCGGAATCTCCATTCCGAGACGGTGCATCAGGCCCAAATGGCAGTGGTCGAGCTGCTCGTCGATCACTACTCCAGACTCCTCGGCGTGGAGGGCGACACCTACCCCGAACTGGTCAGAAACGCCTACGGCGACTGGGTGACTTACAACAACTTCTTGAAAAAGTACGACTCGTTGGAAGCGGAGTTGAGCCAAGCCGTCATCGAGGCGAGGGGAGACGATGAAGCTTTGAAGGAGAAAATCCTGGCCGAGCGGCGGCAAGCGGAAGAATTCAGAAGAAAGGACAGGAACGCCATCTTTTAGGAGGGCGTGATCGACCATGGCCGGAAGGCATTCCACAGCGTTGAACTCGAAACTCGACTCCATTCTCTCCCAGGAAAGATCGTTGGCCGATTCGATCGCCCGGGCCTTGAGAAAAAAGAGGCCGATATCGGTCTGGGAGATCATGATGCCGATCCTGCTCATCTTCAATTTCGCCAAGTCCAAGACGGAGAGGGAGGTATTCGTTCAGAATTATCTGTTCACCAAGAAACTGGCCCTTGAAGCGGCTCGGGAGATGGTTGAAAGCGGCCGGAGCAAAAAGGCGGCGATGGTTCCGGCCGAGGAAAAGACGAACGAGCTGCTGGCCACAGTCAAGGATGGAATCTACACCGAGGAGATTCGCCGCAAGCAGTTACGGGAGATAGACCTGCTCATCGATCATTATTGCCTGCTGCTGGCGGCGGAAGGAGAGGATTACCCGGCCTTGGTCACGGCGGCTTACCGGACTCGAACCAGATTCCTGGACTTCCTGGCGCGACTGGAAGAGGCGGAGAGGGCGGTCAACTCGACCGCTCTTGAGGCCTTGGGCGAGCGGGGCGATCCCGGCTTCGTGGCCAAGATGGAAGAGGCCGCGGCCACACTGAGGGCGGCTTCGGCCGACAGGATATTCGGCCGCCCAGACTGACATTCGATGCTGAACCGGCAGGAGCTGAGCTTCGTTTATGAGCACGCCTACTTGCCGGAACACCTGCCCGCCTACGTCGAAGCGGTTACCGGGGCGGAACCCTTCCTGCACCTGGGCCGCCTTTGCTTTTGCCGGGGTGACCACCTCATCTTTATCGGTTACCCCCTGGGCCAAGCGGAGGTGGACACGCCGGCGGCCTACCGGTCCGCCTGTGAACGCTTTCAGCCGACAACGGCGGCGATCATCGCCTCCGAGATCTGGCTCCCCGACCAGCCCGGCCAGGGGCGAGCCGAAGACGCCTACTATCGCTTGGCCCTCCCGCTTGGCCCTCCTGCTCCGGCAGTGGCCTACATGGTCAGGCGGGCGGCCCGGGAGGTCCGGGTCGGCCGGGGAGTCTTCGGCCGAGAGCACCGGCGGTTGGTGGACGCCTTTATCGCAAGCCACGAGCTGAGCCGAGAGCAAAAACTGATTTTCAGCAGAATTCCGCGGTACTTGAAACGCTCGGCCGGGGCCCGTCTCCTCGAGGCGAGAAAGGGGAGGGCGTTGGTCGCCTTCAGCGTCATGGATACGGGCGCGGCCGATTACGCCTTCTATCTGTTCAACTTCCGGTCGATGAAAACCAGCGTGCCCGGGGCCGGCGACCTGCTGTTTCACCGGATGGTCGAGCTGGCCCAGGCCGAGCGGAAGAGGGCGGTCAACCTCGGCCTGGGCGTCAACCCCGGCGTTCGTCACTTCAAGGAGAAATGGGGCGGCGTCCCCTATTGGCCGTACGCCTCCGCCTTCGTCGAAAGGCGGTCTCCGGATCTGGGCGCTTTGCTCAAGAAGCTCTAGCTGGTTGGGGCGCGGACCATCGTCGCCGGATGCTCGCCGGGTCGGGGGAGACGGCCGTGAGGCGGGGATACTCCGCTTAGTCCACGAACAGATCGACGATTTCGAATCTGGTCACGTCCACCAGGCCCTTGTCGGTCAGCTTCAACTCCGGAATGACTTCCAGGGCCAGAAACGAGAGGGCCATGAACGGGTCGGAGGGGCAACCCAGCTCTCTGGCCGCGGCGTGGAGGCCGGTCAGTCGGCCGGCCGTCTCCTCGGCCGGCAGGGTCGAGATCAGCCCGGCCACGGGCAGGGGCAGCTCGGCCACGACCCGGCCGTCTTTGACGGCGCACTGGCCGCCGCCCATCTCCTCGACCCTTTTCAGGGCGGCGTAAAGGTCGGCGTCGTTCAGCCCGGCCCCGATCAGGTTGTGGCAGTCGTGACTCACCGAGGAGGCCAGAGCGCCGGCCGTAAGCCCCAGGCCCTTGACCAGCCCCAGGCCGATGGCGCCGCTGGCGTGGTGGCGCTCGATGACGGCCAGCTTGGCCAGGTCGCGCTCTGGATCGGGCGCCACCCGGCCGTCGATGATTTTGGGCGCCATGGTCAGCGACTCGGTGAAAACCTGGTCGGGCACCACGCCGATGACCCGGACCCGGCCGGGTCTGGCCGGTATGGCCAGATCGTCCACGTCAAAGGGCTTGACGTTCATCGATCGGGGCGGCTCTTTGTCCGGCGGGGTGTAGTCGAACAGCGGCTGTCCGTCCTCGGCCGCCGGCCGGCCCCGATGAAGAACCAGTCTGGCCTTGAATTCAGTCAGCTCGTCGAGAACGACCAGGTCGGCCAGATAGCCCGGCGCCACCGCGCCCTTGTTCTTGAGCCCGAAGTGCTCGGCCGGATTCAAACTGACCATCGTAATCGCCGTCACCGGATCGAGGCCCAGCTTGACGGCCAGAGCCAGCAGTACGTCGAGGTGCCCCTGGTTCAAGAGATCGTCGGCATGGCAATCGTCGGTGACGAACATCATCCGCCGCGAGTTGGCCGGGCTGACCAGAGGCAGGAGGTCGGCCAGGTTTTTGACCGTCGAGCCCTGGCGGATCATGATTCGCATCCCGCGGCTCAACTTTTCGGCCGCCTCGTTGAGATCGATGCACTCGTGATCCGAGCGGGGGCCGGCCAGGGCGTAGGCGTTCAGCTCGCGGCCGGTCAGAAGCGGGGCGTGGCCGTCGATGGGCCGGTCCTTGAAGGCGTCGAGCTTGGCCAAGACGGCGTCGTCGCCGTGGATCACGCCGGGGAAGTTCATCACCTCGGCCAGTCCCAACACGGCCTCGTGCTTGGCCAAAGCGGCCAGGGCGCCGGCGTCGAGCTCGGCTCCCGAGTCGCCCAGCGGGCTGGCCGGGACGCAGGAGGGGGCGTTGAAGAAGAAGTCCATGGGCAACTCGCGGCTGACCTCGATCAACCACTCGACCCCGGATGCGCCCAGGACGTTGGCGATCTCGTGAGGGTCGGCCGCCACCGCGCCGGTGCCCCGGGGCACGACCGTCCGGGCGTAGGCGGCCGGGGTGAGCATGCTCGATTCGAGATGCATGTGGCCGTCGATGAACGACGGGGCGATGTAGCCGCCGGAGACGTCGATCGTCTCCCGGCCCTCGTATTCGCCCAGGCCGACCACCCGGCCCTGAAAGACGGCCACGTCGCCCGGAATGATCCGGCCGCCGAAGACATCGACCACCCGACCGCCGGTGAGCACCAGGTCGGCCGGCTCCTCGCCCCTGGCCGCGGCCAGATAGGCCTTGATCTTTTCGGGCCTGCGCCACTCGTCAGACAAGGTTGCGCCTTTCCAGTTCGGCTTGCATCAGCCGGCGGGTCTCGGTTTTGGGCCCGTCGGTGGAGAGAACGAACAGGCGGCCCTCCTCCACTTCGGTCGGCTCGGCGAAGTTTTTGGCCTGGTCGGCCATCAACTCCAGCCGGCCGTCGGAGACGCCGTTTTTGTCCTGCCGCCGGGTCAGTCTGGCCGCCTGCTCCTGCTGGCTGCAGACGGTGCGCACGAAGAGGAACTCGGCCCCGGTCGTCTCGGCCAGGGCGGCCGCCTGGCGCCGCTCCTCGGCCGCCTTGAACGAGGCGTCCAAAACGACCGACACTCCGGTGGCCAGAAAGCCCTTGGCCCGCTCGAAGAGTTCCCGATAGGTCCTGGCCGACATCTGGGGCGAGTAGAGCCCCTGGTTGAACTCCTCGTGGACCTTCGTCGTCTCGGCCAGACCGGCCAGCTTCTTTCGCAGCGCGTCGGAGCGCAGCACCGGCCAGCCGTAGCGGCCGAACAGCCAGCGGGCGAGGGAGGAGGTGCCGGTGCCCATCAGGCCGTAGGCGACGATCAGCACCGGCCGGCTTTTCCCGGCGGCGTAACGGTGAGAGAGCTCGAAGTAGCGCCGGGCCAATTCCAGGTTGGCCGCCTTGGCCTCGCCCCGAACGTTCTCGTCGTCGAAGGTGAAGGAGTGGATCTTGCCCCGGACGTAGGCGTAGTAGCACTGGTAAAAGGGGATGATTTCGGCCAGTTCCCGATCGCCGGAGCGCTCGACATAGGTGGCGATCAGATGGCGCGACAGTTCGCTCAGACCGTGGAAATCCAGGTCCATGGCCAGAAAGGCCAGATCGCCGGCCACGTCCATGCACCGGAAACGCTGGTTGAACTCGATGGCGTCGAAGATGACGATCTCGTCCTCGAAGCAGATGTTGCCCAGGTGCAGGTCGCCGTGACACTCCCTGATCCGGCCCTCGGCGATGCGCCGCTCGAAGAGATCGGCCCGTTGGTTAAGAAAGTCGTTGGTGAAGTCTCTGATCTCGTTGAAACGGGTTCGGGACAGACAGACCGAGACGTAGCCCTCGGTCTGGGTAAAGTTCTCGTCGGTGTTGAACTTGATCGCCTCGATCTTTCCCAGCTCGTCGATTCCGGGGCCGGTGGCCGCCTGCCGATAGAAGGGGACCAGGAGCTCCACCAGACCGTCGATGTGAGCCTTGGTCACCTCGCCGCGTTCCAGGAGGCGGGGGCCCATTCGATCGGGGTCCATCTGGCGCATGACCACCACCCAGTCCACCACCTCGCCGTCTCCGCCGAGTTCGAGGCGGCCGTCCTTCAGGGTGATCGGCTCCACGCCCAGGTAAATCGAGGGCGCCAGGCGGCGGTTGAGGCGCAGCTCCTCCCGGCAGAACCGCTCGCGCTTCTCGAGGCTGGTGAAATCCAGAAAACCGAAATCGACCGGCTTCTTGAGCTTGTAGACCTTCTCGCCGGTCAGGAAGACCGAGGAGATGTGGGTCTGGGTAAACTCCACCTGCTCCACCCGGTGGGGGTAGAAGGCGGGCTCTTTCATGGCGGCGACGATCGTTTCGTGATCCATGGGTTATCCGTCGATTCGAGGTTTACCCCAGCCTAAATCAGCCGGTTCGAGAGGTCAAGACGAGGCGCCGACGCGGCCGGGGGCTCAATCCTGGTCCAGAAGGCGGCCGACGACCTGGATCAAGGCCTGGACCCGATACGGTTTCGACAGGAACTCGACCCTTTTTCCCTTGAGCATCTCGGTGATCCTGGCGTCCCTGGGGAAGCCCGATGAGAGCACCACCGGCAGATCGGGCCTTATCCGGCGGATCATCTCGAAGGCCAGCGCGCCGTTCAGGCGAGGCATGATCAGATCCAGGATGACCAGGTCTATCGCCTCGGGCCGCGCGGAGAGGATGTCCAGCGCGACCTGGCCGTCCTCGGCGGAGACGACATCGAGCCCGATCTCGCTCAGGATGTCGGCGACCATCTCCCTGACCGAGCGCTCGTCATCGACCACCAGCACCGTGGCCGGCGGAACGGCCGGAACGGTTTCTTCCTTGCTCGGCGCGGCAGTCTGCTCGGGCGGCCGGACCGGGAGGTAGAGGCTGAACACCGAGCCGCGGCCGGGTTTGGACTCCACCTGGACGCTTCCCTGGTGTCGGCGGGCGATGCCGTAGACCACCGACAGTCCCAGGCCGGTGCCCTGGCCCTCCGGCTTGGTG
Source organism: uncultured Thermodesulfobacteriota bacterium (assembly GCA_964634465.1). Lineage (GTDB taxonomy): Bacteria > Desulfobacterota > Desulfarculia > CAZWLY01. The sequence continues at coordinate 194,977 of CAZWLY010000006.1, read as the reverse complement.
GTGAAGAAGGGGTCGAACATCTTGGCCGCCGTCTCGGAGCTGATCCCGTGGCCGGTGTCGGCCACGCTCAGACAGACGTAACGGCCGGGCTTGAGCCCGCCGCCGGCCGCCGGGTGGTCGGCATCGACCTCCTCCAGGCGGGTCGAGATGGTCAATCGTCCGCCTTCGGGCATGGCGTCCCGGGCGTTGATGCACAGGTTCAGCAGCGCCTGGTGGATCTGGCTGGCCGCGCCGCTGATGACCGGCAGGTCGTCGGCCAGATCGATCTTGAGGTCGATGGAGCGGTCGATGGTCCGGGCCAGGATGTCCTTGACCTCGCCGGCGACCAGGTTGACGTCCAGCGGTCCGGCCGAGACGGCCTCTGAGCGGGCGAAGGCCAGCAGCCGTTCGGTCAGTTCCGCCGCCCGCTGGGCCGACTGGTCGATGGTCCTGATCTTGTCGGCCAGTTTTGGGTCCAACTCGTCGTCGGCCAGGATGACCGAGGTGTAGCCCAGGATGCCGGTCAGCAGGTTGTTGAAGTCGTGGGCGATGCCGCCGGCCAGGGTGCCCAACGACTCCATTTTTTGGGCCCGCAAGAGCTGCTGCTCCAGTTGCCGCTGTTCAGTGACGTCTCTAAAGGAGGTCTGGGAGCCGACGGCCCGGCCGGCGGCATTGCGGATGATGGCCGCGCTGCCCTCCATCTGGAGCAGTTCGCCGTTCTTGTTGACAAAGATATGCCGCAGATTCAGGATCGGCTCGCCGGTGGCGTACATCTCGCCGTAGATGCGCCGGAGGGGCTCCACCTCCTCGGGCGGGACCAGCTCGGAGAACGACATTCCGCTGAGCTCTTGACGGCTGTAGCCCAGCATGTCGGCCGCGGCCTGGTTGGCTTCCAGACAGATCCCTTCCGTGTCCAGGGTGAAGATGGCGTCGGGCGAGTTTTCGAACAGCGTCCGGTAGCTCCGCTCGGAGGCGGCCAGCCGGTCCAGGGTGTCTTTGATGCGCCCGGCCATGTGGTTGATCGCCGTGGAGAGCTTGCCGATCTCGTCGTCACTCCTCACAGGCAGCGGCTCCACGTCCAGGTCTCCCCGGGCGATGCGCCGGGCCACCGCCGCACTGTGCTGAATGGGTCGCAAGGCCTTTACGTGCAGGAAGACGATCAGCACGCCGGCGATGATAAGGGCGATCAGACCGGTGGCGATCATGCCGATGCGGGTGATGCTGTTCATGGGCGGGTCTATGTAGTCGGAGAGGTAGGCGGTGGAGATGAGGATCCACTTCAGCGGTTCGAAGTAGCGGTAGGCCAGCACGATCTTTTCGCCGCCCCGTTCCTGGACGAGCAATCCTTGGCCCGACTCGGCCATCCTGAGGAGGGACAGATCGAGGGTCATGACCAGGTTCGGGTCGTCGGGTTGGACGATCAGGTTGCCCGAACGGTCGCTGATCCAGGCGTAACCCCGTTTCCCCAGTCGGATGCTCCTGATCTCTTCCAGAAGCCGCTCCCGATTGGAGACGTAGAAGCTCTGATCGACCAGGTAATTGAACTCTTCCTTGTAGGCCGAGGCGGCGATGACCCACTCCCAGGGCTGGAAGTAGGCCAGGCCCATCGCCTTGGCCCGGGGGGCGGGGTCGTCGGGGTTGGCCCATTCGTATTCGAGGTAGCCGTTTTTGAGCCTGGCCCCCTCCCGGACGAAGTCGTAGCGCGAGACTTCTTGACTTTGAATCTTGGGGTGGACGACGAGGGGGATCTTGTCCGGCGCCTGGGAGACGTCCCAGACAAAGGGATAGCCCGAGAAGCCGATCTTGGTCTCCAGCATCAGCTCGCCGACCAACTTCTGCAGGCTCGCCCGATCGGCCAGGCCCCGGAGTTCCATCTGGTAGGCCGCCCGGCACAGGCTTCTCAACGAGCGGGCCACGCCGATTAGGTGCTGGCGGATGATCTCGTCCTCGGCGCGGCGATAGATCGACAGGCGGGCGTAGCTGCCGGCGACCAGGTTGTAGAGCATCGAGGTTTGGGCCGTCACCTGGTCGGCGACCACTTCCTCCAGTCGCCGTTCGACCACCGAGACCTGGAGCAAAAGCAGCCCGCCCAAGGCGGCCAACAGGACGGCGACCACCACGGCGGCCAGCTTCATTCCCAGCGATGAACGAATGAGCGACAAGGCGAATCCATCCCCCCCCCGTCCGGCGGCAACAGGGATCCGAACGATCCGATTTTACCCCATCAACGGCCGGTTTTTCAATGAAATAGGGAGCCTTGCGGAAGGAGGGCGGCGGAGATAAGATGAGACCATGGCGGCGAGGGTGGAGATCGTGTTCGGCCTGGCCGGTCTGGGGGCGGCTTTCGTCCTCCTGGCCGCCGGGCTTCCTTGGGTCAAAGTCTGGTTCTACGACCTTGCCTGGTACTCCTGGCTTGTCGCCCTGGACGGGCTGGCCGCGATAAAAACCGGCCGGTCGTTGATTCGCCATCGGCCCAGGGAACTCGCCCTGCTAGCGGTCTGGTCGGTCTTTGTCTGGCTCGTCTTCGAGAACTTCAACTTCCGCCTTCTCAACTGGCGTTACCTCGATTTGCCGCCCCAGACCTGGCTGCGCTGGCCGGGTTACGCCGTGGCCTACGCCACCGTGCTGCCGGCTCTTTTCATGACCGAGCGGGCGCTTTCGGCCTGGGGGATTCTGGTCCGGGTCCGGGTCAGACCCATTCCCCGCTCCGGCGGCTGGTATACGCCCTTTTTCGTTCTCGGTCTGGCCATGTTCTTTCTGCCCCTGGCCTGGCCGCGCTACTTCTTCCCCCTGGTTTGGGGCGCGTTCACCTTTCTGCTGGAGCCGATCAATCACCGCCTGGGCGCCCGTTCGTTGATGGCTGACTGGGAGCGGGGGGAGATGTCCGCCTTCTGCCGGCTGCTTTTGGCTGGCTTCATCTGCGGCGGGCTGTGGGAGTTTTTCAACTTCTGGGCCGGGGCCAAGTGGGTCTATACCGTTCCCTTCGTCGGTTTCTTGAAGGTTTTCGAGATGCCCATCCTGGGTTTTCTGGGCTTTCCGGCCTTTGCCGTGGAGTGCTACGTCGTCTATGCCTTCGTCGATCGGCTCCGGGGCAACCGCTTTTTCGCCGTCGAGACCGGCCTGGCGCCTCAGCCGGGAGTCAGGGGACGGTGGGCCGTTTTGGCGGCGACGGCGCTCTGGCTGGGCTACGCCTGGCTGGTCATGGACGGCATCGACCGGGTGACGGTGATAAGCTTCTCGGGATGAGTCGGTCGATCGGGAACGAGCGATGAGCGCGGCCGGCAACGGGGTTTGGCGGGATTACGACGGCGGGCGCATCCCTTCGGTCCTGGAACTCTTGCCGGTCTTCTACGACCGACTCCCGCCCCAGGCCCGCATCCTCGATTTGGGTTGCGCCCGGGGCAGGATCGTGTTCAGGCTGCGCGATCAGGGTTGGCGGCGGGTCTTCGGTCTGGACATCAACCCCGCGGCCGCGGCCATCGCCGGCCAACGCGCCGCTGAGCGTTATGGCCAGGACGACCCGCCCCGCTTCGCCGTCGGCCGGGGCGACAAAACGCCCTATCGCAGCGCCTCCTTCGACCGGGTCGTCCTCCAGGCCGTGCTGACCACCGTGCCCGAGCCGGAGGTCAGACAGGGCATCGTCCTGGAAGCGACCCGCCTGCTCGCTCCCGCCGGGACGCTCTACCTGGCCGAGTACGGCCAGACGTGGGATGTCCCGCTCTACCGAAAGCGCTACGAGGAGGGCCTGAAACTGGGCCTGGAGCGAGGCGCGTTCGAGGCCAAAAACACCGAGAGCGGCGAGGTGGAGTTCATCGCCCGCCATTTCACCGGGGAGGAGTTGGTCGAGTTGGTCGGACGGGCCGGGCTGGAAGTGATCCACCACTCTCAGGAGAAGTTCACCACCCGAACGGGGAACGTGATCAACGGCCACGTCATCCTGGCCCGGAAATGAGGCCTAGGCGAGGGGGAGGAGATAAGGATGAGGGATTCGATTGCAGCCGCCGCCCTGGCCGCCGTACTCGGCGGGTGGTTGGCCGTTGGGGTCGCCTTGGCCGAAGAGCCGCCGGCTCGGGCGCTGATCAAAAGCCGGTGCACCCGCTGCCATACTCTCAAGAGGGTCGAGTTCATGGTCGGGGTCAAAAACAGGGCCGCCTGGCAGAAGACCGTCTCCCACATGGTCGCCAAGGGGGCCAGGTTGAACCAGGCCGAGATGAAGGCGGTGGTGGATTATTTGAGCGGCCTTGAGAAAGGCGACAAGCTATAGGGCGACCTCCCGAAATAGCTCAGATGGTCAGTCGGGCGGGCCGGCCGAAGCCGTCCGTCCCGCACAAGGGAGCTTGTTTACGGGAGGCGCGCCCCCGGGGCATAAAAAAGGGGAGCCGCCCGCGCGGCGGGCGTTCCCCCCCCTTTGAATTTGCGAAGCGCGGTCGGCTTGGCGCGGGTGACGCCCCGACTATTCCTGGGCCGAGTAGCGCTGCTCGTAGGCTTCGTGGACCCGTTTGGCCGGGTGCATGGAGGCCCGGTGGTCCTTGTTGGGCACGAAGTTTTTGATCATCTCTAGGCGGTTGGTGGCCTTGAGCCGCTCGTAGATCAATACCCAGGCGCACGGGTTCTCCCGCGATATCTCACAGGTCCCGTCGGTTCTGGTGCCGCCGCAGGGGCCGTTGAGAAGCCTCTTGGCGCAGCGGGTCATCGGGCAGATGCCGCCGGTGATGCCCAGCACGCACTCGCCGCACAGCCGGCATTTCTCTTCCCACTTGCCGATATCGACGTTGGCGCCGATGAAAGTGGTGTTCACGCCGGGCAGGACCACCTTTTCCGGGTAGCGGTCGTTGAGGAACTGGATGCCCACCCCGCAGGCCATGGACAACAGGGCGTCGTAATCGTCCACTTTGGGGTCCAGGTGCTCCATGAACTCCATGTCGCACTGGCGCTGGCAGACCTCGACGTCAAAGGTGCGGTCCTGGTTGTCCATCTTGTAGACCATCTCCAGCTCGGTGGCCAGGATGCCGGCCTCCTTCTCGCCGCCGGTCAGGCAGACCGCGACACAGGTTCCGCAGCCGACCACCAGTACCCGCTGGTAGTCGGCCAGAAGCTCTTTGAGCTCCTCCATCGGCTTTCGTTCCGCGACAATCATTTATCTAATCTCCGTTAGGCTGCGTTCTTTTCGGCCAGTGGGTTGGGCCCCAGCTCTCTGATCTTCTCAGTGACCTGGGTCACCGTCTCGGCCCATTTGGGGGCGTCGGACGCCCCGATATGGAACATCTCCAGCCGCTCGGGCTCCAGACCGATCTCCTCGATGAGCTTCTTGGCGTAGGCCACCCTCTCCTTGGCCCGCAAGTTGCCCTCCAGGAAGTGGCAGTCGCCGATCTCACAGCCGGAAACCATGACCCCGTCCCAGCCGGCCTGGAACGCCTTCAAGATATGGAGGATATCCACTCTGCCGGTGCAGAGCAGCTTGACCACTCGAACGTTGGGCGGATACTGGAGCCGCATCGAGCCGGCCATGTCCGCCGCGGTGTAGGTGCAGTAGGTGCAGACCAGGGCCAGTATCTTGGGGTTGAAACCGTCGTTGCTCATAAGGCCATCTCCTTGGCCACAATCTGAGTATCGGTGTGATGGCCGATGGTAATCGCCTTGCGCGGGCAGGCGGAGACGCAACTGCCGCAGCCCTGGCAGGCGGCTGGGTCGATAAAGACGACGCCCTCCTCGTTGACCTTGGGTACGTCGTAGGGGCAGGTCCGGGCGCAGGTCAGGCAGGTGACGCAGTGTTCGCCGTCCACGACCGAGATCTCGCCGCCGACCACTCGTTCCTCGGCCGAGAGCACCGCCGCCGCCCTGGCCGCGGCCCCCTTGGCCTGGGCGATGGACTCGTCCAGGAACTTGGGCCCGTGGGCCGTACCGGCCACGAAGAAGCCCTGGGCCGAAAAATCGACCGGCCTGAGTTTCAGGTGGGCCTCCATGAAGAAGCCGTCGGCGTCGATGGGCAGCTTGAGCTTGGAGCCCATCTCCTTGATCTCGGGCGAGGGCCTGACCGCGGCCGAGAGCACCACCGCGTCGGCCGGCAGGATCAGTTTCTCCTTGAGCCCCTGATCCAGGACCGTCACCGTCAGCCCGTCGCCGTCGGCTCTCACCTCGGGCTTGGCCTCGGGTTCGTAGCGGACGAAGCGGACCCCGGCCTCCCGGGCGGCCCGATAGATGGTCTCCTCGGTGGAGTAGGTCCTGATGTCCCGGTAGACGATGGTCACGTTGGCCTGGGGGTTCTTCTCCTTGAGCATGACCGCGTTGAGGCAGGCCTTGGTGCAGCAGACCCGGGAGCAGTAGGGGTGCTCCTCGTCCCGGGAGCCGACGCACTGGATCATGACCACGTTTTGGGGCAGCTCGTCGCCGGCCTTGAGTTTGGCGTCCAGCTCGAGCTGGGTCATGACCGCTTCGTTTTCGCCGTAGAGGTACTCCTCGGGCCGGTGCTCCTCGGCGCCCACGGCCATGATGATCGCGCCGCAGCCGATATGCTCCTTGCCCTCGCCGGCCTTGAGGGTGGCGGTGAAGCCGCCCATGTTGCCCGAGACCGACTCGACCTCGGTCCCGGTCAGGATGGTGAGTCCGGGATGGGCCTCGGCCTTGGCGATGAGCTCATCGACGTAGGCGTTGATGTCGAAACCGTCGGCGGTCTTGATCAGCTTCCTGGCCATCCCGCCCAGGGCGTCGCTCTTTTCGACGAGCGTCGTCTCGAAGCCCTGGTCGGCCAGGGACAGGGCCGCGGTCAGGCCGGCTACGCCGCCGCCGATGACCAACCCCCGCTGATCGACCTTGACCTTGAACTCGGACAGGGGCTCGAGCATCGTCGCCCGGGCGACCGACATCCTGATCAGGTCGTTGGCCTTGATGGTCGCCTCCTCGGGCTCCTGCTGGTGGACCCAGGAGCACTGATCCCGGATATTGGCCATCTCGAACAGGTACGGATTCAACCCGGCCCGGGCCAGGGTGTCCCTGAACAGCGGCTCGTGGGTCCGGGGAGAACAGGAGGCGACGATGACCCGGTTCAGCTCGTGCTCCTTGATCGCCTGGCCGATGGCCTCGAGCGAGTCGGTGGAGCAGGAGAAGAGCAGGTTCTCGGCGTGGACCACGCCGGGCAGGCTCTTGGCGTACTCGACCGATTTGGCCACGTTCACCACGCCGGCGATGTTGATGCCGCAAGAGCAGACGAAGACGCCGATCCTGGGCTCCTGGCCGTTGACGTCGACCTGGTCGGGGTAGATGGTCTCCGTGATCTGGCTTCCCCTGGCCGGGGCCAGAAGCTCGGCCGCCTGTCCGGCCGCGCCGGCCGCCTGGGTGACCGTCTCCGGGATGTCCTTGGGCCCGGCGATGACGCCGCAGGTGTAGACGCCGGCCTGGTTGGTCGTGAGCGGGTTGATCGACTGGGGCTTGACGAAGCCGAAGTCGTCCAGCTCGACGTCGAGAATCTCGGCCAGCTCGGCCGAAGCGGTGTGGGGCTTCAGACCCACCGACAACACGACCAGGTCGAAGGTCTCCTCCTTGAGCTCGCCGGCCTCGTCGAAGTAGCGGATCCGAAGATCGTGGGTCCGGGGATCTTCGGTGATCCGGGAGATGTGGGAGCGGACGTAGCGCACGCCGCGCTCGTTCTTGGCCCGCTCGTAGTATCTGTCGAAGCCCTTGCCCTGGGCGCGCACGTCCATGAAGAAGATGGACGTCTCGATATCGCCCAGGTGCTCGGCGGCGATGATGGCCTGCTTGGTGGCGTACATGCAGCAGACGTAGGAGCAATACCCCTGGCCGATGGCCGGCTCGCGAGAGCCGACGCACTGCAACCAGGCGATCTTTTTCGGCTCTTTGTGATCCGAAGGCCGGACCACGTGGCCCTCGAAGGGGCCCGAGGCCGACAACAGCCGCTCGAAGTCGAGGCTGGTCAAGACGTTGGGGTAGCGGCCGTAGCCTAGCTCGGGCTTGGTGGTCGCGTCGAAGACCTCGAAGCCGGGCGACATGATGATCGAGCCGACCTCGAGTTTCATCTCCGTGGCCTTGTCCTCGTGGCGGATGGCGTCGGCCTTGCAGGCCTGCTCGCACAAGAGGCACTCGGCGCAGCCGGCGCAGGCCAGGCAGCGCGAGGCCTCGGCGATGGCCGCCGCCTCGTCGAAGCAGAGGACGACCTCGTCCATGTTGTGGATCCGCGCGGCCGGGTCGGTGTGGGGCGGCTTTTGCCGGGCCGCCTTCTTGATGCCCTCGATATCGGGCTTGGCCGGCGACCAGTCCTTGTCCCGGCCCTGGTGAAGATCCTCGCCCTCGAGGAAACGCCTGATCGATTCGGCCGCCTCCTTGCCCCAGGCGATGGCCTCGATGGCCGTGGCCGGACCGGAAACGACGTCGCCGCCGGCGAAGACGTGGGGAATGTTGGTCTGGAGGGTGACCGGATCGACGGTCAGGCAGTTGCCGCGCACGACGTCCAACTGGCAGGACTCGTCGAGGCAGGAGATGTCCGGTTCCTGACCGATGGCCGGGATGGCTCCGTCAACCTCGATGATGTACTCCGAGCCCTGGATCGGCTGGGGCCGGCGACGGCCGGAGGCGTCGGCCGGACCGAGCTCCATCTTGATGACCTCGATGCCGGTCAGCTTGCCGTCCTGACCGACGAACCTGACCGGCGCGACCAGGTATTCGATGTTGATGCCTTCTTCCAGGGCCTCCTCGATCTCCTCCTCGTAAGCCGGCATTTCGGCCCTGGTGCGGCGATAGAGGATGGTCACTTCCTTGCTGCCCAGCCTGAGCGCGGTCCGGGCGGCGTCCATGGCCACGTTGCCGCCGCCGATGACGGCCACCTTCTCGCCCGGTTTCTCGGCCCGGCCCAGGGCGGCTTCCCTGAGGAAGTCGATGCCGGGCGTGACCCCCTCCAGCTCGTCCTCGCCGGGCAGGCCCAGCTTGAAGCAGTCGTGGGCCCCGATGGCCAGGAACACGGCCTGGTAGCCGTCCTCGGCCAGACTGTCCAGGGTGACGCTGTCGCCGAAGGGGCCGAAGGGTGTATTCAGCTTGATCTCGACGCCGACCTTCTTGATGTACTCGATTTCGTAGTCGAGGACCTCGGGCGGGAGGCGGTAGTCGGGGATGCCGACCCTCAGCATGCCGCCGGCCACGGGCAGGGCCTCGAAGATGGTCGGCCGGTAGCCCTCCAGGGCCAGGTAGTAGGCCGCCGTCAATCCGGCCGGGCCGGAGCCGATGATGGCCACCTTGACGCCTTTGTCCGGCTTGACTTCGGGCAGGTTCATCTCGCCCTGTTCGACCTCCCAGTCGGTCACGAAGCGCTTCAGGTAACGGATGGCGATCGGCTCATCCACCTCGCCCCGCTGGCAGGCCACCTCACAGGGATGGGTGCAGACCCGGCCGCAGACGCCCGGCAGCGGGTTGTCCCGGCGGATGACCTCCAGGGCCTCCTTGAAACGGCCCTGGGCGATCAACCCGACGTAGCCCTGGACGGCGATGCCGGCCGGGCAGGCGATCTTGCACGGGCTCTGGCCGGCCTTGTCGATGGCGTACTCGGCCGGCACGGCCTGGGGGAAGTGGCGGTAGATGGCCTTCCGGGTGTTGAGCCCCTGGTTGAAGTCGGCCGGCAGGTCGATGGGGCAGACCTTGGCGCAGTCGCCGCAGCCGGTGCACTTGTCCAGGTCGATGAATCGGGGTTCTTTCTCGACGGTCACCTCGAAGGCGCCGGCCTGGCCGGCCACCTCCTTGACCTTGGCCCGGGAGTGGATGGTGATGTTCGGGTTGGCCGCGACCTCGATCAAGCGGGGCGAGATCATGCAGGTCGAGCAGTCGTTGGTCGGGAAGGTCTTGTCCAACTGGGCCATGACGCCGCCGATGGAGATGTTCTTCTCCACCAGATGGACGGCGAAGCCCTGGGCGGCCAGATCGAGCGCCGCCTGCATGCCGGCGATGCCGGCCCCGGCGACCAACACCGAACCTGAGGGCTTGTTCCCGTCGCTCATGATAGCTCCTTGAACACCGGCCGGGGGTCGATGAAGTGGCGGCCCATCCAGACCTCGGCCTCTGAGAGACCGGCGGCGATGCCCATCAGCTCGGTGAAGTAGATGATCGGAATCTTGTAGTCCTGGCCGCGCTCTTTGGCGATCTCCTCCTGGTACATGTCAAGATTGGCCTGGCACATCTGGCAGGAGACGATGATCGCCTCGGCCCCGGTCTCCAGGGCGCGGTCGTAGAGGTCGCCGACCATCGTAAAGACGATGTCGGCCCGGGGCATGGCCAGCGAGGCGCCGCAGCAGTCGGTCTTGTGGGACCACTCCAGCGGCTCGGCCCCGCAGGCGGCTACGATCTTCTCCATCTCCGTCGGATTTTCCGGGTTGGGATGGTCGGTGATCTCCGGCGGCCGGGTGGCCTGGCAGCCATAATAGCACACCGCCTTGAGCCCGCTCAAGGGCCGGGTGACCTTCTCCTCGAAGACGTAGAGCCAGCCGTCCTGGGCCAGAAAGGCCAACAGGTCCCAGATCTTTATCTTGCCCTCGAAGGGGAACTCGGGCGCGCCGTCCCAGCCCTTGAGCAACGCCTTCTCGGCCTGCTTCAACTGGTGGAAACAAAGCGCGCAGGGCGCGACGAGGTCCATCCCGGCCTTCTCGGCGTTGAAGAGGTTGCGGGCGGCCAGGCCGATGGCCAGGTCGTGGTTCAAGGAGTGGGCCGCAGTAGCCCCGCAGCAATTCCAGTCGTCGACCTCGACCAGCTCGAGGCCGAGCAGCTTGGCCACGCCGTCGATCGACTCCTGGTAGTCCCGGGCCGTGGCGTGGAGCGAACAGCCGGGGTAGTAGGATACCTTGCTCATCTGGCCCCTCCCAGCGTCCGGAAGAGGTTCTTGATCTCTCCCTTACGCTTGACCCCGCTCGGCAAGAGGGTCAGCCGGCCCTTTTTGAACATGGACAGCCCCAGCTTGGCGTTTTTCAGCAGCAACTCGGGCGAAAGCTGGCCGCTCTTGATGAAGTAGTCCTGCATCATCCGCCCCTCGAAGACCCTGCCCCGGCGGGCGACGTCCCTCAAGAAGACCTGATGGAAGATTCTGGTGTTGGGCTCGGGACCCTTTTCGCCGCGGGCGACCAGTTTCTCTTTGAGGAAGTCCATCAGCCGGGGGATGTCCACGTCGTTGGGGCAGCGGGTCAGGCAGGTTTGGCAGGAGGCGCAGATCCAGATGGTCGATGAACTCTCGACGCGCTTTCGGTCGCCCAGGCAGATCAGCCGGACCACCTGCTCCGGCCTCAAATCCATGGCGAAGGAGACGGGGCAGCCGTTGGAACACTTGCGGCAGTGGTAACAGGCGGCCAGGTTGACCCCGGAACCGCTCTGGACTTCGTCCAGGTAACCGTAATCGACCACCCACGCCGAATTGGATTCGGTCATGGTTTGCTCCTTAAAGATAACGCTGGACGGCCAAACCACGGACCGCGACTGGCGGGAAGGGGGCCGGGCTCGACCGGGCCAAATCACTATAAATGCGGTCCGGCTTCTCGGCCTCGCCTGAACGAAAATGACTGCACCTCGGCCGAGATCGCCTGGACCACAGCACCGTATAACCTAACCGGGCCCTCGGTCAATGTCAAGGCAAACCGCCGCCCTCCCACGCCGCCCGATCCGACCGGCTCGAGCCCGGGCCGGCGACGGCGGCGACGGTCGAAAAACGACATGATCGATTTATATTTTGCCGGTTTGGCCCGCTGCCGCAAAATGTTTGTAGGGCTAATATTCTTTCAAAAACAATGGATTATATAAGATAGCGGGCAAGGGGAGGCAATAAAATTGTTGACAATCCGGTTTGAATTGGTGACACTGTAATTGGTTTCAACTCGTTGCCGGCCGGGTCGCGCCTGGTGGAAGTCATGGACAACGACCGGATCATCGATCACATCAAGGATGCCATCATCCGGGGCCGATATCAACCCGGTCAGCGGATCGTCGAGTCGCGCCTGGCCGCCGAACTGGGCGTCGGCCGCAGCCGGGTCCGCCAGGCTTTGTGGCGGCTGGAGCAGGAGGGCTTCGTCGAGATCGTGCCCAACGTCGGGGCCGCGGTCAAGGAGCTCTCCCAGCGGGACATCGCCCAGATCTACGACCTGATGGGCGCCCTGGAGGGGCTGTCGATGCGGGTGGCCACGCCCGATCTCAGCGATGACGACGTGGCCATGGTCGAGAGCCTGGTCGATGAGATGGAGCGGGCCGGCGGCGACCAACGGGAGCTTTACCGGCTCAATCAGGAGTTCCACGCCTTGCTGGCCGAGCTGGGCCAGAACTCCCGGCTGATCGACTTCCACCGCCAGCTTCGGGAGCAGACCCACCGCTTGGTGCTCCACGGCCTCTACAACGTGATCCAGGCCCGGGCTTCGATCAGGGAGCACCGCCAGATCGTCGAGGCCATCAAGGCCCGCAAGGCCGCCACCGTGGCCACCCTGCTCAGGCGGCACTACCTGGCCTCGAAGGAGCGATTCATCAGATACCTCAACCGGTCGCTCTAACCCTGGTTCGATCGAGAAGAGCGACCGAGGAGAGCACGAGCCATGCTAATCAGTCCCTCACTCGAGGAGAAGGAGACAGCACCGCCTCACCGGCGGATCGACAAACATCCGATCTTGGAGGTTCCAGAAGCCGAGACGGTCGGCTTTTACTGGAACGGCCGGAGGATGGAGGGCCGGCGGGGCGAGGTCATCTCCTCGGCCCTGTTCGCCAACGGCGTCCACCTCTTCGGCCGCCACGCCAAGGACGACGCGCCCCAGGGCATCTTTTGCGCCAACGGCCAGTGCGCCCAGTGCACGGTCATCGCCAACGGCGTCCCGGTCAAGGCCTGCATGACCAGGCTCGAAGAGAACATGATCGTCGAGAGCCTCGAAGGGCTGCCCGAGCTGCCCCCGGTCGAGGGCGGCTATCGGTTTGAGGCCGTGGCGGAGAAGGCGGTGGACGTGCTCATCGTCGGCGGCGGTCCGGCCGGGTTGTCGGCGGCGGTCGAGCTGGGCCGGCGGGGGATAAAGACCCTGCTGGTCGATGACAAGGACCGCCTCGGCGGCAAGCTGGTCTTGCAGACGCACAAGTTCTTCGGTTCCATCGACGACTGCTACGCCGGCACCAGGGGAGTGGATATCGCCTCGATCCTGGAAGAGCAGGTCCGGGAGTTCGACTCGGTCGAGATCTGGCTCGACAGCACCGCCCTCTACGTCTTCTCCGACAAGAAGGTCGGCCTGGTGGTGGGCGGCAAAGAGTATCGACTCGTCAGCCCCAAGATCGTGTTGAACGCGGCCGGGGCCAGGGAAAAGTCGCTGGTTTTCCCCGGCAACACCCTGCCCGGCGTCTACGGCGCCGGCGCCTTTCAGACGCTGGTCAACCGCGATCTGGTCAGGCCTTCGGACAGACTTTTCGTCATCGGCGGCGGCAACGTCGGCCTGATCGCCGCCTACCACGCCCTCCAGGCCGGCATCGACGTCGTCGGACTGGTCGAGGCCCTGCCGGAAGTCGGCGGCTACATGGTCCACGCCAACAAGATCAAGCGGTTGGGCGTGCCGATCTACACCCGCCACACCGTGCTCTCGGCCAACGGCGAGGAGCACGTCGAGTCGGTCACCGTGGCCGAGGTGGACGAGTCCTTCAACCCCATACCCGGCACCGAAAAGACCTTCGAGTGCGACACCCTGCTCGTCGCCGTGGGCTTGAACCCGGTCAACGAATTCTTCAGGGAGGCCGAGGAGGCCGGGATCAAGGCCTTCGCCGCCGGCGACGCGGCCGTCATCGCCGAGGCCTCCTCGGCCATGTTCAGCGGCAGGATCGCCGGACTGACCATCGCCCGGGAGTTGGGCCTGGAGGACGAGCCGGTCCCGGACGAGTGGCGCCGGAAGGCCGAAATCTTGAGAAGCCGGCCCGGTCCGGACGAAGAGCCCGATTACTCGGTCTATCCTGAGACGGGCGTCACTCCGATCATCCACTGCACCCAGCAGATCCCCTGCAACCCCTGCGCGTCGGTCTGCAAGCAGGGAGCGATCGCCATTCCCGGCGACGGCTTTCTCGAGCGGCCGGTGATAACCGGCGAGGAGTGCATCGGTTGCAACCGGTGCCTCTACATCTGCCCCGGTCTGGCCATCACCCTGGTCGATTATCGGGAAGACCCGGACAACCCCATCGTGTCGCTGCCCTACGAGGTCTACAACCACCCCTACCAGGTCGGCGACAAGGTGGTCCTGACCGACTACCAGGGCCGGCCGCTGGCCGAGGCCGAGATCATCAAGACCTCGCTCACCAAGGCTTCCAGGAAGACCCAACTGGTCAAGGTCAAGGTTCCCAAACAGATCGCCAAACGGGCGGCCGGGTTCACCATCCAGCCGGCCGAATTGACCGAGCCCAAAGACGAGATCGTCGCCGGCGAGATGCCCGACGAGGCCGTGGTCTGCCGTTGCGAGCGGGTCACCGCCGGCGAGATTCGAGCCCTGATCCGGGCCGGAGTGCGGGATTTCAACCAGCTCAAGGCCGTGAGTCGGGCCTCCATGGGCGCCTGCGGCTACAAGACCTGCGAGAGTCTGATCCTGCAGCTCTTCCGCTCGGAGGGCGTGCCTTTGGACGAAGTGACGTTGAACACCGTCCGGCCGGTGTTCGTCGAAGCGCCCTTGGGCGTCTTCGCCAACGCCGCGCCGGTGAAGGACTAGACCATGTCCAAGACCTACGACTTGATCATCATCGGCGGCGGTTCCATCGGCGTACCGACCGCCTTGACCTTCGCCCGCCGGGGGCGGTCGGTGCTGGTCATCGACGCCCGGCCTTCGGCCGGCCAGGGCGACAACAAAAAGGCCATCGGCGGAATCAGGGCCACCCACTCGGACAAGGGCAAGATCAAGGTCTGCCAGCGGAGCATCGAGATCTTCTCCACCTGGCAAGAGGCCGAGGGCGACGACATCCACTGGCGCAACAACGGCTACTCCTTCCCGGCCTACACCGAGGAGTTGGAGACGAGCCTCAAGGAACTGATGAAGATCCAGCACGGCTTCGGGCTGGAGATCGAATGGGTGTCGGCCGAGGACTACCAGAAGCTCAATCCAGGCATCAACATGGATGGGCTCCGCGGCAGCACCTTTTCCGCCGGCGACGGCTCGGCCTCGCCGTTGATCTTCGTGAACTCGGCCTCCACCAAGGCCGTCGAGGCCGGGGCCGAGTTCAGGTTCAACGAGCGGGTGACCGGCTTGAAGATCGACGGCGACAGGATCGTTTCGGTCGTCACCGACAAAGGCGAGTACTCCTCGGCCGCCGTCTTGAACGCCGCCGGGGCCTCGGCCCGACAGATCGCCAACATGGCCGGCCTCGACGTCCCGGTTACGCCCGACTGCCACGAGGCGGCCATCTCCGAGCCGGTCAAGCCGTTCATGGGGCCGATGGTGGTCGATCTGAGACGGGGGCCGGGCTGCGCCAACTTCTACTTCTACCAGCTCAAGGACGGCCAGATCATCTTCTGCCTCACCCCGGACCCGCCGATCGTCGGGGTGGACACCCGATCCACCTCGGTCTTCTTGCCGCTGATCGCCCGGCGGATGATCGACATCATGCCCCGGTTGGCCAACTTGAAGGTCCGCCGGACCTGGCGGGGCCAGTACCCGATGACGCCCGACGGCTTCCCCATCGTCGGCCGGATGGAGGAGATCCCCAACTTCTACCAGGCGGTCGGCATGTGCGGTCAGGGCTTCATGTTGGGTCCCGGCCTGGCCGAGCTGATCTATCGCCTCGTCACCGATCAACTGACCGACGAGGACCCGGAGATATTGAAGAGCTTCGATCCGTACCGGGATTTCTCCGGCGAGGAGGCGTTCAAGTAGGGCGGGGCGATCTTGGCTCTGAAGGAAACGGGGCCGGGCGTTTCGCTCGGCCCCGTCGTCGTCGGCGCGTTCTTTCTTCGGCCGGGGGCGATTCTTGCTTGAGCCCAGGGCCGGCTTGATTCCCGGCCCAAGGCCGGTTATCTTCCAAGCCATGTCCTTCGATCGAACCGATCTCGTCTTCGTCTACGGGACACTTCGCCGGGGTTGTCCCAACTGCGAGACCTACTTGGCCGGGGCCGAGTTCATCGCCGCCGCCCGGACTCGCGAGCCCTACGCCCTCTACGTCGGGCGCTACCCTTACGTGGTCAAGGATGAACGGGTCGGCCCCATCGTCGGCGAGATATGGCGGGTCACGCCCCGAATCCTGGCCCGGTTGGACCGGCTGGAGGAGCACCCGGATTGGTACCGCCGGGAAGTGGTGGCAGTGATCGACGACGCTGGCAACGAGTTCGCCGCCTGGCTTTATTTCTACCCCCAGCCCGAGGGCGAGCCGATCCCCTCGGGCGACTATCTGGACTTCGCCGAGGCCAGGACAGCCGGCCGGATCGACCCGGAAGACTGACCGCCCGCCTTGACTTTCCCGCCTCTAGACCGGATGATGGCCCAATGAACACCCCCGCCGCAAGCGACGGGATAGCGGCGGCGGATACGGAGTCGTTGTTCTTCGCTGCAAGCTGTGGGAATGAACCCCCAGAGGGGTTCGACCGATTTCAGGAGGTCCGAGGCGGATGATAAAGACGCGCATCACCGACATGTTCGGCCTGCGGTTGCCCGTTGTCATGGGCGCCATGCAGTGGTTGACCAAGGCCGAGATGGTCGCCGCCGTGGCCAAGGCCGGCGGCCTGGGCTTTTTGCCGGCGGCCAGCTTCAAGGGCAAGGCCGATCTCTTGGACGAGATCAAGAAGACCCAGGACCTGGCCGGGGGCAAGCCCTTCGGGGTCAACGTCTCCATGTTGCCCGAACTGGTCAAGGGCGAGAAGACCATGGAGTATTTCGAGGCGGTAGCCGAGGGCGGGGTGAGGATCGTCGAGACCTCGGGCCGCAATCCGGAGCCCTTTGTCGGCCCCTTGCACCAGCACGGCATCAAGATCATCCACAAGGTCCCGGCGGTTCGCTTCGCCGTCAAGGCGGAGAAGGTCGGCGTGGACGCGGTGACCGTGGTCGGCTACGAGTGCGGCGGCCATCCGGGTATGGACGACGTCACCTCCCTGGTCCTGGCCCCCAAGGCGGCGGCGGCGCTGACCATCCCCCTTCTGGTCGGCGGCGGCTTCGCCGACGGCGCCGGTCTGGCCGCGGCGCTCTGTTTGGGCGCCGACGGCGTGGTCATGGGCACCCGCTTCCTGATGACCCAGGAGTCGCCCATCCACCCCGAGATGAAGGCCTGGTTGGCCGGCGTCCAGGAGACGGACACCACCCTCATCTTAAGATCGCTCAACAACGCCGCCCGGGTGATCGACAACCGGGTCGCCCAGGAGACGCTGGAAGCCGAGGCTCGCGGGGCCGACCTTGAGGAGATTCTGTCGCTGGTCGGCGGCCGGCGCGGCCGGGAGGCCTGGTTGAGCGGTGACAGAGACGGCGGGGCGCTGCCCTGCGGCCAGGTCATCGGTCGGATCGAGCAGGTGCTCAGCGTGGCCGAACTGTTCGATCGAATCGAGGCCGAGGCCAAGGAGGCCTTGAGCCGGCTTCAGAGCGCCGTGGGCTAGCAGAGCATAATAACTAGTCATCGGCCCGGGCCGGAGTGCATAAAAACTAACCAACGTTCCGGCTCGGGCCTTGCCCGCCTAAGTCTTATCTTCTTGAATATACAGATATAAATAGAAACAACCCCCGCGCTGGCACGGTTACTGCTCCTTCTTGAGAGCGAACGATGAGAACCATCAGCTTTTCATGGATGGAAGGAGGAGAAAGATGACCAAGAAAATTTCGATCGTGATCGGTGTGGTGCTGGTGGCGGCCTTGGCCGCGGCGCCGGTGTTTGCCCAGGGACCCGGCTGGTGGGGCCGGGGCGGCGGCTGGGGCATGAGCCCCGGCATGATGAACGGGATGATGATGGGTCCGGGCATGATGGGCGGTTACGGTTACGGCCCCGGTTGGACCAACCAGAACGTCGACCCGGAGAAGGCCAAGAGCTTCTACGCGGCCCAGGAGAAGTTCTTCAGGGACACCGAGAAGCTTCGCCAGGAAATCTACGCCAAGCGCCTGGAGCTGCAGGCCATGTACGCCAACCCCAAGACCAGCAAGGATGACCTGATCGCCAAGCAGCGGGAGGTGCTTGCCCTTCGGGACCAGTTGGCCGAGAAGCGCTTGAGCTTCCGCAAGGATATCCAGGACAAGTACCCCGAGCTGAGCTACGGCTGGGGCCGCGGTTGGCATCGCGGCGGCTGGGGCATGGGTCCCGGCATGATGATGGGCGGCTGGAGCCGCGGCGGCTGGGGCGGCGGTCCGGGCTACTGCTGGCAATAGGCGGCCGGACGAGCCGACAAACAACCCGGCGTTCGAGTGACGCTCGGATAACATAGCACTCGGAGAGGCGGCCGCCGGGCCGCCTCTCCGAGTCTTCTACCCGAGCGGCAAGGTGTGGTTAAATAGGGAACCATGAAGCGGAGACTGACACTGGTCACCACCGTCCTGGTCGGGCTGGTCTTGTTGGGCCTGTTGGCCGGACTGACCTACAACCGCCTGACCCAGACCGATCGGGTCTGGTTCGAGTCGCTGACCAGGCAGGGGGCCTTCATCCTGGGGACGATGGAGGCCTCCAGCCGGGCCGGGATGCGGATGATGCACCGGCAGGCGCCTCTGCAACGCCTCCAGTTTTTGGCCGAGGAGATGACCCGGGTCGGGCTGGTGGTCTCGGTCTTCATCCTGGACAAGGAGGGGCGCATTCTGGTCCACTCCAATCCAGGCCTGGTCGGCAAGGTCGCGGCCGACGCCGGCGAATACTGGGCCAAGGCCAAGCCGGGCTGGGCCGGTTTCGAGGGCGACTCGTTCGAGGTCGGCCGCCAGTTCCACCCGGTCCGCGGCTTCAGGCACATGATGTCCTGGCGGCCGCCGCCCGATCCCGGCCCCAGGCTGGGCGTGGTCCGCCTGCCTCTGGTCGAGTACCAGACCGCCCGCCAGGCCGAAGTGCGCCAGGCGGTAGGGTTGGGGGCGACCATCTTCGTCGGCGGGCTGGCGGTGGTGGTGGTGGTGCTCCTCTTCCACGATCGCCGGATGCTGAATCGGCTGAAGAAGACGACCGGCCACTTGATCGACCAGATGCCGGCCGGGCTTTTGAGCGCCGACAGCGAGGGGCGGATCATCACCGCCAACCTGACCGCCCGCCGGATGCTGGGTCTGGCCGACGACGAGGCGCCGGCCGGCCGGCTGAAGGACTTTCTCAAGAGCGAGATATGCGACCAGATCCTGGCCCTAGAGGCGGACCGGGTGCTCAAGGAGCGCCCGACCGAGTTGATTCTCGAAGAGAGATCGGCCCCGGTCTCCCTGTCGGTGGTCCGCTTGGAGCCGACGCCCGAGGACCCGACGGCGCTGATCGTGCTCATGCGGGATCTGCGCCAGGTCAAGGAGCTCGAAGAGCGGCTCAAACGTTCCGAACGGTTGGCCGCCCTGGGGCGGCTGTCGGCCGGGGTGGCCCACGAGATCCGCAACCCGCTGAGCTCCATCCGCGGCCTGGCCCAATACCTTCGCCGGCGCCTCGACCCGGATTCGGAGGAAGCCGGTCTGGCCGAGGTGATGATCGGCGAGGCGGACCGGCTGAATCGGGTGGTCAACGATCTTTTGGCCTACGCCCGCCCCCGGCCGCCCCGGTTCGAGCCGGGCGACCTGGGCGCGATCGCCCGGCGGGTGGTGGAACTGACCGAGACCCAGGCCCAGGAACGGGGCGTGGAGTTGTCTCTCGATATCGACGGCGAGTTGGGTCCGGTCGAACTGGACGCCGATCAGATCACCCAGGTGATCTTCAACCTGGTCCTCAACGCCATCGAGTCCGGCGCCAGGCGGGTCAGGGTGACGGCCAGGCGTGGCAACGGCTCGGTGGTGCTCACCGTCGGCGACGACGGTCCGGGCGTGGACGAGAAAGACCGGAGCCACATCTTCGATCCGTTCTACACCACCAAGGCCAAGGGCTCGGGCTTGGGACTGTCGATCAGCCTCAGGATCGTCGAGGAGCACGGCGGCAGCCTGACCCTGATCGACGACGGGCCGGGGGCCGTCTTCGAGTTGGAACTCCCCTTGAGTCAAAAGACGGCGATGACGCCGGGAGAAGTGAATGGCTGACTTAAAGGTTCTGGTTGTCGATGACGAGCCGGCCCATCGATTGATGGTCGGACTGCATCTCAAAGAGGCCGGTTACGAGGTCCTCGAAGCCGGCGACGGCCAGGAGGCGGTGGAGATCGTCGCCTCCGAGGCGGTCGATCTGGTGCTGCTGGACGTTCGTATGCCGGTCATGGACGGGCAGACGGCGCTGATCAGGATATTGGAGCTCAAGCCCGAGCTGCCGGTGATCATGATGACCGCCTTCGGCTCCATCGAGGACGCCGTCCGGGCCCTCAAATCGGGGGCCTGGGACTACATGACCAAGCCGCTGGACGCCGAGGAGATGATCATCAAGGTCGGCCAGGCCCTCAAGGTCAAGAAGCTGGCCGAAGAGCATCGGTCCCAACTGGCCCGGCTGGGCGAGCGATTCGACTTCCAAGGGCTGATCGGCCGCAGCCCGGCCATGGTCGCCCTGGTGGACGACCTGCGCCTCATCGCGCCGTCCGAGGCGACGGTGCTGGTTCTGGGCGAGTCGGGGACGGGCAAGGAGGTGGTGGCCAACATCATCCATCACAACTCGCCGCGCTCCAAGAAGCCCTTTATCAAGGTCAACTGCGCCGCGCTGCCCGACACTCTCCTGGAGGCCGAGTTGTTCGGACACGTCAAGGGGGCCTTCACCGGAGCCGTAAAGGAGCGGGCCGGGCGTTTCCTGTCGGCCCAGGGCGGCACGATATTTCTGGACGAGATCGGCTCCATGCCCCTGACCACCCAGGCCAAGCTCTTGCGGGCGCTCCAGGAGCGGGAGATCGAGCCGCTGGGCTCGGACAAGACCGTCAAGATCGACGTTCGCGTCATCGCCGCCACCAACTCCGACCTGGCCGCCGACGTGGCCGAGGGCCGCTTCAGGGAGGACCTCTATTACCGGCTCAACGTCGTCGCCGTCACCCTGCCCCCGCTTCGAGACCGGGTGGAGGACATCCCGCTTCTGGCCGAACACTTCGTGAAGCTGGCCAACGAGAAGAACAAGCGGCGGGTGGAGGGCCTGACCGATGAGGCGCTGAGGAGTCTGGTCGCCTTCGACTGGCCGGGCAACGTCCGCCAGTTGGCCAACATCATCGAACGGGCGGTGGTTCTCTGTCCGGGGAAGAAGATCACTCCCAACGAGCTGCCGCCCGAACTCTCGGGCGCGCCCAAGACCGGCGGCTGGTTCAAGCCGGGGGCGACGCTCAAGGAAGGCGAACGGGCCATGATCCAGTGGACCCTGGAGAAGACGGCCGGCAACCGGACCCAGGCGGCCAAGCAACTGGGCATCACCCGCAAGACCCTCCAGAACAAGATCAAGGAATACGGTCTGGAAAAGGTGGGCTTGCCGGAAGACTGAGGCCTGGTCCCGAAAACGAATCAGGAAGCGACTTCTTCCGGGCCGACGGCCACCCGATCCCGGCCGGCGCCCTTGGCCCGGTACAGGGCGGCGTCGGCCGCCGCGACCAGGCCGGCCGGGCTGCGGCGGCCGTCGGGCAGTTGACTGACCGCGCCCAGGCTGACCGTCACCCGGCCCTGGGGCGAGCCGGAGTGGGCCAGCTTGAGTTCGGTCACGGCCCGGCGCATCTGCTCGGCGATCTTGACCGCGCCGTTGAGATCGGTGCCGGGCAGGATGGCGGCGAACTCCTCGCCGCCGTAGCGGGCCACCATGTCGCCGGGCCGCTTGAGGGCCTTGGTCAGGGCCCAGGCGACGACGACCAGGCAGTCGTCGCCGGCCTGATGGCCGTAGGTGTCGTTGAAGGCCTTGAAGTGGTCGATATCGACCATGATCAAGGCCAGGGCGACGCGCTCCCGGGCGGCCCGCCGCCACTCCCGGTTGAGGATTTCGTCGAAGTAACGGCGGTTGGGCACCGAGGTCAGGGCGTCCAGAAACGACAACCGGTGGAGCATATCGTTGGTCTCGGCCAGCCGGCGGTTGGCCTGCTCCAGCTCCTCCTTCTGGCGTTCGACCAGGCGTTGATTCAGGAACTCCTTGACCCTGGTGACGTAGATCACCCGTGAAGTGACGAGGGCCAGGGCGGTCATCAAGGCCGCCGTGGCCATGTCGGCGGCCAGGATTTTCTGTTCGGTCTGCAGTAGATAGAGCATGACCGTCAGCACCAGCCAGGCCAGACCGTAGGTGATCAGGCTGCGGCGGCCGTCCAGGTGGATGAAGGCGGCGGTAGTGAAGACGGCCATCAGGTAAAGGCCGATGCCGGGTCGAAAGGGTTGCAGGAGGCCGTTTAAGGCGGTCAGGCCGACCAGACAGAGGGGGACGAAGGCTTTCTCCAGGAAACGGTGGCGAGCAGCAATCTTGTCCGGCGAATCCAGCCGGCCGGCGATGAGCAGGAAGCCGACGCAGGCCCCGACCAGAAGCAGCCTCAGGCCCATCACGTAGGGCAACAGTTTCCACGAGCGGAGCGAGTCGGCCTGGGCCTGTTCGAGCACGCTGTAGTCGATGTAGACCAGGGCGGCCAGGAAGCCGATACCGGCCCAGGCGATCACCCGAAGGCGCTGGATGTTCTGA
Organism: uncultured Thermodesulfobacteriota bacterium; assembly: GCA_964634465.1. Classification (GTDB taxonomy): domain Bacteria; phylum Desulfobacterota; class Desulfarculia; genus CAZWLY01. Next base: position 172,357 of record CAZWLY010000006.1, on the reverse strand, counting down.
TAGGTCATCGCCCGGCCGAGGGCCAGCCAGTCCTCGTCGGGCGTGCCCGGCGGCCGGGCGGAGATCATAGTTTGGAGTCGATCCAGCATGTACAGGCAAAATCGGTTGGGTTGTCGTCTAAGTCAGGACTGTAACACAATCCGCCGCTCCATGGGTAGGGGCGAGGGGGGGCTCGGCGGCGAGTGGAGCCTGCCCTCGATAGGGGCGCGGGGGCTAGATCCGGCCTCTGATCCAGTACCAGGCGAAGCCGAGGTACTCGTAGATGCTGGCTTGGCTTACGGCCAGGGCTCCCAGGTTGGGCAGCCAGTAGAACGGGCCGTTGACCCTGGACAGCGCCCGGTCGGCCGGGGCGGGAATGGGTTTAAGCCCAATATTGTGGAAGATGGCCATGGTCCGCGGCATGTGGAGGGCCGAGGTCACCACCACGAATGGGCCGTTGCCCAATAATTTTTGGACCTGCTGGGCGTTTTCAAAGGTGTCCCGGGACACGGTCTCGACCACCAGGCGGCTCTTGGGTACGCCCAGTTCGACGGCCAGCTCGGCCATCGCTTTGGCCGGCGGTTGAAAGCCGTCCACCCACGAGCCCGAGGCCATGATCAGCCTGGCGTTGGGGCGGGCCCGCCAGAGCCGGATTCCTTCCAGGGTGCGCTTCAAGGTGCCGCCGGAGAGCCTGGCCGCCGGCGGCAGGTCGGGTGCCTCCATGGATCCGCCGGCCAGGACGACCACCGCCGAGAGCCCGGCCGGCAGGCTCATCGGGTCGAGGGTCGGATAGGCCCGCTCCAGGGGGCCGGAGAGCAGGGCGGACACCGGAGTCAGCGACAGGGCGATGAGGATGGCCGCGCCGGCTGAGATGAACCACTTGCCGGACGGGCGGCGGCGGAAAGCGAGGAAAAGCCCCACGACCAGGAGGATGAACACCAGGCCGAGGGGCATGATCAGCTTGCCGATCAGCTTTTTGGCGTAAAAAAGACTCATCGGACAACCAGGATGTTAGATGTTATGAGTTACCCCAAAGCAAGGCCTTCTCGTCGCGACCCACGCCGGCTCTGGGGCCGGGTTGAAGGTTTTCACCCGCCGTCGGCGTTCGGGGCTGCCCGTTGAGGGCCATCGCCGCACCCCGATCGCCCAGCATCCGGCTGAGGACCGACTCGGCCTGCTCGTCGGCCCGGCACTTGAGGGCGACCAAGAGCAGGCTCACCCCCTCGGGTTGGTCCGGCCAGGCCAAGACATCGCTCTGGAGGCGTCGCCTCATCAGTTCCAACAGGGTTATCAGTCGGTTCTGGTCCAAATCGAAGTCCGTCTGCGGGCAATTACCCATTTTTGATCGATCCGGTTTTTCGCTACAGCGCCCCGAAACGAAATGGCGTCGAGTCCACGTTCAGCCGCGGCGCGTGGCCTAATCATCCCTTCTCCCTGGGTACGACCCGGACCTGCATGACGATGCGCCCATAGCCGGCGCACTCCACCCCCACGTCGGGACAGGCCACCTGGCGCATGAAATGGAACTTGTTCGGGTCGAGTCCCTCGCTCAACCGTTCGTTGATCAGCGGCACCGGCACGACGAGCTGGGCCATGGCGTAGACGCACATCTTCTTGGGGCAGAGCTTGGTGAGGAAAAGACCGTCGGCGTTGAGCACGAACTTGTCGCCGACCTCGTGCTCGGCGTTGCAGTGGCGGGCCTCGACGACCTCGACCTCGATGGTGTAGCGCTTGGCCGCCTCGGCCATCCGCTCCATGTGCCTGAGCCGGGGGTCTCCCGGCTCGAACCGGTCTTTGTCCGTCTGGTCGTAGCCGACCCGGTCGGCGAATCTCTCGAAGTACGACTTGTCAGCCATCTCGCCTCCAGACCGTTTCGCCGGCCGTTCCCCGTCGCCGAAACTCAATCCTTCTTTGCTTGCCGCCTTGAAAGCTCGCAGTAAAACCCCTTGCCGGCGATGATCGGCCTGAAGCAGAGGTTATCCGACTCGCAGCTCGAGCCGGTCTCCTCACCCGAGCGCCAGCGTTCGATCAACTCCGGCTCGCGGATGAGCGGCCGACAGAGGGAGAGGAGATCGCACGCCCCCTCGGCCAGAAGCCGCCGGGCCCCGTCGAGGGTGCGAATGCCGCCGACCAGAATCAGCGGCGTCGCCATCGACCGCTTGAAGGCCCGGGCCGTCTCCCGGAAGTAGCCTTCTTCCTCCGGCCCGATCCGGCCCACCCGGCTGGGCAGCAGCTTGCCCGAGGCGAAGGTGCCGCCGGACATCTCCACGGCGTCCACCCCGGCCGCTTCCAGCAGCCGGCCGACTTCCAGACACTCCTCGCTGCTCAAGCCTCCGTCCAGGTAATCCTGGGAGTTGATCTTGACCATGACCGCAAGGTCCGGCCCGACCGCCTCTCTGACCGCAGCCACCACCTCCAGGAGAAAACGGGCCCGGTTGGCCGCATCGCCGCCGTAGTCGTCGCTTCGCCGGTTGAAGGCCGGCGACAGGAACTCGCTGAGGAGGTAGCCGTGGGCGGCGTGGATCTCCACCCCGTCGAAACCGGCCTGTTTGGCCCGCTCGGCCGCCCGGCCGAAAGCGGCCGCGATCGCCTCGATCTGGGCTCGGGTCATCGCTTGGACTTGGGTCTCGAAATAGGGCGAGTCGGCCGACGGGGCCAGGGGGGCGAGCCCGGTGAGCCGCACCGGGGCCCGGCCGCCGGCGTGGGCGAGCTGGACGGCGATCTTGCCCCCGGCGGCGTGAACCGCCTCGACCATCTCGCTAAGGCCCGGCGTCAGGGAGTCGTCGTGGACGGCCAGTTGGCGAGGGCCGGCCTGGCCCTCGGGCGAGACGTAAGCGTGGCCGGTCAGGATCAGCCCCACCCCGCCCTTGGCCAGCCGGACGTAGACCTCGGTCAACTCGGGCGTGACCCGCCCGTCGTCGTCGGCCAGACCCTCCCACGTGGCCGCCCTGACGAAGCGGTTGGCCAGGGAAAGCGGGCCGATGGTCGTCGCATCGAAGGGATCGGGCGGCACGGGACTCTCCTTTATTTCAATGTGTCCGCGTCCTTATATGATATGGCCTGCCCCCTGAGAGTCAACGATATTCTGGTTTGAGCTTCGGGCCGGGGCGATGATTGACAGCCCGGCCGGAGAGTGGGTATTCTGTGGCTCCGCTCAACGGGTTTGGGCGCAGAGAGCGCTGTTGAACGTTTTGAAAAGGAGCCGTGACCATGGAACTGGCCGCCAGACTGTCCCAGATCAAGCCGTCCCCCACTCTGGCCATGAACGCCAAGGCCGGCCAGATGAGGGCCCAGGGGATCGACGTCATCTCCTTGGCCGTGGGCCAGCCCGACTTTCTGACCCCGGAGCACATCTGCCGGGCCGGAATCGACGCCATCACCGGCGGTCAACACAAGTACACTCCGGCCGACGGCACGCCGGAGTTGAAACAGGCGGTCATCGACAAGTACCGGCGGGAGTGCGGGCTGGAGTACACTCCGGCCGAGATCGTGATCACCTGCGGTGGCAAGCACGCCCTCTACGGCCTGGCCCAAGCCACCCTCGGCCCGGGTGACGAGGTCATCATCCCCGCCCCCTACTGGGTCTCCTACCCGCCCATCGCCATTTTGGCCGGGGCGACGCCGGTCATCGTCGAGACCAGTCGGGAGAATCAGTTCAAGCTCACCCCCGGTCAGCTCGAGGCGGCCGTCACTCCCAAGACCAAGGCCCTGATCCTGAACAGCCCCTCCAACCCGACCGGCTCGACCTACACCAAAGACGAACTGCTGGCCCTCATCGAGACGGCGCTGAAGTACGATTTCTTGATCTGGTCGGACGAAATCTACGAGAAGCTCATCTTCGGCGAGCAGGAGTTTTACTGCCTGGCCTCGCTCGGGCCGGAGCTAAAGGAGCGGGTGGTGGTCTTAAACGGCGTCTCCAAGACCTACGCCATGACCGGCTGGCGGATCGGCTGGCTGGCCGGGCCGGAGAGTGTCGCTCGGGGCGTGGCCAAGATCCAGTCCCAGTCCACCAGCAACCCGTCCTCCATCGCCCAGGCGGCCGCCCTGGAGGCGCTCACCGGCCCCCAGGACTTCCTGGCCGAGTGGGTCGAAACGTTCGACAATCGGCGGCGGCTGTTCTTGGACCTCCTGGCCGATCTGGAGGTCAAGATCGACCCGCCCACCGGGGCCTTCTACCTCTTCCCCGATTTCTCGGCCTACTTCCGGGGCGGGATTTCCGGATCGAGTCAACTCTCGGAATATCTTCTGGAGAAGGCCCACGTGGCCACCGTTCCCGGCGAGGCCTTCGGGGCCGACAATTACATCCGCTTCTCCTACGCCACCTCGGAGGAGTTGATCGAGAAGGGCGTGGCCAGGATCAAGGAAGCCCTGGCTCAGTTGGACTGACGGGCGGCCGGTCTCTTGACCGGTCCGGGCCGATCAGGTGCCCCGAGGGGATCGACTGAAATACGGGGGGGCGGCCGAGGGACGGACTCGGTCGCCCTCTTTCCTTTTCTTGAAGGCGGCGAGTGAATCGCTTCTTGGGACCAGGGCCGCTCCCGCCCGTCTCCATGCCGCCTTCGGCGCTGGGCGAGGGGCCTCGGCCCCCGGTCGGCTCGATATCCTTTTTTGTTGTTATTATCTGAAGCGAAGCCTAAAATGGCTTGGTGGGATTCTGGGTCCTGAGAGATTCGCCCCGCCCGGCTTGGGACGATCTGAAGGTCGGCGTGGAGCGGCTCCGGACCGCGACTCGAAAATCCGAACCAGGGAGCGGGATGAAATGAAGTGGCTGAAGCGCCTGCTGTTGTGGGGCGGTCTGTTGGCAGTGATCGTCATCGCGGCCGGCTACGTCGCCCTGCCGTTGATCAACGATTACCAGACGGACGGCGAGTTGACCCTGCCCGGTTTGTCCGAGCCGGTGACGATCAAGCGGGACGAGAAGGGCATGGCCTACATCTACGCCCGGAACCTGCCCGACGCGCTCATGGCCCAGGGGTTCGTCGCCGCCCAGGACCGCTTGTTCCAGATGCAATTGACCAGGCTTTTGGCCCAGGGTCGGATTTGCGAACTGGCCGGCCCGAAGGCCAAGCCCCTGGATATCAGAATGCGGACCCTGGGTCTCCACCGCCTGGCCAAGAAGCAGGCCGAGCTTTTGGACGAGGAGACCAGGAGCTATTTTGAAAGCTACGTCGCCGGGATAAACGCCTTCATTAAATATTGCCCCGACGACATTCCGCTGGAGTTCAAGCTGGCCGGGATTACGCCCGAGCCCTGGGACGTGGCCGATTCGTTGAGCATCCTCTACTACATGGGCTACACCACTTCGGCCAATCTCAAGACCGAGATCGTGGCCCAGACGCTTCTGGAGGCGGTCGGCCGGGACAAGGCGGCCGAGATCATGCCGATCAACATCAACCCCGACGATCCGGCCGATACGGGCCGGTCCGCCGCCCGGCCCAAGGGCGATTTGCTCGGCCTGGGGCTGAGTCGGGACCAAACCCTCATCGCCTGGGCCGATGAACTCCCCCTCCGGTTGGGCAGCAACAACTGGACCGTCTCCCCCAAGCTGGCCCCCGGCGGCAAGCCCATCCTGGCCGGCGATCCCCACCTGGACGCCAGAATACTGCCCGGCGTGTGGCACCCGGTCGGCATCATCACCCCCGAGACGAGGGCGGTGGGGGCCAATGTTCCCGGCCTGCCCGGCATCGCCCTCGGCCGCACCGCCCACATCGCCATCGCCATGACCAACGCTTACGGCGACGTCCAGGACCTCTATGTGGAGAGCCTCGACCCCGACCATCCCGACCGCTACTTGGAGGGGGAGGTCTCCAAGCCATTCGAGGTGATCGAGGAGACGCTCAAGATCAAGGACAAGGACGCGCCGGCGGGCTTCAGGCTGGAGAAGATCAAAATCAGGTTGACCAGCCGGGGACCGGTAGTCTCGGGCGTTTTGCCGGGGCTCAAGACGAAAAAGGTCGTCACTCTGCGCTGGGCGCCGGCCGAAACCATGGAGCCGACCATCGGCATCAGCCGGTTTCTGACGGCCAAATCCACGGCGGAGCTGCACCAGGCCTTGTCCCACGTGACCATGCTCTGCCTCAATTGGGTCTTCGCCGACGCCCAGGGCAACATCGGCTACCGGGCCTCGGGCAAGCTGCCCATCCGCTCGACCGGCGACGGCACCTTCCCCCTGGTGGTCAAAAGCGATCAGGACAACTGGATCGGCTGGATCCCCCAGGCCGACATGCCCCACAGCGACAACCCGGAAAGAGGCTGGCTGGGCACCTGCAACCACAAAACGACGCCCCACGACTACCCCTATTACTACTCCAGCTATTTCGCGCCCTCGTATCGCTACCGCCGGCTCAAGGAGTTGATGGCCGCCCCCGGCCCCAAGCCGGTGGACGCCCACTGGCAATACCAGCGCGACGCCAAGAACCTGATGGCCGAAAAGATCGCTCCCATCATGGCCGCGGCCCTTTCGGCCGACAAGGAAACCCAGGAGATGGGCCGGATCCTCTCGGCGTGGAACTTCGTCGACGATCCCAACCTGGCCGGGCCGACCATCTTCCAGTCGGTCTACCTGAACTTCGCCAAGCTGGTCTTTGAAGACGAACTGGGTCCGGAAGCGACCATGACCATGTTGAAGAACTGGTACTTCTGGGAGGAGCGCTTGGAGCGGATGGTCCTCGACGGCTCGTCGGCCTGGTTCGACGATAAGCGGACCCAGGACTTGACCGAGAGCCGCGACGATCTGTTCCGCCGGGCGGCGCTGAAGGCCAAGGCCTGGCTCGAGGAGCGTCTGGGCGACGACGACCCCCAGATCTGGCTGTGGGGCAAGGTCCACACCCTGGAGCTGGTCAGCCCGATTCGGCGTTCCGGGCCGGGCAAGGAACTGCTTGGCAGCGGCCCGATGGCCATGGGCGGCTCAGGCGAGACGCTCTATCGCGGCTGGTACGCGTTCGAGAATCCCTTCGAGGTGACCCACTCGGCCTCGCTGAGAATGGTGGTCGATCTGTCCGATCCCGACAAGGTGGCGGCTGTTCTGCCCGCCGGGGTGGTGGGCCGCCTGTTCAGCCGCCACCAGATGGATCAGACCCAGGCCTTCATGGACGGGACCAAACTCTACTGGTACTTCAGCGACCAGGCCATCGCCGAGCACACTCGCGACACCCTGGCGCTCAAGCCGTAGCCCCCGGACGCGACCGGCCTGGTTCGGCCGGGCTTGCCTTCGAGGCGGGACAAAGGACAAGGGATTCGACGACAGCGAATCCCTTGTCCTCTTTATGATTTCGATAAAGTAAGGGCCGGGAAACCCGCCCCTCGACTTTCTCCCGATGTCGGCCGTCAGCGCCGTCCCATGGCGCGCTTGGAGGCCTTGAGCGGGTTGAGCCTGGTCTTCTCGACCTCGATCTGCTCCTTGACGTGGGTGGCCTGGTTGCACAGGCCCAACCGCCACTTGGAGGCCGGGGCGGGACAAGTGGTGCAGTAGACGCCGGCCTCGACCTCGACCAGCCGCCCGCAACCCTGACAGGGATCGACGGCCGGCTCGCACTCGCCCCCGTTGAAGGTGCAGCCCTTCTTGCTCATGAAGGTGCACTCCTGTCCGGCTCTAATCGTCACGCATTCCATAATTCATCTCCCCACTGAGCGGGCCGTTTTTTTGGGAGGACCACCCGGACGGGTCGCTCCGGCCCGCAGTCTCGTTCAAGGAATTGTTTCATACAGACAGGTTAGAGAGCTGTCAAGAAAAAATCCGCCGCCGGCGATCTGCCTTGCCGCGAGTAATGATCGAGTGTAAAAATAAAATTCGTAGTGGCTTACCGGACTTTAACCAGTGGAGGCTCGAGGTGGTCAAGCACAAGCCGTTGAGCGTCAAGCAGCTAAGGAAGGTCTACGATCCCGCTAAGTTATGGTTCGACACCACGGCCGAGATCAAAACTTCCGACAATTCCGTCATGGGCCAGGAGAGGGCGGTCGAGGCCCTCAACTTCGGCATCGGCATGGACGGGGCCGACTACAACGTCTATGTCGCCGGCCCCAGGGAGAGCGGCCTGGGCTACATCACCCGGAGTCTGGTCCGGGCCAAGGCCGAGACTGAACCGGCTCCGCCAGATTGGGTTTACGTCCACAATTTCAAGAATCCCGACAACCCGATGGCCTTGGAGTTTCCCCAGGGAACGGCGGTCGAGTTCGCCAAGGACATGGCCGAACTGATCGAGGACGTCAAGAACGAGATACCCGATCTGTTCGAATCCGAAGACTACTCGGTCCGGCGAGACGAGTTGATCAAGCGCTTCCAGGAGGAACGCAACCGGGTCCTTCAGGAGTTGGAGGGGCAGGTCAAGTCCCAGGGTTTCATCCTCAACATGAGCCAGGTGGGAATGATGATCATCCCGGCCAAGGGCGATCAGCCCATGGACGAGAGCGACCTGGCCCAGATGAGCGACGAGGAGAAGGAGGCCCTCCGCGAGAAGTCCAATCAACTCCAGCAGGAGATGAACCAGGCCGTCAGAACCATCAAGAAGATGGAGAAGGGCCTTCGCCACAAGCTGAAAGACCTCGATCGGCGGGTGGCCCTCTTCGCCGTCGGCCACCTCATCGACGAACTTCAGGAGAAGTACGAAGGCCACAAGGCGGTGCTGGCCTACCTGAAGGCGGTCAAGGACGACATCATTATCAATATCGACGACTTCAAGCAGCGCAGCGCCCCCCAGGCCGGGCCGTTTCCCATGCCCGCCCAGGAGCCCAATCTGTCCCGCTACGAGGTCAACGTCCTGGTGGACAACTCCGAATGCAAGGGCGCGCCGGTGGTCGTCGAGACCAATCCTTCCTACGCCAATCTGTTCGGGACCATGGAGCGCCGGGCCCAGTTCGGGGCGCTTTTCACCGACTTCACCATGATCCGCCCCGGCGCGTTGCACCGGGCCAACGGCGGCTACCTGATCATCAAGGTCATCGATCTGTTGAAATGGTGGCTGTCCTACGAGGCCTTGAAGCGGGCCCTTCTGACCAAGGAGCTCCATGTCGAGGATCCGGCCGAGATGATGGGCTTCATGACCACCAAGGGGATGAAGCCCCAGGCCATCCCTTTGAACGTCAAGGTCATTCTGGTCGGCGATCCGATCTACTACCACCTGCTCTACGCCTACGACGAGTCGTTCTCCAAGCTGTTCAAGGTCAAGTCCCATCTGGACACCCAGACCGACAACAAGCAGAAGCGGATCAAGGAATTCGTCGGCTTCGTCCGCAAGGTGATCGACGAGCATGACCTGCTCCACTTCGAGCGGACCGGCATGGCCCGGCTGATCGAGTACGCCTCGGAGCTGGCCGGAGCCCAGGACAAGTTGACCCTCCAGTTGGGCGAAATGTCGGATCTGATCCGGGAGTCCTCGTACTGGGCCAAGCAGGCCGGCAGCGAGGTGGTCAAGGCCGAGCACGTCCAGCGGGCCCTGGACGCCAAGGTCCACCGGTCCAATCTTTATGAGGAGCGGCTCCAGGAAGTCATTCTGAAGAAGGTGATCAACGTCCAGACCAAGGGGGCCGAGGTGGGTCAGGTCAACGGCCTGTCGGTCTTCATGCTGGGCGACTACGCCTTCGGCCGGCCGTCCCGGATCACGGCCACGGTCTCCCTGGGCAAGGGCGGGGCGGTGTCCATCGACCGCGACGCCAAGATGAGCGGGTCGATCCACACCAAGGGCGTTTTGATCCTGGAGGGTTATCTCAGAAGCATGTACGCCCAGAACATCCCCCTCAGCCTGACCGCCACCCTGGCCTTCGAGCAGAGCTACGGCATGGTCGATGGCGACTCGGCCTCGGGAGCCGAGGCCTACGCCATCATCTCGGCCCTGTCCGGCCTGCCGCTGAAGCAGGGCATCGCCTGCACCGGGGCCATCAGCCAGCGGGGCGAGCTCCAGGCCATCGGCGGGGTCAACCAGAAGATCGAGGGCCACTTCGCCGTCTGCAAGGCCAGGGGGCTGACCGGCGAGGAGGGGGTCATCATCCCCAAGGCCAACGTTCGCGACCTGATGTTGAAACAGGAGGTCCTCGACGCCGTGGCCGAGGGCAAGTTCAACATCTGGGCGGTGGATCACGTGGACAAGGCCCTGGAGATTCTGACCGGAGTCAGGGCCGGCAAACGCCGCAAGGACGGCACCTTCCCGCCCGGCACCATCCACGCTCTGGCCCTGGAGCGGTTGACTGAGATGGCCGAGAAGGGCAAGGCGCTGGCCGAAAACAATAAAAAGGCGGCGGAGGAGGCTCCGTCGTGCGCCGTCTGCAACGGCTAGACCTCCGGCCGGGCCCTTGAGCGAGCCGCCGGAGCGAATCGACAGGGAAAGCGGCCTCTTGGGCCGCTTTCCCGTTTCCTTAATCGTTTCAGTTCAGCGGCGCTCGAACGAGGCCGACTGGAGGCTTTGGATGGCTTGCCTCAGATCCTTGACCGGCTCTCTCAGGCCGTTTAGGAGGGTTTCGGTGAAATGGATGGTGTAGCCGCAGCCGCAATCGAAGCTGTCGCCGATCTTGATCTGACCGACCGCGATGGGGTGCCGTCGCCGGCAAAGGGGACAGGTCAGCGGCGGGCCCTGACTCACCAGAAAACCGGCGGCCGACTCGCATCGGTTGGGATTCAAGTTGTAACCTCCGGATGTTATTCTGGCGGACGGTACCACAACTTATGGTGTCGGTCAAGATACAATTGTCAAAATATTGAGCAAATCATGTCTTTATTACTTTTATGTTGCTTCGGGAGGGCTCGGCGTGCGGGTCGTGCTCCGGCGGGGATCGATCCCCCAATTTCTTTTGAGGTGCTATAATGCTTTTCCGGCGGGCGCCGGTTGGTCGAGTCAGGGTCGGTTCGGCAAGGATCTATCAGACATGGGAGCGTTGAACTTGGACGATTCGAGCATCGTTGTCACCGGCCTGGGGATCATGAGCCCGATCGGTCTGACCAAGGAAGACTTCTGGGCGTCGATGATGGCCGGGCGGTCCGGGGTGGACAGGATCCAGAGTTTTGACCCGAGCGGGCTGACCAGCCAGATCGCGGCCGAGATTCGGGACTTCGATCCCCAAAAGTTGCTGCCGCCCAAGCAGGCCAGACGGATGAGCCGGACCTCCCAGTTGGCCGCGGCGGCGGCCCTGGCCGCGGTGGAGGACGCCGGGCTGGACTTCGAGGCCGAGGACAGGAGCCGGATCGGCTGCATCATCGGCTCCGGCGGCAGCGACATGCGGATCATCGAGGAAGAGCACCTGGAGTTCATGGACCGGGGCCAGAAAGCCATCTCGGTGCTGTCTCTCCCCAAGCTCATCCCCAACATGCCTTCGAGCAACGTCTCGATCCTGTTGAATCTCAACGGTCCCAACATGGGCGTGGCCAGCGCCTGCGCCACCGGGGCCCACGCCATCGCCGCGGCGGTGATGGCGCTGAGGGCCGGTCTGGCCGACGTGATGTTGACCGGCGGGGCCGAGTCGGCCATCACGCCGCTGACCACGGCCGCCTACGCCGTCATGCGGGTGCTCTCCTCTCGCAACGACGAGCCCCAACGGGCCTCCCGTCCCTTCGACGCCGATCGCGACGGCTTCGTCGTCGGCGAGGGCGCGGCGGTGTTGGTTTTGGAACGGTGGGATCGGGCCCGGAAGCGGGGAGCGAGGCCGTTGGCCGCGGCGGCCGGTTTGGGGTTGACCGCGGACGCCCACTCCATCGCCGCGCCGCATCCGACGGGTTACTGGGCGGCCAAGGCGATGGAACTGGCCGTCAAGGACGCCGGGATAAGTCCAGATGCAATCGGCTACATCAACGCCCACGGCACCTCGACCGAACTCAACGACAAGCTGGAGACGGCGGCCATAAAAGCCTGTTTCGGCGAAGAGCTGGGCCGGACGATCCCGGTCAGCTCGACCAAGTCCATGGTCGGCCACTCCATGGGCGCGGCCGGGGCGGTGGAGGCGGCGGCGACGGTGCTGGCCGTGGAGCGGGGCGTCTTGCCGCCGTCGATCAACTACGAGACGCCCGATCCCGAGTGCGACCTCAACATCGTGGCCAATCAACCCCGGGAGGCCAAGATAGAGGCCGCCCTGTCCAACTCGTTCGGTTTCGGCGGCCAGAACGGCGCCCTGGTGTTTACCAAGGTGTAGCCCAGGCGGGAAAGTCCGGTTTTATCCCCAACATTTTTGCTGCGGTGGAGGGTGTGGGGAGGGCCGATCGATTCGGCCCTTTCCTCCAGGCGGCAGCGCCTTCGGCCCCGGCTTGGCGGAGGCGGCCGGGCCTCGATGGCTGACCAAAGAGCGGCTAATTCCAACCGGCAGCCCGGTTTCTCGTTTTTGACCCCCACGGGGGGCATCCCTGCGGCTGGCGGCGAAAGAAGAACGCCCCCGTATCCGCCGCCGATACGTCGTCGCTGGCGACGGATCGTTCCTTTGAAACGGCTGGCCGTGATCGTTGGGTCCTCTGTGGAGAACGGTCCAGTAAACTCCGGTCTTGACTTTTCCGTCTCGACGAACCATAAAGTAGCGTACTGTACTCGGCCAGAACAATGAAACCGACTGTCGGCCCGCTCACTTTGGGGGAAATCCACCTTTTCCGGTGCTGACCGACCAACCGTCTGCAAGAAGGAACGGGGGTGATGAGATGCGCCCTCGGTTCAAGCCGCGAAGTCTACCAGGGGACGGGGAACCACATCTCTCACACGGGTGTCAGGAATGGATGTCTCGATCGAGGAACCGCGGGAAAGAGTTTTGATCATCAAAATCGACGGAGAGCTGGTGGCCACGACCGCAGCCGAGTTCAGCCGGAAGGCGGCCCTTCTTCCCTCCCCCGACCCGAAGGCGGTCATTTTTGACTTGCAGGCGGTCAAGTACCTGGACAGCAGCGGGTTGGGGGCGCTCATCGGCCTGTCCAAAGACCTGACCGGGAGAGGGGTTAAGGTCATTCTCTCCCGGCCCTCGGAACTGGTCGAGCGCATCCTGACCTTGACCCGGTTGCACCGGATTTACGATATCTTCTCCACCCTGGAAGAAGCCGAGGCCGCCGTCTCGATCTGAGCGGTGAGCCTGAATCAGCTCACCGGCTGCTTGGCGAAGACCAGGTACTCCAGGTTCTTCAAGCCCCACTCCAGCATGGCCGCCCCCAACAACAGAGACAGCAGCGAGGCCAGGGCGTAGCCGTAACCGTAGTACGGAAACCCCAGTTTGAGGCTGAGCCACGACAGAAGGCCGTTGGCCGTCAGGAAGAACAGGCTGAGGACCAGGGCCTGACCGCGGAGGTCGAAGTAGAACAGGATGATGACGGTCAGAAGAAAGAGGCTCTGCAGAAACGCCCCCAGGATGGCCGCCCTGAGCACGCCCAGGTAGAGCGCCGAGAGGTTCATCTCGGCCATCAGCCAGGGAGCCAGGTAGAGGGCCAGGCCGGTCGTGGCCCCCTGAATGATGAGGATGGAGCGCAGCCCCTCGGAGAGAGTGGTGGACATGCGGGCTTTCATCTCCCGGATCGAGCCGAAGGCCCGCTTTCGGGTGATGGCCGTAAAAAAGGTCCGGTACTGGTCGTAGAAATCGGTCTCCACCTTGATCAGAAAGTAGGACAGGGACGGGATGATGGTCAGGTAGGCCAGGAAGGTGGAAGTTTCGTACAGTTGATGAGAGGCCAACAGGCCGTCGATCACCTTGGCCTCGTCTGACCACCAGAAGACCATCTTGTCGATCCAGATGCCCAGGTTGAGGGCCAGCCCGGCGGCGACCAGGGAGACGCGCCCGAAAAGATACTCCAGCACGCCCCGGCTGAAGCGGCCGGCGACTTCGAACTCGATTACGATACGCAAGACGAGACTCAGGAAGATCAATATCTGACCGCCCACATAACCGGCCATCAGTCCGTCCAGCCCCATTCTGTCTCCCAGGAACACCGACCCGACCAGGCTCAGGCAGGTGCCGACGAAAAAGGCGAGCACTATCGAGCGGTAGTCCTTGGCCGCGGAGAGAAAGACCATGCTCAGCCAAATGCCGCTGATGGTCAGGTAGAGCGTGCCGGCGGCGAGCTTGAAGATCAGCCCGGCCTCGATCCGGCCCAGGAACCAGATCGCCAGGGCGGCCTGGAGGGGGAGGGTTACGGCCAGCACGGTGATGAAGGCCGGCACGGTGGCCTCATCGTCGCCGGCGTAATGGCGGTCGGCCAGGTAACGGGTGGCCGCCAGTTGGACGGGGCCGGTGATGATCAAGGAAAAGGCGTAACAATAGACCACGCTGACCCGGAAGAGCATCTGCTCGGCGGTGTCCAGCCGCCGGGCGAAGTAGATTCCCAGGAAGGCCAGGCAGAACACGGAAAGCAGCCACGGGCCGGAAGAGATGATGGTGGAGTACAGGTAGGCCTGCACTTCGCCGATGAAGGTCTCTTTGCGGAGCAGCCGTCTTAACTCGAAGCCGATGCCTGCCAAAAGAGTTCCTTTCTTCGTTCTCGTTTCCCGGCCCGCCCGGCGGCGCCGAGAGAGCCGGGGATCATTTCTGTTCGCCCAGGTAGCGCCCGTAGATCCGGCGATAGGTCTGGTTCAGGGCTTGCTCCTGGTAAAATCGTCTGATCCGCTCCCGGCCCGCCTCGGCCATCGCCCGTCGCAGCTCCTCGTCTTCAAGTATCCGCAACACGGCCTTGGCCGTGGCCGTGGGATCGGCCACGGCGGTGATCAGGCCGCTGGGGCCGAGGGCCCGGTCCTCCGGGGTCCGGCCGTTGAGCAGCTCGGAGCAGGCCCCGACGTCCGTGGCCACCACCGGGATGCCGGCGCAATTGGCCTCCATGATGACCAGCGGCTGGGCCTCGCTGACGCTGGTCAGGCAGACCACGTCCAGGCGGGGGTAGTAGTCGAGCACATCGACCTTGCCGGTGTACTCGACCTTGTCCGCCAGCCCCAAGGTTTGAGTCAGGGCCAGGCAGGCCTGGAAGTAGTCCTCGTCTTCGTCGGTGGGGCCGATGATGAAGAACTTGACGTCGTGACGATGCAGGCTCACCAGTTTGCAGGCCCGCAAGAAAGTCTTTACGTCCTTGATGGGTACCACCCGGCCGACGAAGCCGATGTGGAAGGGCTCGTCCGCCGGGCGGGGTTCTTTTTTCAAGCCGGCGAACTTTTCCAGGCGGATGCCGTTGGGCACGATTCTGGTTTTCTCCGGCGGGCAGCCGTCGGCCAGTTGGATCTGGCGGTTGCCTTCGTAGAGGGTGATCACCTCCGAGGCGACATGGTAGGTTATCCGGCTCAATCCCTCGAAGGTGTGGATCCACATTCGCTGAAAGGCTCCCAGGTCTTTCTGGATTTTCAGCTCGTCCCGGTTGGTCAGGTAGATCCACTCGGCCTGGGCGATCTCGATCTTCCGCTCCTTGGTGTAGATGCCGTGCTCGGTCAGAATCAGGCTCCGGTCATACCTTCTGGCCGCCACCGAGGCGTAGAGGCCGGCGAAACCGGTGGAGATGGTGTGGTACACCTTGGCCCGGGGCATGGGCGCGTCCAGCACCTGGTAGATCGGCAGGTGGTTGAAGCGGTAGGTCCAGAAGTAGTCGATGAACGAATCCTCGTTTCCCTCGGGCTGGTAGAGTTGCAGCAGCAGTTTCCAGGCCGCCTTGGAGTAGATCATCTCCTTGGTGGAGACGGGCCTCTTCTCGGGCGGGTAGAACAGGTCCACGAACCGATCGAACACCTCGGGTCGGTCGGAACGGACGGCGCGGTGGAACTCGTGCAGGAACTTGAACGCCTTGCGGCGGCGGGGGAAGATGCGCCTCTTCTCGGAGAGGCGGTAGTCGTGGACGTAGATGTGGGTCAGACCCTTCAAGTTGGGCGGAGTCTCGTAGCGCGGCGTCCATTCCTGCTCCTTGGAGGGCAGGATGACCACCCCCCAGAAGGTCAGATCGGTCAGGGAGGAGACCAGGTTGTGGACCCAGGTGGACACGCCGCCGGGAACGTAGGGGTAGGTGCCCTCCAGCACCAGGCACACGTCGGCCCGGTAGCCGTCCGCTCTGGTGTCGCCCGCCTTGTTCATTGGGCCCACATCTCCACCGCCGCGGCGATGTCGTGATCGAGCTCTTCGGGGACCGCGGTCTTCAGAATGTTCCGGCAGGTCTCGGCCAGGCGGCCGTATTCCCCCTGTTCGTAGAGCGCCTCGGCCAGACCGGCCAGGGCCCCGGCCGTCGGTCCGTGGCGGGCGATGATCTTCTCGAAGGCTTTCTGGGCCTGGCGGGGCCGGCCTTGGAGCAGGGAGACCTGGCCCAGCAGATCGAGCGCCTGACTGTGGCTGTCGTCGATCTCCAAGGCCTTCTTGATCGGCTCTTCGGCCAGGGTCAGATAGTGTTTCTGCGAGTCGGGGTCCAACAGCCCGCTCCTGACGTAAGCCAGCATGGCCTCGGCCCAGGCCAGCAGGGCGTCCATATCGCCGAGCGAGCGCTCGGCCCTGGCCGCGGCCGATTCTATGGCCTCGTTCATCTCGGCGTCCACCCGGGTCAACGCGCCGGTGGCATAGACCCTCACCTCGGGGTTGGGGTCTTTGAGGGCCTGCCTGAGCAGTCGGATGGCCGTCGGGTTCTTCAGCCGGCGCAGGACTTCGATGGCCGCCCGCCGCATCTCGTGGTCCTCGCTGGCCAGCAGGTCGGCCAGCGGCTCCACCGACAGCTCGCCCATCAAAAAGGTGACCACGTCATCCAGCGGTTTCAACTCCTCGACCTGCTCCTCCCGGTCGCGGTCGATGTAGTCGCGGTACTGCTCGACGATGCCCCGGCGCAGGGGGCGGTATCGTTGCAGGATGGAGATGAGCCCCATCGCCGGCAGGCCGACGAGGGGGATGAAGAAGCCGACGATGACGGTCAGCAGACCCAGGGCCGGCCCCTGTTCGCCGCCTCGGGCGAGTCTGATCCCCAAACCGCCCAGGCCGACCGCGGCCGCGTGGATCAAGGCCGCCCGGCCGAGGTCCGGCAAGAGGGAGAGGGGACGACCCGCCTGGGCGGCCAGCCATTGGCCGGGGCCCAGCAGCTCCAGGGCGATCGCCGCCGCCGTCAACAGCGCTCCCAGCAGCCGCACCGCCACTCAAGCCTCCATGTCCTTGACCAGCCGGTCGAGGAACTCTTGGGGGCCGGACATCTCCGGGGTCGCCTCGACGGTGCCGGTCCGGATCTTGAGCAGGCGGTCGGGATCCGAGAACGGCCGGAACTGGAAGGCGTTGAGTTCGTCTTCGATCCGGCCGGCCACCACCGCCGCTCCGTCCTTGGGGGTGACCGGCAGAAGCAGGACGAAGGTGTCTTCCCCGGCGTAGCGGAAGATCATGTCCGAATCCCTGACGCTCTTGGCGAAGACGACGCCTAGGACGCTCAGGATATCCGGCTTGACCGTCTCGTCGATGGCCTCGAAGTCCTCGATCTTGACCATGATCGCCGACAGATCGGTGCCGTATCGCCTGGCCCGGCTGTATTCTTCTTTCAGCCTCTTGTCGAGGTACTCCTTGGTGTAGGCTCCGGTCAGCTCGTCGGCGATGTTCTTGTCGGCCACCTCCTTGTGCTTCCGGGCGTTGGTCAGGGCGATGGAGGCCCAGTCCGCCACCAGGCCGACCATCCGCAGCGTTCCGGGGGTGAAGCGCAGGAAGGGCAATTTGTGGACGTTGAGCACGCCGACCACCTGGCCGCCCTCCAGGATCAAGGGGGCGCTGATGAGGATCGGCTGGTCGGCGAAAGCGGCGGCCTCCTTCTGGCTGAGGATCATCTTGATGGTGACCGGCTTGCGCTGGATGAGGGCCGCGCCCATCAGCCCTTCGTCATTGGGCAGCGAGGGCGGAGCCTGGTCGTCGGCGACGTCTCCCTCCAGAGCCGCCCGCACGAACCTGTTCTCCTGGAGCAGGTAGACCGAGGCCCCGGTGACGCCCAGGTAGTTGACCAGCATCCGGGCCAAAGAGGGATAGATGGCCTCTTCGTCGAGGTGCTTCAGACTCTCGGCCGCTTCGTAGAGGGTGTGGACCGTCTGATCCTGGCTCAGAATCCGCACCTCCAGCTCGCGGTTGGCCTCCATCAGCGACAGGTGGGTCACCGACAGGTCCTGGAGGGCCGTCTCCACTTCCCGCAGCCTGTTTTGCAACGCCCTCTCCCGGCGGCGGTGGCGTTCCCGGAGCTCGCCCAGGATCAACCCCCCGGCCAGGAGCAGGATCGGGGTCTTCAAGCGGCTGAGGTTGAAAAACAGCAGCCAATGCTGTTCCGAGGAGAGGTACCAGGTCCAGCCGACAAAGAGCCCGGCGCAGGCCCCGGCGGCGGTCAGTCCTTCCTTGAAGCCGTAGTAGACCGCCATCGGGACGACCACCAGCCAGTAGGGATGCGGCTCGACGCTGCTGAAGGCCGGATCGCCGGGCCGCCAGATCAGATTGACGGCGGTCAAGGCGGCCAAGGCCAACCCGATTTCCAGAAGATAGGAATAGGATTTCAGCCGGCCGTGGTTCATTCACTCCCCAGAGTGCCGATCATCTCGGCGCACACCCGCGCCGCCAGTTGGTTGAGGGTCATTTTGGACGGCCAGTAGGAGGCCTCGCCGGCCGAGTGGACGGCCTCCCAGACCACCTGCCCGGTCTTCAGGTCCACCAGGCGCAGGGTGAGCCCCACCGTCGGCTGGTCGTAGAGGCCGTAGAGGTAGCGGAACTCGTTGACCGTCCCGGTGAGCAGGGTGTTGGCCCCCAATCGCCGGCCCAACTCGGCCGGTCGGCTCAGGTCCAGACCGTCGTTGACCGCCAACTCGTCCAGGTTCAACCGGGAGACGACCGCCTGGGGGCCGATCACCTCGAAGCGCTTGAGGGCCCTCAGCTCGGCCGCGGCCAGCTCGGCTGCGATCAGGCCGGCCTTGTAGTGGGTGGTCAGGTTGGCCAGGGGGGCGACGGCCACCACCCGGGCCTTGGCCCAGAGGGCGTCGTTTTTCACCACCCTGGGCGCTGGGGTGCTGCAGGCCGCCAGCAGCCAGGCCAGCGCCAACCCGAGGCAGAGCGCCGTCCCGGCCCTGAGAGCGGTTCCGATCTTTTGCCCGTGCGCCATGCTCCTCCTCCCCTGTCAGAAAACTAGGCCCATCTCAAAGGTCAGCAGGTGCGACTCCCCGCCGCCCACCGCCTCGACCTCGCTGGTGTAGACGTAAGACGGCTCCAGGCTCAGCCGCGGGGTCAGCTTGAGCTTGAGGCCGACGGCCGCCTCGAAGGAAGACAGGTTCCGGGCCGAGTCGTAACGGGCGGCCCCGCTCAGCCGGCCGGAGAGCCGGGGGCGGAGATAGCCTTCAAGATAAAAGCCCGCCGAATGGACGGCCTCTTCGTCGATCAGCAAGTCCAGGAGCGAGTCGCCCCTCCGCCGGGAGCGGGCGTAATAAAAGCTGTAATAGACGTTCAGGTAGGGGCGCTCCATCAAGATCAGCCCGACCAGGGCCGAGCCCCAGTAGCGATCGGCATAGGGCGAGCGGTTTTCGAGGTAGTAGCCCTGCCACTGCCCGTTTAGCTGGAACACCAGCGGCTTGAGACCACTCCATTCGCCTCCCGCGCCGAGCAGGTCCTGGGTTCCGTTCCGCTCGGCCGCCTCGATGGGGTCGTCCCAGGCCAGGTTGTAGTCGGCCGCGGCCCGGAGGCTGAGCCGATCGTCCCGGCGGTACTCCAGGCCGAGACCAGCCGCGGCCCCGCCTGGTCCGTGCAGGCGGGGGCCGCCCCGCAGACGGAGGGTCCAGCCGTCGCCGGGGGTGAACACCAGGCCGGCCGTCAGCGAGCCGTTGGAGCCTTCGGCCTTGGAGATGGACTCGCTCTGGGGACGGGTCTGCCAGTTTTCGCTCCAGGCCAGCTCCAGGCGGAACCGCTCGGAGATGGGACTCGAGAGTCTGGTTTCGTGCCGCCAGAAGACGGTGTCGGCCGCCCGCTCCAACCGGGAGAGGCGGTAGTCGACCCGGGGCCGGTGCTCCGCCAGCAGGTTTCTCAGCTCGCGGCGCAGGGCCAGCTGCTCGGGGTCGATGGCCAGCGACTCCTTGTAGGCCGTCGCGGCCGTCAGCCACAGCCCCAGCCGCTGGGCCGTCCGGCCGTAGTCGGCCTTGAGATCGGCCCGGTTCGGATGCTGGCGGCAAAGCCGCTCCAACAGTTTGAAGGCCGCGGCCGGATCCCCCCGGTCCAGATGCCAGCGGGCCAGCAGGTAACGGCCCCGCAGGTCGTTCGGCCGGGCGGCCA
Organism: uncultured Thermodesulfobacteriota bacterium; assembly: GCA_964634465.1. Lineage (GTDB taxonomy): Bacteria > Desulfobacterota > Desulfarculia > CAZWLY01. Next base: position 152,221 of record CAZWLY010000006.1, on the reverse strand, counting down.
GCAGCCGATCCAACTCCCGCTTGGCCCTTTCGAGGCGGCCCGCCTCCAAGAGAGCCTCGATGTAGTCGGCCCGTAGCTCCATGTTGTCGGGGAAGCGGCTCACCAGGTCGGCGTAGAGGCTGAGCGCCTCGTCTATCCGGCCCTGATGGAGATGGATTCGGGCCTTGATGAGTTCCTTGGTCGCCGGGGTCGCCGGAGCGTCTCCCTCGGCCCCGAAGCAACTCGCCGCCCCGCCGAGCGCGGCTGCGATCAGCAACATCACTCCGGCGAGAAGGGCCGGGTTTGAACGAAACGACATCATCGTTCCCGACCTTTCCCTTCCAGGCCGGCGATCAGCTTTTCGGCCTGAGCGAAGCGGGCCATGGCCTCCCGGCGCCGTCCCAGGCTCAGCAGTATCTCGCCCAGTTGGAACAAGGCCTCGTAGTCCGGTTTGGAGCGCACATAAAGCCGCAGCACGGCCGCGGCCCGCTCCTTGCGGCCCAGAGCCAGTTCGGCCTGGGCCAGAGGCTTGAGGAGTTCGATCCGGCCCGGGTCCTTGCGCCGGGCGGCCTTCAGCAAGGCCGCGGCCAGCCGGAACGAGTCCAGCCGCAGGGCGGTCTCGCCGGCCGTCTGGAGCGTCCGGGCGTCGGCGGCGACGGCGGAGAGTATTTTCCGGCACAGGGCCAGGGAGAGGCTCTTTTGCCCGGTTCGGGCCAGGAGGTCGGCCAGGTAGGCCCGCTCGGCCGGGGCCAGGCGGGCGTGCTCTTCCAGCCACAGGTAGTGGCTCGCGGCCGCCTTGTCGTCGCCCAGGGCGACGGCGCTTCGGGCCGCGCTCAAGCGCAACTCGGCGTCGGCCGGCGAGAGGGCGATCAGCCTCTCCAGCGCCTTGAGCTTTCCGGCCGGCCGGCCGGCCCAATCGTAGTATTGGGCCAACTCCCGGAGAATCTTCCGGTCGCCGGGGCGAAGTCTGGCCAGCTTCTCGAAGGGCGGCAGGGCCTCCGCGACCATGTCTCGGGCGAGGAACACCCTCCCGATCCGCTCCAGCAACTCCGGCCGGTCGGTCCTTTTGGCCAGCCGCCGGAGGAAGGCGACGTCTTCTGGAGCCAACTCGGTGTAGCCGGCCATCTCCAGGTAGGCCGACAGGGTTCGTCGATCGCCGGGTTTCTTCTGGAGCCGCGCCCTGAGCCGGGCCAGGGTCAAGGGCGGCTCCGGCTCGACCTCGACCGCGGGCGGCGGCTTGGCCGCGCCTACAGCCGGAGGAGGCGGTGCGGTCCGGGCCAGGAAGTCCTTCTCCTCCTCGTTGGCCGCTCCGAGCTCGGCCAGTTTCAGGTAGGCTCGCCGGGCCATCTTCGGCCTCTCGCTCCACTGGTAGAGTCGTCCCAGCATGCGCCAGTAGCGGGCCTCCTTGGGCCGGGCGGCGGTCAGTCGGCGCAGCGCCTTCTCGGCCTCGGGCCAGGCCTGCTCGGCCATGGCCGCCGCGGCCAAACGCTCCAGGGCGGCCAGATCGTCGGGCCGGTGCTCCAGGCGCTTTACCAGCGCCCGGCGCTCGTCGTCCGGCCGCCCGGTCCAACCGGCGATCCTCAACAACTCCCTCCAGGCCTCCTCGGCTTGGGGCCGGGCCTCGACCAGCCTCGACAGGGTATCATATGCTCCGGCCGGATCGTTGTTTTCCAGCTCGAGCCGGGCCGTCTTGAGGGCGAGCCGTTCGTCGCCGGGTCTGGCTCGAGTCAGCTTGCGGAGCAGCTCCACGGCCTGGTCCAGGGCGTCGGCCTCCTTGAACAGCTCCACGGCCGCCTCGGCCAGCCAGGTCTGGTCCGGATGGGCGAGGGCGTAGTCGGCCAGGATCCGCCCGGCAAAGGCCGTCCTGTTTCTGGCCCGAGCCGCCTCGACCAAGGCGGCGGCCAGCTTCCGGCGGCCGCCCAGGGCGCGTTCGAGGTCCTGGGCCGCCTTTTCCCAGTCCGCCAGCCCGCCCGCGGCCACGGCCAGACCGAGGGCCAGCCGGGCCAGCTCCGGGTCGTGCGGATCGCGCCGGAGCCGGGCGGCGAAGTAGGTCAGCCCTTCCCGGCCCAGGCCGGCCATCTCGAAGAGCTCGGCCAACCGTCGCAGGTTCGGCTTGTCATCCGGCTCCAGCCCGGCCAGTTCGCGGCGGAGGGCCAGCTCCTTGTCGATCATTCCGGCCAGTGAGTAATGATAGGCCAGCCGTTGAGCTATGGCCGTCTTGTCCTCGGCGTAATCCAACAACCTCTCGTCCACCCTGATCAGATCCTTAGGCCTGTCCAGGAGCACGTACAGGTCGGCCAGTCGCCACAGCGTTTTGAGGTCGCCGGGGGTCAGCTTCAGCTTGTCTTCCAGAACCGACGTCGCCAGGTCCGGCTGGCCCGACCAGATGTAGGTATCGGCCAGATGCTGGTAGTTGGCCGGGTTTTTGGGATCGATCTCGATCATGCGCCGGTAGTAGTCGATCAACACCTCCGGGTCGCCGGCCTTTTCCGCCTGCCGGGCCAGGAACGACAGCACCCGGCGGTTGCCGCCCTGGGTGTTGATGACGATGCTGGCCTGCTTCTCGGCCAGCTCCAGCCGTCCCACCGCCAGGTACATCTCGAACAGGCGCTGGGGATAGGGGAAGACGGCCAGGCCGACGCCGACCACCGCTGCCGTGAACAGCAGGTAGTTTCTGGGCTTGGCGATCATCGGCTCTCCGCCTCGATGACGACCGTTTCCCGGCCCAGGTCTTTGAGCGTCACTCGGCCGCGGGAGTCGGCCGTAACCGAAATCGGTTGTCCCGGCCGGCCTGAGCGGGTCACCCTCACCGTCGCGCTCGGCTTCAACCCGCCGATCACCACCTCGCCCCGGCCCCAACCTTGGTAGCGGAAGCTGGCCCGCCCCGCCGTAACCGACCAGTCTTCCACCAGACCGCTGGCTTCGACCAGGTAGGGCCGCCGGGGCGGGGCGTCGGTCAAGTAGATCACCGCCTCGCCCGGCCCGAGATGGACGTAGAGGCTGTCCTGATAGGTGGTGAAGCCCTGGACGTTGATCGATCTTTCCAGATCGACCGTCTGGCCGGTCCCGTCGAAGCGGATCGTCCGGGCGGCCCCGTAGTCGGTTATCTTGAATCCGCCGTCGCCGCTGTCCGCCAGTTTGGCCCCGAGAACTCCCCGGACCACGCGGTAGTAATGGCTGGTGAAGATGGGGGTCAGGGGTTGTTTCAGGGCCCAGTCGTAGACGTAGCGCAGGGCGTTGAGGGCGGCCAGGTTGGCGCCGGAGTAGAAGTGGTAGTAGATGTTCATCGGTCTGAGTCGCCGGGGAGAGCCGGTCCGGACAAAAGTCTGGACGACCCGCCTGAAGCCCCAGAAAGGGCCGGTCCACAGGTTGGTGTAGATGTTCTCGTTGGAGTTGCTGGTGTAGACCTGAAGCTCATCGCCGACCGGCAGGACCAGGGGGGCGACGCCGGTCACCGAGGGCCGGTTGGCGTCGAAGACGGTGTCTCCGCCGTTGATCTGGGCCAGGCCCATCCGCTCCACCCGGGCGATGGCCTCGGCCGGGGGGCGGCAGTCGCCGGTCCACTGGTAGACGGCGCAGGTCTTGCCCGGCGGGGCCAGAACCCGGTTGATGTAGGTCACCGCACCTTCGATCTCTTGATCCAGGTTGAACCGGTAGCCTTTGATCGACAGGTGATGCCCGTAGGACAGGGCGTCTTCGGCCAGGCCTTCGACCGATTCGCCGCCCAGGGCGAGCCCCCAACTGAAAGGATGGGAAAAGGAGTGGCATCCGGGCTCGACGTTGTCCAGGGCCATGATGGACCGGGCCAGGGCGACCGCCTTCTCGTCCCCCAGGGCCCGGGGATCGACCTCGGCGGTGATGACCGAGGCGGTAGTGGGCAGATCGTAGACCTTGAGGATCAGGTCCCTGATCACCTCCCCGCAACTGCTCCTCCCTTTCAATTCGGTGAATCCGGTCAGCCCGTCGCCGTCGATGTGGCAGTAGAGCAGTCTCCGGCCGGAGAGGGTGGCGGCGTCCGGGCGGGGCAGCCCTTTGAGGTTCAGGGCGGCCTCGAAGAAGGCGAAAGGGTCGATGTACCACTGGCGGAACGAGCTGTTCGGTTGGCGGAACAGAAAGTAGGGGTCGAGGGCCAGGCCGCCGGCCGCGGTCAGGCAAACCATCGGGCTCTCGCCGTCGGGTACGTCGGTGCGCCGGACGGAGACCACCGCCCTGCCGCCGGGGCCGATCAGGCGCAGGCGCTGCCAGACCGGCGGACGGGCGGGAAAGGCCCGTTCGAACCGGACCAGCTTCCGATCCAACCGGCCGTACTCCAACACGGCGGGGTTGGTCGTCCACCCGGCCCCGTAGCTCACCCCCAAGGCCCGAAAAAAGGCGTCTCGCACCGGCCGGGGCACGGATCGTCCGGTTCGGGCGTCGATGCTCGGTCCGGGATGGCCCAGGACGACCACCCTCCGGCCGGACTCGATCTGGCGGCGAAGCCAAACCAGGTAGGACTCGGCTCGGGGGAGCTCCTCCCCCCACAGCCGGGTGACCACCCCCCGGTAGCGGCTCATGGCCTCTTCGTTGGGCCATTTTCCCTGGGCGGCGTCGAGATAGTCCACCACCAGCCCCAGGTATTCCAGGATCGTCTGGACCGCGGTGTGCAGCTCACTTTGGGCGATATCTTTTTCCACTCGGGAGTCGTAGACGGCCAGCACCCGCCGGGGAATGATTCGTTCGGCGCCGAAAGCTGGAGACGGGATGAGAAAGATCAACAGCAACAGGCCGATCAACGCTCGACCGGGAAAGAGCCGCGCCTCAAACCAATGGGGGGTGATTTTCATCGATCCAACGTATACAAGTAAACTTCATCGAGATCAATGTCGCTGACGTACGGCGTCAGCCCGGCCCGGCGGGCCCGGTCGATGGCCTTCTTCGCCGCCGCCCAATCGCCGGGGGCGACGTAGTCGAGGGTCAGCACCCGCACCCGGGGAGCGAGTCGGCGAAGCTCGGCCGCCTTTCGCAGGTGAGCCTCGACGACCCGTTCATCCTGGAGTAGATAGGCCGAGCGCTCGAAGTCGTAGAAGGTGCTGAAATCCTCCATCAGCACCGCGTCGATGTACGGGGCCGCCTTGGGCCACAGCTCGCTTCCCCGGTTGAGACAGATGATCGCCTGGGGGAAGGCGGAGCGAACGGCCCTGATCAGATCGACCATGGCCTCGGCCATGCCGGCGAACCGTTCGGGGTCCCGCCGTTGCTCTTCCAAGGGCGAGTCGAGGGTGTCCATGAACAGCCCGTCGAAGCCTTGGGCCAGGACGGCCGGGATGATCCGGCCGAGGAGCAGGGAGCGCCACTGGGGCGAGCGGACGTCCACCACCCAGGAGCCCCAGTTCTCGTTCTTGCGTATCAGCCACGCTGCGGCCTTGATCGAGTCGAAGTAGGGCCGCTGGGGTTCGGCTTCCCCCAGGCTGACGTAGCCCAGGTAGAGGGGCCGGCGGGGGGCGGCTCTTACCAGGGGCGGGTGGCCGTCGGGGTCCAGGACGACCAGGTCGAAGCGGGTCAGCACCGCCGGGCCGACCATCCGGCCGTAGTAGACCGCCCAGGTCCGCAACTCGCCGCTCAAACCCGCGGCTTGGCCGGGCGAGAGGGTCGCGCTCGCCGCGAGGCAGAAAACGACCGCCCCCAGCCAGGTTGAAACCAGCTTCATCGATTTTCCCGATTGTGTCTCCGGCCGAAGACGCCCGGCGCCCGGCCTTCCGGCTGTACTCCGGGCGAATTCGGACTCGAACGCCGCCGGCTTTGCGCCCGATCCGCCGGCGTCCTTCGTCTTCCCAGACCGATTGAATTTGTTTTTAACATAATTCACCGGGTGTTACCCGGTCAACAGCTTCTCTATTCAGTCCGGGTGAAATCCGCCGCGCTTTAAAAACGGCCGCCTCCCCCGCGCCCGCCTCCCCCGCGCCCGCCTCCGCCGCGGCTTCAGCTTTCGGCCGGCGGTTTGAAAGCCGGGCGGATCACGACGCCTTCGAGCGTCGCTCCATCTTGACCAGGCGGTCGAACTGCTCGCTTTCGAGGGTGATGTAAAGCCCCTTGGCCCGGGAGCAGACCTCTCCCTCGGCGTCGGTGATCTCGGTGCTCAGGTGGACCTTCCGGCCGTCGATCGTCTCGACGCGGCAGCGGACCTCGATCTCCTGATCGGTGTAGACCGGCTTGAGGTATTCGACCTCGATTCTGGCGGTGACGCCCTTCGAGCCGGTCGCCGTCTCGCTGCTCCAGCCCATGATCTCGTCGAACAACCCGGCCATGAGTCCGCCGTGGAAGGCCCGGCCGAGACCGCAGTGGTTGGGGGACGGCTTCAGGCGGCAGACCATCTCTTTCGGTTCGGTTTCGGTCAGGAAGAAGCGGAGCTTGAAGCCGATGGGGTTTCTCGGCCCACAGTAGAAGCAGTTTCCATCGGCGTAGGGATTGGGCACCGGGATCATCGATTCAACTCCTGTCAGTCGTCGGCCTCGGGAAACATCGAGGCCTGGGTGGGCGGTTTTTCGGGCTCCAGTACTTCGGGGCCGTCGTTGGCCGGTGAGTTGAGCAGGGGAGAGACCGGGTTGACGGCCATCGCCTCGGCCGAAAGCGGAATCAGCAACCGGGCCAGCCGGGCCGGCCCCTTCCGATCGTCGTCCAGCCAGGCAGACTCGTTGTCCGGTTCGAGGATGACCGGCATCCGGTCGTGGATCGGCCTGACCAGAGCGTTGGCTTTGGTGGTGATGATGGTGTAGGAGGCCACCTCGCCGCCCTCCGGCCGGCTCCAGATCGTCCACAGCCCGGCCATGGCGAAGGGTTGGCCGTCGGCCCTGGTGAAGCGATAGGGGCGTTTGGTCTTCTTGCCTTTCAGCCGGGGCCACTCGTAGAAGCCGTCGGCCGGCACCAGGCAGCGGCGGCGGGCGATCAACTCCTTGTAAGCCGGCTTGTCAAAGACGGTTTCGGCCCGAGCGTTGATCATCTTGTAGCCGACCGATTCCTTGTCGGCCCAGCGGGGGATGAGCCCCCAGCGCATCAGCCTCCCCCGCCGTCCTTCGGCTTCGGCCACCACCACCAGCCCCTCCTGGCCCGGAGCCTGGTTGTAGCGGGGGGCGAGGCTCAACCCGCCGGGCTCGAAGCCGAAGCAGAGGGCCAACTCGCCCAGATCCTGGATCAAAGAGTAACGTCCGCACATATGACCTCTCCTCCAGGCTACCGGTCCCGCCCGATTCTATCAAGCCGCCGCCGGGGATCGAAGCGATTTAGTGGCTGGCATTTGAATCGAGTAAAGGATACAATAGGTTGGTTCGAGGCTTCAAGCGGCGGCCGGAGAGCGGGCGTCGGCGCGGTCGTCACCGGCCGAAGCTGGGTTGGAGCAGGAGCGAGAGGGGGCTCTTAATGGAAATCACCACCGAGAAGATCGGCCGGGTGACGGTGGTCACCCTGCCCGCCGGCCGCTTGGCCGGCAGCCGGGCCCAGGATTTCAAGCGCCAGATCGTACCGGTCATGGAGGCCAACGACCGCCTCGCCATCGACATCACCGGCGTCGATTACATGGACAGCTCCGGCTTTGGGGCCATTCTGGTCTGCCGCCACGGGATGAAGGACAAGGGCGGCGACTTAAAGGTCTTCGGCGCCTCGGAGCCGGTCAAGCAGCTTTTCAGGTTGACCAAGCTCGACGAGGTCATCGACCTGTTGGACACCAAAGAGGAGGCCTTGGCGGCGCTGGGCGAGGCGACGGACTAGTCCGGCCTCACCGAAGCCGCCGCCCCCGAATCGGTCGATCCCTTCGACCGCGGCCCGGAGCGCCTGGCGGACCGGGCGGATTTCGGGCAAATCTCCATCGAAGACACAGCCGCGGACGGGCCGTGGTCACGATTTGACCGAGCCCGATTCATTCCTCCCGCCAGGAGACGCAGTAGGCCGGGCAGGCGGCGATGGCCTCGTCGATCTCCACCACCGGATAATCGGCCAGCTCGACGATCTCTAGGTAGCCGGCCGGGTTGATCCGGAATACCTCGGGACACAGTTCGAGGCAGGCTTGGCACATGACGCAACCGTCCGCGTCGAGGCTGGGAACTCTTTTCATTGGCTGAGAGAGGCGGGGGTTACTCGGTGTGCCAGGACAAAAGGTCCATCCAGCGGTCCCACTCGCTCAAATTCATCCCGACCAGTTCCAGGCCGATCAGCATCGAGTCGTCGTCGGCGTCGTCGATCCACCTCACCCGACCCTGGAGATTGATGAATCCCTCGCTCTTGAGCGTATTCAGCCGGAGATAGACCGCCGAATCGACCTGGAGTCGGTCGGTCTTTTCGATGCGGACCCTCATCCCCTTGCTGGAGATGTTCTCGGTGTGGCCGGCCAGGGCAGGGGCCTTCTGGCCGGGGTCGCCGTCATAGGCTTGGGTCGGCAAAATTACCGACACCCGGCGACTGCTTCTTTTTTCGGTCACAACGCCTTCGGACATCGAGCGCCGTCCTCGCCAAACTCTGACCCGGACATCGCACGAGTGAGCGTGGCCTCAAGGCCGACTCACTTGCCGCGGCCGTTCAGGCGTTTTGGCCGGCCAGCCTGGCCGGCGGCGCGCTGAAGACCATATCCAGGCTAGCCATATTACTTCATTGGGGCCCGTTTGCAAGCCCGATCGTCGAGTCGACCGGGGATAGCCGGGACATTCTCCGATCGTTTCAGCCCGCCGTCTCCATCAGGAGGCGCCCTTTATGTCCCTCAAGTGTTTGGCCACCGCCTGGGGCGGACTCACCCGGACCAGGTAGATGAGCGGCGCGACCAGGATGACCAGGTCGTCCAGCCAGCCCAGACCGACGATCCAGTCCGGGACGAGATCGAAGGGCGAAATGACGTAGGCCAAGGCGAGGATGACCGCCGCCTTGGCCGGCCGGGGCGTGCGGCGATCGGTCATCAGACGGCCGTAGAGCCGGATGTAAGTCGGCGAGAGAAACCGCAGAAACTGGAACCGCATCCTCAGTCGAACACGTGTCCGGCGAAGTTGGCGATCAGGTCGTTGACCTCTCTCGTCTTCTCGACGTGGACCATGTGTCCGGCTCCTTCCACCAGGGCCAACTCGGCTCCGGGGAGGCGGCCGACCAGGAACTCGGCCATGGTCGGCGGCGTCATCTTGTCTTCCCGGCCGGTGATGACCAGGGCGGGCGCATCGACCCGGTCGAGCCTGTCGACCACGTCGAAGTTGGCGCAGGCGAGAAAGTCGCCGTGGACCACCTCCGGCCCGGCGGCCAGGGTTTGCTCCAGCGATATCTTTTTCAGCCCCGGGTCGTCCACGGCGAAGCACCAGTCGATGATCATCGCCGACGTCCGTTCGAAATCGGCCTTGACGCCCTCCAGAATCTTGGGGTTGACCGGCAGGGCGGCTCCGGTGCCGACCAGAACCAGCCCGGCCGCCCGGCCGGGATTGGCCAGACCGAACATCTGGGCGATGGCCCCGCCCATGGAGTGGCCGACCAGCACGAAGCGGCCCGGAACCAGCTCCTCGATCGCTCCTTCAAGCCAGTCGGCGTAGCCCTCGATGGCGTCGTGGGCCGGGCCGGGCGTCTGGCCGTGGCCGGGCAGATCGAGGGCGATGGTGTTGAAGTTCTTGCCCAGGGTTGATAGTTGTCCCTGCCAGCCCAGAGAGCTGCCGCCGGCGCCGTGAATGAAAATCAGGCTCGGCCGGCCTTCGTCTATGCCCTGAACCCCAGTCCGATAGCCGATGTCCATGTCAAGCTCCTTTGAAGGCTGGTTGAGATGTCGATGGCGATACTTTATCAAATGATCGGCTCGCCAAGACAAAAATTGTGAGGCCAGGCCGGGCGGGGAAAGGCCGGGTCACTCCTCTCGTTCGGCTTCGAGTCGTTCGGTCAACTCCTCCAACTCCAGGGCGACCTCGGCCCAGCGCTCGTTGAGGTCTTCCAGCTCGGCTCGGACGGCGGCCAGCTCCCGATTGAGCCGGGCCGCCCGATCCGGGTCGGCGTAGCAGGCCGGGTCGGCCAGCTCGACCGTCAGGCGCTCCAGCTCGGCCTCGGTCTGGGTCGCCTGGGCCTCGATCTCGGCCAGGCGCTTTTTGAGCGGAGCGGTCTCGCGGCTGACCCGCTGTCGCCACTCGGCCTGGCGACGCTTGCGGTCCTTGTCGGCTCGGCTCTTGGCCGGCCGGGGCTTGTCGGCGGGCGTCGATCGACCCCGATCGCCGGGCTCGGTCGTCAACCGCCGCCAGGTGGCGACATAGTCGTCCAGGTTGCCGGGATAGACTGTCACCTCGCCGCCGGGTTTGACCTCCCAGATCCGATTGGCCACGGCGTTTATCAGCCGTCGGTCGTGGGTGACCAGACAGACTTCACCCGGCCAGGCCTTCAGCGCTTCCTCCAGGGCGATGCGCGAGGGGATGTCCAGGTGGTTGGTCGGCTCGTCCAAGAGAAGCAAGTTGGCCCCGGAGAAAAGAAGCTTGGCCAGCGCCAATCGGCTGCGTTCGCCGCCGGAGAGGACGGAAACCTTTTTGAAGACGTCGTCGCCGGAGAAAAGAAACGAGCCCAGCAGGGTCCGAAGTTGGGTCTGGCTGGCGTCGCCGGAGACGGACATCAGCTCCTCGATGACGCTCAGCGACGGGTTGAGCTGCTCCAACTGGTGCTGGGCGAAGTAGGCGATCTTGACCGCCCCCGGAACCCGACGCCGGCCGGCGGTGGGTTCGAGCTCGCCGGCCAGGAGCTTGAGCAGGGTCGATTTGCCGGCCCCGTTGGGCCCGACGAGGGCGATCCGATCGCCCCGGCCGACGGTCAGGCTCAGGTTGGGGTAGACTGGCTTGTCGCCGCCGTAGTTCAAGCCGACGCCCTCCAGGCCGACCAGGACGGCCGGCGGGCGACTGGGTTGGGGAAAGGAGAAGTCGAACTCGCGCCGCTCCCTGGGCGGCTCAATGCGCTCCATCTTCTCCAGGGCCTTGAGCCTGGCCTGGACCTGCCTGGCCCGGTCCTTCCGGCTCCGGTTCCGGTCGATGAACTGGCGCATCTGCCTGATCTTCTGTTGCTGCTGGCGATAGGCCGCCTCCAGATGGGCCAGGCGCTGGGCCTTCTCCCGCTCGAAGCGGTCGTAGTCGCCGGCGTAGGCGGTCAACGTCCCGCCGTCGAGCTCGACGATCTTGGTCACGGTCCGGTTCAGGAAGGCCCGGTCGTGGGAGACGATCATCACCGTCGCCGTCAAGTCGGTCAGATAGCGCTCCAGCCAGAGCATCGAGCCCAGATCGAGGTGGTTGGTCGGCTCGTCCAGAAGGATCAGGTCCGGATCGGCCAGAAGGATGCGGGCCAGAAGGGCCCTCATCCGCCAGCCGCCGGACAGGGCGCTGACCGAGGTGGAGAAGTCGCGGCTGGAGAAGCCCAGGCCCTCCAGGATCTTCTCGGCCCGGCTCTGTAAGGTGTAGCCGTCGAGGCTCTCGAAGCGCTCCAGAAGGAGGCTCTGGCGGCGGGTCAGGGTCTCCAACTCCTCGGGCGAGGGGTCGGCGGCCAGCTCGGCCGCGACCACCTCCAATTCGTCCTGGATGGTCTGGATATCCTGGGCCGTGGCCATGACCGTCTCCAGGAGCGGCTCGTCGCCGAGGTCGCCCACCTCTTGGGGCAGGTGGCCGATGTTGAGCCCTCTGGTCCGGTGGATCGCCCCCTGGTCCGGAGTCTCGAGACCGATGATCAACCGAAAGAGAGTCGTCTTGCCGGCGCCGTTGGGACCGACCACACCGACCCGGTCGCCGGCCGAAAGGTGGAAGGCGGCCTTGTCGATGATCGTCTGGCGGCCGTAGGCCTTGCTGACGTTGTCGAAGGTGATCATGGCCGGGCCAATCTAACAGGGCTTTGAGTTTGGGTCAACGAGGCCAAAAGGTTCGGGAAGGATTGACAAAGCCGGGGCGCGGTGGTACATCCAAATCTCTGGTCGGGACGTGGCGCAGTCTGGAAGCGCACCTGAATGGGGTTCAGGGGGTCGCTGGTTCAAATCCAGTCGTCCCGACCACGAAAAGCCAGGAAGTGGGGCGGGTCAGCCGACGGCGGCCCGTCCTTTGTTTTATGCCTTCAACTACTTCTCCTCTCCAAATATAACCAGCCCCCGCTGACGGACAAGACCGATCGCCATTGTCCTGATCTGACAATCAGGCCGGTTAATCTCTTCAGGAACAACGATGGGGAGGTGTCGGCATGAGCATGCTTCGGAGGACGTTTCTCAGGGCCTTTCTGTCCGTACCGGCGTTGGGGGGCGCTTTCAAGCTCCCCTCCCCGCCGGCCGGCGAACCGGCCGTTCTGCTCAACCAATTTTCCGTGGCCGGCTTCCGGTTCTACGATGGACCCAGGTTGATCGGGCGAATCCGGGTCGGCGAACGCTTGACGCTCGTCGCCGAGCCGGACAACCCCTACGACGAGTTCGCGATGGTGATTCTCCGAAACGGACGCAAGCTGGGCTACGTGCCCCGTTCGGACAACCGCCACCTCAGTCGCCTGCTGAGGCAGGGTGCGACCTTGACCTGTGAGGTCGCGGCGGCCGATCCGACGGAGGTCACCTGGCAGATGCTGAAGGTGCGGGTCTGGCTGGAGAGCGTTCGGGCGGTCTGAGCCCCTGACGGGCTCCCGCCCGGGCTCGGCCGGCGGCCGGACCCGGCCCCGCCCGGCGCCGCGTCGGCCTCTCCGTTGTCACCGCCCGGCGGCCGCAACAAACACCCCGGATTGACTTGAAAAATCGTTGCTGTTACTACTTGATTGCGGTCTCTAGTGAAGAAAAAACGATTACAAATCAGTATGGAGGGTTTGTGCGAGGCGATCAATTGGCCCGCCAGTGGCGGATTCTGAGGCGGATCGAGGCCAGCCCCGCCGGCCTGACCGTGGCCGAGCTGGCCCAATCGGAAGACATCTCGTTGCGGACGGCCTACCGCGATCTGGAGGCTCTCCAGGCGGCCGGTTTCCCCCTCTACAGCGAGAAGATCGACCGGGCCCAGCGGTGGGCCTTCGTGGATACCTACAAGTTCAGGATGCCCCAGCCCTTCAGCCTGACCGAGCTCATGTCGCTCCACTTCTATTCCGACTTGCTCCGGGCGTTCAAGGGGACGCCGTTTTACGACTCGCTGGAGTCTCTGGTCAAAAAGGTCCGGGCCGTGTTGCCGCCCCAAGCCATAGCCTATCTGGAACGCATCCAAGCCACCTTCAGCGTGGGGATCAAACCCTACAAGGAATACGGCCGGTTCCGGGAAATCTTGAGCCGGGTCAACCAGGCGGCGTTGGAGCGCCGGACCATCGAGATCGCCTACCGGGCGCTAAACAGCGACAAGGAAACCCTGCGCCGAGTGGACCCGTATCGCGTCTGGTTCTTCGAAGGCTCGATCTATGTCATCGGCCGCTGCCACCTGCGCGGCGAGGTCCGGATGTTCGTCCTGGACCGGATCACGATGCTCAACCTGACCGACGAGGAGTTCGAGGTTCCCCAGGACTTCGACCTGGACGATTACCTCGGTCACAGCTTCAAGGTCATGCGTGACGAGTTGCAGAGGGTGAGAGTCCGCATCTCGCCCTCCTGGGCCCGTTACATCGGCGAAAAGATCTGGCACGAGAGCCAAAGGTCGAAGCAGTTGCCCGACGGCGGTCTGGAACTGACCTTCCGGGTGGCCGGCCTGGCCGAGATCGAGCGCTGGGCGTTGAGCCTGGGCCCGGAGGCCTACGTAGTGGAGCCGCAGGAGTTGCGGGAGAGGGTCAGGGAGAGCCTGAAAAACACCTTGGCTCGCTACGCCCCTGAAGGGGAGAGGCCCAAGGCGACGCTTCGGCATGGCGACTAACCTTATTACTACAGCATTACTACAGCCTCCTACTCATTGTCGGACCTCAAAAGCCGGGCTTTTCGGGCGTCCGATTCTTTGCCGCCGCCCGCGGGCGGCAAGGAGGCTGGAGCGGTATCTGTTACTGTTACCTGCAGGTTTCGCGGGGATGAACCGCAGTCGAGCATGTCGTTATGACGACCAACCGGGTGTTCCCCGCGCCGGCGGAGATGAACCGGAATGCCGCTAAAATGAGCACGACGGAAGCGCCGATGATAGGACTGCTGAAATTGATCGCCCAACTCATCGTCGCCTACCTGCTCGGCCTGGCGGTGATCCCAACCATCATCGGTTTGGTGGTTATCTGGGCTGAATTGAAGGGGTAGGTTGCCGGGGTCGCGCCCCTTGTAGTGATTCTGCGGGGCGTCCGCGCCCAAATTAAGAAAAGTCTGGTCATCCTCGCCGCCCTACGGCCGTGCGGCCAGGGATCAGGCGACCCGGCTAATCGGCCCGCGGGTTGAAGTCGAACCCAAGGACGTGAACCGTTACACCCGGACGATCGATCGGGTGGTCCCTCCACGCGCGGGGAGGAACCGGTGGCCAAGTTGAACAAGCAGAGACATGGTTGGCTGGAATACCGACGCGACAGGTGACCCTCGACAGCCCCCGGGAGCTGTTGGGCAGCTCGCCTAGCCATCAGGCCCGGGCCCGGCCAGGCCAGCTAAGAAAAGATTAACCGATGGTGAGATGGAAATCAAGTTTTGGGCGGCGTCAGTCATGTTCTCCGCGCAGGCGGGGATGAAGTGCCGTCGGACCAGTTCTCGGGCCGAGCGAAGTTCTCCTCCGGGGCGGACGGGCCGGATCAATCAGTAGAGATGGCAGGCCACCGAGTGGCCGGGCGAGACCTCCTTGAGCCTCGGCTCCTGGCTGAAGCAGACTTCCATCGCCCGCCGGCAGCGGGCCTGGAAGCGACAGCCCGGCGGCGGATCGATGGGCTGGGAGACATCGCCCTTGATGTCGGGAACCGGCCGCTTGTAGGCCGGGTCGGGGATGGGCACGGCCGAGATGAGGGCCTGGGCGTAAGGGTGATGAGGATGTTGGATCACCTCCCGGGTCTCGCCCATCTCCATTATCTGCCCCAGGTACATGATCATCAGCCGCTCGGAGATGTTGCTCAAGATGGACAGGTCGTGGGAGACGTAGATGCAGGAGAAGTGCATCCGCTCCCGCAGGTCGCGGATCAGGTCCAGGATGCCGGCCCTGATGGAGACGTCGAGCATGGACAGCGGTTCGTCGGCGATGACCAGCTCCGGCTCCACCACCAGGGCCGAGGCGATGCCGACCCGCTGGCGTTCGCCGCCGCTCATCTGGTGGGGAAAACGATCCTTGCACTCCCGGGCCTTGAGACCGACCAGCTCCAGGGTGGCCATCACCCGTTCGGCGATCTGGCGCCGGTCGCCCATGTCGAGCACCCTGAGCGGCTCGGCCACCAGGTCGAAGACGGTGAACCTGGGGTTGAGGGACTCGTAAGGGTCCTGAAAGATTATCTGGACTTGGCGGCGGTACTCTTTGACCTCCCGTCTGGTCATGGTCGCCAGGTCGCACCCCTTGTAGCGGATCGCGCCCTCGGTGGGCTCGCGGAGCTTGGCGACGGCCAGGCAGGTGGTGGACTTGCCGCAGCCCGACTCGCCGGCCAGCCCGATGATTTCGCCCGCCTCCAGGGTGAACGACACCCCGTCCACCGCCTTGATGACCCGCTCCTTCTTGCCGCCCACGAAACGGCCCAAAAGACCCGGGTTGAGGTGAAAATACTGTTTCAAGCCATCGACTTCGAGGATAGCCATGTTCTTTTGTCTCCCGCCAAGCGGCGAAACTCTTCGGCCCGATCGATCCGCAAGCAGGCCGCGAAGTGGCCCGGTTTGACCTCCCGCCACTCGGGCCTGACCCGTTCGCACTCGTCGACGGCGAAGGGGCATCTGGCGCTGAAGACGCAACCGGGCAGCTCGCCCAGCAGGTTGGGCGGCGAGCCGGGGATGGAGATCAGCTCCCTATCCAGGGCCTGGATGCTCGGAAAGGCGTTCTTCAGGCCCATGGTGTAGGGGTGGAGCGGGTTGTTGAACAGCTCCAGCGATTCGGCCAGCTCCATCAATCGGCCGGCGTACATGATGCCGATCCGGTCGCTCATCTCGGCGATGACCGAGATGTCGTGGGTGATGAGCAGGATGGACACGGACGATTTGGCCTGCCGCCGGATCTCCTTGAGCTTGCGCAGAATCCGTTCCTGGACCAACACGTCCAGGCCGGTGGTCGGCTCGTCCATGACGATCAACGACGGGTTCAAAACCAGCGACATGGCGATCATGGCCCGCTGGCGCATGCCGCCGGAAAACTCATGGGGGTAGTTTCCCATCAGTCCCGGCTGCAGGCCGACGTGTTCGAACAAGGTCTCCACCCGCCGGGCGCACTCTTCCTTACTTAGATCGGTGTGGGCCTGGATGGCCTCGATGAGCTGGTCGCCGACCCTGTAGACCGGATTGAGAGCGTTCATGGCGCTTTGGGGAACCAATGAGATCCCCTGCCACAGAATCTGCTCCCGGAACTCCTTGTCGGACATGGCCAGCAGGTCCCGGCCGTTGAAGGAGAGTCGGTCGGCCGTCACCTTGGCCGTGGCCGGCACCAGTCTGAGGATGGTCCGGATCAAGGTCGATTTGCCGCAGCCCGACTCGCCGGCCAGGCCGAAGAACTCGTTCTCTCCGATGGACAGCGACACTCCGTCCACCGCCTTGACCGGCCCCTGTTCGGAATCGTAGTGGGTTTTGAGGTTTTCGATGTGCAGGACCGTGTTACCGCTCATCGCCTCACCTTTGCCTCAGCCGGGGGTTGGCCACCTCCTCGTAGGCCCGGGAGACGAACACCAGGGCGCTGACAAGGAGGATGATGCAGATGGACGGCGCGGCGAACCACCACCAGGCCACCCGGGTCTTGCCCGAGATCCACAGGTTGTAGAGCATGCCCCCCCAAGAGAGGTTGTTGGGGTCGCCGAAGCCCAGGAAGCTGGCCCCGGCCTCGGCCAAAACCGACCAGGCGATGTTGAACGAAGTGTACAACAACAGCAGCGGGAGTATGTTGGGCATGATGTGCCCGTAGATTATCCTGAGGTCCGAGCAGCCCCTGGCCTTGGCCACCTGAATGAACTGGCGTTGCCTGATGCTCAGCGCCTGGGCCCGAACCACCCGGGCCGAGGTCCGCCAGACGATGCAGACGATGGCGATCATCACGAACCACAGGCTCCGGCCGAACAGCGAGATGAGGACGATCAAGAACGGCAGAAAGGGCATGCCGTAGATGATGTCGGTGAAACGCATGAGCATCTCGTCCAGCTTGCCGCCGTAGTAGGCCGCCCACAGGCCCATGTTGGCCCCGATGACGATGGATATCAGCCCTGAGACCAGCCCGATCAGCACGGTAGTCCGGGTGGCGAGGATGAGCTGGCTGAGAATGTCCCGGCCCATGATCGTCGTGCCCAGGGGGAACTCCCAACAGGGCGGTTTGAGGATGGCCAGCCGGCCGTCGGCCGCCCGCAGCGATTCCCACGGGCCGTGTGGGGCCAGGAGAGGGGCCAGCAAGGCGACGACGCCGAACACGAGGATCACCGTCGCCCCGAATATCCCGAACTTGTGCCGGGTGATGATTCGATACTGAGCGATCAAGAATTGCTTGACTCCGTACAGGCTCATCGCCTCTGGCCCCTCTCTTTCCTCCTCTTAGCCGATCATCCGCCTCACGTCTTGGGGCGTCAGCCCCGCCACTCCGAGGTCCTCGGCCGTCAGCCCTTCGGTGAAGTAATCCCGGCCCAGCATCACCCCGGCGATCTGGACGCAGGCGTCGATTGTCGGGGTGGGAATGCCCCACTCCCGGCCCAGTGACGACCATGCGGCCAGACCGAAGGGCAGGTCCTCGTTGATGTAACGGGTGTCTATGGTGTCGGGGGCGGGGAAGGCCGGATCGCTGTGGATCGGGCTCTGTCTGAGCGTTTCGCTCAAGGTCGGCTTGGAGATGTTGTACTTGGCGTAGAGTTTTTCGAAGGCGTCTTTGAAGGGGATGCCCTGGGAGCCGACCGCCTCCAGAAGCGACATCCGCTCCCGGTCCATGGCCAGCATCACCTCGGTCACGGCCGGGGTGGCGCCGTCGGCATAGAGATTCCAGCCCTTACCGCCGGTGGCCTCGATGCGCCCGGCGTTGAAGAGCACCATGGGCGGATGGACGATCGGGTTGAGGTTGTTCAGGCCGCCGATCAGCACGTGCTCGGCGGCGCTGAACTGGGGAAAGACCGGCCGGACCAGATCCAGGAACTCGGCCGTCCGGCTGGCCGGCAGGGCCGCCACCGGGAGGTCGTCCTTGACGCCGATGCACTTGACCACCCCCGGCTCCACCGCCCGGGTGGCGTAGAGCAGCGACATCGTCTCCACCGGCACGACGTCGGTCTCCACTCCGGCCTCGTCCAGCCACTTCTTGAACCTCATCGCCCCGAAATTGGAGGTGAAGACCATGAACTGGTCGTCCTCGAAGTGGTTGAGCAGGGCCTTGCTGAAGGGTTCGTGGGCCCAGGCCGAGCCGCCGATGATGATGACGTCCACCCCGTTGATGGCCGCCGGCAGATCGGTGGTGATCATGTTGAGTTCGGCAAAACCGTTGCCGGCGTCACCCGATATCTCGATACCGCCTTTGTCGCGGATCTTCTCCAGGGTGGCGGCGAACTCGGGCACCTCGGCCAAGTTGACCGGGTAGCCCTTGAGGGTGATGTCGGCCGCGAAGGTCTGGCCGGAGTTGCCCGTGCCCAGCACGGCGAATTTGGGTCTTTTTTCGGACAAACCAATCCTCCTTGACTAAAGATCCGTCGTCCGAGGGGCTGTCTCGGGCTCAGATCTTGAGATAATCGACGGTGTACTTCTTGAGCCGGGCGTCATCGATGGACACGCCCAGCCCGGGTTCGTCCGGCACTTTGACCCGGCCGTCGGCGACCAGGTCGGAGTAATCGGTCACGTCGTCGGAGAGCCTGAGCGGCGAGCCGTAGGCGTGGCCGATATCCACCAGGTTGTTCAACGTGCTGCCCAGATGGAGAGAGGCCGCCTGGGTGACGCCGAATTCGAGCATGCTGTTCATGAACACTTTCAAACCGGCCATTCCGGCCAGTTCGGCCAACTTTCTGGCCGCAGTCAGGCCGCCGTTTTTGGATATCTTGATGCTGAAGATGTCCACCAGCCGTTCCTGGATGAGCCTCAGAGCGTCTTCCGGGGTGACCAGACCTTCGTCGGCGCTCAACGGCCAGCGGCAACGGCTCCTGATCCGGTTCAGCCCGGCCAGGTCATTGCGGGGCAGCGGCTGTTCGATCATCTCCAGGCGCACCTCAGCCGCGCCGGTGACGAACTCCAGGGCCTCGAAGACGCTCCAGCCCTGGTTGGCGTCCACCACCAGCCTGATGTCGGTTCCAAAGCGCCTCTCGACCTTTTTTACCCGCCCGATCTCGTGGTCGATGGGCAGGGCGCCCATCTTGAGCATGTAGGAGGAGAAACCTAAGGCCAGATACTCCTCGATGACCTCGATGTCCTCCTCGGGCGAGCCGCTGCCCGTACCCCACAGGATGGGCAGCTCTTCCACCCGCCGGCCGCCCAGCAGGGCGTGAACCGGCACGCCTCTGGCCTGGCCGACCAGGTCGTAGAGGGCCATGCTGACCGCGCCCTTGGCCGTCGGGTTGCCGCGCATGATCCGGTCCATCTCGTCTTCCAGAACCGAGAGCTTGAAGGGGTCCTGGCCGATCAGCCTCGGGCCGATGTGCTCGCCCAGGGCGGCCATGACCCCGGCCGGACTCTCGTCGGTGAAGGGCGGCATCGGGTCGGCCTCGCCCAACCCGGTCAGGCCGTCGCCGGTATGGAGCTTGAGGATGACGGCCTGGGCATTGTGGATGGTGCCATAGACCTTGCTCAGCTTGTACGGCGTGGCAAAGGGAACAGAGATTCTAAACAGCTCCAGGCCGGTGATCTTCATGGCTCGCCTCAGACCTTTCCGCTCTTCCCGAACTTGATCCGCGGGTCCAGGTAGCAATAGGAGATATCCGACACCAGGTTGAGGATGATGACCACTGCGGCCAGGAGCAGGAAGGTGGCCTGGGCTACCGGGTAGTCGTGGGACGAGGCCGCCTCGACCATGAGCTGGCCCATGCCCGGCCAGGAAAAGACCTGCTCCACTATCACCTGTCCGCCGATGGCGAAGCCGATCATCACCGACGAGACCGTGACCACGGCCAGGAGGGCATTTCGGGCGGCGTGCTTGATCATGACCCGGTGAGGCGGCAGGCCTTTGGCCTTGGCCAGTTCGATGAAGTCGCTGCCCAGAACCTCCAGCATACTGTCGCGCATGATGAGCATCGGCGTGGCCAGGTAATAGAGGGCCACGGTGATGGTCGGCAAAACCAGGTGGTGCAGGAAGTCGCCGTGCAGGAACATGCCCAGACCGGTGCCGATGTCATGGCCCGGGGTGTGCATTCCGCCGGTGGGGAACAGGTCGAGGCGGTAGCTGAGCACTATCAACAGCAGCAGGCCGGTGATGAAGGGCGGGGCGGACTGAAACACCAGCGCGCCCAGGGTGGCTCCCAGGTCCAACGGCCCGTTTCGCCGCCAGGCCATGAGCATGCCCAGCCCGACGCCCACCACCAGGGTGAAGCACATGCCGGCGCCCATCAGAAAGATGGTGTTCCAGAAGCGGTAGGCCAGGATGTCTAACACTTTTTTAGAGCTGGTGAACGATCGACCCCAGTCCAAGGTAACAAGATTTTTCAAATAATATAAGTATTGTACATAGAGGGGCTTATCCAGACCGAACGCCTCCTTCAATCGCGCCTGGGCGGCCTCGTCCAAGGCGGGGGAGATGACCTGGGCGGTGGGGTCGCCGGGAAGCATGCGGAAGATGAGGAACAAGATGGTGGCCACGGCGAACAGGGTGATCAGGGTGTAGAGTATGCGCCTGACTATGAACTCTCGCACTTTGCGCCCCTGGCTGGTGGTGGGGGCGGCCGCGCCGGCCGGCGCGGCCGCCCGAGGGTTCAGCCGCTCAAGACTTGGGGAAGTGGAGCTTCCCGCCCTGCCAGGTGTAACCGGCCTCGGCCAGTATTTTCTTGGCCTTCCCGACGTCGGTGGGGAAAGGTTTGACCGCCGGGTTGTGCCAGAACTTGTTGGCCGGGGCGATGACCGAGCCGCCCGGATCGGCCAGGCCGGACAGGATGGCTTCGATCATCAGCTCCTTGGGGATGACATGAGCCAGAGCCTTGCGGAAGGCCCGGTCGTTGAGCGGGGGACGTCTGGTGTTGTAGCTCAGGGTATAGAAGCCGTGGTTGGGGTAGCCCTTGGCCACCACGTTCTTGACCTTCTGCAGATCCAACAACAGGCTTGGCTTGAGGATGTAGCGGGTCCGGTCGCACTCGCCCTTCTCGATGGCCGCAGCGATGGCGTCGTGGGAGCCGTAGACCACGCCGATGATGCCGGCGCATTTGGGCGGATGGAAGTGCTCCTTGAAGGCCGAGACCTTGAACTCCCGTCCCCGGTTCCAGTAGTCCAACTTGAACGGGCCGCTGCCGACCGGTTTCTCGTTGGGGAACTTCAGCGGATCGTCCAAACCGACCTTCTCCGGGATGTCCTTCCAGATGTGTTGGGGAATCATGAAGATGCCGGTCAGGAAGTTGGTCAGGAAGGGGGCGTTGGGCCTGGCCAGCCGGATGCGGATGGAGTTCTTGCCGGTGATCTTCAGCGTCTCGATCTGCTTCAAGGCGTTGTAGAAGAACGGGGCCTTCCACTTGGTCTGGTAGTCGAAGCTGAACTTGATGTCTTCGATGGTCACCGGCCGGCCGTCGTGCCACTTCATTCCGTCGCGGATGGTGATGTCGATCGTCTTCGGGTCGACCAGTCTGTAGCCGGCGGCCATCCAGGGCAGGGGCTTGCCGTCCGGTCCGATGCGGAACAGGCGGTCGTAGATCATTCTCAGTTCCATGAACTCGGAATGGTCCTTGACCGCGACCGGATTGAGGGACTTGAGGGCGGTCGGGCGGGCGGTGCGGACGTAGCCGTCGCCCTGGATCACCTCCATGCTCAGATCGGTCCAGAAGGAGCCGATCCCCTCGCCGAGCATGGGGGTCAGATTTTTGATCCGGTCGGAGCGGTAGGCGTTGGTCATCTGCATGTAGGCCACCACATTCAACGCCTGGGCCTCGTGGATCAACTCCTGAGCCTTGAAGACGATCTGCCGGCGCTTGTTGATGTCCATCTCCCGTTGCTGGGCCTCGGCCAGCCGGTCGATCTCCGGATCGGAGAAGCCCTCCCAGTTGTAGCCGCCCTTCTTGAACTGGGAGGAGTGGTGACACTTGTAGATGAACACGTCTGGATCGATTCTGAGCGAGGCCCCAGAGAGCATGACGAACCACATGTCGTAGTCGTGCTCCAGAATGACCTTCTGGACGTTCTGGTTATAGTCGATGGGATAGGGTTCGGTGTCCCAGCCGATGGCCTTGAAGGCCTGGGAGATGACCCGAACCGCCTCGGGCCGAACCGGGTCCATGGTGGCCGTGGCCGTCATCAGCTTCATGGGCGGCACCCTGCCCCCCGGCTTGGCCGCGCCGAACGACAGGCTGGGAGCACCGGCCACCGAGATGGCCGCCGCAGCGGTGGCGGCGGTGGTTGTCTTGATAAACTCCCTTCTGGTCATGCCCTTGTTTTTCTTCACAGCTACTTCCTCCTGGTATGGCGTTTCCGCCATTGAGCGTAACGACCGACGCCCCGCCGCCCAGCCCTGACGGCGGCCACGGTGTAAGGGGTTTAATCCGATAAAGTGATTAGTGCCGTGAACCCAAAGAAAGTTGACTTCAATGTTTGTGCCAAAGGACCGAGCCCATTTCGAATCCGGGGCCAATCTGGATAACAGTCTGAAAGGACTGCGATTGTCTTGATCTCTCTGCTCCCGGCGCCGGCTGGCGCCAGCCCAAGGCCGTTCAATATCTGAACAACAACCGGCTGCTTAGGTGGAATATTTCAGGCAGCCCAGCGGGTTGCAGCCGTTGTTCAGAAAATAGACATGTCCAATTATTGGACATTGGCGGGCCGGCCAGGTATTCCGTATTTTTTAAGCTTGTTATAGAGGGTGGTTCGGGAGACGCCCAGCAAACCGGCCGCCCGGGAGATGTTGTGGCCCGTGGCGAGCATGGTTTCCTCAATGACCCGCCGCTCGGCCTCGGCGAGAAGGTGGCCGCCTCGACCCGGCGGGAGGGGAGCCGCCTCGGTCTGGACCAGGTGGGCCAGGTGCTCGGGGGTGATCGTCCGCCCGTCGGCCAGGTTGACCGAGCGTTCGACCACGTTCTCCAGTTCGCGGACGTTGCCGGGCCAGTGATAACCGGCCAGAACCGCTTCGGCCTCGGCCGAGAACCCGAGGCCGGGCTTGCCCAGGGCGCGGCAACACCTGCCCAGGATGTGCCTGGCCAGGATGACCGTGTCGCCGGATCGTTCGCGCAAGGGAGGAATGTGGATGGGGAATACATTGAGCCGGTAGTACAAATCCTCCCTGAAGGCGCCGCGGGAGATGGCTTGGGACAGATCGGCGTGGGTGGCGGCGATGATGCGCAAATCCACGGCGATGGGCTTGTGTTGGCCCACCCGGTTCACCTCGCCCGTCTGGAGCACCCGCAGGAGTTTGACCTGCATGTTGACTGGCATGTCGCCGATCTCGTCCAGAAAGACGGTGCCGCCGCTGGCCAGTTCGAATTTACCCGGCCGTCCCCCCTTGCTGGCGCCGGTGAAGGCTCCTTCGGCGTAGCCGAAGAGCTCGCTTTCCAGCAGTTCCCTGGGTATGGCCCCGCAGTTGATGGCCACGAAGGGATGTCCCCGCCGGGCGCTGCGGTTGTGGATGGCCTGGGCGAAAAGCTCCTTGCCGGTGCCGGTCTCGCCCAGGATCAGGACGGTGGAGTTTCCGGCGGCGGCGGTGGCGGCCAGGCGCTTGGCCTCCAGGATGGCCGGGCTTTCGCCGATGATGTCCTGGAAGGTGAAGCGGGCCATGGACCCGGTCATGTCGCTGACCAGCTTTCTGATGCGCTTGATCTCGTCGAAGATGAAGATCACGCCCTGGACGCGATCGTCGGAATCGACGATGGGCTTGGCGGTGGTGATCAGATGAACGGTCCGGCCGCCGGCGCGGATGAAGGTCTCCCGGTCGGTAAAACCCCAACCGACTTCGAACATCCGCTCCAAGTCCACCCCGGCGCCCAGGACGTCGGTCAGGGGCAGGCCGACCAGTTCCTCGGACCAGGAGAGTATCCGCCGCCCCGCCTCGTTGACATGGGTGATGGTTCCCTGGCGGTCCACGGCCATCACCCCCCGGTCGAACGACTCGATCACGGCGGTCATGAACTCGTTGCGCAGCACCAGTTCATGGGAGGCGCGCATGATCCGGAGTTGGTTCTCTATGGCCTTGGTGGCGGTGATGACCATGCCCAGGGTGTGGGGGTGGACCTCGCTGCCCATCCCGGTCATGCTGATGACGCCGATCAGCCGGCCGGTCTCGTCGAACATCGGCGAGGCCGAACAGGTCCGGCCGGTGGCTTTCCGGATGTAGTGATCTTCGTCGGAGAGTTGGACGGCGATGCCCTTGGCCAGGGCCAGGCTGACGGCGCTGGTGCCCACGTCTCGTTCGGTCCAGCGGGAGCCGGGGACGCAGTTGAACTCGGTCAGCCTGTCCAGAATCGGTTGATCGCCGATCATCTCCAGCATGTAGCCTTCGCTGTCCACCAGGCCGACGGCGAAACCGGCTCCGGCTACGAACCGGTAGAGCTCCTCGATCTGGGTCTTGGCCACGTCCAGCCAGGCGCGGTTCTTCTGCCGCCGCTCTTCCAGTTCTTCGGCCTTCAGACACACCACGGAATCGGGCGGCTTTTGGTGGGGATCGATCCCGAAACGCCGGCTTCGATCGTTGGACTCGTTGATGGCCCGACGTATCTGCTCTGGATCGGCGATTATCTGGGACATCATCAAGTCTCCACCTCCGTAGCGGCGACCCGAGGCCCTGGCTGATACCCTTCCTCGGTCCCCCGCCAGACTTGAGGCCGTCAAACCCGATCGCCTATTTGGTTGCCAGACCCTCATCAATCATAAGAAAGGGCGGCGGCGGCCGTCAACAGATTCACAAAATCGCCGGTCGATAAGCTCGCCTCCGGCAAGGTGGCGGAAGGATCATGCGATCCATCGATGAATCAAGCGGCGCTTCTCTCGACATCCGCCTTGCCCCCGGCCGCACACCGCGCCGGCCTCTGCGCTCGTGAGGGCACAGGTTCCCCCGACCAACTCCCATAATACCCTCCCCCATCCGCTCCCGCATCCAGTTCAACATGTTGTTACCAACCGGCCGTCGTGCCTTCCTCTCTGGGCATCAGGCCGCGGATCAAACCCCTTGAGGGTGGCCCGTGACGACCTCTTTTTCAAGACTTCTCCCCTACACCACTTCTCCGGCCTCCATCGCTCCGCCGGAAAACGTTTCCGGGAAGCCGCTTATTCTCTTGACTTGGGATTGGCCAGCCTGGAACGATGGCCGGGGATCGCGCTACAAGAGCGAGCCGGGGCCGACCTTGACAAATTGACCAAAAATGATAAAAGATTAAATCATTTAAACCTAATGACCTAACGGGGAGTACCGCAACCTTGATGCTGAAAAAGGCGGAGAACAAAAGCATCGTCGCTGACGTGGTCAAGCAAATCGAAGAGGCGATCCTGGCACGCGATTTCAAACCAGGTGACAAGCTCCCTTCTTCTCGGGAGTTACAGACTATATTCGGCGCCAGCCTCGGCACGATCAGAGAGGCCGTGGTCATTTTGGAACAAAAAGGGCTGATCGAAGTCAAGAAGGGCGCCAAAGGCGGCATTTTTGTTCGGGAGGCATCGACCGAACCGGTTTCTGAAAGCCTGGCCCTTCTGATTCGCCAATTGAAGATCTCCCCGCGCGAGCTGGCCGAATTTCGCCAAACCGTCGAGGGCGGGGTGATCAGGCTGGCCATCGAGCGGGCTACGGAGGCGGATATTCGGAGCCTCAATAAGTTCCGCCTGGAATTCCAGAATTGCCTGAATCGCGGGGCGGAAGGGTGGAAGGCCTTTCTGGCGGCAGAGGTCAGGCTCCGCAAGATGATCATCTCCATCGCCAACAACCGAACCTTCGAGGCGGTGTTGCACCCCATCCACGACAACATTTTTGCCTACACCGACTCCTACTTGCCCGGCAATGACGCCCTGATCCAAGAAGCCTATGACGACTGGATAAGAATTCTCGACGCCATCGAAAACCGGGACAAGGAGACGGCGGTAGCGATATCTCAAGATCACATCGCCAGATTTTTGGTCTACCTGGAAAGAGGCAAAGAGCTGGCGTCCCAAAAATAGCCCCCAGGCAGCCCCGCCGAACTCAGGAATGAGCGGCCATTTCCCCGCCTGATTTTTTGGGTTGACAAGCCATTTTTTATATTCTAATGTTCCAATCATTAAAACATTGAAGCATAGTATCCCGTCGGTTTTGCCTGGGACGCAGCCTTCAGTTAGTTCGACCCAAGGACCAGAAAGGCGACAATCGGCCTCGATGACCGGAAGATGACGGTTGTCCCTGCCTGCTGGACTTGGTTAGGGCCCTGCCGTGGGGGTTGGGGAAGATAATACGAATTTCAAACGGCAATCATGGATAAGGAGGGTTTTGAGGCATGACTGGCAAGACTAGAAGGTGGCGATTGGCCTTGGGGCTTGCTTTGATCTCGGCCATGGTCGTGTTCGCGTTCGCGGCCCAGGCGGCGGATCTACCCAAGATCAAACTCAAAGTCGCCCAGGCGATGATGCCCAAGGATAGTTTGACCCACAAGCTCATCGTAGAGATGTGCGAGAACGTGACCAAGCGAACCGGCGGCAAGGTCACCTGGCGCATATTCGGACCCGAGATCGGGGACTGGACGGAGCTTGAGCGCATGACCATGAAGGGCGCCGTGGACATGCAGTTCAACGCCTGGGACACCAGTCTGGACGAGCGCTGGAACGCCGCATATCTGCCCTTCCTGGTCAGCACCTGGGATGATGTCCGCAAGGTCTACGCCCCCAACGGCGTCTTCGACAAGCTGGGTAAAAAATGGGCCGCGGACGCCGGGCTGTACTACATGGGCACTTGGCTCAACAACCTGGGCAGCCTCGGTCTCAAGGGCAAACCGGTCACCACTCCAGAGCAGGCCAAGGGGGTCAAGGTTCGCTGCCCGCCGATGGATATCTTCAAGTGCTACGTGGAGAAGATGGGCTTCACCACGGTGACCATTCCGTGGGCCGAAACCCCGACCGCCATCTCCACCGGCGTGGCCGATGGCTGGGTCGGTTCCGGTGCGGTCTACATGTACAACCTGTTCCGCGACGTGGCCAACACGATGATCGTCACCTACGACTTCGGCGAGATGTGGTCGGTCTCTTTCAACCTCAAAAAGTGGAACAAGCTGCCCGATGAGTACAAGAGGATCATTCAGGAGGAGACGAACAAGATCATCATCAAGCATCTGGAGCAGGTCGAGGCCGAGGAGATGGAATACCAGGCCAAGCTGAAAAAGCACGGCTGGACCGTGATCAACATGGCCGAAGAGTATCCCAAGGAACTCGAAGTCTGGAAGCGCCGGTGCCGTGAGTGCTGGGATATCTATACCCCGATTCTCGGGAAAGAAACCATGGCCGAGCTCAAGAAAATGGTGGGCATGTAGAAAGGTCGAGAGGGGAGGCTCCGCCGCGATTCGCGAGCGGAGCCCCCTTTCGATGAGTACGGCGGCATCGAGGTTTCATTATGACTGGCGGAACCAAAGAATCGGGCGGATTGAGTTCCTGGACTGCTGCGCTGCAGAGGGGCTTTCTGTTCTTCTTGATGAGCCTCCTCTCCTTAGCCATGTTGGCCGAGATTGTCACCCGGTACCTTTTCGGCACGTCGCTGTTCGGCCTGGAGCAGTTTATCGGTTACGCGGCCGTTTGGCTCTACTTTATCGGCGCTTCCTACGGTAGCTACGAGCGGACCCACATAAAGGCCGAGTTCATCAACGTCATCGTCAAATCCCAACGCCGGCGCGACGCTATCCGGGCCTTTTCCGCCGCCGTCTCGACGATCATGTCTCTCATCTTCACCAAGTGGAGTTGGGACTTCTGCGCCGAGAGCATCCTGACGAAAGAGACCACCCCGACGCACGGCGTGCCCATGATCTACTTCCAAGCGGCTTTGCTCGTCGGGGCCGTGCTGATGACCATCTATTTCTTCTGGGAGATGGTGGACTTCACTCGACGCACCTTACGTCCACAATAAAAGGTCTGTTCGATGGAAGCGGTATTGTTCGGATTCATTGGAGTCATGGTCTTCATAATGATCGGCGTGCCGATCGCCATGGCCTTTGGTCTCCTGTCTCTGTACCTGATAATTTGGTTCGGCGCCGATCCGTCATATTTGATCCCGACGTGTTTCATAAAGATCAGATCGGTCGTTCTGTTATCCGTTCCGCTTTTCATCCTCTTCGGGATGATCCTGGATTCCAGCGGCCTGGCCCGCCGGCTGATCGATTTCGTCAATTCCATGATCGGCCACATCAAAGGCGGCCTGGGCGCGGTGACGGTCGTCACCACCGCCATGTTCAGCGCCATCTCGGGAACCGACTCGGCGGCCATCGCCTGCATCGGGACGGTGATGATCCCGAGGCTGGTGGAGCACGGCTATCCGCGCGGGCTTGCCACGGCATTGGTCGCCTGCTCGGGCATCCTGGGCCAGTTGGTGCCCCCCAGCGTACCGATGATCTTCTACGCCATCATCACCGGCAATTCCATCCCGGCGGTTTGGCTGGCCACGTTGGGGCCGGCGATTCTGATCGTCATCATGTACTCTTTCCTGAGCGCCGTGGCCGTGCGCAAGCTGCCGGTCAAGACCATCCCCAAGCCGCCGAGCTTCGGCCGTTATTTGCACACGGTGGGCCGCAGCGGGTTCAAGGCCAGCCCGGTTCTCGTCCTGCCGCTGATCATTCTCGGCGGAATCTACGGCGGGATCGTCACCCCGACGGAAGCGGCCTGTCTGGGCGTCTTTTACGTGCTTGTCCTGGCCACGGTTTTTTACCGGGTCATCGGTTGGGGGGAGATCAGAGGCGCCGTAATCCAGGCCTCGGTCATCAGCGGCGTGGTCATCCTGATGATCTTCTTTACCGAAGTCAGCTCCAAGATACTGGTCGTTGAGGGAGTGACCGAGGATCTCGCCAACTGGCTGATCAGGATTTCGCCCAACGTTTATGTAACCCTGTTTTTGCTGAACATCGTCCTGTTGATCATGGGAATGATGATGAACGACCTGAGCGGAACCGTCCTGGCGGCAGGGCTTCTCTACCCCATCGCCATCAAGGCGGGTGTTCATCCGCTCCACTTCGCGGCCATCGTCGGGGTTAATCTGGGATTGGGTACGGTCACCCCGCCGACGGCGCCGATGCTTTTTTTAGCCGGGCGGATCGGAAATTGCTCGGCCGATGAGTACCTCCGGCCGGCCATGTTCCTGATGTGGGTCGGCATGTTGCCGGTACTGGCCCTGACCACCTATTGGCCGGGGCTGTGCCTCTTCTTCCCACGGTTGGCCGGTTATATCCGTTGAGGGCGGCTCCGGGTTGATTGTTCGACGCAATAACTATTTATATTTATTGAGATAATTTATTGTCCTTGACGCTGATCGCGAGTGAGTTCGGTATTCGCTTCTCCGTTTGGAGGGTGGGTCGTTATCTCGCTCGTTGGGGTTTTGCTTCGCAGGGCCGGTTCGCCGGACCTTTGAACATAAGTCGGAGAGAATGCGCCGCTGGCTGGAGGAAGAGCATCCTCGGCGTCAGCTCTGGAGCCGCCAGCGCCGCCTCCCCATATCGCCGGAAACCACTCGAGGTTTTTGCGGTACCGGATGCGGCTGCCTGATATGCAAACTGTTCATCACTTCCCGCGATTAAAGAAAGACCGGCCTGGCGACAATGTCCGCCAGGCGGGCAAGGGCGAGCGATCCGGCCGCCGCCGGAGAGAATCGAGTCTTTGGCAAGCCATTCCAAGGAGAGTGACAGATGGCTTCGAACCGATCCCTTTGGACGTTTAAAGACCCGGCCAAGACCTACGACGCCGTAATCATCGGCGGAGGTCTTCACGGCCTGGCCGCGGCCTACTTTTTGGCCAAGGATCACAAGATCGACCGGGTGGCCGTTTTGGAGCGGAAGCATTTCGGCTACGGCGGCTCGAGCCGCAACACCGAGGTCTTTCGGGTCAATCAGCGCGCTCCGGAAATTCTCCCCCTCTACGTTCTCTCCAAGGACCTGTGGCTGGAACTGAGCGCGGAGTTGGAGTGGAACCTCATGGTTTGGGTAAAGGGCCTGGTTGGATTGGCTCACACCGAGGCCGGATTCAACACCATGAGGATGCGGCACGAGACCCAGATCAGGATGGGTATCGAGAATTACCTTCTCACTCCCGAGGAGCTCAAGAAGCTCGTGCCGGCTCTCGATATCAGCGATCGGGCCGCTCTGCCCATAGTCGGCGGCTACTTCAACCCGCCCGGCGGGCAGGTCAGGCACGATGCGGCGGTGTGGGGCTTCCTCAAGGGCTGCCACCGGCTGGGCGTGGATCTCTGCCCGGGCACGGAGGTGACGGGCATCGATATCGAGAACGGCAAGGTGACCGGGGTCGAAACCAACAAAGGCCGGATTTCGGCGCCGGTGGTCCACATGGCTCCAGGCGGCTACTCCTCCGAGGTGGCCGCGCTGGCCGATCTGGACTTGCCGGTGGTCACGCTGCCCCTCCAGGCCATGGTCACCGAGTGCGTGAAGCCGTTTTTGGATCAGGTGGTCGTGTCGGAGGCGTACTTCTGCTATGTCCAGCAGTCGGTCAAAGGCGACCTGATCATGGGCGCCCACTTGGACCCGTGGCAGAGCTTCAAGCTGTACAACACCTATGAATTCGCCCAGGAGCAGGCCTACTTCATGCTCCAGCTTTTTCCGGATATCGCCAATCTGCGGCTGATGCGCTCTTGGTCCGGGTTGTGTGACATGACCGTGGACGGCGCGCCGATCATGGGCGCCACCGAGGTGGAGAACCTGTTTATCGACGCCGGGTGGGGCTACTTCGGCTTCAAGTCCGCGCCCGGCTGCGGCAAGACCATGGCCGAATTCATCGCCACGGGCCGGTGCCCCGACATGGTCAAGTTCCTCGGCATCGACCGTTTTTATGAAGGCCGCATGGTGCCTGAAGTCTATATCGCCAGAACCTGACGGGGGTGTCGGATGGGCTTTTTGATTCCGTGTCCCAACTGTGGACCGCGAGACGTTTACGAATTCAAATTCGGCGGTGAAGTCAAGCCGGAGCCGGGCCCGGAAGCCGGGATCCGCGAATGGCGGCACTACTCCTACTTCAACAAGAACGTGGCTGGCGTGCAGGACGAGTGGTGGTATCACGGCGGCTGTGATAGCTGGATTCTGGTCAAACGCAACACCGCCACCAACGAAGTCCTGGATTCGCGCAGACCCGAGGCGAGTGGGGATTGATGCCATGAGCAAACGTTTGCCCGAAAGCCCGACCCAGGTGATCGACCGGTCAGAGCCGGTGACAATCTATTACTCCGGCCAGGCCGTCGAGGCCTTTGCCGGAGATACGGTGGCCACCGCCTTGCACGCCGCGGGCATCAGGGTGATGGCCAGTTCTTTCAAGTACCATCGCCCCCGAGGCATCATGGACCTGGGCGTGCAGGCGGCCGATCCGGCCATGGAGGTGGACGGGCGGTTCAACACCCGCATCGCCCGAACCCTGGTGGCCGACGGGATGAAAGTCGAGCCTCAGTTCAAACGGGGCGTGGACTTGCTCAAGTTGGCCGACAAGGCCTCGGGCGCCATGCAGGTCGGGTTTTACTATAAGAACGCTTCGCTCTACAAATCCAAAACCGCGTGGAACAAGGCCCGGGAAATGATGCGCAACGCGCCGGGCAACTTGGGCGGAATCAAGCCGCTGAAGACCAGGCCGCGCTTCGAGGAAGTCAACCTCACCCCCGAGCTGGTGGTCATCGGCGGCGGTTTGGCCGGCCTGGAGGCGGCCCTGACCGGGGCCAGATCCGGGGTTCGCGTCGTCCTGGTCGAAGCCGAACCATGGTTGGGAGGCTTCGAGGCCTTTCAGGGCCCGGAGAGCCTCGAACCGATTGCCGAGTTGAAGAAACGACTGGCCGGCTTCGACAACCTGACGGTGCTGACTTCGACCACGGCGTCCATGGTCTACCCGGATGGAGTGTTCGTGTGCATCCAGGCCTGTTCGCCTGACGAGTCCTTCCTGGAGCGGGCCTACCTCATCCGGCCCAAGGCGGCCGTTTTCGCCACCGGAGCCATGGATCGGCCGCTCATGTTCAATCACAACGATCGTCCCGGCGTCATGCTGCCCCAAACGGCTCAGCGGCTGGTTCACCTCTACGGCCTCAAGCCGGCCGAAGAGGTGGTCGTGGCCGGCGGCGACGATCAAATATACAAGGTCGCCCTGGACATGGTCGAAAGCGGCGTCAAGGTGGTTGGCTTGGCCGACTGCCGAGCCGACGGCGGCCCGGCCGACATCAGGTCCGCCCTCATCGATCGCGGCGTTTTGGTCTGGGAAGGCGAAACAGTGATCGAGGCCAAGGGCAAAAAGAGGGTCACGGGCGCGATCGTCGGCAAGGTGGGTGACAAATCCGGCCGGAGTGTGAGATGCCAGGGCATCATCGCCTCCAGCGGCCGGACGCCGATGTTCAAACTGATCGCTCAGACCGACGCCAAGATCGTCTACGACGCGGACCTGGGCTTCCACTTGGCCGTCGATCCGCCTCCCGGCTACGCCACGGCCGGGCGGCTGAACGGGCTGGAAGACCGGGAGGCCATTCGGGCCCAGGGAAGGCTGGCTGCGGCGGAGGTCCTCGCCGCCCACGGCTTGAAGTTGGAAACCGAAATCGAGTCGGCCCGCGAAATACTGGCCCGAGCCCCGGCTCTCAAGCCCAACCCGCCCCAGGTCAGGGCCGCCGGTGCCAACGACCGGCGCTTTATCTGCTTTGGGAACGACGTCACCGAGAAGGACATCGACCAGGCTCTTGAGGAGGGCTTCACCCACGTCGAGATGATAAAGCGCTACACCACCGCGACCATGGGCGCCGAGCAGGGGGCGCTCAGCCAGGCCAACTTCCTGGACTATCTGGCCTACAAGCGACCGCAGGACATGGGCGCGCAACGGATCAACACTCCCCGGCCGCCGCTGGCCGGCGCCAGCATGGGGGTTATGGCCGCCGGCCATCACGACCAGCCCAAGGTGACGCCCATGCACGAGATCCAGTTGGCTGGAGGGGGCAAGCCGCTGCGCACCGGCCCCTGGCTCCGGATCGAGCACTTCGGCGATGCCGAGGCGGAAAGCCTGGCCGTGCACAATGCGGCCGGGCTGGCCGATGTGTCCACCCTGGGCAAGTTCCGCATTTTCGGACCGGACGCCGAAAAGTGGCTCAATCGGGTGAATACCAGGTCTGTCACCGGCCTCGAGCCAGGCAGAATTTGCTACACCGCCGCCTGCAACGAGGAGGGCGTGGTCATCGACGACGGCGTGATCCTCAAATTGGGGCCGGATGATTACTACTTCACCACCTCCACCGCCCGCGGCCCGGCAACCATGGAGTGGTACCACCGTTGGCAGAGGGAAGAGGATTGGCAGGCCTGGCTTGTCAATCTGACCGAAGCCAAAGCCGGTATGAACTTGGCCGGTCCCAACTCGCGGGAGATTCTGGCCAAGCTTACCGAAGCCGACGTGTCCAACGAGGCCCTGCCTTTCATGCACTGGATCGAGGTCGAGGTAGCCGGGGTGCCGGCCTATATCATGCGCATGGGGTTCCTGGGAGAGCTGAGCTACGAGATCCACTGCCCGTCCAACCAAGGCGCCTATCTGTGGGAAAAACTGCTGGAAGCCGGCCGGCCGCTGGGTCTTAAGCCCATCGGTTTGGAGGCGCAGTTCATCTGCCGGCTGGAGAAGGGTCACGTCCTGCCCGGCCTGGATATCGACGGCAACACAACCATGTTCGAGGCCGGCTTCGGTTGGCTGTGGGACCGGGCCAAAGAGGAGACGGTCGGCTCTCCAATGTTGAGACTGCTGGACGGACAGCCGTTCAAGAACCAGGTCATCGGATTCAGCCTGGATGGAAGGGCCGGCCTCATCGACGGCCACCTGGTGGTCAAGGGCGATCGGCGGCTTGGCTACATCACCTCGGTTCGCTACAGCCCGCTGCTGGACCAGACCATCGGGCTCGCCCTGGTGGAACCTGACGATGACTTCAAGGAGGGCGGCGAAGTGGCCCTCTGGCTGGAGGGTCGAGAGGTCAAGGCCCGTTACGTCAAACCGCCGTTCTATGATCCCAGGGGTGAGAGGTTGAAGATATGACGACGCACAGGCAGGCCATCACCATGCCCGAGTGGGCCGGGAAGCCGCTGATCGAGGAAGAGGCCGGTTGGGCTCTGGTCATGGATTACGAACCGGTTGCGACCGATTGGGAGGTTGGGTTGGTGGACTTGAGTCACCGGCCCAAGGCGCTGGCCCACGGGCCGGCGGCGGAATCTTTTCGCGATTTGGCCCCCGGCCAGGTCGTGTGGACCGGACAGGCTTTTGTCTGCCGCCGTAAACCTCAAGAGGTGGTAGTGTTCGATCTGACCGGCCCCATGGAGCCATCCTGGCCGGACGATCACTACACCGACATGACCGACGCCTGGGCCCTGGTGGCCCTGATCGGCCGCCGGGCGCTCGAGCTCATGCAGCGAATGGTGATCATTGACGTCGAGAGACCGGAATGTGACAGCGCCTTTTACGCGGTAACCCGCAGCCACGGCTTGGGCCTCCAGATCGTCAACACCAAGGCCGACAACCCCTGTTACTTGCTGGCTTGCGACCGCTCCCATGGCCAGAATCTGGCCGACGGCTTGATCCGCCACGGCCGCCACCTGGGCCTCAAGCCGGTAGGCCTGAATGCGTTTCATGTTTGGTTGAACTCCCACGGGGGAGTTCATTCTCCGTAGCTTACGGCAAAGAAGAACGACTCCTCATCTGGAGCCGATACCGCCGTCGCCTGCGGCGGGGTGTTCCTTGAATTCGTGAGCGGCGGCTGATGGAAGCAGCCTCATAGCCGGCCTCTCTGGGCAGTCGGCTGGCCGACGGTATGTCGGCTTCGGCTCTTCGCCTGCCGGCGGCCGATAATCCCCATCCGGTCGGAGCAGCTCACCCAGCCCGTCCCGGATGGGCCTCGCCGTGGAGCGTTCCTGGACCCCCGGCGGCCCAGGCGGCGGCCGGGCAGGCGACCTCGGTCGTTGGCGAGGCTCGTTTCTGCTCCTCGAACAACCCACCGACAAGACAAGCGATATCAGTTTCTACTTGACAGATGTTTCCCAAATGAGCTTATTTGTTTCCTAACGGGCAACAAGAACGATGTTCCCGGGCTGTCACCTCTTTTTTGGGTCGTTCGAGCATGGAGAATCAAATAGGGAGCAAGATCAGACTGCTGAGACGCCGGCAGGGTCTCACCCTCGATGCGGTGGCCCGGCGGAGCGGGCTGACCAAGGGTTACCTGTCCAAGATCGAACGCGGCCTCAAATCCCCGCCCATCGCCACCCTGAGCCGTATCGCCCAGGCGCTGAGCGCGGACATGGCCGATTTTTTCGAGCGGAGGAACAACGGCTCCGGATGCACCATCGTCCGCCGCCACGAGCGAAAGCCGGTCAACCGGGACGGCAGCCTGTTCGGCTACCACTACGAGGCCATCGCCTACCGCTACCACCACAAGATAATGGAGCCGTTCTTCATCACCCTCATGCCCCATGCCACGGACAAGACCATCTTCTCCCATGAGGGCGAAGAGCTGATGATCGTCATGAAGGGGCGGATGCTCTTCTATTTCGGCGGCGAGCATCACGTCTGCGAGGAGGGGGATTGCATCTATTTCGACTCCGG
Organism: uncultured Thermodesulfobacteriota bacterium; assembly: GCA_964634465.1. Classification (GTDB taxonomy): domain Bacteria; phylum Desulfobacterota; class Desulfarculia; genus CAZWLY01. Next base: position 116,409 of record CAZWLY010000006.1, on the reverse strand, counting down.
CGTCCCGCACCGGGGCGAGTGCCTGGGGGACGAGGAGGCCAAGGTGTTGGTCGTCATCTGTTCGCCCAGAGAAGGCGGCGACTGAGACGCTTACCTGGGGGCTCATTGACTTCACTGGTACTGCAATCGGCTCAAGGAGGCGAAAATCATGTCTAAAACCTCGAGGATTTCCGGTTTCCACAAGATGAGCATCGAGGAACGCATCAAGGTCGTGCGCGACTTCGCCGACCTCGATGACGCCGACGTGGCCCTGCTGGGCCGCAGCGCCGTGCTGGGCATAGAGACGGCCGAGCGGATGATCGAGAACGTCATCGGGACGTTCGAGCTGCCGCTGGGCCTGGTGCCCAACATGATAGTCAACGGCCGGGATGTCTTGATCCCCATCGCCGTGGAGGAGTCCTCGGTGGTGGCGGCCATGGCCAACGCGGGCAGGATGGCTCGTCCGGGCGGCGGCTTTTTCGCCTCCACCAGCGGCCCGATCATGATCGCCCAGATCCAGACTGTGGGCCTGAGCGACCCCTTCGCCGCCAAGCTGAAAATCCTGGAGCGCCGGGAGGAGATCATCGCCCTGTGCAACGAACAGGATCCCATTCTGATCAAGCTGGGCGGCGGCTGTCGCGACGTCGAGGTTCGGGTCCTCGACTCGGCCCTCGGCGCCATGGTGGTGACCCACATCCTGGTGGACACCCGAGACGCCATGGGGGCCAATGCGGTCAACACGATGGCCGAGGCCCTGGCCCCCCACATCGAGAAGTGGACCGGCGGAAAGGTCTTCCTGCGCATCCTCTCCAATCTGGCCGACCGCCGGCTGGCCAGGGCCCGATGCGTGATCAAAAAAGACGTCATCCCGCCCGGACCGGAGGTCATCGACGGCATAGTGACCGCCTGGGCCTTCGCCGACGTCGATCCCTACCGGGCGGCCACCCACAACAAGGGCATCATGAACGGCATCAGCGCCCTGGTCATCGCCACCGGCAACGACTTCAGGGCCATCGAGGCCGGAGCCCACGCCTACGCCGCCAGGACCGGGCGCTACCGTTCCCTGACCAGGTGGGAGAAGAACGAGGACGGCGACCTGGTCGGTTCCATCGAGATACCCATGGCCATGGGCCTCGTCGGCGGGGCCACGGCCGTCCACCCCATGGCCAAGTTGGTGGTCAAGATCCTGGGGATCGAGACGGCCGCCGAACTGGCCGAGATAGCGGCCGCGGCCGGTCTGTGCCAGAACCTGGCCGCACTCCGGGTCCTGGCCGCCGAGGGCGTCCAGCGCGGCCACATGAACCTCCACGCCAAGAACATGGCCATCATGGCCGGGGCCGTGGGCGACGAGATCGACCAGGTAGCCGAGCGGCTGATCGAGGGGGGCAAGGTCAGGGCCGATCTGGCCGAGGCGATCCTCAAGGAACTGCGCGGCGAGTGACGGAGAGGCCGATGTATCCGCGTGATCCCATCACCGTGGTCGAGGTCGGGCCCCGGGACGGGCTCCAGTACGAGCCCGACTTCTTCCCCACCGACAAGAAGATCGAACTCATCAACAGGCTGATGGATGCGGGACTCAAGCGCTTGGAGGTGACCTCGTTCGTCCACCCCAAGGTCATTCCCCAGTTCATCGACACCATGGAGGTGATCGACGGCATCGAGCGACGGGCGGGAGTGATCCACTCCGCCCCGGTGCCCAATGTCAAGGGTTGTGAGCGAGCCGTGACGACGAAGGTGGACGAGTTGGCCCTCTTCGTTTCGGCCAGCGAAACCCACAACCGGAAGAACGTCAACATGAGCGTCGGCGAGTCGCTGGCCGAGCTGGCCAAGGTGGCCCAACTGGGCCTGGAGGCCGGGAAACGGCTGAGGGGCTATGTGGTCACGGCCTTCGGCTGCCCTTACGAGGGCCTGATCCCGCTGAAACAGGTGTTGAGGATCGTCAAGGCCTACCTGGAGATGGGGGTCGGTGAGGTCTCCCTGGGCGACACCACCGGCATGGCCAACCCCAGACAGGTGACGGAGGTCTTTGAAGCGGTCATCGAAGCGGCGGGTGAAATGGGCGTGGCGGCCCATTTCCACAATTCCCGGGGCACGGGACTGGCTAACGCCCTGGCCGCCTACCAGGCCGGGGTCCGGGTTTTCGACGCCTCGGTGGGCGGCATCGGCGGCTGTCCGACCGCCCTGGGCGCCATGGGCAATATCGCCACCGAGGACCTGGTCAACATGATGGAAGAGATGGGAGCGCCGACCGGGGTGGATTTTGACAAGTTGATCGAGGCGGCCCGTTTCGCCGCCGAGGTCATCGGGTCGGAGCTGCCCAGTTACACCCTCAAGACGGGTCGCCCCATTTGGGAAGGCAGCCCTGGCGACAAAACCGGTTGCCAGGTCTGATCGAGGGTCACTGCCCCACGGGGTTGGTTGGTGAACTGGTTTCACTTCAACAAGGAGGAGGGGACAAGATGACAGGCAAGAGGTTTACTTTCACTCTGGCGGTCTTGGCGGTCTTGACTATGCTGGCCCTGCCCCTGAGCGGCCAGGCGGCGGACAAACCCATCAAGTGGCGGATGCAGGTTCTGTGGGATTCGGGCACCTTGCCCTACAAGATCGAGGTCAGGTTCGCCAACCGGGTCAAGGAACTGACCGGCGGTCGCATGGAGATCAAGATCTATGGCCCGGGCTCGCTGGTGCCGACCAACCAGATGCTCGACGCCGTCCAGGCCGGCATGTTCGAGATGATGAAGCAGTACGAGGGCTATTACATCGGCAAGATGCCGGCGGTGGCCTTCACCAGCGCCACTCCGCTGGGCTTCACCGACGCCTGGCAGTTCGAAACCTGGTTCTGGCAGTTGGGCGGCGTCAAGATGCTTCGTGAAGCCTACAAGAAGATGGGTATCTATTACATCGCTCCCAACATCTACGGCCAGGAGCCGATTCACTCCAAGTTCCCCATTCACAAGATAGCCGACTGGAAGGGCAAGAAGGGCCGCTTCGTCGGTCTGGCCGGCCCGGTGATGAAGAAGCTGGGTGCGGCGGTGACCCCGCTGCCCACGGCCGAAGTCTACTCCGCGCTGGAAAAGGGCGTCATCGACTTCGCCGACCGCGGCGGTCTGGCGGCCAACTACGACGCCGGTCTCTACGAGGTGGCCAAATACATCATCCTGCCCGGCTTCCATCAGCCGACCACGGCCTGCATCTACGCCGCCAATCTGGCCGCCTGGAACAAGCTGCCCAAGGACATCCAGGCCATCATCGAGGTCGCGGCTCGGGAGGCCTCGGCCGAGCTGTTCCAGTACCATCTGGTCAAGGGTATGGAGGCCTTGCAGAAGTTCAAGGAGAAGGGCTGTGAGGTGATCTACCTGCCCGACGAGGAGGTCAAGAAGATTCGTCTGGTGGCCATGGAGGTCTGGGAGGAGTACGCCAACAAGAGCCCCCTGGCCCGGAAGATCCTGGACTCCCAGAAGGAGTGGATGAAGAAACTGGGCCTGCTCTAGTCTCGTGATCGTCGGTTCGGGTTGACACACGCTCCGGGCGGACCGGATGGCGGTCCGCCCGGGGGTTATCTCCGGCGGAGGGCGGCGTGGGTGCTTTGCGGACATGCCTTCGGGTCATAGACGGGATCAACAAATGGGTGGCGAAGATCGTCGGCTGGACGATCATCTTGATCATCGGGGCCACGGTTTATGAAGTGGTCATGCGCTACGTCTTCAACGCTCCCACCAACTGGGTCTTCGAGTTCAACTATCTTGTTCACGGGCCCTATTTTCTGCTCCTGGGCGCCTACACTTTCGCCACTCGCGGCCACGTCAACGTCGATATCTTCTACGGCCGCCTCACTCCCAGGGGCAGGGCGATCCTCGATTTGTGCACCGCGCCGATCCTGTTCTTTTTCCTGATCATGATGTTCTGGCTGGGCGGCAAGTTCGCCCTCAACTCGGTCTCCTTCAGGGAGACCCTGTCCTCGGCCTGGGCCCCGCCCATCTACCCTGTCAAGCTGGTCATCCCGGTGGCGGCGGCTCTGCTCATCCTTCAGGGGCTGGCCAAGTTCATTCGCGATTTCCATTTCGCCTTGACCGGCCGGGAGGGTGAGCTGTGAACGTCGAAGTCACCACCCTCGTCATGTTCTTCTCCCTGGTGCTGCTTCTCTTCTCCGGCCTGCCCCTGGCCTTTGTCCTGGGCGGTCTGGCCCTGTCCCTGTCCTATTTCCTGTGGGGTCCCAACTCCATGCTCCTGGTGGCCGTCCAGACCTGGGGGGTGATGACCTCTTATTTTCTGGTGGCCATTCCTTTGTACGTCTTCATGGCCAACATGCTTCAGCGCTCGGGCATAATCGAGGACCTGTTCAACGTGATGCAGATGTGGTTCGGGCCCCTGCGCGGCGGCCTGGCCATCGGCACGGTGGTCATCTGCACCCTGATGGCGGCCATGACCGGCATCGTCGGCGCGGCGGTGGCCACCATGGGCATCCTGGCTCTGCCGGACATGCTCAAACGCAACTACGACAAGCGTATCGCCCTGGGCTCCATCTGCGCCGGCGGCACGCTGGGGATTCTGATCCCGCCCAGCGTCATCACCATCGTCTACGCGGTCACGGCCGGGGTGTCCATCGGCCACATGTTCATGGGCGGCGTTCTGCCGGGCGTGCTTTTGTCGTCGCTGTTCGTGGCCTATATCGCCGTGCGCTGCTGGCTCCAGCCGGAACTGGGCCCGGCCCCGAGCAAAGAGGAGCGAGCCCAGTACTCCTGGAAGATCAAGTTCCTGGCCCTCAGGAGCGTCATCCTGCCCGTCCTGCTCATCATCGGCGTCTTGGGCTCGATATACGCCGGCATCGCCACCCCCACCGAGGCGGCCGGGGTGGGCTGTCTGGGGGCGATCATCTCGGCGGCCGTCTATCGCCGGCTGACGTGGGGAAACATCAGGGAATCGGTTTACTCCACGGCCAAAATCACGGCCATGATCCTCTGGATCACCATCGGCGCCCGCTGCTTCATCTCCGTGTTTTCGGCCGTCGGCGGGGACGATCTGGTCAGCAGCTTCGTCTCCGGCCTGGCGCTCAACCGCTGGATCATTCTCATCCTCATTCAACTCATGCTCATCTTCCTGGGGCTCTTCCTGGACGAGATCGGCATCATCCTCCTTTGCGTGCCCATCTTCCTGCCCATCATCAAGGCCCTCGATTTCGATCCGGTCTGGTTCGGCATCCTCTTTCTGGTCAACGCTCAGATGGACTACATCACCCCCCCGTTCGGCTACACCCTCTTTTATCTCCGGGGCGTCGCCCCCGAAGGGGTGACGATGGGCGACATCTATCGCTCCATCATCCCCTTTGTCTTGCTCCAGGCTTTGGGCCTTGGTCTGTGCATGTTCTTCCCTCAGATCGTCCTTTGGCTGCCCAGTTTGATGAAGTAGAACCCGGTGAAAGCGAGGCCCGATCGGGGCCGATCACCGGCGGCGACCCCGGCGGGTCACGCGCCGGGCGAGCCTTCAGCCGGAGCCCGCTCAGGCCCGCCGGGTGGAGAATCTTTCCGCCAGATCGACCAGTTCGTCCCGGTTGGCCGCGGTGACGCGGATCAGCTCCACATCCGGACGCCGCCGGATCTCCTGAATGAACGGCCCGCCCTTTTCGCTGATGGAGCCCAACACGTCGCGCTCGGAGTCGAGGAGAGAGACCAAGGCCTGTCTGAAGCGGGGGGAAAGGCACTCCATCTTGCCGATCTCATCGACCACCACCAGCCGGTCGGGCTCGTCGGGTTCGAGAGACGGCGTCGCGATCCGGTCGAGGTCCTCCAGATCGACCCCATACGGCCCCACCCTGAACCGGGAGTCGAAGTCGCGATGGGCCAGCCGGCCTTGCCGGCCGTCGAGGGTGATGATGGAGAACCCGACGCGTCGCCCTTTCTCCCGGAGCTCACGGGTGAAAAAACCGGCCAACGGCCGATCGAGCCGGGCGATGATCCGCTCGATCAGGGTCGATTTGCCCGAGCGCGGCGGCCCGGTGAGCAAGACTTTAACGCCCGCCATTGCCCTGTGCGCCCCCGATTTGTCTTTGAAAGATGTCGGACCGGCCGCCGAAGGGCCGGAGGTCCGGCCGGCCGGGGGGAAGCATCTCGGTCGAGCCGATGACGAGAAATCCCCCGTCCGTAAGGCTTTCGGCGACGGTCCGGAGAGCGATCGCCTTCCGGCCGTTGGTGGAGTAGGTCAGGACGCTGTTGCGCATGAGGATGAGGTCGAACACGCCGGGGGAGAGGCCCGAGAGGAGGTCGTGCCGGCGGAAGACGACGCCCCTTTTCAGGTTTTCGGCCACCCGATAGCGCTCGCGGCCGGGCGCTTTCTCGAAGTATGTCGCCCGGAGCTCTTCCGGGACGTCCTTGAGGCTGCTCCTTTGATAGACGCCCGCCCGGGCCTGTTCCAGATAGGCCGGGTTCAGATCGGTGGCCAGGAGTTCGAGGGGCGGGGCCGAGGTCCGGCGGCTTTGCCACGTCTCGTAGACGATCCTCAGGCTGTAAGCCTCCTCCCCGCAGGCGCAGCCGGCCGACCAGGCCCTGATCGTTTCCCGGCCGGCGAGTCTCGGCAGGACGTCTTCCTCCATCAGCCGCCACAGGTCGCGATCCCGAAACAGGCGGCTGATGGAGACGGTCAACAACAGCCGGCAGTCTGCTTTCAACTCGGAGTCCGAATCGAGGGCGGCCAGGTAGTCCTCGACGCGGTTTATTCCCAGCGCCTGGAGGCGGCGGGCGAGACGCTTCTTGACCCCTTTCCTGACCCGCCGGTAACCTTCCCAAGACAGGTCGAGATACTCCAGGAGGCGTCGAAACTCGGCGTCGTTCATCATTATTGCGCCGCCCCTTCATGGCGCGGTCAACAACCGTTTATGCCTGCAATAATTGTTTCCCCGCGGGGCGAGATTGTCAATCGGGCCTCTTCGGCGGAGACTTTAAGCGTCTCGCGAAGATGAGGCGGGATGATCCCGGGCCGGACAGGACGCGGGCGCTCGCCCTCACCGCGCTTGAATTCACGGCGAAGGGCGAGGCTCAAGCGTTTCGGCTCCTTGACCGCTTGACGCCAAAGCGTAGACCGCCCGTGCGAAACGAGCGGCGCCGGCAAAAGCCTGACGGCTGATTTGGACGGTTCATGAACCGGCCGGGTTAGACGGCCTCGACCTTGATGACCATGTGGTCTTCGATATCGACCGACACGCCCCGGTTGATCGTCTCCACGGCCACGGTCAGCCGCCTGGCCGAGCGGCGGCCGACCAGCCGGCCGACCACCCCCTTGAACGGGCCGGCGACGATGCGCACCAGATCGCCGATCCGATAGTTCTCGGTCGGGCTGATCGGCGCGCCCGAGTCGATCAGGATCTTCAAGGAGTCTATCTCCCGCGGGTCGACCTGGGCGGGCTGGCCGTCGAAGCCGACCATCCGGACCACGCCGACGGTCTTCAAGATAGAGAGCTGCTTGTCGGGGTGGAGGGTGGTCCGGACGAAGAGATAGCCCGGAAACATGGGGACCTTGATTCTCAGCCGGCGGTCGGTGCGGCGGCTCCAGACCTCCAGCTTGGGCAAGAAGACCTCGGTCCCCTTGCCGACCAACTGATCGTGGACCACCTGTTCGTGGCGCGAGCGGGTGTGGACGGCGTACCAAGCCGGTACGTAAAGCGCGCTCTCCGCTCTCGGCCTCTGCTCGGTGCGGGGACTGACGTCCATGGCCAAGTAGTACCATAAAGCCGGCGGCGAGTCCACCGCTCCCGGCGGCCGGGCGGCGGGGGCCGGGAGGATAGTCGCCGAGCCGCCGTAACCGCCTTTTCCAGCGGGAAAAACTCTGGTTGAATTGGCGGCTTAAGTGTGTTATCCAATATCTCCAAGTCGGAACCGGCCTCGCCGTTCTGGCGGTCAAGTCTGCTCATCGAAATCGGTTGCGCGATTCTTGAGCCCCCGTGTAACCGAAAGTGCGGAGCTGTAATCTGAATCTGTAGCAGTGGGAAGTTGCCAATGGAGTTTATCGATCTCAAGGCGCAATACGAACGCCACCGTGAGGTAATCGACCGGGCCGTGGCCGAGGTGGTCGCTTCGAGCCGCTACATCTTGGGCCCTCAGGTAAGGCGACTGGAGGAAACCTTGGCCGACTTCGTCGAAGTCAAGCACGCCGTCGGGGTCGGTTCGGGCACCGAGGCCTTGTTGGTGGCGGCCATGTCCCTGGGGCTCAAACCCGGCGACGAGGTCATCGTCCCCGCCTTCACCTTCATCGCCACCGCCGAGATCGTGGCCTTGCTGGGCGGAAAACCCGTCTTCGTCGACTCGGAGCCGAATTCGACCAACATCGACGTCGGGGCCATCGAGGCCAAGATCACCGACAAGACCAAGGGGATCATCCCGGTCGATCTCTTCGGCCAGTGCGCCGAGCTGGAAAAAGTGGAGGAGATCGCCGCCAGGCACGGGTTGTGGGTCATCGAAGACGCCGCCCAGGCCTTCGGCGCCAAGCGCCACGGCCGGCCGGCCGCCTCCTTCGGCCAGATCGCCATCACCTCGTTTTTCCCTGCTAAACCCCTGGGCTGCATGGGCGACGGCGGCATGGCCTTCACCGACGACGACCGGCTGGCGGCCAAGATGCGCGCCCTTTTGAACCACGGCCAGCCCCGCCGCTACCGCCACGACAGCCTGGGGTTCAACGCCCGGCTGGATACCCTCCAGGCAGCGGTGCTCCTGGCCAAGTTCAGTTTCTTCGAGGAGGAGATCGAGCTTCGGCAGCGGGCGGCCGAGCGCTACACCGAGGCCCTGGCCGACCTCGACGGAGTCGAGACGCCGAGTCTGACTCCCGGCAACACCTCGGTCTGGGCCCAGTACACCTTGAAGTGCGACCGCCGGGACGAGCTGGCCGCCCACCTGAACCGGGCCGGCGTGCCGACGGCGGTCCACTACCCCGTTCCGCTCCACCGGCAGCCGGTCTTCGAGCGGATGGGCCTGGGCGAAGTCGAGCTGCCCGTGGCCGAGCGGCTTTCCGAACGGGTGGTGTCGCTGCCCATGCACCCCTATCTGACCGAGGACGTCCAGGCTCGGGTGACCGGCGAGATCCGCCGGTTCTACGGCCGGTGACGATCGTCTCGGCCGCAGGGACTCCCTTCGGCCGTCTCTCGTTTCGAAGCGAATCTGGATGGGAGTGGAAGTGACCAACGGGTTGTGCGTCTGGTTCACCGGGCTCAGCGCCTCGGGCAAGACCACCCTGGCCCGGAGGCTGGAGGCCGAGCTCCTGGCCCGGGGCCTGAGGGTCGAGGTGCTGGACGGCGACGTCATCCGGACCAACTTGAGCAAGGGCCTGGGCTTCTCCCGACAGGACCGGGAGACCAACCTGAGGCGGATCGCCTTCGTGGCCAAGCTCCTGGTCCGCAACGGGGTGGTGGTCATCGTCGCCGCCATCAGCCCCTATCAGTCCATCCGGGACGAGATCCGGGCCGATGTGGGCAACGGCAACTTCGCCGAAGTTTACTTGAACTGCCCCCTCGAGGTCTGCATGGAACGCGACCCCAAGGGACTCTACAAAAAGGCCCTGGCCGGCGAGATCAAGAATTTCACCGGCATCGACGATCCCTTCGAGCCGCCGGCCGAACCGGACATCGAGATCAGGACCGGCCGGGAGGGACCGGCCGAAAGCCTGGCCAGCATTTTAAAGACCCTGGAGGAGAGGGGCCTCATCCCGCCCGTCGATTGAACTTGGGAGCGCCCGCCGATTGACCGACTCGCCGGCCAAAGGAGCCACCGCGGCCCGGGTGGCCAAGAACACCCTGTGGCTGTCCGCGGCCCGGGTGGGCACCAAGCTCCTCTCCCTGCCGCTGGTCATCGTCCTCGCCCGCTACTTGGGGCCGGACGGCTTCGGCCAGTGGGCCCTGATCATGTCCCTGGTGGCCGTTCTGGCCACGGCGGCCGACGGCGGGTTCATGACGGTCACCATCCGCGATCTGGCCGGCCGGCCCGGCCGGTCCGGCTCCTATTACGTCAAGACGATCTCGGTCCGGCTGACGCTTAGCCTTGCGGCCGCCGCCGGTCTGATCGTCTGGGGGCTGACCGTGGAGGCCGGCCGGGCGCCGCTTCTGGGCTTCGCCCTGGGCGGGCTGCTCCTCTTTCCCGAGGCTTTTATCCGGGCCGGCCAGGCGGTTGTGAACGCCGCCGAGCGGATGGACCTGACCTCGGCCGTCAGTCTGGCCCAGGCCGCCGCCGCGACGCTGATCGTCGGCGCTCTGGTCCTTGCCGGCGGCGGGCTGATCGCCGCCCTGATCGGGGTGGCGGCGGTGAACATCGCCGCCGCGGCGGCCATGCGGCGACTGGCCGGCCCCTATCTTCGCCGCGACGAGGAGGAGCCCGCCTCGGCCTGGCGGCTTTTCGTCGTCGCCTTTCCCTACGGGCTGATGTCGCTGCTGGCCATCATCTATTTTCGGCTGGACGTCATCATGCTCGCCGGGATCAGCGGCGCTCAGGAGGCCGGGTTCTACAGCGCCGCCTTCCGTCTCTTCGAGGCCGGTTGGGTGCTGCCCTCGGCCCTGACCGCCGCCCTGTTTCCGATCATGGCCCGCCAACTGGCCGAGGGCGACAAGGCCGGCCTGGCCCAAAGTTACGGCCAGGCGGTGCGCCTCCTGGTCATCCTGGCCGCGCCGGCGGCCGCGGCGGCCACGTTCTACGCCGACTGGGCCGTCGGCTTGGTCTACGGAGCCGAGTACCAGCCAGCCGGGGCGGTGTTGATGATTCTCGGCTGGGGCTGGGTGCTGTTCTTCATCAACGCGCCCATCGGCAACATATTGGCCGCCTCCAACCTGATGCCCAAGTTCGTGCCCTGGGCGGCGGCCAACATCGGCCTGAACGTGGTCTTGAACCTGGTTCTCATTCCGGTCTACGGCGCCCTGGGAGCGGCCTCGGCGACCCTGATCTGCGAGACGACCAGCCTGGTCATCCAGCTCGTCTTCGGCCGCCGGGTGTTGGGCTTCTGGCCGCCGCTGGCCGGCCAGCTCTGGCGGCCGGGCCTGGCCGGGGCGGCCATGCTGGCGCTGCTTTTTACGACCGGAAAGATGCTTCATCCGTTGGCCGGACTGGCTTTGGGGCTTGTCGTCTACGGCGCGGTGCTGATCGCCTGCCGCGGCTTGACCGGGGCCGACCTATCGCTTTTGCGCGCCGTGGCCGCCCGCTGGGCCGGACGCGACATTGGCTGATTACACCTGGACCCGACAAAGACAGTTGATTCTTAATGAGGTGGATATGAGCGAACGCACTCAGGCCTCCCAACGGCGAGAGGCCGTCTCGAAGAACGATTCCGTTCCGGCCGAGAGCCAGATTTCCATCGGGCCGGCCGGCGAGGAGTACCCCTTGCCGACCGAGGCCGAGCACGCCGCCGAGGTCGAGCGGTTGAGAAGTCTCGTCGAGGAACAACGCCGCCTCGGCCGGGAGATCGTGGTCGTCATGGGCGTCGGCTTTGTCGGCGCGGTCATGGCCGGCGTCATCGCCGACACCGTCGATCCGGAGAGCGGGCAGCCGACCAAGTTCGTCATCGGTATGCAGCGGCCCTCGCCCCGGTCGTTCTGGAAGATTCATTACCTCAATCGGGGCGTGGCCCCGGTGGAGGCCGAGGACCCCGAGGTGGCGCCGCTCATCGAGCGCTGCGTCAAGGACAAAAAGACCCTCGTCGCCACTTTCTCCTACGAGGCGTTGGCCCTGGCCGACGTGGTGGTGGTCGATGTCCAGTGCGACTACCACAAAGACACCCTGGGCGACGTCCGCCGGGGCCGGGCCGATATCGCCGCCCTGGAAGAGAGCCTGTCCATCATCGGCCAGCGCATCCAGCCCCACTGCCTGGTCCTCATCGAGACCACCGTGCCGCCGGGGACGACCGAGTACGTCGCCTATCCGGCCATCAAAAAGGCGTTCGAGAAGCGCGGTTTAAACGACGCCGAACCGCTGCTGGCCCACTCCTTCGAGCGGGTCATGCCCGGCCGGGAGTACGTGGCCTCGGTCCGTGATTTTTGGCGGGTCTGCAGCGCGGTCAACCCCGAAGCCAAGGAGAGGGTGAGGGCGTTTCTCTCCCAGGTGCTCAACGTCGAGAAGTTCCCGTTGACGGTCCTGGATCGACCCATCGAGAGCGAGACGACCAAGATCATCGAGAACTCCTATCGAGCCACGATTCTGGCCTTCCTGCACGAGTGGAGCGTCTTCGCCGAGCAAAACGGCATTGATCTGATCAAGGTCATCGAGGCGATCAAGGTCCGGCCGACCCACGACAACATCATCTTCCCCGGTCCGGGCATCGGCGGCTACTGCCTGCCCAAGGACGGCGGGTTGGGCGTTTGGGCCCACCGGACGCTGTTGGGCTTCGAGGAGGACATCTTCAAGATCACGCCGACGGCCATCGACATCAACGACACCCGAGCCCTGCACGCCGCCGCCCTGGTTCGCGACACCTTGCGGGAGATGGACAAGATCGTGCCCGCCTCGCGGATCACCCTGCTGGGGGCGTCGTATCGGGAGGACGTGGGGGATACCCGTTACTCCGGCTCGGAGATCATCGTGCGCAAGCTGACCGAGATGGGCGGCCGGGTCAAGGTCCATGACCCCTACGTCAAGCACTGGTGGGAGTTCGAGAAGCAGGACAGCTACCCCGTCTCGGGCAAGTCGTTGCAGCGTTTCTTCCGCAACCAGGAGGGGTTGAGCGAGCTTCGAGTCGAGCCCGACCTGGCCCAAGCGCTCGAGGGCGCCGATGCGGTCGTTCTGGCGGTCCGCCACAAGGTCTACCTCGAGCTGACGCCCGAGGCGGTGGTCGAGATGGCCGGCGGCCCGGTGGCGATCGTCGATTGTTTCGGTATGCTTGACGACGCCAAGATCCGGCGCTATTTCGAACTGGGTTGCGAGGTCAAGGGCCTGGGCCGGGGCCACGTCAAGCGGCTCAAGGCCGAGGCGCTGAGTCAGAGCGCTCTACCCTGAGGACATGGCGGCCACGGGCGAGAGAGCCGGCCGGCCGATCAAGGTTCTGGAGTTGATCGCCCGGTTGAACATCGGCGGGCCGGCGGTGCTGGTGGTGGAGCTGGCCGCCGGTTTGCCGGAAGACCGCTTCGAGGTCGAGTTGGCCGCCGGCCGGGTCGGGCCGGGCGAGGCCCAGATGGATTTTTGGGCAAATGCCCGAAATGTCGCCTGGACCCAAGTGGACGGCCTGTCGCCGGAGTTGGGCCGGGGCAACCTGACCGCCTTCAAGGAGATCGTCGGTCTCATCAAGAAGCGGCGGCCGGATGTCATCCACACCCATACCGCCAAGGCCGGGACGCTGGGTCGCCTGGCCGCACGGTGGATCAGGGGTAAAAAACCTAAAATAGTCCATACGTTCCACGGCCATGTCTTTGAGGGCTACTTTCCCCGATGGAAGACGCGCCTCTTTCTGGCCGTGGAACGCTTCCTGGCCGGGCGGGCCGACCGGATCATCGTTTTGAGCCCGGAGCAGGCCGAGGACATCTGCCGCGTTTACCGGGTCTGTGACCGGGAGAAGGTGACCATAATCCCGGTCGGGTTGGATCTGGACCTCTTTGAGCGAGCCGAGGCCAAGGGCTTTCGAGGCAAGTTGGGCATAAGCCCGGATGTCTTTCTGGTCGGCCAGGTGGGCCGGCTGACCGGGATCAAGGACCCGGCCACGTCGATCGAGTCGTTTAAGCGGCTGGCCGAGCTGACCGAGCGCCCGGCGGTTTTGGTCTTTGTCGGCGCCGGCGAGCTGGAGGCCGAGCTCAGGGCCCAGGCGGCCGGGTCGGGACTTGCCGACCGGGTCGTCTTCGCCGGCTGGCAGGAGGACATGCCGGCCGTCTACGCCGAGTTGGACGCACTGGTTCTGACCTCGATCAACGAGGGGTTGCCCTTGGCTCTCATCGAGGCCATGGCCGCCGGTAAGCCGGTGGCGGCCACGCCGGTCGGCGGTGTGCCCGGCCTGCTTGGGTTGGAGGAGTCAGGCCGGGCGGGCGACTACGTGGTCGGCCGGCGGGGTCTGGGCTTCAGCCGGGGCGACGCCGGCGGCTTGGCCAAGGCCCTGGCCTGGCTGATGGCGGGCGGCGAGGAGGTCGATCGAATGGCGCGGGCGGCCCAGGAGTTCGTCCTGGCCAACTACTCCCGCCAAGCGTTTCTTGAAGCCCACGCCCGGTTGTATCAGGAACTGGTCGATTCCGAACGATGACTAGGGACAAGATACTCGTCGTCAGCTCCGACGTGGTCGGCCGCCGGATGGCCGGCCCGGCGATCAGGGCGACCGAGCTGGCCAAGGTGTTGGCCCGGGAGCACCGGGTCCTTCTGGCCGCACCCAATTACGAGCCGGTGGCCGGACTGGAGGTGGTTTCCTTCCGCCGCCGCAGCCTGCGCCTCTTGGTCCGGGAGGCCAAGGTCGTGATCAGCCAAGGCATCGGCGTGCCCTTGCCGCCGCTCTTGGCCCCCGGCCACGCCTTGGTCCTGGATTGGTACGACCCCAACCCGGTCGAGGTCATGGCCCACCACCGGGATGCACCCCTGCGGCGGGCCCGCCGTTCCCAGGAGTTCCTGCGCCGGACGCTCTCGCCTTTGGCCAAGCGGGCCGATCACATCCTGTGCGCCACTCAGCGCCAGCGCGACTTCTGGCTCGGACTTTTAGCCGCCGAGGGTCGGTTGAGCTGGCAGGCCGACAGGAGCGACCCCAGGCTGGACGACCTCATCTCGGTCGCCCCCTTCGGCCTGTCCCCGGAGCCGCCCCGATCGACCAAGCCGGTTTTGAAGGGCGTTTGGCCGGGCGTCGGGGTGAAGGACAAGGTGCTCATCTGGGGCGGCGGCATTTGGAACTGGTTCGACCCGCTGACGGTGATCAAGGCCGCGGCCAGGGTCCTGGCCCGCCGGGGCGACGTCAGGTTGTTCTTCCTGGGCGTCAAGCATCCCAACCCGGCCATCGCCGGCATGGCCATGGTCCAGCGGGCCATCGATTTATCCCGGGATCTCGGCTTGTTGGATAAGGCGATCTTCTTCAATCATGGCTGGGTCGATTACGACGACCGGGCCGGCTTCCTGATGGAGTCGGACCTGGCCGTGTTGGCCGCCGGCGACGATCTGGAGACGCGGCTGTCGTTCAGGACCAGGCTCTTGGATTGCCTGTGGGCCGGCCTGCCCATGGTCGTCACCGAGGGCGACTTTTTCGCCGAGTTGATCCGGCGGCGCAACCTGGGTCGCGTCGTCCCCGTCGGCGACGACCGGGCCATGGCCAGGGCGATTCTGGCCCTGCTGGACGACGAGGCCAGGCTGGCGCGCCTGAAGGAGAATCTGGCCAGAACGGCCGCCGAGTTCACCTGGGACAAGGTGCTGGCCCCGTTGGTCGAGTACTGCGCCGGGCCCGGTTTTCACCCCGGCGCGGTTCACTCCAAGCTGGGCGCGACCGGACTGGTCGCCAAGTTCGGGCTGGGCGTGCTGTCGGTGGTCGCCCGTTACGGCGGAGCGGAGATAGTGATCAAACGCCTCCTCAGAAAGGACTGAACATGCCCGATCGAGTGAAGGTCCACCCCCTGGGATTGTGCGAGTCCGACCGGGTCGGGCCCGGTACACGAGTATGGGCATTTACCCACGTAATGGCAGGGGCCGTGGTCGGGGCCGATTGCAACATCGGCGAGGGGGCCTTCATCGAGTCGGGAGCGATCCTGGGCGATCGGGTCACGGTCAAAAACGGCGTCTCTGTCTGGGACGGGGTGCGGGTCGAGGACGGCGTCTTCTTGGGTCCGGCCTGCGTTCTGACCAATCGCCGCCGGCCCCGCTCCCGCCAGGGCCGCTCCGAGTCAAAACCACTTTTCGATCAAACGGTTATCAAGACCGGAGCGACCATCGGCGCCGGGGCGATTCTGGTTGCGCCGGTCGAAATCGGCCGCTTCGCCATGGTTGGGGCCGGGGCGGTGGTCATCCGCCGGGTGCCCGATCACGCCCTGGTCGTCGGCAATCCGGCCCGGTCGATCGGCTGGGTCTGTGAATGTGGGCAAAAGCTCACCGATGATCTGATCTGTCCTGACTGCGGTCTGGGCTACGCCGAGGACGGCCGGGGAGGGTTGAGCCGGCGTTGACGCCGGCCGAGCGGATGGAGCGCCCGCGGATCAGTATCCTCATCGTCCTCTACAACGCCCTGACCGAGGCCGCGGGTTGCCTCGAGAGCATCTTCGAGACCGGGGCGGATGGGGTGGAGGTCATCGTGGTGGACAACGCCTCCCCCCAGGGCGGGGCGGCGATCCTCAAGGAGCGGTGGCCCCAAGTAAGGTTGATCCAGAACGAGGAGAACGTCGGCTTCGCCAGGGCGGTGAACCAGGCCGCCGGGCTGGCCAAGGGCCGTTACCTGCTGCTCTTGAACCCGGACTGTCGCCTCAACGGCGACGTTCCGAGGGTGTTGGCCGATTGGCTGGAGGCGAGGCCCGAGGTGGGTCTGGTCGGGCCGAGGCTGTTGAACCCCGACGGCAGTCTCCAAACCTCGACCTACGCCTTCCCGACCCTTTTTCAGACGGCGGCCCATTTTTTTCGGCTCAAGTCGCTCCTGCCGCTTGAAAGGCTCAGGCGGGTCGCTCCGGCCTGGCTGGCCGGTCGGATCGGCCAGCTCAACCGGCACGACAAGGCCGGGCCGGTCGATTACTGCACCGGCGCGGCGCTGATGGTCAGGCGCGAGGTCTGGGACGCCCTGGGCGGCCTGGACGAACGCTTCTTCCTCTACTACGAGGAAAAGGACCTGTGCCTGAGGGCCAAACAGGCCGGTTATGAGACCTGGCTGGCGCCCGAGGCGAGCGTCGTTCATCGCATCGGCGCCTCCTCCGACACCGCCGCCGAGCTGGCCACTCTGGCCCGCTACCGGTCGATGCTGGCCTACTTCGCCAAGCACCACCCGGAGAAGCTGGCCGCCCTGAGGCTGGTGATGAAAGCCGGGGCCGCCTTCCGTCACGCTCTGGCCGGACTGGCCGGCAAGCGGGACGAGGCCCGAGTGTGGCGCCGGGTCTTTCGGCTGGCCGACGGGGCGAGGCGGTGAAGCCGGGGGCGGAAAGAACGACGCCGGCCGTGTCGGTCGTCGTCGTCGCCTACAACTCCGGCCCCGACCTGGCCGAGTGCCTGGCCGACCTGAGGCGCGAGGCCGAGTCGCTGCCCCTGGAGGCGATCGTGGTCGATAACGCCTCCTCGGACGGAAGCCTCGAGCCGGCCGCGGCGGCCAACCCCGAGGCGGTGGTGATAAAAAACCGGATCAACCTGGGTTTCGCCGCGGCGGCCAACCTGGGCTTCGCCGCGGCGGCGGGCCGACACCTGATGGCGTTGAACCCCGACTGCCGCCTCCTGCCCGGCGCCCTGAGCGAGCTGGTCGAGTACCTCGACCGCCACCCCGAGGTCGGCGCGCTCGGCCCCAAAATCTACGATCCGGACGGCGGCGTCCAGCTCTCGGCCCGGGGACCGCAGACGCCGCTGGCGTTCCTGTTCAACCGTTACTCGCTCTTGACCCGCCTGTGGCCCGACAATCCGGTCTCCAGGCGCTATCTGATGTCGGATTGGGACCATGACCGGGTCCGGGAGGTCGCCTGGCTGTCCGGGGCGGCGCTGATGCTCCGGCGGGAGGTCGTCGAGCGAATCGGGTTTTTCGACGAGCGCTTCTTTCTGTTCCACGAGGACGTGGACCTGTGCCGGCGCATCGTCCAGGCCGGGTTCAAGGTGGTCTATCTCCCCCGGGCCGAGATCGTCCACCGAATCGGCATCTCCAAGCGGCGGGATTCGGTCCGCTTGCTTCAAATCCGCCACCGGAGTATGATCCACTACATTCACAAGCACTACCGGCGGTTGGGTCCGCTGTTATGGCTGGCCGATCTGGCCGTCGCCTGGCGATTCGGTCTGACCGCGGCCGCGTCCTGGATTGGGAGAGGCCGGTGAAGTACCTGGTCCTGTTCGGCTTGCCCTTCCTCGTCAGCCTGGCGCTGACGCCGGTGGTCATTCGGCTCAACACCCGGTGGGGGCTGATCGACCTGCCCGACGAGCGCCGCCGGCTCCATCGACTGCCGGTGCCGACGGCCGGGGGGCTGGCGATACTCATCGCCTACCTCATCGGGCTTTTTGTCAGCCACCTCCTCTACGGCGCCGAGTTCGACGCGACCATGAATTTGAGCCTGGGTCTGGCCCTGGGGCTGGTCCTCCTCGGCGGCCTGGGCCTGGTCGATGACAAACTTCGCCTCGGTCCCTGGCCCAAGTTGGCGGTCCAGGTGGCCGGCGGGCTGGTGCTCTACTACTTCGGTTTCAGGATCGAGGCGGTGACCCATCCCTTCGGCGGCCAGTTCTCCACCGGCTGGCTGTCGCTGCCGGCCACGGTTTTGTGGGTCTTGATCGTCTGCAACGCCATCAACCTCATCGACGGCGTGGACGGCCTGGCGGCCGGAATCGTCATGGTCTCGCTGATCACCCTCATCGCCGTCTCGCTTCGGGCCGGCGAGGTCCGGGTGCTGTTCTACGCCGGGATCATGGCCGGGGCGGTGGCCGGCTTCTACTTTTTCAACTTCCCGCCGGCCAACATCTTCTTGGGCGACACCGGCTCGCTGGCGCTGGGCTTTTCCCTGGCCGCCATCTCGCTCATCGAAAACCGCAAGGGGACGACCGTCATCTCGCTGTTGGTGCCCATCGTGGCCATGGGGGTGCCGATTCTGGACACCGGCCTGGCCTTTCTGCGTCGCTCGCGAAACGGGGTCAGCCCGCTCAAGCCCGACCGGGGTCATCTCCACCATCGCCTGTTGCGCCTGGGCCTGAGCCCCCGGCAGGTGGTGCTGTTCTTTCTTTACGCCTCCATCTACCTGGGCTTTACGGCCACGCTTTTGGCCATGCTGCCCAAGACCTACGTCTTTTTGATGGTCGTGATTCTGGGCGTCGGCCTGCTGGTGGCCATGGAGGCGCTCAAGTTCCTGGAAGAGAAGCTCAACCGAGGCGACGATTCGGAGTCTGATAGATGAAAGCGCTGATTACCGGCGGAGCCGGCTTCATCGGCTCCCACCTGGCCGAAGCCCTGCTCGAGCGGGGCGAGACGGTCTTTGTCATCGACGATTTGTCCACCGGCTCGATGGAGAACATCGCCCCGTTCAAGGGCCACCCCAGGTTCGAATACACCATCGAGACCATCAGGAATAGAAGCGTCCTGGCCGAGTGGGTCGATCGGGCCGATGTGATCTACCACCTGGCCGCGGCGGTCGGCGTCCGGCTGATCGTGGACCGGCCGGTCCACACCATCGAGACCAACATCGGCGGCACCGAGGCGGTCTTGGCCCAGGCGTCGAAGAAGCTCAAAAAGGTGCTTCTGGCCTCCACCTCCGAGATCTACGGCAAGTCCGACAAGGTGCCTTTCAGCGAGGACGACGACCTGGTGCTGGGACCGACCAGCAAGAGCCGCTGGTCCTACGCCTGCTCCAAGGCCATCGACGAGTTCTTGGGCTTGGCCTACGCCAAGGAGCACGATCTGCCGGTGGTCATCGTCCGCCTGTTCAACACCGTCGGGCCGGGCCAGACCGGCCGCTACGGCATGGTCCTGCCGACCTTCGTTCGACAGGCGCTCAAGGGCGAGCCGATCACCGTCTTCGGCGACGGCAGGCAGTCGCGCTGCTTCTCCTTCGTCGGCGACGTGGTCGAGGCCCTGATCGAGCTGATGGATCGACCGACGGCGGTGGGCCGGGTCTTCAACGTCGGCGGCGATCAGGAGATCACCATCCTGGGCCTGGCCGAGTTGGTCAAGGAGATGACCGGCTCCGATTCGCCCATCGAGCTCGTTCCATACGATCAGGCCTACGAAGAGGGCTTTGAGGACATGATGCGCCGGGTACCGGATCTTTCCCGGATCAGGGCCGAGATCGGCTACCGGCCCAAGGCCGGCATCCGGGACATCGTCGCGTCGGTGATCGATTTCGAGAAAAGCCGATTGTGAACTCGACCTACATTCTAACCTTCGGCCTGAGCCTGGGCCTGGCCCTGGTCCTGACGCCGCTGGTCATCAAGCTGGCCCAGGCCAAGGGCTACATCGTCGAGCCCAGGGAGGATAGGTGGCACCGCAAACCGACGGCGCTGTTGGGCGGCGTGGCCATCTATGCCGCGGTCGTCATCCCCTATCTGCTGCTCATCCCGCTCAACAAGGAGACGCTCAGCGTGCTCTTGGGCGGCTCGGCCATGTTCGGCCTGGGCCTCATCGACGACCTCTTTGAGCTTACGCCCCAGCGCAAGTTCCTGTTCCAGATCGTCATCGCCGCGGCGGTGGTCCTCTTTGGGGTCAGGATCGTCATCATCGAGTTCGCTCCGCTGGCCGTGTTCCTGACCATCTTCTGGATCGTCGGCATCACCAACGCCATCAACATCCTGGACAACATGGACGGGCTGTCCTCGGGGATCACCTTCGTCGCCTCGGCCTTTTCCTTCATCTACGCCTACCAGTCCGGCTTGCCCTTCGCGGCCATGCTGGCCTTGCTCTTGGCCGGGGCCTCGCTGGGCTTTCTGTTCTTCAATTTCAACCCGGCCAAGATCTTCATGGGCGACTGCGGCTCCCTTTTTTTGGGCTTTTCCCTGGCCCTCCTGACCATCCTCGGCACCTGGCGCGAGGCGACCAATCTCCTGGCCTCGCTGATGTTCCCGGTGGCGCTTCTGGCCGTGCCCATCTTCGACACCACGCTGGTCTCGTTCGTGCGCACCCAGTCGGGCCGCTCGATCGCCCAGGGCGGCCGGGATCACTCCTCCCACCGGCTGGTCTTTCTGGGACTCTCCGAGAGAAAGGCGGTCCTGGTCCTGATGCTGATCGCCGCCGGTTTCGGCGGGCTGGCGGTCTATCTGAGAAACCTGACCTTCTTCACCACCCTCATCGTCCTCACCCTGTTGGCGGTGGGATTGTCCATGTTCGGCGTCTTCTTGGGCGGGGTGAGGGTCTATCCCAAGGCGGAGGGCGGCCGGCGGCTGAAGGTCAACAGCCCGCTGATAAACTCGATTCTGACCTACAAGAAGCAGATCTTTCAAATCCTGGTCGATACCACCCTGGTCGCCACGGCCTACTTCATCGCCTTCCTCTTCCGCTACGGCCAGGCGTTGAGGGACTACGAGATCACCCTCATCGAAGAGACCCTGCCCTTCATCCTGCTCATCAAGCTGATCGCCTTCGCCGTCTTCGGGCTGTATCGGGGCGACTGGCGCTACGTCTCGCTCCACGACCTGGGCAAGGTCTTCAAGGCGGTCACCGTGGGCTGGGCGGCGGCCCTGGTGGTGATCGTGGCCGTCATGGGCGTCAGACGGCCGCCCCTGGGCTTGTTGTGCACCGACTACGTCCTGACGTTGATGGTCATCGGCGGGGTCAGGATATCGTTTCGGGCGTTCAAGGAATACTTCGCCGGCCAGCGTATGGCCCACGACCCCGAGGCCGAGCCGGTTATCATTCTGGGGGCCGGCGACGGCGGCGAGCTGCTTTTGCGCGAGCTTCGGAACAACCCCCGGCTGAAGAAACGACCGATCGGTTTCCTGGACGACGACCCGTCCAAGCACGGCCTCCAGATCCATGGCCTCAAGGTCTTGGGCGACCGACACCGATTGGCCGAACTGGCGGCCAGATACCGGCTCAAGGAAGTCCACATCGCCGTGCTTTCGGCCGATCGCAAGAACTTCGCCGATGTGGAGGCGGCCTGCAAGGAACTGGGGCTGATCTGCCGCTGGATCACCCCGATCATCGCCGGCCTCGATGACGACGCCGGCCAGGCGGAGTAGGCGACCCGACGGCGACCGATCGAGGCCGCCGGAATCCGGGCCGGCCGTCGGCTCTTGACCGATAACCCGGTCCGAATTATGCTACCGGCTGTTTGGCCGAAGTAAAGCGTCCCCAACCCCATCTCAAGGAAAGAGAAGCTATGCCCAGAGCGTTAATTACCGGCATCACCGGGCAGGACGGCTCCTATCTGGCCGACCTGCTGCTGTCCAAAGGCTACCAAGTGGCCGGCATGATCCGCGAGGCCTCGGTCAAGAGATTCAGGCGCATCGGCCACATCCTCGACAAGATCGAGCTCTTTACCGGCGATCTGGTGGACCAGTCCTCGATCATGCGCATCCTGGAGGAGTTCAGGCCCGACGAGGTCTACAACCTGGCCGCGATGAGCTTCGTGCCTTACTCCTGGCAGGCCCCGGTCCTGACCGGCGAGATGACCGGTCTGGGGGCCACCCGCTGCCTGGAGGCGATCAGGCTGGTCAACCCCAACATCCGCTTCTACCAGGCCTCCTCCTCGGAGATGTTCGGCCAGGTCCGCGAGGTGCCCCAGAACGAGCTGACGCCCTTCCATCCCCGCAGCCCCTACGGCGTGGCCAAGGTCTACGCCCACTACCTGACGATCAACTATCGCGAGTCCTACGGTATGTTCGCCTGCTCGGGCATCCTCTTCAACCACGAGGGCCCGCGCCGGGGGGTCGAGTTCGTCACCCGCAAGGTGACCCGGGGCGCGGCCAAGATCAAGCTGGGGTTGGCCGACAAGCTGGTCCTGGGCAACCTGGACGCCAAGCGGGACTGGGGCGACGCCCGGGACTACGTCGAGGCGATGTGGCTGATGCTTCAGCAGGACGAGCCCGACGACTACGTCATCGGCACCGGGGTGATGCACTCGGTCAGGGATCTGGTCGAGGCCGCCTTCGACGCGGCCGGGATCGACGATTGGGAACGCTACATCGAGACCGACCCCAGGTTCCTCCGTCCGGCCGAGGTCGATCAGCTCCAGGCCGACCCGTCCAAGGCCAAAAAGAAACTGGGCTGGTCGCCCAAGATCAGCTTCGAGCAGATGGTCAAGGACATGGTCGAGACCGACCTGGCCGAGCTGGCCTCGGTGGAGGTTCGCCTCAGGGATATGGAGCGGCGGATCATAGCCCTGGAGACCCACGGCCGGAACTAGGCCCGTCTCTCAAGAACGATTCTGGATAATCGGGCGGGCCGGCTTTGCGAGCGCGGCGAGGTTCGATTCGGCGCCCGGCTCCGAACCCGGCCCGTCCCCAAGACGCCGCCCGAGAGGTGAAGCCCATTTGGGAGACCCGGCGCCGGCCCGCGACCGGCCGTTTAAGCCCTGACAAGAGAGTCCCTTGAGCCGCGTCCTGCTCCTATCCCCGGCCGCCCTGGGGCCCAAGATGGCCGGCCCGGCGGTCCGCTTCTTCGAGTTCGCCAGGGTGCTGACCGGAGCCGGCCTGGAGGTCGTCCTGGCCGGGCCGGAGCCGGTTTCGGAGAGCTTCGCCGCCGATCGAGGCTTCGAGATCGTCCAGGCCAGCCGGGCCGTCCTGCCCGAGTTGATCTCGTGGTCGGAGGCGGTGGTCGTTCAGGGCTTGGCCTTGAGGCGCTATCCGTTCTTGAAGCGTTCCGGCCGGCCGTTGGTGGTCGATCTCTATGACCCCATCTTCCTGGAGACGCTCAACCAGGAGAGCGCTCGAGAGCACCACAACTTCCATCTGGCCCAGATCATCGACACCGCCGCCGCCGGCGACTTCTTCATGTGCGCCTCCGAGCGCCAGCGGGATTTGTGGCTGGGTTTCCTTGCCGCCGCGAACCGAGTCAATCCGGCCACCTTCGACGCCGACCCGTCGCTGAGACGGCTGATCGACGTCGTGCCCTTCGGTCTGCCCGAGGAGCCGCCCCAGGCCGTCGGGCCGGGTTTGAGGGGGCTTGAGGGCGTCGGCGGCGACGACCGGGTCGTGTTGTGGAACGGCGGCGTCTGGGATTGGATGGCCCCCGAGCCGCTGGTTGAGGCGATCGATCTTCTGGCCGACGAACTGCCCGACGTCAAACTGGTCTTCATGGGCGTCAAGCACCCCGACAAGGGCATCCCCGACAGCGCCGCGCTCAAGCGGGTTCGCGAGTTGATCGACCGGCTGGAGCTCGCCGACCGGGTCATCCTCAACGACTGGGTCCCCTACGAGCGCCGGGCCGACTTCCTGTGCCGAGCCGACATCGGGGCCTGCCTCTACCCGCCGGGGCTGGAGACGGACTACTCGTTTCGGACCCGCCTGCTGGATTGCCTCTGGGCCGGGCTGCCGGTGCTCTGCTCGTCCGGCGACGCCCTGGGCGCCCTGGCCGTCAGGGAGGGAGCCGGGACGGCGGTGGAGGAGTTGAAGCCCGAGAGCGTGGCCCGGGCCCTGGAGCGGCTGCTGCGCGACGGCGAGCTGCTGGCCGAGATGGGCCGCCGGGCGGCCAGACTGGCCGAGCGGTTCGTCTGGCCCAGGGCGGCCCAGGCGTTGATCGAGTTCTGTCGAGCGCCCCACCCGGCCGACGACAAGGGGAGGGACTACCCCCTTCGACCCAGCGGCCGGCTGCCGCTGAGCTACTATTTGAAGCGAATCGCCGAGCACCGGCGGCAGGGGACGCTCGGGGCGGCGATCAGGGCCGGATTCAAGGTGAGATACGGACGATGAAACCCGGCGAGAAGATCATGCTGGTCGGCGGGGCCCGGCCCAACTTCGTCAAGGTCGCCGCGGTGGAGCGGGCGCTAAGGAAAGCCGGTTTCGAGATCTGCCTGGTCCACACCGGGCAGCACTACGACGTCGAGCTCAGTCAGGTCTTCTTCGACCAGCTCGGCCTGCCCGAGCCGGACCACTACCTGGGCGTCGGCTCCGGTTCCCACGGTCTTCAGACCGGCCGGGTGATGGTCTCCTTCGAGCCGGTGCTCTATGACGAGCAACCCCGGGCGGTCGTCGTCGTCGGCGACGTCAACTCCACTCTGGCCTGCTCCCTGGTGGCGGCCAAGGCGCTCTATCCGGACGGCTCCCGGCCGCTGGCGATCCACGTCGAGGCCGGCCTGCGCTCCTTCGACCGGACCATGCCCGAGGAAGTCAACCGGATCGCGACCGACCACGTCTGCGACCTGTTGTTCGTCTCGGAGCCGGCCGGGGTGGAGAATCTGATGAAGGAAGGCGTGGCCAGGACCAAGATCCACCTCGTCGGCAACGTCATGATCGACACTTTGAGGAGGCTTCAGCCCCAGGCCAGGCGCTCGACGGCGCTCGATGACCTGGGCTTGAACGGGATCCGCTATGGCCTGGTGACGCTCCATCGGCCGGCCAACGTGGACGGGCCCGAGAAGCTGAGCGCCTTGATGGCGGCCTTGAAGGACGCCTCGTGGAGCGTCCCCCTCCTCCTGGCCGCCCACCCCCGGACCCGGAAGGCGCTCGAAGCCCACCAACTGACCGATTTCGCCGAGCCGGAGCCTGGTTGGGCCGAGAGAGGCTCCTTGGCCCTGACCGGCCCGCTGCCCTACCTCGACTTCCTGTGGTTGATGATGAACGCGGCCGTGGTCTTGACCGACTCGGGCGGGATACAGGAGGAGACGACCGCCCTGGGCGTGCCCTGCCTGACGCTCAGGCCCAACACCGAGCGACCGGTGACCATCAGCCAGGGGACCAACCAGTTGGTTCCGGAGCCGGCCGCCATCGGCCCGGCGCTCGAGCGGGCCCTCAGCGGCGAGTTGACCGGCCGGGTCCCCGAGCTGTGGGACGGCCGGGCGGCCGAACGGCTGGCCGAGACGTTGCTCCATCTTTAGCCTCGCGGCCGGCAAGGGATTGTCATTATTCGAGTGGGGTCTTGAGGCGATTCGGCGATCCCTTCGCGGCCCGCAGGCCGGCTTTACGGCCGCCGAACCGCCCGCCAAGTCGGTGAATCCAATTCCGGGAGGCAACGCTGGCCGTGGGCGCACGCCGGGACCGCTGATCGGCTTGAGCGCCCTTCTGGGCCTCGCCCCCCTGGTCGTCTGCCCCACTCTCCACTCCTTTTCCGAGCTCCCCCAGCGACTCTGGCTCGTCATCGGCGGCGGCCTGATCCTGATCTGGCAGACCGTCGCCGGCCGGCGGGCGGGGCGGATTGCCCGTCCAGCCGGATTGGTCGGGTCGATGCTGGCCGGTTGGTGCGCCTGGTTGGCCCTGGCCGGATTTTTTGCGCCGATCAAGCCGCTGGCCCTGGCCGCCGGGTTGAACTGGCTGATCCTGCCCCTGATCGCCTGGCCGACGCTCGGCCTGATCGAGAAAGAGGCCGACGCTGCCCGGCTGCTCGTCGGGCCGGGTCTGGGGCTGACCGCCGTGGCCGGTCTGGGTCTCGTTCAGGCCCTGGGCCTGATCGACGCCGTCCCCCAGGTCACCCCGCCGGCGGCCACCCTGGCCAACAAGAATCTGGCCGCCCACCTCGTCGTCGCCGGCTTGCCCTGGCTGGTGTTTATGGGGCGGCGGAGTCGGGGCTGGTTGCGGCTGGCTTGGAGTACGGCGGCGCTCGTCGGAGCCGCCTTCATCGCCGTCGCTCAATCCACCACCGCCCTAATCGCCGCCCTGACCGGGTTGATCGTCACCGCCGTCGGGTTGCGACCGGGACGCCCGGCCTGGCTCGGCCTGTCCGCCTGGCTGATCGCCGTCGGATGCGGCGCGGCCTGGCTGATGTGGCCGGTCGGCGGGGCGGCGACGAGCGAGTGGGATCGCCTGTCCGCCTCGGCCGCCATTCGCCGCCAGATGTGGCGCGACGCCTTGGCCATGTGGCGGGACGCGCCGCTTCTCGGCCAGGGGCCGGGTCACTACAACGCCGCCCTGCCCAGGTTTCACCGCCAGCGGCCCGGCGATCGGGTTTTCAACCTCAAGACGCAGCCCCGGCGGGCCCACAACGATTTCCTCCAGCTCTCGGCCGAGACCGGCCTGGGCGGGCTGCTGTTGATCGGCCTCCTGGCGGCGGCCTTTCTCGGCCTGATCGCGCCCCGACGGGCGGGACCGGAGAGGGGACCGGCCGAGGCCTGGGGCCGGGCGGCGGTCGGGGGTTCCCTGGCCGCCTGGGTGGTGATCGCCTGCTTCTCTTTTCCGTTGGCCATGCCCTCCTCAACGGCCCACTTGGGTCTGGACCTGGGCTTGGCCGCCGCCCTGGGCGGCCGGGTCACGGCCGGCGGTCGGGGTTGGCGGTGGGCCGCCGGTCTGGTCGGCCTCGTCGCCGTGGCGGCCGGGATCGGCCTTTTGGGCCGCCAGACCGCGGCCGACTACTATCTCAAGCGATCGCAGCTCCTTTCGGCCGGCGGCCGAGCCGCCGAGGCCGCGGCCGCCCTCGAACGGGCCGACGATCTGAACCTCTGGGACCGGAAGATTCCTTTTCAGCGGGCCCTGACCGACCTGTCGCGGGGCCGGGCCGAGCCGGCCGAGGCGGGCTGGCTCGAGGTTCTGGCCCTCTCGCCGGGCCACCCCAACGCCCTGTTCAACCTGGCTTTGACCCGGCTGGCCCTCGGCCGAGAGGCGGAGGCGCTTCGGGCGGCCGAAAAGGCGGTCGAGATCCTGCCCTACGAACCGTCGCTGTGGCGACTGGTGTGGCGGCTCCAGGGCCGGTTGGGCCGGGGAGATGAGTCGCGCCGGGCGGCCGAGGCGGCGGTGGCCAGGCGGCCCGACGACGCTTCGGCCTGGTATCGGTTGGGGTTTTTCCATTATCTTGAGGGCGGGTACGATCAAGCGGCGACGGCGCTTTCGGCGGCGCTGGGGCTGGCCGTCAGGGCGGGCGGGCCGGCCGACCTTATCCGTCAGATAAAGCCCCTGTTGGCCGAAGCCAGACGGCGGGCGGCCGAAGCGACCAGACGGAAGCCCCGGAGATGAATGAACGACCCCGCCGCAAGCGACGGGGTTCGGCGGCGGGTGCGGAGTCGTTTTTCTTCGCCGCAAGCTGCGGGGAACGACCCTCCGGGGGGATAAACCCCTCGTGGGGGCGAGTAGAAGCAGCCCCCGCCCGTCCAGGGAACCACAGACGAGGCGAGGCTAGGTGAAAGCGATGTATCTCTACGCCAAGCTCAAGAACCTGACCCCCTGGCACGTGCTGATCATCATCGCCGTGGGCGCCTGGTTGCTGGCCGCCTTCCAGCCGGACATGATCTGGGCCGCCCGGGGCGTCCTCGTTGCGGGCGCGCTGCTGGCCGCCTTCAACCCCAGAAACGGCCTCTTTCTGACCCTTCTGGCCTGTCCGTTCCTTTTGGGCGAGCCCCAGGACCCGTTCCTCTATCTCATCGACGGCCTGGCCGCGATCACCATCCTCGCCTGGCTGGCCCATCTGGTCGCCGCCCGGCGCAGGCCGGACATCCCCTATCTGTGGTTGATTCTGCTCCTGGCCGGACTGATCGTGGTCAACGTCCCGGTCAACCTGAAGGAACTGATGACCGCCTTGGACCTCCTGGACGGCGGCCAGATCTGGCGTCTGTTGGTCGAAGGACGCAAGTTTCACGACCTCTTCGCCCTGCGCTCGGTCGCCTTCCACTTGGGCGGGTTGGCCTTCCTGGCCTGCTGTCTGGACCTCCTTCGGCCCCACGACCTCAAGCCGTTGGGCTTGAGCCTGCTGATCATCAGCCTCGTTCTGACCGTCTTTTCGTTGGCCTGGTGGCTGGGCTGGCTGGAACGAAACGGCTTTTACCTGAGCTTGAACCTGACCGGCGTCAGCGAGCGCCACGGCGAGTGGCTGTTGGCCTCGACTGCTTTTAATCGACAATATTTCAATGAGTTGCTGGTCTTTCCCTTGGCCGTGGCCGGCGGGTTGATCCTGTGGGGCCGCCGTCTGGGACGCTGTTTCGCCCTCGCCGCCGCCGGTCTGATGTTGGCCTTGATGACCCTCACCGGCCAGCGAAGCCCCTTCGTCTGCCTGGGCGCGATGCTCCTCGCCGCCGCCGCCCTGGCCGTCTGGGTCAGCGGCCGAAAGGCGCTCAGGCCGGCCATGTTCGCCGTTTTGGGCGGGTTGCTCGTTCTGGCCACGCTGCTGGGCCTGGACTTTATCCTGGCCGGCGGTCACCTGGCCAATCGCTTCCTGGGCTTGACTTCGGGCGACGCCGTGGCCGGCATCGGCTCCCGCCCCCAGGTCTGGGCGGTGGCCGCGGCCATGTTCGCCGCCTTTCCCCTGACCGGAGCGGGGCCGGGCACCTTCCGCCTGCTGGCCCGGGAGTTCACCGAGGCGGCCGGGCTGAACTGGACGCCGGACCTGATCGGTGTTCTGGGCACCGCCCACAATACCTTCATGCACTGGGCGGCCGAGTTGGGACTGATCGTCGGTCTGGGATTGCTGCTTTTGGCCGGTCTTTTGGTCGGTTCGGGGCTTCGGTCCTTTTGGGCCGGCCGGCGGCGGATCGAGGCCGGGGTGATCCTGGTCGGCCTGACCGGCCTGATCGTCTTCGGCGTCTTCCAGCACATCACCTATCTTACCTCCATCGCCCTTTTGATTTTGGCCGGGTTGGCCGGACTGGCCAAGATCAGGCCCGAGAACGCGCCGCCGCCCTGGCGGCCCAGGACCGCGCCGCTGGTCGCCGTCGGCCTGGCCCTGGCGGTGTTGATGGTCTGGCTGAAGGTCTCGACCATCGCCGAGCGACCCTTCCGGGACAAGTGGCAGGCCGGCTTCTCCTACGGCGAGCTGCAACTGGCCGACAACCGGGAAGCCTGGTGGACGACCGGCGTCCGGGCGGCGAAGCGGGAGTTGTTCTATCGGCCGATGACGACCCAGGTTCGGCTGCCCCATCCCATCGTCAAGACAAGGCCCCAGCGGGTCGTCTTCAAGATCGACGGCCAAAAGGCCGGCGAGATCACGCTTCGGGACACCGACTGGCATCAGGTCCGCTTGGAGTTGGAGAAGTATCCCGACCGACCGACCATCTTGACCATCGAGACCGACTACGCCTTCTGCCCCTTCGCCTACGACGGCAACCCCGACCGGCGCTGGCTGTCGGTCCAGATCAAGGACTTCCGCTTCGTCAGGCCCAAACCGGGCTCGTAGCCTGCCGGCCTGACCGATACGGTTCGATTCAGCCGGCCGGGCGGATCGAAAAAGGTGGGCGACCCTTTCGGGTCGCCCGCCTTGGTTTTTGCGGCTTGGGGGCTACTTCTTGTAATCGTACCAGCCGGCTCCGGCCTTGCGGCCCACCTTGCCGGCCTTGACCAGATCTTTCATGCAGTGGGGCATGACCCACTTCAGCTCCTTGTTGAGCTCCTGGTGGAAGTACTCGATGACGTGGTAGCCGATGTCGATGCCGGTGAAGTCCATCAGCTCGAAGGGACCCATGGGGTGGTTCAAACCGGCCTTGACCGCGGTGTCGATGTCTTCCTTGGAGGCGACACCGGTCTCGTAGAGCCAGGCCGCCTCGACGAAGAGCGGCATCAGGATGCGGTTGACGATGAAGCCGGGCACGTCCTTTTTGACCTCCACGGTCAGCTTGCCCATCTTCTGGGCCACCTCGGTGGTCACGGCCACGGTGTCGTCGGAGGTGGCGT
Organism: uncultured Thermodesulfobacteriota bacterium; assembly: GCA_964634465.1. Lineage (GTDB taxonomy): Bacteria > Desulfobacterota > Desulfarculia > CAZWLY01. Next base: position 86,197 of record CAZWLY010000006.1, on the reverse strand, counting down.
GGCCGCGGATGATCTCGCACAGCCTCATCAGCGGCACCGGGTTGAAGAAGTGCATGCCGACCACCTTCTCCGGCCGTCCGGTGGCGGCGGCGATGGAGGTGATGGACATGGAAGAGGTGTTGGTGGCCAAAATGACCTCGGGCTTCAAGAGCTTGTCCAGCTCGGCGAAGACCTCTCGCTTGAGGTCCATGATCTCCAAGACGGCCTCGATGACGAAGTCGCAGTCGGCCAGGTCGCTCATGTCGGTGGTCAGCTTGATCCGGCCCTCGACGGCCGCCTTCTCGTCCTCGGTCATCTTGCCCTTTTCGACCGATTTAGCCAGGAATTTCTGGATATTGGCGAAGCCTCGCTCGACGAAGACCTCCTTGATGTCACGCATGACGACTTCGTAGCCGGCCTGGGCGGCCGTCTGGGCGATGCCGTTACCCATCGTTCCGGCGCCAAGCACGCCGATCTTCTTGATTTCCATGGTCAGCCTCCTAGGGTGAAGGGGAGAATCAGCTAAGCAGACTAGCCATAGCTGAAGTGCGGCGGCCGTGTCAAGGGGTCGTCGCGTCCGGCGGCGGGGCGTCGGCGTAGAGGTCGCTCACCAGCCGCCTGAACCAGGGCGGCCGGGTGGCGGCGATGTATATTCCGGTCGCGGCCAGGACCGGCACCGGGACCACGACGTCGACCAGACCCAAGACGATGAGCCAGACGATCAGCTTGTTGCGCGGTTTCATTGGGGCCCCCTGTCCAAAAAATAGAAGCTGGCGTCGAATCTCAACAGCAGCCGGCCTCGAGCGTCGGCGACCTCGACCTCCAGATAGCCCAGGCGGCGGCCGGCGCTCTTGACCCGGGCCTCGGCGGTGATCTCGTCGCCCAGTTCGGGGTTGGCGAAGAAGTAGGTCGAGGACTGGGTCATCACCGCCCGGCGGCCGAGGGAGTTGCCGGCCAGGGAACAGACGTGGTCGGCCAGGGCGTAGAGTGCGGCGCCGTGGGTCGCTTCCATCAGGTTGAGGTGCTTCTCGGTGATGGTCATCCTGGCCTTGGTCCGGCCGGGACCGATCTCATAGGCCTCGAGGCCCAGCAGCCTGGGCAGGCCCGAGTCGTTGGCCGCCGCCATCAAGGCGTCCAGATCGCCGACGTCGAGTCGCTTCATTCTCGCTCCTCGGCCTCTCCCGGCCCGCCGGACCAGACCAGATCCATGCCGGGCCGCTCCGGGGTGCGGACGCTGAAGCCCCATCTTTCATAGAAGCCGGCCTTGCCCGCCGCGGCCAAGAGACCGATCTGCGAACCCCGGCCGGCCTGCCCGGCGATGAAGTCCATCAGGCGGTCCATGATCGCTCTGCCGACGCCTTGCCCCTGGTATTCGGGCCGGACGATGATGTCCTGGAGGTAGAAGTACATTCCGCCGTCGCCGACCACCCGGCCGCAGCCGATGACCCGCCCGCCTTTCAGGACCACCAGGCCGTAAAGCCCGCCCTCGAAGCCCCGCCGGACGGCCTCGTCGGCCACTTCGGGCCAACCGGCCTCTCGGCGGAGGTCCTGGTACTCCTCCACGCTCGGCAGACGCTCGACGATTTCGATCTCGGCGGCCACGATTCCTCCGACTCAAAACTCGTAGAACCGATCCAGTCGGCCCAGCCGGCGCAGGCCGGTCTCGGTCAGTTCGACCATCACCTCCAGCCGGACGCCGCCCCAGCCGGGGAGATAGACGCCCGGCTCCACGGTGAAGACCATGCCCGGCCGAAGCTCGACCGGCTTGAGCGGTCCGACCGAGGGGGCCTCGTGGGTGGCTAGGCCGACGCCGTGGCCCAGGGAATGTCCGAAGGCCTCGCCGTAACCGGCTTCGGCGATCACGTCCCGGGCGAGCTTGTCGGCCGCGACCGAGTCCATGCCCGGCTCGATGCCCTCGATGGCCGCCAGTTGGGCCTTCCGGACCGCGGTGTAGACCGCCTTGAACTTGTCGTCGGGCCGGCCCAGGCAGACGGTCCGGGTGATGTCCGAGCAGTAGCCGTCGAGCCTGGCCCCGGCGTCGATGACGATCGGTTCTCCCTCGGCGATGACTCTCTCCGTCGGCGTGGCGTGGGGTTTGGCCCCGTTGGGCCCGGAGGCGACGATGGGCGGGAAGGCCGGTTCGCAGCCGCGTTTTTCAAGGCCCTCGATGATCCGCCAGGCTGCCTCCCGCTCGCTCATTCCCGGCCTGAGAAGCTCGATCAGCTCGTCCATCACCGCCTCGATGGCGGCCAGGGAGCGCTCCATGGCGGCCGTCTCGCCGGCGTCCTTGATGAGTCGCAGGTTGGCGACCAGGTTGCGAGAGGGAACCAGCCGGTTCTGGCCCAGTTTTTCGGTCAACTTCTGGACCGCTGCATAGGTCAGCCAGTCGCTCTCGAAGCCCAGTTTTTCGATCTCCAACTCGCCCGCCCGGCCGTCCAAGAGCCCGGCCAGGAGTTCGGCCAGGCCCTTCTTGTAGACCATGACCTCGAAGAGCGGCGCCTCTTCGGCCGCCGCCTCGGCGTAGCGGAAGTCGGTCGCCAGAATGGCCCGCCGGCTGGTGATCAGCAGGTGGCCCGAGGACTCGGTCAGCGAGGCGTCCTCGGCCTTGAAGCCCGAGAGGTAGCGGCGGTTGTCGGGTTGGCTGACGAGTAGGGCGTCGAGGCCGTTTTCCTCGAGCCGGTCCCGCAGAGCCTTGAGCCTGGCCGCCTGGGGAGAGTTGTCGGTCATCGGTGCTGCCCCTATGCTGTTCTTGATTTTGGCTGATATTTCGAGCTGTTGATGAGCATAATACCTTGCCGGCGTCGCGGTGGACCGGCGGCTGTCGCTACCAGCTCACCTCCACCGGTTCGCCTTGGCCGGCGTCGAAGAACTCGTCGGCCCGGCCCAGATTGACGCTGATCTCCAGCAGCTCCAGGCTGCCGATCAGAGCCAGCGGCTGGCCCGGCTCGACCTCGGCGTAAGTTACGTGCAGGCCGGTGAGCGTGTGGCCGGCCAGGCGGATGGTCGGCACCCGGCCCCGGTGCCGGTCCAGGATGTCGGCGGCCGGGATGTTGGTGATCAGGTTGCCGAAGTGATCGACGTAGAGCACCCGGCCGGTGATCTTTTTGACCGATTTTTCCGGTTTCAGCAGATCCAGCAGGACCGGGTCGTTCACTTTCGGCCCCAACTCGGCCGGATTTAGGCCGTTGGCCAGATGCCCCGCCGCCGGGGCGAAGACGTCCCGGCCGTGGAAGGTGGGGCTGATGTTCCGGTTGAGGTATTTGGTTTCGCTGATGACGTGGATTTCCACCTCGCCGGCCTCGATGTCCAGGCCGCTGAGAACGAGAGTCAACAGACCGTTGTCCGGGGCGATGAAGAGTTGATCGCGGGCCTCGACCACCAGGGCCCGGCGCTGGGTGCCGACGCCGGGATCGACCACGGCGAGGTGGATCGTCCCGGCCGGGAAGTAGCGGTGCGACTCGGCCACCACCACCGCCGCCCGCATCACGTCCTGGGCCGGAATGTGGTGGCTCAGATCGACCAGGGTCGCCTCCGGACAGAGGCTCAGGATGACGCCCTTGACCTGGCCGACATAGGGGTCGTCCAGGCCGAAGTCGGTGGTCAGGGTGACGATCGGCATCCTCAAGCCGCCCCCTCGTCCGAAAGGAGGGCCGGGACGATCTCCCCGGCTTTGCCCTGAAGGGAGAGATCGACCATGGTCGAGTGGGGCGTCGCCTCCAGGTTGACCTCGATGACGACCGCTCCGCTCCTTTTGGCCAACGGGGCCAGCGAGGCGGCCGGGTGGACCACGGCCGAGGTGCCGATGACGATGAGCAGGTCGCAGCTTTGGCAGGCGCTGGTCGAGGCTTCGAGCAGCGCCGGGTCGAGGGCCTCGCCGAACCAGACCACGGCCGGCCGGAGCATCTGGCCGCACTCCTCGCACTGGGGCGGGAAGGGCAGGTGGGAGCGTTCGTCGAGCACCTCCCGGCCGCAGCCGAGGCACCTGACTCGCCACAGGTTGCCGTGAATTTCCAAGATGTTGCGCGAGCCGGCCTGGGCGTGGAGACCGTCCACGTTCTGGGTGATCAGGGTGAAATCCGGCCGCCGGGCCTCGAACTCGGCCAGGGCCAGGTGGGCCGGGTTGGGGCTGCATTTCTTGAGGAGCGCCCGCCGCCAGTTGTAGAACTCCCAGACCAGGGCCGGGTCGGCGGCGAAGGCCTGGGGCGTGGCCAGTTGGGTGACGTCGTGGTTTTTCCACAGCCCGTCCGCGCCGCGAAATGTGGGCACGCCGCTCTCGGCCGAGACGCCGGCTCCGGTCAGAACGGTCACCCTCTTCGCCCGGGCCAGATGCTTGCGCGCGCGCTCCAGAAGGGTCTGGTCGAGGCCGACTTGGAGCATGGCGAGGCCCCCTTTCGATCGGATACGGGCCTAATCTTAGCCGGTCGGTCGAGGGGTGTCAAAGAACGGGTGCGGGGCTAGGAGAGGAAGGGCGGCTTTGAATCCCCAGGGGGTTCATTCCCTGCAGTTTGCGGCGAAGAAGAGCGACTCCGCATCCGCCGCCGATACCCCGTCGCTTGCGGCGGGGTAGGTTATCGAGGCCGCGGGCCGGCCAAAATCCTCCAGCCCAGGCCGGAACCCGATTTACGGGACATGAGTGGATTGCCGGCCCCGGAGCCGGGTTAGAGCAAGCCGTAGGCTTTCATCCGCCGCCAGAGGGTGGTGGTCGAGATGCCCAACTCCTCGGCCGCGGCCTTGCGCTTGCCGTCGTGGCGGGCCAGGGCCTCGACGATGAGTTGGTGCTCGGTCTTGGCCAGCAGACCCTCGGTTTCGGGCGGGCCGGTCGTCGAAGCGGCGCTCGACTGGCGGAAATCGGCCGGGAGATGCTCCAGGTCGATCAGTGATTCCCGGCAAAGGACGAAGCCGTGTTCCAGAGCGTTTTCCAACTGGCGGACGTTGCCGGGGAAGGGGTGGGCCATCAGCGCCGCGGCGGCCTCGGCGGTCAGACCTCGGATATCCTTGCCGGTCCGGGCCCGGAGTTTTTTGAGGAGCGACTCGACCAAGAGAGGGATGTCCTCGGGTCGCTCCCTTAAAGGCGGCAGATCGATGCGGATGATGTTGAGCCGGTAGAACAGATCCGACCGGAAACGGCCGCAACGGACCTCTTCCTGGAGGTCGCGGTTGGTGGCGGCCAACAGGCGCACGTCGGCCGGTCGAGGTTGATTGGAGCCGAGGGGGACGTAGGCCCGCTCGTCCAAGACCCTCAACAGCTTGACCTGGACCGCCGGCGATATTTCACCGATCTCGTCCAGAAAGAGCGTTCCGGTCTGGGCCGCCTCGAACCGGCCCGGCCGGTCCGAGCGGGCGTCGGTGAACGCGCCCTTGACGTAGCCGAACAGCTCGCTTTCCAGAAGCGTGTCCGGCAGCGCCGCGCAGTTGACCGGCAAGAACGGCCCCTCGGCCCGGGGCGACATGTTGTGGATGGTTCGGGCCAGGATCTCCTTGCCCGAACCCGACTCGCCCTGGATGAGGACGGTGGACTCGCTCTCGGCCACGTCGGGCAGGATGGCGAAGATGTCCCGCATCGCCCGCGACTTGCCCACCAGATCGCCCAGACTGTAGGCCCCGGTCAGCTCTTTTCTCAACGCCTCCTCGGTGGACATGTCCCTGAAGGTCTCCACCCCGCCGATCACCCGCCCGGCCGGGTCCTTGAGGACCGAGGTCCGAATGCTGATCGGCACCACCCGCCCCTTGGCGTTCCGGATCTTGACCCGCTGATCCAGAGAGGGCCGGCCGGTGCGCATCGATTTGCTCAGGGCGCACCTCTCCCGGCACATGTCGCCTTGGAAGACTTGGTAGCACTTCATGCCGATCGCTTGGGAGCGGTCCAGGCCGGTGATTTCCTCGGCGGCCTTGTTGAAAGTCTGGATGGTCAGCTCGGGATCGACGGTGAAGACGCCTTCGGTCAGGGAATCGAGGATCATGTCCCGGGAGTTCGGGGAGTCTGAGGACATCTCATTTCTCCTTGAAACACCGGTTAAACCCTGTTTATTACAATATGCACTCCGAGCGAGGTTGACGGCAAGCCTTTTTCCCCGGAAAATAGGGGGCCAAAGGAGACCGTATGCGGATTATCGTTGACGGCTTGCCCGAAGAGATCGAGGCGGGTTCAAGCCTGGCCGAACTGATCGAGGGCCGGGGGGAAGACACCGTCCACATGATCGCCGAAGTCAACCACCGCTACATCCGGCGGGAGGACTACGCCTCGACCATCCTTAACGAAGGCGACAAGGTCGAACTGATCCACCCCGATTTCGGCGGCTAGTTCGTCATGGCGATTTTGACCGCACGGCGCTCGGCGGCTTGGCTGCGCCGGGGTGGGTTCGACCGGCCGGAGACGTTCGGTCGAGATCGGCTTCGGCCCGACCCGACTCGCGGCCGCTCGCCTGGCGGCGGGCGGAGCGTGGAGACGGCCGCCGGAGGGCTGGCTCCATCGGCGGTGAACCGGAAAAAGGAGACGACGAGGTGGTGAAACCATGAAACATGCTCCGGCAGATTTTTCGGGGGAGCCATGTCGGCCAAGCCGATAATCGTCTTGGGCACCGCCTCCCACGCCGGCAAGTCGGTTCTCACCGCCGGGCTGTGCCGGGTGCTGTTCCAGGCCGGTTACAAGGTCGCCCCGTTCAAGGCCCAGAACATGGCCCTCAACTCGTTCACCACCGCCGCGGGCGAGGAGATGGGCCGGGCTCAGGTGACCCAGGCCGAGGCGGCCGGCCTCGAGCCCGAGGCCGACATGAACCCGATCCTGATCAAGCCGGTGAGCGACGTCGGAGCCCAGATTATCATCCACGGCCGGGTTCGGGCCGACATGGACGCGGCCGAGTACCATGCCTTCAAGAGCCGGGCCAAACGCTTCGTCATGGAAAGCTTCAACCGGTTGGCCGAACGCTTCGAGATCATCGTCTGCGAGGGGGCCGGCTCGCCGGCCGAGATCAACCTCAGGGACGGCGACCTGGTCAACATGGGCCTGGCCGAGATGATCGACGCCCCGTGCCTGCTCGTCGGCGACATCGACCGGGGCGGCGTGTTCGCCTCCCTGGTGGGGACGATGGAGCTTTTGGAGCCACAGGAGCGGGCCAGGATCAAGGGTTTGGTCATCAACAAGTTTCGGGGCGACGTCAGCCTGCTCAAGCCGGGCTTGGACTTCCTGGAAGAGCAACTGGGCGTGCCGGTTCTGGGCGTTTTGCCTTACTTTACCGATCTTTACCTGCCCGAAGAGGACGGCGTGGCCGTGGAGAGGGCCAACCTGGCCCCGGCCCGAGCCGGTCGAGGGGTTCGGGTGGCCGTCATTCGCCTCCCCCACATCTCCAACTTCACCGACTTCGACGCCCTGGCCGCCGAGCCGAGCGTGGAGCTTTCCTGGGTCAGCCCGCCCGACCCCTTGCCCGAGGCCGAGGCGGTCATCCTGCCCGGCAGCAAGAACACCACCGGCGATCTGACCTGGCTGCGCCGGGTCGGCTACGACCGGGCCCTTGCCGTCCACCGCGACAGAGGCGGGATGATCGTCGGCGTCTGCGGCGGGTTTCAGATGTTGGGGCGCAGCATCGCCGACCCGCTGGGCGTGGAGTCGAATCTGCCCTGGGTGGAGGGCTTGAACCTGCTGCCGGTGGAAACGGTCATGGCCGGCGACAAGACGCTCAGCCAGGTGGAGGCGACGAGTCTGGGAACGATCGGCCGGCCGGGGCTCAAGCTGACCGGCTACGAGATCCACATGGGTCGAAGCGAGCGGGACGGCGGCGCGGCCCCGGTCTTCGAGCTCGTCCGGGACGGGGAGCGGGTGCTGGACGGAGCGGCGACGGAAGACGGTCTGGTCTGGGGCTCGTATCTCCACGGTCTTTTCGACGGCGACGAGTTTCGCCGCTGGTTCGTCGTCCGGCTTCACCGCCTGGCCGGCCGTCCGGAGCCGGAGGAGTTCGGCCCCAACTACGCCGCGCTCAAGGAAGCCTCGTTCAACGCCCTGGCCGAGCTGATCCGCCGCCACTTGGACCTGGAAGCGATACTCGAAATCATCGGCGTCTAGGGCGCTCCGAAAACAAAAAGGGGCGCTTTTCGCGCCCCTGTGGTTTCTTCGGTCGCCGGCCGAAGAGGATCTCGGCTACTCTTTCTCTTTTTCCTTTTCCTTCTTCTCGCCTTCGGCCAGCTTCTTTTTGAGCTCTTCCACCTCGGCCTTGTACTTCTCGGTCTCCTTTTTGTAGGCCTCCAGGTCGGCTTGGGACGGGCCCGCGGGCGGTGCGGCGCCTCCGGCGGCCATCTCGCGTTCCATCTGCTGGCGATCCTTCATCTCTTCCAGCCCCAGGTAGGCGGCCAGCGCCCCGCCGACCAGAAGCAGGATGGGGATCGCCCCGGCCAGCACCGTGATGAAGCTGGACCACCAGACGATCAGCAGAATGAGACCCAACACCAAGGCGATGATGCCGCCAGCCAGAACTGTCATCGGTTGACCTCCTCCAGTGAGACCCGTCCGGGTCGAAGATTGCCGTCAATAGCGGCCCGCTGTTCGGGCCGGAAAGAAACTAGCTCCGACACACCGGAACTAACATACCGCCTGGGTCATGTCAAAGCCTATCGGCCGGGGTCGGAGCGCCGCCGCCGCCGCTTTTTGACCTGGCGTTTCTGCAACTCCAGAACGTAGCGGTGAATCAGGTCCTGGCCTTCGGGACCGAGATCGACGAAAGCGCCGAAGGCGGTGTCTTCGGTCAGGCGGATAACCTTGAATTTGGCTCGGATGGCCTTGTCGACGTAGGGCAGGCGGAAGCGAACCACGATCACTTGGCCCTCGGTTATCTTGGGCGGCCGGGCGAACGAGGCGCCGCCGGCGGAGATGTCTCCGACCAGGCAGGCTTCGTCGCCGATGTAGAAGAAGACCGGCTCTTCCTTGGTCGGCACGGCCCGATAGGTCGAGCGCTTGTCCTCGTCCCATTCGATCTGTTCGTCGGGACGCCTACTTTTCCTTCTCCAGAACAAACTCCACCCTCCGATTGAGAGCCCGGTTCTTGGCCGAGGTGTTGGGCGCCACCGGGTCGATGTCGGCCAGGCCGGTGGCCGTCATCCGATGGGCCGGAATGCCCTTGGCGAAAAGGTACCTCAAGACCGTGGTCGCCCTGACGGCGCTCAGCTCCCAGTTGGACGGGAACTGGGGCGAGGAGATCGGCGTCGAGTCGGTGTGCCCCCGGATGTGGACGTTGTATTCGGGGAAGGTTTTGAGCAGCTTGACCACGCTGTCCAAGGTCTGGCCCGCCTGGGGGGTCAGTTTGGCCTTGCCCGGCTCGAACAAGGCGGAGCTGGGGATGGTGATCCGGATCGTTTTCTGGGAGAACCGGGTCTGGATGAAGCGCGACTCCGGCGAGCGCCTCAAGATGCTCATCACCGACGAGCGAAGCCCTTCCTGTTCGACGCCCATGGTGGCCGTGGGGCCCGCACCTCCGGTGCGCATCTGGACCGGCCGGCTCGATTGGCCCAGGGTGGCCCTGATCGAGCTGGCCGCCTTTTCGAAGCGGGAGCGGTCCACATTGGACATGCCGAACATCATCACGAAGAAGGTCAACAGCAGGGTGATCATGTCGGCGTAAGTGGTCAACCACTCGCGCCGTTCGTCCTGGCCCCCGGCCTCGGCCTGGAGTCTGACCGACACGGCTAGACCTTCCTTAGCGCCGACAGGCTCATCGGCACCCTCTTGGACGGTGCAATGTAAGACGACAGCCGTTCATAGACCATCATCGGGTTGTTGTTCTCCAGAATACAGATCGCCCCCTCGAAGATGATTTCCAGCGACAGGACCTCGGCATCGGTTCTGGCTTTAAGTTTACCGGCTATGGGCAGAAAGAACAGCGACGAGAGCAGCGAACCGTAGAAGGTCGTCAGCAGCGCCACCGCCATGGGCGGGCCGAGGGCCGAGGGGTCGCTCAAGTTCTGGAGCATCTGGACCAGGCCGATCAAGGTGCCGAGCATGCCGAAGGCCGGGGCGAAGGCGCCCATCTTGCGGAAGACGTCGTGGCCGACGGCGTGCCGCATCTTCAGCGACTCGATCTCGATGCGAAGCGTGTTGCGGATGATGTCCTCGTCGGCGCCGTCGGCGATGAGTTGGGCCGCCTTGAACAGAAACTTGTTGGGGGTCTTGATGTTGGACAGGGCCAGAAGGCCCTGCTGGCGGCTGAGGTTGGTCAGGCGGATCATCAGTCGGACGATGGTGTTGGGGTCCTGGGTCGGGTACTTGAAGACGGACCAGGCCGATTTGAAGGAGGCGGCCACCTGGGAGACGGGGAAGGTGATCAGGGTCGAGGCCAAGGTGCCGCCGAAGACGATCATCATCCCCGGATAGTTGATGAAAAGGCTCAACTCGCCGCCGATGAACATGGCCCCGGTGATCAACGACAACCCGGCGATGATGCCGAATATGGTGCCCAGATCCATGGATCGACGTCCCTAGCGGCGGGTGATTCCGTTCATGAAGTAGGTCATCACCAGATCGGCCAACGCCTCGGGGTCCAAGGGACGGGTGGAGACCAGCCAGTGGAAGGCGGCCTGGTGGTTGATCATGCCCCACAGGGTGACGGCCGAGATGAACGGGTCCAACTCGTCGCGCAGCTCGCCGCTGTCACGGCCGTATTCCAGCGCCGCCTGGAATCTGTCCAGCAGCGGTTGGAAGGCGGCGGCGATGGCCCGCTGGTTCTCGACCCTGTGGTCGGCCACGGCCCTCAAAAGCAGCTTGGCCCGGTCGGGATCGTCTCGGTAGTAGGCGAACAGCGCCGTTATCAACGGCCTCAACCGGTCCGGAGTCGAGCCGGCGGCCACGGCGGCCTCCTCGACGCGAGGGGCCAACTCCTGGCCGGCCCGGGCCAATACGGCCAGGTAGAGCTCGTCCTTGGACGGGAAGTAGTTGTAGACGGTGCCCTTGCCCAGTCCGGCGTCCAGACTGATCAGGTTGATATTGGCCCCCTTGACCCCGTAGGCCGCGAAAGCCTTGGCGGCGGACCCGATGAGCCGCAGCCGGTTTTCGGCTTTGTTTTTTTCCCGCTTAGACATGCTTACCCCCGAAACGGGTGACGGCCCAACCCGGTTCACCAAAAGGGATGCAAAGCCCAACTTGACCTTGCCCTCGCTCTCCCGCGGCCCGCCTTATTTTGGCCTAGGGGGATAAAAACCCAAGATATCGTAACTTGACCGAAGAATATTGTCAAGTCTGGGCAAATGGAGATTTTTCTTCATTCAATGATGGGCCAACTACCACAAGAAGCCGGGGTCGTCAAATTGATCCCCTACGATGGCGATTAAAGGAATGAAACTTGCTTGCCGATAAGAAGAGTAGAGGACAGGAACGATGCTGGTCGATCAAGTCGCCATAACTTCGCTGGAGCGTCTGGTCAAGAGAAAGCCGCCCCGGCGCGAGCCCAAGGTGGAGCGCAAGGCCGACGCGGACAACAATCAGCGTCAGGGCCTCAAGCCTCCCTTCGAGGAGCGGCGGCCGGATCAATCCGGGAGTGACGAGCCGGAGCTGGACCGCTACGTCTGAGGGCTGAAGCCGGGCCGGAGAGCAGCGTTCGGTCTCGTCAGGGGGCGGTGAAGGGTTTTCCTGCCTTGAGACGCCCAAACCGCCCTGACCGCTTGGATCAGGAGACGGGCGCGGCGTTCGAGGCGGTCTGGGCGTTTCCGAATCGCCGCCAGCGACAGAATCCGCTTTGACGGCCAGGCGGCCGAAGCGCGGTTGTCACCGCCCGCCGGCCATCCGCCTGGCCTTTTCTATCACTCGTTGGGTCGTCGAATCGAGGCCCAGCCGGTCGAGCGCCGGGGGAGCGAACCACTCGGCCCGCTCGGCGTCCGAGGCTGGCGAGGGCTGGCCGGATCGCCAAAAGCACAGGTAGTCGAGGATGACGTAATGGTATCTGGCCCGTCCGGCCTGGTCCCGGTCGATGCGCTCGACCACCTCGATGAGCCCGGCCACCTGGACCCTGACCCTGGTCTCCTCCTCGAGTTCCCTGACCAGAGCCTGGGTGAGATTCTCGCCGACCTCGACCAAACCGCCGGGAATGGACCACCTGCCCAGGGCCGGCGGCCGGCCGCGGCGGATGAGCAGCACCTCGTCGTTCTTGAACACCACTCCGGCCACGCCGATGAGGGGGGCGTCGGGGTAGCGGCGGTTGATCTCGGTCACGGCTGATGCGTCCAAACGGCTCAAAAGCGTCCCCTCCCGGCGGCGAGGTCCGCCTGTCGGCGTCTTTCCTTCGGCCGAGGGGGCGATCTTACGACAGCAACTTCAGGATGTCCTTCAACTCGTCCCTGACGGCGATGAGCATCCGCCGTTCGGCTTCAGACGGGCCGGCCTTCAGGTCCGGGAACAGGCTGGGGTGGTCGTCCCCGGCGGCCGGCGGCGGGACCTCCTTCTCCTGGCTGAGTTTCTTCTGAGCGCCGGCGATGGTGTACTTCTCCTGGTGCAGCAACTGGCGGATTCTCATCAACAGATCCACGTCCTGGCGGCGGTAGAGGCGCTGGCGAGAACCGGCCCGAACCGGCTTGAGCTGGGGGAACTCGGTCTCCCAGTAGCGGATGGTGTGGGGCTCGACGCCGGTCAGCTTGCTGACCTCGCCGATCTTGAAGTACCTTTTGTTGGGTATCTCAAGCACGCCCTTGAGCCTCGCTGTCGGTAATCGCCACAAATTATAGACCACTCCGTCGATCTTAGTAAAGCCTGGCCTGAAAAGCGTTGACTTGTCGGCGGCCAGCGGTTAATCAGGGGTCGTGTCCGACGAACTGAAAGACGAACTGAAAACCGATCAAGACGGCGGGACGGCGGCCGAGGTCTTTGAGACCGGCGACTTCGTCGTCTTCGTCGGCCGGGCCCAGCGCCGGGAGAAGGAGTGGCTCCGGCGGCTCGTTCCCGGCAACACGATCAAGCTCAAGGGCGAGGAGATCGATCCCGAGCGTCTCATCGGGCTCGAAGTCGGCTCGTCGATCGTCACCCCCCTGGGCGAGTCCTACCTGCTGCTCAAGCCCACGCTGGCCCAGCGGATCATGAACATGCCCCGCCAGGCCCAGATCATCTACCCCAAGGACCTGGCCCTGATCCTGTTTTGGGCCGACGTCCGGCCGGGCGGCCGGGTCGTCGAGATCGGCGTCGGCCACGGGGCGATGACCATGTCCCTGGTCCGGGCGGTGGGCCGGAGCGGCCGGGTGACCTCCTACGAAATCCGGCCCGACTTCGCCGAACGGACGGCCAATAACGTTCGCCGCTACCTGGGAGATGCGCCCTGGTGGGAGATCAAGGTCGCCAACCCGGCCGAGACGGGTCTGGATGAGACCGACGTCGATGCGGCGGTGGTCGATATGCCCACCCCCTGGGAGGTCGTCCCGGCGGTGGCCGCCGCCCTCAAGCCAGCCGGTACGGCCACCTTTTTCGTGCCCACCGTGCCCCAGGTGATGAATCTCACCGAGGCCCTGAACGAGGCCGGCTGTTTCGCCCAGTACCAGACCATGGAGGCCATCTTGAGGCCCTGGCGGGTCATGGGGCTTTCGGTCCGGCCCGAGCTTCACATCTCCGGCCACACCGGCTTCATCATCAACTGCCGCCGGAAGCTGGATCGCGTGACTAGGCTGGAGAGAGCATAACCCGTTGCGCCCTTGGGGCGGGGTCGAGGGGCTGGCGCGGTTCACCCGCCTCCGCTTCTCATGCTCCGCAAAAGAGACTGGGTCCCGCCGGCCAGCCAGGCGATCACCGCCTCGACGTATCTCGACACCCGACCTTCCGGGCCGGGCCACCCGTCCGGCGGGTCGGAGCCGAACAGAATCGCCCGGGCCAGGTCCTGCAGGAAAAGGGCTTGGCCGGCCTTCAGGCCCAGCGACAAGCGCAGGAGAACGTCGGCCGAGCGGGCCGCCACCAGCTCGCCCAGGTAGGCGATGATCTCGGGAGCCTGGGTTTCGGTCGCCTGGGCGATGGCCCGGTCGTCCTCGCCCTGGGGTTTCATGAGCGCCCCGTCGCCGCCGGCGGCCATGAAGGCGACCAGATCGGCCGAGCCGGCCTTGCGCGAGTAGGCCACCGCCGCGGCCCAGGGGAACTCCTCAATCACCCGGGCCAGGTTGTAAAGCCCGTAGGCCCGGCTCTGGCCGGCCTTTTCGGCGGCCTTGATGAAGGCCCGGCCCCAATGGCCGGTGTAGGTGTGGAGTCGCTTCAGATACTCGTTGACCTTGATCGCCTCGCCCAGTTCGTCCAGCCCCTCCCAGACGTCCTTGAACGGTCTTGCCGGCGGCTTTATCTCGCCCGGCATGAGGATCGTCGGTTCGATGGGGTTTTCCGGATCCTGGCCGTAGAGGTCCAGCAGGAACAGCAGGCAGGTCTTCTCACCGATCTCCCGCTTGGCCGCCTCGAAGCCGTCGGCGATGACGAACCGCCAGTTGGGCGCCGCCGGCGGGAAGAAGCGTTCGAAGAGTCGGCGCTCGAAGGGGGAGTCGTCGATGAAGCAGACGATGGGGTGGGGCATGACTCTCTCCTCGGCCCCAAACGGGCCGACCCGGTTCAGTCCTTTCCCCTGGCCAGGGCCAAGGCTTCCTTGAGATCCATGGTCTTGTCGTAGAGGGCCTTGCCGGTGATTACGCCCCACAGACCGTCTTCGGCCAGGGGCAGAAGCTCCTCGATGTGCTTAAGGGTGGACACACCGCCGGCGGCGATGACCGGTGCCTCGACCGCCCGGCACATTCTTCGGGTGGCGGCCACGTTCACTCCGGCGTGGGTGCCGTCACGGTCGATGTCGGTGTAGACGATGGCCGCCAGCCCCTCGCAGGACAGTTCCCGGGCCAGCTCGACGGCGGAAAGGTCGCTGGTCTGAAGCCAGCCGGCGGTGGCCGCCTTGCCGTCGCGGGCGTCCAGGCCGAGGACCACCTGGCCGGGGAAGAGGCGGCACAACTCTTCGAGCAGGCCCGGTTTTTCCACGGCGGCCGTGCCCAGAATGACCCTCGCCGCGCCCAGGGCCAGATACTCCTCGGCCGCAGCCGCGTCGCGGATGCCGCCGCCGATCTCGAAGGGGATGGTCAATCGTTCGGCGATGGCTCGGATGGCCTCTTTGTTGACCGGCCGGCCCGCCTTGGCCCCGTCCAGATCGACCACGTGGATCAGCCTGGCTCCCAGCTCCTGCCATTTGGCGGCCATGGCCGCCGGGTCGCGGCCGTAGACCGTCTCTCTATCGAAATCGCCCTTGAACAGGCGGACGCACCGCCCGCCCCGGATATCGACCGCGGGGATGACTTCCATGGGTCGGCTCTACTGGGGCATCCGGCCGGGCATCCGGGACAGGACCTCCCTCAGCCCCGACTGACCCAACTGCTCGGCGGTGAGCCACTTGGCGCCCCTGGAGAAGAAGGTGCTGAAGCGAAGCAAGTTCTCCGAGAGCGAGGTTTGGGTCTCGTCGAAGAAACCCTGCCAGACCACCCGGCCCGTCTGGGCGTCCAGGAGATACAGTCCGAAGTAGATCGAGGCCGGCTTGGATACGCCGAGTTCGGAGCCTTGGCGTTCCCGGAAGCGGAACAGGGTCCCGGCCAAGACCGCCTGGGCGCCCGCTTCCCTGGCCGCCCGGGCGATGGCCTGGCGGACCGGCCGGCCCGGCTTGGTCGGTCGGGGGGGCAGCTTGGCCGCCAGTTGGGAGGGCGTGATCACCTTGCATCCGAAGTAGGCCTCGACCTGAGCCGGCAGGGAGGCGGTCATCATCCTCACCGCCTGGGATGGAACCTTGAGCCCGGCGTGAATTTCGGCGGTGATGGGGCAGATCACCCCCCGGCCTTCCTCGACCGGCTCGGCGGCCTGGAAGGGGGCCAGGGCCAGCACCTCGACCGGGCAGGGGCGCTTGACTCGAGGGGCGTGCTCCGGCGCGGTGGCGCAGCCCGCCGCGAACAAGAGCGCGGCGGCGAGCGCCAGCGCCGCCATTCGCCTGACGAAGCCGATCATAACACCCCCTTGGTGGACGGCACGCCCGTCCGTCTCGGGTCCAGGGCCACGGCCTGACCCAAGGCCCGGCCGAAGGCTTTGAACAGAGCCTCGATGACGTGGTGGTCGCTGCGTCCATGCCAGGCGTCCAGGTGGAGAGTCATCTTGGCCTCGGCCGCCAGCGCCTGGAAGAAGTCGTAAACCAGGCCGGTCTCGAACCGGCCGACACGGTCCTGGGTCAGTTCGACCCGGAAGGCGAAGTAGGGCCGGCCGGACAGATCGATCACCGCCCGGGCCAGGGCCTCGTCCATGGGCACCAGACTGAAGCCGTAGCGGGTGATCCCGGCCTTGTCGCCGACGGCTTCGGCCAGGGCCATTCCCAGGGCCAGGCCGATGTCCTCCACGGTGTGGTGGCCATCGACGTCCAGGTCGCCCTGGGCCGCAAGAGTCAGATCGAAGAGGCCGTGGGCGCCGAAGAGGGTCAGCATATGATCCAGGAACGGCACGCCGGTGACCGCCTCGACCTGGCCCCGACCGTCCAAATCCAGCTCGACTCGAATCTCAGTTTCTTTGGTTTTTCTTTCGATCCGCCCGACTCGGGCCATGGCGTCCTCTCTCGAAACGGCCGGCAAAAAGTCTATTGCCAGCCTATGACAGCTTGGGGGCGGAGTCAAGAAACTCCGGGCCGGGCGGGCGGATGGACGAGCCGCCTCGAACTTCGCCGCCGCCGCCGGAGGTCGGGGGAAATGGCCTTGGTATCGTTTCATTTCAACATTGGAAGCAGTGATTTCGTCGCCAACCTTTACCTTTTTTGAGCAACCGACTACAATACTTTGGTGAGAGACGGGCCGACGCAAAAAGTCGGCCCGCAAAAATGCCTTGGAGGAGACGAGCATGGAGGCTTCCTATACCTTTGAAGCGGAGGTGCGCTGGACGGGCGAGCGGAAGGGACGGTTGAGCTGGGAGGGCAAGCCCGGCATCGAAGTCTCCAGTCCACCGGAGTTCGGCGGTCCTCCAGGCTTCATCAGCCCGGAAGACCTTTTTGTCGCCTCTGCCGTGTCCTGCTACCTGTCCACCTTTTTGGCCATGGCGGATAAGGTCAGGGCCTCCTTCGTCAACTTTTCCTGCTCGGCCGAAGCCACCCTGGAGCAAGTCGAGGGCCGAGGTCTACTCTTTACCTCCATCGTCTTGAAGCCCAAGGTCGGCATCGCCGACGTCGGCGAGGAACGGCCGGTGACCAACGCCTTGGAGCTGGCCAAGAAATACTGCCTGGTGACCAACTCCATGACCTGTGAGGTGGAGGTGTCGCCCACGGTGGAGGTGGTTTAGCTCAAGCCGACCGGCGGGCGGTAGAATGCGTGTACTCATAGACGCCCGGGTCATCAATCCCGACGCCCATCACGGCATCGCCCGCCACGCTTCCGGACTCCTTGCCGAACTGGTCGAAGAGCCCGGCGGCCACGACTACCTGTTGCTCATCGGCCGGCGGGAGTGGGCCGGCTCGGCCGCCGAACACCCCGCCTTCGAGATTCGGGAGTGCGCCCTTATCCCCTACACTCCGGCCGAAGTACTTCGCTTGCCCGGCCTGATCGCCAAGGAACGGGTCGATCTCTACTATTCGCCGACCTTCATACCGCCGGTCTGGGGCGCGACGCCCGTCGCAGTCACCATCCACGACCTGATCCACCTCGACTACGCCAAGGACTACCCCTTGAGCCGTTGGCTGGCCTGGCGGTTGATCATCGCTCCGGGGCTCAAGCGGGCCCGGCGGGTGCTGACCTGCTCCCGGACGACGGCCGAGCGGCTCATCGGCGAACTGGGCGTCGAACCCGAGCGGCTGGCCGTCGTCGGCAACGGGGTCGATGGGGTCTTTCGCCCCCGGCCCGACTCCGAGGTCGCCGCCGTCCGCCGCCGCCTCGACCTGACCGGACCCTACCTGGTTGCCTGCGGCAACCCCCGGCCCCACAAGAACCTGCTCACCGCCGTGAGGGCCTTTCATCGGCTGGTCGGCCTGGGCTTCGACGGATCGCTGGTTTTGATCGGGGCCGAGGGGCTGAACCTGCCCCGGGGCCGGGGCCGGCTTATCAGAGCTCAGGGGCTTTCCGACGACGAGATGGCCGCGCTCTATACCGGCGCGGCCGGAATGGTCTTCCCCTCCCTGGCCGAAGGCTTCGGCCTGCCGCCCTTGGAGGCGATGGCCTGCGGCTGTCCGGTTCTCGCCTCGGACATCCCGGTCCTTCGGGAAATCTTGGGTCGGGCGGCCGACTACGCTCCGGCCGGGGACGTGGTCGCCTTGGCCGAGGCCATGGAGCGTCTGATCGGCGAGCCGGAAGCGGCCGGAGCCAGAGCCGAGGCCGGCTTGAAGCGGGCCGCCGAGTACACTTGGCGCTGGGCGGGAGACAACCTGCGCCGGGTCTTCGACGAACTCGAGGTCGAACTGGGGGGGCGTCGTGAGCCTTGACGGCGTCAGAATCGCCCTGGTCCACGACTGGCTGACCGGCATGCGCGGCGGCGAGAAGGTTCTGGAGTGCCTGGCCGAGCTCTTTCCCCAGGCCCGCCTGTTCTCGCTTTTCAGAACCCGCGAGCTCAGCCCCGCCATCGACTCGCTGAGCTGCACCCTTTCGCCGGCCCAGCGGTTGCCCTGGCTCGGCAGGATGTATCGCCACTACCTGCCGCTCTATCCCTTCGCCGTGGAACGGCTCGATTTGAGCGGTTACGACCTGATCGTCTCCACCTCCCACTGCGTGGCCAAAGGGGCCAAGGCCCCGCCCGGTGCGCTCCACGTCGGCTACGTCTTCACCCCGATGCGCTACATCTGGGACATGTACCCGGCCTACTTCGGCCCGGAGCGAAGCCTCTTTGTCCGGGCGGCCATGCGCCCCATCGCCGCCTGGCTCAGAAGCTGGGACAGGCGGAGCTGCGATCGGGTGGATAAACTGGCCTGCATCTCCCGTCACGTGGCCGAGCGGATACAGCGCCATTGGAGCCGCTCGGCCGAGGTCATCCACCCGCCGGTGGACGCCGGCCGCTTCAGGATCGGTCCGAGCGGCGACTACTACCTCGTCGTCTCCGCCCTGGCCCCTTACAAGGGCATCGACCTGGCGATCAAGGCGGCCAACGAGCGCCGCTTCAAGTTGATCGTCGCCGGCCACGGCCAGGACTGGGAGCGTCTCAGGGCCCTGGCCGGGCCGACGGTGGACATGGTCGGCTGGGTCGAGGACGACGAGCTGGTCGAGCTTTACGCCGGCTGCCGGGCGCTGCTCTTCCCCGGCGAGGAGGACTTCGGCATCACGCCCCTGGAGGCGATGGCCTCGGGCAAACCGGTCATCGCCCTGGGCCGGGGCGGCGTCTGGGACTCGGTGATCCCGATCAACGCCGAGGAGGCCCCTCCCGAGTGCCGGCCGGCCGGCCGCCTCCCCGATCCGGACCAGCCGCCGACCGGCGTCTTCTTCTACCGCTCCACGCCCGAGGCGCTGATTAAAGCCCTGGATCGCTTCGAGACCGAGCGGGCCGCCTTCGACCCGAAGGAGCTCAGGGCCAGGGCGACGGGGTTCGACCGGTCGGTGTTCAAGGCCGAAATCCTGGCCTTTCTGGAACGGAGTTGGGCCGAGCACCGGGCTAACCGCCTTCCATTTTGACACTTCTTCAGCCCTGTCCTATATTCCTGTTAGCAGCCGATCCGGAGGAAGAGATGGCTCGTCTCAAGATTTTGACCTACCCCGACCCCCGGCTGAACATGATCTCGGAGCCGGTGGCGGAGGTGGATGGAGAGATAAAGCGGCTCATCGAGGACATGGCCGAGACCATGTACGACTCGCCCAGCGGCGTCGGCCTGGCCGCACCCCAGGTCGGGGTGAACAAGCGGGTCATCATCTGCGACGTCAACCACCGCGTCACCGGCGAGCGAGCCCTGCTCGCCCTCATCAACCCCGAGATCGTCGAGGCCGACGGCGAGTTGTTGAGCGAGGAGGGGTGCCTTAGTTGTCCGGAGATGGTCGTCGAGGTGCCCCGGGCCGAGTACATCAAGGTCGAGGCGCTCGACGCCGAAGGCCGGCCGGTGACCATCGAGACGGACGACTTCCTGGCGGTGGTCATCCAGCACGAGACCGACCACCTGGACGGCCGGCTGATCGTCAACAACCTCTCCAGCCTCAAGCGCAAACTCTATCGGCGTAAGCTCAAGAAAATCCAGGAAGAGGCGTCGTGAGCCAGCGGATCGTCTTCTTCGGTACGCCCGAGATGGCCCGGACCAGTCTCATCGCCCTTGTCGAAGCCGGGGTGGAGGTGGTCGCCGCGGTCACCCAGCCGGACAGACCGGTCGGCCGGGGCCGGAAGCTGACCCCGCCGCCGGTCAAACTCGAAGCCGAGGCCCGGGGCATACCGGTCTATCAGCCCCCATCGATCAAGGCCGAGACCTGCCGGGAGTGGCTGAAGGATCTCGACGCCGACTGGCTGGTGGTCATCGCCTATGGCCAGATCCTGCCGCCGGGAGTCTTGAACGCCTGCCGGGAAAAGGCCGTCAACCTCCACTTCTCCCTCCTGCCGGCCTGGCGGGGCGCGGCCCCGGTCAACTGGGCCGTGGCCAACGGCGACGCCGAGACAGGGGTGACGACGATGTTCATGGACGAGGGTCTGGACACCGGCCCGATCCTGCTCCAGAGAAAGACGGCCATCGAGCCGACCGAGACGGCCGGCGAGCTGGCCGCCAGGCTGTCTCTCATGGGGGGCGAGCTGCTGGTCGAGACCCTTGATCGACTCGCGAAAGGCGAGATCACGCCCACGCCCCAGGATCACTCCCGGGCCAGCTACGCCCGCCAGCTCAAGCCCGAGGACGGCAAACTGGACCTGACCAGACCGGCCGAGAGGGTCTCGGCCTGGGCCCGAGGGATGACGCCCTGGCCGGGGCCGTTCGTCCATTACCGTGACAAGCGCCTCAAGCTGTTCGGCTTTGCCCATAACGATTCGCCGCCCAAGGGCGAGCCCGGCCGGGTGATCGACGTCGGCCCCCAGGGCTTCAAGATCGCCTGCGGCCGGGGTCACCTCTTCGTGGCCAGGGTTCAGCACCCCGGAAAGAAGATCATCGAGGCCAAGGCCGCCGCCATGGGCGGCGGGCCCAGACCGGGCGACGTGCTGACGTGAGCCGGAAGGGACCAGCCGTCTCCCCGGCCCGGCGGGCGGCCTGGTCGGTGCTCCTGGCCGCGGCCGAAAAGGGGACCCGGCTGGAGGAGGCCCTGGCCCGCCGCCTGGAAGGGGTGGAGATGGACCGCCGGGACCGGGCCCTGGCCGCAGAGCTGGCCTACGGCGTGAGTCGCTGGCAAGGTTACCTGGACTACGTCATCGCCCGCTTCTCCAAACGGCGGCTCGATCGAATCTCGCCCGAGGTCCTGGCCCTTTTGAGGCTGGGCGCCTATCAGCTCCTCAAGCTGGACAGAATCCCCGACCGAGCCGCGGTCCACGCCACTGTCGAACTGGCCAAGGCGCGGCTCAACAAGTGGACGGCCGGCTTCGTCAACGGCGTGTTGCGCGCCGTGGCCGAACGGGGTCGGACGGTCGAGCCGCCCGAGAGGGATGAGGACCTGGCCGCCCACCTGGCCGTGGCCCATTCTCACCCCCGTTGGCTCGTTGAGCGCTGGCTGGCCGAGTTGGGGCCGGAGGCGACGGAAGCGCTTGCCAGGGCCGACAACGCCCGGCCCGAGTTGACCTTGAGAGCCAACCTCCTGGCCGGGGATCGCGACGGGCTGATCGACCGGCTGAGGCGGGCCGGTCTTGAGGCCCGAGCCGGCCGCTACTCGCCCCAGGCGGTCGTCGCCCCCGGCGGCGTCGCGGCCGAGATCGAGACCCTGGCTCCCGGCCGGTTCACGCCGCAGTCGGAGGCCTCCCAGCTCGTTTCCCTGGCCCTGGCCCCGCGACCCGGCTGGCGGGTCTTGGACATATGCGCCGGAGCGGGCGGCAAGAGCGGCCACCTGGCCGAGCTGATGGGCGACGAGGGCGAAGTCGTGGCTCTGGACCGGGACGAAGGGCGGGTCGAGGCCGGCCGACAAGCGG
This sequence comes from uncultured Thermodesulfobacteriota bacterium, assembly GCA_964634465.1. Taxonomy (GTDB): domain Bacteria; phylum Desulfobacterota; class Desulfarculia; genus CAZWLY01. The sequence continues at coordinate 64,233 of CAZWLY010000006.1, read as the reverse complement.
TTCGGCGGCTGGGCTACACCTCGCTTCGCTATTGTCGGGCCGACGCCCTGGAGCGCCTGCCCGGGGAGTTGGAGGGCGAGTACGACGCCGTGCTGGTCGATGCGCCGTGTACCGGGCTGGGCACGCTTCGTTCCCGGCCGGATCGACGCTGGCGGGTCGAGCCGGGCGATCCGGCCCGCCTGGCCGGACTCCAACTCCGTCTTCTGGAGGCGGCCGCCGGGCGGGTCAAACCGGGCGGGGTTCTGGTCTACGCCGTGTGCACGATGACGGCCGAGGAGACGACGCGCGTCGCGGCCTCCTTTTTGGCCGCCCGGCCGGAGTTCGAGCCGGCCGACCTCAAGGCCGTTTTGCCGCCGCCGGCTCAGGGGCTTGCCGGGGAGGACGGTTTTGTCGTAACCTGGCCCCATCGCCACCATCTGGATGGCTTTTTCATCGCCCGGCTGATTCGGCGCGGCGGATAGTGGCGTGTCTTTCCATCGCCGGCCGGATTCGGGGCCAGCGGCCCGCCGCCGTCCCGACCGCGGCCGAGCCGATGGGGTAAGTTTTCGAGGGGCGAGACCCGCCCGCTGGAGGGAGGATGCCGGTCAAGATCATGCCGTCCATTCTGTCGGCCGATTTCACCCGTCTCGGCGAGGAGATCAAGGCCGTGGTCGAAGCCGGGGCGGACGAGATACACGTCGACGTCATGGACGGCCGTTTCGTACCCAACATCACCATCGGCCCGTTCGTCGTCGAGGCGGCCAGACGGGCCAGCGACCTGCCGCTGGACGTTCACCTGATGATCGTCGAGCCGGAGCGCTACCTGGCGGACTTCGTGTCGGCGGGGGCGGACGTCCTCGTCGTCCACCAGGAAGCCTGTATCCACCTGGATCGGACCTTGGCCGCCATCCGCGAGCTGGGAGCCAAGGCCGGGGTGGCGCTCAATCCGGCCACGCCGCTGACGACGATCAGCCACGTCATGGACAAGCTCGATCGGGTGCTGATAATGTCGGTCAACCCCGGTTTCGGCGGCCAGAAGTTCATCCCCGAGGCGCTGAACAAGCTCCGGACCCTCAAGGAGATGGTCGCCGCCTCTGGCCGGGAGATCGAGCTGGCCATCGACGGCGGCGTCGGCCCCGAGACCTTGGCCGAGGTGGTTCGGGCCGGAGCCGAGTACCTGGTGGCCGGTTCGGCCATCTACGGTACCGACGATTACCGGGCGACCATCGACCGGTTCAGGGAAATCATCGCCCAGGCCCTGGGCTGAATCGTTTTGCCGGGCGGTCCGATGAGTCCAATCTCACGAAATCGCCGGGTCCAGAAAGAGGAGAACCGCTCCCCGGGGCGGGTCAGACCCCTTAATGGGGAGCGGTTGGGGTTGGGGGAAAGGCGCTCTCATTTGGGGAAAGAACGCCTTGGGGACCCTTTAAGTAAGACAGGATCAGTCCCTTGTCAAGCCTTTTTGGTACAAAAAATAATCAAAATTATTTTCTCGGTTTTATGGATGGATAGAATGATATCGAACTCCTGAGGCCGATTTTCGGTACAATGGTCGGACCATGGTTAGATTGCACGGCAGAGTCGAGGTCGCCCGGCCGCCCGAGGCGGTCTTTGATTTGCTGAACCGGGTTGGGGATTGGCCGCGGTGGTGGTCGGCCTGCCAGTCGGCCGAAGCGGCGGGGGAAGGCCTGTCGGCCGGCGACGCCGTCGAGGCCCGGCTGACCCCGCACAAGATGACCTATACCCTTCTGGCCGTCGTGGACGAGGTGCGGCCGGGAAGGTCGATCACCTTCAGCGTTCGCAAAAAAGGCGTCGCCGCCTCCCTGGAGTGGCGGATCGAGCCAATCGAAGAAGGATCGGTGGTCAATGAGATCCTGACCCTTTCCGGGCCGGGGCTGATTTTCTTCAGGCTGGCGGGTCAGGTCGAGGCCCTGGCCAACATGGTCAAGCGCAACCTCAACGCCTTCAAGAACTTCGCCGAAAGGGACGACTAGCCGGCGGCCGGTTGCAGCGCCCGTCGCTTATTTCTGGTCGCTGGCCGCGTCATATCTCCGGCGCCTGGCTGTCGCCGGCGCTCACTCCCACCTGCATCTCCCTGAACTCGGCCAGGGCCCGCCAGGTTGTTTTTCGACTTGAGGAAAACGTCCCGGAGCGTGCCGGGGATCGGAAAAGCGGTCGGGCCGGGCGGGGCGTCTTTCGTCGCCGATTCCAGATCGGGCCAGGGCGAAGGGTAAACCCCACCCTCTGGCGAGGCGGAGCCGCGCTTTACTCGGCCCCGGCCTCACCGCGGGGTAGGCGTCACTTCCTTGAACGGGCCTGGACGATCAGTCCTTGGCGCCGTCGGGGCAGTCCAGGCAGGTGTCCAGGCCGACCGGACCGCCGCCGTCGAAGAGCGATTCGTTGCCGTTGCGGTTGTGGATCTCCCGGGCCAGACTCTGCCGCCTGAGACAGGTTTCGCGGGTGACTTTGGGCCGGCCGGGCAGGCGCGAGCAGGTGTGCATCGAGGCGGCGTGGGTTTTGAGCCAGAGATCTATATCGGTCGCCGGGTTGGGCGCGGGGTGAGTCGCTTCGGGCTGAATCATGGGGTTGTTCCTCCAAAACACGACAGACTTTCCTGGGGGCAGCCCCCCATCGGTTGGCTTCTATTATGTCGGGGCGGCCCTTCTGTCAAGGCCAAATTTGGGGGGTCAATCTTTTTTTAGGGAGACGCCGATCTTGATCGACTTGGAGCCGAACCGGCTCAAGATCCTGTCCACGGCCCGATCGACCCGCGCACTGCGTAACTCATCGTCATCGGGGCCGAAAAGATCGGCCTGGCTCTCGGTCGGCGACTCCAGATTGGTCACCCCCAGCCCGACCAGCCGGATCGGGCCCCTCGACCCGTAGGCCTTGAGCAGCTCGGTGGCCGTGGCCAGGATGACCTTGGTCGAGGCCGTGGCCGCGGCCAGGGTCTGGGAGCGGGTGACGAGTTTGAAGTCGGCGTGCTTGATCTTGAGCACCACGGTCCGGGCGTAAAGGCCGTGGGCCCTCAATCGGCGGCCGACCCGGAGCGCCTGGGCGGCCAGGAGGGGGATCAACTCGTCGGAGGTGTAGGCGTCCGCCTCCAGGGTCTGCTCGGCCGAGATCGACTTGGGCCGCTCCCGCCCGGCCGTGACCGGGGCGGCGTCGATCCCCCGGGCCATGTCGTGGAGACGGGCCCCGTGGACGCCGAAGAGGCGATTTAAGTCCTCCAGGCTGAGCCGGCGCAGGTCGGCCACGGTGGCCACCGAGAGCAGCTCCAGTTTGGCTTTGAGCCTGGGTCCCACGCCCGGCAGCCGGCCGACCTCGAGCCGGCCCAGGAAATCCTCGACCGCCTCGGGCGAAACCACGGTCAGGCCGTCGGGCTTGTCGTGATCCGAGGCGATCTTGGCCACCAGCTTGTTGGGGGCCAGGCCGACCGAGCAGGTGAGCCCCGTCGTCTCGCGGATGAGAGCCTTGAGCCTTCGGCCGATCGCCTCGGGCGGGCCGTAGAGCTTGGTCGTGCCGGTAAGATCCAGGAAGGCCTCGTCGATCGACACCGGCTCGACCACCGGCGCGAAATCCCTCAGGGCGGTCATGATCTTTCGCGAGACCTCCTGGTAGCGTTTCATCCGGCCGGGGAGGAAGACGCCGTCGGGACACTTGCGCCGGGCCTCGACGATGGGCATGGCCGAGCGGACGCCGAGCCGGCGGGCCTCGTAGCTGGCCGAGGAAACCACGCCCCGGTTGGAGGTCCCGCCGACGATGACCGGCTTGCCCTTGAGCTCCGGATTGTCCAACGCCTCCACCGCGGCGTAAAAGGCGTCCATGTCCAGGTGGGCGATCAGCCGATCCATGGCCTCATGATAAGGCAAGAATCGAGGCCGGGGGAAGCCCTTTCCCGAAAAGGGCCGCGCCGAGGCCGGCCGGTGGTTTCCAAAACAGGAGCCCGGACCGCCCGACGCCGGGCGGTCCGGGTCACGCCCTGGGCCGCGGTCGCGGCCGGACTAGCTCTTTTCGACCCACCGCCACATCAAGACCATCTGGACGGCGGAGAGGGCGAGAAAGTAGTAGAGCCAGGAGGGCCAGCCGAAGATCAGGCCGGGCGTCGCATTCCAGCGCCAGAAATCCATGGCCGCGACGAACAGGCCGAGAAAGGCCCACAGGTACGGCGAGCGCGTCGCGGCGGCGAGGCCGGAGAAATCCCGCCGCTCGATCAGGGCCGGGATCAGGTAGGCGGCGATGGTGACGATCATCACCGGCACCACCGGCAAGAAACCGAAGGTGGGCAACAGCTTGAAGAAGTAGAGAATCACCATCGCCTGGCCGAAAAGGATCGACGCCCAGGCGCCCTTGGTCGAGCGCCAGTTTTCCGACAAGCCGAAGAAGACGCTCGGGAAGAGGACGGCCAGGCCGGTGAAGGTCTGGCGGGCGATGTTGAGAATCGTGTCCGGCGGGTCGTAGGCCAGGCCCAGGCCGGCCGCGGCCAAGAGAATGACGAACACTCGGCCCGGCCAGGCCGAGCGGGGCCTCTTTCCCTTGGCCAGAGGGTAGAGGTCCTGACTGAAGATGGAGGACAGGGTGAGCAACTGACTGTCCAGGGTGGACATCAGCGCGGCCAGGCCGCAGGCGACGACCAGGCTGCCCAACACCTCGCCGGGCAGGTCGGCGGCCAACAGCGGCAGAATCTGGTCGGCCGCCTTGCCCTTGAGTCCGGGATGGCTCAAGCGGCCCAGGACGCCGATGGTTACCGGCAGAATGAAGACCAGGCTGCAGACCAAGGGGTAGGCCAGCATGGTCGCCTTGATCGCCCGCTCGTTCTTGGCGGCCATGAAGCGCTGGAAGAGCTGGGGGAACATCGGGTCGCAGAAAAACCAGAGGAAGATGAAGGAGAACCAGATGGCCGGGCTGTGGAAGCCGCGTCCGCCCGGCCGGGAGAAGAGCTCGGGATGGGCCTGGAACACCTTGGCCCCGGCCTCGCTCAGCCCGCCGGCCCTGGCCGCGATCAGCACCAGGGCCAGGCTCAGCAGCCCCAACATCAAAGCGCCCTGGAAGGCGTCCGTCCAGGCCACCGCCCTCAACCCTCCGCGCAGGGTGTAGGCGACGATCAGGGCGGTCACCAGCGCCGCCCCGGTGAAGTAATCCCAGCCCAACAGGGCCTTCAAGGCGTAGCCGGCGGCCATGGGCTGAAGGGCGATGTAGGGCAGGGTGTAGACGACCATCACCGCGGCGAATAGGGCCGACAGCCCCGTCGAACGGTAGGTCCGCCTGACCAGGTCGGGCGGGGTCAAAGCGCCGCTGGCCAGCCCGGAGCGGTGGATCTTTCGGCCCAGAATCCAGAAGGTCAGGGCCATGAATCCGGTGCCGAAGCCGACGATGGGATAGAACGAGTAGCCGTCGCGGTAGCCCGCGCCCGAAGCGCCGAAGACGGTGAAGGCCGAGAAATTGGTCGCGGCCATGGTGGCCAGGAAGATGACCGGGGCCAGGCCCCGCCCGGCCAGAAAGTAGCCCTCCGGGCCCAAGGCGGTTTTGGTTCTGGCCAGCCAGCCGATCAAGACGACCCCGATGGCGTAAGCGATGAGAATTGCCAGTTTGGTCTCCATCTCTCCTCCCTAGGATCCGTAGCGACGAAATCGAGCCCAATGAAAAGGAGCCATCCCACAAGCTGGGATGGCTCCTGAAGAACCTGGGCATAGCTTGCAACCACTTACGGTTGGCCGAATTGTGGCCCCAATTTGCCCCAACCCGAGTCTCCTGTCAAGAGCCGGATTGTTTACTTTTGCCCCCTTGACAAAGCCCCGGAGAATGACTAGGGCATGTGACGATACCTCTAGACAATCGAAGACAGGCCTCTTTTCAAGGAGGAGCGAGCATGAGACGTGGGCTTACTTTTACGCTGGTCCTGATGTTGGCGGCGGTTATGTTGGTCGCTGGTCCGAGCGCCGCGGCGGAGAAGAAGGACAAGCCGGCCAGGGGCGTCACCGTGGCCATGCTCTATCCCGGCATCGTCATCGGGCCGGACGAGAAGGTTCGGGTCGATCTCAAGGTCCGGAACTTCGGCCGGTCCAACGAAACCATGCTCCTGGAGGTGGCCGAGAAGCCCGAAGGCTGGCGGGCGGCGATCAAGAATTACGGCAACGAGATCACCGGCATCTTTATTTCCGAGGACGACGAGCGGAGCCTGACCTTCACCGCCGAACCCGAGGAGGGTTCGCCCAAGGCCGGTGTCTACCGCTTCGTGGTCAAGGCCAGGGCCGCCGACGGAGCGCTCAAGCAGACCACCGGGCTGACCGTGACCGTCAAGGCCAAAAAGAAGGCCGACAAGGAGATAACGCTCAGCACCTCCTACCCGGTCCTGCGGGGGCCGACCGACGCCAAGTTCGAGTTTTCATTGGATATCAACAACGACGCCGACGAGGACAAGCTGATGAACCTGTCGGCCGTCGGCCCCAAGGGGTGGGAGATTTCCTTCAAGCCGGCCTACGAGCAAAAGCAGATCTCCTCGCTCAAGATCAAGGCCGGCCAGTCCCGCTCGGTCGGGGTCGAGGTCACCCCGCCCTACAAGGCGGAGGTGGGCGAGTATCCGATCAAGGTCCGGGTCCAGACCGACACCGCCAAGGCCGAGGTCGACCTCAAGGTCGCCCTGACCGGTACCTACGAAATCAAGACCGGCACGGCGTCGGGTCTGTTGTCGCTCTCCACCCAGGCCGGCAAGGCGGCCAACGTCTCGTTCTACGTCAGGAACGACGGCTCGGCCCTGCAGCGCAAGGTGGAGTTCATGTCGTTCAAACCCGAGAACTGGAAGGTCGAATTCAAGCCGAAGACCATCGACAACCTGCCGCCCGGCGAGCTGAAGCAGGTGGAGATGATCATCACCCCCGCCGCCGAGGCGGTGGTCGGCGACTACTCGGTCGGGTTGATCGCCCAGGGCGAGAAGGCCCGGTCCAACGTCGAGTTCAGGGTGACGGTCAAGGCCTCGGCCGCCTGGGGCTGGATCGGCATCGCCATCATCGTCCTGGTCATGGGCGGCTTGGTTCTGACCTTCAGGCGACTTGGCAGGCGGTAAGATGGCCCCGGTCATCGAGACCAAAGACCTGACCAAGGCCTACGGCGGCAAGGCGGCCGTGGACCGCCTCAACCTGACCGTGGAGGCGGGCGAGGTGTTCGGCTTTCTGGGCCCCAACGGCGCCGGGAAGACGACCACCCTGCTCATGCTCCTGGGTCTGACCGAACCGACCTCCGGCTCGGCCTCGGTGGTCGGCTTCGACCCGGTCCGCCAACCGCTCCAGATCAAGCGCCGGGTCGGCTACTTGCCGGAGAATGTCGGCTTTTATCACGACCTGACCGCCCGGGAGAACCTGGACTACATCGCCCAATTAAACGGCCTCGACCCGGTTACGGCCGAGGCGCGGATCGAGTCGGCCTTGAGCCGCGTCGGTCTGGCCGAGGAGGGCGACAAGCTGGTGGGGGCCTACTCCCGGGGCATGCGCCAGCGGTTGGGGATCGCCGAGCTTCTGGTCAAGGACTCCCAGGTCGTCTTTTTGGACGAGCCGACCCTGGGCCTCGACCCGGACGGCATCAACCGGATGCTCGATCTGATCAAGTCGCTGAGCACGGAGAAGTCGATGACGGTGCTTCTCTCCTCGCACCTCTTGGACCAGGTCCAGCGCATCTGTGATCGGGTCGGGATCATGATCGACGGCCGGATGGTCGCCTGCGGCTCGGTGGACGAGCTGGCCGCCGCTTCGGGCCAGACCGGCGGGGCCAACCTGGAGCAGATCTACATGCGCTACTTTCAGGAGGCCTGAGACATGCTGACCATCTTCAGAAAGGAGCTGGCCGACCATTTCTCCTCGTCGAGGTTCGTGATCCTGTTCGCCCTGATCGCCATGGTCGGACTGGTGACGACCTACATGGTCGGCAACAATCTCAGGGAAGACCTGGCCGGCATGACCAGACCGAGCTACGTCTTCTTGATGCTGTTCACCTCCACCGGCCAGTTCTTCTCCCTGGCCCAGTTCATCGCCTTTTTCGGGCCCTTGATCGGGCTGGTGATGGGCTTCGACGCCATCAACCGGGAGCGCAACCAGGGCACGCTGGCCAAGCTGGTCTCCCAGCCCATCTTCCGCGACGCGGTGATCAACGGCAAGTTCCTGGCCGGCGTGGTCACCGTGGCCGTCATGTTGACTTCGATCGTGCTCTTGATCTCCGGGCTGGGCCTGTTGATGATCGGCGTCGCGCCGGGCGTCGAGGAGGCGGCCCGCATCGCCGCCTATCTGGCCATCTCCATCGTCTACGTCTCCTTCTGGCTGGGGCTCAGCATCCTCTTCTCCATCTTCTTCAGGTCCGTCGCCACCTCGTCCCTGGCCGCCGTGGCCTGCTGGATATTCTTCGCCTTCTTCGTCGCCTTCGGGGCCAACCTCCTGGCCGGGGCGGCGGCGCCGGTGGATGACCCCAACAACATCGAACAGCTCATCAGCCACCAGAAGATCGTCCGGGCGGCCAGCCTGATTTCGCCGGTGGTGCTCTACTCCGAGGCGACCTCGACCATTCTCGATCCGTTCAGGCGGACGACGAAGAAGATCGTCGTCGTCGGCCAGTTGGAGCAGGCGTCGATGAAACGCTTCACCAACCCGCTGCCCCTGGGCCAGTCGATTCTGGTCGTCATCCCCTACCTGATCTCGCTCATCGCCTTGACCGTGATCTGCTTCGCGGTCAGCTACCTGTCGTTCATGCGCCAGGAGATCAGGTCGGTCTAGGTTGAGACGCGAAGTACACCTGTCGCGCCCGCGGCTTTTGCCCGCGGGCGTTTTAGTCGGTTCCGGCCGGGGGCGGGGCGGCCTGAAAGCGAGCCGAGGCGACGCCTCTTGGGAGAGCCTGGATGCGGCTCGCGCCGGTCCCGGCGCCGCCCGAAACTGATCGGCGGCGTTTTTGGCGCTTCACCAAAGAGGCGCCGGGATCGCCCGCTCCCCCTCTCGCTTTATCACCACACTGTGGTATCTTAAGTATCAGGCGGCTCGCTGGTGGAGGGGGCCGTCATTCGCCTTAATAATTAGAACCTTGGGGGGGATCATGCCCAAGCCAGAGCAGATAGACGAGTGCCAGATCGACAAGGAACGGGTCGTCTTCTTGAGTCCGGAGATTCCCGGCGTGGTCCGGAAGTTGGTCGAGTCGTGCGGGCTCGAAGACTGCTTCGACCACGTCAATCCGGTGCCGCTGCCGTCCCGGGAGTCGGTGGTCGAGATCATCGATTCGGTCCGACGGGTGCTCTTTCCCGGCTACTTCACCAACAAGCGCATCGACCCGGTCAACCTGGAATACTATCTCGGCCAGGAGGTCAGCGCGCTCCACGAAACGCTGTCGAATCAGATCGCCTGGAGCGTCCGCCACGATTGCTACCGTTACGAGCTCACCTGCACCCACTGCGAGGAGCGTGGCCGGGAGGCGGCGTTGGAGTTCATCAAGAGGCTGCCCGAGATTCGCCGGGTGTTGGCCGACGACGTTCGAGCGGCCTACCTGGGTGATCCGGCCTCGACCAGCTTCGACGAGATAATCTTCAGCTATCCGGGGCTGTTCGCCATCACCGTCTATCGGATGGCCCACGTCATCCGGGAGCTGGGCGTGCCGGTCCTGCCCCGGATCATGACCGAGTACGCCCACTCCAAGACCGGCATCGACATCCATCCCGGCGCCAGAATCGGCCGGAGCTTCTTCATCGACCACGGCACCGGGGTGGTCATCGGCGCCACCACCGAGATCGGCGACCGGGTCCGAATCTACCAGGGCGTCACCTTGGGCGCGCTGTCCGTGCCCTCCGACCAGGTGGAGGAACTGCGCCGGGTCAAGCGCCACCCGACCATCGAGGACGACGTGATCATCTACTCCGGGGCGACGATCCTGGGCGGCGAGACGGTCATCGGGGCCCGCTCGATCATCGGCGGCAGCGTCTGGCTGACCCAGAGCGTGCCGCCGGACACCAAGGTGTTCTTGAAAGAGCCGCAGTTGGTCTATCTCGGCAACGGGGACGAGTCCCCCGATCGGAAAAGGAGCGTCCAATGAACGCCATCGACGCCGACGTGACCGCCGTCATCGGCGCTACGCCGCTTGTCAGGCTCAACGCCTTGACCAAAGGGCTCAAAGCCGTCGTCGCGGTCAAGCTGGAGTTTCAAAACCCCTGGGGCAGCGTCAAGGACCGCATCGGCAGGTCGATGATCGAGGCGGCCGAGGCCGAGGGCAGAATCAAGCCCTCGACGCTGATCATCGAACCGACCAGCGGCAACACCGGCATCGCCTTGGCCGGGGTGTGCGCGGCCAAGGGTTTGAGGCTGCTTTTGACCATGCCGGAGACGATGAGCCTGGAGCGCCGGCGGCTTTTGACCCACCTGGGCGCGGAGCTGGTCTTGACCCCCGGCCCGGCGGGAATGAAGGGGGCCATCGCCAAGGCCGAGGAGATTCTGGCCGAGACCGCCGACGCGTTCATGCCCAACCAGTTCAGCAACCCGGCCAATCCGGAGGTCCACCGCCTGACCACCGGCCCCGAGGTCTGGGAGGCGTCGGGTGGGGCGGTCGATATCTTCGTGGCCGGGGTCGGCACCGGCGGAACGATCACCGGCGTCGGCGAGGTGCTCAAGGCCAACAAGCCCGAGGTCGAACTGGTGGCGGTGGAGCCGGCCGACTCGCCGGTGCTCTCCGGCGGCCAGCCCGGCCCGCACAAGATCCAGGGCATCGGGGCCGGCTTCGTGCCGGAGGTCCTGAACACCGAGATCATCGACCGGATCGTGACCGTGACCAACGACGACGCCTTTTCGACCGCCCGGCGGCTGGCCAAGGAAGAGGGCCTGTTGTGCGGCATCTCCTCCGGTGCGGCGGTTTGGGCGGCGCTGAAGCTGGCCGCGGAACCGGAGAACGAAGGCAAGACCATCGTCGTCGTGCTCCCCTCCACCGGCGAGCGGTACCAATCGACCGATCTGTTCAAGGACTAGAGTATCATCCCCGGATGACTCGTATAATAAGCCTGGCCGACCGTCTGGTCCGCCCCGGAGGCGGAGTCTGTTCACGGGATGTAACCCCCTCCCGTCCCGCCGTCGCGCTCAGAGAGGGGGCCGAACGGGATCGAATCCAACCTTTGGGTTTGACCCGGCCGGCCGTTTTCTGGTAAGTAGAGACTCAGGCGCACTGGGGGTGCCGAAAGGCTGAGAGCGCCCGATGAAGGGCCAACCCCTAGAACCTGATCCGGGTAGTACCGGCGTAGGGAAGTGACGCAGAGCAAAAAAGCCTCTCCACCGCTTCCCAGCCGCCGCCGGGCGGCGTTTTTATGACTTTGAGCCCTGATACTTCAGCGCGATCTTGGGCGGCTCGAAACTCCTGATTGCGAGGCCAGTTCGCGATTTTGCTCCTGAGCGCGAAGGCCGTCTCCGCCTTCGCTTCCCGATCGCTTGCGCTTCGCCTCTCAGCGACGGATCGACGGCCGCGGTTGCGATCACTCACGCCCTATCGAGCATGAACTATCAGGGCGCGGGGAGTTGGGATGACGAGCAGCAGTAACGACAGCGGTTTTTTCAAGCGGATGGGCCCGGCCTGGATCATCAGCGCCGTGGCCTGTGGTCCGGCCACCCTGGCCTCGGTCTCGGTGGCCGGAGCGGCTTTCGGCTACAAGTTGTTGTGGGTGATCGTCTTGAGCGCCCTGTTCGCCTTCGTGGCCCAGTACCTGGCCGCCAAGCTGGGCATCGTCGTCGGGAAGGGCGTCGTCTCGGTGGTCGATGACAAGCTGGGCAAGGTCTGGGGCTGGATATTGATGATCGACGCCCTGGCCGCCACCTGGTTGGCCTCGACGGTGTTGATGAAGGCGCTCACCGACACCACCGGCCTGATCACCGGCATTAAGACGCCCTGGTGGTCGGTGGCCTGGGCGGCGGCGCTGTTTGTCCTGGTCGGGCTGGGCGGCTATAGAACGCTGGAGCGGGTTTGCAAGGTCCTGGTCGGGCTAGTGGTGCTGAGCTTCGTCATCACCGTGGCCATCGTTCCCCCCCAGATCGGCCCGATGCTCAAGGGGCTCATCCCGACCATCCCCGGCGGCGTGTCCTCGGCGCTGATGATGGCCGGCATCATGGGCGGCGCGGTCCACATCACCATCATCGCCATGCACACCTACAACGTCAACTCCCGGGGGTGGGGCCGATCGGAACTGGGGCTGGCCAGGGCCGACACCTTCTACTCGATGTTCGTCGCCTTCGGGGTCTACAGCGTGGCCATCTTCCTGGCCGCGGCCGCGGTCTTGAACCCCCACGGGATCAAGGTCAAACACGCCCTGGACGTGGCCCAGGCGCTCACGCCCTTCCTCGGTCCCTACGCCGGGGCGGTGCTGTTGGCCGGCATCTGGGGGGCGGTCATCTCCACCATCAGCCCCACTTTCCTGGCGGCCGGCTACTTTCTGGCCGACAAGATGGGCTGGGGGTTGACCGTCAAGGACAATCGCTTCCGGCTGGCCGTGTTGGCCGGTTGCCTCTTGAGCCTGCTGGCCCCGCTCCTGAAGGGCAGCTTCATGATCGCCCTGGTGACCATGCTCGCCCTGGGGTTGTGCGGCACGCCGCTGATCCTTGTGATCCTGCTGATTCTCTTGAATCGAAAAGACGTGGCCGGGGCCGACACCAACTCGGTCCTGCTCAATATCATGGGCGGACTGGCCACCCTGGTGACCGCCTTTCTGGCCGCCAGGTTCATCGTCACCAAGCTGGGCCTGCTGGGCTGAGCGGCAAAGGAGGGGGAGATGGCCAGGCGGGAGGAGCTGGAAAAACTCAGAGATTACGCCTTGGAGTTGGGCGCCGATCGGGCGGCGATCGTGCCCGCCTCCGAACTGGTGATAAGGGAGAGCGCCCGGGCCAAGTGCTTCATCCCGGCCTGCAAGTTTTACGGCTCGTCGATCATGTGCTCGCCCCACAATCCGCTCACGCCCGAGGTCACCCGCCGCATCGTCGCCGAGTACGACTTCGGTGTCTTGCTCCAACTGGAGGCCGAGGTGGACGACTTTGCCGGCCGGGAGTGGCGAACCAGACACCTCCCCACCGAGCTCAAGCACAAGGAGATCGTGGCCAGGCTGGAGGGCGCGGCCTTCAACCTGGGCTTCCCCCTGGCCATGGGCTTCGCCGCCGGCGAGTGCTCGCTGTGCCTGCCTCGAAAGCCCTGCCGCGTTCTTTCCGGGGGCGAGTGCACCCATCCCCTTCAGGCCCGGCCGGCCATGGAGGCCTGCGGCTTCGACGTCTTCGCCATCGCCGAGCGGGTCGGCTGGAAGCTGGTCCCCATCGGTCACACCACCGATCCCAAGGCCGTGCCCTGCGCCAGCCTGATCGGCCTGGTTTTGGTGGACTGAGCCGTGGGTGCGGCGATCAGGGCCGAGGACTGCCTGAATCGACGAACGCTCATCGTCGGCGACGTCAACACCGGTAAGACCACCCTCTCGGCTCGAGTTTTGGCCGAGATGGTCGATCTGGGCCGGGGCGGACGGATCGCCGTCGTCGACCTTTCGCCGGACATTCCGCCCGGCTTGGCCGAGGCGGCAAGCCTCTCCGGAATCGGCGGCCGGTTGACTCCTCCTCCGGGCTCGGAGGCGCTCTATTTGAAGACCGATATCGTCCCGCCCCGCTTGAGTTCCCGGAGCGAGGTCGAGGCCATCGTCCTGGCCCGCCGCAACTTCAGCCGGATCGAGGAGTTGTTCGAGCGTTTCGAGGCCAGCGGCCGGGACATCCTGTTCGTCAACGACCTGTCCCTCTACCTCCAGGCCGGCTCGGCCAAGGCGCTTGCCGGCCGGTTGGACAAAGCGGCGACGGTGGTGGCCAACGGCTACTACGGGGAGAGGCTGGGCCGAGGCGCGCTCTCGGAGCACGAACGGGCCGAGATGGAGGCGATGATGGCCTGGGCCGATCGGGTGGTGAGACTCTCGCCGGCCGCCGGTCGATGATCCCAGCCCCCGGTCGCGTTTCGGAAATGGATTCCCTCTGTGGGGCGTGGCCTTGGGACGGGTGGGCTCAGTGTCCGTCCATGTTTTGGGACGGCTTCTGAAAGTCGATCTCGCCCGGTGACTTCTCGGGCAGGCCGGCCCGGCGCAGATCGTCCAGCGCCCGTTTGAGCGGCCCCCGGTCCCGGTAGGGCAGCCTTTCCTCGGCCCACCTGAGCGAATAGCCGGGCGCGATCTTCAGGATCGCTTTCACCTGGGCCTTGGCCAGATCCAACCGGCCCTCCTCGACGTATATCTGAGTCAAGAGGACCTGGGCCGGCAAGACGCTGGGCGATCGCTTGACGACTCGCTTGAGAATGTCGATCGCCTCTTCGGTTCGGCCGGTGAGATAGTAGGCGTGGGCCAGGCTGTAGAGGCTGGCCTCGTTGAAACGCGGATTGAGGCGAATCGCCCTCTTGGACAGCTCGACGGCCTCCTCGGGACGGCCGACGAAGGTCAGGGCGTTGGCCAGGAAGGCCAGGGCCTCGACGTCGTTGGGGGCCAACTCGAGCGCCTTGCGTCCGGCGGCCACGGCCCGATCGAACTCGCGCCGCCAGAGCAAGACCCACCCCTTCAAGGTGTAGGCCTCGGGCAAGGTGTCGTCCAGGGTTAGCGCCTTGGCGGTCAACTCCATGGCCGGATCGAGGGACTCGGCCGCGTCGGCCCAGCCCAGGGGCCACATCTGGAAGTAGGCCCAGCCCAGGCCGGCGTAGGCCGCGGCGTAGTTCGGGTCGAGTTCGATGGCCTTCCGGTACAGCTCCCTGGCCCTGGCGTTGTCCTCCTTGGTGAAGCGGTTGGCCAACTCATGGGCCCGCTTGAGATACTCGTAGGCCTTCACGTCCGCCGTGCCCCGGCGGGCGAGATGGTCCTTCTCGGCCTGGGAGAGCTTGATCTTGAGGGCGGCCACGATCTCGGCGGTCAGTTCGTCCTGGAGGGCGAAGATGTCGGACAGTTCCCGGTCGTAGCGCTCGCCCCAGATCTGGAAGCCGGTAGCGGCGTCGATGAGCTGGGCCGAAACCCTGATCCGATCCCCGGCCCGGCGGACGCTGCCCTCGACCAGGTAACGGACCCCCAACTCCCGGCCGATTCTGGCCGGCGGGACCGATTTGCCCTTGTAGGCGAAGGTCGAGTTGCGGGAGATGACGAACAGGCCCGAGACCTTGCTCAGATCGGTGATGATGTCCTCGGTGATGCCGTGGGCGAAGTAGTCCTGGTCGGGGTCGCCGCTCTGGTTCTTGAAGGGCATGACCGCCACCGAGGGCTTGTCCGGCAGGCTGAGCGGCTTGTCCGGCCCCGGCCCGGTCGGGGGGCGGGGGGGCGGAATGACGGTCGGGACCAGCCACAGGGCCAACGCGGCCAGGATCAGCGCCGCCGTGCCGGCGTAGACCAGCCGGGCCCGCTTGCCCCGCCAGCTCCGGGCGGGCCGGCAGACGCTTTCCCCTTCGGCGTCCAGCACGATTCGGTAGACCTCCACCGGCCCGTCGATGTTCTTCAGTTTTTGGGGGCCGAGGGGGCAGAAGTCCAGCTCTGTCTTGTTTTTGACCTGGGCGTAGGCCAGGGCCGAGATGCACACCCCGCCCGGTTTGGCCAGGCCCTCCAGCCGGGCGGCCAGATTGACGCCGTCGCCGTAGATCCGATTCCCGTCCACGACCACATCCCCGCAGGTGATGCCGATGCGAAAGGGCATGCGGCGGGATTCGTCCAGCTTGGCGTTGGCTTCGGCCAGGGCGCGCTGGATATCCGCCGCCGCCTCGACCGCGTCGAGGACGCTGGGAAATTCGGCCAGCAGGTTGTCGCCGGTCGAGTCCACCACCCGACCCCGGCGGGCGGCGATGCACTCGGCCATGATCTCCTTGAACTCGGTGATGGTCTGAATGGTGGCCCACTCGTCGTCTTCCATGAGCCGGGTGTAGCCGTAGGCGTCGGCATGCAGGATGGCGATCAGTTTTTTTTCCACGCCCGTCGGCTCCATCGAGACGACCTCCAGGGCCGGGCAAGGCCCCAAATCTCCAATGAAATATTACGATAAGACCCGGCCGGCGGCCAGTCAAGCGGCCGGTTTCAACCGGTTAGACGCTCGAACAGCTTGAGGTAGACCTCGACCCGGCTCTCCCAGGAGTGATTCTCGGCCGCGTACCGGGCCGCCGCCGCCCGGTCGAAGGGGGGCGGATCGCTCAGAAGCGCCCGGGCCTTGGCCGTCAGGTCGTCCAGATCGCCGTAGGCGAAGAAGCGGCCCATGGCGAGTTCGGCGATGAGCTCGTTTTGGATCAGCCGCTCCTCGGCCAAAACGGGCAAGCCGCCGCGTAGGTAGTTTATTATCTTGGCGATGTCGTTCTCGAAGGGGTCCGGCCCATAGGCCAGGGCCAGGCCGAGATCGGCGTGGCGGATGAAGTCCCAGGTTTCGGCCTCGGGCAGTTGGCCATGCTGGATGATCCTCGGGGACAAGGCTCGATACTCGCCGTAGAGCTCGGTCTTGTTACGGCCGATCAGGTGGACCTCGGCCCGGTCGGCCAGGCGTTCGGCCAGGCCGTTCAGGTGCTCGATCATCCGCCCGGCGGAGGCGCTGCCCAGAAAGAGGATCACCGGTTTGTCGCCCCGGTAGGGGTTCTTACCCAAGGGCGGCAGCTCGGCGGGGCAGCCGGTCGGGGTGAGGACGATCTCCTGCTTGCGGCCGTAGTGCTTCAGCCACCGCTCCTTGTTGACCTCGTTGTTCAGCGCTACCGCCTGGGCCCGGCCGGCGACCTCGGCCTGACAGGCCAGGAGCTCGGCCCGCTGCCGTTCGTCGTGCTTGGGGCGGACCTGATCGACGATTCGCACCAGCCGGGAGACGACCGGTCCCCTGAAGCGGCCGATGAGCCTGATCGAGTGATGGTAACTGGTCTTGAGCAGGTCGTAGCGCTCCGGCCGGTCGTTTAAGACGTCCAAGGGGCGGACGAGAAGGCCGTCCTCCCAGACGCCCGGTTTGTCCACCGGGGCGATGATCTCGGTTTTGACGCCGCGGTTGTTGAGCCCGCCGGCGATGGCCCTCAGCCGGACCAAGTCCACGCCGGGAGCGCGCTCGAACAAGTTTTCGTGAAAGACGACGCCGACGCGCATGGCGCTTCTCCTAACCGGCCGAGCGTAAATGGCTTTTCCCGGCCGATCCGGGTATGGTACAACAGTGTCGGACCTTGTCAAGCCGCCGATTGAAACCTGGTAAAATTAGATTTATGGGGGAGTCGCCATGAGCCCGAGAAAGAAAGTTTTGATCGTCACCCCCGAGTTCCCTCCTCACGACTGGGGCGGCCTGGCCCGGACGGTGGAGCGGGTGGCCCACTACTCCCGGGACATGGGCCTGGACGTCCACGTCGCCCGACTGACCGTCGAAGACAGTCCGTTCGTCCTCCTGGACGAGAACCGAACCACCGAAGAACGCGACGGGCTCGTCGTCCACGACATCGTCGTCGGTCGGGAGAGGATGACCGACCCCGACCGCTCGATCTGGGACTGCCCCCACACCCTGACGTTGCGGATGATGTACGCCTCCCTGCAGATGCTTCACGCCCAGGAAGGCTTCGATATGATCAACGCCTTCTTCCTCTACCCGATCGGCTACCCGGCGGTCATGCTGGCCCGGCGGCTGGGTCTGCCCTCGGCGGTGATGCTCCTGGGCAACGACATCAAGAAGTACACCTTCTCCCCCGAGAAGGTCGGGGTCTGCGTGGCCGGGTTGGAGCACGCCGACCTGGTGACCTCGCTGAGCCACGACCTGGTGGACATGGCCGACGCCCTGACTCCGATCAAGCACAAGGCCCGGGTCATCCACGCCGCGGTGGCGATCCCCGACGAGGCCTGGGAGCAGAAGGACGCCGGCGGACGGCCGTTTACCATCGGCTGCGCCGGCATCTTCAAGTACGCCAAGGGCCTGCCCTATCTGTTCAAGGCCGTCGCCCGGCTGCGGGAAAGCCATGACGTCGTGTTGGAGCTGTTGGGCGTGATCAGACTCTCGGAGCGGGAGGTGTTCAACCACATGGTCGAAGTCACCGGGATCGAAGACGTTCTCGAACTTCGCGACCCGCTGCCCCACGATCGAGTCCCCGAGTGGCTCAGAAGCCTGGACGCCTATGTCTTGCCCTCGATCTCCGAGGGCTGTCCCCACATTCTGATGGAGGCTTTGGCCAGCGGCGTGCCCTCGGTCTCGGCCATCGTCGGGGCGACCGATCGCCTCATCGAAGACGGCGTCTCCGGCCTCCTGGTCCCCTGGGCCGACTCGGAGGCCCTGGCCGCGGCTCTGGTCCGGCTCATCGACGAGCCCCAAACGGCCCAGAAGATGGGCGCGGCCGGCCGGAAGAGGATGGCCGAGCGCTTCAACGCCGATATCGAGCGTCGGGCCTGGGAGGAGGTCTATCAGACCCTCTTGGAGCCGTAAGGCGGGGAGGAGAGACAGGGGCGGCCCGGTCGGTTTGCCTCTTGCCGCAGGGAGAGGATCGACTCCGTCCGGGGGCGCAATCCGAGGACTCGGTCCCTCACGTCCGGCCGTTCTCGCGCCGGCTACTGATACATCCGGCCGCCCAGTTCGTACTCGGCGTCCCGCTCCATCTGCTCCCAGCGCCAGTAACTGTACTCGTTGTAGGTCCGGGTGGTGTCGCAACCCAGGAGCAGGATCGCCAAGAGTATGGCGGCGATGAGCGCCGAGAGGCCCTTGGTCAGCTTTTTGATACTCGCCAATGACATGGTCATGTCTTCTCCTGTAAAACGTGGCCGGTTCTTTTGATTTTACACCGCCCCTTGCCTTGGGCCACCGGCCGGGAGGTTAAATTTATCACAATCGGCCCGGCGGCCGGGAACTATTATCCGGGCCGCTTCCCCTCCCAGAGAAAACCCTCCTTCACCCGGCCGTCGGCGGAAAGGCGGCGGAGCGGAGCCTGTTCCTCGAAGACGTAGACCACCTGGTGAGGCTGGTCCAGGTGCTGGGCCTCAGCCGGATCGAGGCCCAGCCAGAGCTTGACGAGGACCCGGTTGATCCCGGCGTGGCCGACCACCAGCGCCGGCCCCTCGAGCGTCCTGAGCTCCTCGATGAGCGGGGCCAGGCGTCTTTCGCCGTCGGCATAGCTCTCCCCGTCGGGCGGGCGGGCGGTCCAACTGCGGCGAATCAGGTCCGCCTCGCCCAACACGGCCCGCCTTTTTTTCCCCTCCCATCGGCCGCAGGACAGCTCGGCCAGGGCCGGCCGGACCAGGATTCCCCGGCGCCCTCGGTCCGGCGGCTCGTTGCCGAGCCCGGCGGCGATGATCTCGGCCGTGGCCTTCGCCCGGCCCAGCGGCGAGGCGAAGACGGCGGCGATCCCGGCCGGTCTCAACAGGCGCCCCAGTTTCCGGGCCGTGGCCAGACCCTCGCCGGTCAGGGGCGAGTCGGACCGGCCGAGCAAGAGACCGTCGCGGTTGGCCTCGGTCTGGCCGTGTCTGGCCAAAAAGAGGGTCATCGATCCAAGTAGCCGTAATGTCTCAAAAGCATTATCGCTTGCGGGTCGGCCATCAGCGCGTCCACGTACTCTCTGAACTCGGGCCGCTTCCAGCGGGCCAGGGACTCGGTGTGCAGGTTCTTGACCTCGCCCCCCCAGGCGACGTGGTTGCGCACGGTGGCGTGACGATGCCAGTTTAGGATTTCCGGGACGACCTCCTCGCCCAAAAAGCGGCAGAGAGCTTCGATCGTCGGCTCGAAGCGGTTGATCAGGTCCTCGTAGCGGACGAGGTGCACCTGGGGGTGGTCGTCGAAGGCCAGTCCAGCGGTCACGTCGGCCACCCAGCGCTCCGGCGGCACCCATGGTTTCTCCCGGCGGCGGGTGGGGTGGTACGAGGTGACCACGTCCCGGCCGTCGCGGATGATGTGGATCAACCTCACGTCTTGGCCGAAGAACTCGAGAATGCGCCCGAAAAAGAGGATGTTTTTGGGCGACTTCTCGCACCAGCGCCTCACCTTGGGCCCCGGCTCCACTTCGGCCAGGTAGTCGGTGACCTTCTCGATCTCGAAGGGGGCGTCGAGGTCCAGGGCGCCGCTCCAAGCGGTCGGGCAGAAGGCCTCGGTCTCGCGGGGGATGGCCAGGATGGAGGGATGGGCCGAGAGCACGGCCAGCAAAAGCGTCGTCCCGGAGCGGCCGCAGCCGCCGATGATGATCGGCGGTCGTTTGAATCTGGGGTCGAGGTTCATGGTCGCTACCGGGCCGGGTCCGAACCGACGTGCTCGCCGATCAGTAGGTGGTCTGGCTCAGCTTGGTGGCCAGGAAGGTGCACAGGTTGATGCCGATTTGGGGGTAGATCTTCATGATCTCCTGGAACTGGTGGTGGCGGATGACGAAGGCCTCGGTCGGTTCGATGGCGACGCAGGTGGCGTTGGCCAGGGCCTTGGTGAAGAGGCTCAGTTCGCCGATGAACGCCCCTTCGCCCAGGGTGACCTTGTGGACCTCGTTCTCGGCGCCGTAGTCGGTGTAGACGCCGATCTTACCGGAGACGATCAAAAAGATGGACGAGTTCTCCTCGCCCTCGTGGATCAACACCTCGTCCTGGGGGAAGTTCTCCGTCACCGCCACCGAGGAGATGGCCTGCAGCTCGCGAACGCCCATTCCCTCGAAGATGGTGAACGATTTGAGCTTGTTGATCCTATCGATGACATCAGGCATTGGGGCCACCTCGTTTAGACAACGCCTCAGGGCGTATCTGACCACCTGCTGGACCTGGGGCGACGAATCGCCCTCCAGGGACTCCAGGGTGGGGATGAATGACGGGTCGGCCAGGTGTTCGCCGATGTAGAACAGGGCCATGAGCCGGGTGCAGGGGTCCTCGGCGTGGGCCAGGATGGTCAGGATGCGCTCCCGGTTCTCCTTGCGGATGATGGGCAAGAGTTTGCGTCCCTGCTCGATCTTCTCCTCCAGGGGCAGGCCCTCGATGAGCGGAATGAGGTAGGTGGCCAGGTTCTTGTCCAGAGTGGCCTCGACCATCTCCACCGCCACCGAGGCGTCCTCGCTCCTGAGCGCCTCGTACATCAGCCGCATGTCGGCGTAAAACACCCACAGGGCGTGGAAGACGAGACTCAATATCTCGTCGTTCTTCTCGATCAGATGGACCTTGAGCATCTCGCCGCCGGCCGAGTCCTCCTCGCTCTCCAGGACGTGGAGCGCGATCAGGTTGGAGAAGGCTTCGATCATCTTGGTCCCGACGAAGGGCAGCATCTCGAAGTCCCTGAAGCCGGAGATGCGGATGACCTCCAGGATGCCGCGCTGGATGCGGACCGAGTTGCCCATCAGGGCCGATTCCAGGTAGGGCAGGATCGACTCGCCGTAGGAGATGAGGGCGTCGATGGCCGCCTTGCGGACCGTCTCGTCGTCGTCCAGGGCCATCACCAGCCGGCGCACCGCCCGCGGATCGTGGCTGTGGGCGAACGACAGCGCCGCCTCGGCCCTGGCCCGGGGGCTGTCGTCGTCGAGCTGTTCGAGCGCCGCCGCCGGCGGGATCAACGGGCAGGTGACCACCTCGGCGAGAGCCCTGTCCTCGCGATCCTCGACCGATACTCCGGTCCCCTCCATGGTCCCGTCGCCGCAGTCGGAGGCCCGGACCCGGGAGATCTGGTCGAAATCGACCCGCTGCTCGACGATGACCTGTTTCAGACCGCGGCGGTAGCGCCGGTTGAAGACGATTGTTTCGACCAGGAAGTAGAGGGCCAACACGACGGCGATGGGGGCCATCATCTGGGCGTCCATGATCGGCTTCAGACCGATCATCATCAGCGCGCCGGTCAGCATGCCAACCTTGACCACCGTGCCCCGAACGAAGCTGCGGCTCCAGGTCATTAACTCGGCCGGGATGATGTTGAACAGGACCTTGGTCACCGGGCCGGCCACGGTGCGTTGGACCAGCCGCAGGGTGAACTGGCCGGCCGCGGCGACGTAGATGTTGAAGAAGAGGCTCAGCCCGGAGAAGATCAGGGTGAAGTTGATCGGATGGACCAAGGCGGCGTTGGCGATGCCGATTTTGGAGTAGACCCGGCCGACGGTGAACAGGAGAATGAACGTCGCCGCCGTCATCGCCCCCCGGAAGACGCCCAGGAAGGTGATCAGGTCCGCCTCCGAGGGGAAGGTGTTGTTGGCGATGATGCTGAACTGGTAGGTGAAGATGGGCAGCAGGATGTTGGGGATGAGCCCGACGATGATCAGGTAGCGAACGATCGGGTACTCCTTGACGATCCCCGGTATCTCGGACAGCTTCTTTCGGGGCGCCTTGGCCTTGACCTTGGCCGTCTTTTTCTGGATGTCGCCCATGATCTTTCGGGAGCTGGAGGTCAAGTAGACGGCCATGGCCAGACAGACCGACGAGAAGACCAGCAGCGTCGAATCCCGCCCGATCAGCTCGGACAGGGGGCGGGTGCCGAAGTTGCCCAGGGTGGTGGCCAGGACCTGACTGGCCGTGATCAGCGGAAAGAGGCGCTTGCCCTGGCGGGCGTCGAAGAGATCGCCGCAGATGTTCCACAGATAGACCAGCAGGATGGTGTCCAGAAGATAGAGGAGCTGGTAGAGGATCGGATAGGCCAGGGAAACGTCGGCCTTGATGAGAAAGAACATCCCCGTGACCATGCCGGCGTAAAAGACCAAGAACCCGGACAGCAGCGTCGAGTCGTGCATCCGGCGGGCCAGCCGGTCGCTTACGCCGAAGACGATGAAGGTCAGCCCGCCGTTGATCACCAGCATCCAGGGGATGTACTGGGGGCCGAAACGCTTCAAGAAGGTGGTGTCGACGTAGTTGCGAAAGACCGCGGTGACGAAGAAGATGATGAAAAAGACGACCACGATCCACAAGAAACGGCCCAACTCGTGGGGGTAGATGTTCAGTTTCTTCTGGATGAAGTTGCTCATCGTCTCCTGCGGTCCCTTTGGTATTTGACGATGTTATCCCCGGCGGCGCAAGGCGGCCCCGGAGAATTAGTTTGACCGCGCCTTCGTCGATACGATATTCTGAGCCGGTAAAGCCGGTTAGGCGGTCTGAGCGCCTCGGAGCATAGTAACCCAAGGCGCGGGCCGAGGACAACCGTTTATTTGATCGCTCTTTGGGCCGCACGACTTGGGGCGCTATCCGTCCGGCCGATTTTTTTCCGATCAACCGATATCTCTCGACGGCGGGCGCCCCGGCCCGGGTGAAGACTGTATGGCGAAGAACAGAGTAAAACGGATTCTGATTTACACCCACAACTCCATCGGGCTGGGCCACGCCTTTCGGACCCTGGCCGTGGTCACCGGCATGCGGCATCACCGGCCCGACATCGAGTTTCTGGTCGTCTCCGGCACCTCGGTGCCTCACATCTTTTTCAGGGAGGGTATCGAGCTCATCAAGCTGCCCTCGGTCAAGCTGGAGATTAGGCCCGACGGCCACGCCCTGCTCAGGCCCCGCTATCTCGACTCCTTCGAACTGGAGAGGCTGTTCGATTTCCGCCAGCGCATCATCGCCGACACCTTCGAGTTTTTCGATCCCGACGTGGTCATGATCGAGCACAACATGACCGGCCAGATGAACGAGCTGATCCCGCTCCAACTCCGGAAATGGATCCGGCGCGGCGGGAGCATGGACTTCACCCTGGCCTATCTCTGCCGGGGGGTGATGAGCCGGGGGCCGCTGTTGAGGATTCCCTATCAGAACCCGCGCCACCGCTCCGAGTCGGTCAACATCGGCGAGCTCTACGACTTCATGTACGTCCTGGAGGACAGGGAGGTGATCGACGTCAACAAGGAGTTCCTGGGCGACGATCCCGACCTGGAGCCGAAGATCAAGTACCTCGGCAAGATCACCAACAAGGTCATGGACGAGTTGCCGCCCCGGGCCGAAGTCCTGGATCGCTTCGGGCTCAGCGACAAGCGGATCATCATCCTCTCGCTGGGCCGCTACGGCCGGGTGCTGGACCTCTCCAGGAGGCTGCTCGAAGCCTTCGATCGGACCGGGATCAGCGCCAGTCACCAGGTGGTGATGATGGTCGATCCCTACCTGGACCTCGACGCCGCCGCCGGGCTGCGCCGCCTGGCCGCCGGTCGGGACGTTTTGGTTCTGCCCTTCATCCCCAACCTGATTGACCTGATCAACCACGCCGAGATGATCGTCTGCCGGGCCGGTTACAATACCATCAACGAGGTGCTCTTCACCAACACCCGGGCCCTGGTCATCCCCGAGTACCATGCCGGCGGCGAACAGGAACTGAGAGCCCGGAGGATTCCCCAAGACAACATAGCCGTGGCCGCCGAGGAGGAGATCATCGACCGCCGGCCCGACGAGAAGATCATCGAACTCATAAACCGACCGGTGACGCAACTCAAATTCAGTTTCGACAAGTACCGGATCGGTCGGCTGATCCTCGACGATCTGGAGGACTGGTGGGCCGCCAGAGCGGCCGGCTGAGGCCGCTCGCGCCCCAAACCAGAATAGATCGCCGGTCCCTCCCTGCTGGGCAAGGCCCTCCCTCGAAAGCTCCCGCCCGCCCGGCCTCCAGCCAGCGAATCTTACTTCTGCAAAGTCAATTTGGGATGAACCGGCGACCCGGCGCTTTTTGAGCGCTGAACGGAGCAGAGCGAGAAGTGAAATCGTCCAGCCCGCGGTCGAATCACGGGGTCTTAGGCCGGCGATGGTGCCGGGTCACATGATTCGGTTGGCGATTTCCTCGATGGAGATATTGGTCACGTCGATGGTGTGGAGTCCCGGTATCCGGCTGAATATCTGGCGGCAGTACCTTAGTTCCTCGATGATGTATTTCTTGTCGGCGTACTCGGGTACGGCCGACTTCTTGTACCTTCTCTTTCTGATGAAGGCCAGTCGTTCCGGCGAGATGGTGAAGCCGACCCGCTGCACGTTCACCGAAAAGATCTGCTCGGGCGGCTCCAGGTCCTTGATGATGGGCACGTTGGCCACCTTGAGGTTGTGGTTGCAACTGAGGTAGAGGCTGGTCGGCGTCTTGGAGGTTCTGGAGACGCCGATGATGATCAGGTCGGCCTGGTCGAGCGTCTCGGCGTTCTGGCCGTCGTCGTGCTTGAGGGTGAAGTCGATCGACTGGGCCAGGCGGATCGACTCGTCGCCGATCTGATCCAACAGGCCCGGCCTCAAGATCGGCACCTGGTTCATCATGCCGCCGATCTTGTTGAGAAGTGGGCCCAGGATGTCGATAGTCGGGACCCTGGTCTTCCGCTTCTCCCGCCGCATGGCGTCTCTCAAGTCCTCCGAGGCCAGAGAGTAGATGACGATCCCATTGGTCTCCTTGGCCTTTTCCAAGGCGGTGCGGATCTCCTCTCTCGATTTGGTGAACGGGAAGCGCTCGAAGACCGGCAGGATGGACTTGAACTGGACCAGAACGGCCGAGATCACCCTCTCGGCGGTGATGCCAGTGGCGTCGGACAGGATGAAGACGTGCAGTTTCTCCAGTTTCGCGCTTACCAAGACTCCTCCTTTGCTCGCCGCCGGCCTCACCGGCCGGCATTACCAGGGATTCATGGCCGCATAGAACTGGTTGGGTTAAACGAAGCGGTTGACGGCGCCGATGAGTCGAAGTTAATTATACCACTTTTGACCGGCGTCAGGGGCCGGGCGGCGCTTATTGGGTCGTAATCGACCTAAAACTCCAACCGGCAGCCGGAAAGATTGAGCTCTTCGGACAGGTGGCAGCGGACCCAGTGGCCGGGGGCCGCCTCCCGAAATTCGGGCTTCTCCTCCCGGCAGCGCTTAACGGCGTAGGTGCAACGGGGATGGAAATGGCAGCCCGGCGGCGGGTTGGAAGGATCGGCCACCTCGCCCTTGAGCGGGACCGAGGTCCCGCAGCGCTTGGGGTCGGGCACCGGCACCGCCTCCAGGAGAGCCTCGGTGTAAGGGTGCCTGGGCGAATTGAACAGGGCGTCCACCTCGGCCAGCTCGACCAGTCGGCCGACGTACATCACCGCCACCCGATCGGCGATGTGACCGACCACGGACAGGTCGTGGGCGACCAGGAGATAGCTCAGCCCCAGCTCGGCCTGGAGGTCCTGGAGCAGGTTCAATACCTGGGCCTGGACCGAGACGTCGAGGGCGGAAACCGGCTCGTCGGCCACCACCAGCCTGGGGTTGAGGGCCAGCGCCCTGGCGATGCCGATGCGTTGGCGCTGGCCGCCGGAAAAGGCGTGGGGGTAGCGCCTCAGGAAATGGGGCTTGAGCCCGACCTGCCTCAATAGCTCCCGGACCCGTTCCTCCCGCTCGGCCCGGGACCTCATGCCGTGGACCAGGAGCGGCTCGCCGATGATGTCGAAGACGGTCATCCGCGGATTCAAGGAGGCGTAGGGGTCCTGGAAGATCATCTGCATCTCCCGGCGAAGCCTCTTGAGGACCGACTCCGGGGCCGAGGCTACGTCCACCACCTGGCCGTCGGTCCGAAACAGCACCCGTCCCGAGGTGGGCTTGATCGCCCTCAAGATGGCCCGCCCGACGGTCGTCTTGCCCGAGCCGCTTTCGCCCACCAGGCCCAGACACTCGCCCTCGTAGATCTCGAAGCTGACGCCGTCCACCGCCTTGATCAGCCCCTTGGCCTTTTTGAAGGCGTCGCCCTTCTTGATCGGGAAGTACTTGGTCAGGTCGATGACCTCCAGGAGCGGTTTCCTTGCGCTCTCAGACATCACGTCGCTCCATCAGGCCGTATTGGTGGTGGCGGAGCAGGCAGGCCGACTTGTGGCCCGGCTTGATCTCGATCAACGGCGGCCGTTCCCGTCCCTCGTCGCAGACGCCGGGAACCGCCTCGGGGCAGCGGGGGTGGAAGGGGCAGCCGGCCAGTCGGGTGAAGGGGTCGGGAACCGAGCCCTCGATGGAGGTCAGCTTGCTCTTGCGGGCCGCGCCCAGGCCGGGGATGGAGCGCAGCAGCCCGGCGGTGTAGGGGTGCTCCGGGTTCTCGAAAATGGTCTCGACGTCGGCCTGCTCGACCACCCGCCCCAGATACATCACCGCCACCTCGTCGGCCATCCGGGCGACCACGCCCAGATCGTGGGTGATCAAGAGGATCGACATCCCGAGCTCGGCCTGGGCGGCTTCCATCAGGGCGAGAATCTGAGCCTGGATGGTCACGTCGAGGGCGGTGGTCGGCTCGTCGGCGATCAACAGCGACGGCCGGCAGCTCAGCGCCATGGCGATCATGATCCGCTGGCGAAGGCCGCCGGACATCTCGTGGGGATACTGGTTGAACCGTCTGGCCGCGTCGGGCACGCCGACCCGCTCCATGACGTAGACCGTGTGTTTCTTGGCCTCGGCCTTGCTCATGTCGGTGTGGAGCCTGACCGCCTCCATGATCTGGTCGCCCACGGTGTGGACCGGCGAGAGGCTGCTCATCGGCTCCTGGAAGATCATCGAGATCTCGCTGCCTCTGATGGCCCGGATCTCGGGGCCGTCCTCGGCCACCGCCATCAGATTGATCTCGCCCCCGGCCCGGTGGAAGATGATGTCGCCGGCCACGATCTTGCCCGGCGGCGAGATCATTCTAAGGATCGACAGGCTGGTGATCGACTTGCCGCAACCGCTCTCGCCGACCAGGCACAGCGTCTTGCCTTTGGGAATCTCCAGATCGACTCCGTCCACCGCCCTGACCAGGCCCTCGTCCAGAAAGAAGTAGGTCTTAAGCCCCTTGATCGAGACGAGCGAGTTGTCGGGACCGGCGCTCATGGCTCTTGAGCCGCTCCTTTCACCGGGCGTAGGGGTCGGCCGCATCTCTTAATCCGTCGCCGACGAAGTTGAAGGCCAAGACGGTGATGATAACGAAGATCACCGGGGTCAAAAGCCACGGCTGCTGGGCCACGGCCTGGATGTTCATCGCTTCCTTCAGAAGTACACCCCAACTGGTGATCGGCGGTCTCAAGCCCAAGCCTAGGAAACTCAACGCCGTCTCGGCCAGGATCATGTTGGGGACGGCCAAGGTCAGGGTGACGATGACGTGGCTGGAGACCGAGGGCAGGAGGTGGCGGAACATGACCCGCCGCCGGGATGCGCCGGAGAGGATGGCCGCCGTGGCGAAGTCCTCTTCGCGCAAGGCCAAAATCTTGCCCCGGACCACCCTGGCCAGGCCGGTCCAGCCCAGCATGGACAGAACCACGGTGATGCCGAAATAGACCTGAAGCGGCGTCCACGACTGGGGCAGGGCGGCGGAGAGGGCCATCCAGAGCGGGATGGCCGGGAACGAGCGCAGGACCTCAATGGCCCGCTGAATGAGATTGTCCACCCACCCGCCGTAGAAGCCGGAGACGGCCCCGAAGCTCAGGCCGAAGATGAAGCTCAAGGCCACCCCCAACAATCCGACCGTGAACGAGATTCGAGCCCCGTAGATGATCCGGCTCAGGATGTCCCGGCCCAGCGAATCGGCCCCCAGGAGGTGGATCGTTCCGCCGCTCTCGACGCCGAAGAGGTGGAGGTCGGACTCGATTACGCCCCACATGGTGTAGGGGTCGCCCCGGACCAGAAATTTTATCGGCAGGGGGCGGTTTTTGTCCTCGGTGTAGACCTTCTTGAGCGTGACCGGGTCGCGCTTGCCTTTCAGGGCGTAGACGAACGGGCGCAGGTGGAAGCCGTCCTCGCCGATGAAGTGGATCCGCTGGGGCGGAGCGTAGACATAGGCCACGTTGCGGTGGTTGAGGGTGTATGGGGCGATGAATTCGGCCAGGGCGGCCATGAGGTAGAGTCCCAGGATCAAGGTCGCACTGGCCACGGCCAGCTTGTGCTTCTTGAATTTCCACCACATCAACCGCCACTGGCTGGCCGTCTCCACCGTCGAGGCGCCGGTGTCGATATCGGGGCGGATATCGTTCGCCGGGCGCTCTATGGTCTTTCCGGCTGCCTGGGCCACGGCCTACTCCCCCCGCCTCTCGTAGCGGATCCGCGGGTCCAGGATGAGCAGCAACAGATCAGAGATAAGCGTGCCGAGGATGGTCAGGAAGGCCAGCATCATCACCATCGAACCGGCCAGATACATGTCCTGGTTCATCAGGGCCCTCAACAGCAGCGGGCCGGTGGTGGGCAGGCCCAGAATCACCGACACGATGACCGCGCCGGAGACCAGTTCGGGGAGGACCCAGCCGACGGTGGAGATCAGGGGGTTCAAGGCCACCCGGACCGGGTACTTCAGCAGCAGCCTGATTCGGCCCAGACCCTTGGCCCGGGCGGTCATGACGTATTGCTTTCGAAGCTCGTCCAAGAGGTTGCCGCGCATGATCCTGATCAACCCGGCCGTGCCGGCGGTGCCGATGACGATGACCGGAATCCAGACATGGGCCAGAAGGTTGACGAACTTGCCCAGGGACCAGGGGGCGTTGACGTATTCCGGCGAGAACAGGCCGCCGGCCGACACGCCGAAGACCGAGTAGCCGAGGTACATGAACACCAAGGCCAGCAGGAAGT
This sequence comes from uncultured Thermodesulfobacteriota bacterium, assembly GCA_964634465.1. GTDB lineage: Bacteria > Desulfobacterota > Desulfarculia > CAZWLY01. The sequence continues at coordinate 34,871 of CAZWLY010000006.1, read as the reverse complement.
TGGGCGTGGCCAAGCCGATGAAGCCGATCAAGGAGAAGAAGTAGTCGCCGACGGAATACTGGCGCACGGCCGAGTAGATGCCGATGGGGATGGCCAGGGCCCAGGTGAAGAAGAGCGTCACCAGGGAGATGATCGTGGTCAGCAGGATCCGCTGGCCGATCAGTTCGGTCACCGGCTGGTTCCACTCGAACGACATGCCCAGATCGGGCCACTTGAAGGTCGGCCAGTTGAATTTTTTTCGGCCGTCCGGGGCCGTGATCCACAGGTACTCGCCGTTGGGCTGGCGCTCGAAACCGAAGGGCAGCAGGTTGTTGAGCCACTTGAGGTATTGGACGTAGAGCGGCTCGTAGAGGTTGTAGCGCTTGGCCAGCGCCGCCACCTGTTCCTCGGCCACGGTCTCGCCGGTCTCCTCCAAGGCGGAGACGTAGGAAGTCAGGTAGTCGCCCGGCGGGAGCTGGATGATGACAAACGAGATGATCGAGATCAAAAACAGCGTCGGGATCATCCAGACCAGCCGGCGGAGAATGACCGAGAGCATGGGCTTACTTCTCCTCGGCGATGGCGTAGCACTCGGGCGCGGTGTTGCCCGGTGAACGCACCACCCACGAGGCGACGGCCACCTCGGGCACGTTTCTGAACCTGTTTTGGACGACGAAGATCTGGGGAATGTCGCCGATGGTGCCGATGACCCACAGGTTCTGGCGGTTCAGCTCGATGATCTTCTTAAACAGCCTGATCTGCTCGGCCTCGTTGGCCGTCTTCTCGATCTCTTTGTAGAGCCGGATGCACTCCTTCACCTCTGGCGGCGGCTCGATCCCCTTCTTGCCGCCGGAGCGGTACCATCTGGCCCAACCGATGGCCTGGAGCGAGGCGTTGGAGTAGGGGAAGAAGAAGCGCGGGTCCAGCACGGGGATGATTTCGCCCTGGCCCTTCCAGACGCCCACGTCGTGGAGCATGGCCTTGCGCCGAACGGCGAAGAGTTGGCGGGCCTCCAGCTTGAAATTGGTCTTTATCCCCACCTCGCGCCAGTACTCGGCCACCATCTCCAGGAGCTTGGCCCCCTTGACGTTGGTCGAGGTCTCGATGGTCAGATCCAGGAGCTTGCCGTCCGGCCTCAGCCGGATGCCTTCGAGGTTGCGCTTGTCGAGCCCCATCTCGTCCAAAAGACGGTTGGCCTCCGCCGGGTTGTAGTCCACATAGGCGTTCTCGTAGTCGGCGACGTAGTACTTGGATATCCGGGGCGGGGCGACCTGGCGGGGCTTGCCGACGCCGAAGTAGAAAGCCTCGTTCATCTCCCGGCGGTCGATGGCCAGGGAGAGGGCGATCCTGAAGCGCCTGTCGTTGATGATCTTTCTTAAGACCGGGTTCTTGTGGTTGAGGTTGGGGCACAGGGCCAGGGTGCCCACCCCGCCGTCGATCCAGTGGAGCACCCGGTAGCCGCCCTTGGCCCGGTTGGCCATGAAGAGCTGGTAGTTCTCGAAGTAGAGATGGCGGCCCTGCATGCCCGCTTCGCCGTTGATTACCTTGAGGTTGATCGTCTCGGTGTCGTAGATCTCGAAGCTTATCTTGTCGATGTAAGGCAGTTGGTTGCCCTCGGGATCGACCTTCCAGTAGTAGGGGTTGCGGGTGCATTCGGCCGGTTGGGCCGGCGGCGGTTTGGTGATTATCCAGGCCCAGAGCCGGGGGATGTCCGGGTTGCGCCACGAGCCCTTGGCCCTAAAGAGTTGATACCAGAAATCGAACCGGCTCTTTTTGAGTCGCCGGTCGAGTTCTTCCTTGGATGTATATTTGGGGTGGAACCGTTTCAAATAGTGGGCCGGGTAATTGAGCATCTCGTAGCCGATGCCCGAGGCGACCTTCTTCAGGAACAACCCGTAGGGCTCGGCGAATCTGAACCGGACGGTGAAATCGTCCACTTTTTCGACCTCGACCACTTCTTCTCCTCGCCTGAGCTCCGGCGGGACTCGGGGCGTGAGGTCCTTGTTTTTGAGGACGTCGTGGTACCAGAACAGGATGTCGTCGGCGGTGAACGGGACCCCGTCCGACCAGCGCACGCCGCGCCTCAGGTAGAAGGTGTAGGTCGTGGCGTCATCGGAGATATCCCAGCGCCAGGCCAGGTTGGGCAGAATCTTGCGGCCCATCGGTCCCCAGCGGACCAGGCCCTCGTAGGTCAGCCGGTGGCGGTAGATGCCCACGTCGCCCGGCCCGATGCCGTATCGGGCCCAGGTGCCGCCGTAGGGACCGTTCTGATCGGGCGGGATGATGACCAGCGGGTTTTCGGGCAGGCGCTCTTTCACCGGGGGGAGTTTTTTCGCGGCGACCAGCCTGGCCAGCATGGGCGCCTCGTTGAACCGGCGGGGCTTGTCGGCCGGCCACTCGGCCACCCGGTGGGTTTTGACCTGGCCGGCCGGCCGGCGGTCGGGCTCGGTCACCGCCGCTGGTTCGGCCGCTTCCGGCCGGCCGGCTTCAGAGAGAAAGATGGTCAGCCGGGCCAGGACCTGGACCAGGACGACCAGGAACACGACCACCCCCAAGAGGCCCAGACCGAACCGCCACGACGAACGGAAGGTGGCCTTTGCTCGTCCGGGACGTGTTCCGGTCAACGTTCAACCCTTTGTTTCATCGTTTGTCTGGCCGTTAGGTGCTTGGTTCCGGTGACTTTCCAAACCCTGACTTCTACCCTGATCCGTACCGGCATCGGCGGGACTATGGTCTCCCGACCCGTAGTTCAGGGTCGGAATCCCGCCCATTTTATATTGGCCGGGGCGAATCCGCAACGTTTTCAATCGGAAGCCGCCTTGGCCCGGCGGCGGCCGTGACCGATCCGCCGCCTTTGAGCGGCGGGCCGGCCGCCCCGGCTCTCGCCTGAACTAGAAGGCGATGTTGGTAAACACGCCGGCGTAGCAGACGCCGCCCAGTTTGGTCTTGGCCGCGCTCTGGTCCTCGCCGTCGTTCAGGTAGACGATCTCCGGCCGGAAGGTGATCGGGCCGAAGGGAATCTTGTAGGAGGCGTAGGCGCCGTAGCGGAACGGGGTGTTGGCCCAGTCCTGGCGATCGGCCGAGGCGAAGCCGCCGCCCAGCGACAAGTCGCCGATCCTGAGCTCGCCCCAGAGGTCGAACTGGGTGGCGTCGTCGGTGACGTTGTTGTTGACCACGTAGGGCAGGCTGGAGATCACCGGCGAGGACTGGGAGGTGTTGATGCCGTAGGAGACGGCCACGGAAAAGCCGACCAGACCGAAGTCGCCGGCGAGGCGCAGGCCGAAGTCCAGGCTGTTGTAGGTGTCGCTGGTGTTGGCGTTCTCCCACTGAACCAGCTCGTAGTTGATCCAGGGGGTGAGACGGACGTTGCCGAAGTTCAGGTGCAGCGCCGCGGCGAAGGCGGGCAGGTTGTGGAAGTAGCGGCCGCCGCTCCAGACGCCGACGCCGGTCTTTTGGGGAGAGTAAGCGCCCAGAACCAGTTTGTGCTTCTTGCCCAAGGTCAGCTTGATCTGCTCGGTCCGGCCCAGGTAGTTCTTGCCGTAGCCGATCAGCGACAGAGCGCCCAGCAGGTACTGGCTCGGCCAGTAGTGCTCGGAGAGGTGGTAACCCTGGCCGAAGAAAATCTGGCCGCCGTCCCAATTGTACCAGAACTCGGTCCGACGGGTGGCGACGTTGGAGCCGGCCCAGTTGCCATAGGCGCCGATCTCGACGTAGGCGCCGTAATTGCCGGATTTCCAGCGGAACTTGAGACGGGAAGTGGAGTTGTTCCACTGGGCGGTGCTGACGAAGCTCTTGCTGACGGCGTGATTGTAGGTCGACCAGTCGGTGTCGAAGAAGCCGTAGGTGGTCTCCAACCGCAGGTCGCCGCCGACGGTCACTCCGGCCGAAACCAGACCGGCGAAGCCCATTACCAGACCCAGAGCCACAACGAGAACCATCATCTTCTTCATCTCGATTCCTCCTTTGTCGCGCTAGACGTTGAAAGCGGAACACGACCCGAGCAGCCCCGGCAAACCCTTGGTTGGAGTGACCGAGTCAGCTCTCCCGATTCGCCAAGGTCCGATCTGGCGCGATGTTTCCTATAACGGGGACGGGCGTCCGTACCCGCTTGGCGGACTTCATTATGAGAAGGGTGTTCGGAGGTGTCAATTCCGGACGGCGCCCGAAGAATGATGATGTTCCCGGCGGCCGGATCGGTCGCCGGGTCCGAACCCGACCGGTGGAAGGCGCAAAAAAAGCCCGCCGCCCGAAGGCGGCGGGCCGGGCCACTGGGTCTTTAAGCCTTATTAGAAGGCGATGTTGGTGAACAGACCGGCGTAGACGGTGGAACCGTTGTCGGTCTTGGCGGCGGCGGAAGTCTCGCCGTCGTCCAGGTAGACGATCTCCGGCCGGAAGGTGATCGGGCCGAAGGGGATCTTGTAGGAGGCGTACGCGCCGAAGCGGTACGGCTGGTTGGCGAAGTCAGTCCGGTCGCCGATGACGTAGCCGCCGCCCAAGGACAGGCCGCCGATGCGCAGCTCGCCCCAGACGTTGAACTGGGTGGCGTCGTCGGTGACGTCGGTGCCGGCCGCGTTGGTCAGCGGAGTGCTGGAGACGGCCGAGGACTGGGAGCTGTTGATGCCGTAGGAGACGGCCACGGAAAAGCCGACCAGACCGAAGTCGCCGGCGAGGCGCAGGCCGAAGTCCAGGCTGTTGTAGGTGTCGCTGGTGTTGGCGTTCTCCCACTGAACCAGCTCGTAGTTGATCCAGGGGGTGAGACGGACGTTACCGAAGTTCAGGTGCACGGCCGCGGCAGCGGCGGGCAGGTTGTGGTACGCCCGGCCACCGGTCCAGACGCTGCTCTTCTTCGGGGAGTAGAGGCCCAGAACCAGTTTGTGCTTTTTGCCCAGGGTCAGCTTGATCTGCTCGGTCCGACCCAGGTAGTGCTTACCGTAGCCGATCAGCGACAGGGCGCCCAGCAGGTACTGGTTCGGCCAGTAGTGCTCGGACAGGTGGTAGCCCTGGCCGAACCAGATCTGGCCGCCGTCCCAGTTGTACCAGAACTCGGTCCGACGGGTGGCGACGTTGGAGCCGGCCCAGTTGCCATAGGTGCCGATCTCGACGTAGGCGCCGTAGTTGCCGGATTTCCAGCGGAATTTCAGACGGGAAGTGGAGTTGTTGAAGCTATCCCAGTTGGCATAGCTCTTGTTGATGCCGAAGTTGGTGTTGGAGTAGTCGTCGTCATGGAAACCGATCGTGGTCTCCAGGCGCAGGTCGCCGCCGACGGTCACTCCGGCCGAAGCCAGGCTGGCGAAGCCCATCACCAAGCCCAGAGCCAGCACGAGAGCCATCAACTTTTTCATTTTCTCTTCTCTCCTTTTTCGGGTTGGTCCATCCAAAACCCAACACAACACGCAGCTCCCAAACACTCCCCGCGCCCAAGCGGTTCCGCCATCCTCCAGTGGCCCACAAAGGGTTACGTGGCGGAGCGGAGCTTTGGGCTTGCCGCGTATCAGGCGCACACTCGTGCACACCCAATCGCGGAAATTATCAGGCGAAACCAGAGGTATGTCAACATTTTTTTTCATTTTGGCCGAGATGAGCGAATCGTTGGAAATCGCCCCTTTGGTCGGGAAATAGCCCGATTCGACGCCCGAGGCGGCCAAAAAAATTTTTCCCGCCCCCTTGCCTGGCCGTCGGGTGATGCTTACCATACCGTCGAAACGAGGCATTCAGGGGGCTTGGAGATGGCCTTGGGACCCCGAATCGGCGGCCGGGAAGGCTTCAGCGCAGAGGAGGAACGCCAGCTCAGCCGGGCGGTGGACCTGGCCGAGGAGGTGGTTTCGGATTATTATCGTTTTTCCGAAGACTTCTGGAGATCCGGCGGTCGCTACGATCTGAGAACCCTCAAGGACCTGGCCCCGGAGGAGATCACCGACGGCGCCCTGGCCCACCTCATCAGGTGCCAGGGGCCTGATCGCATGAGCCATCGCCCCCGGAAATTCTTCCGGATCTGCCTCCAGGACCACCGGATCCGGGCGGCCAAGCGGACGGCGGGGCTGAACACGGCCGCGTTGTTGGCCTACGTGGTCACCCACGAGTTGATCCACGTCGTGCGCTTCGCCAGGCACGACCAGCTCTTCGAGGCGTCCGAGGCGGCCCGGCTGGCCGAGGAGAGTCTGGTCCACGAACTGACCGGCGAGATGCTTGGCCCGCTGGGCTTGACGGGATTTGAAGACGTGTTATCCTACACCGCCCCCTCGGCCGGAGGGGTGGTTTTGGATATTACCCGCTGGGGAGCTTACCCGGCGCAACGATTTTATTTCAAGGAGTCGGCAGATGCCCATCTACGAGTATGAATGCCAGAAATGCGGTCAGATCAGCGAGGTCTTTCAGCGCATGTCGGACGAGCCGCTCAAGAGGTGCTCTTGCGGCGGCAAGGTCAAGAAGCTGATGTCGCTCAACACCTTCCACCTCAAGGGTTCCGGCTGGTACGTGACCGACTACGGCAAGGGCGGCCACGGTCCCGGCAAGACGCCGAGCGAAAGCAAGGCCAAGAGCGAGACCAACTCCGAGACCAAATCCGAGAAAAAGGCCAAGAAAGACGACTGAGATTTCATTAGTACGGGTCGGGTAAGCGGAATCCATCGCTCCCTCGACCGGAGCGAGACGGCCATGGCGTTCGCCATGGCCGTCGGTTTTTTGCCGCCGTTTCGGACCGGGAGAGTCAGGGAGGCGCCCTCAGGCCTTTGCCGTCCCCTCCAGCAAGCGGCCGAACAACTCGGCCGAACCCTTGTTGGCGCAGAATCGGCCGCACATGGTGCAGGTCTCTTGGCGGCTCGGCGAGCGGCTGTCGCGGATGGTCTTGGCCGTCTTGGGGAAGAGGGCCAGCTCGAACTGCCCGGCCCAGTCGGAATCCCGCCGGGCCTTGGCCATGGCCAACTCTCGGACCCGGAAGCGATCCGGATACTTGACCGTGTCGCCGATGTGGGCCGCGACGCGGCAGACCCGGACGCCCTCGACGACGTCGTCGATGTCGGGCAGGGCCAGGTGCTCGGCCGGGGTGATGTAGCAGATCAGATCGGCCCCGTAGCGGGCGGACTGGGCGGCGCCGATGGCCGCGGTGACGTGGTCGTAGCCGGCGGTGATGTCCGACGGGATCGGCCCCAGCATGTAGTAGGGGGCGTCGTTGCTCATCTTCTTCTGAAGAATTATGTTGGCTTCGATCTGCTCCAGCGGCACGTGCCCCGGTCCCTCGACCATCATCTGGCCGCCCATCTCCCGGCCGATCTCGGCCAGCTCGCAGTTGATCAAAAGCTCCTGGACCATGGCCCGGTCGAAGGAGTCGGCGATGGCCCCGGCCCGAAGCCCGTTGCCCAGGGAGAGGACGACGTCGTACCTCTTCAGGATTCCCACCACCCGGTCGAAATTTTCGTAGAGCGGATTCTCGCGGTCGTTGGCCTTCATCCAGGCCACCATAGACGTCCCGCCCTTACTGACCAGACCGCCGTAGCGATAACCCTGTTTTTCCAGTCGTTCCAGTGTGTAACGGTTGATGCCGCAGTGGACGGCCATGAACGAGATGCCGTCGGCGCACTGGCGCTCGATCAGATCGAAGAGCATCTCCTCGTCCAGCTTGTTCGGGTCGCCGTACTTCTCTTCGGCCAGGCAGAAGGCCTGATAGAGCGGCACGTTGCCCACCGGTAGCTCCACCGCGGCCAGGACCTCCCGCCGGATCAGATCGAGATCGCCGCCCACGGAGAGCTCCATCAGGGTGTCGGCCCCGGCCGCCTCGGCCGCCTGGGCCTTGGCCACCTCGGCCCCGATATCGACGATGTCGGTCGAGGTGCCGATGGAGGCGTTGACCTTGGTCCGAAGCCCCTTGCCGACGCCGACGATCTTGCCGGGCCGGTTGGCGTTCAAGGGGGCGACGATTTGGCCGGCCTCGAAGCGCCGGCGGACCTCCTCGGGACTGAGGCCCTCTTGCCGGGCGATCTCCTCCATGACCGGGGTGACGATTTTTTGCCGGGCCGATTCGACTTGGGATGCCATCACTACTCCTCCTCGCTGGTAGTCGGCGCGGAGAGGGTTTCGGCGGCCGTTGCCGTAAGCCCCCAAAACAAAAATCCCCAAGCGCACTCGCTTGAGGATTTGCCGTCTCCGCAAACTCATCCTGGCTGACGGGCAGGTCTTCTGGCTCTCGGATCAACCTACTCCCCGCGCCTTCCCGCCCGGCTTCGAGTACCGGACAGTGGCCTCGAGCGGGTTTCGTCCCCGATCACAGCGGCGGGTCCGCGCCGGATTCTCACCGGTCTTCCCTATTAAGGCGTGGCAGCCGCCGGTCAGCCGTATTCGGTTTTGGAAACAGATAGGCCAATGGGGTCGAGGTTGTCAAGGGGTTTGAGCGGGAAGCAAGCGACCCGAGGGGAGGCGGGGCATGGACCAGGCCGGCGGAGGCGTGACCCCGGCCGGGCGATAGATCATCGACGCCGGCTAGTCGTCCGGCTGGTCTACCTTGGCCGAGTAGGGCTTGATGTCGATGACCGGGGTGCCGGTCAAGGCGTCGAGGCCGGTCAGGACCAACCTCGCGCCGTCGATCTCCTCCAGGCGGGCCAGGTCCAACGCGACCGGATTGGGCCGGCCGGGCGAGCGGGTGTTGAACACCCCGGTCAAGGGCCGTCTCTCATCGCCCCGGGGGTGGACCAGGAGCCGGTCCCGCTCGGCCCGGTCGAACCAGAGCAGCACCCAAACCCAGCAGCCGGGTTTGAGGCCCTTGAGGCCGTCGATGAAGCGCCTCTCCAGCTCGATGACCGCCCGCCGGTTTCCCTCCCGGCCTTGTTTGGGCGTGGCCTGTCTGTCGGCATAACCCTCTTCGACCCGGCCGATGGGTTCGAGCTCGATTCTAGTCGCCATCCGAATTCTCCGCTGCGGCCTCGTCTGGGCCGGGGTCCGGGTCGGGCTTGCCCTCCCGCGGGGGGGGCATCCCCCGCCGCCCCCTGTGATGGGGCTCGCTTTTCACCCGCCGGATCATGGACAGGGTGAAGCCGAGGCCGAGGGTGGCGGCGATGAGGATGATCAGATTGGCGGCGAAGAAGGTCATGATGAACCAACCCGGATTCTCGAGGCGATAGGCCGAGCGGAGCAGATCGACGCCCATGAAGACGAAGAACGCCGACAAACCCGTAAGGCCGACCCGGCTGATCCAAAAAAAAGTCGCCCCGCCGTCGTCTCTCACCCAACCGCCTCCTCCGCCAAGATCCCCGTCGTTTCGCCGGGTTTACGGGTTGAGGCCAACCATTATAGAGGCGCTAACCGCCCTGAACAACCGCAAACCGGACGCCGCCTTCTTCCTTGCCAGTGTCTCGAAAGCTATGGTAACGTTTTTCTAACTTCTTTATCGGGACGATCATCCGAAAATATATAGGCAAGGAGGTCCGGATATGGGGGAGAAACGCGTAGCCAGAGTGACCGATATCATCGCTGCTTCACCGGTCAGTTTCGACGATGCGGTCAAGGTCGCCTTTGAGCGGGCGGCGAAAACCTTGCGGGGTATCACCGGCATGAAAGTCATCGAGCAGCGCATCGCCGTTAGCAACAATTCCATCGTCGAGTATCGCGTCCGGCTTGAGGTCATTTTCGTCCTCGAGAACTGATCGGGACCAATCCTTTCCAGATCCGCCCGGCCGCGACCCAATGGGAAAGTCGGGGCTAAAGTGGCCTATCATGGTCGAGAGTGACAGGGTCATATGGCCTCGGCTTTCCCTGTGGAAAAGCACTGTCGGGTCGATTGGGCGGTTGGTGGGTGGTTCGCCTACGACTTGACGAAAGCCGTGATGTGTGTCCAAAATTGGCTCTCAGCCGTTTGAATTCCCGAAGAGTAACTACTGGAATGGAATATACGGGAAGATCGAACCGAATTGGGGGTTCAGAAAGTCATGAATGGCCAATTTTGAGGATTGAAGAGGCTTATGCGAGGCAATTATCGCTAAGCATATTCCCCTATATTTTGCTGAATGCGCCAGAGGGAAATCGTGGATAACCAAGAGCTAACAAAATTGTTGTTGGAATTGTCCAAAATAGAAAGGTCTTTTTTGAAAGTTTTTTATGAAAATGATATAGAGATCTCGTCTCGGGAATTGATTCGTATGGCATTCGACGCTTTTGATATTTTTGCGAAAATAAAAAGAGAGACACGCGAGAAATCGATAATACAAGTGCGAAGCAGAGAGGCCTGCGACATATTTAAGAAATTAAGAGAGGAGGAATTATTATATTGCTTGCGCTACCACAAATACATTGTTGAATTATATAACAAAGACAGGCCTTATGATGAGCAGCTGCCAGCAGATTTTGATGATATTTTTGAAGGTGAGGATTTACTGGACGAATTCCTATCTGAATACAATTATGTTTATTACCATCAGGCCGTTGCGAGAGTGGGTGCAATTATTTCGTTTTCCTCAAGTATTCCCTCTGGAGTGGATATGTATTTTGAAGAAATAAAAAGGTGCTATGGATTAGGGCTCTACATTCCGTGTATTGCGCTTTGTCGTTCCTTAATTGAAATGTGTATAAAAGCCAAGCTGGAGGCAAAAGAGGGGAGAAGAAGCATACAGAGGGCTGATGGAGTAAGTGAACTAGACGATTTTAAAAAAGATTATCTGTATTCGATGATTAGGCACGCAAAAAGAAAGAAAATATTAGACCAAAAGACAGCGGAAGAGGCTCATTCCATTAGAATAGATGCGAATAATATACTCCACCCCAGAAAAGAGCCGACCAGCATTTTAGGGAAAGACACGTTGCGAATAATCGCAAAAACAGTAAATGTTATAGAGTTTATTTTTCGTAGATAAAATTGCCTTCCTGAATTGCGAGGCATGACGCCGTCTTTTGGGCAGAGATAGAGTTTCTGGTTTTGGATCTGACGAGAACCTGGGACTTTGTGAGGTTAAGGGCCGGCCGGATGGGGAGTCTGGCGTGGGTTTGATCGACGGGCTCGATCTCGATCTCTGGCGGGAGCGCCGGTTGATGGTGGTCGGCGACCTGATGCTGGACGAGTATCTCTGGGGCCGGGTGGAGCGTATCTCGCCCGAGGCCCCGGTTCAGGTGGTCGAGGTGGTTCGAGAGACGGCCGTGCTGGGCGGGGCGGGCAACGTGGTCCGCAACCTGATCGCCCTGGGGGCCGGGGTGCTTTTGGCCGGGGCGGTCGGCCCGGACGAGACCGGCCAGCGGATCAGGGCCCTCCTTGAGCGAGACGCCATCGACGGCTCGGGGGTGTTCGAGGTCCCCGGCCGCCGGACCGGACTGAAGAGCCGGGTCATGGCCGGCCACCAGCAGGTGGTCCGTATCGACCGGGAATCGACCGAGCCCCTCGATGCCGAGAGAGTCGAGGCGATCATCGGACTGGCCGCCGACAGGATGGCCGACCTGGACGGCTTGATCCTGTCCGACTACGCCAAGGGCGTGCTCACGCCCGAGCTCACCGCCGGCCTGATCGAACTCTTCGGCCGGGCCGGGAAGCCGATCGTGGTCGATCCCAAAGGCGACGACTACGCCCGCTACCGGGGGGCCAGCCTGATTACGCCCAACCAGCGCGAGGCCGGTTTGGCCCTGGGACTCGATCTGACCCGGCCCGAGGCGGCGGAGAAGAGGGCGGCCGGGCTGCTCGACGATTACGGCTGGCGGGCGTTGATGGTCACCAGGGGGGGGCAGGGGCTGAGTCTGTTTTCGACCGGCGCACCGCCGCTCCACGTCCCGGCCAGGGCCCGCCAGGTGTTCGACGTCTCCGGCGCGGGCGACACCGTGGTCGCCGTCTCCGGTCTGGGTCTGGCCTGCGGCTGGCCGCTGGACAAGGTGGCCCGGCTGGCCAACCTGGCCGGCGGGGTGGTGGTCGGCAAGGTCGGCACCGCCGCTTTGAGCGTGGAGGATCTGCTCAGGGCCGTCAGGCCCGGCGAGGAATCGAAGATCGTCTCCCCGGACGAGATCGAGGCGGTGGTCGATCGGCTCAAGGCGGCCGGGAAGAGAATCGTCTTCACCAACGGCTGCTTCGACCTGCTCCACGTCGGACACGTCCACTTTCTCAGGCGCTCCAAGGAGCTGGGCGAGGTCTTGATCGTCGGCCTGGACGACGACGAGTCGGTCGCCCGCCTGAAAGGCGAGGGCCGACCGGTCATCGGCCAGGAGGAGCGGGCCCGGCTGATGGCCGCCCTGGACTTCGTCGATTACGTGACCATCTTCACCACCGAGCGCCTGCCCGAGCTGCTCGACCGCCTGGCCCCGGACGTCTTGACCAAGGGGGCCAACTACGCCGCCGGCGAGGTCGTCGGCCGGGAGGTGGTCGAGAAAAAGGGCGGCCGGGTGGAGCTGATTCCGCTCGAGGGCGAGCTGACCACCTCCGGCCTGGTGGAACGGGTCAGGAGCAACGGCCAGGGCTAGCCCGCTGTTTTGCCGCTCGTCCAGCCGCGCCCCTCGGCGAGTCTGGACGACGGTCAAGCGGCCGAGGCCGGGAATGAGAGCCGGCTTCTTCGATACCGTCCCGCCCAGTTGACCTCGGCCCGGCGCTCGGCGAGCCGGCAAGCAGAACGCACCTCCTCCCGGCGGCCGGGATGGTCGTCGTCGCCCGGTTCAAGAAAGAGAACCGATCGCCCCTGTTTCCCGCCGGTTAGATTACCCCGGCGGTCTTGAGGGCCGCGATCTCGTCTTCCGAGTAGCCCAGATCTTTGAGCACCGCCTCGTTGGCCTCGCCCAGATCGGGGGCCGGGGCGGGCGGCCGGGGTTCGTGGTCGTCGAACCTGATCGGGCAGCCGGCCGTGAAATGGCGCTCGCCGTCCGACTCGACCCACCGCGCCAGCCGGCGATGGACCGCCTGGGGAGCGGCCACGGCCTCCTGGGGGGTCAGGACCGGCTCGCAGCAGCAGTCCACCCCGGCGAATATCTCGACCCACTCGGCCTGGGTCCTGGCGGCCATGATCCCGGCCACCTCCTCGATCACCGCCCGGCCGCCGGCGGCCTGATCGATCAGGTCCTCGCGGCCGATGGCCCGGCAGAAGCGCTCCCAGAAGTGGGGCTCCAGCGCGCCCAGGGCCATGAAGCGGCCGTCGGCCGTCCGATAGATCTGGTAGCAGGGCAGGGCCCCGGTCAACAGTCCCTGGCCGGCCCGGCCGCCGTCCTCGCCGCCCAGGACGGCGGCCAGGCTGAAGGAGGCCATGGAGAAGAGGCCGTCCAGCATGGACACATCGACGAAGGCGCCCCGGCCGGTCTTGTCCCGGCGGCGGACGGCGGCCAGGAGGCCGATGACGGCCATGGCCGAACCGCCGGCCAGGTCGGCCGCCTGGAAGCCGGGCAGGGTCGGCCGGCCGTCGGGCCCCCCGTTCAGGATCGCCGTCCCGGCCAGGGCCTGGTAGGTGACGTCGTGCCCGGCCCGGTCCGCCAGCGGCCCGTCCTGGCCGAAGCCGGTGACGGCGACGTAGATCAGGTCGGGCCGCCGTTTCCTCAACACTTGGTAGCCCAGCCCCAGCCGATCCATGACGCCGGGCCTGAAGCCCTCGATCACGGTGTCGTAGCGATCGAGCAGCTTGATGAAAATCTCCTTGGCCGCCTCGGTCTTAAGATTTAAAGTTAAGGAGCGCTTGCCTCGGTTGACGGCCGTGAAGCGCGGCGAGCCGGCCCGGCCCGAGCCCAGCGTCCGGCGGGCGGGGTCTCCCTTGGGCGGACGCTCGATCTTGAGCACCTCGGCCCCCAGGTCGCAAAGGAGCGTGGTCGCGTAGGGGCCGGGCAGGTTACTGGTCAAATCGAGAATCTTGATATCGGAGAGCATGGCGGCCTCCTTGGGCTGGGCTGGAGTCGGGCCAGTATAGCACGTTCCGGCCGTTCGACGCCCCAGGCGGCCCGGAGAGACGACGGGGGAGGATATGGCCGCGACGGTTCACTTCTGCGATCTTTCGGCCAGCTTCAAAAGGCCTCTGGAGAGGCGGTTCAAGGAGATGCTCGAGGCGGCCGGTCTCAAGGAGGCGACGCCCAAGGACGGCTTGATCGCGATCAAGATCCATTTCGGCGAGCCGGGCAACACCGCCTACGTCCGGCCGATCTTCGCCCGCTGGACGGCCGAGGCGGTCCGGGAGGCGGGCGGCAAGCCCTTCCTGACCGACTGCAACACCCTCTACGTCGGCGCGCGCGCCGAGTCGGTCAGCCACCTGCGAACGGCGCATTTGAACGGCTTCGGCTTCGAGGCCGCCGGCGCGCCGATCGTGATCGCCGACGGGCTCAAGGGCAAGAGCGAGGTCGGCGTCGAGATCGGCGGCGAGCGGATCGAGACGGCCTACCTCGGCCGGGACATCGTCGAGGCCGACGCCGTCATCTCCCTGGCCCACTTCAAGGGCCACGAGCTGTCCGGCTTCGGCGGGGCGATCAAGAACCTGGGCATGGGCTGCGCCTCCAGGCGGGGCAAGCTGGTTCAGCACTCGGCCGTGGCTCCGAAGATCAAAGAGGACAAGTGCCTCGGCTGCGCCGCCTGCATCGAGGCCTGCCCCGGATCGGCCATCGAGCTCGTCGAGGAGACGGCGGCGATAGACGACGAGCGCTGCCTCGGCTGCGGCTCGTGCCTTCTCATCTGCCCCAACCAGGCGATCGATATCCAGTGGGACCGCGAGCCGGCGGCGGTCATGGAGGCCATGGCCGAGTACGCCGCCGCCGTGGCGAAGGACAAACCGGGCCGGCTGTTGTGCGTCAACGTGCTGACCCAGATCTCGCCGGCCTGCGACTGCTACCCCTTCTCCAACCCGCCCATTACGCCCGACATCGGCTTCCTCGCCTCCAGGGACCCGGTGGCCGTCGATCAGGCCGCCTGGGACATGGTGACCGAGGGGATCAGCTTCCTGGACGGCTGCCAGGACGGGGCGGACAAGTTCCGCCGTCTCTACCCCAAGGTCGATCCGGCGGTGACCTTGGCCCACGCCGAGAAGATGGACCTGGGGACGAGGGAGTACGAGCTTAAGAGGGTCGAGTCGGGCTGAGTGAACCGATATAGGAAGAGGGGGCGTTGAAAACGAGCCCTGCCTTGGCGGGTTGTAAATGGTGTTCGCCGCACCGGCGGGGATGAACCGTAGTCGAGGTCGTCGAAATAGATGTGCCCGACGTGTTCCCTGCAGACACGGGGATGGACCGGGCGCAAAAGACGAGCCGGGCAGGTGATCTTGCCGGACTCACGCGCGAAGCCCCTCGCCGATCGGCTATCACCATCCCGGCCGGCATAAGCCTCGTCGTGGTAATCCCGGCTCCCGGCTCGCGGCGAACTTCAACGTAGCACATTTTCAGAAAGAATCAACAGGACGGCCAACCAGCCGCGCCCGCCACTTGGCCTTGATCGAGCGCCGAAGCGGACCTGAGCCGGCGGGGCGACTCACCCCGTGGCCAAGGCGGGAAGGATCACAATAATGGGGCGTGGTTGGCTGGGGGATCATAGATAAAGGAAATCCCGGAGCAGCACCAGGGTACCGCCGGGAGGCTCGTTCGACCATTGGGCCCTGGCCCGGTCGAGCCAGCTAAGAAAAGGCTAACCGCTGGCGGCGGGCAAGTCAAGCCCGGGGCGGTTTGGGGCATAAAAAAAGGGCCGGTCTGGCGGCCGGCCCCGGTGAAGGTTGGGTCGATGGGGCGATCTAGCCTTCCTTGACTTCGATCTGCTTGCCGACGCTCTCCTTGCGCTTGGGCAGCGTCAGGGTCAACACGCCGTTCTTGAACTTGGCCTTGATCTTCTCCTCGTCGATGCCATCCAGCTTGAACGAGCGGGAGAAACGGCCGTAGCTGCGCTCTATGCGGTGGTAGTTCTCGTCCTTCTCCTCGTGCTCGCGCCTCTTCTCGCCTTTTATGGTCAACACGCCGTTCTCGATGGAGACATCGACGTCCTTGGCCTCCAGGCCCGGCAGTTCGGCCGTCACGGTGAACTTCTTCTTGGATTCAGACACATCGACCGAGGGCCACAGAGGCTCCTCGCTGAAGACGGAAGGCCACCCCTCGAAGAATCGGTCCAGCATGCCGTCCAGGCCCCACTGGACCCTGTCCAGTCCGGAACCCGTCCTTCTGCGTACCAGATCGAACATAGCGGCAACCTCCTTTCATCGATCTCGCGCCGGTCATCTCCGGCGAGCTAAAGGTAAGCATTGTTGGACCGGAGTCAAGACCGGCGAGGCGCGGAGGCGGTCGATCCAACGCGGCGGGCAGGGGTCGAAAGAAAGGGGGGTTCTTGCCGGTCAATGCCGGCCGTAGAGGGCCAGATAGGCGTCGAAGGCGTCCTTGTCGGCCCGGCTCAGGGCCTTCATCTCGCCCCGCACCTTGACCGGCAGGCGCTCTCGGTAGAGGTACTCGACCACCCTGGTGATCGGGGCCAGGGCGAGGACCGGCACCCCGGTCTTTTCGGTGAAGGTCCGGACGGCGTCTTTGCCCTTGACGCCCTCGACGAGTTTCCCGGACTCGTCGTAGACCGGCTGGGTCTGCTCCCGATCGACGGCGATGACCACGGCGGTTATCCCGAGCGTAGGCGCGACCCGTTTGATCTTGTCGATCAGCTCGATTTTGGTGGCCATGGAGGTGGCCACGTCGTCGATGATGACTGCCTTCCGGGCCTCGGCCAAAGCGCCGGTGACGAACATCGACTTGGCCCCGCTGGCCTCGCCGTGGGTCTTGGCCTCCTTGCGGTCGTAGTCGTAGCCGACGCTGAGGCCGTACTCTATATAGAGCGCCGCCGCGGTCAGCGCGGCCAGGGGCGGGCCCTTGTACGACGGGCCGATGATGACCGTCTCCTCGTCGATCAGCCCTTCGTCGTGGAGCATCCGGGCGAAGAAGCCGGCCAGAGCCAGACCCGCCCGGCCGGTGTTGACCCGGCCCAGGTTGACGAAGTAGGGCGTCGGCCGGCCGTCTTTCAGGCGCAGGCCGCGGTCGAAGAACAGAGCCCCGGTCCGGGCCAGGAACCGGGCCACGTCCTGGAAGTAGTCGGTTTTGGGCTGACTCATGCTTCCCCCTCAAGGTGCGAGGCGGTTCAGGGCCTCGAATTCGTCCTCCAGGCGGCGGATCAGTCCGGCCTCGGAGAAGGAGTAGTAGCGGTTCTCGCCGACGATCAGGTGATCGACCGGCTTGATCCCGACGGCCTTGGCCCCGAAGACCAGGTTTCGAGTCACCCGCTCATCGTCGGCCGAGGGGGCGACCCGGCCCGAGGGATGGTTGTGGACCAACACCAGCCCGGCCGCGCCGATCTCCAGGGCCCGGCGGAGGATGACCGCCACGTCGATCAACCCGTTCGACGGCCCGCCGGGGAAGGGCTCCTCGATGGCCATCACCCCGTTTCTGGCGTCGAGAAAGATGACCTGGGCCGCCTCGGTCTTTTTGTCGCGCAGGGCGTGGTAGAGGTAGTCGAACACCTCCCGGGGCGACTCCAGAAAATCGCGGCCCAAGAGGCGTTCCCTCAAGAAACGGCGGGCGACGTCGTGGACGAGCTTCAGGCCGAGGATGTTTTTCCGGCCCAAGCCGGGGATTTCCATGAGCTGGGCCGCCTCGGCCTCCAAGACGCCCCTCAGCCCGCCGAAGCGCGCCAGCGCCGCCCGGGCCATGGGTTTGGTGTCGGCCCGGGGCGTGGCCAGGGTGAGCAACAGTTCGATAACCTCGCTGTCGGTGAAGGCGTCCAGGCCCTGATCGAGATACTTGTCCCTCAGGCGCTGGCGGTGGCCGGCGTTGGGGTTTGGAGCCCGTCCGGCCATTCCTCAGAACACCCCCGCGATTTTCCGGCCGCAATCCGGGCAGGCTCCGTTCTGGAGGCGGTTCCGGCGCACCGTGAAACCGAGGCGGTCGATGAGCGTCGCCCGGCAATCCGGGCAGTAGGTCGTCTCGCCGCCTTGGCCGGGGACGTTGCCCAGGTAGACGTAGGCCAAGCCGGCCTCCCGGCCGATGTCGTAGGCCCGGCTCAGGCTGGCCGCGGGAGTCACGCCCCGGTCGGTCATCCGGTAGGTCGGGTGGAAGCGGGAGACGTGCCAGGGCGTCTCGGGGCCCAGCTCCCCGACCAGCCACTCGGCCAGCGACTTGAGCTCGGCCGCCGAGTCGTTCAGGCCGGGGATCAGGAGCGTGGTCACCTCCAGCCAGACGCCGTGATTCTTCAAGCCTTTCAACGTCTTCAGGACCGGCTTGAGCCGGGCCTGGCAGATGTCCCGGTAGAAATCGTCGGAGAAGGACTTGAGGTCGATGTTGGCCGCGTCGATGATCGGCCCCAGTTTCTCGACCGCTTCCGGGCTCTGGTAGCCGTTGGAGACGATGACGTTTTTGATCCCGGCCCGGTGGGCCGCCAGGCCGGTGTCGAAGACGTACTCGGCGAAGACGGTCGGTTCGGTGTAGGTGTAGGAGATGGTGGCGCAACGGCTGTGGCGGGCCGCGGCGACGATCGCCTCGGGTTCGGCCCGGCCGCCCATGATCGCCCCCCGATCCCTGGGCATCTGGGAGATGTCCGCGTTTTGGCAGTGGGCGCAGGCGAAGTTGCAGCCGACGGCGGCGATGGAGTAGCTCAAGCTGCCCGGCAGGTAGTGGAACAGCGGTTTCTTCTCGATGGGATCGATGTTCTGGGCGATTACCCGGCCGTAGATGAGGGAGTAGAGCGTGCCCGCCCGGTTTTCCCGGACGCGGCAGGTTCCCTTGTCGCCGGGTTCGATCAGACAGTAGTGGCTGCACAGGCGGCAGCGGACCCGCTCCCCGTCCCTCTTTTCGTAGAGGAAGGCCTCCTTCATCGCCCCGTCCTCCCGGCGCAGGCGTCCCTCCGGGAGCGGGAGAGCGGCTTGAGCGTCACCGACCGGCGCGGCCGGGCACCTTTCAGACCGACCTGGGCCCTGAGCGGTCTGGTGCGGACGGTGTAGCGGATATCGACGGCGACGAAGATCAGTCCGCCCAGGTTCCTGGACCGAAGAAAGGCCGACTCCTCCACATTTTTGAGCCGGGGCAGCCAGGATTGGGGGAAGGTCAGCAGACTCTCGGTCATCATCGGGCAGGGGCCCAAGGTCCGGAGGATCAAGTGCCTGAGGGCCTGAGGGCCGAACCAGTTCCGGATCGACTCGGCCCCGCCCAGGCGCAACCTGAGACCCAGGAGCGACCAGGGGTTGATGACCTCGATCACCACCCGGCGGTTGGCCACCCGGCCGGCCTCGGCCAGGACCGCGTCCGGGGACAGACAGCGATTCAGGACCCGGGTCAGGATCACCGTGTCGAAGGTGTTGTCCTCGAAGGGCAGTTCCTCGGGTTGGCCGGTTTGGACCAGGTGGCGGTTGTTGAGCCGCTGCCGGGCCGACTCGACCAGGTCGGCCTCGGACTCCAACCCGATGACGTCCAGGCCCCGTTTCCTGAACAACTCGATGTGGCGGCCGTGGCCGCAGCCGACCTCCAGGAGACGCTCCTCGGGCCGGACGTCGACCAGCCTGGCAAGGCTCTCCCACTCCAGCTTCTCGACGATGTGGGCGGCCGGGCCGTTGAGACAGTTTTCGTACGGGGCCATCTTGCTCACTCTCACTCCAACACCATAATCCACTTAGCACACTCGGAGGCGATGGGCAATGAGCCATCCGCTTTGCTTTATTGGAAAAAAGCTCCAAATCCAGCTTGACCGCCGACCCCTTATATGGTATCTGGCACTAAGCGGATGCCATCATCACGTGGTCTATACGCTGCGGCGCGGGGCTGTGGGCTGTCGACCGCGCTGAAGTCTTGCCGAGGAGAGAGGATGAAAGCGCTGATCCGGCTGGTGATTCTTGCCGTGATAGCCGGTTTGGCGTCGGGTTGTCAGACCACCGGAGAGATCTCGTCCCGGCCCGAGCGGACGATAACTCCCGGCCTCGCCTCTCCATCCAGATCGATCTCGCCCGAGGTGCTGGCCGAGCTGGAGAACTTCCTCATCGCCGCCGGCGCCGCCCCGGCCGAGATTCAGCTTCTGGCCAAGGTCCACCCCGTCAGGCCGCCCGAACCGGAGATCGACCGCCAGGTGGCCGCCGAGCTGGAACAGTTGGGACGCGAGAAGCTGCCCGATCTGCCGATCACCATCAACGCCAGCGTCAAGCGCTGGATCGACGTCTTCCAGACCCGACACCGCAAATACTTCGGCCTCTGGCTGGCCCGCTCCGGTCGCTACATTCCCTTGATGCGCTCCATTCTGGAGAAACACGGCCTGCCCAAAGAGCTGGTCTATCTGGCCATGGTCGAGTCGGGCTTCTCCTGCCGGGCCCGCTCCAGGGCGGCGGCGGTGGGACCGTGGCAGTTCATTCGCTCCACCGGCAAGAAGTACGGGCTGAGGATCGACGCCTGGGTCGATGAGCGGCGCGACCCGATCAAGGCCACCGAGGCGGCGGCGCGCTACCTGCGCTTCTTGTATGAGGAGTTCGGCGACTGGTACCTGGCCGCGGCCGGCTACAACGCCGGCGAGGCCCGGATCAGAAAGGCGCTCAGGTCCTCCAAGGGGGATGATTTCTGGGACATCTCCGGGACCCACAAGCTGACCCGGATAATACGGGGCCGGTACGTCCACGTGCTTCGGCGGGGCGAGAACCCGTCCATCGTGGCCGCCAAGTACGGCATCTCGACTAAGAGACTGCTCCGGGCCAACGGCTTGACCAAGAAGGCGGCCCGCTCGCTCAGGCCCGGCCAGAGGCTCATCATTCCCGCCAAGAACGGCAAGGCCCGGCGGATCACCTATCGCCGGCGCTACATCGCCCGGGAGACGGCCAACTACGTCCCCAAGATCATCGCCGCGGCCGTGATCGCCAAGAATCCGGAGCGCTACGGCTTCGACAAGATCGACTATCACGACCCGTTGGTCTATGACACCGTGATCCTGACCACCTCGGTCGATCTGAAGAAGCTGGCCAGGGAGCTCGGCGTCTCTTACCGGACGCTCAAGGAACTCAACCCGGAGCTTCGTTACCACTTCACGCCGCCCGGCCGGCGCGACTACGCCCTGCGTATTCCCAGGGGGGCTCCCCAGGACTTTCTGGCCTCCATCGACCGGGTTCGGGCGGTCAACGTCAAGGCGGTCTACAAGCACCGGGTCGCGCCGGGCGAGAATCCGGGGCTGATCGCCGCCCGCTACAAGGTTTCGCTCCACAAGCTTTTGGCCGTCAACAATATTAAGGACCCGAGAAGGCTCAGAATCGGGCAGGTGCTCAAGATTCCGGTCAGCCCGTCGTACTTGGAGCGGCTGAGTCGGAGCGCTTCGGCCAAGTCGGGCCGCCGCCTCGCCGGACGGAAGAAGATCAAGGTCGGGCAGCGGCGCATCCACATCCTTCGACCCCACGAAACCCCCGGCAGCGTGGCCAGGCGCTACGGGGTCAAGCTCAAGGCGCTGATGGCCGCCAACAAGCTGACCGACCGGAGCGCCAGACGGCTCAGGCCCGGCGCCAAGCTCATCATCCCCGGTCCGGCCCCGACCAGGTCGGCCAAGACGACTCCGGCGAAGAGGTTCGCCGCGGCCAAGCCGGTCGGGCCGAGTCCGGCCGGTCGCCGGATTCACATCTTGAAGTCGGGTGAGTTTCCCGGCCGGGTGGCCAAGATGTACGGCGTCAGCCTCGACGCCCTGTTGGCGGCCAACAACCTGACCAGGCGCTCGGCCCGCAAACTCCGCCCCGGCCGGGAGCTGATAATCCCCGCCCGCAAAGCCGATCTGCACTCCAAGGCCGGCCGGGTTCACATCCTGAAATCGGGCGAATACCCCGGTCGGGTGGCCAAGCTCTACGGCGTCAGCCTCGACGCCCTGTTGGCAGCCAACAACCTGACCAGGCGCTCGGCCCGCAAACTCCGCCCCGGCACCGAGCTGGCCATTCCTTAAGTCAGGCCTTGGCAGGGACGAGAAAGCTATCCTGGGGCTGACCAGACCGGCGGCCGAGTAAGCCCGGCTAACGCCTGAGCCCAACCGCGCCTTTCAGCAGCGGATTTGGACCTCCGGCCGCGACGCTGATGTCGTATTCGGGTGGAAGCGGCGCCCCGGCTGAGCCCCGAGGAGGGGTTCATTCCCCGCAACTTGGGGCGAAGAAGAACGACTCCGCACCTGCCGCCGATCCCCCGCCGATTGCGGCGGTATCGTTCTTTCCAGGGTCGATATCCGGGCCGGGGCTAGTCCTTGAAGACGCCCCGTTCCCTTCCGATCCGCCGGTGGAGTTGCTCGAAGCTGTCCGGCGGCGGCTCGTCCAGCCGGCGGACGATGGTGATCGCCTCGACCGGGCACTTGACCGCGCACACGCCGCAGCCGATGCACCAGTCTTGATCGACGACCGCCCGGTCATCGACCATCTCCACCGCCGCCACCGGGCAGATGTCGGCGCAGGCCCCGCAGCCGATGCACTCGTCCTCCTCGGTCTCCCGAATGAAGTAGATGGCCATCAACACGTCCCTGGGAACCTTCTTGCGACGGATGATGCCGACGTTCCAGCAGTAATGTCCGCAGCAGTTGCAAGTGTGCTTGATCTGGCCGCAGGCGTTGTCCACCATGTGGACCAGGCCCTCCTCCTCGCAGTCCTTGAGGATCTTTATCGCCTCGTCGTGGCTGAGCGGGCGACCCAGGCCCCGGTCGATGAGGAACTCGGCCAGCTCGTCGTATTTGATGCACACCTCCAGCGAGTGGGTGCAGTCGCTCCGGCCCAGAATCCGGGCCGACATGCGGCAGGGGCAGTGGGCCACGGCGATCTTCTCGGCCCGGCCGACGATGGAGGCCATCTGTTCGTTGGGCATCACTCCCTGGAGGGGGACGTCCACCACCAGGCCGGCCGGGGCGTACTTGTAGCTCTTGGTCTCGACGCCGCCGTAGACCTCGGCCGTCAGCGGGACGGTGAAGTAGTCACGCACCCGCCGGGCCATCTCCTCGGCCCGCTGGTCGGCCTCGCCGCTCCAGAAGAAAGTCTGGGGCATGCCATGGCCGACCTGCAACAGCCCGTAGCCGGTCCGGCCGTCGGGCAGCCTGGACGAAAAGACCATCCGCCGCTCGGCCAGTCCCTCCAGGATCGGCTCGATCTCGGCGGCCGGCCGGCCGGCGTTGGCGGCGATGGTCTCGACGGGGGCCGTCTCCAGGGGGATCATCGTCCCTGGAATGGCCAGGGCGACCTCGGCCTCCTCAGGGCTGAACATGGCCTTCAACAGCTCGATCAAGGCCTCGCTGTAAGGGTAACCCATGACCAGGTTTTCCAGGTGTTTGGCCAAGCGGAGATAGACGTCGTCCATGGAGCGCTCCGGAAACGGGAATCGGCCCGGCCGACCCAGCCGGGCGGCAGGGATCATCCTACTCCATTGGAACGGCCGTGGCAAATGGCCGGGCCCGGCCGTCAGCGGCCCTTGCCCGACCGGAACAGGCCGGGGATGTGGTATCGAGTATGGTATCATTGTCATCCGACTCGACGCCCGTCCGTCCGGCTACGCCCGCCGGCTGGAGGCGAGGGGCTCGAAAGCGTGAGAGGACAGGGATGGGGCGGGCGGCCGAAAGGGGCGAATTCACTCTCCGGCGCGGCCGTCACCGGCTCCGGGGCCGGCTCGACCCGCCCGGTGAACATCACCCCGAACGCAGTTGGAAAACGGGTTGACGCATGAGCGTGTGGTGGCGGCGGATAAAGGAGAAAATCGGTCCTCGCCGACGAGACGACGCCATCGACCCGAAGCGGGTCTCGCTGGCCCCGCTCTACGTGGGCAACACCGCCGCGTTGGTGGTCGGCCTGGCCAACGTCCTCATTCTCAACCTGGCCACACCTCTGGACGTGTTCTATCTCCGCCGGCCGATCCTGATGAGCGACCCTGTCGCCGCCCTGACCTTTGCCTCGGCCTTTGCCCCCCTCCTGGCGGGGGTTATCGGCCTGATTCTCGTCGTCCAGCGGGCCTTGATGCGACCCATCGCCGCCGCCCTGACCCGACTGCGGGCCGGAGAGAGGCCGCCCGGGGAACTCTTGGAGACGGCCCGGCGCCGGTTGATAAACCTGCCCTACCACCTGGCCGGCGTCAACCTGGCCATATGGGTCGCCCTGCCCACCCTGGTGGCGGCGGTGGTTTATCTGGCCGGGGTGATGGAACTTCGCACCGCCATCGGCGTGGCCGCCCGGACGAGCATGGTCGGCCTGATCGCCTCGGCCGTATCCTGGTTCGTCATCGAGGACCTCTCCCGCCACCGACTCATCCCCCTCTTTTTCCCCAAGGGCGGGCTGGCCCGGGTCAAGGGCGCCTTCCGGATACCCATCTCCAGGCGCATCCTGTTTCTTTACACCGGCGGAACGCTGATGCCGCTGTTGATCCTGATCATCACCCTGTTGCTCCTCCAGTCGGAACTCGGTTCGAGCCCCATCACCGCCAGGGAGTACGGTCGGGAGATTCTGGTCTTCACCCTGGTCTTGGGGGTGATGTTCTTCATCGTCGCCCGAGCCCTGAACCGGCGGGTGGCCCACTCGATCCGCGAGCCGGTGGAGTACATGCTCGACGTGATCGCCAGGATCGAGGCCGGCGACTACGAGGCCCGGATCAGGGTCGTCGGCAACGACGAGCTGGGCCGGTTGGGCGACGCCGGCAACGCCATGATCCGCGGCCTGGCCGATCGGGAGAAGATCAGAACCACCTTCGGCAAGTACGTCACTCCTGAAATACGCGACGAGATACTGTCCGGCCGCATCCCGGCCAACGGCGAACGACGGGTGGCCACGGTCATGTTCGCCGACCTGCGCGGCTTCACCTCCTTTGTCGAGAACAACTCGACCGAGGAGATCATTCTGGGCCTGAGAGCCTACTTCACCGCCATGCACCGGGTCATCCGCCGCTACCGGGGCCTGGTCCTCCAGTTCGTCGGCGACGAGATCGAGGCCGTCTTCGGCGTGCCGGTGCCCTTCGAGGATCACGCCGACATGGCCGTCCAGGCCGCCCGGGAGATGCGCCGGGCCCTGGCCGAGCTCAACCGCGAGCGCCGGGCCCAGGGTCGCCCTCCCTTCGCCCACGGCGTCGGCATCCACACCGGTCCGGTCCTGGCCGGCAACTCCGGCAGCGAGGACCAGCTCTCCTACGCCCTGATCGGCTCCACGGTCAACGTCGCCTCGCGCATCCAGGGTTTGACCAAGGAACTGGGCTGGGACATCCTGGCCAGCGCCCAGACCGTTTCGGCCCTCTACGGCGATTACCGGACCGAGGAGCTGCCGCCGCGCTTGGTCAAGGGCTACTCCAAGCCGGTGACCGTGTACAAGATTCTGGAGTGACCCGCCGCATGCTCTCCCGCCCCCAAGATCGGGCGGCTGGCCGGTCTTCGACCAGGCCCGGATTCACCCGGATTCGCTGAAGTCGGTGGGCCGGCCTCAGGCCGGGCCGGCCAACGTTTTGGGCTCGCCCGTCCTTTTTTGGTTTACACCACAACTGAGAAGCGTATCATCCTCTGTCGAATCTCGGAGCCTGGGATCGGGAGACCGGAATGGCGCGCCCACACGACATGAACTACAGGGTCATCCTGGCCCTGGTCCTGGTCCACTTCACCGGCGATTTCTTCGTCTCGTTCGTCACCCCCCTCCTGCCGGTGATCAAGAGCAACCTGGCCCTCAACCTGACCCAGGTCGGCTTGATCGCGGCGGTGATGCGCCTGTTGGCCTTCGTCACCCAGCCGGCGGCGGGGTATCTGGCCGATCGCTACCGGACCCGGTTCTTCGTTCTGGGCGGGCCGCTTCTGGCCGTGTTGTTCGTGCCGCTGTTGGGCCTGGCCGACACCTTCTGGATGGTCCTGGCCTGCGTCGCCCTGGGTTCGGCCGGCTCGGCCATGCTCCACCCGCCGGCGGCCGGGATGATCCCGGCCTACGCCGGCCGACGTCCCGGCTTCTCGATGTCGCTTTTCACCCTGGGCGGGACGGTCGCCTTCGGCCTGGGTCCGCTGACCGTGACCTGGTGGGTCAGCCGCGGCGGCCTGGATTCGCTGCCTTACACCGGCCTCATCGGTGCGGCGCTGATGGTCGTCTTGTTTCTGACCGTACCCACACCCGAGGGCGAGGGGTTGAGACGCCTCGGCTTCTGGGGCTCGATCAAGGACGCGTTGGGCCACGTCTGGCGGCCGCTGACCCTGATCTGGGTTCTGGTGGTCTTGAGGACCTTCGTCAGTCAGTCGTTTTTGACCTTCGGCCTGATTCTCTTCAGAGAGGAGGGCCGCTCCCTGATCGCGTTGGGGGTCATCTCGGCCTGTTACACCGTGGCCGGGGCGGCCAGCGGGCTCGTCGCCGGCTACCTGGCCGACAAGATCGGCTCCAAGCCCATCTTCTACGCCAGCTACGCCCTGACCCCGCCCGCGCTCTACCTGCTCTTGATCTCGCCGGGCGACCTGATCTTCGCCGGCGCCGCCTTGGCCGGCTCCCTCATCTTGGCCACCTTCCCTCTGGGAGTGGCCATGGGCCAGCAGCTCGCTCCCAAGGGAACGTCGATGGTCTCCAGCCTGATGATGGGCCTGGCCTTCGGCGTGGGCGGCATGCTCACCCCGCTCACCGGTCACCTGGCCGACCTCTACTCGATTCGGACCGTCTTGAACGTGGTCATCTGGATTCCGCTGCTCTGCCTGCCGCTGATCCACTTGCTGCCCGGCAAAAAGATCGCCTGACTCCTCGGCCGGGCGGATGGGAGCGGCCTCGACGGGCCGGCCGCGCCGAGCGACGGCGCTCCGGACGAGCGAGGGGGCGAACGCTCCAGCCGCCGAAGCGCTTCCGCGCCGCGTTTCGCCGGCGGGCCTGGCCTTCGGCGACGATCTCGCGGGGCGCATTCGGGCCGGCCGCAAAAAAAGGCCCGAGCTCAAAGCCCGGGCCGCAGGAGATGGCGGTATCCGGATCAGTCCCGGCCGCCGCCCATGAACCGAAGCAGGAACAGGAAGAGGTTGATGAAGTCGAGATAGAGCTTCAGCGCCCCGAAGATCTTGACCCGGCCGGCGGCGTACTCACCCTGGGCGCCGATGGTGACCGACATCTCCTTGATCAGCTTGGTGTCGTAGGCGGTCAACCCGGTGAAGACCAAAACGCCGATGACGCTGATGGCGAACTCCAGGCCGGGCGAGCCGAGGAACATGTTGACCAGCGAGGCGATGATCAGGCCGATGAGACCCATGAACAGAAAGCTGCCCCAACTGCTGAGGTCACGCTTGGTGGTGTAGCCGTAGATGGACATGGCCGTGAACATGGCCGTGCAGACGACAAAGGCCTGGACCACCGAGGCGGCGGTGTAGGCCAAAAGCACCAGCGACAGCGTGGCCCCGTTCAGGGCGCTGTAGAGCAAAAACAGCCCGGCCGCCGTGGACGGAGCGAGCGTTCGGATTCTGGCCGAGATGGTGAACACCAGGGCCAACTCGCCGATGATCAACCCCCAGAACAGAAGCCGATTGTAGAAGATGGCCTCGATCAGCGCCGGAGTACTGGCCACGAAGTAGGCCACGGCCGAGGTCACGCCCAGGCCGAGGGCCATCCAGTTGTAAACCCCCCTCAAGACGGCGTTGATCGCTTGGGTGCGGGCGGTGGTAGTGGTTACTGGCACGCCTCCCTCCTTGTGTCGTCGTCCGAGAGAGCCCGGACGGCGGTGATTGCTCGATCCTTAAGGTGTTATATAACCATGGAAACGGGCCGGTCAAGACCGATCCGGGTCCGGCCGGACGCGATTCATCCAGGTAGAGCCAGGTTTGACGTCCCCTGATCGGGCTTGGGGAACGCAAGCGGGCGGGCGGCGAGCCGCACGGGGAAGCGTTCGAGCCGGCCGTGCGGCGGCTCGCTCCTCACAAAAAAGCCTTTGCAAAAAGGGGCTGCCCCCGAAAGACGACACTTTTGTTGGGCCGAATCCGCCGGTTCGGATAGAATGTCGGTTGAGTTCGGGAGGAGGAGAGAATGGCGACCCAGCCTTTCTGGCGACCGGCGCCGGGATCGGTGCTCAACATCGCCCACCGGGGCGCCCGGTCGCTGGCCCCGGAGAACACCTTGGCCGCGGCCGAGACGGGACATGCGGTCGGGGCCGATTTTTGGGAACTGGACGTGTCCTTGACCGCCGACGGCCAGCCGGTGGTCATCCACGACCCCACCCTGGCCCACACCTCCAACGCGGCCGGCGTCTTCCCTCACCGGGGCCCGTGGTACGTCCACGAGTTCACCTTGGCCGAGTTGCGCCGGCTGGACTTCGGCGGCTGGTTCGCGACGGCCGACCCCTATGGTACGATGGCCGAGGGCCGGGTGAGCCGTCAGGAGGCGGCCTCGTTCGCCAACCAGGCCATCCCCACTCTTCGCCAGGCCCTGGAACTCACCGCCCGGCTCGACTGGGCGGTCAATGTGGAGATCAAGGACCTGACCGGCAAACCCGGCCACGAGACCGTCGTCGCCTCGGTGATCGAGTCGATCGAGGCGCTGGGCCTGACCGGGCGGGTGTTGGTGTCGTCCCAGAACCACGACTACCTGCGGCAGGTCAAGGCCGCCAGCCCCGATCAGGCCACCGGAGTCCTGGTCAATCGCTCCCAGGCCGATCCGGTCGGCCTGGTCCGGGAACTGAAGGCCCAGACCTACCACCCCAAGTGGACGGCGACCGATCCCGGCCAGACGGCCGAGCTGGCCCGGGCCTGCATCCCGACCCTGATCTACTCCGTCAACGAGCCAAAGGAGATGCTCTACTGGATCGAGAACGGCGCGGGCGGACTGTTCACCGACTTTCCCCAACTGCTCAGCCGGCTCAAGGCGGGCCGAAATGGACGACCGGCGGAGGAGTAGACGATGATCGGAGCCGATCGCGGCCGGCCCCAAGAGATCGCCGACGGCGTGTTTCTGGTCGGCGGTCCGGAGACGACCCGATCCGAAGACTGCCTGTGCTACCTGATCGCCGGCGAGGCGGGCCGGGTGCTGATCGATTGCGGGGCCGGAGTGAGCGCCGGGAAGATTCTCGACCTAGCCGAGGCCGCCGGCGGCGGGCCGCCGACCGACCTGTTGTTGACCCACGCCCACATCGACCACATCGGCGGCGCGGCCGAGATAAAGAAACGGTGCGGCCTGAACGTGCTCATCCACCAGGGCGACGCCCAGGTGCTCAGGGACGGCGACGCCGAAAAGAGCGCGGCCGGCTGGTACGGCCTCTCCCTCGAACCCCTCGAGCCGGACGTCGTGCTTACCGGCGGCGAGACCATCGACCTGGGCGGCGGCCGGAGGCTGTCCATCGTCCACACGCCGGGCCACACCCCCGGCTCCGTGGCCGCCTGGCTGGCGGCGGGCGGGAGGAAGATCCTTTTCGGCCAGGATATCCACGGGCCTTTTTCGCCGGCCTTCGGCTCGGACATCGACCAATGGGCCGAGTCGATGCGGCGGTTGATCGAGCTGGGGGCCGACGTGTTGGCCGAGGGCCATTACGGCGTCTATGAGCCGGCCGAGGCGGTCAGGGCCTTCATCGAGGACCAACTGGCCGCCCACGGCCGGTTGTAGCCGCCCCGAAGTCCAAAAACGCTCGCGGCCGCTTCCGGCCCCTTGTCAAGACGGTTATAGTCGGGTATTGTCGCTTCGAAAACATACGAGCGGATCGGCGCAACGTTACTGACAGGATACCGCCTCGATGCAACTTACCAACGTTCTCATCCAGACTTTGGGCGGTCTGGGTCTGTTCATCTTCGGTATGAAGACCATGTCCGACGGCCTCCAGCAAGTGGCCGGCGAACGGGTCAAGAAGATACTGGAAGCCGTCTCCTCCAACCGGGTCATCGGCTGCCTGACCGGTACCGGAGTGACCGCCCTTATTCAGTCCTCCTCGGCGACCACGGTCATGCTCATCGGCTTTGTCAACGCCGGCTTGATGAATCTCGAACAGGCCGTCGGGGTGATCTTGGGCGCCAACATCGGCACCACCGTCACCGCCCAGTTGATCGCCTTCAAGATCACCGACGCCGCCCTGCCGGCCATCGCCCTGGGCGTCGGGTTGAAGCTTTTCGCCAGGCGGCGGCGGACCCGCTATTACGGCGACATGATCCTCGGTTTCGGCCTGCTCTTCTTCGGCCTGCTGACCATGAAGAGCGGACTGTCGCCGCTCAAAGGCGACCCGGCCTTCATCGCCTTCTTCACCAAATTCGAGGCGGCCGACCTGGGCGGCATCCTGCTCTGCGTGGCTACCGGCGCCGTTTTGACCATGATCGTCCAGTCCTCCTCGGCCACCGTCGGCTTGACCATCGCCCTGGCCACCGAGGGCCTGATCGGCTTTCCCGGCGCGGCCGCCCTGGTCCTGGGCGAGAATATCGGCACCACCGTCACCGCCCAGTTGGCCACCATCGGCTCCGGGGTCAACGCTCACCGGGCGGCCAACGCCCACACCCTGTTCAACGTGCTGGGCGTGATGTTGATGATCGCCATCTTCCCCCAGTTCTTAAGCGTGGTCGAGTGGTTCACCGGTCTTCTCGGGACCGGACCCGTGGACGCCGTGGTGAACGGCGAGCGGGTCAACGTGGCCCGCTACATCGCCAACGGCCACACCCTGTTCAATGTCATCAGCGCCGCCTTCTTCCTCCTCTTCCTGCCCTGGCTGGTCAAGGCGGCGACGCTTGTCTCGCCCCGCCATGAGGAGAAAGCGGAGGATCTCTTTCAACTGCCCGAGCTGGACAAGCGTTTCCTGGACAATCCGGCCGCGGCCCTGCCCCAGGTCCGCATGGAGGTGGTCCGGATGGCCGAAGCCGCCATGACCACGCTCCGGGACGTGGTCAATTGCCTGGATACGAGAAGCCTCAAGGAGTTGTCCAAGTGGCGGCGCCGGGAGGAGGCCTTGGACGGAATGCAGCGGGAGATCGCCAGCTACCTGACCGCCATCTACCGGGGCCAGGTGAACAAGGACGAGGCCCGGGAGATCTCCAGCCTGATGCGTATGTCCAACAACGTCGAGCGGATCGGCGACTCGGTGGAGAACGTGGCCGAGATGATCGAGGAGTTGATCGAGAACAATCTCAACCTGGCCCCGGACGCCGTCGCCGACGTCAAGACCATCTCCGATCGGGTGACCCAGTTCCTGGGTCTGGTCACCGAGGGTATGCTGGGCGAGGTGCCCAACTTCATGGAGCGGGCGGAGGAGCTGGAGAACGAGATCAACCTCATGCGCGAGGAGATGCGCCAGGGCTACATCACCCGATTGCGCTCCGGCGTGTGCGCCCTCGACCCCAGCCTGATCTTCATCGACATGCTGACCGCCTTCGAGAAGATGGGCGATTACTGCTACAACATCGCTCAGGCGGTGGTTCGGGTCAAATAGCCCGTGGCCCGGCCTCTCCGGCTGGCCGTCGAGAGCCTGGCCTTCGGCGGCGATGGCGTGGCCCGCCATCCCGGTTCCGGCCCCGAGGCCGGCAAGGTCGTCTTCGTGGCCGGGGCGCTTCCCGGAGAGGTGGTCCTGGCCCGCCTCAAGGAGCGCCGCCGCGACTTCGACCGGGCCGAGACGGTGAAGATAATCGACTCCTCGCCGGATAGGGTCGAACCGACCTGCCCTGCCTTTGGCCGCTGCGGCGGCTGCCAGCTCCAGCACCTGGCCTATCCGGCCCAGGCGGCGCTCAAGGAGCTGTGGCTCAGGGAGAAGCTGACCCGGTTGGGGATAGACGATTCGGTCATCGAGCCCATCATTGCCAGCCCTCAAAGCTACCGCTACCGCTACCGGGCCCGAGTGGCCGTCACCGCCGAGGGTAGAGTCGGCTTTCGGGGCGCCCGATCGCACCGGCCGGTGGCCGTCGGTCACTGCCCCGTTCTGACCGAGGCGGCGGACGAACTTTTGGGCCGACTGGGTCGGAGTCTGGCCGCCAGACCGCCGGGCCGGGAGCTGGAGGCCCAGATCGCCGCCGGTCGGGGGCCCGGAGGAGAGGCGAGCGCCTCGGTGGTCTTTACCGCTTGGCCCGGAGGCGGCAGGCTGGAACGAGCTTTGGCGGAGCGGCTTCTGGGCCTGGAGGCGGAGCTGGGAGCGGCGGTCTACCTCGGCCGGCCCGAGACCACCGGCGACGCGACCGTCCCGGACAGGCCGCCGGCCGGCAGTCTGACGCTGAGCGCGGCCGGATTGGAGATGGCGCTCTTTCCCGGCGTCTTCGGCCAGGCCCAAAGCGAGCAGAACCGGAACCTGACGGCGACGGTCCTGGCGGCGGCTCGGGTCGGGGCCGGGTCGAGAGTGCTCGATCTCATGGCCGGCATGGGCAACCTCAGCCTGCCGCTGGCCAAGGCCGGGGCCGAGGTGAGGGCGGTGGAGATAAACCCGCTGGCCGCGGCCAACGGCCGCTTCAACGCCGCCCGAGCCGGTCTTGAGGTCGCCTTTGAGGCGATCGACGCCGGCAAGGCGATCGCCGGCGCCCTGCCACGAGACGAACGCTACGACCTGGTGGTGGTCGATCCGCCCCGGCAAGGGATCCGGGAGCTCATCGGCCCGCTGGCCGAGTTGGGAACCAGGCGAATCATTTACGTTTCCTGCCACCCCGCCAGCCTGGCTAGGGACGCGGCCGGGCTGCTCGATCGAGGCTATGCGCTGGCGGCCTCGACGCCGCTGGACCTCTTTCCCCAAACTTTCCACCTGGAGAGCGTCAATCTCTTGGTTAAGTATCAATGATTATGATTCCAATTAATTTTAGTGATCTTGATTGGACGGAAGATGAATTTCTGGTATAGTTGTGCCTGAATCACGGCGAACAAACGCCCCGGGAGGCGGACGGCGACGCCTGAAGTATAATAAGTGCTGCTTCAGTAGCGACGGGATTGCACTGGTGGCCTCAAAGACCGAGCAGACTTTTTTCGCCCCCGCGGCGAGAGCCGAGAAGGAAGAGCTCCAGAAGCAGGCCGAGCTCTTCGGGCGGGACTCTTTCGCCGCCCAATTGCTCCATGCCGTCCCCAGCCCGCTCATGATCCTCAACAAGAACCGCCAGGTCGTGTTCGCCAATCGCGCCCTGCGCGCCATCTTGGGCGGTAACATCGGCCAGGGGTTGCTGGGCCTCAGGCCAGGGGAGGTCTTCGAGTGCCGCAACGCCGGGCGGATGCCGGCCGGATGCGGGACCAGCGAATTCTGCCAGTTTTGCGGCGCGGCCCAGACCATCCTCGACAGCCAGCAAGGCGACGAATTCAGCGCCGCCGAGTGCCGGATCCCGACCCTCAAAGACGGCCGCCCGGGAGCCCTCGACCTTCGGGTCTGCGCCGCCCCCTACACCATCGATGGCGAGGAGTTCGTCATCTTCACCCTGACCGACATCAGCCACGAGAAGCGGCGCCAAGTCCTGGAACGAACCTTTTTCCACGACGTCTTGAACACCGCCGGGGGACTGAGGGGTTTCGCCGCCCTGCTTCGCAGTGCGCCGCCCGAGGAGATTCGCAACCTGGCCGGCCTGGTCGGAGACCTGATCGACCAGCTCATCTCCGAGATCACCGCCCATCGCCAGATCCTGGCCGCCGAGGACGGCGATCTGGAGATCAAGCCAGCCGTCGAGAACTCCCTGGAAGTGCTCGACGACGTGGCCCGGACCTACCATAACCATCCGGCGGCCCAGGGACGCGAGATAATCATCGACCCGGCCTCGGAAGAGGCGGTCGTGACCACCGACCCGGTCCTGTTGCGCCGGGTGTTGGGCAACATGGTCAAAAACGCCCTGGAAGCCAGCCGGCCAGGCCAGACGGTCACCCTGAGGAGCCGGCGTGATGAAGATCACGTCCTCTTCGACGTTCACAACCAGGCAGCGATGCCCAAAGACGTCCAACTCCAGATTTTCAACCGATCGTTTTCCACCAAGGGCGCCGGGCGGGGCCTGGGCACCTACGCCATGCGGCTTCTGGCCGAAGGCTACCTCGGCGGCCGGGTCTCCTTCACCTCCAGCGAGGAAGAGGGGACCACCTTCACCGTCTCCCTGCCCGCAAGCGGGCTCGACCGACCGGCCGACTGAATCTTACGCAGAGCGACAGGATTCCAAAAGACGGACCAGCTCGTCCAGGCTGGGGGCGACGTCCTTTGCCCGGTGGGGTTCGAGGGTAACGCCCGGTTCTACGCCCCGGTCTTTGAGCCAGGCGAAAAGACGCTCGAAGGGGAAGTCGCCCCGGCCGATGGGCCAGTGGTGGTCGAAGGAGCCGTCGTTGTCATGGAGGTGGAGCCGGGCGATCCGGCCGCCCAGCGCCTCGAGCCACTCTTCGAGCGGCGCTTTGGACCAGACGTTGAAGTGGCCGGTGTCGAAGCAAAAGGCCAGGCGGGGGTGGGCGGCCCGGTTCAAGAGCCTGGCGATCATCTCCGGATCGGTCTCGTAGACGTTCTCCAGGGCGACCACCGCGCCCAGTTTTTCGCTGGCCTCGAGGACCAGATTCCAGGTTTCGAGCGAGGTCTCCAGCCAGCGCTCCAGGTGGTGGGGATAACGGGTGGCGTCGTAATAGGCGTGGCCGGTGATGGCCTTGGCCTCGAAGATGGCCGCCGCCTCCACCGCCTTCAGCAGCCGGCGGCGGGTGAGCTCGACCACGCCGCTGTCGATGCCGCCGGGGGAGAGGTCCATGAACGGGGCGTGGACGGTCAGCTCACGCCCGGCCAGCCGCCCGGCCCAGACCTCGAAGACCTCCAAAGGGGTCTCTTCCAGGGTGGCCGCGTCCAATCCGATCTCGACGCCCAGGCCGGCGGTCTCGATGACGAGCGGTCCGAAGGCGTCGATCATGGCGAAAGGCAGATTGACCTGAACCGGTCGGCCGAGTCTGGCGATGGCATCCATAATGGTGGGACTAGTTAACCCCGCGCCGGGATTGTGTCAAGGGTCGAGCCGGCCGGGCGTTGGCGATCGAGGAAAGTTCGCCTCGCCGGGTTACGAATCTGTTGACACCGCCGAGCGGTTGAGCTATATAATCACTCTGCCTCGGGGCTGTAGCTCAGCTGGGAGAGCGCATGACTGGCAGTCATGAGGTCAGGGGTTCAAGTCCCCTCAGCTCCACCAAGGATTTCAAGGGGTT
>CAZWLY010000005.1:0-252279 GCA_964634465.1 uncultured Thermodesulfobacteriota bacterium | reverse complement strand
CAAAAGCAGCATGAGTTTTGCCCAAACATGTGTCCACGAATTCGGAAGCTTTACACTACTGTACTATTTTATACACCACCCGCATGTAGCGCTTCTTGCCGGCCCTGACCAACGAGCCTTCGGGTTTCAGCAGCTCGCTGGCCGGCTGGTCAAAGGCCTTGACCTTGGTCTCGTCCACGTAGGCCCCGCCCTGCATGATCAACCGCCGGGCCTCCGAGGAGGAGCGGCACAGTCCGGCCCTCTGGAAAAGCTGGAAGGCGGCCAGGGTCTCGAAATCGTCCCTGGAGATTCTCACCGTGGGTACGTCGGCCTGGTCGCCCTCGCCGGCGAAGGCGGCCCTGGCGGCCGAGTCGGTCTTGGACCGAATCCGCGGGCGACGCAGGTGGCGCGATAGGCTCCGTGTTCCTGGACAAAGTAGATGAACTTTCCGTTTTGGACCAGACGTTCGAAAAATCGGTTCAGGTAGGCAGGCCGGTCTCAGAAATTACCGCCCCGCCACAGGGGCAGTCCCGTTTCGGGATCGCGAAGCTGGATGGTCCCATCGCCAACGGTGACGCTTGCGGCGATGTTACGCGAGACGCCGTTGAAATCGACGGTGTAGCCGGTCACGCTCACCGTCTCGCCCACGCTGGGCGGAGTCACGCCCTGGGACTCCCAGTAGGCCGGGGAGCCCAAGCCGTAGCCGGTCACGTTTTCCGTCTCGGCGGCGATGACCATCCCGCCGCCGTAGAAGGCCAGGCTGACCACCTCGCCGCTGATGGTGAAGGGCTGGCCGTCCAGGATGTCGTGGATCGGCCCGCCCCCTCCGCCGGAGCCGTGGGCCGGTCCGCCGCCTTGGCGGCGGCCCCACATCCCGTCGGGGCCGGCGGCCAGCGAGACCGCGGTCAGGGACAAGGTCAGGATGGTGACAAGGGTCAGCATCAGGGTTTTTTCATGGTCTTTTCTCCCCCGCCAAGATCGGGTTGACGGAAACATCGAGCGGTTCGACTCCAGGCCGGGCCGCCGTCCGGTTCTACTATCCGGCCAAGTGATACGCACCAAACGTGCCCGCGACATTCGAGGCGGGCGGGGGTAGGAATATCAACCGGTTGGGCGAAGGGACGGCCGGACCGGCCGTTGCGGCCGCATAACATTATCCAGCCGCGGGAGAGGGGACCATCACTTTTTTACACACTCACCCCCTGGCCGCATCGCTCGGCGGCGGGTTAGAGCCGATCGACACGGCGAGGGTTTTCGCCGCCGGCGAAAGCCGGCCGGGGTCGTTGTTGGGGGCGGACTTGTTCTAAAAAGGGGCTCAGTCGGCCACCACCACCCGCATGTAGCGCTTCTTGCCGGCCCTGACCAACGAGCCTTCGGGTTTCAGCAGCTCGCTGGCCGGCTGGTCAAAGGCCTTGACCTTGGTCTCGTCCACGTAGGCCCCGCCCTGCATGATCAACCGCCGGGCCTCCGAGGAGGAGCGGCACAGTCCGGCCCTCTGGAAAAGCTGGAAGGCGGCCAGGGTCTCGAAATCGTCCCTGGAGATTCTCACCGTGGGTACGTCGGCCTGGTCGCCCTCGCCGGCGAAGGCGGCCCTGGCGGCCGAGCGGGCCTTGTCCGCCTCTTTCTCGCCGTGGGCCAGCTTGGTGACCTCGTATGCCAACACCTCCTTGGCCCGGTTGATCTCGGCCCCCTTGAGCCGACCCAGTTCCCGAACCTCGTCCATGGGCAGGAAGGTGAAGTAGGCCAGAAAGCGCTCCACGTCGGCGTCCTCGGTGTTGCGCCAGTACTGGAAAAAGTCGTAGGGGCTGGTCCGGCCGGGGTCCAGCCAGACCGCGCCGGCGGCCGTCTTGCCCATCTTGGCCCCGGAGGAGGTGGTGATCAGGGGGAAGGTCAGGCCGTAGAGCTGGGGGCCGCCCATGCGCCGGGTCAGGTCGATGCCGGCGGTGATGTTGCCCCACTGGTCGTTGCCGCCCATCTGGAGCCGGCAGCCGTAGTGCGTGGCCAGGTGATAGAAGTCGTAGGCCTGTAAGAGCATATAGTTGAACTCGATGAACGACAGACCGGTCTCGGCTTCCAGGCGCTGCCGGACCGACTCCATGGTCAGCATCCGGTTTACGGAGAAGTGGCGGCCGATGTCGCGCAGGAACTCGATGTAGTTGAGTTCGCACAACCAGTCGGCGTTGTTGACCATCAGCGCCTTGCCCTCGCCGAACTCGATGTAGTTGGAAAGCTGGCGCTTGAGTCCTTCGGCGTTTTTGTCGATGTCCTCGCGGGTCAAGAGCTTTCGCATCTCGGTCTTGCCCGAAGGGTCGCCGACCAGGCCGGTGCCGCCGCCGACGATGGCGATGGGGATGTGTCCCGCCCGCTGAAGATGTGCCAGGGCCATGATCGGCAACAGGCTGCCGACGTGCAGGCTGTCGGCGGTGGGGTCGAAGCCGATGTAGCCGCTGACGGTCTCGGCCTCGAACAGCCGGCGAAGACCGTCCTCGTCGGTGACTTGGGCGATGAAACCGCGTTCGGCAAAGGTCTGAAAGATATCCACCTGATTTGCTCCCTTGGCGAGACGGGAGAGCCGGCGGACCGAGGCGGCCGATCGCCGCGCCAGGCGCGCCGTCCCCCCATTTACGAATCTACTTGGCGTATTCGATGGCTCGGGTCTCGCGGATGACCGTCACCTTTATCTGGCCGGGGTACATCAGCTCGTCTTCGACCTTGCGGGCCACGTCCCGGGCGATCATCATCGCCTGGTCGTCGTCCACCTTGTGCGACTCGACGATGATCCTCACCTCGCGGCCGGCCTGGATGGCGTAAGATTTCTCCACACCGGCGAACGAGGTGGCGATCCGCTCCAGGTCCTCCAGCCGCTTGATGTAGCTCTCCAACATCTCCCGCCGGGCGCCGGGGCGGGCGCCGGAGAGGGAGTCGGCCGCCTGGACCAGAGTGGCCAGGATGGAGTTGGGCGGTACGTCCTCGTGGTGGGCGGCGATGCAGTGAACGATCCGGGGCGACTCGCCGTACTTCCGGGCCAGGTCGGCTCCGATGAGGGCGTGGGGGCCCTCGACCTCGTGATCGACCGCCTTGCCCAGATCGTGGAGCAGGCCGGCCCGCTTGGCCTGTTTCTGGTTGAGCCCCAGTTCGGCGGCCATCACCCCGCACAGCCCGCCGACCTCGACCGAGTGTTGGAGGACGTTTTGGGCGTAGGAGGTGCGGTACTTGAGCCGCCCCAAGAGCTTGATGATCTCCGGATGGATGCCGTGGACGCCGAGATCGAAGGCGGCCTGCTCGCCGGCCTCGCGCATCTGGGTCTCCAGCTCCGACTCGACCTTGTGGACGACCTCTTCGATCCGGGCCGGGTGGATGCGCCCGTCGTTGATCAGTCGCTCCAGGGCGATCCGGGCCACCTCGCGCCGGACCGGGTTGAAGCCGGACAGGATCACCGCCTCGGGCGTGTCGTCGATGATCAGGTCGATGCCGGTGGCCGCCTCCAGGGCCCGGATGTTGCGGCCCTCGCGGCCGATGATGCGGCCCTTCATGTCCTCGGAGGGGAGGTGGACCACCGAGACGGTCTGCTCGGCCACGTAGTCGCCGGCGTAGCGTTTGATCGCCTGGGCGATGATGTCCTTGGCCTTGCGGTCGGCCGTCTCCCTGGCCTCGGACTCGATACGCTTGATCAGTTTGGCCGCCTCGTGCCTGGCCTCGGCCTCCATGGTCTTGACCAGCGAGTCCTTGGCCTCGACGGCGCTCATGCCGGCCAGCCGCTCCAGTTCGATCCGCCATTTCTCGGCCAGCGCCTCGCACTCGCTCCGGGCCGCCTCGACGGTTTTCTCGTTCTCCTCCAGGCGCCGCAGCCGCTCGGTCAGGTCTCGCTCCCTGGCCTCGAGGACTTCCTGTTTTTTGTCCAGGGCCGCCTCTTGTTGGAGCAGCCGGCGCTCGATCTCGAGCTGCTCCTGCTTGCGCTCCCTGGTCTCGGCCTCGAACTCCTGTTTCATCTGGTACAGGCGGTCCTTGGCCTGGAGCTCGGCCTCCTTCTTGACCGTCTTGGCTTCCTTGTGGGCGTCTTCGATGATCTTCTTGGAGATCTTCTCCAGGGAGTCCAGTCGTGACTCGAAGACAAGCCGGCGGATCAGAATTCCGGCCACCAGGCCCAGAATCAAGGCCAGGGCGATGAGAAGGGCGGCGAGTAGCGCACTCATCGGGGAACCTCCGGGGCGAAGCCTCGGACGGGGTGGCCTGCAAGGCGGGATCAGGTTTCCCGGATCATCCGGGAAAGGGCAAGATAGCCGCTGGGTTACGGTTTCATCGGTCTGGGTGAAGCGGCTTTCGGTCGCCGCTTTGGCCGTACCTCAAATATCCGTTTCCCACCACAAACTTCCGGCCGCGCTTGAACTTGGCGCGGATTGGTTCACCCTGCTTTGCCACAGACCGTCTTTTTGGTCTGCGCCCTCTATTTCGTTCGGCCTCCTTCGGCATTGGCCGGGCCGATTGCTTATGTCAGTGCAACCCCCGCCTGTGCCGTGTCGGCAGCATTTTTGGACCTAGCGTTCAGGTGGGCGCCCTAGTACCTCTTTAGGCCCTCGGGGGTTACCCAGGGCTCACCAAGGCAGGGTAGGGCCCCCCGTTCGTAGGTGTTGGTACAAAAAACTTCCGACCGATCACGCGCACCGCAGGGGCCGCCAAGACTTATGTATATTATAACCTATCTTCGATGGCTGCGATCAACTCCCTCGATCGAGCCTCCACTTTCCGCCGCAAGGACGTCTCCGAGTCTTTGAGTCGAAGGTACTCGTTGGCGATATCCAGGGCGGTCAGCAAGGCGACGTTGAGCTTCACGTTGGTCCGGGTCGCCGATCTATACTCCTCCATCTTGTGGCGAATCAGATCGGCCGCCGCCCGAACCTGATCCTCTTCGGCGCTGGTTCGAAGCGTGTATTCTTGGCCGAGGAGCTCGATGGTGACCAGTTTGTCCACAGGCTCGGCCTCAGCCCACCTCTTCTTCCAGGCGTCGAAGCAACGCCTCGACCCGCTCCCTGGCCGCCTCTTTGGCCTCCCAGGCCCGGCGGCCGTCGTCCTGAACCCGGGCCAGGGTCGCTTCTTTTTCTTCCAGGGCCGCCTTGAGCGACTCGTTCTCGCTCTCCAGCTCCTTGAGGCGCTGGATGAGTTCTTTGATCTTCTCGCTCAGACTATCGAAAAACGGCAGTTCCAAATCCAGCGACCCCGATTCCTAGCCCAGATAAAATATAGCGGATGCAAGGGATTCAGGCAAGGCAATTGTCTCTAGGGCACCGTGACCGACTTGGCCAGGTTTCTGGGCTGATCCACGTCCGTGCCCCTGATGACCGCGATATGGTAGGCCAGCAGTTGGAGGGGGAGGCTGAAGACGATGGGGCTCAAGTAGGCGCTGCTCGGGGGCGTTTCGAGGTAGGCGTCGGCCTTGACTTCGATGTCCCGGCCGTCGGCTTGGGCCAGGGCGATGATCCGGCCCTCCCGAGCCGAGACCTCCTCCATGGCCGAGAGAATCTGCTCCCTGGTCTTGTCGGAGGGGGCCAGACAGACCACCGGCATCTTGTCGTCGATGAGGGCGATCGGACCGTGCTTCATCTCGCCGGCCGGGTAGCCCTCGGCGTGGATGTAGCTGATCTCCTTGAGTTTGAGCGCCCCCTCCAAGGCGATGGGGTAATTGATGCCTCGGCCCAGAAAGAGGAAGTCCTCGGCTTGGGCGTAGCGCTTGGCCACCGCCCTTATCTGGTCGTTGAGCTCCAACGCCTTGTCCATCAGCCCCGGTAAGCGGATCAGGTCGTCGATCAATTCGGCCACGGCCTTTTGATCCAGCCGGCCCCGAATCCGGCCCAGGTGGAGGGCCAGGAGGTAGAGGGCGGTCAACTGAGTGGTGAAGGCCTTGGTCGAGGCGACGCCGATCTCCGGACCGGCGTGGGTGTAGAGGACTCCGTCGCAATCCCTGGCCAGAGACGAGCCGAGGACGTTGCAGATGGCGATCAGCCTGGCGCCCTTGGCCCGGCCTTCGCGCATGGCGCCCAAGGTGTCGTAGGTCTCGCCCGACTGTGAGACCAGCACGATCAAAGTGTCGGCCCCGACCAGGGGGTCGCGGTAGCGGAACTCGCTGGCCAGATCGACCTCCACCGGCAGCTTGGCCAACCCTTCGATCAGGAACTTGCCCACCAGTCCGGCGTGGTACGAGGTGCCGCAGGCGACGATGAATATCTTTTTGAAGGCGGCCAGCTCGTCGTCGCTCAGGTCGATCTCGTCCAGGCGGACCAGACCCTCGTCGGGCAGGATTCGACCCCGGAAGGTGTCGATCACCGCTCGGGGCTGTTCAAAGATCTCTTTGAGCATGAAGTGCTTGTAACCGGCCTTCTCGGCCATGACCGGCGACCAGTCGATGACCGTCTCGGTCTTTTCGAGCCGGTTGCCGTCGGCGTCGTAGAAACTCAACTCGTCGTCGGCCAACACGGCCAGCTCGCCGTCGTTGAGGAAGACCACCCGGTTGGTGTGGCTCAAGAAGGCGGGCATGTCCGAGGCGAAAAAGTTCTCGCCGTCGCCGACGCCGGCGATCAACGGCGACTCCTTGCGGGCGGCGATGATCGTGCCCGGCACCTGGCGGTTCATGATCAACAGGGCCCAGGAGCCCTTGAGGAGCCCCAGGGCCCGGCGCACGGCCGCCAGGAAATCGCCCTCGCTTTGCCAGATGTCGTCGATCAGGTGGGCCACGACCTCGGTGTCGGTCTCCGAGGCGAAGGTCCGGCCTTTGTCGATCAGTCCCCTTTTGAGTTCGGCGTAGTTTTCGATGATGCCGTTATGAATCAAGACGATGTCGCCGGCCTGGTGAGGATGGGCGTTGGTGTCCGAGGGACGGCCGTGGGTGGCCCAACGGGTGTGGCCGATCCCCAGCCGGCCGCCGGGCCGCCCGCCCTCCAGCTTGGCCTCCAGGTTGGCCAGTTTGCCCACCGATCGACGGATGTCGAAGACGCCGTTTTCCAGAATGGCGATGCCGGCCGAGTCGTAGCCGCGATACTCCAGGCGGCGCAGGCCGTCCAAAAGGACGTCGATGGCCGGCTTGGGCCCCGAGTAGCCGATAATGCCGCACATAAATCCTCCCGTGGGGCGATGGTAAACCAAGGCGGTAACGGGGTCAAGGAAGCTCGTCGCCAGCGCTCGGGTTCTTCCTCTCCTTGACTTCTTCGACCCGGTCTCTATTATCTTAAGTGAGTCAAAGGGGGATAAGTGCCCGTGTTCAAACCCGATTCCATCGAGGCCGTGGCCGATCTTCTGGCCGGGGCCGACTACGTCGCCGAGCGGCCGCTGGCCACCGTCGTCTTTCTGGCCCTCAAGCTGGAGAAGCCGCTCTTTGTGGAGGGACAGCCCGGCGTGGGCAAGACCGAGCTGGCCCTGGTCCTGGCCCGGGCTCTCGATCGGGAACTGGTCCGGCTCCAGTGCTACGAGGGCCTGGATGCGGCCACGGCCCTCTACGAGTGGAACTACCCCAAGCAACTCCTGAGGATCAAACTGGAGGAGGTCAGGAAGGACTGCGCCCCCGACCTGGACCCGGTCATCTTCTCCGAGCCGTATCTTCTGGAGCGGCCGCTGTTGAAGGCCATCCGGTCCGAGCGGGCGCCGGTGCTTCTCATCGACGAGTTGGATCGGGCCGACGAGGAGTTCGAGGCCTTCCTGTTGGAGATACTGGC
The DNA here is from genome assembly GCA_964634465.1 of uncultured Thermodesulfobacteriota bacterium. Taxonomy (GTDB): domain Bacteria; phylum Desulfobacterota; class Desulfarculia; genus CAZWLY01. The sequence continues at coordinate 244,600 of CAZWLY010000005.1, read as the reverse complement.
CGACTTCCAGATCTCCATTCCCGAACTGGGTACGCTCAAGGCCAAGGAGCGGCCGGTGGTCGTCGTGACCTCGAACCGGACCCGGGAGATCAACGACGCCTTGAAGCGGCGCTGCCTCTATCACTGGATCGACTTTCCCGACTTCGACAAGGAGCTGGCCGTGTTGAAGGCCCGCCTGCCGGAAATCGAAAACCAACTGGCCGGCCAGGTGGTCGCCTTCCTCCAGCGACTCAGAGAGATGGACCTGGTCAAGCATCCAGGCCTGTCCGAGACGCTGGACTGGGCTCGGGCCCTGTTGGCGCTCAACGTCGAAACCCTCTCGGACGATACGGTCCGCGACACCTTGGGCTGCATCTTGAAGCAGCACGAGGACTCCCAGCGTTTTTTGGACGAGGTCTGGACGGACGAAGGCCGCCGGGAGTTGCTGCTGGCCGGACCGGCCTGCTGAGTTCGGCGAAGTGCCCGACAACCGGCTGGACATAGCGCCCCTGCCGCCCGCCTCGGACATCGCCGCCCTGTTGGGCCGGAGCGCGCCGGTGCCGGGCCGGGGCGTGGTCCGGGCCACGGCCGCCCTGGCCAGGGCGATGCGCCAGCGGGGCGTTTGGGTCGGGTTGGGCAGCGTGATGGACGCGCTGAAGGCCGCCGCCCTGGTCGGCCCGGAGAACGAGGCCGACCTGCGGCAAGCCCTGGCCGCCAATCTGACCGCTTCTCACCACGAGCTGGAGCTCTTCAACGTCCTTTTCGACCGCCTTTTCCTGGGCCGGGAGACGGCCGAGAACGACCTCCCGCCGCCGGTCGATCGGCGCGGCGCGCTGAGCCTGGCCCTGACCGGCGATGAGGGCCGGGACGGACCCCGGCCGAAAATGAGCCCCTACAGCCCGGCCGAGGTCCTGGCCCGGACCGACCTGTCCAAGCTGGCCGACCCGGAGGCGGCCGAGGCGATCCGGCTGCTCACCGCCCGACTGGCCGACCTTTTGAGCCGCCCTTCGCGCCGCCGCCGGCCCGGCCGGGGCCGGGAGCGGATCGACTTTCGCCGGACCTTTCGCCGCAGTCTGAGTTACGGCGGCGAACCGCTGGAGCTGGTTGCTTCCCGTCGTCGGGAGCGGCCGTTGCGTCTGGTGTTGCTGCTGGACGTCTCCGGCTCGATGGACGTCCAGGCCCGGTTCATGGTCGCCTTTGCCAAGGCCTGGCTGACCGCCCGGCCGGACAAGGTCGAGGTCTTCGCCTTTTCGACCCGGCTGACCCGGCTGACCCGGCTGCTCGCCGACCGGCCGCTGGCCGCGGCGCTCGAGGAAATCGGCCGGCTGATGCCCGAGTGGTCGGGCGGAACCCGCATCGGGGCCTCGTTGAGAGAGCTGCTGACGGGCTCGGGACGGGGACTGGTCTCGTCGTCCAGCGTGGTCGCCGTCTTCTCCGACGGCTGGGACCGGGGCGACATCCCGCTGCTCGAGCGCGAGATGGCCCACCTGGCCCGGCGGGCCAGACGGGTGGTCTGGCTCAATCCGCTGATGGGCCATCCGGAGTACGAGCCGACCTGCGCCGGGATGCAGGCGGCGCTGCCCTTTGTCGAACGCCTCATTCCCGCCCACAGCGTCCGCGCCCTGGTGAGGGCCGGGCGGATCATCGAGGAGGCGCTGGTTTGAGAACCGCGGGCCGCGGGAAGCTATGGTTGGAACTGGTCGGCCTGCCGGCCGCGGCCGCCGTGTTGGCCCTGGCCGCCTGGCTGATCAATCCGCCGTCCAGCCCGATCAAACTGCCCGTGGCCGCCCAACCCGGCGAGCTGAACCCGGTGGGCATCGATGAGACGGTGGCGTTGCATCGGGCCGGGGTGACCTTCCTCGATGTCCGCGACGAGGCGTCGTTCAACCGGGCCCGCGTTCCCGGGGCGCTGCGGTGGGCCGGCGAAGGGCCGAGCGAAGTCCGGCCGGTGGTCGTCTACGGCGACGACCTCGACAAAGCCGCGGAGGCCGGCCAGAAGCTCTTGGAGCGCGGTTTCAGCCAGGTCTTCGTCTTCGTGGAGGGTATGGCCGGCTGGCTGGCCGCCGGCCTGCCGACCTCGCCGGGGGACGTGCCGTGAGGGTGTCGCTTCCGGCCATGCCCCGCTGGCTGGGGCTTGCCTGCCGCTTGGCCCTGGGCGGCCTGTTCCTCTATGCGGCCCTCCTCAAGATCGGCGATCCGGCCGCCTTTGCCAAGGACATAGCCAACTACAGACTCCTGCCCGAAAGTTGGGCGACCGCCGCGGCCTACTTGATCCCCTGCCTGGAGGTGGTCGTGGCGCTGGGCCTGATAACCGGGATTTGGCTCCGGGGAGCGGCTCTCTGGGCCAGCGGCCTGATGCTGGTCTTCATCGCCGCCTTGGTCGTGAACCTGGCCCGGGGGCTCGACATCGACTGCGGCTGTTTCGGTTCGGGCGAGTCGGACCCGGTTACGGCCCTGTATCGGGATTTGGCTCTGTTGCCGCTGTGCGCAGCGACGCTGTGGGCTGGATTCGGCCGACCTCGGTGATGGCGATGGACCACTTCTTGCGTCCCGTCCGAGGATCGGGCAGCTCCACTTCCCGGGCCGAGAAGGCGTTGACGTTACGGTCCAAGACCAACTTGCTCTTGTAGCCCTCGATGATCACCTTGCGGCTGGCCCGGATGGTGACCTTGAGCCTGGCCCGGCCGGGTTGGCGCTCGTCACGGGGCCGGGGCGTCTTGGGGGTCGGCCCCAGGGCGATGCGGCAGCTCTTCTTTCCCGAACAAGACACCTGCGCGGCCACGACGCCCAGCCCGGCGGCGACGTCGCTGTTGATGATCCGGCCCTGGGCGGTGGTGACCTCGACCCGACCCTCGGCCCTGACGACCGAGTCGATCACCTCGGTGCGGACGAGTACGTCTCCGCCGGAGACGATCTCGGCCCGGCGGGCCAGATAGGCCTGGACGTTGCCGCCGGCCTCGACGCGGGCCCCCATGATGCCGCCGTAGACCATGATCGTCTCCTTGGCCTTGACTTCGGCCCCCGACTCGATCGTCCTGGCCATCAGCGCCGCGCACTCGACCCTGAACCCCGGCTGGATGGCGCCCACCACCCGGACCAGGCCGGGGTGCTTGATGTGGCCGGTTTCGTAATCGACGTTGGCCAGGGTGATGACGTCCATCACCGAAAACCTGCCCGGCTCCATGGTCACCACGTGGCCGGACTTGAGGGCGATGAGGGTGTCTTCCACCCGGCGGGTGTTCAGGCCGGAGAACATGCGCCCCGGCCTTGGGCGGGGCGGCTTGATCGCCTTGCCGGTGACGGTCGAGCCCGGCACGCCCTCCTGGGGCGGGATGAGCCGGGCCACTCCCTGGCCCTCCTCGACCACGGGCAGATCGCCCCGATCGCGAAAGTCGATGTGCCCGTCCTCGTATTCGCGGCCGACGATCCGATAGTCCATCTCCACCAGGGGTTCGACCCGGCCGTCCCGGCCGGGGGTGGGCGGCGTGGCCCTGGCGATGACCCGCCGGGTGAGCAACTCGCCCCGCTGCAAGGCCGCGATGGCCTGGTGGACCGCCTCCCGGTCGAGGCCGTGGCACACGCCGGCCTGTTTGATCCTCTTGGCCAGCAACCTCCTGATCTCGGCCTCGCTCAGACCGCGAAGCGGCCCGCCGTTCAACCAGGCGGTCTTGCCGTCGGGGGAGACGCTGACCTTCAGATTCGCACCCACGCCCACCTTAACGAGCCTTTCCGCAACCAAAATGACGAGAAGTGGAAAGCCGCGCCATTATAACAGGCTCGGCGAGATTTAAAAACAGGCCCGGCCCGTGCCGGGTTTATCCCGTCTTCGCGGCCGCTCGGGGCTCAGATCGCTCCAGGCGGGGGATCGAACGGGCGGCGGCGTCCCTCAACCGGCGTCCTCGACCGCCATGGCCTGGGCGGCGAAGGGCGGGTTGAAGACTATGCCCTCCAGGTCGAAGCGCACGATCCGGTCCTGCCCCCATCGGCCCAGCCACCGGGAGGGCAGCGTGTAGGGGCCGAAGGCGATCGGTTCGACTGGATTGAGCTCCTGGTCGCCGAGGCGGGCCGAGACCAGGCGGCTGTCGGCGAACTTCAAGACCATGACGCCCGCGCCGTCGATAGAGGCCTTCAGCCCGGCCGGGCCGTCCGGCGCCCATTTCAGCCCGGACTCGGCCAGGGGCAGGAGCAACGCCGCTCGTTCCAGCCACATCGCCCTGGCGGCGGCCACCGGATCGGCCGGTTCGGCGTCGCCGTTTATCAGCCGCCAGGATTTGGTCTCGTTGCGGCCGACCTGGATGCGCCTGATCGGCCAGCCGAACATGGCGAAGCGGCGGATGGCGTTGCGCCCGCCCGATCGGGTCAGGATCGTCTCCGCGCCGTATCTCATCGGCAGCCCGGCCAGCCAAGGCCGCGTGGCCCGGCCGAAGTAGTAGATCGACTCGACTTGCGGCATCTTCGGCCCGAAAGCCGCCCTCAGGGCGTTTTTTATCAGCGGCGCCAGATCGGCCGGCCAGTCGATCTTGTCCTCCTCCTTGGCGTTGGCGAAGTAACCCGCCTGGGAACCCTTGGTCACGAAGTCCTCGGACACCTCGGGCGAGGAGATGAGCGGCGGCTGCATGTACGCCGAGGCGATGAGCGCCCCGATCAGGACCGCCGGAAAGACAAGATTGCCGAGCCACCGCATCGCTTTGCTCATTCTGGTCACCGTCAACTCGCTTCGATCTGGATGAATTCCTCGTTGGCGTCGGAGAGCAGCCGGCCGCCCTCGGGTGTGACGAGGACCGTGTTCTCCAGCCCGACCGCGCCCAGGCCGGGCAGAACCATTTTCAACTCCAGGGCCAGCGTCTGACCGGCCTCGAGCAGCTCTTTTCGATTCTTGGCCAGGTACGGCGGCTCGCTGATTTCGAGGCCGACGCCGTGGCCGACGAACTTGATCTCGGCTGCCCCTTGGCCCAGGAATTCCAGGCCGAAGCCCAGTTCCTCAGCCGTCTCCATGGCCAGCCGGTAGAGATCCTGGCCGTCGGCTCCCGGCACCAAGGCGGCCATCAGCCGCTCTTGGATTTCGATCAGGGCCCGATAGGCCTCCAGGCCGCGCTCGGGCGGCGGCCCCCAACTGAACATGCGGGTCACGTCGGCCAGGTAGCCCAGGTAGCAGCACCCGAAATCGGCCAGGATCATCTCGCCCGGTCCGATGGGCGCCAGGGAGGCGCCCTGAGGGAAGGAGGGCGAGGCGCCCAGTCCGCCGAAGGGGGCCTCCACCCGACTGGTCAACAACGCCCGGTCGCCGGCGACGACGTGCCACGGGTACATCTCGCCGACGACGCTTCGAGTACGCATGAAGGCCTGGCAGCCCAGGGCCATGGCCTCGTGCATCATCGCTCCGGCCAGATCGGCCTCGGTCATGTGCGGCTTGAACATCCGGGGCACCTTGGCCATCACCTCACGGTTTATCCGGCCGGCCTGGGTGATCTGGTCGATCTCCCACTGGCTTTTGACCGAGCGCAGCCGCATGATCGTCGGGCTCAGGTCGAAGAGCTCCGGTCCCCCCAATTGCTCGCTGAGGGAGGCGACCTCCCGATGGGGCGTCACGTCCAAAGCGAGGCCCAGTCGGGCCGGCCTTCGGCCGAGGAGGTCCTCGACCGCCCGGCCCAGATCGCCGAAGCCGTTGAGCGGCGCCACGGCGAGCGGGCCTTCGGCCGCGGCTCGATCCGGAGTGCGCCGAACCAGGAAGACCGGCTCCCGACCGGGAGCGACGAGCAGGTGGCCGATCTGATTGGAGCCGGTCAGATAGAACAGATCGGCCGGCCAGGAGATGAGCGCCGCGTCGACCTCGCCGGCCAGCGCCTCGGTCAAGGCGGCCTGCCGGTCAAGAATCTCCCGAGGGGGAACCAGCGGATAGCATTCAGGAAACAGATGCGAGTCGGATTTGGCTACCATATCAACCCACGGGAATGGCTGTTCGGTTACTATTCACGGCCGGTTTACGCCGGCCGTGACCGTCGCTCGGGCGGGGCGCCAAAAAAATTATCCCCTCAATGTAAGGTCCAATAAATGGAATATTGTCGTCTCTTGCAAGGGTTGCGTCAGATCCCGATTTCACAGGGGGCCAGTTTACCACTTCGGCGGCGGCCGGATCAAGGCTAGCCGGTTGACAACCCCCTTCCAGGTAGGGTAAGACATTGGCAACCCAACCCCAAGGGAATTCGGCTTGCGTCTACCTAAAGGCTACACGGTCATCCTGCTGCCGCCCGAAGGCCACGCCCGGGTGCGGCGATTCCGCTTGCGCTCCTGGCTCGTCGGCGGGGTGGCGTCGCTGCTGATCTGCCTCGGTCTGGCCGCGGCCTATTTCGGGCATGACTACTACCGTCTCAAAAAGGCCCTGCCGGACATCAATCGCCTCCAGAAAGAAAATCTGGCTCAGCGCACCGAGATAATCGGCTTCACCGAACGGCTCAGCGAGTTCAGGGCCGAGATGGAGAAGCTGAGTCAGTTCAACCACAAGCTCAAGGTCGTTCTGGGTTTGGAGACCGCCGGCGCCGCCGGCGCTTATCAAGGTCAGGGCGGTTCGGACAGCGAAGCCTCCAAGCCCAAGTGGGCTCTGGAAAAACAGCTCAACCGCCAGATGAAGGCCATGCGCCGGGAGCTGGAGCGGCTCAGCCACGAGGCCAGCCTGTCGGAGCAGACCCAGCAGGAGCTGCAATCTTTCCTGGAGTCGCGCAAGTCGGTCCTGGCGGCCACGCCGTCCATCTGGCCGGCCCGGGGGTGGATCACTTCCACCTTTGGCATGCGGCGTTCGCCCTTCACCGGCAAGAGGGAGTTCCACAAGGGACTGGATATCGCCAACAAGTACCGCTCGCCCATCTACGCCCCGGCCGACGGCATCGTCGCCCGGGTCGGGCGTGAAGGCGGCTACGGCCGGATCATCGAGATCAACCATGGTTACGGCCTCAAGACCCGCTACGCCCACCTGCGTCGGGCCTTGGTCAAGTCGGGCCAGTTGGTCAAGCGCGGCCAACAGATCGCCCAGATGGGCAACTCCGGCCGGTCCACCGGCTCCCACCTTCACTACGAAGTCTGGCTCAACGGCAAGCCGGTCAACCCCTACAACTACATTCTCGATTAGGTCGGCCCGGCGTCCTTTCGCGCCGGCCGAGGCGGCCGGGAGGCGGATTTGTTTCGACCGAGCGCCATAGAGCTTGTCACTTTCGACTTCGACGGCACCCTGGCCGAGTTGACCATCGACTTCGCCGCCATGCGCCGGGAAATCCATGACCTCGCCGTTGGCTACGGCCTGGACTGGGAGTCGGCCCAGGGAGACTACGTGCTGGAGATGATCGACGACCTGGCTCGAAAGAACGGCCGGCTGGGCCGGCGCTTCGCCGCTGAAGCGCACGAGTTGATAGTCGAACGGGAGATGGCCGCGGCCAGGGCGGGGCGGCTCTTTCCGGGAGTCCGCCAGGTACTGGCTCGGCTGGGCGGATTGGGGCTCGGTTTGGCCATCATCACCCGCAACTGCCGCCGGGCCGTGACCGCCGTTTTCCCGGACATAGCCGATTGGTGCCATCTCTTCGTTCCCCGCGAAGACGCTCCCAAACCCAAACCGGCCCCGGAGCACATGCGCCGCGTTCTGACCGGCCTGGCCGTTGCCGCCGACAGGTGCCTGGTCGTGGGCGATCACCCCATCGACGTCGCCGCCGCCCGTTCGGTCGGGGCCTGGGCCTGCGGCATCACCACCGGCCGCATCGACGCCGCCGGTTTCAAAGAGGCCGACCTGGTGCTGGGCTCGCTGGAGGAGTTGGTGGAGCTCTTTCACCAGGTGCGGCGGTAAAGATCGCTCCGGACTGCGTTTCTTGAAACATATCGATTCGGGCCGGCGGTGACGATCGCCGGGGAGCACTCGATCCGGCTGGTCTGTGATCCGGCTTAAATCGCCGGGGCGGAGTGTCGCCGGCGAGGGAATCCAGTGGCTCGGTCGGCGGGCGGACCGGACCAGCGCTTTTCGCCCCCGGCCGGGGATTCATTTCTTTTTCAGATGGCGGCGACCAGGAAGACGATGACCATGGCGATCGAGGCGGCGACCCGAATGACCGTGGAGGCGAAGAGACCGATCAGGCTGCCGAGGCCGACTTTGACGGAGTCGCCGAGGCTCTGCCTGGCGCCGATCAGTTCGCCGGCGACGGCGCCGAGGAAGCAGCCCACGGCCAGGCCGATGAGACTGAAGGCGATCAACCCCACCAGCGAGCCGAGGATGGAGCCGATCATGCCGGCTTTGGTGCCGCCCAACTTTTTGGCCCCATAGGCTCCGGCCAGATAATCGACCACCTGGAGGCCGCCGGCGACGGCGCCGAGAAAGATCAGAACCCCCGCCCCCACCTCGGCGAAGTCGGTCAACAGGGCGTGGACGAGCGCCGCGGCGAAGATGACGATCGGGCCGGGAATGGCCGGCATCACCGAGCCGATCAGGCCGACGGCCAAGAGCACTCCGGTCAGCGTCCAGGTCAGAGCCAAGGTCATGAATCACCTTCGTCGACGAGTTGACCAACAGGCGGCCGAATAACACTCGCCGACTCCAGATTGTCCGGCAATCCTGTTATCATATTTCCGGCCCACTGTCCAACGTGGACGCGCTCCAAAGATAATTGGGTAATTGCCCAGATGCAGTTTCAGTGCCGGTCGATAACTTGGGCAAATACCCACAAAAGGGTCGAGCTTGCCATGGCCGAACCGAGCCGATAGACTGATTCCTATGTCTTATCTGGAAAAGGAGACGGTCTCCCTCTTCGGCAAGGTGGTCCATCACGGCCGGCTGATTGAGGCGGGGGATCACATCGCCGTTGGCTTGTCCGGCGGGAAGGATTCGGTGTCACTGCTCTGGCTGTTGGCCGACCGGAGGCCGAAGATCCCCATCGACTACGACTTGTCCGCGGTCTGGGTCGATTTGGGCCTGCCGGGCGTCAACCGCCGGCAGTTGGAAGATTTCTGCCGGGCGCTGGAGGTGAAACTGACTCGGGTGGAGGCCGACTGGGATCCGGCCGAACTGGGGTCGTGTTACGAGTGCGCCAGGCTGAGGCGACGCCGGATGTTCGAGGCGGCCGATCTGCTGGGCGCCAACGTCGTCGCCCTGGGCCACAACATGGACGACATTATCGAGACGTTTTTCATGAACCTCGTCTTCAACGGCCGGGGTTCGACCATGCCGGCCAGTCAGGATTTTCACCGCGGCAAATTCAGGGTGATCCGGCCGTTGATGAGGATTCCGGCGGCCAAACTGGCCAAGTTCGCCGCGACAAAGGGGTTGCCGGTCCAGGAGACCAAGTGCGCCCTGGCCGAAGAGACTTCCCGGGCCCGGATGCGCCGCCACCTCCAGGGCTTGCTCAAGGGACACCCCAAGGCCCGGCAGAACATCTGGCACGGGATAAGCCGAATCGATCCCGACAACCTACCCGAGCCCATGGGCGGCTGAGGCTGCGGCGGATGACGGCGAGGAACGGAGAGCGAGACGAGGAGGAGGTCGATGGAGCGAAAGGTTCTGGCCGCGGTCGACGGGTCTCACCACAGCTTGGATGCGGTTCGCTATCTGGGCAGCACCTTCGGTCAGGTGGAAGACTTCAAGATCGTGTTGATGCACATGATGGCTGCTCCGCCGCCCGGATTGGTCCAGGACGCCCGGACCAGCGGCGACGCCCTGGCCAAGCTGAAGATGTTCCAGTCCAAGCTGAAAAGACAGGCCGAAAGCGTCGTCGAGCGCTGCTGGGAGGAGCTTGTCCGCTCCGGCGTGCCGGCCGATCGAATCGAGCGCCGGCTCGCCTCGGCCAGGGGAGGCGTGGCCAAGAGCATCGTCTTCGAGGCTCAAAACGGACTCTTCGACGCCTTGGTCGTGGGTCGCCGAGGCCTCGGCCGCTTCCAGGAACTCTTCATCGGTTCGGTCTCCCAGAAGATCGTCCACGAGGCCCAGTCCATTCCCGTCTGGGTCGTAGACGGCGCGGCTCTGGGCAAGAACATCCTGGTCGCCCTGGACGGATCGGACGACAGCTTCCGGGCCGTGGATCACGTCGGGTTCATCGCCTCTCGCCACCCGGAGTTGAAGATCACTCTTTGCCATGTTTCCACCTCACTGGCCAGGGACTGCCCCCTGGAGATGGACGAGGAGTTGAGGCGGCTCGATGAGGAGTTGTTGCACCGGGAAGAGAATCGCTGCCTGGAGACCTTCTTCACCGAAGCGATAAAGATGCTCACCGAGCAGGGCGTACCCAGAGACAGCATCGACGTCCACTTCAAGTCCAAGAGGTTGGAGATCGCCCGGGCCATCCTCGAAGACGCTCGGGAAAACGATTGCCGGACGGTGGTTATCGGCCGCCGGGGCGTCTCCAAGGCCAAGGACGTGTTTCTGGGCTCGATCACCACCAGGGTCATCCAGGGGGCTCAGGATTTGGCGGTCTGGGTGATCGTCTAGCCGGAGCCGCAGGCGTTCGAGTCGTCTCGGGGCGCGGGAGATCACGCGCCGATCGATTTTCCTGCCTACCCCGCCCCAAGCGCCTTTACGGAAAGTTCGCCGCCCGCCCGCAGCGCCGCTCAACACCCGCTCTCAACACCGCCTTGGCCGCCCGGAGGGCGTCCGCAGAGGTGCGGCGGCGTCCGGGGGCGGCGGTCGGCGAACCCTTCCCACCATCTCCCACCGGCCCATTTGAGTGCTCGGCGTTTGCCACTTTTTTTCGGCCCGCCCCGGCTCGTGCCTAGCCCAACCGACCCTTTTATACCACGGAATGTATTTAGCGAAATTATAAACACAATATATTGCGGTGCAATTTTCGGGGCCAAAAGTGGGAGGCAGGTGGGGCAAAGATGCCGAAATATATTGACAAAACACTAGAAGAGGGGGTAGAGTGGCAATACGTGGGTAAAAGTGGGAAAGGGTGGGTAGCCACTCGTTAGAGGAGATCACCCGGTCGATGTTCCGCGGACGGTTTGATTATACCATCGACGCCAAGGGCAGGATGTCAATTCCGGCCAAGTTCCGGGATGTGATCCGGGCCGAGGGTGACGAACGAGTGGTGGTGACCAACTCTTTCGAGGGCTGCCTGGTGGCCTACACGCTGGAGACCTGGCGGGAGATCGAGGACCGAATCAGCCGTCAGAGCGACCTCAGGCGAGAGGTTCGGGCCTTCAAGCGCTTCTTCTTGGGCGGCGCGGTCGAACTCTCCCTGGACAAACAGGGTCGGATCCTGATCCCGCCTTCGCTGCGCGCCTACGCCGGCTTGGAGCACGACGTCGTTCTTCAGGGCCTGACCACCAAGTTCGAGATCTGGAGCAGCGAGCGCTGGGCCGAGGAGCTTGAATACGCTCAGAGCAGCCTGGCCGACTCCGCGCAAGCACTGGCTGAAACCGGCCTCAATCTGTAGCCGATGACAACCACCCGACACCGGCCCGTGCTCGTGGAGACGGTGGTTCGGATGTTGGGCGTCAGATCGGACGAGGTGTATCTGGACGCCACGCTGGGCGGCGGTGGCTATGCCGAGGCGGTGCTCGAGGCCGGTGCGGGCAAGGTCATCGGTCTCGACTGGGACGAGGAGGCCGTGAAACGGGCCGGCCGGCGCCTGGCCGCCTACGGCGAGCGCTTCGAGCCGGTCAGGGCCGGCTTTCAGGAGGCGGTCGAGGTGCTTGGCCGATTGGGGCTGACCAAGGTGGGCGGAGTGATGGCCGATCTGGGACTGTCATCGGATCAACTGGCTGCGGCCGAACGGGGCTTCAGCTTCAGCCTCGACGGCCCGCTGGACATGCGTATGGATCGCCGTCGCCGAGTCACCGCCGCCGACATCATCGCCGGGTCCGGCGAACGGGAGCTCAAAGAGCTGTTCAGCCGCCTGGGCGAAGAGCGCCAGGCCGGCCGGGTGGCGAAAGCCATCGTCGTCGAGCGGGCCAAGGCGCCGATCACCACCACCGCCCGACTGGCCGAGATCGTGGCCAGGGCCAAGGGCCGGCCCCGGAGCGGGAGGCGAACCAGAATCCATCCGGCCACCCAGGTCTTTCAGGCTCTTCGGCTGGCCGTCAACGGCGAGCTGGATAACCTGACCGCCTTTCTGCAAACGCTGCCCGAGGTGTTGGCCTCACGGGGGCGGGCGGTCGTGGTGTCCTATCACTCCCTGGAGGACCGGCTGGTCAAAGAGGCGTTTCGAACCGGGGCCAAGGGCTGCGTCTGCCCCCCGGAGAAGCCCTGCGTCTGCGGCCGGGAGCCGGTCTACCGGGTCTTGACCAGGAAGCCGATCGCTCCCTCGGCCGAGGAAGTGGCGGCCAACCCCAGGGCCCGGAGCGCCAAGCTCCGGGCGGTCGAGAGGCTTTGAGCGTGGCCAGACGGACGACCAGAGGCAAGACCGGGCGGGCGGCCAAGGGCGCCGGCAAGCGGCGCATCCGGGGGGTCGTCGGCGCGGTCTCCATCCTGGTCCTGGCCGGGTTGGCCTACGCTTGGTCGGCCGGACGGGTCATCAACCTCGGCTACGAGATATCGTCCCTCCAGGCCGACTTGAGACAGGCCTATGACCTCAACCGCAAGCTCCGGGTGGAGTTGGCCAGCCTGCGCCGGCCGGAGCTGGTCGAGAAGATCGCCAGAAGCAAGCTGGGGTTGGTCAGACCCCCGGCCGGCAGGGTGGTGGTGCTCAGGTGACTCGCAAGGCCAAAGAGAAGCGCGACTGGACCAAGCTCAGGCTTTACGCCGTCTTGGCCTTTCTGCTGCTGGCCTCGGTCGCCGTCTTGGGCCGGGCCGTCCAACTGCAGATAATCCAGCACGAGCGACTCTCCAACCTGGCCCGGCAGGAATACCAGAAGACGATCACCCTGGTTCCCAGCCGGGGTTTGATCAAGGATCGCCACGGCGCTCACCTGGCGGCCAGCGTCCAGGTCGACTCGGTCTACGCCCGCCCCGGCCAGATCGAGAATCCGGCCAAGGCGGCCAAACCCCTGGCCGCGGCGCTGGGGTTGAGCGTCGGCTCGGTGCGCCGGGCGCTGTCTTCCTCCCAGCCGTTCGTCTGGCTCCGCCGCCAGGTCGAACCCGAGGCGGCCGCCCGGGTCCGGAAGTTGAACCTCGCCGGCGTCGGGGTGCTGCCCGAGAGCCGGCGCTACTACCCCCAGGTGGAGCTGGCCGCCCACCTGATCGGCTTCGCCGGGCTGGACGCCCAGGGCTTGGAGGGACTGGAGAAGCGCTATGACAAGCTCCTCAAGGGGTCGACCAGCCGGGTGGTCCGGATGCAGGACGCCAAGGGCCGGCCGATCTACGACGGGCGACGCCGGGGCGGACGGATCAGCGACGGCCACGATCTGACCCTGACCATCGACAGCGGCATCCAGTTTCTGACCGAGCAGGCCCTGGCCAGGGCGGTGGCCGACTCCGGGGCCAGGGGCGGCATGGCCGTGGTCGTGGCCGTCAAGACCGGCGAGGTGCTGGCCTCGGCGGTGCTGCCGACCTTCAACCCCAACATCTACAGCCGCTATCCCAAAGAGACCTGGCGCAACCGGGTGGTGACCGACCCCTTCGAGCCGGGCTCGGTGATGAAGGTCTTCACCCTGGCCGCCGCCTTGGAGGAGGGCCTCTTCGACCTGGACAGCGTGATCAACTGCGAGGGCGGGGCGGCCCGATTCGGCGGCCGGACCGTGCGCGACGTCCATCCCTACCAGGAACTGACTCTGGCCGAAGTGCTCAAGTACTCGTCCAACATCGGCGCGGCCAAGATCGGCCTGGCTCTGGGGCCGGAGCGTCTCAGGGGCAACCTGAGCCGCTTCGGCTTCGGTCGGCGCACCGGCGTCGACCTGCCGGGCGAGAGCGCCGGCCTCCTGAGACCGGCCCAGGCCTGGCGGATAATCGACACGGCCAATATCGCCTTCGGCCAGGGCGTGGCCGTGACCGCGCTTCAGTTGGTCTCCGCCGTGGCCGCCGTGGCCAACGACGGCCTGATGATGCGACCCCACGTGGTCAAGGAGATCAGGGACGCCGTGGGGCTGATGGTCAGGCGGATCGAGCCCCGGCCGGTGGGCCAGATCATGAGCCGCCGCACCGCCCGGTTGGTGCGGCGAATGATGGAGAGCGTGGTCGCCGACGGCGGAACCGGAACCAGGGCCCGTCCGCCCGGCTACCGGGTCGCCGGCAAGACCGGCACCGCCCAGAAGCTCGACAAGGCGACCGGGACGTACTCCAAGTCGGCCTACCTCGCCCTGTTCGTCGGTTACGCCCCGGCGGTCAGGCCCGAGGTGGCGGTGTTGGTGGTGATCGACGAGCCCCGGACCTCGATCTACGGCGGCAAGGTGGCCGCGCCGGCCTTTGCCGAGATCGTCCACGGCGCCTTGCCGCTCCTGGGCGTGCAGCCTTCGGAGAGGGGGTGGCTCAAGGCCGAGGCCGCCGGGAGCAACCGGGTGGTCAAACCGGCTCCCGCCCCCAAGAGGGCGGTCGCCTCGACCAAAGCAGCCAAGGCCGGGCGACCCAAGGCGATGCCGGCCCTGGTCGGGTTGTCGCTCAGGCAGGCGCTCAAGGTGGTCTCCGCCCTGGGTCTCAAACCGGTGGTCACCGGCAGCGGCTACGTGGTCGAGCAAGATCCCGCTCCGGGTCAGGCGCTGAGAGGGGTGAGGACCTGCCGCCTCAAATTGGAGGCGGGCGCGTGATGAAAGTGGAAGAGTTGGCGGCCATACTCGAACCGTTGAGCGTCCTCGGGGATACCGGCTCCGAGGTGGTCTCGCTGGCCTACGACTCCCGGCGCGTCGAGCCGGGGGCGGTCTTCTTCGCCCTGGTGGGCGAGGCCAAGGACGGCCACGCCTTCATCGACCAGGCTGTCGAGCGCGGTGCGGCGGCGGTGGTCGGTCAGGCCGATCTGGCCGAGCCCGCAACGACCTACCTCCGCGTGGCCGACTCCCGGCTGGCGTTGGCCCTGGCCGCCCATGAATTTTTCGATCGGCCGACCGAGAAACTCAAGTTGATCGGCGTCACCGGCACCAGCGGCAAGACGACCACCTCTTACGCCCTGGAGTCTATTCTGACCGCGGCCGGGATCGAGACCGGGGTCATCGGCACGGTCAACTACCGCTTCGCCGGCAAGACCCTGCCCGCGCCGGTGACCACGCCCCAGTCGTTGGACTTAGTCGAGATGCTGGCCGAGATGGTCGATCGGGGCGTCGAGGCGGCGGTGATGGAGGTCTCCTCCCACGCTTTGGTTCAGCGCCGGGTCGATGGCTGCGTCTTCGCCGCGGCGGCGTTCACCAATCTGTCCCGGGACCATCTCGACTACCACCGGGACATGGAGAGCTATTTCGAGGCCAAGCGGCGGTTGTTCACCGACTTCGATCTGGCCGGCCGGGCCCTGATCGGCCTGGACGACCCCTACGGCCGGCGACTCAAAGCCGAGCTGGGCGAGGCCGCCTTGACCTTTGGCCTCTCCCCCGAGGCCGACTTCAGGGCCGAGGCGGTCCGGATGAACGGGACCGGCCTGCAGGCGAACATAATCACGCCTTCCGGCAGGTTCGAGTTGACCTCGCCGCTTTTGGGCCGTATCAACCTCCTGAACCTGCTCACCGCCGCCGGGCTGGCCTGGATCATCGGCCTGGACGACGAGACCATCGCCCGGGGGCTGAGGGCGGTCGGCGGCGTGCCGGGTCGAATGGAGGACGTCGGCCGGCCCTATGGCCGCCGGGTGATCGTCGATTACTCCCACAAGGTCGAGGCCCTTGAGAAAGCCTTGGACACGGTCCGGCGCCTGACCCCGGGCCGGGTGATCACCGTCTTCGGCTGCGGCGGCGACCGCGACAAGGGCAAGCGGCCGATGATGGCCAAGGCCGCGGCCGGAAACAGCGACGTGATCATCGTCACCTCGGACAACCCCCGCTCAGAAGACCCGCTGGCCATCATCGAGGACATCGTGGCCGGTTTCGATGAGGAGACCATCGGCTTTTTCGAGCCCCGACCCGAGGCCGTACCCGGCCGGGGGGTCTCCTACACCACCGTCGAGGATCGGCGGGCGGCCATCCGCCTGGCCGTCGAGATCGCGGGCGATGACGACACGGTCATCATCTGCGGCAAGGGACATGAGAATTATCAGATCGTCGGCGACAAGCGCCTCCATCTGGACGACCGCGAGGAGGCTCTTCAGGCGCTCGAGTCGCTGGCCAAGGGGGGCTGGCGGTGAGGTTGACGGCGGGTGACATACTCCAGGCCTGCCACGAAGTCGGGGCGCGGATGGTCCGGGGCTCCCTGGCCTTGGTCCTCTCCGGTCTGACCACCGACACCAGGCGGCTTGAGCCGGGCCGGCTGTTCGTGGCGCTCGAAGGGGAACGCTTCGACGGCCACGACTTTGCCGAGCGGGCCCTCCAGGAAGGGGCCGGCGGGGTGCTGGTCCGGTTCGGCTGGTCCGAGGGGCGGGAGTTGCCCTTTGGCGGCTTGGTCGTCGAGGTGAACGACACGCTCACGGCGCTGGGCCTGTTGGCCCGCTGGTGGCGGCTCCAGCACCGGATTCCGATCCTGGCCGTGTCCGGCTCGATGGGCAAGACCTCGGTCAAGGAGATGATCGCCTCGATCATGTCGGTTAGCCACCGGGTGCTCAAGACCGAGGGCAATCTGAACAACCTCATTGGACTGCCGCTGACTCTCTTCAGGCTGGAGGCGGCTCATGAGATGGCGGTGGTCGAGTTGGGCGTCAGCCTGCCCGGCGAGATGGAGCGGCTGGTGGACATCGCCCGCCCCCAGGCCGGGCTGCTGACCAACGTCGCCCCGGTCCACCTGGCCGGCCTGGGCGGGTTGGACGGAGTGGCCAGGGCCAAGACGGCTCTCTGGCGGGGCATGAACGGCGACGCGGTGGCTGTGGTCAACCTGGACGATCCGCGACTCAGGGAAGCGGCCAAGGACTTCCCCGGTCCCAAGGTGACCTTCGGCGCTTCCGAGGCGGCGGCCGAGGCCGACGTCAGGCTGGCCTGGGTCGAGCACAAGGGGCTGGACGGTCAAGGACTGGAGATGATCGTTCGGGGCGAGCGGGACCGCTTCTTCCTGCCGGCCGTCGGCGACTTCTACGGCCTGAACGCGGCCGCGGCCTGCGCCGGGGCGCTGGCCCTGGGCGCCGACATCGAGGAGATGGCCGAGGGCCTGCGTCACTTCAGCCAGCCGGGCCATCGGATGCGGCCGTTGAAGGGCGTCGGCGGACTGACGATCATCGACGACGCCTACAACGCCAACCCCGAGGCGATGCGGGCCGTGATGGAGACGCTGATCAGGATCAAGCCCAACGGCAATCGGCTGGCCGCCATTCTGGGCCAGATGGCCGAGTTGGGCGAGGCCGCCGAGGAGGCCCACCGCCAACTGGGCCAGGACGCCGGCCGACTGGGCATCGACCCGGTGATCGCCGTCGGCCCTTGGTCGGGCCAGGTGGTCGAAGGGGCGCGCCAAGGCGGGGCGAGTGAGGCTTTGGAGGCCGACGACGCCGAGCAGGCGGCCGCCCTGGTCCGGCAGAGACTGGCCTCGGGCGACTGGCTGTTGATCAAGGGTTCCCGCGTGGCCGGCCTGGAGCGGGCCGTAGCCGCGCTGACTGGGGAGGACGATGGAACTTAAAGGTCGGCGAGTGCTGGTGGTCGGGCTGGGCCAGAGCGGCCTGGCCGCGATCCGCTTTCTCGAGCGCCGGGGGGCCGTCCTGGCCGCCACCGACCTCCGTTCGGCCGAGGAGTTGGGCCCGGTGATGGAGGAACTCGACGGGCTGGGCGTCGAACTCTACCTGGGCGGCCATCCCCACCGCGCCTTCGAGTCCGCCGAACTGATCGTGGTCAGTCCCGGCGTACCGCTGGATCAGCCGCCGATCAAGGCGGCCCGGCTCAGGGGCGCGACGATCATCGGCGAGATGGGCCTGGCCGTCCGCTACCTCGACGCGCCGATGGTGGCCGTGACCGGGACCAACGGCAAATCGACCACCGCCGCGCTGATCGCCGACATGCTCGTCGCCGCCGGCCAGCGGGTCTTTTTGGGCGGCAACATCGGCCGGCCGCTCATCGAGGCGGTGGACATGACCCCTCCGCCGGAGACGGTGGTCATCGAGGTCTCGTCCTTTCAACTGGAAGCCATGAACCGGTTCAAGCCGATGGCGGCCGTGATGTTGAACCTGACCCCGGACCACCTCGATCGCCACCGTGATTTCGCCACCTATGCCCGGCTCAAGGCCCGGCTCTGGGCCGATATGGACGCCGAGGACTCGTTGATACTGAACGCCGCCCAGCCGCTGCTGTTGGAATTGGCCGGAGAGACCAGGGCCCGAGTGCTCTATTTCGGTTTGGAGACGCCCATCGGACCGGGCGCGTTCAAGGCCGGGGACGAGGCTCTGTTGATCACCCCCGGCAGCCGGGAGATATCCGTCGATATCAGAAACTGGTCCCTGCCCGGCGATCACAACCTGGAAAACCTTCTGGCGGCGCTTCTGGCCGCCCGGCTGATGGGGGCCGACAAGCCGGCCCTGGAACGGGCCCTGGCCGAGTTCAAGGGCTTGAGGCATCGCCTCCAGTACGTCGGGGCAGTGGGCGGGGTGGACTACTACAACGACTCCAAGGCGACCAACGTCGTCTCGGCGGCCAAGGCGGTGGCCGGTTTCGAGCGACCGGTGATCCTCATCGCCGGCGGTTTGGACAAGGGGACGGGCTTCGACCTTCTGGTCGATGCGGCCCAGGGACGGGTCAAGCTGGCTTTGCTCATCGGCCAGGCTCGAGAAGTGCTGGCCAAGGAGTTGAGCCGGGTCTGTCCGACCAGGTTGATGGACACCCTCGACGAAGCGGTTGCCGAGGCCCGGCGGCAGGCCGTTCCGGGCGACGTGGTGCTGCTGGCCCCGGCCTGCGCCTCCTTCGACCAATTCGAGAACTTCGCCGCCCGGGGCGAAGCGTTCATCCGAGCGGTGGAGAGGCTATAGATCATGGCGGCCGAGAGGCGGACATATCGAGCCCTGGCCAAAGAGGTGGCCCAGTTCGACATGTGGCTCCTGGCGCCGGTGCTGTTGCTGGCCGGCATCGGGCTGGTCATGGTCCTTTCCGCCTCCAGCATCCTGGCCGAGTCCCGTTACGGGGACGCCTACTATTTTCTCAAGCGCCAGGCCCTGTCCCTGGGACTCGGCCTGACGCTGATGACCGCTTGTCGCTTCCTGCCGGTCAGGTTCTACAACCTGGTCGTCTATCCGGGACTTCTGTTTTGCCTGGGGCTGCTGGTGATGGTACTCATCCCCGACGTGGGCTACTCCGCCGGCGGGGCGACGCGCTGGCTCAGGTTCGGCCTGTTCTCGATTCAGCCCTCCGAGGCGGCCAAGCTGGCCCTGGTCCTCTACCTGGCCTACTCCATGGCCAAGAAGCAGGACAAGATGGAGATATTCTCGGTCGGTATCGTCCCCCATCTGATCGTGGCCGGCTCGATGATCGCCCTGACCCTGCTTCAAAAAGACCTGGGCATGTCGGTCATGCTGGGCCTGCTGCTCATTATCATGCTCTTTATCGGCGGGGCCAAGCTGATCCACCTCCTCGGCTTGGTGGCCATGGCCGTTCCGCTCGGCGTGGCCCTGATCATCATCGCCCCCTACCGGGTTCAGCGGCTGATCACCTTCTTGGACCCCTGGCGGGACCCGCTGGCCAGCGGCTTCCAGATCATCCACTCCTTCCTGGCCTTCGGCAGCGGAGGGCTGGTCGGGGCCGGCATCGGCTCGGGCCGGCAGAAGCTCCACTATCTGCCCGAGCCGCACACCGACTTCATTTTTTCCATTCTGGGCGAGGAGGCCGGCTTCATCGGGGTGGCGATAGTGATCATTCTGTTCGCCGTTCTGGCCTGGCGGGGTTTTTACTGGGCCAGAAAGGCCGAGGAGCCGTTCGTCAGATTCCTGGCCTGCGGCCTGACCCTGCTCATCTGCCTCCAGGCCCTGGTCAACATGGCCGTGGTTCTTGGGCTTTTACCCACCACAGGCCTGACCCTGCCGTTGATCTCCTACGGCGGGTCGTCGCTGGTGATAAATCTGATCGCGGCCGGCATCCTGCTCGGGCTGTCGGCCCAGCTTAGGCGAGCTTGATGTACAAGAAGTATCAACACATTCACCTGGTCGGCATCGGCGGCATCGGCATGAGCGGCATCGCCGAACTCCTGTTGAACCAGGGTTACACCGTCACCGGCTCCGACCTGAAGCTCGGCCCGGTGACCGAGCGCCTGGCCTCGTTGGGCGGCAGAATCTATGAGGGACATGAGCCCGGCCACGTGGTCGGGGCCGACGTGGTGGTCATCTCCTCGGCCATCGGGCCGGACAATCCCGAAGTCCAGGCGGCCCGGGAGGCCCGGATCCCGGTCATTCCCCGGGCCGAGATGCTGGCCGAGCTGATGCGGCTCAAGTACGGCGTGGCCGTGGCCGGCGCCCACGGCAAGACCACCACCTCGACCATGGTCGGCTCGGTTTTGGCCAAGGGCGGGCTGGACCCGACTCAGATCATCGGCGGCCGGCTGTCGGCCCTGGGTTCGGCCAACGCCCGGTTGGGCGAGGGAGAATTCATCGTCGCCGAGGCCGACGAGTCGGACGGCTCGTTTTTGAAGCTTACGCCGACTATCGCCGTGGTGACCAACATCGACGCCGAACATCTTGATTTCTATAAAGATCTGGAGCACATAAAGTCCACCTTCCTCGATTTTCTGAACAAGGTGCCCTTCTACGGCCTGGACGTCATCTGCCTGGACGACCCTCATCTCCAGAGCCTGATTCCGAAGCTCACCAAGCGCTACCTGACCTACGGCTTTACCAACCAAGCCCACCTCCAGGCAGTAGAGACGGCCGTGACCGAGTCGGGTATGACCTTCAAGGTCCTTTTCCACGGCCGGGTTCTGGGCCAGGTGGAATTGCCGGCTCCCGGTCGTCACAACGTATTGAACGCGCTGGCCGCCGTCGGCGTCGGGCTGGAGCTGGAAATAGAATTCCGGGCAATCGCCCAGGGATTGGCGGAGATGGGCCGCATCGAGCGCCGGTTCCAGATCCGGGGCGAGCGGGGCGGAGTGACGGTTCTGGACGACTACGCCCATCACCCGACCGAGATTCTGGCCGTCCTGGAGACTCTGGAGGAGCGCTGGCCCGATCGGCGGTTGGTGGTCGTCTTCCAGCCTCACCGCCACAGCCGGACCGACGCCTTGGCCGAGAATTTCGCCACTTCGTTTTACGGGGCCGACGTGCTCCTGGTCCTGCCCATCTACGCCGCCGGCGAGAAGCCGGGTCGGTGGACGGCCGAGGCGCTGGCGGAGGAGATAAAGAAGCACGGACACGGAAACGTCAGATATGTCGATCGATTACAGGATGCTGTCGCGGAGCTTGAATTGATACTGGAGGCGGGAGACGTGTTGGTTACCTTGGGCGCTGGCGATGTCTGGCAGGTCGGTCAAGAATATCTGGCCTTGGGGGAGAAAAGATGAATCAGCCCCAAGGCGTGAGAATCCTGCGCAACGAGCCGCTGAGGCGATGGACGGGTTTCAAGATCGGCGGCCCGGCCGATTACCTGTGCCTGCCCAGAAACGTGGATCAGTTGCTGGCCGTCATTCGTTGGGCCAACGCCCACGGTCAGGAGATCACCTACCTGGGCGGCGGCTACAACATCCTGGCCAGCGACAAGGGGGTCCGCGGCGTCGTGGTCGTACTCAAGGAGGGGTTCGACCATCTCGTCCAGGGGCCGATCGGGGCCGGCAGGGTGCGGATCATCGCCGGCGCCGGGGTCAGCCTGGCCAGGCTGGTGGCCATGGCCGGGCGGGACGGCTGGGCCGATTTGACTTTCCTGGCCGGCATTCCCGGCACCACCGGCGGAGCGCTGGTGATGAACGCCGGCGCCTGGGGCGGCTCCATGGAGCAGGTGATCGAACGGCTGACCCTGGTCAACGGCCACGGCCAGCCGCGGGAGTTGGCCGCGGAGGAACTGGAGTTTTCCTATCGCTTCGTCAGGCTGCCCCAACCGGCGGTGGTGGTCGAGATGGAGCTGATCTCCCGCCTGGCCGACCCGACCGAGGTCTCCAGCCAGATCAAGGCCTCGCTGGAGGCCAGGCGGCGGCGCCAGCCGACCGACAGGCCGTCGGCCGGGTCGTTTTTCAAGAATCCGCCCGGCGACTACGCCGGCCGCCTCATCGAGGCCGCCGGCCTCAAGGGCGAACGGGTCGGCGAGGCCATGGTTTCACCGGTCCATGCCAACTTCATCGTCAATCTCGGCCAGGCCACGGCCGAGGACGTCCTGACCTTGGCTTCCCTGGTTCGGGACGAGGTCAAGGCTCGGTTCGGGGTCGAGCTCGAACCGGAGGTCAGATTCATTGGTGAAGGGAGGGAGAGATGGCCCTGGCTGACGCCCAACGAATAAGGTTGTGGTTTCTCCCCGGCCGAGGCAGGCCGAAGCGACCCGCCTCGTCCCGAGGGGCCGCCAAGAGCCGCAAGGCCAAGCCCAGGTCCAACAAGCGTTCCGCGGCCAAGATCTCCTGGGACGAACGCCTTCGCCGGGCCGGTCTGATCGCCGTCGGCGCGGCCGCGCTCATCGCCGTCAGCGTCGCGCTGGTGATCGCCTACCAGGCCATGCTGGCCAGTTCGCTGTTCGGTCTGAGCCGGCTGACCTTGACCGGTCAGGAGCGCCTCGGCCAGAGCCAGGTGTTGACCCTGGCCGGGCTGAAGCCGGGCATGAACCTGTTGCGAATCGATCCCGAGGCGGTCCGGTTGAGACTGCTCGCCTCGCCCTGGGTGGCCGAGGCCGCGGTAAGGCGCGTCCTGCCCGACGAACTGAGAATCCACATCACCGAGCGGCGTCCGGTGGCGGTGGTCATGGCCGACCGCCCCTGGTTCATGGACGAGAACGGGGTGGCCTTCAAGACAGTCGATCCCGGCGAGGAACTGGACCTGCCGGTGGTGACGGGGCTCAGCGAGAGCGACCTGAGCGGCGTCTCGGGCCGACGGCTTCTGGCCGAGGTCAAGGAAGTGGTTCGCTCCACCAGGCAAAAGAACGCCGCTTTGAGGCTCAGTGATCTTTCCGAGATTCAGGTCGACGCCCGAAAGGGTCGCCTGGTGCTTCACCCTCAGAATCGGGGGCCGCGGGTCATTCTGGGCCGCAGAAGGGCCGTCGATGGACTGGCCGGACTGGGCCGGGTCAAGGCCGATCTCAAGGCCAAGGGACTTTGGGGGCGGGCGACCTACATCGACCTCAGGTTCAAGGACAAGGCCTACGTCGGCTTCAAGACAGGGTGAAAAATGATCGGACCCAGTAAGGAACACGGCCAGATCATCGTCGGCCTGGACATCGGCACCACCAAGATTTGCGCGGTGGTCGGCGAGATGACCGCCGAGGGGGTGAACATCGTCGGCACCGGAACCCACCCCTCGGTCGGGCTCAGAAAGGGCGTGGTGGTCAACATCGAGGCCACGGTCAACTCCATCAAACGGGCGGTGGAGGAGGCCGAGTTGATGGCCGGCTGCGAGATCTCGGCCGTCTACGCCGGCATCGCCGGGGGGCACATCCAGTCACTCAACTCCCACGGCGTGATCGGGATCAAGACCAGGGAGGTGACCGAGCACGACGTGGAGCGGGTCATCGAGGCGGCCAAGGCGGTGGCCATTCCCTTGGACCGGGAGGTGATCCACATCCTGCCCCAAGAATTCATCGTCGACGACCAGGACGGCATTCTCGACCCCCTGGGTATGACCGGCGTCAGGCTGGAGGCCAAGGTCCACATCATCACCGGCGCGGTCACCTCGGCCCACAACCTGATCAAGTGCTGCAACCGGGCCGGCCTGGACGTGTGCGACATCGTCCTGGCCTCCCTGGCCTCGGCCGACGCGGTCTTGAGCGCCGACGAAAAGGATTTGGGCTGCGCCCTGGTTGATTTCGGCGGCGGCACCACCGACCTGGCCGTCTTTGCCGGCTCCACCGTCCGCCACACCTCGGTGTTGTCGTTGGGCGGCATCAACCTGACCAAAGACATCGCCATCGGCCTGCGCACGCCGGACCAGGCCGCCGAGAAGATCAAGAAGCGTTACGCCTCCTGCCTGGCCGGCCGAGTCGGCCGGGACGAGACCATCGAGGTCCCTTCCACCGGCGGCCGGCAGCCCCGGGTGGTCTCGCGCCAGATTCTGGGGGAGATCGTCGAGCCCCGGGTGGAGGAGATCATCAGCCTCACCGATCGAGAGCTGGTCCGCTCCGGCTACAAGGAACTGGTTTCGGCCGGGGTGATTCTGACCGGCGGCTCGGCCCTGTTGGAGGGTCTGCCCGACCTGGCGGAACAGATATTCAACCTGCCCACCCGGGTCGGTTACCCGATGGGCGTCTCCGGCCTGACCGACGTGGTCAACAACCCGATGTACGCCACCGCCGTCGGGCTGGTCCTCTACGGGGCCAGCGGCGAGGCGGGCCAGAAGTTCAGAATCAGGGACCAGAAAATCTTCGATCGGGTGATCAACCGAATGAAGAACTGGTTCAAGGAAGTTTTTTGAATGCAGAGACACAAAGGGGAGGTAGGACATGACTTTTGAGATTGTCGAGCCCTGCCAAGGCGCCAGAATCAAGGTCATCGGCCTGGGCGGCGCGGGCGGAAACGCGGTCAACAACATGATCGCCTCGGGGCTGACCGGCGTCGAGTTCATCGTGGCCAACACCGACGTCCAGGATCT
Source organism: uncultured Thermodesulfobacteriota bacterium (assembly GCA_964634465.1). GTDB lineage: Bacteria > Desulfobacterota > Desulfarculia > CAZWLY01. The sequence continues at coordinate 219,986 of CAZWLY010000005.1, read as the reverse complement.
GGACAAGTCCAAGGCCCCGACCAAGATCCAGATCGGTTGCGAGGCCACCCGGGGGCTGGGCGCCGGCGCCGATCCCGAGGTCGGCCGCCGGGCGGCCGAGGAGAACCTGGACGCCATCCGCAACATCCTCGACGGGGCCGACATGGTCTTCATCACCGCCGGGTTGGGCGGCGGCACGGGGACCGGCTCGGCGCCGGTGGTGGCCAACGTGGCCAAGGAGCAGGGCGCGCTGACGGTGGTGGTGGCCACCAAGCCGTTCCACTTCGAGGGCAAAAAGCGGATGAGCGTGGCCGAGGCCGGGGCCAGGGAGCTCAAGGGGCGAGTGGACACCCTGATCACCATCCCCAACAATCGGCTCCTGGCCGCCGCGCCCAAGAACGCCACCCTGCTGGAGATGTTCCGGCGGGCCGACGACGTTCTCTTCCAGGCGGTGAGAGGCGTCTCGGATTTGATCAACTCCACCGGCCACATCAACTGCGACTTCAACGACTTGAGACGGGTCATGCTGGAGCGCGGCCAGGCGATCATGGGCACCGGCGTCGCCTCCGGCGAGAACCGGGCCGTCGAGGCGGCCAATTCCGCCATTTCCTCGCCTCTGCTGGAGGACGTCTCCATCGACGGCGCCACCGGACTGATGATCAACATCACCTCGGGCGAGGACCTGACCCTGACCGAGTTCCAGGACGCCATCAGCCTCATCGAAAAGGAGGCCGACGAGGAGGCCGAGATCATCACCGGTTGGGTGGTCGATCCGGAGATGGAAGACGAGATTCGGGTGACCGTCATCGCCACCGGGATCGGTCCCAAGGAGGACCACGTCGCCCACAACGACATGGCCATCATCAAGAAGCAGGCCGTGGCCGAACTCCAGCGTCGGGCCAAGGACGACCTGGACCTTCCGACGTACCTGAGAGGCGACGACGAGTTGGGGCGGGTCGAACCGACCTGGGGTTCGGAGCCCAAGTTCGACCCCAACGATCATGAGATCCCGACGTTCTTGAGACGTTGCGCAGATTAGGTCCCGATGTCGTGGCGGTTAAAGGCAGGGCTGCGACGCCTTTTGGAGGCCGAGCAAGCCACCAGCCCTCCGGCGGCGGGGGGCGGGCTGAGGTTCGTCCTGGCCTTTGCCAACACCTATCATCTGGCCCTATCCAATCTGGGCTTTCAGGCGGTCTTCGAGGTTTTGAGCCGCCGGCCCGGAATAGAGTGTCAGCGGGCTTTCCTGCCCGGCCCGGACGAGTTGGCCGAGCACCAAAGAACCGGAACGCCGTGGCTGACACTGGAGCGGCAGCAACCGGCGGCGGAAGCCGAGGTAATCGCCTTTTCCCTCCCCTTTGAGAACGATTACCTCAACCTGGTGACGCTTCTGAAGCTGGCCGGATTGCCGCCCCTGGCCAGGAATCGGGGGACCGGCCAGCCCCTGATCCTGGCCGGGGGCATCGCCCCCACCCTCAACCCGGAGCCCCTGGCGCCCTATGCCGACATCATTCTGATCGGCGAGGCCGAGGAGGTCCTGAACGATTTTCTCGAATCCTTCACCCGGTTGAGCCAGGAAAATCCTCCTCCAGAACGTCGAGAGCTTTTGAAGCGCATCGCCGCCGAGGTGGCCGGGGCCTACGCGCCCCGGTTTTACCAGCCCCGGTATGACGCTGCGGGCCGGCTGGCCGGAGTGGAGGTCGAGCCCGGCCTCCCGGAGCGCATCTCCCGACGCTGGAAGACCGAGCTTGGCGAGCCGATCCGCTCCAGCGTCATCACCTCCCAGACCGAATTCGGCGACCGGTTGCTGGTCGAGCTGTCCCGGGGCTGCGGCCGAGCCTGCCGCTTTTGCGCGGCCGGCTTCATTCTGAGACCCAATCGGCCGGCCGATTTCGACCGGCTTCGCCAGCTCGTTGTCGAGGGGGCTGAAAAATACGGCCGGGTGGGCCTTGTCAGCGCCGCCGTGTCGGACCTGGAAGGGATCGAGGAACTCTGCCTGGCCGCGGTCCACCATGGCGGCAAGATCTCGGTCTCTTCGCTCCGGGCCGACACCCTGACCCCGACCCTGGCCGAGCTGTTGGCCCAGGCCGGGGTCAAGACCCTCACCCTGGCCCCGGAGGCGGGCAGCGAGCGGCTCAGGCGGGTGATCAACAAGAATCTGAGCGAGGCGGCGATCAAAGAGGCCTGCCTGATCGCCCTGGAGGCGGGAATCAGGAACCTGCGGCTCTACTTCATGATCGGCCTGCCCGCCGAGACCGATGAGGACGTCGTCGCCATCGCCGAGCTGACTAAGGGCGTCCTTCACCATCTCCGCCAGGCGACCGAGGGCCGGGCCAAGCTCAACTGGCTGACCTTGTCCGTCGGCTCGTTCGTGCCCAAGCCTCACACCCCGTTCCAATGGGCGGCCATGGCCCCCATCAAGGAGCTCAAGCGACGGGCCAGGCTGATAAAGAGGGAGCTCAAAGGCCAGAGACGGGTCAAGGTTACTTTTGATCAGCCCAAGTGGGCCCACGTCGAGGGGCTTTTGTCGCGGGGCGATCGGCGGGTGGGCGAGTTGCTGCTCGACGCCGCTCGCCTGGACGGAGATTGGGCAAAGGCCCAGCGCGAGGCCAATCTCAACCCGGAGTTCTATACCATGCGGGAACGGGAAAAAGACGAGCTGTTTCCGTGGGATATCATTGATTCCGGCATCGACCGCGATTTTTTATGGGCAGAGTACCAGCGCGGCCTGAAAGAAAAGACCTCGCCCGGCTGCTTTGAAGGGTGCGATCGGTGCGGGGTGTGTGACTGAAGGTTTCTGTAAAGGCAGACTTGCCGGCGCTGCCACAGGACGATTTCAAGACCGGCGGCACAGCCACGACCGACCCTGGGAATGGTCGAGTTACTTCAGGAGGCGCAGCGGCAGGAAAATATCCTCCAAGGCGCTTTGTCGTTTTATAAAGTCCTCCAGCCGGGTCTTTGGGCCTAGGTCCCCGTGCTTCCAAATCCCCCTTCGCCCCGTTTGCTTTCCGGCAGCTCGTCCACCTCTTCCAACTCCACCTGGATGACCGGGGCGATGACGAGTTGGGCGATGCGGTCGCCGCGGTAGATGGTGTGGGGTTCGGGACCCAAATGGATCAGGGCGCACTTGATCTCGCCCCGGTAGTCGGAGTCGATCGTCCCCGGCGCGTTGATCAGCGTCAGGCCGTGTTTCACGGCCAGGCCCGATCGCGGCCGGACCTGACCCTCGTAGCCGGCGGGAATGTGGATGGCGATGCCGGTGGGAATCATCTCGATGTTCCCGGCGTACATCCGAATCGGGGCGTCCTCGTCGATGGCCGCCCGGAGGTCCATCCCGGCCGAACCCGGGGTCAAGTAAGCCGGCAGTTCCAAGCCCTTGCCGTGGGGCAGAACCTTGACTTCGACTTTCAGGCCGCCCTTGGTCATCTCTATCCCCTGTACCAGTCGTCGCCCAGGCTGTCTTCCACGCCGGGCCCCAACGCCACCAGCGCCATCCGGGTGGGGTCGAGGAGGCGGGCCGCCACCCGGGCGATGTCCTCGGGCGTGGTGGCGTCGATCTTTTCGGCGATCTCGTCATAGGTGATGTATCGGCCGAAGTTGTACTCGTTTTTGGCCATCCGGTTCATCCGGTTGTCCGTGGATTCGGCGGACAGAAAGATCTGTCCCTTCAAGTGCTCCTTGGCCTTGTAAAGCTCCTCGCCGTCCAGTCCGTTTCGAGCCAGACCGGTCATGACGTCGAGCGCGACCTCGAGCGCCTCCCTGGTCCTGGTCGGATCGACGCCCATGTAGACGCCCAAAAAGCCGGCGTCGCTGTAAGAGGCCAGGTACGAGTAGACGGCGTAGGCCAGGCCGCGCTTCTCCCGGACCTCCTGGAACAGCCGCGACGACATCGACCCGCCCAGAATGACGTTCAACAGCGCCGCCGGGTATCGGTCCGGATCGACGGCCGAGGTGGAGTTGAGGCCGAGGCAGAGATGGACCTGCTCCAGATCTTTTTCCTTGATCACGTCGCCCGGCTGGGCGGCGGCCATGTTCCGGGGCGGCCGGCCGGGTCGAGGACCGATTCGGCCGAAGGTCGGCTCGACCAATTTGATGATCTCCTGGTGGTCCAGCTGGCCCACGGCGGCGATGATGATCCGGTCGGGGGAGTAGGCGGCCTGGATGTACTCCTTGAGGTCGGCCTGACTCATCGCCCCGACCGTCTCGGCCCGGCCCAGGATGGGGCGGCCCAGGGCCTCGCCCGGCCAGAGCACGGTCGGCATCAGGGTGTGGGCCTGTTCGTCGGGGGTGTCCTCGACCATCTTGATCTCCTGGAGGACCACCTCCCGCTCCCGGGCCAACTCCTCCGGGGCGAAGGTCGAGTTGAGGAAGATGTCGGTCAAAAGCTCGACCATCTCCTCGGTGTGGGTGTCGAGCACTTTGCAGTGGAAGCAGGTCTGCTCCCTGGAGGTGAAGGCGTTGGAGAGTCCGCCGATGGCGTCGATCTCCAGGGCGATCTCCAAGGCCGAGCGTTTCTCGGTGCCCTTGAAGATCATGTGCTCGACCAGGTGGGACAGCCCCGCCTGCTCCCAGGACTCGTCCCTGGAGCCGACATCGACCCAGACGCCCAGCGTAACCGAGCGGACGTGATCGATCCGCTCGGTCAGCACCCTGACGCCGTTGTCCAGCCGGGTCTTGTCCGGCAATTTACCGCCTGCCTCTGGACGGCCGACGGTCGCCGCCCCGGTTGTCGTTCGATCTCTCGATCAGGGCCTTGCGGGACAGCCGGACCTTGCCGCTGTGGTCCACGTCCAGCACCTTGACCTTGACCGTATCGCCTTCGTGGAGGATGTCGGTCACCCTCTCCACCCGGTAGTGGTCCAGCTCCGAGATGTGGCACAGGCCGTCCACGCCGGGCAGGATCTCGATGAAGGCTCCGAAGTCGGTGATCCGCTTGACCACGCCCTCGTAGACGGCGCCGACCTCGACCTCCTGGGTGATCTCCTTGATGATCTCGATGCACTGCTCGATGGCCTCGGGATCGGACGAGGAGATCATGACCTTGCCCGAGTCGTCCACGTCGATCCGGCAGCCCGTCTCCAGTTGCATGGCCTTGATCACCCGGCCGCCGGGGCCGATGATGTCCCGGATGCGCTCGGGGCGGATCTGGACCGTGACCACCCGCGGAGCGTAGTCGGACACTTTGGGCCTGGGCCGGGGGATGGCCTCCTTCATCTTCTCCAGGATGTGGAGCCGGCCGGCTTTGGCCTGCTCCAAGGCCTGGGTCATTATCTCCCGGGACAGGCCGGGGATCTTGATGTCCATCTGGATGGCGGTGACGCCGTCCTCCGAGCCGGTGATCTTGAAGTCCATGTCGCCGACGTGGTCCTCGTCGCCGAGGATGTCGGTCAGGATGGCGATCTTGTCTCCTTCTTTGATCAGGCCCATGGCCACGCCGGCCACGTGGGTCGGAGTGGGCACTCCGGCGTCCATCAGCGACAGCGAACCGCCGCAGACGGTGGCCATGGACGACGAGCCGTTGGATTCCAGAATGTCGGAGACGATGCGGATGGTGTAGAAGAACTCCTCGTGATTGGGGATCAACTCCTTCAAGGCCCGCTCGGCCAGGTTGCCGTGGCCGGTTTCCCGGCGGTTGGGGGCGCCCAGCCGCTTGGCCTCGCCCACGGAGAAGGGCGGGAAGTTGTAGTGCAGGAAGTAGGACTTCATCGCATCGCCCATGATCGACTCGATGCGCTGCTCGTCGCCGGCCGAGCCCAGGGTGGTCGTCACCAGGGCCTGGGTCTCGCCTCGGGTGAACAGGGCCGAGCCGTGGGCTCTGGGCAACACGCCGACCTCGCAGGAGATGGGCCGAACCTCGTCCACGGCCCGCCCGTCGATGCGCCGGCCGGTCTCCAGGATCATCGTCCGGATCATCTTGGCCTTGAGGTCTTCGATCAGTTCCTTGATCTCCCCGCCTCGACCGGCGTAAGCCTCGCCGAGCGCCTCGATGACGTCCTTCTTGATCTTGGAGAAGGCCCGGTAGCGGGGCATCTTCTCGGGGATGACGATCGCCTCGGAGAGCGGCCCCTCGGCCAGCTCCTTGACCTTGGCCTTGAGCTCCTGGTCAACCTCGGGCGGGGCGAACTCGCGCTTGGGCTTGCCGGCCCGGCGGACCAGTTCCTCCTGGATCTCGATGAGCGGCGCGCAGGCGGTTTGGGCCGCGAACAGGGCCTCGGCCATGTCCTCCTCGGAGACGAACCGGCACTCGCCCTCGACCATGACGATGGCGTCCTTGCTGGCGCAGACGATGATGTTCATGTCCGAGTCTTCCAGCTCGGTCTTGGTCGGATTGATGATGAACTCGCCATCGACACGGCCCACCCGGCAAGCGGCGATGGGACCCTGCCACGGGATGTCCGAGATGGACAGCGCCGCCGAGGCGCCGACCATGGCCAGCACGTCGGCGTCGTTCTCGGTATCGCAGGAGAGCACGTTGGCGATGATCTGGGTCTCGTTCTTGTAACCCTTGGGGAAGCGGGGCCGAAGCGGCCGATCGATCATCCGGGAGGTCAGCGTCTCTTTGGTCGAGGGGCGGCCGACCTCGCGCCGGAAGAAGTTGCCGGGAATGCGCCCGGCGGCCCAGTAGAATTCCTGGTAATCGCAGGTGAGCGGGAAGAAATCTATGCCCTCACGCTGCTCATCGGTGGATACGGCGGTGACCAGGACCATGGTGTCGCCATAGCGTACCACCGCCGCGCCGTCGGCCTGTCTGGCTACGCGACCGGTCTCGATGACGAGCGATTGTCCGCCCAGGTCGCATTCGACTGTTGTATACATATCGTTCCTTTCGGGCTCTTTTCTCAGCCCTGGCTACTTTCTGATACCGAGCTCGGTGATCAGTGAGCGGTAGCGGTCCACGTCCTTGCGCTTCAGGTAATTCAAGAGGCGGCGGCGCTGGCCGACCAGTTTGAGCAGGCCGCGCCGGGAGTGGAAGTCCTTGGGGTGGACCTTGAAGTGTTCGGTCAGGTCCTTGATCCGCCTGGATAAGAGGGCGATCTGGACCTCCGGCGAGCCGGTGTCGGTCTCGTGGACCTTATGCTTGCCGATGATTTCCTTTTTGGTTTCGGTTGACAAGGGCACTTTACCTTCCTCCTCTGACTACATCTAACTGTTGACCTGGAGAACGCGGATCGGGCGGGCGGTCAAGCCGCTTCCGTCCGCCGCCGCGGCCAATTGGGCCAGGGCGACCAGTTCCCCGGATCGGTTCATGATTCTTAGACGTTGTCCTTTTATGTGATGCTCGGGCGCCAGACCGGCCAACTCCTCGCCGGTCAGGGCCTGGCCGTGGCTTATCTTCCTTACGGTGTCGTCGTCCAGGACCGCCGCCGGCCAGTGGGGCAAGGCCTTGGCCGGACTTATCAGCCGGCCCTTGAGGCGGCGCTGTCTGGCCAATGACTCTACCAGACCCAGATTCAAGGCCTGATCGATGGTGAACGGCTCGGCCGCCAGGCGGCGAAGCTCTTCCAGGACGCCGCCGCAGCCAAGGGCCCGGCCCCAGTCGTGGGCCAGGGTGCGGATGTAGGTCCCCTTGGAGCAGTGGACCTCGAAGTGGACCCTGGGTGGATCGATTTCGAGCACGTCGAGGCGGTGAATGGTCACCTCTCTGGGCTCGGTCGAAACCTCCTCGCCGCGGCGGGCCTTTTTGTACAGCGCCTCGCCGTCCTGTTTCAAGGCCGAGAAGGCCGGGGGCTTCTGCTCGATGACGCCCTTGAACCGCTGGGCGGCGGCGATGATCTCGTCCTCACCGACCCTGACCGGCTCCTTGCGCCTGATCTGACCGGTCAGGTCGTAGGTGTCGGTGGTCACGCCGAGGCGCATCACGCCCTCGTAGACCTTGTCCTGGTCGATGAGGTAGCCGGCCAGCTTGGTCGCCTGGTTGAAGCAGAGAATCAGCACGCCGGTGGCGAACGGATCCAAGGTGCCGGTGTGGCCGATGCGCTTGGGCCTGGTCACCTTTTTGACTCGCTCGACCACCTCGGCCGAGGTCAACCCGGCCGGCTTGTCCACCACCAGGAGGCCGTCGAAGAGGAACTCCGCTCTGCGTCTGTCTCTAGCCATGGATGGCCCGCCTGGCCGCTTCGATCAGGGCGGCCTTCGCCTGTTCCTTGGTTCCGTCGATGAACGCCCCGGCGGCCATGCGGTGTCCGCCGCCGCCGAGACCGCGGGCCAGTCGGGCTACGTCCACCCGGCCGGCCGAGCGCAGGCTCAGTTTGTAACCCTCTTTTTCCTGGCGCATGAGCGCCGCCACCTCCGCCCCGGGCAGGCCCCGGATGAAGTCGGTGAATCCGTCCAGCTCGGCCGGAGCGGCGCCCGTCTCCTCGAGGGTGTCGAGATCGACCGAGGTGATCGCCAGCCGGCCGTCGAGCTCCGTCTCCAGGCTGGCCAGAACGCTGGCCAGGAGTTTGAGCCGGCCGGGCGAGTAGGTCAGATAGACGCGTCTGGCGCAAAGCGCCGGGTCGGCGCCCAGCTCAATGAGTTCCGAGGCGACGACCAGCGCCTGGGGCGTGGTGTTGCCGTAACGGAAAGAGCCGGTGTCGGTCATGATGGCGGTGTAGAGGTTCGCGGCCGCCTCGGGCGTTATCCGGGCCGGCAGTAGCCGGGCCAGAGTGTGGATCATCAGACCGACGGCCGGGGCGGAGGTGTCTACCCAGCGCAGATCGCCCCAGGGCTCGTCGGGGACGTGGTGATCGATGTTGACGACCACCGGGAATTCGTCGAGCCGCTTGGACATCGGGCCGATGCGGCTGAAGTGGCCGGAATCCAGAATGACGATGCCGTCGAAGTCGAGCTTGCCGGCGAGCTCGGTGACGATTCGCTCGCTGCCGGGGAGAAAGGCGTAGAGATCGGGCACGCCGGTTGGGTTGAGCATGACCACCTCTTTGCCGATCCCCTCCAGAATCAAGCCCAGGCCGACCAGGGCGCCGATGGCGTCGCCGTCCGGGTTTTGGTGCGACGCCAGCAGCCAGCGGCGGCCGTCGATGAGGGTCCGGGCCACGGCCCGGATGGCATCGCCCATGTCGCTTGCGTCTGTTACCCGGTTAAACATTCTCGTCTCGCAACGAGGCCAGGAGTCGATCCATGTCCTCGCCGTGGTCGATGGACGGGTCGTGGCGAAAGACCAGATCGGGCATGAACTTGAGTTTCAGCCGGGGCGCCAGTTGCTTCTTGATGAAGCCCCGGGCCCGCTCGAAACCGACCTGGACCGCCTCTCTGGTCTCCCGGGCGCAGGAGAAATAGACATAGGCCCGCCTGAGATCGGACGACATCTCGACCTCGGTCACCCGGGCCTGGGAGAGCCTGGGGTCGGACAGCCGCGAGGCGATGATGATCGCCACCTCCTGTTTGACCAGTTCGGCCACCCGCCTTGAGCGGCGCGAGGGCATCAATCCACCTCCGGCCCGGTGTGGATGAACTCCAGCTCGGCCCGAACGAGATCGACCAGACCGGTCGATTCTATGTAGTTGAGCAACTTGTCCATCTTCGAGTTGAGCACCCGCTCGTCGTTGCCCACCGAGACCGCCGCCAGTTCGGCCCGCTGCCACAGGTTCAGGCCGCCCACTTCGGCGAAGGCGACGTTGAACCGGTGCTTGATCCGGTCCTTGAGGGCCCGCAACGCCTTGCGTTTCCCCTTCAGCGAGGCCACGTCGGGCACCAGGACCGTCATGTGGACGGCGGCGATGATCAACTATCAATCCTCCAGGCTCGGCCTGATCTCCTCCAGCTCGTACATCTCGATGACGTCGCCGACCTTGATGTCGTTGAAGCCTTCCAGGCCGATGCCGCACTCGTAGCCGGCGGCCACCTCTTTGACGTCGTCCTTGAATCGTTTCAGGCTGGCCAGTTTGCCGTCGAAGATGACCACTCCGTCGCGGACCAGGCGGGCCAGGGCGTTTCGCCGGGCCACGCCGTCGGTGACGGCGCATCCGGCCACCGTGCCGACCCGGGGCACCTTGAAGGTTTCGCGGACCTCGGCCCGGCCGATGGTGTGCTCCTTGAAGAGCGAGTCCAACAGCCCTTCCATGGCCTCCCTGATCTCTTCGATGGCCTTGTAGATGACGTCGTAGTAGCGCACTTCCACGCCCTCGGTTTCCATCACCTCGGCCGCCTTGGGGTTGGCCCGGACGTTGAAGGCGACGATGATGGCGTTCGAGGCGGCGGCCAGCATGACGTCCGATTCGGTGATCGCGCCCACGCCGGTGTGGATGACGCTCAGCTTGACCTTGTCGGTGGAAAGGCGGGCCAGGGCGTCCCGGAGCGCCTCCACCGAGCCCTGGACGTCGGCCTTGATGACGATGGGCAGCTCTTTGACCTCGCCTTCGGCGGCCTTCTCCATGAAGCTTTCCAGCGACATGCGGGTGGTCTGGGAAAGTTCGGTCTCGCGCCGCTTGGCGGCTCGGTAATCGGATATCTGGCGAGCGTGTTTCTCGTCCTCGACGACCACCAACTCGTCGCCCGCCTCCGGCACCCCGGAAAGGCCCAGCACCTGGACCGGCGTCGAGGGGCCGGCCGAGTCGAGCGGTTGGCCCCTGTCGTCCATCAACGCCCGAACCTTGCCGTAGTGGGCCCCGACCACGAAGGCGTCGCCGATCTTGAGCGTGCCGCCCTGGATCAAGACGGTCGCCACCGGCCCCCGGCCCTTGTCCAACTGGGCCTCGACGATGCGGCCGACCGCCGGCTTGTCCGGGTTGGCCTTCAGCTCCAACAGATCGGCCTGAAGGCGGATCGCCTCGAGCAGTTGGTCGATGCCCTGGCCGGTCTTGGCCGAGACCTCGGCGAAGAGGGTGTCGCCGCCCCAGTCCTCGGGCTGGAGGCCGATCTCGGTCAGCTCCCGCCTGACCCGCTCGGGGTCGACGTCGGGCTTGTCCATCTTGTTGACGGCGACGATGATCGGCACCTTGGCCGCCTGGGCGTGGGAGACGGCTTCCCTGGTCTGCTCCATCACCCCGTCGTCGGCGGCGACGACCAGGACGACGATGTCGGTCACCTGGGCGCCGCGGGCGCGCATGGCGGTGAAGGCTTCGTGGCCCGGCGTGTCCAGGAAGACGATGTCGCCCTCCTCGGACCTGACCACGTAGGCGCCGATGTGCTGGGTGATGCCGCCGGCCTCGCCGGAGACGATGTCGATGTCCTGGGCCGAGATGGCCTCCAGAAGCGACGACTTGCCGTGATCGACGTGGCCCATGATGGTCACCACCGGCGGCCTGGGCTTGAGGTCCTCGGGCTTGTCCTCGGTGAGTTTGATCAGGTCGGCCTCCTCGAAAGAAGTCCGTTCGACCTCGTAGCCGAACTCGGCCGCGACCAGGGTGGCGGTGTCGATGTCGATGGTCTGGGACAACGTGACCATCATGCCCAGCCCCATGAGTTGCTTGATGACGTCGGTCGCCTTGACGCCCATCCGCTTGGCCAGTTCGGCCACAGTGATCGCCTCGGCCACCTTGATACGCATCTTGATCGCCTTGGGTTGGGTGATCTGGGTTTTGGCCGCCTTCTTGGAGCGCTTCATCTTGGAGGCGCGGAACTTGCCTTGGCGGCCTTCGTAGAGCTCATCGCGAGATACGTCGCGCCGCCGGCCTTTCTTTTTCAGCGCCCCCTTGCCCTTGCGGCGCTTGCCCTTGCCGCCCAGATCGTCCTCGACCTTGATGGGCGGTACGGGGCCGCGACGGAAGCGGGCCGGCTCCGCCCCGCCCACTTCGGCCGGGGTCATCGGCCGGCTGGGCTTGCTGATGATCCGGGCCGGCTCACTCTCCGACCACTTGGCCGGCCGCTTGGGCTTGGTCTTCTTGGCCGGTTTGGGTTTTTCGTCCGGCTCGACCGCCTCGGTCGCCTCGGTCACCTCGGCCGCCGCAGGCTCGCCGCCGGGCTCTTCGATTTGAGCCTCGGCCGGCTCGGTTTCGATTGTCGCTTCGGCCTCTTCGGCGGCCGTCTCCGCGACTTCCTCTCCACCGCTCGGTTCTTCGGTCGGAACAGCGGCGGGTTCGGCGACGGGTTCGGCGGCCTGGATCGCCTCCTCGGCGACGGGGAGTTCGGCCGGGACGGGCTTCTCCACGACCGCTTCCGGTGCGGCCTGGGCGGCCTCGCCCTCCGGCGCGGCCTCGGTCTCGACCTTTTTAATGGCCTTCTTTCGGCGGCGGATGACGCCCGTTGAAATGCGTTTGTCCACCACCTCGTGGGTCTTTTCGCTCTGGAGACGCTCCCGGATGCGGCTGGCGTCTTCAGTTGAGAGCGACGAGGCGTGGCTGGCCGCCTCGATGCCCATTTCGTGGATGAGGTCCAAAAGCTCCTTGGTGTCCTTGCGGAACTCCTTGGCCAGCTCATAGACCCGAGTCTTCTTCATTAAAGTTACCCCCTTGTCGCCTCGCTAGCCCAACCGAGTCGCCGCCTCGTTGATGGCCTCAGTCAGAGCGGCGCCGGTGCAGCGCCGGGTGACAGTCTGCGGCGGCTTCTTTCGGGCCGCCCGGCCGAAACACTCGGCCTGGGCGCAGATATACAGTCCCCGGCCTTCGGCCCGCTGGGACTCATCGAAGGTTATTCTTCCGTCCCGTTCGATGGCCAGCCGGAGTAGGGTCTCCTTGGGTGCTTTCCGGCCGCAACCGAAGCACGTTCTTTGCGGTCGAGAATCTCTCACTTCTCGTCGGCCTCGCCTGCCTCGCCGTCGGCCGCCTCCGGGCTCGATTCCTCGACCGCTTTCCGCTCCATCGCGGCGGCGGCCACGGCTTCGGCCAGGGCCGCCTCGGCCTGCTCCTTGCTCAGCTCCACCCGGCCCTCGCCCCCATCCGACGCGGCCACAGCCGCCGGTCCGTCAACCGGGCCGAAAGGCATGCCGGCCGTCTCGGTCGCCTCTTCCACCTCGTACTTGGCGTCCAACTGGGCGACCACCTTCTGAGCCGCGGCGATCAGAGCGTCGGCCTTCTTCAGACTGATGCCGGGAATCTCGACCAGTTCGTCGGCCGTGGCCCGGGCCAGTTCGCGAGCGGTGTTGTAGCCGGATTCGACCAGCAGCTTGGCCGTCGCCTCGCCCACGCCTTCGACCAGGCGCAGGGTGGATTCGTCCTCCTGGCTGATCTTGTGCCAGCGCTTCTCGTGGATGATATCCACCCGCCAACCGGTCAGCTTGGAGCCGAGACGGACGTTCTGGCCGCGCTTGCCGATGGCCAGAGACAGCATCTCCTCGGGCACGACCACCTCCATGGTGTGCCGGGCCTCGTCGACGATGACCCGTGAGACCTCGGCCGGCGAGAGAGCGTTGCAGATGAACTTGGCCACGTCCGGGTCCCAGGGTACGATGTCGATCTTCTCGCCGCGCAGTTCCTGGACCACCGCCTGGACCCGCGAACCTTTCATGCCCACGCAGGCGCCGACCGGGTCGATGTCCGGGTCCTGGCTGTAGACGGCGATCTTGGACCGGCTGCCGGGCTCCCTGGCCACGGCCTTGATCTGGACCACGCCCTCGGCGATCTCGGGCACCTCGTTGGCGAAGAGCTCGACGATGAATTGGGGATGGGTCCTGGAGAGCACGATCTGGGGACCGCGACTGATCTGCTTGACGTCCAGTACGAAGGCCCGGATGCGGTCGCCGGGGCGGTATATCTCCCGCGGCGTTTGTTCCTTTATCGGCAGGATGGCCTCGGTCCGGCCCAGGTTGACGATCAGATTGCCTTTGTCGAAGCGAAGCACCATCCCGGAGATGATTTCACCCTTGCGATCCTTGTAGTCCTCGTAGACCATGTCCCGCTCGGCGTCCTTCATCCGCTGGATGATGACCTGCTTGGCCGACTGAGCGGCGATGCGGCCGAACTCGGCCGTGTCGAGCTTGACGCCCAGCTCGTCGCCGATCTCGCAGTCCGGGTCCATCTTCCGGCCGTCTTCGAGGGAGACCTGCGTCTCCGGGTCCTCGACTTTTTCGACGACTTCGAGAAACTCAAAGACCTCGATCTCGCCCAGCTCCTCGCTGTAGGCCACCTCGAACTCCTTGTCCTGGCCCAGTTTTTTCCGGGCCGCCGAGCGGATGGCGTCCTCCAGGGTCGAGATGAGAATGTCTCGATCGATACCCTTGTCGCGGCTGATCTGGTCGATGATCCTTTTAAGTTCGGACATTTGGGCCTTCCTTGAGTCTATGATTTACGGCGCCCAAACGGATCGCCTACATCCAGCCGGGCCTTAGCCACCTCGGAGATGGCCAGCTTGACGGTTTCGCCCTCGATATCGAGGGTGACGGTCTCGTCCTCGAAATCGGCCAGCAGTCCGGTGAAGACGTTCTCGCCGTCGATGGGTCGGCGCGTGGTCACCTTGACCCGCTTGCCGACGGCCCACTTGAAATCGCTGGGTTTCTTCAGCGGTCGGTCCAGGCCCGGTGAGGAGACCTCCAGGACGTAGGACGGCTCGATGACGTCGTGGACGTCGAGCAGATCGCTGAGGTGCCGCGAGAAGCGGGCGCAATCCTCCACGCCCACCCCCTCGGGCCGGTCGATGGTCACCCGGACGACGAGCCGCTTGGCCTGGCCGAAGATCTCCACGTCGACCAGCTCCACGCCGGCGGCGGCGATGGCCGGAGCGGCGATGGCTCTTATTTTTTCGTCCACCGCTTGGGCGTCCATCTTCCTTCCTCTGACTCGACGGCGAAACGAGTCTCCTTTCTAAAAACGAAAAGCGGGCTACGCGCCCACTCCCCAGTGAACCGGACCGATTTTGTCGCCCGGAGGCGCAGCCGTCGGGCCGCCGCCCAGGGCCATCGACACCAATCCACTAATCAAAGTCACCCCTCGGCCAATTCCGAACGGGCAACCTCGAAAAGGGAGCATGCCGTCCTATAAACCCACGTCAAGATGGGTAAAAGGCCTAGCTGGAGCGGGCAACGGGACTCGAACCCGCGGCGTCAAGCTTGGGAAGCTTGCACTCTACCAACTGAGTTATGCCCGCTCACGTGCGTATATTTATCGCAGCCAGCCGATTTGTCAACCTTTTTCGGGAGACTCGACCCGCTCGACCCGCACCGGAGCCAAACCGGGCCGGCCTGGCCGGACCGACAACGGCGGCTATCAGGGGCGATCGGCGCGGTTGGGTCAGGCCTCCACGGCTTGAGCCGGCGAAGACGGCCTGAACCGCCCCCCCAGGCGGAAGCGGGAGCCCGGGTGGATGAATCGGCTTCGAGTGGCCACGATATCGTTGGACCAGGTCCGGCGGTAGAGGACCAGACAGGGCTCGTTGGGGCCGATGTCGAGCAGTTTCTGGGTTCGTTCGTCGGGCAAGACGGCCTCGATGACGTGCTCGGCCTCGGTCAAGGGAGCCACATCCAAGAGATAGCGGCTGGGGGTGATCTTGCAGAAGTCCTGGTTCAGATAATCCGGGGCCACGGCCGGGTTGACGTAGCGGTCCTCCAGTTGGATGGGGCGGTTGTTGTCCAGATGGACCAGAATGGTGTGGAACACCTCCGCCCCGGCCGGCAAGGCCATGGCCAAGGCCAGGTCGGGCGGGGCCGCTTCCCGGCTTTTGAGGTGAATCTGGCAAGAGTGGACCCCGCCTCGCTGGGCGATCTCCTCGGCGATGGGCTTGATTTCGAGGAGGGTGGAGACCGGCTTGGGGGCGGCCACGAACGTGCCCACGCCCTGGATGCGGACCAGGCTGCCGCTGGCGGTCAGTTCCCTGAGCGCCCGGTTGATGGTCATTCGAGACACTTGAAGGACGTCCACCAACTCGTTTTCCGAGGGCACCCGCGACTCCGGCGGCCACTGCCCGGTCTGGATCTTCTCGGTGATGTAGTCCTTGACCTGCTGGTAGAGGGGCGTCGGGTGTTTGCGGGCCGAGATCGCGCCCTGGACGTCGATCAGAGAGCCGGCCGTGGGCCTGGTGCCGGCCGGCCGGTTGTCGTTGGCTTGGTCGTTTAGATGATCGTTGGTCATATTTCGATGCGTCCCCCGAGGAGAATATCTTATACCGCTTCCCTGGAATCGGTCGTCAAAAAATGATTGACAGCCCTCTGGGCAGTTGTATATATAAGTATATACATCTTGGCCGGGTCAGACAAGCTTTCTCCGTTGAAAAGTGCGGCCGAGAAGATATTTCGCTCAAGCAGCCAGGCGTCAACAATCTGCCCATCGGGTAGTTTAAGGAGGTCGGCCTGTGGAATCGAACGCCAAAGATAGGCTTCTCAAAGAACTTCAGATCGGCTGCGGCCAGCCGAGACCGGTCAAGGCCCCGACCGGCGGCCAACTCCACTGCCGGGGCTGGTTGCAGGAGGCGGCCCTCAGGATGCTTCTCAACAATCTCGACCCGGCCAACGGCGAGAAGCCGGACGAGTTGATCGTCTACGGCGGCATCGGCAAGGCGGCCCGCAACTGGGAGTGCTTCGACGCCATCGTCCGTTCGCTGTTGGCTCTCGAAAACGACGAGACCCTCCTTATTCAGTCGGGCAAGCCGGTCGGCGTCCTGAAGACCCATCCCCACTCGCCCCGGGTCTTGATCGCCAACTCCAACCTGGTCGGCCGCTGGGACGACTGGGAGCACTTCCACGAGTTGGACAAGAAGGGCCTGATGATGTACGGCCAGATGACGGCCGGGTCCTGGATCTACATCGGCTCCCAGGGCATCCTCCAGGGCACCTACGAGACCTTCGCCTCATTGGCGGACCAGCATTTCGGCGGCTCCCTGGCCGGCAAGATCGTCCTCAGCGGCGGTCTGGGCGGCATGGGCGGCGCCCAGCCGCTGGCCATAACCATGAACGGCGGCGTCGCCATCGTGGTGGAAGTGGACTGCAACCGCATCCAGCGCCGCCTGGATACCGGATATCTGGACACCACCACCGACGACATGAACGAGGCCATCGCCAGGGCCCGCCGGGCGGCCGAGGAGAAGCGGCCCCTGTCCATCGGGTTGTGCGGCAACTGCGCCGAGGTGCTGCCGGCGATGATCGAGGCCGGTTTCATTCCCGACATAGTCACGGACCAGACCAGCGCCCACGACGAGCTCAACGGCTACGTGCCCGCCGGGGTGAGCGTCGAGGAGGCGGTGGGGATGCGGTTCGCCGAGCCGGAGAAGTACATCGACCTGGCCCTGGACTCCATGGCCGTTCACTGCCGGGCCATTCTGGAGATGCAGCGGCGCGGCGCGATCGCCTTCGACTACGGTAACAACCTCCGCGGCCAGGCGCTCAAGCGCGGCGTGGATAACGCCTTCGACTACCCCGGCTTCATCCCGGCCTTCATCCGGCCCCTGTTCTGCGATGGCGAGGGGCCGTTCCGCTGGGCGGCGCTGTCCGGCGACCCCGAGGACATCGCCGTCACCGACCAGGCCTTGATCGAGGCCTTCCCGGAGAAGAAGCGAATGGTCCGCTGGCTGGAACTGGCCGGGGAGCGGGTCCAGCACATGGGCCTGCCGGCCCGGATCTGCTGGCTGGGCTACGGCGAGCGGGACAAGGCGGGCAAGATTTTCAACGACCTGGTCAGGACGGGTAAGGTCAAGGCGCCGATCGTCATCGGCCGGGACCATTTGGACTGCGGCTCGGTGGCCTCGCCCTACCGCGAAACCGAGGCGATGAAGGACGGCTCCGACGCGGTGGCCGACTGGGCGCTGTTGAACGTGATGGTCAGCGTCGCCTCCGGCTCGGCCTGGTCGTCGTTCCACGACGGCGGCGGGGTGGGCATCGGTTACGCCATGCACGCCGGTCAGGTGACCGTGGCCGACGGCACCGACGAGGGCGAGCTCAGGGTCACCACCGTGCTCAGAAACGATCCGGCCACCGGCATCATCCGCCACGCCGACGCCGGGTACGAGCGGGCGGTGAGGACGGCCGCCGAGCGCGGGGTCAAGCTGCCGATGATCAACATGTTCGACAAGGAGAGATAGCCGTGGCCGGCCGATTGATCCAGTGCGTGCCCAACTTCAGCGAGGGCCGCCGGCCCGAGGTCATCGAGGCCATCGTCGGGCCGTTCAAGGAAACGAAAGACTGCCACCTCTTGGATTTCCGGGCCGACGAAGACCACAACCGCCTGGTGGTCACCCTGGTCGGTCGGCCGGAGCCGATCCAGGACGCCCTGATCGAAGCGGCGAAGACGGCGGTGGAATCCATCGACCTCAACACCCACCAAGGCGGCCATCCCAGAGTGGGCGCGGTGGACGTCGTCCCCTTCGTTCCGCTCAGGAACATCGACATGGCCGAGTGCATCGAGCTGGCCCATGACTTCGGCGAGCGCTACCACGCCGAGGTGGGCGTGCCGGTCTATTTTTATGAGGAAGCGGCCTTGAGGCCCGAGCGCCGGCGGTTGGAGGTCGTCCGCAAGGGCCAGTTCGAAGCCCTCAAGATCGAGGCGGCCGAAAAGCCGGAGCGCTATCCGGACGTGGGCGGACCGGGCCTCCATCCCACGGCTGGGGCGACGGTCATCGGGGCTCGAAAGTTTCTGGTCGCCTTCAACGTCAACCTGGACACCGCCGACCTGAAGATCGCCCAGCAGATCGCCAAGTTCGTCCGCTCGTCCTCGGGCGGCCTGTGCCACGTCAAGGGCATCGGCCTGGCCTTGAAGGAGCGGGGCATGACCCAGGTGTCGATGAACCTGGTCGATTACCAGAAGAACTCTCTTTACCGGGTGGTGGAACTTATCCGCCTGGAGGCCAAGCGGTGGGGAGTGAACATCGTCGAAACCGAGGTTTACGGCATGCTCCCGGCCGAGGCCTTGCTCGACAGCGCCGCCTACTACCTGCAACTCAACGATTTCGACCCGAACCAGGTCATCGAGCTTCGCCTGCTGGAGCTGATGGGGGATGAGGCCTGATGGACGCCAGGCTCTTTCTTCGGGCCGAGGTCTTCATCCCGGCCGAGTCCGTCGCCTTGTGGTCGGGGCGGAGCGGAACGGGTGACGCAGGCAAGGGCTGCTACTCCGCAAAGGCTATACCGGTGAGGGCGGGCGTTCCGTTCTTTGCCGGGGAGAAAGACGAAGCAGGTTGACCATGCCCCAAGAGCCAGTCTCCGACGCCATCGACGCCCTGTGGGTCAACGCCCACCTGGCCACGATGAAGCCCGGCCGGCCCTACGGAGCCGTGATCGACGGCGCCTTGGCCGTCTCCAGGGGCAAAATAGTCTGGGTCGGGGAGATGAAGGCCATGCCTGCGGGGCTCGAAACCGGAGCCGCCGAGGTGCACGATGCGGCCGGGGGCTGGATCACGCCGGGGTTGGTGGACTGCCACACCCACCTCGTCTACGGCGGCGGCCGGGCCCGCGAGTTTGAACTGAGGCTTCAGGGCGCGACCTATGAAGAGATAGCCCGCCAGGGCGGCGGGATCGTCTCCACGGTCGCTGCCACTCGAGCGGCGGACGAAGCCGAACTGTTCCGCCAGAGCGCTCGCCGGCTCCGGGCCATGATATCCGAGGGCGCGACCACGGTCGAGATCAAGTCCGGCTACGGCCTGGACCTCGAAACCGAATTGCGTATGTTGCGCGTGGCCCGCCTGCTGGACGAAAGGCTCCCGGTCACCGTCCGCCCCACCTTTCTCGGGGCGCACGCCCTGCCGCCCGAATTTGAGGGACGGGGCGACGCATACATCGATTACGTCTGCGACGAGGTGCTGCCCGAGGTGGCCTCCCAGGGCCTGGCCGTGGCCGTGGACGCGTTTTGCGAGACCATCGGCTTCACCCTGGAGCAGACCGAGCGCGTCTTCAGGGCGGCCGAGCGCCACGGCCTCCCGGTCAAGCTCCACGCCGAACAGCTCTCCGACATGGGCGGGGCAGCCCTGGCCGCCCGATACCGGGCCCTGTCGGCCGATCACCTGGAGTACCTGTCCGAGAACGGCGTTCGGGCCTTGGCCGAAAGCGGCGTCACGGCTGTCTTGTTGCCGGGGGCCTTCTACTTTTTGGGCGAGACGAGGCGACCGCCGATCGAGTCGCTGCGCCGTTTCGGCGTCCCCATCGCCCTGGCCACCGACTGCAACCCCGGTTCCAGCCCGACCACCTCGCCGCTGCTGATGCTCAACATGGCCTGTACGCTGTTTGGGCTGACGCCGGAGGAGGCTCTGGCCGGGACGACCCGAAACGGGGCCGCGGCCTTGGGCCTCCAGGATTCCAAGGGGACCCTGGAGCCGGGCAAGGACGCCGATTTCGTTATCTGGGATATATCAGAGCCGGCCGAGCTGGCCTACCATTTTGGTTTCAACCCCTGTCGCCAGGTCGTTCGGGGCGGGGCGGTGGTCATGACCCGTGACCCGGCCGCGGCCGAGGCGTGGGACTGACCATCATGGTTTGGCCGCGGTGAAGGCCTCGAGGAGTGGAAGATGAAACTGGTCGAGATGACGGTTGCCGATTTCGTGGGTGAGTTGGCCGGGGATTCGGCCGCGCCGGGCGGCGGCAGCGCGGCCGCCCTGGCCGGCGCGACGGCGGCCGGCCTGACGGCCATGGTCGCCCGGCTGACCATCGGCCGGGTCAAATATCGTGACGCCTGGCCGGTCATGGACCGGGTTCGGGACCGGGCCGACGAGCTGAGCCAACGGTTGCTGAAGCTGGTCGATGAGGACGCCGCCGCCTACAACAAGTTCGCGGCCGCCCTCAAGCTGCCCCGGCAGACCGAGGCCCAACAGACCGCCCGGAAGGAGGCGCTCGAAGCAGCCGCCGAGGAGGCGGCCCGAGTTCCGCTGGAGACGCTCAAGTGCGTGGCCGAAACGATCGAGCTCGTCGAGGAGGCCGTTGACAAGGGCAACCCCAACTGCCTGACCGACGCCGGTACGGCCGTCCAAATGGCCCGAACGGCCGTCCTGGGCGCGGCCTACAACGTGCGCGTCAACCTGCCCGGCCTCGGCGACGAGTCGGTCAAGAAACGCCTGGCCGAAGAGACCGACCGATTGCTCGAAGGCGCCCTCGCCGCGCTCGGCGATCTGGCCGAGGCGGTCGAAGCCCGGTTGGGTTGATCGCGGACCAGATCGGCGAGTTCGGAGACGGCGCCCTTACGGACCAGGTTAGCTACGACATCAGGTGGAGGCGGGGAGATGGAAGAGGTAGTGCTCGGTAAAGACGAGTTGAGCATCGAGTCGGTCGTGGCCGCGGCCAGACACGGCGCCCCGGTTCGGCTCAACGACGCCGCCCGGGTCCGGGTGGCCAAGGCCCGCGAGCTGATCGATGTCTGGATCGCCGAGGGCAAGGTCATATACGGCGTCACGACCGGGTTTGGTTCCCTGTGCAACCAGACCATCTCGGCCGAGAACGCCCGCCGGCTCCAGACGAATCTCCTGATGAGTCACGCCGCCGGCGTCGGAAAGCCCCTGGCCGGGGAGATTGTCCGGGCGATGATGGCCGTTAGGATCCAGGACCTGGCCCTGGGCCACTCCGGGGTGCGCTTCGAGACGCTCGACGCCCTGGTCGATCTTTTGAACAGCGGCTTGGTTCCGGTGGTGCCGGAGCAGGGTTCGGTCGGCGCCAGCGGCGACCTGGCCCCGATGGCCCATCTGGCCCTGGTTCTCATCGGCGAGGGCGAGGCCTTTTTGGACGGCCGACGGCTGCCCGGCGGTGAGGCCCTGGCCGCGGCCGGGCTCAAACCGATCCGCCTCGAAGCGGGTGAGGGCATCGCCCTGACCAACGGCACCCAGGCCATGACCGCCATCATGGCCCTGGCCGTCCATGACGCCCTCAACCTCTCCAAGACGGCCGACATCGCCTGCGCCATGAGCCTCGAAGTCTTGATGGGCACCAACACCGAGTTCGATCCGCGCATTCACCGCTTAAGGCCCCATCCCGGCCAGGCGGCGGCGGCGGACAACATGTTCAGGATCACCGAAGGCAGCGAGATCATCTCCTCCCACCGGGATTGCTCCCGCATCCAGGACGCCTACACCCTGCGCTGCTCACCTCAGGTCCACGGGGCGAGCAAGGACGCCCTCGATCACGTCAAGACGGTGACCCTGACCGAGATCAACTCCTCCACGACCAACCCGCTGATCTTCCCTGAGGAGGACGACTTTCTGCTGGGCGGCAACTTCCACGGCCAACCCATCGCCTTGGCCGCCGACTACCTGGCCCTGGCCCTGGCCGAGTTGGCCAACATCTCCGAGCGGCGCATCGAGCGGCTGGTCAACCCCCAACTTTCCGGCCTGCCCGCCTTTTTGATCGCGGAAAGCGGGCTCAATTCCGGGTTCATGATCGCCCAGTACACCGCCGCCGCTTTGGTCTCGGAGAACAAGAGCCTGGCCCACCCGGCCTCGGTCGATTCCATCCCCACCTCGGCCAACAAAGAAGACCACGTCTCCATGGGGACCATTGCGGCCCGCAAGTGCCGGGCGATTCTTGAAAACACCGAGCGGGTCATCGCCATCGAGCTTCTGTGCGCCGCCCAAGCGATGGACCTCTTGACCCAGGGCCGGCCGGGGGCGGGGACCGAAGAGGCCTACCGGGCCGTTCGGGAAATAGTGCCGGTCATGAAAGAGGACCGGGTTCTCTACCGCGACATCGAGGCGGTGATCGAGCTGGTCAAAGGCGGCGAGCTGGTCGAAAGAGTGGAGAAGGTCGTCGGTCTTTTGAAATGACCGAAGGTTTGAGGTCCTAATTTACTCGGCGCGTAAGCGTCACCGAAAAGGGGGAGAGTGAGTGATGAGAAGATTCTTTAGGGTATAGATCGTTGTCCTGGCTTTGGTCCTCATCATGGCAACCGGAGCGATGGCCGCGGAGACATGGCGGATCGGGACCATCTTCCCGACCACCGGACCGCTTTCCAAAAACGGCATCAAGAACTTCGACGGAGTGAAGGTCGCCACCGAGATGGTCAACGACGAGGGCGGCGTACTGGGCAAGAAGATCGAGTTGGTCAGCGCCGACGCGCCGGACCCCCCAAGCTACGGCCAGTGAAGCCAACCGTCTGATCACCAACGAAAAAGTCACCTGCATCATCGGCACCCAGGCCTCGTCTCTGTCCATGGCCGCCACCGTGGCCGCCGAGAAGAACAAGGTCTTCTACCTGGAAAACGAGGGCGTCTCCGGGTTGATCACCGCCCGGGGCTTCAAGTATCTGGTCCGGACCACCTTCTCCGGGTCGATGATGGCCTCCCCCCAGATGGTGGACTTCACCGCCCAAGTGTTGGCCCCCAAGAAATTCGGCAAGAAGGCCGAGGAACTCCGCCTGGCCATCATCCACGAGGACGGCGGGTTCGGCACCTCTTCGTCCAAGGGCTTGGCCGCCCGGGCCAAGCAGCTCGGTCTCAACGTCGTGATCACCGAATCTTATTCGGCCAAGACGGCCGACCTCTCCGGCTTGATCCTCAAACTCAAACGGGCCAAGCCCGACGTGGTTCTGGCCGCCCAGTACATCAACGACGCCATTCTGTTCCACCGTCAAGCCAAGGAGTACCGGTTCAAGCCGCTGGTCTTCGGAACCACCGCCGGTCAGGGCAACCCCGACTTCTACAAGGCCTTGGGCGAGGACGCCAACGGCGTGTTGGCCGGCGGCATTCCCTCGGAGATTTCCATCAAGGGCCTTGGCGCCGAGCAGAAGAGGGTGGCGGCGGAGTTCATCAAGCGATACAAGGCCAGCCACAACGGAGAGTATCCCAATCCGACTTCGTTCGTCGGGTTCGCCGGGGCCTGGATACTGTACAAGTACATCCTGCCCAGGGCCGGCAGCCTGAACCCGGACAAGCTGCGTCAGGCGGCGGCCGAACTGGACGTCCAGCCCGGCCATGGCGTGCTCAATTGGGGCATCAAGTTCGCCTCCAAGGGCAAGATCATGGGGCAGAACATCTACTCCTCGGCCGGCGTCAACCAGTGGCAGAACGGCGAACTGAAGCTCATCTACCCGTATGAGATCGCTACCTCCGAGTTGAAGTGAGGCCGTGGGGCTGGACTTCCCCGGGGAGGTCCGGCCCGCGGCCCGCGGGAACGCCGCAACGCGCGCCCGAGCGGGATCGGGTCCAAGTTCAGGACCCAACCCCAACCTCGGGGAGGTCGGCCTTGAGCTGGAAGGATCGGACGCCCCTTCGTCCTGAAGGGCGTCCTGGAAGGGGAAAATGGACCTGACAATTTTTATTCAGTTGATGATCTCCGGAGTTTTGCTGGGAGGAATATACGCCCTGGCCTCGATTGGGTTGACCTTGATCTTCGGGGTGATGAAGATCGTCAATTTCGCCCACGGCGAGTACTTGATGATCGCCATGTATGTCACCTTCTGGCTGTTCAACCTGGCCGGGATCGATCCCTACCTGGCCGCCCTGGCCGTGGGGCCGATACTTTTTTCCCTGGGCTGGCTGACCTACCGGTTTTTCATCAAGCCGACGATCGGCAAGCCGATTCTGACCCAGATTTTCGTCACCGTCGGGCTGGCCACGGTTCTCCAGAACCTGGCTCTGTTGCTGTGGTCGGCCGATTTCAGAACGATCTCGCTGGACTACGCCAAGTCGCCGATAATAGTCGGCCCTTTCCCCGCGCTGGGCATCGAGGAACTGATCATCAACCCGGCCCGGCTGATCGCTTTTCTGCTGGGCATGGGCCTGTCGCTGGCTTTTTATCTTTTCCTGAAAAACAGCTACACGGGCAAGGTCATCCGGGCCACCTCCCAGGACCGATCCACGGCTCTGCTGATGGGGATCAACATCGATCGGGTCTTCATGATGACCTTCGCCATCGGCATCCTGCTGGTCGGGGTGGCCGGGGCGTTGATGATGCCCATTTACACCGCCCATCCATTCGTCGGCTTCGAGTTCGTGTTGATCATGTTCGTCGTGGTCGTCCTGGGCGGGCTGGGAAGCATAGTCGGGGCGGTCATCGCCGGGTTGTTCATCGGGGTGGTCGAAGTCTTTTCCAGTTTCCTGATCGGCCCCGATTCCAAACAGGCCGTCTACTTCCTGGTTTTTATCGCGGTGCTGGTCGTCAAGCCTTCAGGTCTGTTCGGGTTGAAGGGAGAAGAGGAACTTGAACGCATCGAAGCAATCGACTGACCGTAGCGCCCGCCGGCAGTGGAGTTGGACCCTGCTCGGCCTGGCCGTTCTGGGCCTCGGACCGTTGTTCGTCAGCAACGACTTCTACCTGGACGGCTTCATCCTCATCTTCATGTGGGCCGCTTTTGCCGGAGCCTGGAACATCGTCTCCAGGTACGCCGGGATGGTCTCGCTGGGGCACAACGCCTTCTTCGGCATCGGAGCCCACACCTCCACCCTGCTATTGTTGCATTACGGGGTGACGCCGTGGTTGGGCATGCTGGCCGGCGGATTGCTTTCCCTGGCTGTGGGGTTGGCCGTGGGAGTGATCTGCTTCAGGTTCAGGTCTCACTACTTCGCCCTGGCCACCCTGGCCTTCGGCGAGGTCTGCTCCATCCTGGCCATGAACTGGCGCTCGCTGACCGGCGGGTCGGAAGGGTTGGCGCTGCCCATCGAGCCCAGCCTGTACAATTATTCCTTCGCCTCCAAATTGCCCTACGTCTACATCGGCTTCGCCCTCCTGCTCGTGGTCATGGCCGTCAGCTACGCCATCGAGAACTCCAAGTTGGGCTACTACCTGACCGCCTTCAAGGAGAACGAGGACGCCGCCAGGGCCTTGGGTGTCAGGACCGGTCGGGTCCGCCTGATCGCCATGGGGTTGAGTTCGTTTCTGTCGGCCATAGTGGGCACCTTCTACGCTCAGTATGTGGTCTATATCGACCCCTCCAGCGTCATCAGAATCCAACTCTCGGTCCAGGTGGCCCTGTTCGCCATCGTCGGCGGGGTGGGGACGGTGTTCGGGCCGCTCATCGGCGCTTTGATCTTCGTGCCGATCACCATCGTCCTGCGGGCCTGGTTGGGCACGTCGGTGCCGGGCCTGTACATGATCGTCTACGGAGTGATCCTGATCGCCGTGTTGCTGTACATGCCCCAGGGCGTGTTCGGTTCGATAAGAGAGCGCTGGGCCGGCTTCGGCTCGGGAAAAGGATAGGGGGACCGGCATGCTGGAAGTGCGGGACATCAGCAAGTCGTTCGGAGGCAACGTCGTCCTAAAGGACGTCAGCTTCGACATCGCCGAGGGCGAGGTGGTCGGCCTGATCGGGCCCAACGGAGCCGGGAAGACGACCCTGTTCAACGTGTTGTCCGGGTTCTACAGGTCCAAGACGGGCTATATAAAGTTCAACGGCCGGGACATCGGCCGGCTCAAGCCCGAGCAGATCTGCTCCGCCGGGCTGTGCCGGACCTTTCAGATCACCAAGCCATTCAGCAACATAACCGTGACCCAAAACGTCATGATCGGGGCGCTCAACCGGACCGGGAGCCTCAGGGAGGCCGAGAAGAAGGCCCTGGAGACGCTGGAGTTCGTGGGACTTTACGAAAAACGCGACGTCCTGGGCAAGTCGCTGACCATCGCCGACCGCAAGCGCCTGGAGATAGCCCGGGCGCTGGCTTCCTCTCCCCAACTCCTGCTCTTAGACGAGGTCATGGCCGGTCTCAACCCCCAGGAACTTCAGGAGGTGATGGGGCTGATCAAGAACATCATCGCCTCCGGGGTCACCCTGTTCGTCATCGAACACCTCATGGGCGTGATCATGACTCTGTCCGATCGGATCATCGTTTTGGATTACGGCCGGATGTTGTGCCAGGGTTCGCCCGAGTCCGTGTCGTGCAACCCGGAGGTCATCAAAGCCTACTTGGGGGAAGAGTATCTTGTTGCTCAAGGTTGAGGGCTTGAACGCCCATTACGGCGATATCCAGGTTCTTCACGACGTTTCACTGGACGTCGATTACGGCGAGGCGGTGGCCATGGTCGGGGCCAACTCGGCCGGCAAATCGACTCTGCTGCGCTGCCTGTCGGGCATGGTGAAGCGGGTTTCCGGCTCCATCAGGTTCGAGGGCCGGGAGCTGATCGGCGTTCCGGCCTACGAGGTGGTCAACCACGGCATCGTCCATATTCCGGGGGGGTGCCGTGTTTTTCCGCTGATGAGCGTTCAGGAGAACCTCCAGTTGGGATACTACTCCCGGCGCAGCACCGGCGAGATGTCCGCCCTGCTGGATCAGGCCTACGAAATGTTTCCCAAGCTCAAACAGCACCGCCATCAGATGGCCGGGTCTTTGAGCGGCGGCGAACAGCAGATGTTGGCCATCGCCCGGGGGCTGATGGCCAAGCCCAAGCTGCTGATGGTGGACGAGCCGTCGCTGGGCTTGGCCCCACTGCTGGTCAAGGCCACCTTCGAGATACTGAAACGAATCAACGAGGCCGGGGTGGCGGTCCTTTTGGTGGAGCAAAACGTGGTCCGGACCCTGAACATGTCCGACCGGGCTTACGTCATCGAAAACGGGCGCATCGTCATGAGGGGGCGGGGCGATGAGTTGTTCAAGGACGAGCACCTCAAGAAAGCCTACATGGGCATCTGATTGCCGGCCGGGCCGCCGCTAGCCCCGAACGGTCCGGTAATCTGCAGCGGAGGTTAGGGATGTACAGGTCGCTGCCCGATTTTCCGATCGAGGTGCCGAACTATCGGTTCGATCAGCGCAACGAGATGTTCAAACGCCGGACCTGGGATGAGGAGTTCATCCCCCACGGCGAGCGTCTCTACACCCAGGTCAAATACGACGAGGACCGCTACGGCTACCGCAAGTTGGACTACGCTCTACGCAACGCCGCCTGGAATTTGGAGTACGAGTTCGCCATGGGCAACATACGGTCCAATTTTGGGATGTACTCGTGGGACGCCATCGCCGAGAAGGCCCGGCGGTTCGTGGAGGCGGGGCCGAAGGTCTCCCACTCGCCCGAAGAGAACAGCCGTCTGGTCAAAAAGGCGGCCAGATTCTTGGGTGCCCACCTGGTCGGCGTCTGCTACGCCCACCCCAACCTGATCTACTCCCACGAGTACAATCCGGTGGAGATGACCCACGAGCCGATCGAGTTGCCCGAGGGCTGCGATCACGTCATCGTCATGGCCCTGGCCATGGACTACGACTTGACCCGCTATTCTCCCAACGCCATCAGCGGCGCGGCCACCGGCCTGGGCTACTCCATGCAGGCGGTGGTGGCCAACCTGGTGGCCGCCTTCATCCGCGGGTTGGGCTACCAGGCCGTGCCTTCGGGCAACGACACCGCCCTGTCCATTCCCTGGGCCATCGCCGCCGGACTGGGCGAGTTGGGCCGGATGGGCCTGTTGATCACCCAACCCTTCGGTCCCCGGGTGCGTCTCTGCAAGGTGTTCACCGACCTGCCCCTGGCCTACGACAAGCCCCACTACTTCGGGGTGGAGAAGTTCTGCCGGGTCTGTATGAAATGCGCCAAGCACTGTTCGTCCAAGGCCATCTCCTTCGATGAGCCCACCATGGAGGGCCCGACGATCTCGAATTTCTCCGGGGTGCAGAAGTGGTACATCAACCCGGAGAAGTGCTTCTTGTTCTGGGTCAAGAACTGGATGGACTGCAACAACTGCGTAATGTCTTGTCCGTTCAACAAGCCGCCGGGAATCCTCCACGATATCGTTCGCTGGCACATCCGCCGCCTGCCCCTAGTCAACCGGTCCATCGTCTGGATCGACGATTTGTTGGGCTATGGCAAACCGTTGAAGAGAAAGGATTTCTGGAAAGACAAATGATGGAGGGCCGGGCGACCGCTCCTTTCCCTTCGTCCCGTCCCAAGGAGCCGCTCGCCGATCGGGCCGGGTCCCCTCCCGCCGCGCCGGCCTGCTCTCGAAACCGTAGGAGGAGCTATGCGTATTAGCCGCCGGGTGAAGCGGATTCAGATATCGGCCATCAAGTTGATGCCCCTGGTCGCCTCACGGGTGGGCGGTTGCGTCTCGCGGGGGCAGGGCATCCCTTCGTTTCCAACCCCGCCGCACGTGGTCGAGGCGGTCTGCCGGGCGCTGCGGAGCGAACCCTGGTCGGGCAAGTATTCGCTTCAACCGGGCCTGCCGGAATTGCGCCGGGCCGCAGCCGAATTTCTGAGGACCGAAAAGTCGTTGGAGTTCGATCCGGCGACCGAGATCGGCATCACGGTCGGGGCCATGGAGGGCCTGTTGGCCGCCTTCTTGGCCCTGGTGGAGCGGGGCGACGAGGTCATCGTTCCCGACCCGATCTACGAACCCCACTTGCAACAGATCAAGCTGGCCGAGGGCGTTCCGGTCTTCGTCCCGCTCAAGAAAGAGGACTGGGGTCTGGACTTGGCCGCCGTCGAGGCGGCCGTCACCGACAAGACCAAAGCGATCGTCCTTTGCAATCCGGCCAATCCCACCGGGCGCGTCTTTACCGACGGCGAAGTCCGCGCCCTGGCCCGTCTGGCCGAGGAGAGGGACCTCTACCTCATCTCCGACGAGACCTACGAGCACCTGGTCTACGAGGGACCGGCTCCTTTGAGCCCGGCGGCGGTGGAGGGAATGCGGGATCGAGTCGTATCGGTCTTTTCCTTCTCCAAGAAATACGCCATGACCGGCTGGAGGATCGGCTTCGTGGCCGCTTCGGCCGATCTCATGGCGGAGCTGATGAAGGTCCACGACTCGGCGGCCATCTGCGCCCCCACGCCGTCTCAACTGGCCGCACTGGCCGCACTGACAGGCCCTCAGGAAGTGGTGGCCGAGATGCGCCAAGCCCTGGCTCGAAGATTGGAACTGGTGTGCCGCCGCCTCGATCGGCTCGGCGGCGCTTTCAGCTACATCAAACCCCAGGGGGCCTACTACCTGATGGCCCGCTACCATTTCACCGACCAGCCCTCACAAGAACTGGCCTTGCGCCTGGTCGAAGAGGCTCGAGTCATCACCGTGCCCGGCAGTTCGTTCGGGCCCGGCGGCGAGGGGCACCTTCGGCTGTCCTTCGGCGGCGACGAAGCCGAGCTGAACGAAGCCTTCGACCGCCTGGAGCGCTGGCTGGGGTCCACCGGCCGGTGCTGATCGGCTGGAGTCCCTCGATGGTTTGTCGGTCTGGTCCTGAAGGGAGTCGTCCGGCCGGCCTCGGCCGCGTTGACAAATAATCAATCGACCGCCCACCGATGCCTGGCGGGCAAATGCCGAAAAGAGCGAATCAGCCGTTGAGCTCGGACAACGACCTCCGGGCCAGATCGGCCACCCGGGTCCGTTCGACGAGATCGCCGGTGAAAATTTCCACCGGCGAAGCGTCGTCGGCCAGGAACTCCAGTTCCGGGATCAAGGCCCGGTCGCCGATCAGACCGGCCAGCCAGGCGGCCAGGCCGCGGACTTCGGGGTCTTCGTCGCGCAGGTGGCGGGTCAGCAGCGGGGCGGCCGGCCGGGCCAGGTCGGGGTGGGCCTGGGCCAGGCGGGCCGCGGCCCACAGCGCGCCCCGTTGAAGGGGCGGGAAGTCGGGCGAGCCGGGATCGAAGCGGAGGTAGGAGATGAGCAGTGGCGAGAACTCCAGGGCCAGGGGCTTTAGGCGGGCCAGAATCTCACCCATGGCCTGGGCCGCGCCCCAACCGATGGCGCCGGACTCGTCGTTCAAGCTCCAGGCCAACCGCCGGATAATCTCCCGGACGGCCTCCAGGTCCTCGCCGGCCAGCCTGGCGGCGGCCCGGCCCATGGCCTCGATCGCCGGCCGGTGAATCTCGGGTTCGGCCCGGTTCACGGCCGGGATGAGGGCCTTGATGAGCCGGCCGGCGGGCAGGGCGTCCAGGCGCTCGAGGTCGCCGTCCTTGAGGGCGGCCAGGACCTGGGACTTTGTTCGCCCGCCGGCCAAAGAGCGACTCGCTACCGGCCGGCCTTGATCGCTTCGGCGAGTTTGAGGCCCAGTTCGGTGCACTGCTTCAGCGATTCGTGGTCGGGCCGGTACTGGATTTTGACGCCCTCCGAAACCACCTCAACCTTCATCGTCTCCAGGGCCTCGTTCATCATCTTGACCGCCTCGCCGCTCCACCCGTAGGAGCCGAAGGCGGCGCCGAGGCGGTTCAACGGCTTCAAGCCCCTGAGGTAGTGGAGCAGATCGGCCATGAGCGGCATCATGCCGTTGTTCAGCGTGGCCGAACCGCAGACGATGGCCTTGGCGTCGACGAGTTCGGTGACCACGTCGGAGCGGTGGGTGGCCTTGAGGTCCATCAGCTTGACGCTGATTCCCTGGCCGATCAACGCCTCGGCGATGGTCTTGGCCATGGTCTCGGTGGAGCGCCACATCGAGTCGAAGGGAATGACCGCCTTGGCTCCGGTCTCGTGCCTGCTCCATCTCTCGTAGGCGGCCAGGATCTTGGCCACGTCTTCACCCCGCCAGATCAGGCCGTGATCCGGAGCGATGGTGTCGATCTCGAGTCCCATCTCCGAGACCTGGTTGAGCAGTTTCTGGATCAGGGGGGCGTACAGCATGAGGATATTGCCGAAGTACTTGGCCGCGTGATGCATCAACTCGTTGAGGTCCAGCTCGTCGGCGAAGCGCTCGCTGGTGGCCCAGTGCAGACCGAAGCCGTCCGAGGAGATCAAGAGCTTGTCCTCGGGGATGTAGGAGAACATGGAGTCCGGCCAGTGGATCATCCGGGTCTCCAGGAAGGTGACCGTCTTTCGGCCCAGGCTTATCGAGTCGCCCGACTTGACCACCTCGTAGGGCAGGTCCTGGCGGTGGTAGTGGGCCAGGAGGTTCTTGTGGCCCATGGGCGAACAGAAGATCTTCTCCGGCTTGATCCGCTCGACCATCTCCAGTAACGCCCCGGAGTGGTCCGGTTCGACGTGGTTGACGATCAGGTAGTCGATCTCTTCGAGCCGGCAGTGTCGCCTGATCCGGTGGATCAGGTCGGATTCGAAGCCCTTTTTGACCGTATCGAAGAGGGCCTTTTTCTCGTCCAGAACCAGATAGGCGTTGTACGTCGTGCCCTTGTAGGTGGAGTAGCCGTGAAAGTCCCTGATGCCCCAGTCTATGGCGCCCACCCAGTAAACGTCCTTTTTGACCTCGACAGTCTCCATTCTCCGCTTCCTCCCGGCTCATCCCGAGTCATCGCCTTCGCCCGGCCGCTTGGCGGCGCGAGGGCGTCGGCGCTCGTAAGGTCCAAACGATTGTGGCATTACCTTCCGTCCCTGAGTTGCCTGTCTGAGACGAAACTTTGATCCTGGCCGGCCAAGGCGCTTCCCGCGCTCGAAGAGCCGGCCCGCCTCTTTAGTATATAGATCATTTCTGGAACGATACACCAAGAACGCAAGTTCGGCCGGCGGCCGACGGACCTCGATCGTTCACTGTGGACGCCGAATATCGGGCCGAACAGGCCGCAATCGGAACTTGATCGGGCCGACGCCGGGCCCCGGGCCCGGCGTCGGCCAATCGATGACGGGCGAGAGGGCCTATTCCTTTTCGAACTGGTCCTTGGAAGCGCCGCAGACCGGGCAGACCCAGGAATCGGGCAGGTCCTCGAACTTGGTTCCGGGCTCGACGCCGTTGTCGGGATCGCCGGCCGCCGGGTCGTAGACATAACCGCACACGCTGCAGACGTACTTATCCATTGTTTCCTCCTTCACCTGAATCGAACCGATGGGCTCGTATTAACATACCGGTCGTCTTCCCGGCAAACGTTTGTTATTCGGCCAACTTCTGGGCGATTTCCTTGCCGTAGCCCTGGGCCATTTGCATCGCTCCGCCCAACTCGGCCGACTTGAGTCGCAAGGCCTCCATGGACATGTCCATCTTGAAGATGTGCTCCATGGTCTGGTGGATGCGATCGACCGCCTCGCCGCTCCAACCGAAGGCGCCGAAGGCGCCGCCGAGCCGGCCCTCCAACCCGGCCTTTTCAGCCAGAAAGAGGACCTGCTTCATCGCCGGCAGCATGTCGCCGTGGTAGGTCGGCGAGCCGAAGACGACGGCGTCGTAGCCCGTCAGGTCCTCCTCGCTTTTGATATCGGCCGCGTTTTTCAAGATCGCTTCGGCCAGGCCGAAACGCACGCCCTCGGCGATGTACTGGGCGATCTTCTCCGTCTCGCCGCTGCGGCTGGTGTAGACGATGAGCACTTTCGCCATATTTTGTCTCCTCTTGACGCCGCCTCAGGCGCCGGCGATCTTGCTGCGGCCGAACTCGAAGGCCTCCTCGAGCGCACCGGGTAGTTCGACGATCTGCCCCTTGGCCTCCACACCCCGATAGAACAGCCCGCCGCCGTAGTCCATGTCCAGGGCGTCGTAGAAGTACTTGGCCGTAAGCTCCGCGCAGTCGAAGAGCTTGGCTCCCTTGGTCGCCCCGACCGAGATCAGGTAGCCTACGCCGGAGTCGTAGCGCTTGCGCTCCTCGGGCGTCTTTTCGAGCCTCCGCTTCGACCAGCGGGCCTGGGAGCGGTCGATGAGCGCCTTGACCTGGGCGGGCAGGGCGTAGAAGAAGATCGGCCCAGCCAGAAAGATGACCTCCGCTTCGTCCAGAAGGGGGTAGACGCCGTTCATGTCGTCATCTAGGACGCACTCGCCGGTCTCATCGCAGCCGCCGCACTCCAGGCAGCCGCCGATGTCGAGCTCGGCCGCCCGAATTGTCTCGACTTCGGCCCCGGCGGCTTCGGCCCCCTCCAGAACCTTGTCCAGCAGGAACTCGGAGTTGCCACCCTTTCTTGGCCCGCCGTAAATTCCCAGCACCTTCATCGCGGCCTACTCTTCTTCGATTTCGACGATCTCGCCCTTGTGCTCGGTGCCGCATTTGGGACAGAGGACGTCTATTTCTTTTTCGTCGCCGATGAACTTGCGGCGCAACAGCTCCGGATCGATGTCGCCGATGTCGCCGCAGGCGCAGGCCGGACACTCGGCTCGGACCATATATTTCCGTTTGGACATAACTCGGCCTCCTTACATGGTTATCACGGTAAAACCCTGCTCGAGGTAGCGAGCCACGGCCGGATGGCCGCTCATCTCGCCGACCAGGGGCAAACCCTCGGCCTCCACGCTCTCGACGATGTCCGTCTTGGTCGAGCAGGCCCGGCAGACGGCGTCGATCAGGCCCCGCTCCTTGGCCCGGCGGTAGAGGTCGTGGAGCGGATGGCCGGTCTTGGCCAGTTCCGGCACGAGCCTGGTCGCCTCGCCCTCGATGACGATGGCCGCGCCGACGCCCCGATCGGCCAGATCCAGGGCGTTCAAAAGGACGTGGATGAAGCAGGTCGCATCGCCTCTGAAAGCGAAAAGAGCGACTTTTTCCATATTGCCTCCTAGTTGGCCTCGGGTGCGCCCGCCGCCAAATCTTTCATCCGGCCCAGGTTCAGGCTCAATTGCCACCGGCCGTTGTCGAAAACGCCGTAGTCGGCGCCGGCCATGGCCGAGGCGAGGCGGATCGAGTTGGCGTAGAAGAGCCAGGTTTCGGTCCACAGCCGCTCGATGGTTTCGTCGAACAAATTTTCCCGGCTGTTGATCCCGCCTCGCCAGGCCTTGAGTTGGATCGCCGTCGCCGCCCGGACCAGTTCGTTGGAAAAGGCGATCGTCTTGTCGAGCCGGGCGAAGTGCCCGTCCACCCAGCCGCCGGAGTGGCAGTTTGAGCAGACCGCCTTCATCCTCGCCCGGCGTTCGGCCGCCTCCTCAACGGAGATCAGCCCCTCGGGGGCGGGTCGGCCATCGGCCAACTCGACCGGCAGCGACAGACCGGCCCGGTTTTTCAGGGTGTGGGTCTTGGGACCGGCGGGGTGGCGGACGGCGTAGATCGGCCCGAAGAGCCGGGTGTCCAACCGATCGCTCAGTTGATGGGTCCGCTGGGCGGTGACTTCGCCCTCGGGGGTGACCAACCGACTGATGTGGCAACCGGCGCAGGTCGGCGCGCTGAAGTCCCGGCCGACGGTCCACTCCTTGGGTTCAAAATTCCACTTCGCACCCTGGCTCATGAAGATGTTGCCGTGTTTGGAGACCGAGTAGACGCGATAGGCCGGCACGTCCAGGCCCTTGTGGCACTGGGAGCAGGTATAGGGCTTCCTGGCCGTGGCGATGGAGAAGCGGTGGCGCGGGTGGCAGGCGGTGCAGGCGCCCAGCGAGCCGTCGGGGTTGATCCGACCCACGCCCTGATTGGGCCAGCCGGCGAGCTTGACGAACTCCATCTCGCCTTGCGCCGTTTGCCGGGTGTAAAGCCCCTTGGCCTCGACCCTGGTCCCGTGGCAGGCCAGGCAGGAATCCTCCAGGTCGCCGCCTCCAAGGGCTTGAACCGCCAGCTCGCCGCCGGCAAAGACCTTGACCGCGTTCAGTTCGCTGGCCAGTTGCATGTAGATCGGGTTTTCGATCAGGTTGGCGTGGGCGTGGGCCATCATGTTGCGGTCGAACTCATCGGCCGGCTGGCGGTGGCACCCGGCGCAGTCGGCCGGGCTGACCACGACGTGGACCTGAAAGCCGTTGTGCTCGAAAGTGTCGGGGTGTTTCTCCGGATTTCGGGTGTGACACTCAGCGCACCCGACCGAGCCGGACTTGGCGTCGCCCTCGGCGTGGCGACTGGCCCGCCAGTCGGCCTCGACGGCCGGGGTGGCCTCGGCGTGACACTCCAGGCATTCCTGGGTGGCCTGGCTCACCTTGGGCTCGACGGCCGAACTCGGGGCCGGGGCCGAGGCCGCGGCGAGCAGGCTCAGGATCGAGATGAGGGCTAGACGAATGATCGGCACCGCGCGTTCCTGACGCTTGTCTGGTCCGGGCTCGGGCCCGGTCCGGTTGGACGTGGGTCGGTCGGGTTGGGGCGGTCAGTCGGCCTTGAGCGGCCTGAAGACGCCCGGCCCAGCGCCGCAGCAGGGGCACTTCCAGTCTTGGGGCAGGTCTTCGGACCTGGTCCCTTTGGGGACCTTGCCCTTTTTGTCGCCCTTGTCCGGATTATTGTAGATGTAGCCGCAGTTGCTGGTCGGGCAGCCATACATCTCGTCCAGGTCGGCCATGGACTCTCCTCGCTCGATCGGATTGCGGCGACCGGACCGGGGGAGCGCCGCCCGGCCTCGGTCGCCGGTTTCAAGCGCCTAGTTGGACTTCCACAGGCCGTGGAGGTTGCAGTAGGCCCGGGCGTAGACGTCGGCGGCGTCGGTGCAGAACTCGGCTTCGGGCGCCTGTCCGGGGGCCAGGAACTCCCGGTAGGCCTTCTCGCCGATGACCAGCTCGATCCACTCGATGTGGTGCTCTTCCTCCATGGGATGGGCCGCCTCGCCGACCTTGACCTTGTACCCGTTGGCCGTCTTTTCGATGACCGGGACGTGCTTTTCCACGGCGGCGTCGACGGTGTTTTCCACCATCCTGGTCATGGTCTGGCCACAACAGACCATCACCCCGGCCCCGCTGTGGACCACCTCGGTCATGTTGCCGCACACCTCACATTTGTAGACTTCCATCTTTTCAGCCATTTCCAATCTCCTGTCGCCTGGGTTGGCTCACTTTGCGTCTCGGGTCGCCCGCCGGCTACCAGTTTTCGGCCAGCAGTTCGTAATAGGCCTGCGGGTGGAGGCAGGCCGGGCAGACTTCCGGGGCTTCCGGGCCGGTGTGGAGATAGCCGCAGTTGAGGCAGCGCCAGGTCACCTCGTCGGGCTTTTTGAAGACGGTGCCGTTCTTGATGTTCTCCAGCAGACCCAGGTAGCGCCGCTCGTGTTGTTTTTCGGCCACGGCGATGGCCTCGAAGACCGCGGCTATCTCACCGAAGCCCTCTTCGGCGGCGATCTGGGCGAAACCGGGGTACATCTCGCGCCACTCGTAATTCTCGCCGGCGGCGGCGGCGGCAAGGTTGTCGGCGGTGGCCCCGATCACTCCGGCCGGGAAGGCGGTTGCGATCTCCACCTCGCCGCCCTCAAGAAACTTGAACAGCCGTTTGGCGTGCTCCTTCTCGTGATCGGCCGTCTCGGCAAAGATGTTGGCGATCTGGATAAGGCCTTCCTTGCGGGCGGCGCTGGAGAAGTAGGTGTAGCGGTTGCGGGCTTGAGACTCGCCGGCAAAGGCGGTCAACAGGTTCCTCTCGGTCTTCGAGCCTTTCAGATCCATTTTTTCTTTGTCCTCCGGTCACATGATATGGGGAAACATCACTCGGCTACGGCTGCCTTGTAGCCGGCCTCCTCCACCGCCTTGACCAAAGCGGCCGGATCCAGATTCTCGCCGGTAACGCTGGCCTGGCCGGCGTCCAACACGACCTGGACCGACTCGACGCCGGGGACTCCTTTCAGGGCCTGATCGATGCGGTTTACGCAGTGGCCGCAGCTCATACCGTCGACTTTCAACAACATGGTAGACATTTACATATCCCCCCCTAGTTCCGGTTCGTGTTTTTTTGCTCGTCCGCGGGCCGGTCCTCGGCCTCGCTCGTCCGGCCGGTTTGCCTCCGGCCGGCGGCCAGGCACTCCGGACACAGTCCGAAAAACTCGAGTTGGTGCCCCTGGAGTTGGCAGCCGGCAAGCTCCCTGGGCGTCGCCTTCAGGCAGGCGAAGTTTTGGGCGTCGACATCGGTCAACCGCTGGCAGGCCAGGCAGCGAAAGTGGTAGTGGTGGTGGGTTCGGTGATCGAACCGGCGCTGGCTGCCTCCCAATTCCAGCTTGCGGATCAGGCCGCGTTCGCTGAGCAGATCCAGGGTGCGGTAGACGGTGCCCAAACTGATGCGCGGCAATTTGGCCCGGACGCGGTGGTAGATTTCGTCCGCACTGGGATGGCTGTCGGTGTTCCGGACTTCTTCCAGGATCATCCGCCGCTGCCGGGTCATTACGAATTTGGGTTCGTCGGCCACGCTGACTCCGTTGAGATTGATAACCATTACCAAAACTCTATCGCCGCTTTTCGGCCTGTCAAGGCGGGCCGGTATTTTTTGACGATCCAGGGAAGGGCGCTCGGTGGTGATGTGCAGCCGAACCTTTTACCCGGGGCGGACGAGTCGGGAAGCGGCCGGCGATGGCGGGCCGGTCAACTTGGGGCGTTGTGTTCTTTTATCAGCCCGGCCAACCTGGCGCCCAAGCGGCTCAACGCCTCGGCGGCCGGCGTATCTTCGCCGTCCAGGAGAAGCGGGCGCATCTTGACGATGGATCGGCGCGCCTCGGCGTCGAAAGGGATCTCGCCCAGGTGGCTGACCTTGATACTCAGCCGTTTCTTGGACAACTTGGACAGGGCCAGCCCGGCCCGGACCTCGTTTGGGTCCTGGACCATGTTCAACACCAGCCAGGGCTTGAGGCGCTGGGTGATGGCCGTCAGCTCCTCGGCCGCTTCTTCGTCCCGTTCGGCGACCAGGCCGACGACGTCTGGAATCTTGACCGCGCCTTGCCTGGCGGCGGGGTGGACGGCCTCCGCGACCAGGTCGTAGCAGGCCGCCTTCTTGAGACTTTTCAGCCGGCGCAAGAAGAGACGGAAGATGAGGCTTTTCAAGAAACCGTAGGCGTTTAGAACCGAGGGGATTTCCGGCGTGGTGACCAGCAGCTTGACCTGACAGGCGTCGTAGATATCGAGGATGTTGAGCGTGCTGCCAGCGCCCAGATCGACGACGACCACCTCCGCCTCAAGGCGGGAGAGCTGGTTGATCAACTTGACCTTCTGCCATTGGACCAGGTTGGCCAGGCCGACGACGTCGGTCGAGCCAGGGAGGAAACGCAACCCCTCGACCTCGGTCGGTTTGAGCAGTTCGGTCAGGGGGAGCTTCTGGTGGACGAAGCTGGCCAGGTTGGGGCCCTTGCCGGACAGGCCCAGCATGGCCTGAAGGTTGGCCCCGCCCAGGTCGAGATCGGCCAGGATGGTTCGGCGACCCGCCTTGGCCAGCTTGACGGCGGTGTTGAGCGCCAGGAACGACTTGCCCACCCCGCCCTTGGGGCCGGCCACGGCGGCCAGGACGGGGCGCGGACGATCAGCCATCGTCGACTCCCAAAAGCATCTCCAATCGGCCGACCAGCTCGTCCACCGAGGTTACCGCCTCTTCGGCTTCCGCCGGGGCCGCCTCGGCTGAGGCCGGGTCGGCCGGTGTACAGACCGTGGGGTCCGGGTGGTTGGTGGCGGTGGGGATCACTATCGCTTCCTGATCGGCGTCGGCGGGCCTCCCGGCGCTCCATCGGCCGGCCCGCTCGATGAGTTCGGCGACGCGGGCGTTTATCGCTTGGGGATCGATGGGGAGGCAGGCGAAGGTCAGGCGTTCGCTCAGGCTGCCCTTGAGCTCGGCCGGCAGTTCCCAGGGTTCGCCGATCAAAAGGGTCGGCGGCGCCAAACCCTGGTCGAGAAGGGCCAGATATCGAGCCAAGACCCTGCTCCCGATTCTCAAATCCAGGATCAAGACCGCCTGGCTGCCGTTTTGCCAGTGCGTCTCGGCGGTTTCCAGGTCGGGAACGATCTCGATGGAGCAGTGCTTTGGCAGGCGCAGAATACGGGGCAGGATCCGGCTCCCGACCGGGGACCGGGTGACGATGACGACCTTGATCGATTCGGCCATAGTCATCTCGACTTGAAAAGGTTCTGAATAACTATACCAACTATCTCTACCGCCAGCAAGGCGGCAAGGGGTCGGAACTCCCGCTCGCCTCTTTCCGGCGCGGTTGACAGCCCGGTCCGCCGGGCCGTAAGATTTGCCGGACGAAAGGGGAACGATAAAGTGGCCGTTTCCAATACCTTCCAGCAGTTGGACAAGCGCAAGCAGAAGCGCATCGTTTCGGCGGCGCTGACCGAGTTTGCCAAACGGGGCTACGCCGGGGCGTCGATAAACGCCATCGTGGAGAAGGTCGGCATAGCCAAGGGGTCGATTTTCAACTATTTTACCGACAAGCAAGGCCTGTTCCGGTTCGTCTTCGAGCAGGCCCTGGAGATGGTCAAAGGCTACCTCAGGACGGTCAGGGACGAGTCGGCCGACGACGACGTCTTCGCCCGGATAGAGAAGTCGCTTTTGGCTGGAGTGGCTTTCATCCGGGCCCACCCCCGGATATACAATCTTTACCTGCGCGTCCAGTTCGAAAGCGGTCTTCCCGGCCGGACCGAGCTTTTGAAATCGGTCAGGAATTACTCGATCCGCTACTTGAGCGAGCTTCTGACCACCGGCCAGGAGCGAGGCGAGATCGGGCCCGAGTTGGACGTGGAAAAGGCCGCCTTTGCCGTGGACGCCGTGCTGGAGCGTTTCATCCAGGCCTACGGCGTCCAATACGTCGATGCCGGGTTGGGCGTCTTCAAGGCCGACGAGGACGAGGTCGCCCGGTGGGCGGCCGGCCTGGTCGAGCTGTTGCGTTATGGGTTGAGCGGAGAGAGACGGACGTGACCCGGTGGGTGGTGGCGGCGGTGAAGGACGAATTGAACTTGCTCATAGAAGCCTTCCAGGCCGCGCCCAGAAAAAAACTGGGCTCTCGCCCAACATATTGGGCAAAAACGAGCAGGGGCCCATTGATTTTGTCGGTTCTGGGGATCGGCGTCGTTTCGGCGGCGATGCGGCTTGGCCGCCTGGCTGCGTTCGGCCGGCCCGACGAGGTGATCATGGTCGGCTCTGCCGGGGCCCTGCCCAAGTCGAACCTGCGAACCGGCGACGTGGTGGCGGCCGAGGTGGAGATAATGGCCGAGTTGGGCCTGACCTGCGGCCTCGGCCTGGCCGACGCTGCGGCTTTGGGCCTCGATGGGGTCGAGCAAGAGCTGGCCCTGGACCGGGACTTGACCCAGCGGATCATCGACGCCGGCGGCCGGACGGCAAACATCCACCCCGGCCGGATGCTGACCGTAATGGGAGTGACGGCCAATCACAATCAGGCCCGGGCCAGATCCCGGCGGTTCAGGGCGCTGGCCGAGAACATGGAGGGTTACGCCTTGGCCTGGGCCGGCTGGCGGTGGCAGGTGCCGGTGGCCGAATTCCGCGGCGTCGGCAACCGGGCCGGTAATCGAAACAAGGAGACCTGGAATCTCGAGCTGGCCGCCGAGAACGCTCAACGCGTGGTCCTGAACTATCTGGAATCATGAGGGATAAAGGAATTGTTCACGCTCCGGATCGGTTATTCGACGTGCCCCAATGACACCTACATCTTCGCCGCTTTGGCCAATGACCGGGTCGAGACGCCGCTGATCTTCGAGCCCGTTCTGGCCGACGTGGAGACGCTGAATCAGTGGGCGCTCGAAGAACGGCTCGAGGTGACCAAACTCAGCTTCTTCGCCCTGGGTCGAGTTCGTGAAGCCTACGGCCTGCTCTACGCCGGGGCGGCCCTGGGTCAGGGCTGCGGGCCGCTGGTCGTGGCCAGACCGGGGACCGGCTTGGGCGGCCTGGACGGCGGCCTGATTGCCGCGCCGGGCGAGTTGACCACGGCCCGGTTGCTGCTCAGCCTTTATCTTGGGCAAGAACCCAATTTTAGTCAGATGGTCTTCTCCGAGGTCATGCCCGCCGTGGCCGAGGGGCGGGCCGATTATGGCCTGGTCATCCACGAGGGCCGGTTCACCTATCGCGACCACGGCCTGGAGGCGCTCCTCGACCTCGGCGAGTGGTGGGAGCGGGAGACCGGCCGGCCGATTCCGCTGGGCGGCATCGCCATCCGTCGTGATCTGGGTCAGGAACTGGCCCAAAGCGTGGATGTGGCCATCCACCGCTCCCTCATGGCCGCCCGGAGCGACCCGGCCGAGGCCATGCCCTACGTCAAGGCCCACGCCCAGGAGATGGCCTCGGAGGTGATCGAGCAGCACCTGGCTCTCTACGTCAATCAGTACAGCCTCGATTTGGGCGACGACGGCCGGCAGGCGGTCGAGGCGCTGTTCGCCAGGGCCGAGAAGTACGGTATAATCAAGCCATCGCCGTTACCTCTGATGGCCTACTGAGGCCGGCTCGACGGGCCGAAACACTGGAATAAAGGGGGGGAGATGGCCGAGCCGATCAGCCTGGAAATATTCTCCGA
Organism: uncultured Thermodesulfobacteriota bacterium; assembly: GCA_964634465.1. Lineage (GTDB taxonomy): Bacteria > Desulfobacterota > Desulfarculia > CAZWLY01. The sequence goes on along the minus strand of CAZWLY010000005.1, from coordinate 178,386 downwards.
TTACGTCTGACCGTGGTGCTACTTCTGCACCGTCGGTGTGGATCGTCTGCGGGCCAGGTACGCTATTGAAGTCCGCTGGCTTGCCTTTCCGCTCCATCCCGAAACACCGGCCGAGGGATTGAGTCTCGAGGAGTTGTTCAAGGGCCGGGACGTCTCGGTGGAGCAAATCATGGCCCGCCTGCGCCGGACGGCCGATGAACTGGGCCTGCCTTTGGGTAAGCGGGAAAAGACGTTCAACACCCGGCTGGCCCAGGAGCTGGGAAAATGGGCTGAGGCCCAAGGAAAGGGCAGGGAGTTCCACCGGGCCGCCTTTCGGGCCTATTTCGTAGCCGGCGTAAACCTCGCCCAGGTCGATGAGCTGGTCGCCTTGGCCGAATCGGTCGGTCTCGACGGGGCGGCGGCCCGGCGAGTCGTCACCGAGCGGAAGTTCAAGGAGGCCGTCGACGCCGACTGGCGCCGCTCCCGGGTGATGGGCGTCACCGCCGTGCCCACCTTTGTCGCCGGCGGCCGGGGCCTGGTCGGCCTGCAGCCGGAATCGGTTCTGGAACGACTGCTTCTTCAGGCCGGGGCCGAGCCAAAGCGATGAGGTCTGGGCCGCCTCTCTAAAAGCAAACTCTCCCCTCTCCGGGGTGTCTCTCGCCTTTGAAAGCCCGCTTCGCCGAGTCGAGACAGGCAGTTTGTCTTCTTCGGAAAAAATTGGCGAAAGGCGGTCGTTCGCCGTCGGCCGGTCGAAACGTGAGGCCGTGAAATGTTTTAGATCAACCCGACGGCCACCGCCAAGAGCAGGCTGCCGGAGACGGCCGAGTTGACCTTGAAGAAGGCCAGGTCGATTCTGGACAGATCGGCGGGATTGACCAGGCGGTGCTCCCAGTAGAGCAAGCCGGCGATGACCAGGCTAAGGAGATAGAACGGCCAGCCCAGGCCGGTCAGGACTCCGGTCAGGAGGAATAGGACATAGGCGATGGCGTGGAATGAGGCGGCCAGCTTCAGGGCGCGCTCCGGACCCAGGTTGGCCGGCAGAGAGTAGAGGCCTTTGTCCCGGTCGAACTCGACATCCTGGCAGGCGTAGATGGTGTCGAAACCGGCCACCCAGAAGATGACGCCCAGGCCGAGAACGAGAGGCGGAAGCGCCAGCCGGCCGGTCGCGGCCAGCCAACCGGCCAGTGGCGACAGGCCGAGGCAAAACCCCAGAAAGACGTGGCACAGCCAAGTGAAGCGTTTGGTGTAGGAGTAGGCCAGGAGCACGGCCAGCACCCAGGGCGAAAACTTGAAGCAAAGCGGGTTGAGCAGCCAGGCGGCCAGGAAGTAGACCGCCGAGGCGACGGTGATGAGGCCGGCCGCTTGGAGGGGGCTGACCTCCCCCCGGGGCAGATGGCGGTTGGCCGTCCGGGGGTTGGCGGCGTCGAGCTTGGCGTCCACCAACCGATTGAAGCCCATGGCCGCGGTTCGGGCGCCGGTGAAGGCCAACGCGACCAAGAGGAGCACCGAAAGCTCCGGCAGCCCGCGGGCGGCCAGGATGGAGCCGGTCAGGGCCATGGGCAGGGCGAACAGGGTGTGTTCGATCATCACCAGGTCGAGAATCTTTCTCAACTTCACAACCCCAGCTTGGCCCAGATCTTGTCGATTCTGGCCTTGACCTCGGCGTCCATTTCGATCAGCTCTGGCCAGCCTCGCCCGTAGCCCTCCTCGGGCCATTTGGCGGTGCAATCGACGCCCATCTTGGTTCCGAGATGGGGTCGGGGCGCGGCGTGGTCCAGGGCGTCCACCGGGCCCTTGACGATGGTGACGTCCCGCTCGGGATCGACGTTGCCGCCCAGGTGGAACATCACCTGGCCGAGGTCCTGCACGTCTACGTCCTTGTCGAAGACGAAGATCATCTTGGAGAACATCATCTGGCCCATGCCCCACAGGGCGTGCATCACTTTCTGGGCGTGGCCCGGATAGCGCTTGTCGATGGAGACGAAGACCAGATTGTGAAAGCAGCCCTCGACCAGCAGGTTCATGTCCACCAACTCGGGCAACTGGCTCTTTAAGAGCGGGAGGAACAGCCGTTCGGTGACTTTGCCCAGCCACTTGTCCTCCATGGGCGGCAGGCCGACGATGGTCGCCGGATAGATGGGCTCCTTGCGCCGGGTGATGGCGGTCAGGTGGAAGACCGGGTAGTGGTCGGCCGGCGAATAATAGCCGGTGTGATCGCCGAATGGACCCTCGATGCGCGTCTCGCCAGGGACGACGTAGCCCTCCAGGACGAACTGGCTGGCGGCCGGCACCTCGAGATCGCAGGTGACGCACTTGACCAGTTCCACCGGTTTACGGCGCAAGAATCCAGCCAGGATGAACTCGTCGATGTCCGGCGGCAGGGGAGCGGTGGCGCAGTAGGTGGTGATCGGGTCGGGGCCGATGGCCACCGCCACCGGCATCCGTTCGCCTTCAGCGGCTCGATAGTGGGCCGCGCCGCCCTTGTGAATGTGCCAGTGCATGCCGGCCGTCTGACCGTCGAAGACCTGGATCCGGTACATGCCGACGTTGCGCTTTCCGGTCAGGGGGTGTTTGGTGACTACGACCGGCAGGGTGATGAACGGCCCGCCGTCGTCCGGCCAGCAGGTCAAAACCGGTATTTCGCCCAGATCGAAGCCTTCGGTCTGGATCATTTCCTGGCAGGGGGCCGATTTGACCGTCTTGGGAAAGATTGAGGCCAGATCCTTGAGCTTGGGCAAGAGCTTGAGCTTGTCGACGAACTTCTTCGGCGGCTCGAGGTCCATGAACTGGGCAAAGCGGGCCCCGATCTCGTCGATCTCGTCGATGTCGAAAATCCAGTTGATCCGCTCCCAGGAGGCGAAGGCGTTGGTCAAGACCGGGAAGTCGTAACCGGTTGGATTCTCGAACAAGAGGGCCGGGCCGCCTTGCTTGACCGAGCGGTCGGTGACCTCGGTGATCTCCAGGTTGGGGCTCAGGCTCTCGGTGATCCGGGCCAGATGCCCCTTCTGGTCCAGAAAAGCGATCAAGCTCTGCAAATCGTCAAAGGCCACCTTCGCCTCCCAGGTAAACCGATTCCGTAATTGACGCCGGCTGGCGCACCGGCCCAAAGAGCTTCAGCTTAGTGGAATCGAAACCCAACCAGCGGGCGAACTTATCCAGGCCGGTCCACATGAACCCGTCCATATCATAGACCAACTTGGCGAAGTATTCCCTGATGATCGCCTCGTCGAGTCCGGTGGCCGCGGCCCCGCGCTCGACGGCCGCCTGGTGTTCCAAGCGGCCCAACGAGCGGGACAGGGACAATAAATGATAGATAGCCCATGCTGCTTCTGGATGTTCATGGGCAAAGGCCCTCCTGATGCACCAGACGGCGAAGACGAAACCCAAGCCGGTCAGCTCGCGCCAGGCCCGGCCCAGATCATAGGTGTATCCGCCGGGTTTGGCCTGAGCCAGTTTCAGGGCCGCATCGCCGATGAGCAGGCGGGCCGGAGAATCGACGTCTTCCGGCGCCAAGCTGGCCTTGACCCGCCAGTGGCGTTTGAGCAGGATCTCCAACAAGCGGACCGAGGTGGCCGACTCCGAGGTGACGGCGATGTTCTCGCCGGCCAGCCGGCCCACCGGACGCTCGGAGAAGAGGATTACGCTGCCCACCTCTCCCCGGCAGCCGAGACACAGGTGATCGAAGATCAGCCATTCGTCGGCGTGGTCGAAGGCGGCGGCGACGGAGACGGCGCTGACGTCCAGCTCGGCCCCGGCCAAAAGTCGGTTGAGTCTCGTCGGCGGACCGCTGGCAGTGTCCACCAAACTATCGAGGCCGCCGCCGACCAGGCCCCAGTCTGCTGGCAAGGTATTGATATAACTGGTTAAACCAAGACGACCGATTATCATTTATCCCTCTCGACCGGGTTGTAATAAACGTCGCGCTGGTTGGCCGTGAACCCGGCTTCGTTGATCAAACGGATCATCTCCGCCTCGCTAAGTCGGTGGCTGACCCCGGCCGCGGCGACCACGTTCTCCTCGATCATGGTCGAGCCGAGATCGTCGGCCCCGAAGCGCAAGGCCACCTGACCGAGATGGGGCCCCTGGGTGACCCACGAGGCCTGGAGGTGAGGGAAGTTGTCCAGCACCAGGCGGGCGACGGCCAGGGTGCGCAGGTAGTCGGTTCCGCCCGCCGGCCTCAAGGGGATGCCGGTGTTCTCCGGCTGGAACGGCCAGGGGATGAAGGCGGTGAAACCGCCGGTTTCGTCCTGGAGGCGGCGCAGCCTGAACAGGTGGGCCAGCCGTTCCTTGAGCGTCTCCAGGTGGCCGAACATCATCGTCGCCGTGGTTTTCAGCCCAAGTTTGTGGGCGGCGGCCATGACCGCCAACCAGTCCCGACTGGCGGCCTTGCCCGGTGCGACCCGGCGGCGGACGCGATCGACCAGAATCTCGGCCCCGCCGCCGGGAATGGAGCCCAGACCGGCCTCGATGAAGCGGGCGATGACCGCCTCCACGGACAGGCCGGCTCGCTGGGCGAAGTAGATGATCTCCGGCGGTGAATAGCCGTGGATGCCCATGCCCAGGCTCCGGATGAAGCGAACCGTGCTCAGGTGCCACTCCAGGTCCAGGTCGGGATGATGGCCGCCTTGAAACAGGATGTGGGTTCCGCCCAGGGCCTTGGTTTCCTCAATCTTTTGGGCCAGTTGGTCGCGATCGAGGACGTAGGCGTCAGGACTGTCTTTGGGCCGCCAAAAGGCGCAGAACCGGCAGCTCGAGACACAAACGTTGGTGTAGTTGATGTTCCGATCGACGGCGTAAGTGACCTTTGATTCGGGATTGAGGCGCATCCTGACCGAGTGGGCCAACTGGCCCAGGAGCAACAGGTCGGCTTCCCTGTAAAGCGTCTCGGCCGCCTTGAAGCCGATCCGCCGTCCCGAATCGACCTGGGCGATAGCCCGACTTAACTTCATGCCGCCTCCACCGCCCGGTGGAAGGTGTCGCGTTCCATGGGCGTATACCCAGCTTCACGGATGAGCGCCTCCAGCTCGGAGCGGCTCATGCCCTCGGCCGTCCGGGCGCCGGCCTGGTGGGTGATTTTTTCCTTGACGATGGTCCCTTCCAGGTCGTCGGCTCCGAAGCTCAAGGCGACCTGGGTCAACTTGGGTCCAAGCATGACCCAATAGGCCTTGATGTGGGGAAAGTTGTCCAGAATCAGGCGGCAGGCGGCGATGGTCTTTAGGATGTCCGTTCCGGTTGGGCCGGGAAGCCGGCCCAGCTCGGTGTTGGTCGGGTGGAAAGCGAGAGGGATCATCGCTCTGAACCCGCCGGATTCATCCTGCAGGTCGCGCAACGTGAGCAGATGCTCCACCCGCTCCTTGAGGGTCTCCAAGTGGCCGAAAAGCAAGGTGGCGTTGGTCCCGAGGCCCAGCTCATGGGCGACGGCGTGGATCTCCAACCATCTGTCGCCGCTGATCTTTCGGGGAAAGAGGCGCTTTCTGACCCGCTCGGAGAAGACCTCGGCCCCGCCGCCGGGCATGGCCTCTAGCCCGGCCGCCTGGAGCCTGGCCAAGCACTCGGCGATGGACAAGCCGGCCTTGGCCGCGATGTGGTCGATCTCCACGGCGGTGAAGGCCTTGAGCTTTATCCCCGGCCTGGCCGCGGCCAGAGCTCTGAGCAGGTTCAGGTAGTAGTCGAACTCCGGCTCGGGGTTGATCGCCCCGACCAGATGGACCTCCTTGAGTCCGTCGATTTCGGCCGCGGCGATGCGCTCGGCCGCCTCCTCGGGGGAGAGGAGATATCCCTCGGCGTGGCCCTGGGGCCGCTGGAAAGCACAGAACTTACACCCGTTGACGCAGACGTTGGTGTAATTGAGGTGGTGGTTGGCGATATAAAAGGCCTTCTCGCCGTAGCGCCGCCGCCGCTCGGCCAGGGCCAGGCGGCCGAGGCCGTTCAAGTCGTCGGTGGCCAGCAAGGCCAGCCCGTCGTCGAAATCGAGCCGCTGGCCGGCAAAGAATTTTTCGCCCGCCTTGCGAAGCTCCGGGTCGCTCATCCGGGCCAGGACGTCCGTGGGATCGAGGCCGATAGTTGACCAGTCGGTCACCTGATTTACCTGTAAAGTTAAATGGTTCAATCACTACACGATATCAAGTTTGACAATATAACCCCGGATCGAGGGGAAGGCAAGTCAATTCGCACCCCGGCGGCCGGAGCTTGACCCTCCCCCCTCGGTTGGGTATCCTCTGCCACACTTCACTCTCAGGAGCCAGCCCATGAGCGCCCCCAAGATCGTCGAACCTTGGCCGGTCATCGACTCCCGGACCGAAGTCTCGACTCGTATCTTCAGCTTGAGAACCGATATCGCCAGGAATCCCAGAAACGGTCTGACCCACCCCTTCCACATCCTGGAATCACCCGACTGGGTCAACGTCATCGCCCTGACCAAGGCGGAAGAGATGGTCCTCATTCGCCAGTACCGCTTCGGGACCCGGGAGGTGACCTTGGAGATTCCCGGCGGGTTGATCGAGCTCGGCGACACGCCGCAGCAGGCGGCTTGTCGGGAGTTGAGGGAAGAGACCGGCTTCGTCGGCGGCCGGGCCAGGGAGATCGGCCGGGTCAAGCCCAACCCAGCCTTTCTGACCAACACCTGCTACACCTATCTGATCGAGGGGGTCGAGCCGGGCGAACGGCGCCACCTCGACCCGGCCGAGGACATCGCCGTCGAACTGCGGCCGGTGGCCGACATCCCCAAGCTGGTCGCCTCGGGCGAGATCGATCACGCCTTGGTCTTAAACGCCTTCTTCTGGTTCTTCAAGGGCGGAACGTTTTAGCTCTGCTGCGCCGGCCCTCAATTCCAGGCCGGGGTGGGGTTTTATCGGCCGGCCGGCCCTTCGATCGAGGCCTTGAAGCCGTCTTTTCAGTCGCCTTGAGTCACGCTCTTTAGCCTTTACGCACGCTCGGTCGTCCCTCGTCTAGCTGCGCTTGTCCCGAATGGCGACGGCGATGTACTGGCGCGGCGCGTCGAGGAAGTAGCTCGGCGTCAGGGGATGGGAGGCCAACATTTCGCGCCACTCGTCCTCACTGGGCAACGGGTCCAGGTGGAAGGGCACGTGGGGCTTGAGCTTGATGATGAAGTTGCGCCCCTCGGGGTGGGAGACGACCACCCGGCCGCCGCCTTTCAGCATCCGGGCGATGTTTTTCAGCGCCGCCGGCTTGTCGGCCACGTTGGAAAACATGGCGTTCATGAAGACCACGTCCAGCGCGGCGTCGGGCAGGGTCAGGTCGGTCACGTCGCCCAATATCCGCTCGGCCTGAGGGAAGCGTTCGCCCATGCGCTTGAGCATCTTGGGCGAAAGGTCGCAACCGATGATCCGGCCCGGCTTGAAGGGCAGGATGTGCTCGATCAACGCGCCGGTGCCGGTGCCCACGTCCAGGATGGCGTCGCCCGGTTGAATCTCGGCCGCGGCCACGATCTCCTTGAGCCGACCGACGATCTCGTGGGGCAGCGGTTGGTCGAAAAATTCCACCGTCTCGTTGAAGGTCGCCCGTTGGGCCAGGTTGTGCAACTCGCGGTTTTGGTCGTGGTTCTTGTCGCTCATATTCTGATTCTACCCCATTCAAGCGCGGAAAATCAGCCTCCGGTTTCCTCTGGCCGAAAGCCTCCGGCGGCGGTTGCCCGCTCTCGTTCGAGACCGTGGCGGTCTCAGCCGAAGGGTCGGTCGGTGGGCGGCGACCACCACTTCGGCCGCCTGCCCAGCGCCCGGCTGACGAAGCCGACCGCCCAGCCCAGTTGGACGATCACCAGGGCCAGGGCCAACTCGACGGCGCCGACCGGCCCCTCCGGCCCGTCCTTGGCGTTGGCCAAGCCGGTCAGGAGAGCGGCGGCCAGGTAGACGGCCCAGGTCGCAAGCAGCCAGGGCTGGGCCGGTGTCAGGATCAGGCTCAAGACCAGTCCGGTCAGGACGGCGACGGGCAATCTCTGCCCGGCTCGGGGCAGGCGGCCGTGTTTGAAGGCGGTCAGGGCCCGGCCCTGGCCGAAACGGTAGCTCAGCCGGATCAACCGGGCGGGATCGAGGCTGAGCCGCCTGACGGCGGCCAGAGAGCCGGTTTCATACACCCGTCCTCCGGAGCGCCTGATCCGCAGCTCGAATTCGGCCTGCTCATCGGGCGAGACCTCGGGGTCGAACGGGCCGAGAGTGGTGAAGACGGTCTTGGGATAGGCCGAAACCAGACCACGGTCCGGCCCGCCGCGGCCGAAAAGGACCGGTCGGGTCAGGGTCATCGCCCTGGCCGCGGCCCGGCCGAAGCGATCGGCTCCGGCAAAGGTCATTCGGCCGGCCACGCCCTGGGCGCCGGTTTCGGCCAGGCGGTCGATCATCGCCGCAAGATAGCCGGGCGGGTAGCTCGCCTCGGGGTCGACCGGGACGATGTAATGCCCCCGGGCCAGGCTCAATCCCAAATTGAGGGCCTGGGCGCGGCTGGGGTAGGGGCAGTCCGCCGCCTCCAGGTTGGGGATTCGTTTCCGGAATTCATCGACCGTTCGGCGGGCCGAGCCGCTTTCCCGGCCGAGGAGGATCAGCCATTCGATCCGGCCAGCCAGGGTTGGATCGAACAGGCTGTCCAGACATCCGGCCAGACCCTCGGATCGGTCGAGACAGGGGATGAGCACCGAGGCCAGGAAACGGTCCGCCATCGTATCGGCCGCCTACTCGACCCTGAACAGGATCATCCGCAGGTTGTCGGGGTGGCTCCAGCGGCCGACTTCGGTCAGCCCGGCTGGGGGATCGCCCTCGGCCAGAAAGGCCGCCGCGGCCGGCCACTGTCGCTCCAGCCACAGGAAGTAATCGACCTCGCCGGCCTTGAGCTTGCCCACCAGCTCGCTCCCGTTCTTTCCCCTAAAGGAAGCCAGGACGGCCTCGTCCGGCCGAGGGCAGGGCGCGCCCCTGTAGTCGAGGTTGGCGTAGAAGATGGCCCAGGACAGGGCGGAGGATGGGCCGGTGGCCACGATGCTGATCGCTCTGCCGCTCCCTTCCATTCGGGCGACGGTCAGCCCGATGTCCTTGTAGACCGCCTTGTCCGTCTCGTGGGGAACTAGGCTTTTGGGCAGCGACACCAGGACGATCGCCGCGCAGGCGATGGCGGCGGCGGTCTTGCCGGCGATCCTGAATCGGCTGCCGAGATAGGCCAGAGCGTTTTCCAGGCCGAAACCCAGGAAGACGAACGAAGCCAGGATGACCAGCACCCAGTAGCGCCTGATGGTGAACCAGGTGGCGATGACGCCGATGTAGAGAGCGATGAGCGACAGGCCGGCCAGAAGGCTTAAGTAGAGGACCCGGCGGTCGGTCTTCAGTTTGAAGCCGAGACCGATCAAGCCGATGAGGGCCAGCCCGAAGAAGGGGTAGAAGAAGGTCTCCATGGTGGTGTGGACCACGGCGGCCAGGGCGATGAGCCAGATGGTGTCGCCGGCCCAGGTCAGGAAGTCGGGCGTCAGGCCGGCCGGCGGATTGTAGCGGAGATCGAAAAGCGTTTGGCGCAGTTCCAGGAGTCTGCTCAGCGGTTGGGTGAGGATGGTCATCCCATCTTGGGGGATCACCGGGCCGGCGGAATGATCGGTCAGGGACAGCCAGGCCAGCGCCGCCGCCGCTGTCAGGGCGAGGGGGCCGACGAACGAGATCAGGGAGCGGAGTTTGCCCGGCTGGCCCGGCAGGAGGAGGAAGCCGGCCGAGAGGCCGATGAAGAGCACGGCCTCGATTCGGGCCCACGCGGCGACGAGAAAGGCCAGGGCGGCCAGCGCCAGGTACGGCCCGGCTCCCCGGCCGTCCTCCCGCTCCAGGGCCAGGATGAAGAAGTACAGCCCCAGACTCAGGAAAAACCAGAAGATGGGATCCCTGAGCACTTGGGCGCTGGAGAAGGCCAACTCCGGGATCAAGGCATAGCTGAGTGCAGTCAGCCAGCTTATCCGCCGGTCAAAGAATCTTCGGGCCAGGAGGTAGATGGGGACGATGGTCAAGGCGCCGAAAAGGATGGAGATCGACTTGGCCGCCGCCACCCAGTCGCCGATGAGGGCATAGGCCCCGGCGATGAGAAAGGGGTAGTTGGAGACGTGGACTATGCCGTAATCGCAACTGGTGAGCTGATCCCACAGCCCGTAGTAGACGGCCCGGGCCTGGTGGATGTAGAGCGTGCCGTCGGGATTGACGACGGCAGTCAACCAGGCGACGAGGATGCGCACCGCCAGCCCGGCCAGGACGATAAACCACAACTCCCCGGCCAGCAGGGGATGCTTCTCCCGCGCCTCCGGGGTATCGGCTCCGGCTTCCCGTTCTCGCTCGATCAAGCCGACCTCGCTTCCAAGCCAATCCGGCCCACGGCCGCCGTCGGGCCAGAGCTTAACACCGTCCCGAACGATCCGGCAAGGGCTTTAGGCCGGTTCGGGCTCGGCGGAGAGACCCAACACCGGCTCGTTCACGATCTGGAAGTAGATGAAGAGGGTGGCCGGCCACAGGTGCATCATCAGCCGCTCCTTGGAGTTGATCAGACGGAACTCCAGCCAGTCCGGATCCTGGATCAGATAGACGGCGTAGTAGCCGGCCAGGGTGAACAGCAAGGCCAGCCAGCCGGTCATGATTCCCGGCCGTCGCCAGGCGCCGGGCCTGGGGCCGAGCAGGGCCAGATAGACGGCCAGGACGAGGAGCGGGGTCAGGACTTGGGCCAGGTGGCCGATGACTATCCAGTGCCGGCCGAGGTCGGTCAGCCTGGTCAGGATATCGGCCGGAGAGAGGCCGACCAGATGGACGTTGGCCCAGGCGTAGGTCAGCTTGAAGTAGATCAACGCGGCCAGGACGGGGGCCAGACCCAGGGAGAAGAACAGCGCCTCATCGACGAGCGAGCGCCATCGCCTCCGGCCGGCCAAGACGACCGCCCGGGCCAGGATCACGGCGAACAGAAAGACGAGACCCTCGTTTTTGGCCCAGCAGGTCAAACCGGTCATGATCCCGGCCAGGGCGGCCAGGCGGCGGGGAGCGGCCTCCCGGCGGTCGATGAGGCGGAGTGCGACCAGAGAGGAGAGGATGAAGAGGCTCAAGGGCATGTCCCCGATCTGGTAGGAGCCGATCTTGGCGAAATTGGGCACCCCGGTCAACAGGATGACCGCCAGTAGGGCCTGGCTCCGGCCCCGGAAGGCGGCCACGCCGGAGTAGAGCAGCGTGGCCGCGGCGGCGGTGAACAAAAAGGCGATGAGGCTAGGCCCGAGAAGGGTTTCCGAGCCGAGCCAGCGCCACAGCCTGGCCACGAGCGCCGGCAGCATCATCGGGTAGTCGCGGATGTAGTAGTACTTGTCGAAGGTGGAGAAGTAGTCGGTCCAATGCCCGCCGCCGCGAAAGATGAAGCGGGCCCTGGCGTTCCAGTGCCACCAGGCGTCGAAGTCGCCGTGGGGCTTGTCCAAGGTGAAGAGCACGAAAAGATACGCGCCCGCCGCCGCCGTCACGACCAGGATCAGGCATAGGAGGGCGTCTTGTCTGGTCCAGGGGCCCGGCTCCGGGAAGCGGTCTGCTTCCCTCCCGGTCGTGAAGCGCAGCCACGCCAAACCGGCCAGCAACGCCAATTCCAGCCAAGCGAAACCGAATCCGCCTCCGCCGCCGAGGACCAGGAAAAGGACCATCAGCCAGCCGGTCAGGCCCAGGCCGGCCGCCGCGCCCAGGCTGGCCCGGAGCAGCACTCCCCCGCCGGTCAGGCTGGAAACCAGGAAGAAGCCGAGCAACAGCGGCGCGCCCAGGGCCGGCAGCCAGACCAAAGCCGTCACTTCACTCTCCGAAAGAGCATCACCCCGCCGCCGAAATCCCGGACCAGTTCGAGACCGTTGGCCCGGCAGAGAGCCGCCACGTCCACTCGGCCCTTGAAATCGCCGATGACGAGGTCTGGTCCGGCGCCTTCGACCAGGATTGCCGGCGCGATGACGTACTGGGTGACGATGAATCGGCCGAAGAGTTCGCCGCCCGGTTCGCAGTCGGTCAGATAGCCGACCTCGCCCCGGGAAGGCAGGTACTCCTTGAGCCCGTCGAGGCGCCTCTCCGCCTCACCGGCCAGGTCGGCCGCGCCCAGGTTGGTCCACAGCTCGCTCTTTCGCCAACTGAAGTCGGCCATGACGATCAGGACCGTCAGCACCAGCAACCCGACACCCCATCGAGACCGGATCATTCGGCGACGCCGCTCGTCTTTTTCGGTCGCCGTTCCCGCCACTGGCTGTTGTCCCCACTCGGCCCTGTGTTTTACATCGCCCCGCCGGGACGAAGGGACGATGGCCTGTTAGCGCTTGAATATCCTAAGGTCCTCGAAGGTCAACTCGGCGTTGGCGTAGTGGATGATCTTGAATATATACTGGCGCTTCGAGCCGGCCTTGTCCACCTCATACTCCATCTCGACCCAGTCGAAACGGCCGCGCCGGCTCAAATCGGCGGCAAAGAAATCCCGGCGGACTACGACCCGGCCCTCGCTGGCGAGCTCCAGGGTGATGACCGGCTTGGTCTCGTCGGCCACGTTTTTGACTCCCATGGCCAGGAGGAAGGCGATTCGGCCGACCGGGAGCTCCAGGCGGTCCAGCCAGGCGACCATCTCCTGGGTCAGGCCGGGTCGGGTGAAAGCGTAACCGACCCCCTGTTCGATGAGAATCCGGGGCCAACACAAGTTGAGGAAGATATTGGCCGGCTTGAGCATTGGCCCGAGATGGGGCAGCGTCTCCATCCGCCAGTTGCTGGCCAGGGCCAGGTTGGTCTTGTCCACCAGGTAACCCCGGTACAACGCCTGGGCGATGATCCGCTTTACGAGGGGCCGGTTGTAAAACCCGTTCCGGAAATAGATGGCCGTTTGGATTCTTTGATCATCCAGCCACTTGTCCATCCAGTTGTGGGGGGTGAGTGAGTTGGGGGCCAGGGAGGCGAAGTCGGGATCGACCCCCAGCCGGGACAACCTGCCCCGGTCCTTTTTGAAGGCTTCCACGGCCCGGGCGGTCCTGATCCAGCTCTGAACCGCGATGTCGCTCCAGCCCTGGCGCAACTCCACGGTGGTGTGGCCGAAGGTGACCATCGACGCCGCCAACAGCAGCGTCAGCCAGGGCAGGACCCGTCTCCGCCGCTCGACGGTCATTTCAGGGCCGGAGGCGACGACCGGGGCGATCATCGGCCACATGACCGCCATCATGAACGGAAAGGCGTAGTAAGCCCAAAGTCGGCCGGCGGTGTCGTTTACTGCGGTCAGGTGAAGCGTCAGCCAGGGGAGGTAGGCCAAGAAGCCCAAGGCCGGGTACGGGTCGCGCCAGGCGATGGACCAGGCCAGCACGACGAGGGCCGGCAGCCAGACGTAGACCCGCTGCTCGAAGAATATCCCCAGCCGTTCTTTGATCAGCTCGGCGGTCAGGTGGGCGAAGGGCGGGTCGCCCAGGTAGACCCGGTGCAGGGCCGGGTCGCCGGGAAAGTAGGCCTTGACGATGATGAGAGAAAGCACGCTGTAGGCCAAGGCCGCCGCGCCGAAGATGAGCCAGTGTTTCTGCTCCCGCCAGCCGAGGCGGCGAACGAAGTTCACGACCGCCAGCAGCCCCAGGACGGCCGTCATATGAAAACCGGCGTCTTCGCGAACCATCAGGCAGAGGACGAAAAAGATGGAGGCGACCAGGAACCGCCTCTGAACGGCGAAGATCAGGAACAGGAACATCAAGATCGGGATGGCGTGCTCGTAGTGGGGATAGGCGATGGTCGCCCGGGCGACGCCGTTGAAGGCCAGAAAGACGCCGAAGGCGGCGGCGAAGGCGGCGCCGATAAAAGAGCGCAGCCTATAGACCTTGACCAGCAGATAGTAGGCCCCGGCGGTGATGGCCGAGTAACTCACGGCCATGAACAGAGCGAACCAGGTGACCATGTTGACCGGGACGAGGTAGCTCAGACTCGACAACAGGCCGAAGAGTGGGGTGAAGTGGGTGTTGTAGAACGAGATGGTCTGGACGGCCGTCGGTCCGCTGACCAGCCAGTCGTTTCGCCACATCATGGCGGCGATGAAACCGGCGTCGATTATGTTGCGCCCCCGGAAGTAGAACTGATCGTACATGGAGATCATGTGCCAGGCGAAAGGCAGGGCGCAGGCTGCAAGGCCGAGGGCGAAGAGCCAGCGTCGCTTGAGCGGGGTGGAGAAAACGGCCCTCGCCGCTGTGGAGGCGAGCGTTGCCCATCGAGAAAGGAGCCGGCCCGAGGGCTGCGGCTTGGATTGGCTTGGTTCCCTCATAAGCTGATCGTTTCGCTTCCGATACCGGGTTCGCGTCTCAAGAATCGACGGCCGCCAGATTAACATTCGCCCCCTCGGCGGAACAAGCGATTTCAGCCCTTCCGCCGCTTGTTTTTGGGGCTGGAGTCTGTACAAAAATCCCGGTTGTGTTATCCTGGCCCTCGCCGCCGGTCAACGGCGGTGAGCGGTCTCGGCCGGCCCCGGCGGCCGTCGAGAGGCGGCGGAGGTTTTGGCGTGGACTGTTTGGTGCTCCTGCCCACCTACAACGAAGCCGGCAACGTCGAAGCCATGGTCAAGGCCATCCTGTCCCAAGGGCCGCGCTTCTGGGTGATGGTCATCGACGACAACTCTCCCGACGGCACCGGCCGCTTGGCCGACCGGTTGGCCGCCGAGGACGAACGGGTGATTGTTCTCCATCGCCCCCAAAAGGAAGGGCTCGGGCCGGCCTACAAGGCCGGTTTCGCCGCCGCTCTGAAGCTCGACCACGTCGAATTCATCGCCACCATGGACGGTGATTTCTCCCACGATCCCAACGATCTCCCCCGCCTGCTGGCGGCGGTGGAGGCCGGCGCGGACATGGCCATTGGCTCCCGTTACGTCCCCGGCGGCGGCACGGTCAACTGGGGGCTCGGTCGCCGATTGCTCAGCAGGGGCGGCGGCGTCTACGCCCGGCTGATGCTGGGCCTCAAGGTCAAGGACCCCACGGCCGGCTTCAACCTCTACCGCCGCCGGGTGCCGGAAACCATCGATATCGACGGCGTCAGGACCAACGGCTACGGCTTCTTGATCGAGGTCAAGAACCTGGTCAACCGGGCCGGGTTCTCGATCGTCGAGGTTCCAATCGTCTTCACCGACCGCGCCGTCGGCCAGTCCAAGATGAGTCCGAAGATCGCCCTGGAAGCCTTGTGGCAGATCGCCCAGATCCGGGTGCGGCAGGGGCGCTGAGAAGCTATTCCCGGCGCCGGTAAAACTCGTGCCACCAGACCACGAAGACCAGAAGCGCCCACAGCTTGCGGTTGTTGTCGCGCCTCTGGGCCTGGTGCTCGTCGATCAATCCCTGAACGTAGGCCGAGTCGAACATGCCGATTTGACGGAGGTTTTCCTCTGAGAGCACCTGTCGGGTGAAGTCGGCCAGTTCGTTTTTCAGCCACAGGGCCACCGGCGGCGAGAAGCCCTTTTTGCGAAGCGAGCCGATCTGGGGCGGCAGGCGGCGCTTGGCCAGCTTGCGGAACAGCCGCTTGGTGGCCAGCGTCCGGACCTTCATCTCGCCGGGGATGGTGGCCGCGAACTCGGCCACCCGCCGGTCGCACAGCGGCACCCGCACTTCCAGGCCGTGGGCCATGCTCATCCGGTCGGCCTTGGTCAGATGGCAGTCGGTCAAGAAGTGGTTGGCGTCGACATACATCAGCCGGTTTTTGAGATCGGCCTCCGAGGCCGAGGCGAAGAGTTCCCGGTAGCGTTCGAGCGACACGTCGGCCGGCGGTCCACCGGCCAGGCCGCCCCGGAACAGGGTCGTCTTCTCGTCGGCGTCGAAGACGGCCTTCCAGTGGAAGTGACCCTCCAGGTACGGTAGATCGACGCCGGAGACGAACCGCTTGGCCATGAAGTCGAAGGAGACGCGCGAAAAGGAGGTCGGCAGGGCGGCGACCAGCCGGTCGATGACCTTGCGGCGCATTCCGGCCGGCACCTTGGCGTAGAGGTCTCTTATCGTGGGCGCGAAATAGGTCTGGTAGCCGCCGAAGAACTCGTCGCCGCCGTCGCCGGTGAGCGCCACCGTCACCCCCCGCCGGGCCAGTTCGGAGACGTAGTAGAGCGGGATGGCCCCGTAATCGGCGAAGGGCTCGTCGAAGTACTCCAGCAGCGTCCGGATCATCACCTCCGGCTCGGGTCGCATGACCAGGTCGGTGTGGTCGGTCTTGAGGGCGCGGGCGATCATTCCGGCCTCGGGTCTTTCGTCGAAGGACCTTTCCGGAAAACCGACGGTGAAGGTCTTGACCGGCTCGCTTACGAGCTCGCTCATGAAAGAGACGACCAGCGATGAATCCAGCCCGCTGGACAGAAAAGCGCCCAAGGGGACGTCGCTCATCAGGTGGCTCTGGACCGTCTCCTTGAGCAGTTCCTCCAGCCGGTCCAAGGTTTCGGCCTCGCTTCGGTTCGGGTCGATATCGAAGGTCAGCCGCCAGTACCGCTTGATCTTCACTCCGCCTCGATCGACGATCATACAGTGACCCGGCAGGAGCCGTTTGATATCGGAGTAGATGGTGTTCGGTGAGGGAATGTAAAGAAAAGACAGATAGTTGGACAGCGCCTCCAGGTCCAGCTCGCTCTTGGGGGCGAGGCGGTGGATCGTCTTTATCTCGGAGGCGAAGACGATTCGGCCGGCGCTTAGATGGTAGACGAGGGGCTTTATGCCCAGATGGTCCCGGCCGAGAACGAGCCGCCTCTCTTTGGCGTCCCAGACGGCGAAGGCGAACATGCCCTCCAGCCGCTCGGCCAGGTCTTGGCCGTGCTCTTCGTAGAGGTGGACCAGGACCTCGGCGTCGGAGCGGGTGTAGAAAACATGGCCCTTGCCCTCGAGTTCGGCCCGCAGTTGGGGGAAATTGTAGATCTCGCCGTTTACGACCGCCCAGACCGACTCGTCCTCGTTGTGGAGGGGCTGGCGACCGCCGGCGACGTCGATGATGGCCAGCCGGCGCATGGCCAGGCCCAACTCGCCGTCCAGGTGACAGCCGCCGTCGTCCGGTCCCCGGTGGCGCATGGTCGAGTTCATCTCTTCCAGCTCGCGCCGGCCGACCGGCCTTGACGAGCCGAAGTTGTAGACGCCTGCGATGCCGCACATGTTCAGTCGAGATCGTCGCGGTGGATCAGATCCTTGCGGAGACCGACCACCTGGTCGAGCACGAAGCCGAAGAAGACGAAGTTGAAGCCGAAGAGCATCAGCAGCAGCCCGCCGGCCGAAATGGACGCTTGGAAGTAGATCGTTTTGACGCTCCAGGCCAGGCCGGCCAAGAGGAAGAAAGCGCCGAGGGGCAGGAAGACCTTGAGCGGATTGAACATCACCACCCGAAAGATCATGACGGCGAATCTTATCCCGTCCCGCCAGAAATTGATCTTGCTTTTCGATCCGGCGACCCGCCTGGCCGCCCGGATGGGGACGTACGTGACGTTGAGTCCGGTGACCAGGAAACACATCGTCGAGGTGGTGGGGAAGGAGAAACCGTCGGGGTAGAGGCTCAAGAATTTGAGCGCCGAGCGTCGCTTGAAGGCTCTCAGGCCGCAGGTCATGTCCTCGATGGGGAAGCCGGTCAACAGACTGCCCAGCTTGGCCAGGAGCCGATTGCCCGCCTTTCTGAGCCGGCCGGCTTCGGTCTCCGGGGCGCGGGCGCCGACGACCAGGTCGTATCGGTCGAGCTGGGCCACCAGCCGGGGAATGTCGGCCGGGTCATGCTGGCCGTCGCCGTCGATGATTACCAGCCAGTCGTTCTTGGCCTCCCGGATGCCGGTCTTGACCGCCGCGCCGTTGCCCTTGTTGTAGGGGTGGGTGACGACCCTGACGCCGTCGATTCCAGCCAGAATCTCCGGCGTCCGGTCGGTGGAGCCGTCGTCGATGACGATGATCTCCTTGTCCAGATCTAGCTTCTTGAGAGCTTCGACCAGCCGGCCGATGGTCTGTTCTTCGTTGAAAGTCGGAGCGATGATGGAGACTGCCGCCAAGTCGTCCCCCGGTCTAGAGTCGATTCCTCGGCCCGATCTGGATTGGGTCCGCCCGACAAAGATGATACCATGTCTTCCCGTCGGAACCGGCCGGGCAGATGGAAATCTCTTTCGATCCGGTCGGTGAGGCAGACGATCGGTCCCCCGCCGCCAGCCCTGACCAGGCTGCCGAAAAGCCCCCGCTTGCCCGAGCCGGCGCCGCAGAAATAGCCGGCGAGCGAAATTGTCCTGGAAAATCGAGTCGCCGCTCGAAACCGCCGACCCAGGCGGTTGTCGTTCGGACAATACCGTGACCGTTCCGCCGGCCTGGACCCAGCCGGCGCCTCGGCTCGGCCGCGACGCCTCGCGGTCGATTCATCCTACCAACCCGGCCGGCCGGGCGCAAACCAAAGCCCCGGCGCCCCCTTCGCGCCGATCGCCGGTTGGCCGTCTTTCCCGCCGGCGGCCTCCTCCCGACCGGCTGGCCGGCGGCGGAATCGGAGCCGGGCTAACCTTGATTCACCCGCTCCTTCAAAAGCTTCGACGGCCTGAAACTCAAGTGAGGTCTGGGAGGCAGGGTCCGGATTTCGCCGGTGACCGGATCGCGGCCGCGCCGGGCGGCTCGGGTCTTGATCTCGAAGCGGCCGAAGCCGGAGATCTTGACCGTCTCGCCTTTGACCAGGGCCGCCTTGATTTCGCCGAATACGCCGGAGACCACCGATTCGATCTGGCGGCGCGGCAGGCCCAGTTCGTCCTTCAACAGTTCGATGATTTTGGTTTTGGTCATGTCCTTAACTTTCCGCCGGTTCGTTTCAACAGATGTTGAGTCAGCTTGTGGTGGAGAGGGGCGATCTCCTCCTCGGTCAGGGTCTTCTCGTCGGAGAGATAACGGACCCTCAACCCGATCGATTTTTGACTGTCCTCAAGCGGCTTGCCCTCGTAGACGTCGAAGATGATCGTCTCTTTGATCAAGGGGTCGTCCACCTCTTTGGCCCAGCCGATTATCGACCCGGCGGCGATGGATTTATCGACCACCAGGGCCAGATCGCGGGTGATGGACGGGTAGCGAGGCAGCGGCCTGAAGGTCGGCCGGGGCAATTCGGCCAGCCGGTTCAGCGCCTCGGCGTCGAGGTCGAAGGCGAAGGCCGGCTCCTTGACGTCGAAGGCTCGAAGGAGTTCCGGGTCGAGGCGGCCCAGCCGGCCGAGGTCGAGCCCGCCGGCCAGGACCCGGGCCGCCGTGCCGTCGAGATACTCGGGCGCGGTGGTCGGCTCGAAGACCAACTCGTGGGGCCCCAGGATTCTGATGACATACTCGACCAAGCCCTTGACGTCCCACAGATCGACCTTTTGGCCGGTGCCGGTCCAGCCGACCGGCTCCCTGAGACCGGCGATCAACCCGGCCAGGCGGCACTCCTCCCGGGGCAGTTCGCCCGTCTTTTGGGGGAAGAAGACGACGCCCCACTCGAAGAGGCGGACCGCTTCGGTCCGGTGGCGGAGGTTGGTCTCAAGGGTGGTGATCAGACCGTAGAGGAGGCTGGTGCGAAGCACCGACTGGTCCTCGGTGATGGGGTTGAGCATCGCCACGTGGTCGTAGCGCGGGTCGTCCTCGCTCCAGCCCATCAGCTTGGCCGTCTCGGCCGGGATGAAGGAGTAGGTCACCACCTGGTGGAGCCCGGCCGCGGCCAGGGCGGGGGAGATTTTTATCCTGAGCGCCTCCAAGGGCGGCGTGGCCGCCGCCGCCTCGGTCATCGGCGGGAAGGCGGCCGGTATGTTCTCGAAGCCGTGCAGCCTGGCCACCTCCTCGACCAGGTCGATCTCCCTGGTCAGGTCCTGCCGCCACGACGGCGCCCGGACGGTGAGCGTCCGCCCGTCCTCATCGAGCTCGGCCTTGACCTCGATCGAGTTCAGCAGCCGGGCCATTTCCCGCCCGTCGAGGTCGGAGCCCAAGACATCGTTGCAGCGCTCGACTCTGAGGGTCAGGGTGGGCGGGGTGATCGGGGCCGGGTGTTCGTCGATCAGGCCGGGGTGAATCCGACCGCCGCCCAACCGGGCCAGCAGGGCCGTGGCCCGCTCGAGGGCCGCCGTGACGTTGACCGGGTCGATGCCTCGCTCGAAGCGGTACGAGGCCTCGGTGGCCAGGCCCAGTTGGGTCGAGGTGCGGCGGATCGAGGTCGGCTCGAAGTAGGCCGCCTCCAGCAGCACCCGAGTGGTGTCGTCCTCGACCTCGGAGTTGAGCCCGCCCATGACGCCGGCCACGGCCACCGGCCGCTCGGCGTCGCAGATCATGAGCATGTCTTCGTTTAAAACTCGCTCCTGGCCGTCCAGGGTGACGAACCTCTCCCCGGCCGCGGCCCGGCGGACCTCGATGCGGCCGCCGGCCAGCCGGTCGAAGTCGAAGGCGTGGAGCGGTTGGTTCATCTCCAGGAGGATGTAGTTGGTCACGTCGACCAGGTTGTTGATCGGCCTCACCCCGCCGGAGATGAGCCTCTCCCTGATCCACCACGGCGAGCGCCCGACGCTCAACCCCGAGACCAGGCTGGCCGCGTAGCGGGGACAGAGGTCCGGATCGTGGATGACCACCTCGGCCAGCTCGGTGATCGGCCGGCCCGACTGGCTGTAGCCGAGGGGCGGGATGGACATCTTTTGGCCCAGAATGGCCGCCGCCTCCCTGGCCAGGCCGACCACCGAGGCGCAATCGATGCGGTTGGGGGTCAGGTCGGCCTCCAGGATCCAGTCGTCGAAGTCGATGATCTCTTCCAGGGGCGTGCCCGGCGCGACGTTCTCGTCCAGCTCCATGATCCCGGTGTGGTCCTCGGAGAGTCCCAACTCGTCTTCCGCCAGGAGCATGCCGTGGGACTCGACGCCGCGAAGGGCGGCCTTCTTGATCTTGAGGCCGTTCTTCAGGATCGCGCCGGGCAGGGCCAGGGCCGAAACCAGACCGGGCCGGACGTTGGGTGCGCCGCAGACCACGGTCAGCTCTTTTCCGCCGGCGTCCACGAGACACACCGAGAGCCGGTCGGCGCGAGGGTGGGGCTCGACGCCGATGATTTTACCGGCCACCACGCCCTGAGGTCTTTCCTCGAAGCGCGGCTCGGCCACCGTCTCAATGCCGACCAGGGACAGCCGGTCGGCCAACTCCTGGGCAGAAACGGTCAGATTGACGTATTCGCTAAGCCAGCTCGCCGAGCAACGCAATTAAGCCCCCTGGTCTAAAACTGGCCCAAAAAACGGATGTCGTTTTCGAAGAAGAGGCGCAGATCGCCGATGCCGCGCTTGAGCATGCACACCCGCTCCAGGCCCATTCCCCAGGCGAAGCCGGTGTACTCCTCGGGGTCGTAATCGACAAAGGCGAACACGGCCGGATCGACCATGCCGCAGCCCAGAATCTCCAGCCAGCCGGTTCCGGAGCAGACCCGGCAGCCCTCGCCCCGGCACATCACGCAGCCGATATCGACCTCGGCCGAGGGCTCGGTGAAGGGGAAGAAGGACGGTCGGAAGCGGACCGGCACCTCGTCGCCGAACATCTCCTGGACGAAGAACTCCAGGACGCCCTTCATGTGGGCGAAGGTGACGCCCCGATCGACCAACAGCCCCTCGCACTGGTGGAACATCGGCGAGTGGGTGGCGTCCGAGTCGCGGCGGAAGGTCTTGCCCAGGCAGACCATCCTGACCGGCGGGCGCTTGGTCTCCATGGTTCGGATCTGGACCGGCGAGGTGTGGGTCCTCAGCAGCGTGTCTTCCGACAGGAAGAAGGTGTCCTGCATGTCCCGGGCCGGGTGGTGCTTGGGGAAGTTGAGCGCCTCGAAGTTGTAGTAGTCGGTCTCGGCCTCGGGACCGGTGCGGATCTCGAAGCCCAGCCGGGCGAAGATGGTCGCCACTTCGTCCAAGGTCTCGTAGACGGGGTGGAGCGAGCCCCGGTGTCCTCGCCGGCCGGGCAGGGTGACGTCCAAGCGGCCGACGTCCGTCGAGCGCCCCGCCGCCAGCTCGGCCTTCCTGGCTTCGAGGGCCGCCTCCAGCTTCCGGCGGGCTTCATTGGCCGCCCGGCCGAAGGCCGGGCGCTCCTCCGGCGGCAGCGTTCCGGTGGCCCTAAGCAGCTTGGTCAGCTCGCCCTTGCGCCCCAGAAACCGGACCCGGACCCCGTCGAGTTCCTCGCTCGAGCCGCACCGGCCCGTCTCCTCGACTCCAGCCTTGAGGACCGCCTCCAACTGGTCGATCATCGGCTCGTCTAGGCCTCCAGGGCTTGCTTGGCCGCCTCGACCAGGCTGGCGAAGCCCCGGGGGTCGGTCACGGCCAGATCGGCCAGAACCTTGCGGTCGATGTCGATTTGGGCCGCTTTGAGGCCGGCCACCATCCGGGAGTAGGTGAGGCCGTTTTGGCGCGCCGCGGCGTTGATCCGGGTGATCCACAGCCGCCGCATCTGGCGTTTCCGTTGACGGCGGTCGCGGTAGGCGAACTGGCGGGCCCGATCGACCGACTCCTGGGTGACCCGGCTCAGGTTCTTACGGGAGCCCCAGAAGCCCTTGGCCGCCTTCCTGGCCTTCTTGATCCTCCGGCCCTTGGCCGAAGCGCCTTTGACTCTGCTCATGGCTTACCTCCCTCTCCCTCAACCGTTCGGCAGCAGCCGACGAATCGACTTCATGTCGGCCCGGGCGATGAAGGTCGCCTTTCGCAGGTTGCGTTTACGCTTGGTCGTCTTTTTGGTGAGAATGTGGCCGTGGTTGCTGCGCTTGGACTTGACCTTGCCCTTGGCGGTCAACCGGAAGCGCTTGGCCGCACCACGGTTGGTCTTCATTTTCGGCATGCGATTGACTCCTCTTTGGTTCTTCCCTCACCGCGGCTCGCCGGCCGGGTGGGAGGGAGCGCTTGTTATTTGTTCGGTTTCGGCGACATCAGCAACGAGAGGTGGCGGCCCTCCATCCGGGGGATGCTCTCGATCTGGCCCAGATCCTTGAGCTGCTCGGCAAACCAGAGCAGGCTCTCCCGCCCCCGGTCGGTGTAGGCCAACTCCCTGCCTCTGAACATCATCGACAGCTTGAGCCGATTGCCCTGCTCCAAGAATTTTCTGGCCCGTTTCAGCTTGACGTTGAGGTCGTGCTCTTCGGTCTTGGGCCGAATCTTGACCTCCTTGAGCTGCGTCCTGACCGCTTTCTGGCGGGCCTCTTGCTGCTTCTTGGCCTGGGCGTATTTGTACCGCCCGTAATCCATGATCCGGCAGACCGGGGGGTCCGAGCCGGGTGAGACCTCGACCAGGTCGAGATTCTGATCACGGGCGATTTCCAAGGCCTCCTCGGTGGGCATGATGCCCAGTTGCTCGCCGTCGGCCGAGATCAGCCGGACGGTCCGCGCCCTGATACGCTCGTTCACTGCGGTTGTGCGAGAGGCTATGCCGACACCTCCTTAGTCTGAATGTTTAACCTCGACTCGAACTACAGATCCACCCGGGATTCCTCCTGGACCCGCTCGATGAAGGCTTCGAGAGCCATCGGCCCCAGGTCTTCCCGGTCCCGAGTCCGCACGGCCACCGTCGAAGATTCGACCTCCCGGTCGCCGACGACAAGCATGTACGGTATCTTCTGAAGCTGGGCCTCACGGATCTTGTAGCCCAGCTTCTCGTTTCGAATATCCAGTCCGGCCCGGACGCCGCCCTGAATCAACGCCTGGTGGACCTCCCGGCAGTAGTCGGCCGTCCGGTCGGTGACCGAGAGGACCACCGCCTGCCTGGGCGCCAGCCAGACCGGGAACTTGCCGGCGTAATGCTCGATCAAGATGCCAATGAACCTCTCCAGCGAACCGAGGATGGTCCGGTGAAGCATGACCGGGCGGTGCTCCTGCCCGTCAGGACCAATATAAGTCAGATCGAACCGTTCAGGCAAGGTGAAGTCGCACTGGATGGTGCCGGTCTGCCAGCCCCGCCCCAGGGCGTCGGTCAGGTGGAGGTCGATCTTGGGGCCGTAGAATGCGCCGTCGCCCTCGTTGATCTTGTAATCGAGGCCCTTGTCCTTGAGCGCCTGCTCCAAGGCGTTGGTGGCCGTCTCCCAGTCCTCGTCCGAGCCGATGCTCTTCTCCGGCCGGGTGGAGAGCTCCAGGGTGTAGTCGAAGCCGAAGACGGCCATCATGTCCGCCTCCAGGTCGATGATGGCCTTGATCTCGTCGTTGACCTGCTCGGGGGTGCAAAGGATATGGGCATCGTCTTGGGTGAACTGGCGGACCCTGGGCAGGCCGTGGAGCACGCCGGACTTCTCGTGGCGGTGGACTACGCCCAGCTCGAAGTAGCGCTGGGGCAGGTCGCGATAGGAGCGTTTCTTGGACTTGTAGATGAGCATGTGGGCCAGGCAGTTCATCGGCTTGACGCCGTACCTGGCGCCGTCGATATCGCAGAAATACATGTTCTCCCGGTAGTTCTCGAAGTGACCCGAGAGCTCCCACAACTCCTGCTTGATCAACTGTGGCCCGATGACGACCTCGTAGCCCCGATTCAAGTGCCAGCGCCGCTCGTTCTCCTCGAGGATCACCCGAAGCCGGGCGCCGTTGGGGTGCCAGACGACCATGCCCGGACCGATCTCGTCGTGGAAGCTGAACAGGTCCAGCTCCTTGCCCAGTTTGCGATGGTCGCGCCGCTTGGCCTCCTCGATTTGGGCCAGATGCTTCTTGAGCTCCTTTCGATCGAAGAAGGCGGTGCCGTAGATGCGCTGGAGCATCTTGTTCTTTTCGTCGCCCCGCCAGTAGGCTCCGGCCACGTTTAGAAGCTTGAAGGCCTTGATCCAGCCGGTCGAAGGCAGATGCGGCCCGCGGCAAAGATCGACGAAATCGCCCTGGGTGTAGATCGACACCTTGTCATCGTCGGCCAGGTTCAGGTCCTCGATCAACTCCACCTTGTAGGGTTCGTTCAGGTCCTTGAATCTCTCGACGGCCTGGCCGGCCGGGCACTCCTCGCGGCTAAAGGGCTTGTCGGCCTTGATGATCTCGGCCATCTTGGCCTCTATCTTGGCCAGATCTTCGGGCGTGAACGGTTTTTCGACGTCGAAATCGTAGTAGAAACCGGTCTCGATGGCCGGGCCGATGGTCACCTGAACGCCGGGGAAGAGGGCCTTGACCGCCTCGGCCATGACGTGGGCGGTGGAGTGGCGAAGGATGGTCAGCCCTTCGGCGCTGTCCGGCAGGACCGGCTCCAATTCGCCGTCCTCGGTGATGGGACGGCTCAGGTCGATCAGTTCGCCGTTGAGCTTGGCGGCGACGGGCTTTTTCCCCTTGTTCTCCGATAGGATCTGGCCGGCGGTGACGCCTGGCTCGATCTCGACCACCTTGTCGCCGGGCAATGTAACCCGTACAGCCACCCGAAAGGTCCTCCAAAAAACCGGCCCCCAGCCCGCCAGCCATAAAAGCACGGGTGGGCGAACCCCACCCCTTGCCGTAGGCCGCCGTTGGTCATTCAAGGCCTAGGCCGTGTCGTAACCTGGTTGTGGTAGGCGCGATGAGATTTGAACTCATGACCTCTACCGTGTCAGGGTAGCGCTCTCCCCCTGAGCTACGCGCCTAAAAACAATGGCCTTATTTAGCTTAAGCGCCCGGCGTTGTCAACCAACTTTTGGCCTAAAAGAACACTGAGTCGCGCCGCCGGGGCCGGTTCGAGGCGCCGGCCGCATCTTGGCCGTGTCACCGGCATATATTGTATGTCGAACCGCTTTTCATACAACATAATGGATCGTGCGCCCGTGTTGGGGCCACTTTTTGCTTGACCTTGTGGTTGATTATGAATCAAAATCAAGGCGAACTTCAGGGAGGGGGTATGACTCCGGCCGATCTGGAGACATTGGGCGAGCGCCTTTTGGCCTTGGTGGAGACGGTGGTCGAGGACCTGCGCAGCCAGGAGGAGACCAGCGTCGAGATCGAATCTTTCGTCGCCGAGATGTTGGAGGGCTGCACCCGGCTGGAGGCGGAGATAGAGGCGACCACCGTGGCCAAGGCCGGTCTGGAGGGGATGCTGACCGCCTACGCCTCCCGCTACGGCGAGGCGGCTGACTCCATGCCCGATGTCATCCGCTTCAGGGCCATTCTGGCCGAAAAGGTCCGCCAGCTCGACGCCTTGAGAGAGACGATGGCCGAGCGGGCCCAGCGAATCGAGACCGCCCTGAGCGAACTGAGCGCCGCGGCCAACCGAACCGAAGACAGCCTGGCCGAGCTGGAGCAGGCTCTCTTCGCCGCCAAGGCCAGCCGGGAAGCCGTCCGCGACAAGCTCCTGGACGACATGGACAAGATCCACGCCCTGGTCGATCGGTTCTGGCCGGTTCAGGACGGCGGTCAGGATTCGCCCCGGATCAATCTGTCCCGGGAGACGCTCCATTCGGTGGTCAATCAGGTGGTCGATTCCCTGGAGGCGGACCAGGAGGAGCGCCATGACCTGTTGAGCCAGGTCCTGGCCTCGATCAAGGACGACGACATCCGCCGGGTGCTGA
Organism: uncultured Thermodesulfobacteriota bacterium; assembly: GCA_964634465.1. Classification (GTDB taxonomy): domain Bacteria; phylum Desulfobacterota; class Desulfarculia; genus CAZWLY01. The sequence goes on along the minus strand of CAZWLY010000005.1, from coordinate 152,017 downwards.
CCGAGAAGTTGGAGCCGGACGCTTCGGTCTGACCGCCGACCCGCCTCGAAGCCCTCACCCCTGCTCAGCCTTCAAACCGCTTCCTGGGCGTCACGTCCTGTGGATCCGGCCGCCTCGCCGGAGCGAGAGCTCATCGTCAAAAAGGGTATCGAGGGACCGGAGAACAACGTCCAACTGCGCCGCCCGGCGAAGGTTTTATAGGGGTTCGTCTCGGTTCTCGCCTCGCTGCAGGGCGCACTCGGCGTCGTGAAAGATTCCCGGACGGGTATCCCCCTCAAACGCTATCATCCACCATATCTTGAGGACCGGTTCGACGAAGGTAAGGCGAACCCCGTCAGGGCTCAGGTTCCGTCGAAGGGGTGGGGCGGGTTTAGGTGCGGCGCCCCGCCGTTGGAGAGTTGGGCGAAGTTGACCCGACTCAAGGTGGCCTCGATGTCGGCTTGGACCTGCCGCCAGATGGGATGGACCGGGCAGCGGCCTATATTTTCGCAGTCGCAGACGTCGATGAGGCACTGATTGAGGGCCAGCGGACCCTCGATGGCTTTGACCACGTCCAGCAGGGAGATTTCGTTGGACGGCTTGGCCAGGCAAAAACCGCCGGCGGCGCCCTTGTAGGAACGAATGATGCCGGCGGCGGTCAACCTCTGGAGAATCTTGGACAAAAAGCTGGCCGGGATGGATTGGGCGTTGGCGACGCTCTCTCGATCGATGATCTCTCCCGATGGTTGCGTGGCCAGAAAGAGTACAGCCCGGACGGCATACTCGCCGGCCCTGGTCAGTCTAATCATCCCTGCCTCTGTTCCCCGGTTTTCTCGTTCGACTTGGTTAAAAAACTACCCCGCCCGGCGGATTTGTCAAGCTTATTGTGGGTCCTTGCCCGAGTCGAATTCGCCGTCCAGAATCTCGGTCAGAACGCCGCCCAGGCTCGACGGGGGTTGGATGAAGGCGTAACGGTTGCCGAACAGCTCACGGGGCCGATCGTCGATGGTTTTGATCCCCTTCGACCGCAACTCGTTGAGCCCGGCCTCCACATCGGGGACCCGATACGAGATCAGAAAGACGCCCTCGCCCCGGCGGGCGATGAACTTGGCCACCTCGCCGGTGCCGTCCAGGTCCTCCATCAGTTCCATGGCCACCTCGCCGACATAGTAGCGGGCCACCCGAATCTTCTCGCTTTCGGCTTCGTATTCCACGGCCAACTCCCAGCCCAGCGTCTCCTCGTAGGCTTTCTTGGCCGCCTCAAGATCCCTGACCGCGATGCAGATGTGATCGATGGCCGTGGTTTTCATGGCTTGTCTCCTTGCAAGAGATAAAGCAACTCAAGGTTTCTTTAGGTTTCTTTCCTATTCTCCCGCCTCCCGTCTTTTGATCGCCTCGACGATCTTCTCCGGGGTGATCGGGTAGTCCTTGAACCAGATGCCGGTGGCGTTCGAAATGGCCGCGGCGTAAGCCTGGGCGGCGGACATGGCGATGGACATGCCGGCCTCCTTGGCGCCGTAGGGTCCGGAAGGGTCCAGGGTCTCGACGATGATGTCGGTGATGGGCGGCATGTCCGCGGCCAGAGGCAGTTTGTACTCCAAGTGGGTGGAGTTGAGCAGGTGGCCGTCGTGCCAGCGGTGGGCCTCGGTGAGCATTCCACCCTGGCCGCCCATGGCCACCGAGCCCTCGAACTGGCCCTCGACGATCATCGGGTTGATGGCATAGCCGCAGTCCTGGGCGGCGACCACGTTGAGCACCTTGACCCGCCCGGTTTCGGGATCGACCTCGACCTCGGCCACCGTGGCTCCAAAGGAGAAGGTCTCGGAGAGCTGTCCCTCCGGCTTTTTGATCCACTCCCGGGAGTGGTCGACCTTGGGCGCGAAGTGACCCTTGCCCATGATCGGCCGGTGCTGGATCAGGGCCAGCCGGACGGCCTTGACCACGGGCAGCGCCCGATCCGGGCTGCCCTTGACGAAGATCTGACCGTCCTTGACGACGAGGTCGTCGATGTTGGCTTCGAGCTTGTCGGCCGCCACCTCGAAGAGTTGGCGCTTGGCGTCCCGGGCGGCCAGGCGGACGGCGTTGCCGGCGGCGAAGGTGGTGACCATGGAGTAGGCGCCGGGGTCGTTGGCCGTGGCCTGGGTGTCGGCCGAGATCAGCTCCACCGCCTCGATGGGCAGGCCCAACTCCTCGGCGGCGATGGTGACCAGCATCATGTCGTTGCCCTGGCCGTTGTCCACCGCCCCCGAGGTGACGGTCACCCCGCCGTCCTCATTGAACTTGATGAAGGCCTGGCTGCCGCCTCGGATGCCCAGCGGAAAGCCGGTCTGGACCGAGTTGGTCCCCAGGCCGATGCCACGCCACTTGGGCAATTTACCATATTTTTCCTTCCACCCGGCCGCTTCGGCGGCCTTGGTGATACACTCCCTGAGGCCGCAGGATTGGACCAAGGACTTGGTCGGGGTGTATTCGCCGGGTTCACGGGCGTTTAGCAGTCGCACTTCAACTGGGTCTTTACCCAGTTCTTCGGCGATTCTGTCGAGCTGGGTGTCGATTCCGGCGGCGAAGGCCCGGCCGTGAGTCCGAATCATGCCCCGGATCGGCTTGTTGGTGTAGACCCGATAGCCGTTGTAGCGGACGTTGGGCAGCTTGTAGGTCTGCTCCATGCACAGAAACGGGACCGAGGTGGCGATGGGGCCGGTGGACGAGTAGGCCCCGCCGTCCATGTAGCAGGTGATCTCCCTGGCCAGGACCCGACCCTCGCGGTCCACGCCGGTCTTGATGGTGGTCACCATCGAGTGGCCCTGGCGGGTGGCGATGCTGTTCTCCTCCCGGGTGTAGACCAGTTTCACCGGCCGCCGGTTTCTTAGGGCCAAGAGGGCGGCGATGAACTCGCCGGGGAAGACGTCGGACCGGCCGCCGAAGGCGCCGCCCTGGGCCACCTTGCGGACGTGGACCTTGTTGAGCGGCAGGCCGAGGGCGTTGGAAAGCGCTTTGGCCTTCTGGTGGGGGGCGGCGTTGGGGAACCACATCTCCAGGCGGTCGCCGCCCTCGCAGTTGGCCACCACCGCCAGCGGCTCGGCCATGAAGTAGGACTCCTCTTCGGAGGTGAAGGTGTCCTCGCGGATGAGGTGGCAGTCCTTGAAGGCGGCGTCCACGTCGCCGACGTCGATCGGCACGTGCACGTTGATGTTGCCTGGATACTCGTCGTGGAGCTGAGGCGCACCGTCCTTGATCGCCTCCAGGGGGTCGAAGACGGCCGGCAGGACTTCGTAATCGACGTCGATGAGCGACAGCGCTTCCAGGGCGGCGTCTTTATCGACCGCGGCCACGGCGGCCACCTCGTCGCCGACGTAGCGGACCCGGCTGGTCGGCAGAAGCTCCTGATCGCGGGTGTAGGCGAAGACGCCCCACTTGACCCCCTTGGTGTCCGCGCCGGTGATGATATCGATCACGCCCTTGACTTTTTTGGCCCGGGAGAGGTCGATATTCAGGATGTTGGCGTGAGGATAGGGGCTTCTCAGCACCTTGACGGTCAGCATCCGGGGCAGCTTGAGGTCGGCGGCGTAGAGGGCCGCGCCGGTGACCTTGATCTCGCTGTCCACCCGGGGCAGGCGCTTGCCGATCAAAGAGTAGTCGGTGGTCGTGTTCTGGCTCATTTCGGCCTCGTCTTGTCATTCGGGTCGTTGTCGTTTGCGGCCCCGCCTTCCGCCGGCTGAACCAGCCGGCCGGCGCAGCCTCACACCGTCACCGAACGATTGAGCTCGGCGGCGAAACGGCGCTTCTGCGCCTCGATGAATCTCCTTTTGGCCGCCCGATCGGGCTTTGTTTCAGTCATCGTCTCGCAACGCCCTTGCGCCGTCCAAATCCTTGTAAACAGCCGCTTCGTCTCGTTTATGGCAGCCGCACACCGTGGAGCGCCGCCGCAGCAGCGAATTTTGGCCTCGCTCAAGGCGCTGAAAAGCGCTTGAAGTCGCCGGCCGCGCCTAGCCCCCTTCCGTTTTCATCGCCTCGGCCGCGGCCAAGACCGCCTCCACGATCTTGGCGTAGCCGGTGCAGCGGCAGACGTTGCCCGACAGGGCGGCTCTGACCTCGGCCTCGGTCGGGTCCGGGTTTTCGGCCAGAAGCGCCGTCGCCGTCAGGACCATGCCCGGCGTGCAGAAACCGCACTGGATCGCCCCGTGATCGATGAAGGCCTGCTGGACCGGCGACAGCCGGCCGTCTTTGGCCAAACCCTCGACGGTGGTGATCCGCCGCCCCTCGGCCTCCAGGGCCAGGGTCAGGCAGGAGCGGATCGGCTTGCCGTCCATCAAAACGGTGCAACTGCCGCAGGCCCCCTCACCGCAGCCCTCCTTGGCCCCGGTGAGTTCCAGGTGGTTTCTCAGAACCTCGAGCAAAGTGGCGGTGGGGCCGACCGCCGCCTCGTACTCCTCGCCGTTGACCATCAAATTGACCAGTCTCTTCTTCACCGGGCGTCCTCGAATCGGATTTCGATCTTAGAATACACCATCCACCAAAGTTTGGACTTGACCGCGGCCCTTCCAGGTTTGTATACAGTATACAGGAATCACGGTCCAACTTAGCCCAACCGATCATACCAGTCAACCCGTCCCGTGCGCGAGGGGGTTTTGATGTCGAAGGAACTGTTTCAAGGGCTCACCGTCCTCTCATTGGAGCAGGCCACCGTTTTGCCGTACCTGACCTACCGTTTGGCTCAGGACGGCATGCGGGTCATCCGCCTGGAGCACCCGGTCTACGGCGATCCCAACCGCTTCATCGGCGACAACGCCCTCGACGAAGAGCGGATGAACACCTACTATCTGTGTATCAACTCGGGCAAAGAGGCGCTGACCTTGAACCTGGCCGAGCCGGAGGGGCAAGAGCTCTTGAAGCGCCTGATCGTGGAGCTCAAGGTGGACATCTTCGCCACCAACCAGTTGCCCAAGAACTACGACAAGCTGGGCATCGCCTACGACATCTTGAAGGGCTACAAGGAGGATATCATCTGGCTGGGCGTCACCGGTTTCGGCCCCGAACGCAACGAGGCCGCCTACGACCCCATCCTCCAGGCCCGGGGCGGGTTGATGGAGTTGACCGGGGAGGCCGACGGTCCGCCTCAAGTGGTCGGCATCCCTCTGCCGGACATGGGCACCTCGGAGCACGCTTACGGCCAGTTGATGAAGGCCCTCTTCAAGCGGGTTGTGACCGGCCAGGGCTCCCGGATCGACCTGTCCATGCTCGATTCCACCGCCTCCTGGCTGACCGTGCCGATCACCCTGTCGCAGAGCTTCGGCCAGAAGATCACCCGCCGGGGCAACACTCACGAATTCTTCGCTCCGGTGTCGGTCTATCCGACCCAGGACGGCTACATCTACCTGGCCGTGGGCAACGACAAGCAGTGGGGCAACTTCGTCAAGGTCGAGGGCTTCGAGTCGTTGGCCGCACCCGAGTATGAACGTAACGCCGGTCGGATCGGCGACGTAGAGAACTTGAACGCCAAGATTTCGGCCATCACCAAGACCATGACCACCGAGCACCTGCTGACTGTCCTGCCGGCGGCCGGCCTGGCCGCGGCCAAGATCAGCAACATCGACGAGGTGGCCGCCGATCCGTATATCGCGCCCAATCTGTTGCGAGCCGAGGACCCCAAGACCGGCCGGAAGCTGACCCTGGCCCCGCCGCCGGTGATGACCGACTTTTTGAGGGACAACAACCAGACCCTGAGCTTCCCGCCGCGCTTCGGCGAGCACAACGAGGCCATCTACGGCGGCTTGCTGGGCTTGAGCGCCGAGACGCTCGCCGGCTACCAGGAGCGGGGGATCATTTAGGTCGGCGCTGTGGTGTCAGGGGAGTGTCCCTGACACCACTTTGGATATCGTTGTTTTTATGGCAGGAGACTCTGAATAGATCGGCTGGCGGCTGCCGGTCGGATTTGAAGAGCCGAAGCCAAATGACGACGCCGGATTGATCGCAGGAGCGGTTTCGATGCGAATATTCGTCCTGGTCAAGCAGGTGCCCAACACCACCCAGGTCAAGCTGGACCCCAAGACCGGCAGCCTGATTCGGGAGGGCGTCGAGGCGATCATGAACCCCGAGGACCGTCACGCCGTGGAGGCGGCCGTTGAAATCAAGGCCGAGTTGGGCGGCGAGGCCGAGGTCCAGGTTTTGAGCATGGGGCCGCCCCAGGCGGTGGACGTGCTGACCGAGGCCCTGGGCATGGGTGCCGATAGGGCGGTGCTTCTAAGCGACCTTCTTTTCGCCGGCTCCGACACCTGGGCCACCTCGACCGTCCTGGCCCGAGCCGTCGCCCATCTGGCCGGAGACGATTTGTCCGACGTGCTGGTGTTGGCCGGCCGCCAGGCCATCGACGGCGACACCGCCCAGATCGGCCCTCAGGTGGCCGAGGCGCTGGGTCTGGCCCAGGCGACCTACGTCGCCACGATAGAAGCCTTTCCCGACCGGCTTCGGGTGGTCAGGAGACTGGGCCGCGGAGGCCAGGAACTGGAGGTCAAACTGCCGGCGCTTCTCACCGTCCTGGCCGAGCTCAACGAACCCCGCTACCCGGATCTGACCAGGCTTTTCAAGGCCTGTGACAAAGCGGCCCCGATCAGAGTCCTCAACGCGGCCGACCTCGGCCTCAAGGCCGATGAGATCGGGCTGGCCGGCTCGTTGACCCATGTGATCAAGACCTTCAGCCCCAAGCAGGCCCGCCAGGGCGAAATGCTGGAGGGGGCTCCGGCCGAGATGGCCGCCGGACTCGTCGAGCGGCTGATCGAGGCCAAGGTGCTGACTGGAGGCTAGCCATGGCGGTGTGGATCGAAGTCGAAAAGTGCACCGGTTGCGGCCGCTGTCTGGTCACCTGTCCCTACGCCGCCGTGGAGTTGGTCGAGGGCAAGGCCGTCTTCACCGAGCGTTGCACCCAGTGCGGCGCCTGCCTCGAGGCCTGCCGGGACGAGGCCATTCTCTCTGATGCGGCCGAGCGACCCATTCCCGACTTTTCCGACTACCGGGGCGTCTGGGTCCTGGCCGAGCACGATCAGGGCCGGCTGGTGAACGTCAGCCTGGAACTTCTGGGCCAGGCCAGGCGGCTGGCCGACGATCTTAACCAGGAGGTGGCCGCGGTGCTGCTCGGCTCGGGCGTGGCCGGACTGGCCGAGGAGTTGATCGCCCACGGCGCGGACACGGTCCACCTGGTGGACGACGAGCGCCTGGCCGACTACCTGACCGGGCCCTACACCGCCGCCGCGGCCGAAGTGGTCGAGACCGGCCGGCCGTCGATCCTTCTGGTCGGCGCCACCCCCCTGGGCCGGGATCTGGCCCCCCGGCTGGCCCGGCGGCTCAAGCTGGGCCTGACCGCCGACTGCACCGGCCTGGACATCGACCCCGAGGAGAAAATCCTGCGCCAGACCCGACCGGCCTTCGGCGGCAACGTCATGGCGACCATCATCAGCCGCTATTCCCGGCCCCAGATGGCCACCGTCCGGCCGGGGATCATGGTTGCTTTGCCGGCCGACGCCGGACGGGAGGGCGAGGTCATCGAGCACGACGTGAATCTGGCCGGGGCCGATCTGGGCGCGGTCCTGCTGCGGGCCATCGCCGCCGAGGGCAAGCGGGTCGACCTGACCGCGGCCCGGGTGGTGGTCGCCGGCGGCCGGGGCGTGGGCGGGCCGGAGGGGTTCAGGCTCCTGGAAGAACTGGCCGAGGTTCTGGGCGGCGAGGTCGGCGGCACCAGGGTGGCCATGGAAGAGGGCTGGATTCCGCTGGAGCGCCAGATCGGCCAGACCGGGGTGACCGTCCGGCCCGAACTCTACGTCGCCTGCGGTATCTCCGGGGCCATCCAGCACCGGGCCGGCTGCCTCGACAGTCGCTACATCGTGGCCATCAACAAGGATGCCAACGCGCCCATCTTCGAGGTGGCCGACTTCGGTTTGGTCGGCGATTTCGCGACCATCGTGCCGGCCATAATCGCGGCCGTCAAAGACAGACTGGGCCAGGAGGTGGCATAAATGGCCGACAAGAGCGTCAAGCCCAAGCCCAAAAAGCCGGTGGTCGTCCGCTCGGACAGGGCCGGGATTCTGCGCCAGACGATCCGCCGCTTCGTGGACGAGGAGGTCGTCCCCAGGGCCCAGGCCATCGATGAGGGTAAGGACTCCTACGAAGACCTCTTCAAGAAGCTGGGGGCGATGAACGCCTTCGGCATTCGCTACCCGGTCTCCGGCGGCGGAGCCGGCGGCAACTCCACGCTCTACTGCATCGTCAGCGAGGAGCTGGCCCGGGGGCTGGTCTCCTTGGCGGCGGTCTACTCCATGCAGGGGTTGATGGGCACCAACTTCCTGTTCCATCACGGCACGCCCGAGCACCACGAGCGCTACTTCCTGCCGGCCATGCGCGGCGAGAAGGTCTCGGCCTTCTGCCTGACCGAGCCCGACGCCGCCAGCGACCTGGGCGGCTGCAAGACCACGGTGGTCAAACAGGGCGACAAGTGGGTGATCAACGGCATGAAGACCTGGATCACCAACGCGCCCAAGGCCGACTTTTTCACCGTTCTGGTTCAGGCCCAGCCCGGCAGCGGACTCAAGGGACTGGCCTTCGTCCTCATCGACCGGAACACGCCGGGGGTCGAGGTGTCCCAGAAGTTCGAGTGCGTCGGCACCCGGTCCTCGGAGATCTCGGAGGTGGCCTTCACCGAGGTGCTCGTGCCGGCCGAGAACATGCTGGTACCCCAGGGCCAGGGCATGCGGGCCCTGTTGACCATCCTGGCCGAGATCAGGACCATGACCGCCGCCATCGCCATCGGCTTGGCCAAGGCCGCCCTCGAGGCCTCGATTCAGTACGCCAAGGAACGGACCGCCTTCGGCCGGACCATCGCCAACTACCAGATGATCCAGGCCCACATCGCCAACATCAAGACCAAGATATACGCCTCGGAGCTGATGCTGGCCGACTGCTGCGCCCGGATCGATCGGGGCGAGCGGCCTTTGCTGGAATCGTCGATGCTCAAGTACTTCGTCTGCGAGACCGCCTGCGAGGCGGCCGACCGGGCGACCCGGGTCCTGGGCGGCTACGCCTACTCGATGGAGTATCCGGTCCAGCGCTTCTGGCGGGACACCCGGTTCCTGCTCTACGGCGGCGGGACCCATGAGATCCTTCAGACCACCATCGGCCGGGAGCTGCTCAAATGACGGCCAGACGGAGAGCCAGACGCAGATCGCTGGGCGAGGAGGTCTACACCTCCATCCGCCGCTCCATTCTTCGCGGCGATCTCGAGCCCGGCCAGCGGCTGATCGAGGAGAAGATGGCCGCCGAGTACGGGGCGTCCCGAACGCCGATCCGGGAGGCTTTTCTCAAGCTGGAGCGGGAGGGGTTGGTGGCGCGCCGCGCCAAGGGCGGCTTCATCGTCGGCCACGTCGACAAGGGCGACGTGGATGAGATCATGGATATGCGGGCCGTCCTCGAGGGCCACGCCGCGGCCAGGGCGGCCCGGCGGGCCAGCGATGAGCTGGTGGTCCGGCTCAGGGAGATGCTCGCTCGATACGAGGCGGCGATGAAGGCCGGCGAGATCGACCGGCTGATCGAGCTCAATACCCAGTTCCATGACCTGTTGTACGCCGCCTCGGGCAGCGCCCGGCTGAAGATGATGCTCGAGGACTTGAGAGACTATTTCTATCGTTTCCGGCGGCATATTCTGGGACTCAAGGGTATGGACGAGCGTTCCCACCAGGACCACGTGGAGATGGTCGAGGCCATCGCCAGGGGCGACGCCGAGGCGGCCGAGCGGCTGGTCAGGGAGCACATCAACCGGGCCAGGGTGGCCATGCGCAACGAGGCGGCCAAGGGCCGGATATAGCCGGCGGCCGGCTCGATCGAGAGGGTCTCGGCGGGGTTGTGGGGACCGCGAAAATGACAATCCAACAGCAGGCGACGGGGTGTCGGCAGCAGATGCGAAATCGTTCCTCTTCGCCGCAAGCCGCGGGGAATGAACCCCCCGTGAGGGTTCATTCATTCGGCCGTCGGCGACCCTCGCCGATCTTCGCCTTCCGCTCCGCGGTTCGGCGAAGCCGGCTTACGACGCGGGCCAGAGCGGTCAGGCGTAACGAGGCGGCCAAGGGCCGGATTCAACTTGAGGGGGATGGATAATGGCCGGAAAGGTCAGAGTCTTGGTCGGTAAGCCCGGCCTGGACGGGCACGATCGGGGGGCCAAGGTGGTCGCCCTGGCCTTGAGAGACGCCGGGTTCGAGGTCATCTACACCGGACTGCACCAGAGCGTGGAAAACATCGTCGCCGTCGCCCTCGAGGAGGCGGTGGACGTCATCGGGTTGTCGATCATGTCCGGAGCGCACCTGCCGATCTGCCGGAAGCTGGTCGAGTTGTGCCGGGAGAAGGGCCTCGACGAAGTCATCATCGTCGTCGGCGGGGTCATCCCCAACCGGGACATCCCCAAGCTCAAGGAGATGGGCGTCCACGGCGTCTTCCCCGGCGGCACGCCCTTTCAGGAGTTCATCGACTGGATCAAGGACAAGACGGCCGACAGGGCCGCTTAGGAGTCAAGGAGGGAGCACCGTGGGTGTCGCCCGATACTTCAAGAACGACAAGGATGCGGTGGAAAAGGTCGTCCTCCAGAGCGGCATCGAGGTCAAACAGTCTTACGGCCCCGAGGACCTCGACGCCGTCGGCTTCGACTACCAGACCGATCTGGGCGAGCCGGGCGCCTACCCCTTCACCCGCTCGCTCCATCCGGGCGGCTATCGCACCCGGGCCTGGACCACCCGCCAGTACACCGGCTTCGGCACGCCCGAGGAGACCAACGAGCGGTTCAAGCTGATGATCTCCCAGGGCCAGACCGGTTTGAACGTCGCCTTCGATCTGCCGACCCAGATGGGCTACGATTCGGACGACGAGATGGCCTTCGGCGAGGTCGGCCGGGTGGGCATGGCCATCGACTCCCTGGCCGACTTCGAGATCGCCTTCGAGGGCATCGACCTCCACCGGGTCGGGGTCGGGTTGACCATCAACGCCGTGGCCTCGATCATGCTGGCCATGTTCCAGGCCCTGGCCGAGAAGAAGGGCTTCGACAAGACCAGGATTTCGGCCACCCCCCAAAACGACATCCTGAAGGAGATGATCGGCCGGGGGGCCTGGATCTTTCCCACCCAACCGGCGGTCAAGCTCATCGGCGACACCATGGAGTACTGCATCACCGAGCTGCCCCGGTGCAACCCGGTCTCGGTCTGCGGCTACCACATCCGCGAATCCGGAGCCACTCCGGCCCAGGAGATCGGCTACGCCTTCGCCATCGCCAACGCCTACATCGACGAGGTGCTTTCACGCGGCTACGAGGTCGATCAGTTCGCCGCCCGGATCACCTTCAACTTCAACGTCTTCGGCAACCTCTGGGAGCAGGTGGCCAAGTTCAGGGCGGCCCGGAAGCTGTGGGCCCAGAACCTCAAGGAGCGCTACGGGGCCCAGAACCCGAAGACGATGTGGCTCCGGGGCCTTTTCGGCGGCGGCGGCTACGGTTTGACCAAGGCCCAGCCCGAGAACAACATCATGCGCGGCGCGTTCTACGCCCTGGGCGCGGCCCTGGGCGGAGCCCAGACCATCGCCCTGTGCTCCTTTGACGAGGCCTACACCATCCCCACCCCCAGGGCGGCCATGCTCTCTTTGCGGACCCTGCAACTGATCATGGATGAGGTGGGCCTTCGGGACACGGTCGATCCCCTGGCCGGGTCGTACTTCATCGAGACCCTGACCAAGCAGATGGCCGACAAGATCACCGCCGAGATGGCCGAGGTCGAGTCGTGGGGCGGCATCATCAAGGCGGTGGACGAGGGGATCATCCAGCGCAAGGTGGCCGGCCAGGCCTACGAGTACGAGCGGGCCGTCCAGGCCGGCGAGCTGGTCAAGATCGGGGTCAACAAGTACGTCGTGGACGACGAGGACGCGCCCGACGTGGAGTTGCACGAATACGACCCCGCTTCGGCCGACAGGCAGATCGAGCGGCTCAGGGAGGTTCGGAGGACCCGGGACGACAAGGCCGTCGGAGCGGCCCTGGACGCGCTGCGAAAAGCGACCGAGGAGGGCGAGAACGTGATGCCCTTCCTGGTCGAGTGCTGTAAGGCCTACGCCACCGTCGGCGAGATGACCGGCGTGTTCAGGGAGGTCTTCGGCGAGTTCAAAGAGCCGGGAATATTTTAGGTCGCAAAGGGGGAGTCGCTTTTCCCTCTGCGTTGAGAGAGGCGAGTCTGGTGTTGGAGACGTGGTTTCCGAGAGCCTCGATATAACCGCTGGCGAAATAGGGTCAGACAATGAACTGTGATCAGGGGCGAGCCCATAACAACCGTTCCAAGATTGAATATGATTCAATAAAAAAATTCCGTGGTGTCAGGGTCACACCCCTGACACCAAACCGAACACGCTGAATGGGCAGGCGAAGGAGATCAGATGGGCCCCGAGAGGGCTTGTGGTTTGTGACCGCCACGGTTACGGGATTCCGGCCTGTCTTTGCCAACCCAAAGGCGGCTCAGGCGGCATTGAGAGAACTTGGCCGATATGCGAAAAAACACAAAGTTGAGATATATGAATACGTGATCATGCCTCACCATATCCATCTAATAGTTCAGACGACCGATCAGGGCGGTACGCTATCTGACTTCATGCGAGATTTGAAGCGAAGCATTGCTTATGAATGCCGGGCCAATTGGGACGGAGAGACCGGTTTGTGGATGGATCGTTTTGACGACCTGTTATTGACTTCTGAGAAGACGTTTCTATCCAAAAGGCAGTACATCGTGAATAATCCGATTAAGGCTGATTTGTGCGCCGAAGCTGAGCAATACCAATATTCGTCTGCTTGGGCGCGGCTGCATCCAGATGAGGCTGTTTGCCCGGTTGCCGACTATTCGCCGGGGTGAGGCCAGGGGTGTGACCCTGGCCTCACAAAAAGAGCGCCAGGGGTGTGACCCTGGCGCCACGGAAAGGGCCCCAGGGGTGTGAGTCCGGCGCAATCAAACACGCCCCGCCCAAAGATGGGGGCGCGATGATGGCAATGGATGATGGCAATGATAGTTGAAGGAATAGCCGCCTTCTTGATAACCCTGGGGTCGATCGGGATGATTGTTTTTTCAAAAAATTTTCGTTTTCAACAAACCTTTGGGAACAGAGATATAACGGAGAAAGTTATCTCGGTTTGAATGGTTTTTGGTGGTGGACGCTTTCTTGGATATCGATAATCACAGGAACCGTAATACCTGTGGGATGGAAACTAGTTAACATGGTATTAGGACTACACTCCGACGCATAACAAATATCTCCTCTCCCCCTGAGGGGAGAGGGTTGGGTGAGGGGTGACATCCTACCTGAAACAGATCACCCCAGGGTCATGAGTAAACAAACGTTCCCGCAAGCCGAAAGGGAGTCCAGATGAAATACAAGATCGGCATCGACGTCGGCGGCACCTTCACCGACTTCCTGCTCTGCTTCGAGGACGGCTCGAGTCGGATCTACAAGGTTCTCTCCACGCCCGACGATCCGTCCATCGCCACCATGGCCGGCCTCAGCGAGATGGCCGAGGATCAGGGCGTCTCTCTCAAGGAGTTCCTGGCCGACGTCGAGGTCATCGTCCACGGCACCACGGTCACCACCAACGCCGTTTTGACCTACACCGGGGCCAAGACGGGCCTGGTCACCACCAAGGGCGTCCGCGACGCCCTGGAGATGCGGCGCGGTATCCGCGAGGAGCAGTACAACAACCGCTACCAGAACGTAAAGCCGCTGGTCAGGCGCTATCTCAGGCGGCCGGTGGACGAGCGAGTGGACTACGCCGGCCGGGAGCTGAAGCCCCTGCCCGTCCAGGACGTCTTGGACGCGGTGGAGGTCTTCAAGAAGGAGGGCGTCGAGGCGGTGGCGGTCTGCTTCATGAACTCCTTCGCCAACCCGGCCCACGAGAAGCGGGCGGCCGAGGTCATCCTGGGCGAGATGCCGAACGTCTACCTCTCGCCCTCGACCGACGTCCTGCCCTCGATCCGCTTCTACGACCGGGTCTCGACCACGGTCCTGAACGCCTACGTCGGCCCGATCCTGAAGCGCTACCTGGACGCCCTGCTGGCGAAGCTGGCCGCCGAGGAGTACTCGGGCGTGCTGTTGATCATGGCCAGCAACGGCGGCGTGGTCGCGGCCGAGGCGGCCATCTCCACCGCCGCCTGCACGCTCCTGTCCGGTCCGGCCGGCGGGCCGGTGGCCGGCAGGCTCTACTCCCGGGCGATAAAAAGCGACGACTGCCTGACCGTGGACATGGGCGGAACGTCTTTCGACGCCGCGTTGGTCAAGGACGGCAGGCCGTTCGTGACCACCGTCGGTGAGATCAATCGACTCCGGCTGGCCCTGCCCATGCTGAACGTGGTCACCATCGGCGCCGGCGGCGGCTCCATCGGCTGGATCGACGAGGGCGGCCTGTTACGCATGGGGCCGCAGTCGGCCTCTTCCAAGCCGGGGCCGGTCTGCTACGGCCTGGGCGGAACCGAGCCGACCTGCACCGACGCCGACCTGGTCTTGGGTTATCTCGATCCCGACTACTTCGCCGGCGGGAGGATGAAGCTCGACCTCGACGCGGCCAAGACGGCCATCGAGGAGAAGATCGCCAAGCCCCTGGGCTTCACTCTCACCGAGGCCGCGGCCGGGATGTACGATGTGATCAACGTCAACATGGCCGCCGCCGTCAGGGAGGTGGCGGTCAACCACGGCCAGGACCCCCGCGACTTCCCGATGATCGTCGCCGGCGGAGCCGGGCCCAACCACGCCTGCCGGATCGCCTTGGAGCTGGAGATCCCAACGCTTCTGGTGCCCCGCGAGTCGTCCATCTTCTGCGCCGCGGGGATGCTGATGAGCGACCTCCAGCACGACTTCGTCCGTTCCTATCCGACCGAGTTGGTCCAGGCCGACCCGGACAAGTTCCGGACCGTCTTCGCCGAGCTCAAAGAGGAGGGGACCAGGCTTCTCAAGTCCGAGGGTCTCGCCGAGGAGCAGATCGTCTACATCTACCAGCTCGATCTGCGCTACGTCCGCCAGTACCACGAGGTGACCATCGAGGTCCCCGAGGACGAGATCGACCGGCTCGATTTTGCGGCCATG
Source organism: uncultured Thermodesulfobacteriota bacterium (assembly GCA_964634465.1). Taxonomy (GTDB): domain Bacteria; phylum Desulfobacterota; class Desulfarculia; genus CAZWLY01. The sequence continues at coordinate 136,912 of CAZWLY010000005.1, read as the reverse complement.
ATCGCCCGCTTCCATCCCGAACACTACGCCCTCTACGGCTACCATCTCGAAGAAGAGGGCACGCCGGTGGAGCTGATCAACATGCGCCTGCGGGCGATCGGGATCACCGACAAGCCCAAGTTTTCCAAGCGCGAGTACGCCGGGCCGGACCCCTCGGGGGCGAAGAAGGGACGCCGCCGGGTCTACCTCCCCGGCGAGAAGGAGTTCGCCGAGGTGGACGTCTACGACGCCTTTGCTTTGGAATTCGGCAACGAGATCGACGGGCCGGCCATTCTGGAACAGGTCAACACCACCATCTTCGTCACCCCGGAATATCGAGTGATCGTCGATAAATACGGCTCCTACGTCCTTTATCTCCCCGAGGTGGAGGACGAGATCAAGGGGAGGGTCAAGTCGTGAGCGCCAAACTGGATAAAGTCCTGCTGTCCATCCTCGCCCGGCGGCTGAAGTCGATCACCGAGGAGATGTCCATCGCCTTGACCAAGACCACCCGCTCGCCGATTCTGTGCGAGGCCAAGGACTTCGTCACCGGGCTTTACGACGCCAAGGGCAAGATGCTGGAGCAGACCGAGAACCTGCCCATCCTGGCCTTCTCCCTGGGCCCGGTCTGCGAGTACATCATCGACTACTTCGGCGACGAAATCTACGACGGCGACGTAATCTTCCACAACGACGTCTTTTCCATGGGCAACCAGAACAACGACGTGGCCGTCTACAAGCCCATCTTCTGGGAGGGCGAACTGGTCGCCTGGGCGGCCTGCAAGGGCCACCAGGCCGACATCGGCGGCGCGGTCCAGGGCGGCTACAACCCCCAGGCGACCGAGGTCTGGCAGGAGGCCCTGAGGATTCCGCCGGTCAAGGTCTATGAAAAGGGCAAGCTCAGAAAGGACGTCTGGGACTTGATCTTCGCCAACATCCGCCTCGACATCGTGGCCGAGGACATGCGGGCCGAGATCGGCTCCTGCGTCGTGGGCGAGAGGGGCATCCACTCCTTGCTGGAACGCTACGGCCGCGAGTCGTTCGAGCTGCACAAGGAGGCGCTCTTCGAATCGACCCGCCAGATGATGGCCGCCGAGATCAGGCAGATACCCAACGGCGTCTACGTCGGGGAGTCCTACGCCTACTACGACGGCAGGAATCCAGGCTCCAAGTACAAGATCAAGGTCACCATCACCGTCGAGGACGAACACGTCACCTTCGACTACACCGGCACCGACCCCCAGACCAACGGTTTCGTCAACGGCACCTACACCTCGTCGGCCTCGGCGACGCTCCTCACTTTCCTCCAGATGGTCAACCCCGATCTGCCCCACAACGACGGCATGGTCAGAAGCTTCGACATCATCATTCCCGTGGGGACGATCCTGAACGCCGCCTACCCGGCCGCGACGACTTACGGCAACCACCTCTGCCCCAACAACGCCGACGCCATCATGCGCGCCCTGGGGCCGGTCATCCCGGATCGGGTCACCGCCGAGTGGAACGAGTTGTTGTGTTCGCTGACCACCGGCATCGACGACCGCAAGAACGCGCCCTACGTCGATATCGGCTTCATGGGCTTGAAGGGCGGTTCGGGGGCGATTCAGGGCTGCGACGGCTACGATCACATCGGCATGATCGACGCCTCGGGCGGGGTGCTGGATCAGGACTACGAGATGTTCGAGCAGCAGACGCCGCACCTGCTGCTCAAGCACGAGTACTGGACCGACTCGGCCGGTCCGGGGAGGTGGCGCGGCGGCCTGGGCGTCATCACCAAGTTCAAGATCGGCGGCAAGGACACCAAGCTGGTCACCTTCGGTGACGGCGACGTGGAGCCGGCCCGCGGCAGCCAGGGCGGGCTCGACGGGACGCTGAACAAAATAGAGCTCCACTATCCCGACGGAACGGTCTACCGGACCACCACCAAGGACCTAGTGGAGAACGTGCCGCCGGGGACGATCTACTACCAGGAGGCCGGCGGCGGCGGCGGTATGGGCGATCCCAAACTTCGCCCGGCCGAGAAGGTGGCCGAGGAGGTCAAGGACGAAAAAATCTCCATCGAGGCGGCCGAGAAATACTACGGCGTGATCGTCGATCCTGAGACGTTCGAAGTCGATGAGGCCAGGACGGCCGAGTTGAGGGGGTGAAAGAAATAGAACACCGATCGAGGTGATGATATGGCTGTGCCAAGTTTTGAAAACTTCATGCTGCCCATGCTCAAGCTTGCCTCGGATGGACAAGAACATTCGCTGGCCGAGGCCAGAGAGATACTGGCGAAAGAGTTTGATCTGACCGAAGAAGACCGGGAAGAATTACTGCCCAGCGGGTTGCAGCGGGTCTTTGACAATCGAGTTGCCTGGGCCAAAGTCTATTTGACCAAGGCGGGGCTGTTGCTGTCTACGCGGCGAGCCCATTTTAAAATCACCGATAGAGGCAGGGAGGTCTTGAAAGACCCTCCGGAAATCATAAAAGTCAAAGATCTAAAGAAGTACAGAGAATTCAGAGAATTCCAACGTAGGCCGGCTGGGTCACAGCCGAATCACCACAAGCATCATTTGTCAAAAGGGGAATTCGATACTCCCATTGAGGCCATAGAAGCGGCCTATCAAGAAATACGGACCAGCCTAAGTAACGAACTGCTGGAGGCGGTTAATCGTTGCTCGCCGTCATTCTTCGAAAACTTGGTTTTGGAGTTGTTGGTAGCCATGGGTTACGGCGGGTCCATGAAGGACGCCGCCCGAGCGGTGGGAAGGTCGGGCGATGGGGGCATCGATGGAGTAATAAGTGAAGATAAATTGGGATTAGATAAAATCTACATTCAGGCCATAAAGATGGGACAAGCCGGTGGGGTCTCCCCAGTTACGCGATTTCATTGGGGCTCTTCAGGTTAGAGGAGCTTCTAAAGGCGTGTTCATCACCACCTCCACTTTTACTAAAGAAGCCAAAGAGGCCGCTGTCAAAGCCAGCGGTCAGGTGGTGCTGATAGATGGCGACCGCCTTGGTGAGTTGATGATCGACTACGATGTCGGCGTCTCATCGGTGAACAAATACGAAATCAAAAAACTGGATACAGACTATTTCGAGAACTGATTTGGGCGATTGAACAGCCGTAAGTGACGAGGGAGGTTTCATGACCTTCATGCCCGATTTCAGAAGTCTGGACGAGCTCCACGCCCATCAGCTCGAGGGGCTCAAGTGGACGGTCAAGCACGCCTATGAAGGCTCGGAGTTCTATCGGAAGCGCCTGGACGAAGCCGGCGTCGGGCCGGATTCGATCACCAGCCTCGACGACCTGGAGAGGCTGCCCTTCGTCACCGCCGACGATCTTCGGGCCGGCTACCCCTTCCCGCTGTTGTCCGTACCCTTTGAAGACGTGGTCCGCATCCATGCCTCGACCGGGACGACGGGCAAGAGGAAGATTCTGGCCTACACCCAAAAAGACATCGACGACTGGACCCACTTCTTCGCCCGCTGCTACGAGATGGCCGGGCTGACCAAACAAGACCGGGTCCAGATCGCGGTCGGCTACGGCGTCTGGACGGCCGGGGTGTCCTTCCAGGCGGCCTGCGAGCGCTTCGGGGCGATGGCGCTGCCGGTCGGGCCGGGCAACATCGATCTCCAGTGCACCTTTCTGGCCGATTTGAAGCCGACCGTCATGTGTTGCACCGCCTCGATGGGCTTGCTCATGGCCGAGGAGGTCAGGCGGCGCGGGTTGAGGGACAAGATCAATCTCAAGAAGATGATCTTCGGCTCGGAGCGCTCCTCGGAGGCCATGCGGGCCCGGATCAAGGAGCTTTTGGGCCTGGAAGACATGTTCGACATTCCGGGCCTGACCGAGCTCTACGGTCCGGGCACCGGCCTGGACTGCCACCTGCACACCGGCATCCATTACTGGGCCGACTACTACATCCTGGAGATCGTCGATCCGGAGACGTTGAAGCCCTTGCCGCCGGGCGAGGTGGGCGAGATGGTCGTCACCACCCTCAAGAAAGAGGCCGCCCCCCTGATTCGCTACCGGACCCGGGACCTGTGCCGGTTGATCTCGGGCGTGTGCGAGTGCGGCAACATCCTGCCCCGGCACGATCGGATTCTGGGGCGCTCCGACGACATGATCATCTTCAGGGCGGTCAACCTCTACCCCAGCCAGATCGACCAGATTCTCTCCGGGGTGGAGGGGATCGGGTCCGAGTATCAGATTCATCTCTTCAAGGGCGAGGACGGTCTGGACCGGATGGTGATCAAGGTGGAGCGGGCCGAGGGGGCCGACGCCGCCTCGGACGCCGAGCTCTCCGCCAAGATAAGAGGCGAGATCAAGAAGGTGCTTCTGGTTACGCCCGAGGTGGAACTGGTCGCCCACGGCGAGCTGCCCCGCAGCGAGCGCAAGTCCCAACGGGTCTTCGACAATCGGGACTAGCCCGATCGAGGGGTTCGCCGACGGGCGATTGATGGTATGGTGAGGTGATCTCGTGAGGACGACCGGAGAGGCAATGAACGACCCCGCCGCAAGCGAGGGGGGATGAGACGCCCCGTGAGAGACGGCCCCCCGCGGGGGCGCAATCGGTGATCGATAAAGGGTCGGGTTGGACGAGCCGACTGCAACTCGCCGGGGAAGGACGCAACGCCCCGGTCGTTCGGCGCGGAGTCTGATCGGAAGACATGGCGTAGAACCGCGATCAAGGTCCGCTTGGTTCGAGGACGAGGCTGCTGGGGACCATGACCGCGGCATGTTTGGCCAAGGTGAAGAGCGGTTCAGTAAACCAGATCAGTCAAACCAAGGAGGGACAGGATGAAACGCGTACCATGGCTTCTTGTTCTGGGAACCTTTGTCGCGGCGATGTTCGTGTCTGTCTCCGCGCCTCCGATGGCCGCGGCTGGCCCGATCGTTTTGAGCTACGCCAACTTCCCGCCCGCCCCGACCTTCCCCTGCGTCCAGATGGAGCGGTGGAAGAAGGAGGTCGAGAAACGGACCAACGGGGCGGTCAAGATCAACACCTATCCCGGCGGCACCCTGTTGGGGGCCAAGGAGATGATGGACGGCGTCATCGCCGGCACGGCCGACATCGGCAACCTGTGCCAGGCCTATCAGCCCGGCCGGTTCGTTCTCTCCAACGCCACCGCTCTGCCGCTGGGCGTCCCCAACGCCAGGGTGGGCAGCCTGCTGCTGTGGGAACTTTACAAGAAATACAAGTTCAAGCCCTTCGACAAGGTCAAGGTCTTGACCATGTTCACCACCGCTCCGTCGAACATCATGTCCAAGATTCCGATCCGGAGCCTCAAAGACATCAAGGGCGTCGATCTTCGGGCCTCGGGCGGGGCCGCCCAGATCTTGAAGGCCTGGGGAGCCAATCAGGTCGGCATGCCCATGTCGGCCACCCCTGAGGCCTTGCAGAAGGGCGTGGTCCAGGGGCTCTTCTCCTCCCTCGAGGTCATGAAGGACTTCAAGTTTGCCGAGACCTGCAAGTACGTCACCATGACCAACACGGTGATCTACCCCTTCGCCGTGGTCATGAACATGGACAAGTGGAACTCGCTGCCCAAGGACGTCCAGAAGGTCATGGAGGATTTGGGCGCCGAGCAGGCCGAGTGGACCGGCAACTACATGGACAGCCAGGTCAAGAAGGCCATCGCCTGGTCCAAGGAGAAGCAGGGCGTCGAGTTCATCACTCTTTCGCCGGCCGAGAAGGCCAAGTGGGACGCCAAGCTGGACTTCATCGTCTCCGACTGGATCAAGAAGGCCAAGGCCAAGGGCTATCCGGCCGAGGAGATCGTGGCCGACATCAAAGCCCTGATCAAGAAGTACTCCAAATAGTAACGGCGGCGAGGGGTAGTCCCCGCCGCCGTCCCGGCTGAAGGCGGAGGGGAAGCAATCTCATCGGGGTGAGAGACCGCTTCCCCTCCCCACTCGCGCCGGGCGCCATCAGATGAAGGGGGCGAGATGAGGGTCTTGGATAGATTCAGCCGGTCCACCAACAGACTGCTGGTCTGGATAGGCGGGACCTTTTTGCTGGCGATGATCGTTCTGACCTGCGCCAACATCTTCTTGCGCTTGGTCTGGGTGCCGGTCAGGGGCACCTTTGAGCTGATGGGTTTCTTCGGGGCCATCGTGGCCGCCTTCGCCCTGGGCTACACCCAGATCAATCGGGGCCACATCGCCGTGGACGTGCTGGTCAACACTTTTTCCGAGCGGGCCAGGCGGGTGGTTCACACCATAAACAGCCTGGTCTGCGCTCTCTTCGTCGCCCTGTGCGCCTGGCAGATCGGGCTCAAGGCGACCACGCTCTGGCGGGCCGAGGAGGTGACCGAGACGCTGAGGATCGTCTACTACCCCTTTATCTACGGTGTGGCCCTGGGCTGTGGAGTCCTGGCCCTGGTGTTCCTCACGGATCTTTTCGAGGCCGTGTTTCCCGATAAAGGCGGTGAAGGATGAGCTTGGCGGCGGTCGGCATAATCGGCATCGTTGTCCTGCTCCTGGTCCTGTTCATCCTGGGCATGCCGGTCGGCTTCGCCATGGGGATCGTGGGCTTTGTGGGATTCTGCTACGTGGTCTCGGTCAAGGCCGGGTTGAACATGCTCGGCGCGGTCTTGTGGGCCACCTTCTCCAAGTACGGCCTGACCGTCATTCCGCTGTTCATTTTCATGGGGCAGATCGCCTTCTACTCCGGAGTGAACGAGAAACTCTACCAGGCCGCCTACCGCTGGGTGGGCCGGATTCGCGGCGGCATCGCCATGTCCACCATCGGCGCCTGCGCCGCCTTCGCCGCCATCTGCGGCTCCAACGCGGCCACCGCGGCGACCATGACCACCGTCGCCTTGCCGGAGATGAAGAAGTACGACTACAACCCCAAGCTGAGCACCGGGGCCATCGCCTGCGGCTCGACCCTGGGGGTGGTCATCCCCCCCAGCGTGGTCTTGATCGTCATCGGGTTGGCCACCGAGCAATCCATCGCCCGGTTGTTCTACGGCGGGATCGGGGCCGGCGTCATCCTGGCCATTCTGCTGATGCTGTCGGTCTACGCCGTCTGCCGGGTCCACCCCGACTGGGGCCCGGTCGGACCGAAGACGAGCTTCCTGGACAAGATCAAGGCCATCGGCGGCGCGTTCGAGATGATCGTTCTCTTTCTCCTGGTCATGCTCGGCCTCCTCTTCGGCTTCTTCACTCCCACCGAGGCCGGGGCGGCCGGGTCGTTCTTCGCCGTTCTGATCAGCCTCCTCCAGGGACGGCTGTCCTGGCAGGGATTCTTGGCCTCGATCAAAGACACGCTCCGAATTTCGTGCATGGTCATCGTCATCGTCGCCGGGGCGTTGATCTTCGGCCGGTTCTTGGCCGTGACCCGCATCCCCTTCGACATCGCCTCGTGGGTGGTGTCGCTGCCGGTGCCCAAGACGGCCATCCTGGCCATCATCTTCGCCATCTACATCATCGGCGGCGCGGTCATGGACGCTTTGGCCCTGCTGCTGATCACCCTGCCCATCTTCTTCCCGGTGGCGACGAAGCTGGGCTACGACCCGCTCTGGTTCGGGGTGACCATCACCGTCATCACCACCCTGGGCGCGGTCACCCCGCCGGTGGGGGCGACGACCTACGTCGTGGCCGGCATGGCCAAGGACGTACCGATAAAGGACGTCTTCAAGGGGACGGCCTACTTCCTGCCGGCCTATCTGGTTTGCGTGATGATCTTGATGATTTTCCCCAAGCTGGTCACCTACCTGCCCGGCTTGATACCATAGGGGGTTCGTGTAAAAAGAGTTTGAGGCGAACTCGCGATACGGCTTTGTCGGCGGCGGCCAAGCGCCTGAGGTGCGGCGCTTGGCCGGGCCGGCTCGATTGGAGACATAAAGCGACCATACCAGCTTCCCAGGAACAGGAAGGGGCAGATGGACAAATTCTCTTACCTCAGGCCGACATCGATTGAAGAGGCTTTGGAGCAATACGCCCAGGCCGAGGCCGGGGCGGCCTACCTGGCCGGCGGAACCGACCTGTTGCTCAAGTACAAGAAGGGTCAAATCGACGCCGGCCTGATCATTTCGCTCAACGGCATTCCCGAACTCGACGCCATCGAGGACAGGGGCGAGACCGTCTCCATCGGCGGCCGGGTCACCTTGAGCCAACTGGCTGAGTCGTCGCTGGTGGCCCAGACCTTCCCCGTCCTCCACGACGCCGTGACCCACATGGCTTCGGTCCAGATTCGCAACGTGGCCACCATGGCCGGCAATATCGTCAACGCCGCGCCCTCGGCCGACACCGCCCCGCCGCTTCTTGTTCTCGGAGCCAAGTTGGTTCTCCAGGGGCTGACCGGCCGGCGCCAGGTGGAGCTCAGCGAGTTCTACACCGGTCCGTTCGAGACGATCATCCAGCCGGGCGAAATTCTGACCGAGTTCATCCTGCCCAAGCCGAAGGCCCCGGCCAGCGGCGGCTACGCCAAACTGACCCGCCGGGCGGCCATGGACCTGGCCCTGCTGGGCGTGGCCGTCCAGTTGGAGTTCGAAGCCGACTCCGTCACCTGCCGGCAAGCCGCCATCGGGTTGGGCGTGGCCGCGCCGACCCCGATCCGGGCGCCTCGGGCCGAGGCCTTCTTGACCGGCCGGAAGATCGACGAGGCGGCCTTGGCCGAGGCCGGGCGGATCGCCTCCCAGGAGGCCAGCCCCAGGCACTCGGTGCGCTGCGAGGGCTGGTACCGCCGGGAGATGATCAAGGTCTACGTCAAGCGGATGGGCCTGTTGGCCCTTCAACGGGTGGCGGAGTAGCCGGTCTTGCGGGTCAGGTTGCTCGATACCGGTCTGCTGACCGGGGCGGAGAACATGGCTCTGGACGGGATCATCCTCGAAGAAGTCCAGGCCGGGCTCTCGCCGCCGACTATGCGCTTTCTGCGCTTCGACCCGCCGGCGGTCCTGATCGGCTACAACCAGGACGTGGCCGCCGAGGTCAGAACCGAGTACTGCGCCGAGATGGGCATCGACGTCAACCGCCGCCACACCGGCGGCGGGGCGATCCTGTTCGAGCCGTCCATGCTGGGCGTGGAGCTGTTCTGGCCGTTGGGCGGGGCGGGGCTCAAGGGCGACTTCGCCGCTCTGGCCGCCAGACTGGGCGGCCTCTTCGCCCAGGCCGTGAGCCGGCTGGGCGTCGAGGCGGCCTTCAGACCCCGCAACGACGTCGAGATCGGCGGGAAAAAGGTCTCCGGCCTGGGGCTGGCCTTTCTGAGCCGGGCGTTCATGTTCCAGGGAACCCTGCTGGTCGAGAACTGCCTCGATCGCATGCTCCGCTCCTTACGGGTGCCGGTGGAAAAGCTCAAGCGGCGCGAGATCCAATCGCTCCTCCAGCGGGTCACCTTCCTGGAGGACGAGCTGGGATCCGCCCCGGCCATGACCGAGATCAAGGCCGCCTTCGCCGAGGTCTTCGAGCGGGGGCTGAAGGCCGAGCTGGTTCCCGGCCCGCTGACCGAGAGAGAGCGACGGCGGTTGACCGAAGAGTTGCCGTTCTACCGATCCGACCGCTGGGTGAGGCGGCGGGAGGTCAAGGGCCGGGCGGCCGGCGAGACGACCGGCCTCCTGCGCTCCCAATCGGGCCGGCTCAAGGTGGCCCTGTGGGCCGACTTCAAGCGGCGGCGAATCAAGCAGGCGCTCTTGACCGGCGACTTCTTCACCCGCCCCAACCGGCTGGTCATGGACCTGGAGAGTGCGCTGCGGGGGGCGACGCTCAAACCCGAGCCGCTGAGCCGGCTGGTGGAGGAGTTCCTGGCCGACGCCGGCGGCGAGTTTATCGGCGTGGAGCGCGCCGAGGTGGTTCGAGCCGTCATCGACGCGGCCGAGAAAGGCGGCTTGCCCTGGTCCGGCTTCACCGTCGAGGAGTTGAATCGGGTCCACCCCCTGGGCGTATCGATGAATCTGACCGGCTGGCCCCGGCCGAGCTACCTGCTCTTGCCCTACTGCGCCAAGGACCTGGCCTGTCCGGTCCGCCACGTGGACGACTGCAGCCGGTGCGGACTGTGCCCCATCGGCGACATGTACGCCCTGGCCGAAGAACTGAAGCTGGCGCCCATCTCCATCTCCAGTTTCGAGCATCTGATGGACGTTCTGAGCCGCCTGGCTGCGGAGCCCGGCGCCGCCTACGTCGCCTCCTGCTGCGAGGCGTTTCTGGCCAAGCACCAGCACGAGATGGAGGCGGTGGGTGTGCCGGGAATCATCGTCGATCTCAACTCCCTGACCTGCTATGACCTGGGCAAAGAGAACAACGCCTACGCCGGTCGGTTCAACCGCCAGAGTTCGCTCTACGAGGAGCTTCTGGCCAAGGTGACCCGTTTCCTGGCCCAGCGGGCCGAATCGAAGAGGAGGGGCCGTGACCTTCACGCCGCCTGAGCGGACCGACATCGTCGTCGTCGGCGGCGGTCCGGCCGGCGCCTCGGCCGCCCAGGCGGCGGCCGAGGCCGGGCGAGAGGTGGTCCTCATTGAAGCCAAGACCCACGTCGGCGAGCGCTGCCACTGCGCCGAATGGGTGCCGGCCCTCCTGGCCCGGGAGACCGATATCCCGCGCCGGGTCCGCCGGAGCCGGGCCGCCGGTCTGGAGATCCGGGCTGGTGACGAGAGCGAGACGGTCGAGACGGCCGGCTTCGTCATCGATCGGCCGGCCTGGGAGAAGGGCCTGCTCGCCGCTGCGGCCCAGGCCGGGGCGTTGATCGTGGCCGGGACCAGGGTGGAAGGTTGGGACGGCCGAGGGGTCAGTCTCAAGGGGCCGTTCGGCCGCCGGACGATCGCGGCCCAAGCTCTCGTCGCCGCCGACGGGGCGCTGTCGAAGCTGGCCGCCGCGGTCGGCCTCGGCCGCCTGGAGGGCGTCGGCGGCGTCCAGGTCGAGGTCGATCTCAAAACCGAGACCGACCGAGGTCTGGTCGCCTTCCGTCCCGATCTGTTGGGCTACGCCTGGCTCTTCCCCAAGGCCGGGACGGCCAACCTGGGCCTGGGCGGCCGGTCGTTGGGTCGAAAGACCTTGTCGGCCATGCTCGGGGAGTGGTGGGCCGCTCTGGCCGCCGAGGGGCTGGTCGGCCGGTCGGTCTTTCGGAGGGGCGGCGGCTTCATCCCGGTCGGCGGGATGAGGGACCGGATCGCCTTTGAGCGGGACGGCCGGGCCGTGCTCCTGGCCGGCGACGCGGCCGGGCTGACCCATCCCCTGACCGGAGCCGGCATCCCCCAGGCGGTCATATCGGGTCGGCTGGCCGGGACGGCGGCGGCCGAATTCGCGGCCGGCCGGGGTGGGGCCCTGGACGAGTATCGAGCCGAGGTCGAGTCGAGGTGGGGCGGCTATCTGAGCCGGGGTCTGGCCAGACGCCGGGCCGCGGCCGGGATATGGAACCATGATTTCAGCCGGGCGGTCAGGGAGTACTGGCCGCTGTGGCCGAAGAAGGGGCGGAGGCGGGCGGCATGAATCGCGATCTGCTGGACGAGGCCCGTCGACTCGCCCAGGCCAAGAGCGGCCCCCGGGTCGGCTTCTACGTGCCCGGCATGTTCGTCTACGACGGCCGCCGAGGCCGCTACCCGGCGTTGTCGACCACCGGGGGCGAGTGCGAGCTTTCCTGCCTCCACTGCCAGGGCCGGCTCTTGAAGTCGATGGTCGCCGCAGCCGAACCTAAGGACCTGGTCGCCGCGGCCAGGCGGGCCGAGCGGGCCGGCAACGTCGGGCTTTTGATCTCGGGCGGTTGCGACTCGAAAGGACGTCTGCCCTGGGAGAAACACGCCCCGGCCATCGAAAAGATCAAGACCGAGACCGATCTTTTCGTCTCGGTTCACACCGGCTTCGCCGACTTGAAGCAGGCCCGGGCGCTCAAGGCGGCCGGCGTCGATCTGGCCCTGATCGACGTCATCGGCGACGCCGAGACGATGAAGGCCGTCTACGGCCTCGATTCGCCAGAGCTGGCGGCCGACAGCCTCCAGGCGCTGACCGAGGCCGGGCTTGCCGTCGCTCCCCACGTCGTGGTCGGGCTTCACCGGGGTCGGCTCAAGGGCGAGGAGCGGGCGGTGGAGATGATCGCCGCCGCCGGCATCGACAGGGTCGTCTTCGTCGTCTTCATGCCGCTGAGCGGCACGCCGCTGGCCGACTGTCAGCCGCCGCCGGCCGAGGAGGTGGCCCGGCTGATGGCCCGGAGCAGGCTCAGCCACCCGGATTTGATTCAGCACTTGGGTTGCGCCAAGCCCAGGGGAGCCTACCACCGCCGACTGGACAGGCTGGGAGTGATGGCCGGGGTGAACCACCTGGCCATCCCGGCGCCCGAGGCGGTGGATCTGGCCGAGGAGATGGGTTTGGCGATCGACTGGGCCGAGACCTGCTGCGCCCTGGGCCGGCGGGCCTTGGCCTTGAAGAACGACGCTTAGGCCGGCAAGGCCGGATTACGCGGAGAGAAGAGATAGATGAACAGTCCCCACCACCTGAGACTTTCGCTGGCGGCGGCCATGGAGCTGGGTTTTGTCCAAGGCCTGTTCTACCGGGGCGCCCGGCTGCACTGCATCAACCTGCTGTTGACCTACGACGACGGCTGCAAGGCCAACTGCGCCTTCTGCGGCCTGTCCCGGCAGGGGCGGCCGGCCTACACCGACCGGAAGTTTATCCGGGTCGGCTGGCCGACCAAACCGACCGAGGAGATCATCGCCCGGCTCAAGGAGCGCCAGGACAGAGGCGTGATCGAGCGGATCTGCCTGTCGATGATCACCCACCCCCGGGCCAAGGCCGACACCCTGGCCCTGACCGAGCGACTGGCCGGGGAGGTCGAATTGCCCATCTCGCTTTTGATCGCTCCCACCCTTTTGGACCGCGACGATCTGGCGGCGCTCAGAGAGGCCGGGGCGGAGCGGATCGGCGTGGCCATCGACTGCGCCACGCCCGAGCTCTTCGACCGACTCCGGGGCAAGGGCGTGAAGGGCCCTCACGATTGGGACCGCTACTGGCGGGTCTATGAGGCCGCCCTTGACGTCTTTGGGGCGGGCATGGTCGGGGTCCACCTCATCTGCGGTTTGGGCGAGAGCGAGCAGGAGTTCGTGTCGGTCATGCAGCGGGCCCGCGACCTGGGCGGCTCGACCCATCTGTTCAGCTTCTTTCCGGAGGGAACCTCGGCCCTGGCCGAACACACCCCGCCGCCGATGGGCGTCTATCGTCGCATCCAGGCAGCCAGGTGGCTGATCGACCACGATCTGTCTCGGTTGGAACGCTTCGGCTTCGACGAGGGGGGACGGATCATCGATTTCGGGGTCGATGACGAGGTCATCGATCGGGTGTTGGCGGAGGGCGATTGCTTCCGGACCTCCGGCTGCCCCGGCGCGACCCTGACCGCGGCCTGCAACCGCCCCTTCGCCAACGAGCGCCCCGGCCCGGACATCAGGAACTTTCCCTTCCCCTTGGCGGCCGAGGACGTCCAGCGCTGCCGAGATCAACTCTTTGAAGACCTTGAGGAAACCAGGACGGCCCAAGGAGGACTGAGATGAAGGTGCCCCTGACCTTTACCGTCAACGGCGACCCGGTGGAGATTCTGGTCGAACCGGATTGGAGCTTACTTCGGGTCCTGCGCGACTCATTGGGCCTGACCGGGGCCAAGGAGGGCTGCGGCGCGGGCGAGTGCGGCGCCTGCACCGTCATCTTGAACGGCCGGACGGTCAACTCCTGCCTGATGCTGGCTCTCGAAGCCCAAGGGAGCGAGATCACCACCATTGAGGGGTTGGCCACGCCCGAGGGCGGACTCCATCCCATCCAGCGGGCCTTCATCGACCACGGCGCGGTCCAGTGCGGCTTCTGCACGCCGGGGATGATCCTCTCGGCCAAGGCGCTCCTGGAAGCCAATCCCGACCCGACCGAGATGGAGGTCCGAGAGGGCATCGCCGGCAACCTCTGCCGCTGCACCGGCTACAACCAGATCGTCGAAGCCGTCCTGGCCGCGGCCCAAGCGCTCAAGGAGGGTGAATGATGGCCGAAGCCAAAGAACTGACCTACGTCGGCAAGCGCCTGCCCAAGACCGACGCCATGGCCAAGGTCACCGGTCGGGCCGAGTACATCAACGACTTGACTCGGCCGGGCATGCTCTGGGGCAAGATCCTCTATGCCGATCGGCCTCACGCCAGAATCAAGGCCGTCCACACCGCCAAGGCCGAGGCCCTGACCGGGGTCAAGGCGGTCCTGACCGGGTTCAACACGCCCGAGATCAGGGTCGGGTTCATGAAGGACAACCCGCTGCTGAAAAAGGACAAGGTCCGCTCCTACAAGGACGAGGTGGCCTGCGTGGCCGCCACCACCCCGGAGATCGCCGAGGAAGCGCTGTCGCTCATCGAGGTCGAGTACGAGGACCTGCCGGCCGTCTTCGATCCCCTCGAAGCCCTTGAAGATGGCGCGCCCCTGATCCACGAGACCGACGCCCGGGGCAAGCCGGTCAAGTCCAACCGGCTGCCCCTGCCGTGGCATCTTACCGCCGGCGACGTGGAACGAGCCCGGAAGGACTCGGCCTTCGTGGTCGAGGGCCGCTATCGGACCACCTGGGTCAACCACTGCTGCCTGGGCACCTCGGGCTGCATCGCCGAGTTCGACGCTCAGGACAATCCGACGCTCTACTCCATCACCCAGATTCCTTACCTGGCCCAGAGCGACTTCAACCGGGCTCTGGCCGCCATGGGCCTGCCCGGCAAGTCGGTGCGCATCATCGGCCCGACCATCGGCGGCGGCTTCGGCTCCAAGCTGGATACCCACCACTACGAGTATCTGGCCTTGATACTGGCCTACAAGACCAAGCGGCCGGTCAAGTTCCTGTTCGACCGGGAGGAGGAGTTCAGAGCCCAGCCGCCCCGCCAACCGGCGATCATCGACATCGCCCAGGGCTGCGACAAGGACGGCCGGCTGACCTTCCGCCAGGTCCACATGATCCTGGACAACGGGGCCTACACCTCCTGGGGCGCGACCACGCCGTCGGTGATGATGAACCCCATCTCGTCGCTCTACCGGGTGCCCAACGTGGACTACGTGGCCGAGTGCGTCTACACCAACAACATCTACTCCCAGGCCATGCGCGGCTACGGCAACCCCCAGGCCACCTTCGCCATCGAGTCCAACCTGGATGATTTGGCCGCGGCGGCCGGCATCGACCCCCTCGAGATGCGGCTTGTCAACTCCAACCAGCCCGGCGAGATCACTCCTCAGCGGCTCAAGATCACCACCTGCGGCCTCAAGGAGTGCCTGGAAGTCGTGGCCGAAAAGCTGGACTGGAAGCGGCACAAGGCCGAAAAGCCGAAGAGTCGAGGCATCGGTTTCGGATCGCTGATCCACGTCGGCGGCGGGGCCAGAGTCTACAAATCCGACGGCCACGGCATGATCATGAAGATGGACGACTTCGGCAAGGTCAGCGTCATGACCGGCGCGGTGGAGATCGGCCAGGGCTCTGAAACCGTCCTGGCCCAAGTGACGGCCGAGGTGTTGGGCATCAGGCCCGAGGACGTCCAGGTGGTCCACCACGACACCGACGTCTGCCCCTGGGACGTGGGCACCCACGCCTCGCGTCAGGCGTTCGTCTCCTGCAACGCCGCCATTCAGGCCGGGACCAAGCTCAAGGAGCAGATCAAGGAGCTGGCCGCCAGAATGCTCGACGCCGAGCCGGACGAGGTCGACCTCCACGACCGGACTTGCTTCGTCAAGTCCGACCCGGACAACGAGGAACGGCGCATCCCCTTGGGCAAGGTCTTGAGAAAGGCCCATTTCTCCAGCCAGGGCAAGGTGTTGATGGCCGAGACCTTCTACGACCCGCCCAACGAGATGCTGGATCGGGAGTTCAAGGGCAACCTCTCTTGCTCCTACGCCTTCGGCGCCTGCGGGGTCGAGGTCGAGGTGGACGAGGAGACCGGCCAGGTCAAGATCCTGAAGTACGTCTCGGCCCACGACGTCGGCCGGGCCTTGAACCCGATGCTCCTGGAGGGCCAGGTCCACGGCGGGGCGTTGATGGGCGTCGGCTACGGCTTGACCGAGGAGCTGAAGCTGGTCGAGGGCAAGGTGGTCAACGGCAACCTGCTGGACTACAAGCTGCTGACCGCCATGGACCGGGTGCCGGTCGAGCCGGTGTTGATCGAGACCGACGACGAGGCCGGGCCGTTCGGGGCCAAGGGCGTCGGCGAGCCGGGCTGCGTGCCGGTCGCCCCGGCCCTGGCCAACGCCATCTACGACGCCATCGGCGTGCGCCTGACCGAACTGCCCTTTACCCGGGAGAGGGTCCTGAGGGCGATCAAAGAGCGGGACGGGGAGGGGGAGGTTCGTGAGATGTGAGTGGTAAGTAACGACAGAAGGGAAGCCGGCCTTTGGCCGGCTTCCTCATGCCAGGGGGGCGATGATGATAGATCCGGGCGGACTATTGGGTTTTCTATACCAGCTTTGCAAGGAGGTGAAGAGACGAGAGATCGTTCACGTGAATCGTCTCGAAGATGTTGAAAGTGAGCCCGTTGTCCAAGAACTGAAAGCCAAAGGCTGCGATCGCAGGTGGGTGAAGGAGACAAAAGTCCATCAGTTAGAACGAGATGGTTGGAGGCCGGTTGTTTACCGAAAAGGCTTTCGGCGCGCCGTTTTTATGGACCCAAATGAAGAGGTGATACTGATGTATAGAGAGGGACTCGGCTGATCTCTAACGTCTTTTGGATATCTTCTTTTTCCATCCTCAATTACCAATTTCTTCCATTCACTCGATTTCAGTCTCCCTAACTCCGCTCTGCCAACCGGACGCAGCGTCTTCTTCACCCGATCCCGCCGTGACGAGTCGTGGCCTGGAATGATCGTCTTACATCCGAGGCCACGGCCAGGCCGATGCCGATGAGCATCACCGAACCGCCGACAAAGAACCAACCCGAGATCTGTTGGCCGTAGTAGAGATAGGAGAAGGCGGCTGTCAGGGGCGGGTTCAAAAAGACGAACAACGACACGTTGGACGCCTTGAGTTGGCGCACCCCGATCAGCCACAGGTAGAAGGCGATGATGGTGCAGCCGACGATCAGAAAGGCCAGGGCGAAGAGGTCCAAGGCCGGCAGGGCCAGCGTCTTGGCCACCAGCCGCGGGGTTAGGCCGAGAAACACCGGCAGGCTGCCCACGGTGAGAATGGAGAAGTTCAGGCCGGCCGGCGAGTACTTGGTCGTGAGCGGCTTGGCGATGATGGTGTAGGCGGCCCAACAGGTCGGGGCCAGAACGGTGAGAATGGCGTAGGGGACCTTGTTTAAGGGGATGAGCACGCTTTCGGTCACCCCGACCTTGCCCAGCGCGACCACCACCACCAAGCCGGCAAAGGCGAGCGAGGTGCCCAAAGCCCTCTTGCCTGTCAGCGGTTCGCCCAGAAACTGGACGGCCAGAAGCAGCGTCAGGAGCGGGTTCATGGTGATCAAGAGCGAGGCGGCGTTGGGGTTGATGTAGGTCTGGCCGAGATTCAGGAACAGGTTGTAGCCGGTGACCGAGAGCAGCCCCATGGCCAACAGCCGCCAGAGGTGGTTCTTGACCAGATCGATGAACTCGCCCCGGAAGAAGAGAGCCGTCAGGCCGGCCGAAATGAGACCGACCGGCGCGAAACGGATGACGAGCAGCTCCACCGCGCTCACCTTTTCCCTCAAAAGACCGATGGCGATGAAGGCGTTGGACCAGATGATGAAGGCCAAGAGCAGCAGTGACATGACCAGGATGTTGGCGCGGTTGTTCACGGGGTGTTCCTCATGCCGGGGAGGGCGGGCCGATCGGCCGGGCTTCGGTCGGTCACAGACACCACTTGGCCGGTCCCAGGCCGGCCAGGAAGCTCTCCACTTTGGTTGGGTCGGGGCCGTCCTTGGGATCGGGCAGGCGAGCGGACAAGACGCCCCTGATTTTGAGCCCGGCCGTCAGCCAGCCCAAGGGCCGGGCCTGAAGGCGACGGGCCAGCCTGCGGGCCGCCTTGGCGCAGGCCAGGAGTTCCGCCGCCCGGGCCGAGTCGTCCAGGTGGAGCGCCGAGCGGACCACCCGGGCCCAGGCGGCCGGCAACAGGTTGGCCCCGGCCGAGACCACCCCGGCCGAGGACGGGTTGTCGAGGAAGCGGGTCTCGACGGCGTCGTAGAGCCTGAAACCCGGCCTGGACCTGACCGCCTGGCGGTAGTGGACCAGTCGTTTGGCCGGGCCCTTGACCAACAGCCCGGCCAGTCCCTCGGTCTCCTCGGCCGCCTTTTTGAGAACCGAGGTCCTGATGTTGCGGCGCTTGGTCTGGGAGGCGATTCGGTCCATCAGCCGAGGGTGATTGTAGAGCAGCACCGGACGGCCGGTGGCGTCGTGAACTCGGTTGAGCCAGTCGGGCAGGCCCCGGTTGGAGCGGACCAGAAGCGGGGCGTCCACGAGAAAGACCCGGTGGGCGGCGTCGATGGCCGCCAGCACCTTGGCCGAGGTCAGGGCCAGCTCCTTGGTCGTCTGGGTGATGAAGGTCAACAGCGGCAGGTCGCATCGTTCGGCCACGAACTGGGCCATTCTGGCCCGGGCCCGCGGCCCCATGTCCGGCCCGCCGCCCACCTCCGGTCCGAAGAGGAGTAGGCAGTCGGCCCAGGGACCGACGTGGTCCAGCAATCGAGCCAGGGAGTCCCACTCCACCCGGCCCCGGGCGTCAAAGGGGGTCAGGAGATCGACAATCAGCCCTCTGGGCGGCCGGAGATCCGCGGCCTCGGCGCTCATCTCGTCTTGCCGTTGACCATGGTCGGGCGGAAGCGGAAGCTGCCCCGGCCGAGGATGTCGTGGAGGTGGACCACGCCGACCACCCGCCGCTCGGTGTCGGTGATCGGCAGGGCGGTGATCTGGAAACGCTCCATGATGTCCAACGCGTCCACGGCCAGGGCGTTGGCGTCCACGGTCTTGGGGTCGGTCGTCATCAGGTCGGCGGCGCTCAAGCCGTCTCGTATCCGGCCCTGGCACAGCGCCCGTCTCAGGTCGCCGTCGGCCAGGATGCCGACCAGACGCCGGTCCTCATCGACCACCAGGGCGTGGCCCAGATCCTTGACGTCCAGCTCCTTGATCGCCGACTCCAACGGCGTTTCAGGCGCGACCAAGGGCAGACCCTCGCCGGTGACCATGATTTCGCTGACCCGGACCGAATTGAGCCGCTGCCCCAACCGACCGCCGGGGTGGAGGGCCTGGAAGTCGGACTCGTTGAACTCGCGCTTGGTGAGCAGGCACACGGCCAGAGCGTCGCCCATGGCCAAGGCGGCGGTGGTCGAAGCGGTCGGGGCCAGACCCAGCGGGCAGGCCTCCCGGGCCACGCCGACGTCGATGATCTCGTCGGCCAGCCGGGCCAAAGTCGAGGTCGGCGCGCCGGTCATGGCGATGATCGGCGAACCGATCTCTTTCACCGCCGGCAGGATGGCGTTGACCTCCTCGGTCTCGCCCGAGTTGGAGACGGCGATGAGTACGTCCCGCTCGGTGACCATTCCCAGATCGCCGTGGAGCGCCTCCACCGGATGGAGAAAGAGGGCCGGCGTGCCGGTGGAGGACATGGTGGCCGCGATCTTGTGGCAGATCAGCCCGGACTTACCGATTCCGGTCAGGATCACCCGGCCGGGGGCGTTGTAGATGATCTCCACCGCCCGGGCGAAACTTTCGCCGACCCGGTCGATCAGGGAGAGAAGCCCCTCGGCCTCGATCCTAAGCACCTCTTTGGCTTGCTCGATGCTCATCGCTCTATTCCAAGCAGTGTTTGGAGGCGTTTTCGTCGATCGGCCCGACCAGGTACTCGCCGTTGAAGCAGGCCAGGCAGAACCATTCCTTCTCCACCCGGGTGGCTTCGATCAGGCCGTCCAGCGAGAGGTAGTGGAGACTGTCCAGGCCGATGTAATCCCGGATCTCCTCCACCGAACTCTCGGAGGCGATCAGTTCGCCCTTGGTGGAGAAATCGATGCCGTAGTAGCAGGGGTAGCGATGGGGCGGGCAGGAGACCAGCAAGTGGACCTCCTTGGCTCCGGCGTCGCGCATGGTCTGGATTCTGGTCCTGGTCGTCGTCCCCCGGATGATGGAATCCTCGATGACGACCACCTTCTTGCCCCGGATCAGCTCCTTGACCGGGTTGAGCTTGACCCGGACCCCGAACTCGCGCATCGTCTGGGACGGCTGGATGAAGGTCCGGCCGACGTAGTGGTTGCGGATCATGCCGATCTCCATGGGGATGCCCAACGCCTCGCAGTAGCCCAGCGCGGCGTAGTTGCCCGAGTCGGGGAAGGGCATGACCACGTCGGCCTCGACCGGGTGCTCTTTGGCCAGGGCCGCGCCCTGGCGTTTTCTGATCTGATAGACGTTGTGGCCGAAGATGTTGGAGTCGGGTCGGGCGAAGTAGATGTACTCGAAGATGCAGAACGCGCTTCTGGTCTGGGCCCACGGTTTTACCGATTTGACGCCGTCTTCGTTGATGAAGAGTATCTCGCCCGGTTCCACGTCGCGAACGTACTCGGCCTCGACCAGATCGAAGGCGCAGGTTTCCGAGGCGACGACGTGGACTCCGTCGAGCCGGCCCAGACACAGCGGCCTGATCCCCTTGGGGTCGCGGGCGACGATCAGGGTGTCCTCGGTCATCATCACCAGCGAGTAGGCCCCCTTGACTTGGGACAGGGCCTGGATCACCGCCTCCTCGAAGCCGAGGCGCAGGTTCTTGGCGATCAGGTGGACGAAGATCTCGGAGTCCATCGAGGCCTGGAAGATGGAGCCCTCGCCCTCCAGTTTCTTTCTCAGGATGTGGGCGTTTATTAGGTTGCCGTTGTGGCCGATGGAGATGGTCCGGCCGCCGTGACGAACGGTGAACGGCTGGGCGTTGGACAGAAGCGATGAGCCGGTGGTCGAGTAGCGGACGTGGCCGATGGCCAGGTGGCCCCGGAGCCGATCCAGGTCCCGTTCGGTGAACACGTCGGCCACCAATCCCATGCCCTTGTGCTCGGAGACGTTTGTGCCGTCGGAGGCGACGATGCCGGCCGACTCCTGACCGCGGTGCTGCAAGGCGTAGAGCCCGAAGTAGGTCAGCTTGGCCGCGTCCTCCCGGCCGTAGACGGCGAAGACGCCGCAGTACTCCTTTGGTCCGTCTGGCCTGAGTATCATTGGATGCTCCGGTGATGTTCCTGGATCGGCTTGACCGTCCAATCCTGACGCTTGAGGGTCTCGATGGCCTCGGCCGTCGCCTTGGCGCCGGCCACGGTGGTTACGTAGGGAATGCCCAGCTTCAGGGCCGCCCGGCGCATCTTGATCGCGTCGACGGTGGTCGATTTGCCCAGCGGGGTGTTGATGACCAGGTCGATCTCCCGGTTGGTTATTCGGTCGATGACGTGCGGCCGCCGGCCGGCGAGCTTGGAGACGACGTCACACTTGACCCCTCTGGATTCCAGATGGTCGGCCGTGCCCTCGGTGGAGTAGATCTTGAAACCGGCCTCGGCCAGCTTTCTGGCCACCTCGACCATGTCGTCCTTGTCGTCGTCCTTGGCCGAGATGAACACCGTTCCCTCGGTGGGCAGGTTCTGGCCGGCGGCGAACTGGCTCTTGGCAAAGGCCAGGCCGAAGGACTGGTCGATGCCCATCACCTCGCCGGTGGACTTCATCTCTGGGCCCAACAGGACGTCCACGCCGGGGAAGCGGACAAAGGGGAAGACCGCCTCCTTGACCGAGATGTGCTTGGGAGTGACTTCCTTGACCCCCTGCTGTTTCAGGCTTTGGCCGACCATGACCCGGGTGGCCACCTTGGCCCAGGGCACGCCGGTCGCCTTGGAGACGAAGGGCACCGTCCGCGAGGCCCTGGGATTGACCTCCAGGACGAAAAGGTGGGGCTCCTGATAGGCGAACTGGATGTTCATCAGCCCGACGACGCCGAGTTCCCTGGCCAGGGCCTTGGTGGCCGCCTTGATCTCCTCGATCAACTCGGCCTTGAGCGAGATCGGCGGCAGGACGCAGGCCGAATCGCCGGAGTGGACCCCGGCCTCCTCGATGTGCTCCATGATCCCGGCGACGAGGCAATCGGTCCCGTCGGCCACGGCGTCGACGTCGATCTCGATGGCGTGCTTCAAGAATTTGTCGATCAGGACGGGATGTTCGGGCGAGGCCTTGACCGCCTCGGCCATGTAGCGCCTGAGATCCCCCTCGTCGTAGACGATCTCCATGGCCCGGCCGCCCAGGACGTAAGACGGCCTGACTACTACCGGATAGCCGATCTTGCCGGCGACCTCGATCGCCCCTTTAAGATCGATCACCGTGCCGTTGGGCGGTTGCTTCAACCCCAGCTTGTGCAAAAGCTCCTGGAAGCGCTCCCGGTCCTCGGCCCGGTCGATGGCGTCGGGGCTGGTGCCCAAGATCGGCACCCCGGCCCTGGCCAGTGGTACGGACAGGTTCAAGGGCGTCTGCCCGCCGAACTGGACGATCACCCCCTCGGGCCTTTCGGCCTCGATGATGTTCAAGACGTCCTCGAAGGCCAGCGGCTCGAAGTAGAGCCGGTCCGAGGTGTCGTAGTCGGTCGAGACCGTCTCCGGGTTGGAGTTGACCATGATCGACTCGATGCCCAGCTCGCGCAAGGCGAAGGAGGCGTGACAGCAGCAGTAGTCGAACTCGATGCCCTGGCCGATCCGGTTCGGCCCGCCGCCCAGGATCATCACCTTGCGTCTCTCGCCGGAGCGGACTTCGTCCTCCTCGTCGTAGGTGGAGTAGTAATACGGCGTGGCCGCCTCGAACTCGGCGGCGCAGGTGTCTACCAGTTTGTAGACCGGCGAGACCCCCAGCTTGAGCCGTTCGGTCCGGACCTCTTCCGGACTCAAGCCGAAGATCCGGGCCAGTTGGATGTCTGAGAAGCCCATCTCCTTGGCCTGGCGCCACAGCGCGGCGTCGGGCTGCTCGGCGGACCTGAGCTTGGCCTCGAAGTCGACGATCTCCTTCATCTGCTCGATGAACCAGGGGTCGATCAGGCTGAGCCGGTGGATTTCGGCCAGGTCCATGCCGCTCTCCAGGGCTCGGCGGAGGTAGTAGAGGCGCTGGGAGTTGGGCGTGGCCAGCTTGGCCGCCAGCTCGACCTCGGAGACGTCGGCCAGGGCGTCGGCGCCGTCCCAGCCCAGGCCGTAGCGCCCCGTCTCCAGGGAGCGGATGCCCTTCTGCAGGGCTTCTTTGAAGGTCCGGCCGATGGACATCGCCTCGCCCACCGAGCGCATCGAGGTGGTCAGGACGTCCTCGGCGCCGGGGAACTTTTCAAAGGTCCAGCGCGGAATCTTGACCACGCAGTAGTCGATGGTCGGCTCGAAGCAGGCCAGGGTCTCCTTGGTGATGTCGTTGGGGATCTCGTCCAGGGTGTAGCCCACGGCCAGCTTGGCCGCGATTTTGGCGATGGGGAACCCCGTCGCCTTGCTGGCCAGGGCCGAGGAGCGGCTGACCCGGGGGTTCATCTCGATGACCACCATCTCGCCGTCGGCCGGATTTACGGCGAACTGAACGTTGGAGCCGCCCGTCTCCACGCCGATCTCACGCATGATGGCGATCGCCGCATCGCGCATCTGCTGATACTCTTTGTCGGTCAGGGTCTGGGCCGGGGCGACGGTGATCGAGTCGCCGGTGTGGACCCCCATCGGGTCCAGGTTCTCGATGGAGCAGATGATGACGACGTTGTCCATCTTGTCGCGCATCACCTCCAGCTCGAACTCCTTCCAGCCGATGACCGACTCCTCGAGCATGACCTGGCTGGCCATCGAGGCCTTAAGCCCGGCGTTGGTGTGAAACCTGAGGTCGTCCAGGTTGTAGGCCACGCCGCCGCCGGTGCCGCCCAGGGTGAAGGCCGGCCGGACGATTATCGGAAAGCCGATTTCCTCGGCCGCGGCCTCGACCTGGTCCATCTCGGTGACGATGGCCGATCTGGGCACCCGGAGTCCGCAGTTGGCCATGGCCTGGCGGAAGAGGTCCCGGTCCTCGGCCTTTCTGATGACCTCGGGCGTGGCCCCGATCAGCTCGACGCCGAACTTGTCGAAGACGCCCATGTCGCTGACGGCGATGGCCGTATTCAGTCCGGTCTGACCGCCCAGGGTAGGCAGGCAGGCGTCCGGGCGCTCCCTTTCGATGATCTTGGCCACCGCCTCGGGGGTGATCGGCTCGATGTAGGTTCGGTGGGCCATCTCCGGGTCGGTCATGATCGTGGCCGGGTTGGAGTTGACCAGGACGATCTCGTAGCCCTCTTCCATCAGCGCCTTGCAGGCCTGGGCGCCGGAGTAGTCGAACTCGCAGGCCTGGGAGATGATGATCGGCCCCGAGCCGATGATGAGGATCTTGTTGATGTCTCTCCGCTTGGGCATCTAGGTCTAGCGTCTCCTGAGTTGAGTTGCGAACGTCGCACCGGCCGGACTCGTTGCCGCTGCTCGAAGTCGTCTTTCCCGGCCGATTCGGCCTGAGCTGTATTTTTTGGTGAGACCCGGCGTCATGGAAACCCCGTCTAATCCCCTTACGAAGCGGGTTCGAGCGTCAGCTCGTACTTGGCCATGCCCTTGATCCGCTCGGGATCGAGGCTCAGCGGATGGGGCGTGCCTTTGAGCCACAGCTCGACCTGATCGCCGTAATGAGGCGAGATGAAGTGCCCGCTCTGGCCGGTGGTGATCGCGCCCCGGGACTTTTCGAGGTCGCCCAGATCGATGACGTGGCGCATGGAGGCGCCCGAGCGGGCGGCCAGGTCGCCTTTCAGCCGATACTGGAGCGGGTTGACGGTGAACATGCCGCCGCCGATGGGGTAGGGCCCCAGGTCGATGAGCTTGTCCAGATACTTGTTCTGACCGTGGAAGGGATGCTTGAAGGTCACGGTGTGGATTTCGCCCCACCGCCACTTGGTCATATCGTCGGTCTCGAACGCCTCCTCGAGCCGGGCCAGGGCCGCCTTGAGCGAGCGGCGCAGGATGGCCGCCCGGTCCTCCTTCTGGGGCGTGGTCTTGTCGTCGAAGACGGCCGAGTCGTTTTTGAGCCACCTGGTCATGGCCCGGCTGGCGATGTAGTGGGACCTGAGCCAGACGTCCAGGAGGTCGCCCAGTTCGTCGCCCGCCGTCTCCTTGAACAGGTTGACGTAGGTCAGCTCGTGGATGGCCGCCGCGGCCGAATCGGCGTCCAGGTCCATGTTCCACTCGGAAAGAAGTTTCAGCGCCTCGGCCTCCGCTTCCGACGGCTTTTGTCCCTCGTAGGCCTTGAGGATGTAGGGAACCAGCATCTCGGCGGTCACCGACCGGATGTCGGTCTGGATGAGTCGCATGTCGGCCAGAGAGAGTTTGTCCTTGGCCCGGATCATGTCGTCGATGCGGCTGTAGCGCTCCGGGCTGGCCCAGTAGTGGGAGATGTAGTGGGGGTATTCGGGGCCGACGCTCTTGTTGTTGGCGGTGACGAGGTAGCCCTGGGGCGGGTTGAAGACGAACGGCTGCTGGTCGAAGGGCAGGTAGCCGTCCCAGCCGTTCTTGCCGCTGTAGCCCTCCGCCGGCAGGATCGGGTTGTAGCCGCCCCGCCGCTTGGGGATCTTGACCCCGGCCCGCCAGCCGATGTTGCTCTCGACGTCGGCGTAGAGGAAGTTCTGACCGGGACAGCCGAATTGGGCCACGGCCCGGTTGAACGAGGCCCAGTCGCTCGCCTTGACGATGTCGTGGAAGGTCTTGGCCGCCCCGCCCAGGACGTCCTGGCCCGACCAGCGCATGGCCAAGAGGTCGCCCTTGAGCGGCGCGGGCGTCTTGAGATCGTTGATGATGACCCCGTTCCTGGTGAGCCTGAAGACCTGCCTGACCGGTTCGCCGCCCTTGACCTTGATGACCTTGACCACCTTCTTGAAGGGCAGCCATTTGTCGCCGGCCCGGTACTGGTCCGGGTTGTCGGGGTTGACCTTTTCGATGAAGAAGTCGGCGTCGTCGGCCATGACGTTGGTCAGGGCCCAGGCCAGCTTGGGGGTGTGGCCGGCCATAGCCAGAGGCACACCGGGGATGAGCACTCCTTTGACCTTGTAATCGCCGGCGATGAGGCCGCACTCCCACCAGATCGGCGGCTGGGAGAAGCCCAGGTGCATGTCGTTACACAGGATCGGCTTGCCGGTGGTCGTCTTCTCGCCGGAGAGGGCCCAGGAGTTGGAACCCGAGGCGTTGCCCAACCCCAGGAAGTCGCGGGCGGCGAGGGCGGTCTTCAGGAATTTCAAACCGCCCCGGCCGAGATAGCCGCCCTTGGGGGCGATGGTCGGCCACTCGCCCGGATAGTCGGGAAAGAACTCGGGCACCGCGTCGAGCCCCAGCCTGTCGGCCACGGCGGCCGCGGTCAGGTCGATCTGCCAGGCCTCGTTGAGGTCCCAGGCCATGATCACCGCCACGGCCAGGCAGTCGGCCGGCTGCCAGGGCCGGGGCATGATGTCGAGAACCGTGAACTCCAGGGGCAACTTGCCCTGGGCCAGAAAGAGGTTGACCCCGTCGGCGAAGGCCTCGAAGGGCCGCCGGTGGACCGGATCGATCTCCTGCCAGTATTCATCCAGCCCCTTGACCGCGGTTAGGGTCAAAAACAGCTTGTCCACCTCCACGAGGTCCGGCCCCAGCACCTCGGCCAACTGGCCCCTGGCCGCCCGGCGCATCATCTCCATCTGGAACAGGCGGTCCTGGGCCATGGCGAAGCCGAGGGCCATGAAGCCGTCCCGCTCGTTTTCGGCCAGGATGTAGGGGACGCCGTACTGGTCGCGATAGATCTTGACCGCGGCCTTGACCGGGGCGGAGACGAGACCGTCGTAGGACGGCAGCTTGGATTTGAGATACAGGTAACCGCCGCCGCCGACGATTATCACCAGGCTGCAGATGAGGCCGACGAACCATTTGAATATCCTCATCGGGGCCCCCTTCCCCGGCCTAACCGGCCTGGGACATGAGTTCAGCGAACCGGCCGAAAAGATAAAACGAATCGTGCGGTCCAGGCGAGTTTTCCGGGTGGTACTGGACGCAGAACAGAGGCAGCCTCTTGTGCCTGAAACCTTCCAGGGTGTCGTCGTTGAGGTTGACGTGGGTCAGCTCCACGTCGGCCGGGTCGAGCGAATTTAGATCGACGCAGTAGCCGTGGTTCTGGGCGGTGATCTCGACCTTGCCGGTGGTCAGGTCCTTGACCGGCTGGTTGGCCCCGCGGTGACCGAATTTGAGCTTGTAGGTCGTCCCGCCCAGGGCCAGGCCCAAGAGCTGGTGGCCGAGGCAGATGCCGAAGATGGGCCGGCGGCCGATCATGGCCCGGACGGCCTCGACGGCGTAGGTGACGGCCGAGGGGTCGCCCGGCCCGTTGGACAAGAAGACGCCGTCCGGCTCGAGCCGCTCCACCGTCTCGGCCGGGGTCGAGGCGGGCAGAACGATGACCTCGGCTCCCATGCGTTCCAGATGCCTGAGGATATTGTATTTGACCCCGAAGTCGAAGGCGACGACCCGGAACCGTGAACCGCCGCGCCAGACAGATCTCCCCAGGCCCAAATCGACCGTCTCGCCGGGATGGCCGTCGAGCCAGCGGTAGGCGGCCGGACAGGTCACCTCGGCCACGGCGTCCACCCCGTCCAACCCGGCCCAGTCCCGGGCCTTGGCGACGAGCCGCTCGGGGGCGGAGACGTCGGTGGAGAGGACGCCCTTCATCGCGCCTTCGATCCTCAGCCGCCTGGTCAGCCGCCGGGTGTCGATGCCTTCCACGCCCAACACCCCATACTCATTCAAAAAGTCGGCCAACGAGCGATCGGCCCGCCAGTTGGAGTAATTGGGCTGGTACTCCTTGACGATGAAGGCTTCGACCTGGACTCGGGCCGATTCCATGTCCTCGGCGTTGACGCCGTAGTTGCCGATCAGGGGGTAGGTCATGGCCACCATTTGGAGTTTGTACGAGGGGTCGGTCAGGACCTCCTGGTAGCCGGTCATCGAGGTGTTGAAGCAGACCTCGGCCACCGCCTCCCCCTCGCCGGTGAAGGAGCGGCCGTGAAACAGGCTGCCGTCTTCCAAAGCCAGGATGGCCTCCAAGGCTGACTATCCTTTCCCGTCCAGGACCCTGATGATCAGGTCGATGGCTTTTCCGGCCGCGCCGGACTGGGCCAGAAAGGCCCGCCTGGCCGCTTCGCCGGTTCTCCGGCGCAGCTCGGGTTTGGTCAAATGTTCGCTCACCCGCTCGGCCAACTGGCGGGCGTCGGTCACCACCTCGGCCCCGCCGGCGCTGATCAGCCGCTCGGAGGCCTCGGCGAAGTCGTCCATGTGTGGTCCGAACAGGACCGGCACCCCCCAGTAGGCCGGCTCCAGCGGATTCTGTCCCCCCAGCGGGACCAGCGAGCCGCCGGCCAGGGCCACCCAGGCCGAACGGTAGAGCGGAAACAGCTCGCCCATGGTGTCCAGAATCACCACCGGCGCTCTTCGCGGTCGGCCGTTGGTCAGGCGGGTGCGAAGCTCGTGGCTCAGTCCGGCCTGCTCCAGGCTCTTGACCATCCGCTCGAGGCGCCGCAGGTGGCGCGGGGCCAGCACCAGCACGGCTTTCGGCTCGACGGCCAAAACGCGCTTGAAGGCCTGGGCGACCAGCTCGTCCTCGCCGGTACGGATCGAGCCAGCCACCCAGACCGGTCGCCCGATGAGATCGAGTTCCCGGCCCAGCCTCTCGGCCGCGGCCTCGTCGGCCTGGACGGGTAAGCTGTCCGATTTGGCGTTGCCGGTCACCATCAC
Source organism: uncultured Thermodesulfobacteriota bacterium (assembly GCA_964634465.1). Classification (GTDB taxonomy): domain Bacteria; phylum Desulfobacterota; class Desulfarculia; genus CAZWLY01. The sequence goes on along the minus strand of CAZWLY010000005.1, from coordinate 108,283 downwards.
TCGCTCCGGCCTCACCCCCAGGTGGATCAGCCTGGCCGCGTCCTTTTCGGTCAGCGCGGCCGCGCCCGAGAATTCCCGCAACAACGGCCGAAACATCGGGGCCAGGTGGCGATACACCCGGGCCGTCCTGTCCGAGATGCGGCCGTTTAAAAGCACCACCTTGGCCCCGTCGGCCAGGGCCTGGCGCAGAAAGGCCGGCCACAGCTCGGTCTCCAAGATGGCCACCATGTCCGGCCGGACGGCCTTTAGGGCCCGCCGGACGCAGATGGGTGAATCCACCGGAAAATAAATCACTTCGGCCAAGCCGCCGAGCAGCCTTTGGGCTTCCCTGAATCCGGCCCGGGTGCCGGTGGAGAGCACCACTTCCAGACCCGGCCGCCGGGCCCGGAGCCCATCGATGAGGGTGGCGGCCAGGCGGACCTCGCCCACCGAAACGGCCTGCATCCAGAGCCGCTCCCCGGCGCCCCTGGGCGGGAGGCGATAGAAGCCCAGCCGCTGGGCGTACTCCTCCGTGTCCTGGCCGGTCAGGCGCAGAACACCCCACAAGGGGGCCGCCACCAATCCGTAGGCCAGGGCGGTCCCCGCCAGATAAGGCCAGAGCGTCGGATTCATCTATACCAAGGCCTCATGCCTCTTCGAAGTCAGCAGTCTATACGCCTCGCCTCGCCCAGTCAAGCGCCATGGCGCCGAGCGGACCGGGCTTGCCGGAGTAGGGGTTGTGGTGTAACCTGCCCCCTGGCGACGGCCTCGCAGGAAAGCCGACGCTTTACGTTGGAGTAGTTTAGATGCGGCTGTCCACGGCGCTGTTTTTGGTGGGAATGCTCATGGCCGGTCTGGCCGGGATGATGATCTTCCCGCTGGGCGTGTCGCTCTACTACGCCGACGGATCGAGCGGCGCGTTTCTCAAGTCCATCATCGTCACCCTGGCCGCGTCGGCGTTTCTGATCTTCGCCTTCAAGCCGGCCAAGCCGATCAACCTCTCCCACCGCGAGGGGATCGCCGTGGTCGCCCTGGCCTGGCTGGGAGCGGGCCTGTTCGGCGCGCTGCCCTTTGTCCTGGGCGGCGTCTTCGACGGTTTGACCGACGGCTACTTCGAGGCCATGTCGGGCTTCACCACCACCGGCGCCTCGGTGCTGACCAACATCGAGGTCGTGCCCAAGGGCATTCTCTTCTGGCGGTCCTTGACCCACTGGTTGGGCGGCATGGGCATCATCGTCCTGTCCGTGGCCATCCTGCCCTTTTTGGGCGTCGGCGGCATGTCGCTCTACAAGGCCGAGGTCCCCTCGCCGGTGGTCGATCGCCTCCAGCCCCGGATCACCGAGACCTCTCGGACCCTGTGGAAAGTCTACGTCCTCATTTCCGCCCTGGAGACGGCTTTGTTGTGGGCCGGCGGCATGGACCTCTTCGAGAGCGTCTGCCACACCTTCGGCACCCTGGCCACCGGCGGTTTCTCGACCAGGAACGCCTCCATCGGCGCCTACGGCGCTTACGAGCAATACGTCATCATCGTCTTCATGTTCCTGGCCGGGATCAACTTTTCACTCCACTACAAGGCCTTGAGCGGCCGGCCGATCAGCTACGTGCGGGACCCGGAGCTTCGGGTCTTCGCCTGCCTGGTGGCGGGCTTCAGCCTGCTGGTGATCGGCTGGCTGTACTTCACCGGCACGTTCAAGACCGTGGAGGAGGCTGTCCGTCACGGTCTCTTCCAGGTGGTGTCGATCATCACCACCACCGGCTACGCCACGGCCGATTTCGAGCTCTGGCCGACGTTGCCCCAGGTGATTCTGGTCTTCTGCATGTTCCTGGGCGCCTCGGCCGGGTCCACCGGCGGCGGGGTCAAGGTGGTGCGGCTGGTCCTGTTGGCCAAGCACGCCTACCGGGAGCTCAAACGACTGATCCATCCCCGGGCCGTCTACGCGGTCAAGCTGGGCGGCCAGGCGGTGCCCACCGACGTGCTCAACGCCGTGTGGGGCTATCTGGGCCTCTACCTGGTCCTGTTCGTGGCCGGCTTCCTGAGCCTGGCGGCCATGGACCTGGACCTGATCACCAGTTTCGCCGCCGTGGCGGCCACCATCGGCAACATCGGTCCCGGCCTGGGCCTAGTCGGCCCGGCCGACAACTACGCCGCCATCCCCCTGGCCGGCAAGTGGGTGCTGATTCTGTGCATGCTCCTGGGCCGCCTGGAGATCTACACCGTCATCCTGTTGTTGGTGCCGGAGTTCTGGAAGAAGTGAGTCGGGCCGGAGGCGTCTGGCCTGAACTCGATCGATCCGGCTGTTTTTCCGCGGCCCCTAAAAACAGTTACCACGCCATCTTCTCATCTGCTACACTGCAGGCTTTGAGGCCGTCCGGCGGTTGAGAGCTGAACCTTCATCTTGAGAGCGGGCCCCGAATGCCGTCAATCGTAAAAGCCATCTTCAGCCGCCGGATGCTGGTCTCGGGGCTGATGGGTTTTTCCTGCGGCCTGCCGCTGCTCTTGACCATCTCCGTCCTCCAGGCCTGGATGAAGGAGGAGGGCGTCGATCTGACCGTCATCGGCCTGATGGCCCTGGTCGGAGTGCCCTACACCCTCAAGTTCCTGTGGTCGCCGCTGCTGGACCGCTTCACCCTGCCGTTTCTGGGCCGGCGGCGCGGTTGGCTCTTGACCGCCCAGCTCTTCTTGACCGCCTCGATCGCCTTTCTCGGCCTGACCGACCCGGCGGCCAACCCCTGGCTGGTCGCCTTGGCCGCCTTCCTGGTCACTTTTTTCTCGGCCAGCCAGGACATCGTGGTCGACGCCTATCGCCGGGAGGACCTGGCCGACAAGGAGTTGGGCCTGGGCTCGTCGCTCTACGTCAACGGCTATCGGCTGGGCATGCTCCTCGCCTCCGGCGGCGGGTTGATCATGGCCGATCACATCTCGTTCACCGGCGTCTATCTCATCATGGCCGGCTGCATGTCGGTCGGGGTGGTGACCACTCTCTTCACCCCTGAGCCGGACGCTCCGGCCGGGAGGCCGACGAGTCTCAAGGACGCCGTGGTCGAGCCTTTCGTCGAGTACTTCTCCCGGCGCGGCGCGATCACCATGCTGGCCTTCATCCTGTTGTACAAGATCGGCGACCAGATGGCCTCGACCATGACCACGCCGTTCTACCTGGATCTGGGCTTTACCAAGACTCAGATCGGAACGGTGGTCAAGCTGTTCGGTTTCTGGGCGACCATCGTCGGCGGGCTGGCTGGCGGCGTGATCATGCTCCGGATCGGGATAAACCGCTCCCTGTGGGCCTTCGGCGTGCTCCAGGGCGTCTCCACGGCCGGCTTCGCTCTCCTGGCCAAGATCGGACCGTCGGTTCCCTGGCTGGCCGGGGTGATCGCCTTCGAGAATATCTCCTCGGGTATGGGCACCGCGGCCTACGTGGCCTTCATGGCCGCCTTGACCAACAAGCGCTTCACCGCCACCCAGTACGCCCTTCTCTCCAGCCTGATCGGCGTTCCCCGCGCGGTGCTCTCGGCGCCGACCGGCTTCATGGCCAAGAGCATGGGCTGGCCGGGCTTCTTCATCTTCTGCGCCCTGGTCGCTATTCCCGGACTACTGTTACTCTTCAAGTTCGCCCCCTGGCGGGCCGGGGACGAGTCGGCCGGGCCGTCTGGAGCCGGGTTTGCTTAAGCGATCCGGCCATGGTAAACAACTAGTACCAACCCTTGCCAGAATCGGAGACAGCATGAAAAGTTACCTGATCGCCGTCCTGGGCCTGCTCCTGGCCTGGGGACCGGTGTGGGCCGCCGAGAAGATCGAGCTTAAGACCGACAAGGAGAAGGTCAGCTACGCCATCGGCCTGCGTCTGGGCCAAAACATGAAGCGGGAAGGGATCGAGGTCGATCAGGAATCGTTCCTCAAAGGTCTCAACGACGGCAAAAGCGGCGCCGAGCCGCTGATGACCCCGGCCGAGCTTCAGGAGACGATGGTCAAGTTCAGTCAGGAGATGATGGCCAAAAAGCGGGCCGCCTTCGAAAAGAAGGCCGCCGAGAACAAGGCCAAGGGCCAGGCTTTTCTCGAGGCCAACAAAAAGAAGAAGGGCGTCAAGGTCACCAAGAGCGGCCTCCAGTACCGGGTGATAAAACCCGGCACCGGCAAGAGCCCCAAACCGGACGATCTGGTCACCTGCCACTACCGGGGGATGCTCATCGACGGGACCGAGTTCGACAGCTCCTACGCCCGCCAGCAACCGGCCACCTTCACCGTCAGCGGCGTCATCGCCGGCTGGCAGGAGGCGTTGCCGATGATGAAGGAGGGCGCCAAGTGGGAGCTGGTCGTCCCGGCCGAGCTGGCCTACGGCCTTCGCGGCGCCGGTCCCAAGATCGGTCCCAACGCGGTGTTGGTCTTCGAAGTGGAGTTGCTCAAGGTCGGACAGGACGAGAAGGCGAGCAAGCCCGCGGGCAAGACCAAACCTGAGGCCAAAAAAGACAAGAAATAGAGCGAGTTCCGCTTTCGCCTCCGGTCGGGGCGTCCGGGTGGGGACGCCCGGCCGGAATTCAGTTCAGGCCGGCCAGGGCCCGCGCCAGGTCGGCCTTTAGGTTATCCACGTCCTCCAGGCCGACCGAGTAGCGGATCAATCCCTCGGGGATGCCCATCGCCGCCCGCTCCTCGGCCGTCAATTCGACGTGGCTGGTGGCGGCCGGCGGTCCGGCCACGGTCTCCACCGCGCCCAGGTTGGCGGCCAGATGGGCGTATTTCAACCGGGGCAAAAATATCTTGACCGCCTCGTAGCCGCCCTTGAGCATGAAGCTCAACACCCCGCCGAAGCCGCGCATCTGCTTGACGGCGAGATCATGATTCTCGTGTTCGGGAAGCCCGGGATAGAAGACCCGCGCCACCTGGGGTTGCCTGTCGAGCCAGGCGGCCAGTTCGAGGGCGCTTTGGTTCTGGCGTTCGACCCTGAGAGCGAGCGTCTTCATACTCCGCAAGATCAGGTAGGCCGCCTCGGGGTGGAGGATCGTTCCCACGATTTCGCGGTAGTGATAGAGCCGGGCTATTATCTCGCCCGACCCGGCCACGATGCCGCCCAGAACGTCGGCGTGGCCGCCCAGGAATTTGGTCGCGCTGTGGATGGCCAGATCGGCGCCCAAGGCCAGCGGGTTCTGGTTGATCGGCGTAGCAAAGGTGTTATCGACCATCACCAGCGCCCCGGCCGCCCGGCCGGCCCCGGCCAGGCGGGCCAGATCGACGACCTTGAGCGTCGGATTGGTCGGGCTCTCCAAGTAGAGCACCTGGCAGCCCCGGGCTATCTCGGCTTCGATGGCCTCCTGGTCGTTGGTCTCGCACAGGGCGACCTCGATGTCGAACCGGGGCAGAAACTCGATAAAGAGCTTGTTGGTGCCGCCGTAAGCATCCTTGACCGTGACCACCCTGTCTCCCGGCTTGAGGGCGGTGAACAGGGCCGAGGAGATGGCGGCCATGCCGGTCCCGAAGGCCAACGCGGCCTCGGCGCCCTCCAACTCGGCCAACTTTTTCTCCAGGGCGGCCACGGTCGGGTTGGTGTTGCGGCTGTAGATGTGGCCCGCTCGCTCCTCCCTGGCCACGGCCAGCCAGTGGTCCAGGTCGCGATAGCCGAAAGAGACGCTCTTGACCACCGGGACCTGGGTCGCGCCTTGCCACAGGTCCTTGGCCTCCTCGCCGGCCCACACGGCGCGGGTGGACAGGCCGGGCTTTTTCCCATCGCTCATGCTTCGCCTCTCAGCCTGGGCTCGGGCCGGACCCGAGCGGTCAACAGATGAGGCGGCCATGGTAACATAACCCGGCCTCCGCGGCCTATACCCCGTCGCCGTTCGCCTTGGCGACGACTTCCCGGCGTGTCTTCCCGGGAGCGATGAACCTTCCGCCTCGCCCTGGCCGCGACAGACCGGAGGCTGTATCCGTCCAAGGGTGTTAACTGTTAAGCTGGTTAACGCCAACCTGTTAACAGAATTTCTATTTAAATACTCGACCTGTCGAAAATTTTGTGTAATAATGGCCTCAATCGAATTGTGAGCAAGTGTCACAAGTTGGCATAATGGTTGCTTTTATCGTCCTTTGGCTTTTGGGCCAGGGTCGATAGCCGGTTGAAAAAGCGGTGATTCAGCTCGGCAGCCGGTCAAGTTTTGAAAGCGGTTAAGGATGCCCGGCCCGTCGAGGGGTGACGACTTCGAGGGCGGGCGAGGGTTTAGCTAAACATTCGACACGGCCCAGGGCGATGGCGTCGATCCCAGCCTGCCAGCAAACCGGCGCGCCGGCCTATCGGCGAGGAGACGTCGCCGCGGCAGGGTGGAATCGAAAGTCGTGAGCTGGGTTGTTGAAGGGCGGCCGGCAGGTCAGCCAGTCGGCGGGGCGACTCGCTGGACGCCGCCGGGGCCGGGCTTCGGCCTGAATTCGGCGGCGCATTTTTTGGTTGCGCTTCCAAGGGCGGGCGGTTATCTATACCGGCCTGATTGTGAGCGTTGGTGATCGACCTTGGCGGGACGCGGAAAAACCGGTAGAGGCGAGAGAGTTGGATAATCTTTTCCTGCTTAAGAAATCGGGCCAGGCCATCCTGGTCAGCGTGGGCGGTTGTGTCGTCCTGGTGCTGTTTTTTTCGACTTTCATGCAGCTCGACGCCTTGATCAAGATCGTCCCGTTGTTCATTGCCTTCAACGCCGCCATGGCCGGCTACAGCCTGGTCGAAAGGACGCGGCAAGCCATCACCAGAAAGCACCTGGCGGCGGTTGCGGCCGGCTTCCTTACGGGGTTGGCCAGTTTTGCCGTCTTGAACGTCATCTACCTGGTCATGATGGGCGGCTACGTGTTCGACTTGGTGGACCTGTTGATTTTTGCGGGCATCGGCGTCGCCTTCGGAGAGATGGGCGCGCTGTTGGCCATAAAGTATTTTCGGCTGAAGGCCTGAATCGAATGGAGTTGTGCTCTCTTTACCGGCGGCTTGAAACCCGCCGAGGCGGAGAGAGGCGGTTATTGGAAACGTCCTAATTCATTTATTCAGGAGGAGAAGCATGACGGTTAGACGATGGGTGTTCTTGGGGCTCATGGCGGCGTTCATCTTCGCTGTAGTGGCTCCTGGGACCAGCTTGGCGGCCAAAGACTACAAGGCCGGAGACGTGGTGACGATCGAGGGAAGCATCGAGCCCGGCAAGGACTTGTTCGTCACCATCGCTTCCCAGACTACGTTCGCCCCCAAGGACACCGACGGCGTCCACGAGTCGAAACGCCTCAAGAAAGACGCCAAGAAGAAGGGCTTCAAGGCCGACAGCCGAATTCCCGTGCTGTATTACGTGATCACCAACAAGCCGGACAAGTTCGGCAAGGTCGTGGACAAGAAGTTCGGCGGCCCCTCGTTCATGAAGGGGCTCTACTCCACGACCATGTTCAAGCTGGCCAGCTACGACAAGCTGGACGCCGAAGCCAAAGCGGCCCTCGGTCCCATCCAGACCAAGGATCAGTGGAACTTCCTGGTCTACACCCACCAGTCGAAGTTCGGTATCAACACCATCACCAAAGAGGGGACCAAGGTCGGCAAGATCGTCATCTTCGCCCGCAGCGTCATGGGCGATTACGCCAAGACCGGCAACTACTGGGATGAAGGGACGTCCGTCCAATTGGACAAGCAGACCGGTAAGTTCAAGGTCTCCTTCAAGAGCTATCGCCACACCCCGCCGGACACCAAGTTCGACGTCTACATCAACGGCAAGAAGTCGGAGCAGGACAGCTTCAACGTCCAGGGCAACGGCTTCTGGCTCAGCATGGGCTTCCGCTACATGAACCCGATCTGGATCATCATCGGCGCCATCATCGTCGGCACCTACTTCTCCATGATCGGGGCCGCCGGCGGTATGCTCATGGCCGCCTTCCAGGTGATAGTCGTCAACACCGCCGGTCCGGTGGGAATCAACGCCGCCAACGTGCTGCGTCCGTCCAACATGGCCTTGACGCTTTTCTCTCCTCTCGGCTCCTTCTACCGCTACGCCGTGGTTGAAAGACGCGTCGCCTGGCCGGTCGGCATCTCGTTCGGAGTCGGCATCTTCCTGGGTTCCATCTGGCTGGGCAAGTACGTCACCCAATACCTGCCGCTTAAGACATACAAGGAGTGGCTGGCGATCCTGGTCGTGCTGATGGGCATCCGGACGCTTTACGAGCTCACTCCGAAGATGATGGAGAAGCGCAAGGCCATCAAGGCGATGGTCAAGAAGTTCAACGAGGAGGTCGCCAAGGCCAAGGCCGAGGGTCGTTCGGCCCAGATGGGACGCATCGAGCCCGTCAAGTCCGGCCTGACCGACTACCGCTTCAAGTTCTGGGGTGAGGAGTTCACCATCAACCCCTTGCTGTTCGGTCTGTTGGGTCTCGGCATCGGCGTCGTCTCCCGGGCTTTCGGCATCGGCGGCGGGTTCCTCCTGGTTCCGGCCATGACCACCCTGGGCGCGCTGCCCATGTACGTGGCCGTGCCCATCTCGCTCATCGGCACCTGCTTCTCGAGCATCGGCGCCTTCCTGGGCTACTTGATGAACGGGTACCTGCCGGACCTTTGGCTCGCCGTGGCCATCATCATCGGCGGCTTCGTCGGCGGCATGCTCGGCAGCCGCTTCCAGAAGCTGTTCAGTGAGAAGACGCTGAAGATCGTCCTGGCGATCACCCTGTTCTTCCTGTTCTTCCGCTTCTTCAAGATCGAGATCTGGATCTAGCGGAACCTCCAGCGGAAGGGGGGGCGGGCTTCGGCCCTCCCCCTTTCTGTTCACCCCAATTACCTGCCGGGAGTATATGGACGAACTTCTCGACAGCCTGTGGTTGAAGATAGTCGAGGCGGCCAACTACGCCGTCGCCGCTCTGGATTTCGTCTTCAGCCCCCTCGATTACCTGGAGCCGACCGCGGCCGTGTTCGTCATCGCCGGGTTGACGGTGGCGCTGACCAAGTTCTTGTCAGCGAAATTCAAGACCAAGAGATATTACGAACTGCAAAAGGAGTTCAGGTACTGGTATGAGCTCCGCCAGGAGGCGGTCAACCATCCGGACCGGGAGAAGGGCCAGCGGCTGGCCAGGAACATCGACCAGGCCAAACTCAACAAAGCCTATTACGACTTCTTTTTTGAAGGCTTCCTGATAAATTTGGTCACCAAGTATCTCCCCTTCCTGATCATGTTGGCTTATGTCAACGAAGCCTACAGTCCCCAGCGACTGCTCGAACGTTTCGGGCGCGATCACCTGTTCCAGTTTCCCGGACCGGACGCCGCCCCGGTGGCGGTCGGCTCTCTGTTCTGGTTCGTCGTCTCGTTCGTCCTGATTGTTCTTGCCTGGGCGGTCGTCGCCCGGCGGCTGGCCAGGCGGGCGGCGAGGACGGACGATTCCGCCCGAGCGGCCGACTGACCCCGCCCGTCTGTCAAACCTTGACCGTCGTCTCGATTTGACCGGATCGGATCCAGGCTAGACGATCCGCCCGGTCGCCCAGCCCAAGGTCAGGGCGATGAAGCCGACCAGATTCTGGGCGGCCAGGTTGGCCAGGGTCAAGCCCCACTGGGCCTGGCGGGCGAAGCCGCCGGTTTCGAAGATGAAGGTGGAAAAGGTGGTAAAGGCCCCCATGAAGCCGACCAGGACGATCGCCCTGGTTTCGCCGTTGAGCCCCAACCGGCCCTCGGCCAGCGACCAGATCAGGCCGAAGAGGAAACAGCCGGTGACGTTGACGGCCAGAGTGCCCCAGGGGAAGTGGGGGCCTGCGATTCGCTGGATAAGACCGGACAGTCCGTAGCGGGCCAGGGTGCCCAGGGCCCCGGCCGCGGCGATCAGAAATATCTTCTGCACGGGCGCAGCTCCAGGTTGAAGCGGGTCGAGTCAACGGTGGTAGAGATTAACCGATCGGCCGGTTCGGGTCAACCGTCGAGGAAGCGGAATCGGGCCAGGACGGGCAGGTGATCGGAGATGGAGCCGGCCTCGCCGACCACCCGCCAGGCGAGCGGCTTCAGACGCCGCGGGTCGTAGAAGATGTGGTCGATCTTGATCGCCGGTTTTTCCGAGGGATAGGTGAAACTCGCCCGTTCGTCGCCGCCGAAGCTCGATTCGGGCGTGACCGCTTTAAGATCCAGTCCCTCGGCGATGGTTTCGAGCGTCTTCTCGCCGGAGAAGTCCCGCCCGATGCGCTCGTCGGAAAGATAATCCTTGCGCCGGGCCGAAAGCGGCGGGGTGTTGAAATCGCCGAGCAGGATCAGCGGCATTCTTTCTTTGAGCGGCCGGACCAGCTCGACCACCTCTCCGGCCTGGACCTCCCGGACGGCCGGGTCCCAGGCCTCCAGATGGACGTTGATGATCGCCACCTCTCGGCCGCCGACCCGGGCCACGACCACCTGGGCCAGCCGGTCCAGATAGAAGGCGTTGTAGTAGAAGGGCTGGCTGGTCGGTCTGGCCAGCACCACCCGGCGGTGTTCGCTCAGCGGCCAGCGGCTGAGCAAGGCCTGACCCGAAACCACCTGTCCGAAGTGGACGCTCGGCGGCCAGTAGGGGAAGGGCACGTAGCGCTTGTCCCAATTGACCGCCGCCGCGACGAAGCCGAAACCGGCCCGCCGGGCCAGCTCGGCCGACTGATCGACGTTGAACGACCGATCGGCGTCGAAGTCGATCTCTTGGCAGGCGGCGAGATCAGGCTCGAGCGTCTTCAAAAGGGCGCTTGCTCGTTCCAGGTTGACCTCGAAGAGATCCCTCGGCCTTGTGACCGGCTGGTTGTTGGTCATGCCGCACAACCAGCCCAGGTTGTAGGTCATGACGGTCACCGTCCCGGACGACCGGTTCGGCGCGGCGGCGGGATAAGTCTCGATCCGGGCCAGCTTGGATTCGGGCAGACGGCTCGAGCTGCCGTAGAAATAGAAGCCGACCACGGCCCAGACAAAAACCAACCCGGCGACGCTTCCGTATTTGACCAGACTTTTGATCACCACAACCCCGGCGTCTGCGCCCTTCCGGCCTGGAACGAAATCGTCCCCTGAAGCCGGTTCCTCGAACCATCATAGCCGGCCGGTCGCCCAAAGATCAATCGGCCTGGCTCGAGCTCTGCCCGGTCGGTTGTTTTATAAGGAATGAAGGTCGTCTTCCGCCCGCTGGCCAGCCTCCTCGAAAGCCAACCCCTCAGGCGGCCGGATGGATGACCGGCGCCAGGCTTTCGAGTTGTTCCAGTTCGAGGTGGCACATGATCCGATGCCCGCCCGCCGCCTGGCGCCAGGGCGGGGTTCGGCGCTTGCACACCTCGCCGCCGTCGGGCAGAAGTTCGCGGCGGGGACACCGGGTGTGGAAGCGGCAGCCCGGCGGCGGGTCGAGGGCCGAGGGAACCTGGCCGACCAGACGGAGGCGGGCCTGGTCGGCCTCGGGGTCGGGGATGGGCACGGCCGAGAGCAGCGCCCCGGTATAGGGGTGGTAGGGCGGAGCGTAGATGGCCTCGACCGGGCCGATCTCCACGATCCGGCCCAGGTACATCACCGCCACCTGGTCGGAGATGTAGCGGACCACGGAAAGGTCGTGGGCGATGAAGATCATCGTCGTGCCGAAGGCGTTCTGGATTTCCAGTAGCAGGTTGATGACCGCCGCCTGGACGCTGACGTCCAGGGCCGAGACCGGCTCGTCGCAGATGACCAGGTCCGGTTTGGCGGCCAGGGCCCGGGCGATGCCGACCCGCTGCTTCTCGCCGCCGGAGAGCTGCCGGGGCAGCCGGTGGTAATAGGACTCGTCCAGCCGCACGGCCCGAAGCAGCCTGGCGACCTCGGCCCTGACCCTGTTCCGGGGCACGGTCTTGAAGCGCTTGATCGGCCGGGCGATCTGGCGGCCGACCGGATAGGCCGGGTTCAAGGTCGAGTCCGGGTTCTGGAAGACCATCTGCATCTCCCGGATCCAGTCCATCTCCCGCCGGCCGATCGGTCCGGTGATATCCACCCCCATGAACTCGACCCCGCCGCCGGTGACCTCTTCCAGTCCGATCAGCCCTTTGACCAAGGTCGATTTGCCGCAGCCGGACTCGCCGACGATGCCCAAGGTCCGCCCCCTGGCCACGGCCAGCGAGACGTCGTCCACCGCCTTGACGTACTTCTTCTCGCCCAGACCGAGCAGACTGGCCAGGCTCTCGCCCTCCTGCTCGTAGTAGACCTTGAGCCCCTCCAGGCTGACCAGCGGTTCCCCGGACGCGGCCGGGCCTGGAGTGTTAAAGCCGTTTCCCTCCCCCTGTTCGCGGCTCGGCCTGGCCTCTCCGATCCGGCCGGCGAAGAAGCACCGGCTCCGGTGGGCCTCGGCCAGCTCGACCAGACCCGGCCGTTCGACCCGGCACCTGTCGGCGGCGAAGTCGCAACGGGCGGCGAAGATGCAGGCCTCGGGATCCCGATTATCCGGCGGCGGGACCTGGCCCCGGATGGGGGCCAGCCTCGAGACGGTCTTGGACTGGTCCAGCCGGGGCAGGCAGGCCAGCAGGCCCTTGGTGTAGGGATGGGACGGCCTCTTGAACACCTCGCCCACCGGCCCCTCTTCGACCATCTGGCCAGTGTACATCACCGCCACCCGGTCGCTGACCCGGGCGAGTACGCCCAGGTTGTGGGTGATGAAGACGATTCCCGAATCGAAATCGGCCTTGAGCTCTTCGATCAGGTCCAACACGGCCGCCTCCACGGTCACGTCCAGGGCGGTGGTCGGCTCGTCGAGGATCAACAGCGAGGGATTGTTCAACAGGGCCATGGCGATGACCACTCGTTGCTGCTGGCCGCCGGAGAGCTGGTGGGGGTAGCGGGCCATCATCTCGGCCGGATCGGGCATGTGGACCCGCCTCAGCATCGCCATCGAGCGTTCCCAGGCCTCCTTCCTGGGCAGCCGCCGGTGGCAGGTCAGGACCTCGGCCAGTTGATCGCCGACCTTCAGGGCCGGGTTGAGGGCCTGCATCGGGTCTTGGTAGACCATGGCGATCCGATCGCCCCTCAGCCGCCTGAGTTCCTTCTCAGGCAGGCCGATGAGGTCGCGGCCCTCGAAGGTGATCCGGCCGTCCACGACCCGCCCGTTGGGGCCCAGGCGGCCGACCATGGCGAAGGCGATGGTGCTCTTGCCGCAGCCGGACTCGCCGACGAGGCCCACCGTCTCGCCGCGGCGAACGGTCAGCGAGGCGTCCCTGACCGCGACCTCCTCTCCGCGTCGAGTCCGGTAGGAGACGGCCAGTTCGCTGATCCTGAGAACGATGTCGGTTTGGCGATCGGTCCGCTTCATTGCTCCCCGCTTACTGGTAGCGCATCGACTCTTCCCGGAGTCCGTCGGCCAGGAGATTGAGGCCGATCACCAACGAGGCGATGGCCGCCGAGGGCCACAGCGCCGCCCAGGGCGCGCCGGTCAGGATGAACTCCCTCCCCTTGGCCACCATGGAGCCCCAATCGGGCGACGGCGGCGGCAGGCCCAGGCCCAGGAAGCCCAAGGTGCCCATGGCGAAGATGGCGTAACCGACCCTGAGCAGAGCGTCGATGATGATCGGTCCTCTGGCGTTGGGCAAAATCTCGACGAACATGATGTACCAGCCGTTTTCACCCCTGGTTTCGGCCGCCCGGACGTAGTCTCTGGTCTTGATGTCCAGGGTCAGCCCCCTGACCAGTCTGGCCACGCCCGGCGCGCCGACGATGGCCACGGCCCAGACGACGTTGACCGCCGAGGCGCCCATGGCCGAGACGATTATCAAATAGAGCAGGATAATCGGGATGGACATCATGGCGTCCAAGAGACGCATCGTGATCTCGTCCCACCAGCCGCCCCGATAGCCGGCGAGCAAGCCGAGGCAGGAACCGATCAGGAGGGCGGCCAAAACGCCCCACAGCGCGGCGCCGCCCGGCAGCCAGAAGTCTTCCGTGACCGGCAGGACGACCAGCACCACCCTCGCCCCGTAGATCAGCCGGGCCCAAAGATCGCGGCCCAATTCGTCGGTGCCCAGGGGGTGCTTCAGCGACGGCCCCTGGTTGGGCGCTCTCCAATCCTGTTCGGTGGGGGTGTAAGGGGTGAGTAGGGGGGCGAACACGGCGACGACGACCCAGAACAGGACGATGGCCAGTCCCACCGTGGCCGCCCTGGACCTGAAGACGACCCGCGCCGCCTCGACGGCTCTCCGGCCGACGCGCCGCGGTTTGGGTTCGATCTCGTCGGGGCTTGTCGCTTCAGCTTCAGCCATGAGAATCTCGTCTCGACTCGACCGCGCCTAGGCGTAGCGGATCCGCGGGTTCAAAAAGGTGTAGATGATGTCGGCCGCAAGCTGGGTGCCCACCGCGACCACGACCAGGATCATCGAGCCGGCCAACAGGGCGTTGACGTCTTTGTAGAGGGCCGAATCCAGAAGATACTTGCCCAGGCCGGGGTAGCCGAAGACGACCTCGACGATGACGATGCCGCCCAAAAGCCAGTTGACGTGGAGCATGATGACCGTGATCGGGGCCAGGAGGGCGTTTCTGACGGCGTGTTTGATCACCACCCGCCAGTAGGGCAGACCCTTGAGCCAGGCGGTGCGGATGTACGGCGTCCGCATGACCTCGACCATGGAGGCCCGGGTGATTCGAAGCACGTAGCCCAGCTCGATCAGGGTCAGGGTCAGGACCGGCAGGATCAACATGTCCGGCCGCTGCCAGGGCGCCAGTTCGCCGAAGACGGTCGCGCCGGGTACGATCTTGAGCCACACGGCCAGGATGAGGATCAGAAAGATGCCAGTGGCGAACTCGGGCACGACCGAGAACATCATTCCGCCCACCGAAAGGAGGCGGTCCCGCCGGCTGCCCTCCTTGAGCCCGGCGACAAGCCCCAGGACCAGGGCCAGGGGCATGACCACGGCAAAGGCGATGGCGGCCAGAACCAGGGAGTTTCTCAGGCGGATGAAGAGCGAGTCGGCCACCGGCCGGCCGGTCCGGAACGAGACGCCGGGGTCGCCCCTCAGAAAGCCTTTTTTCAGGGGGATGAACCTCTTGGGGCCGCCGCTGGTCTGCTTCCAGCCGCTGCCGATGACAAAGGTCCAGACCTTGAGGTCGGCTCCCTTCTCCCACATCACGGCGTGATTGTCGATGTCCACCCCCCAGAAGGAGGCGGTCGCGCCCTTGCCGTTTATGTGCCAGCGGCCGTTGTCCAGCCGCTCCACGGTGGAGCCGTCCGGCCGCCTGACGACGGCGATCAGGTCCTCGCCTCTCAGCTTCCAGCGGATCAGTTCGCCGTTCTCGCCGACGGCCCACCACTCCTGAAAGCCCTTTTCGGTCGTGATCCGCTTGAGCTCCAGGCCGATTTTCGACTCGGCTAGCCAGTCCGAGCCGATCATCCAGTCCAGGTAGCGCCGCCAGAGCGGCTGATCCAAGCCGGTCTGGGCCAGAAACGAGGCCTCCTGCTCGGGGGTGACGAAGGCGCCGAGGACGTTACGGGCCACGTTGCCCGGCGAGGCCTCGGTGATGATGAAGACGCCCAGGGAGACCATCAGCATGGTCAAGACCAGGAGCATTACGCGTCTGACGATGAACTTGGCCATTGGACCCGCCTGGAGGGAGGAAAACCCCTCGGCTGATGAGCTCGCCTCGCCGTCGCCTAACCGTCCAACCAGGCCTCGTTGAAGAGCATGATCAGGTTGGGGTGGGCCTTGACGTTTTTGAGCCTCTTGCTGGGGCACATCCAGGTGTTCATCCAGTAGGCGACGCCGATCGAGCCGCGCTCCATCTGGATCTGCTCCAGTCGGCAGAAGAGCTTGCGCCGTTCATCGACGTCCAACACGCCGCTGGCCCGGGCCAGGATGCGGCTGAACTCCTTGTCGACCCACCGGGTCTCGTTCCAGGGCACCGGCCGGCCCTTGTCATCGGCCGTGTAGGCCAGGTTGGGGACCATGGTGCCCAGGGGACGATGGGTCCAGGGGGTGACGCCCAAATCGACCTCGGTCCACTTCTCCCAGTACTGGCTGACCGGCATGGTCTTGATGTTGATCTTGATCCCGGCCGGGGCGGCGTCCTGCTTGAGTACCTCGGCGTAGCGAACGATGTCCTTCCACTCGGCTCCGACGGCCAGATCGACCGTGATCCCGTCTGGATAGCCGGCCTCCTTCAACAGAGCCTTGGCCCGCTGGGGATCATAGGGGGGAATCGGCTTTTGGCAGTACTCGGGGTGCTTGGGATAGACGTGGAAGTCCTGGCCCAGCATGCCCTCGTTCATGTAGGCCAGGGCCAGAATCTTCTCCCGATTCTGGCAGAGCTTCAAGGCCGTCCGGACCCGGTTGTCGGTCCACGGCTTCATATCGACCCGCATCCGAAGCACCCGGACGGTGGCGGTGGTCACCGGCAACACTTTGATGTTTTTGTCGTTCTTGACGGCCATCATCACCGCCGGGCCGGGGTTGTCCGAGGCGTCGATCAAGTCGATCTCGCCCGACTTGAGCGCCGCGATCTGGGGGGCCGACTCGCTGCCCATGTCGATGAACTTCATGGCGTCCATGTACGGCAGCGGCTTGCCGTCCGCTCCTTTTTGCCAGTAGTCGCGGCGGGCCTTGACGACGCAGATCTCGCCCTCTTTATAGGTCTCCAGGGTGTAAGGACCGGTGCCGTGGGGGGCCTTCAAGAAATCGCCCTCGAAGGTGCGATGGTTCAGCACCATGGCCGTGTACTGGAAGAAGTGCTCGGGGACGCCGATCTCGGGCCGCTTCAGGTGGAGCTTGAACTTATAGTCGTCGATCTTCTCGATGCCGTTGGGATCGAGGTAACCGCCGACCAGCCCCAACAGCGAGGACTTGACGTCCTTGTCGAGCCACTGGGCGATGGTGAAGATGCAGTCGTCGGCGGTGAACGGGTCGCCGTTGTTGAATTTGACGCCCCGGCGGACGTTGAAGGTCCAGGTCTTGAGGTCCGGGCTGGCCGACCAGCTCTGGCACAGGTAGCCGTGGGTGATGTTGTCCCAGTCGGTCCAGGTCATGTACTCGGCCACCTGGCGCAACATATTGGAGGGCATCAGCCAAGAGAAGCGGGCCGGGTGATCGACTTTTTGGACCTGAGCCGAGACCTTGAGCACGCCGCCCCGCTTGGGCTGGGCGGCCAGGGCCGGCCGAGGTCGGGGCAGGCCGACGGCGGCCGAGGCGACGCCGAGCGAGACGCCGATCAGGGCGCTCAAGCGCAGAAATTCCCGGCGGGACAGCTTGCCCTGCTGATAGTCGATTACCAGTTCCGGGAACAGGGGGTGAAGCTTGTTCTTCCTCATGGGTTCCTCCCTCCAGGTTGCCGTCCCTCAAGCGGGCCGCCGTCGCGGTTCGGCTTTCGCCGTCGCCGGGTCTAGAGATAATCCAATCGATAAAAATTCTCATCCCCGAGGCAGTGTCGACAGACACGAAAACCCTTCCGCCCCCTCACGGCAAAAACGGAACGGCGGCAGGGTCGCAATTATGTCGCGATAACAAAAAGATACAGAGGTTATTTTTTTCAGCCTGTCCAGGTTTGAGGCGAGGTGACGAAACAACTAATTTAATCCACTAGTTAGACGAGAATACCAGAAGACCGGTCTGTGGTCAAGATCGCGGCTCTATATTTTCGGCCCGGCCCCCGCCCCGAGCGATCGGGTGCAAGGGCCGGGCCGAAGTCGATGCCGGTTGGGGTTTATGGCAGGAGGGTGAAGTCCCTGGCGTCGAGCCGGGCGGCGAACCGATCGAGCATCTCCCTGACCCTGGCGCCGGCCTTCAAGCGCGTCGGGCCCAGCTCGTCGAGGCTGGTTCGCAGGTCCTCGATGGCGTTGATGAGCTCGGCCGACATGCTGGGAGCGACGCTGACCCTGACCAGTCGCCGGGCGTCGACGCCGGCCTCCTCCAGCAGTCTTTTGGTGTGCTCGGTCCGGTAGCCGACCCAGGTGCTGCCCTCCAGCGAGTAACAGGCGTTCTCGAAGCAGGAGGCGATCATTACCCCGTCGAAGCCTTCGTTGAAGGCGAACAGCAGATAGGAGGGGTCGATCTTCGAGGCGCAGGGGACCTCGATGAAGGTCACCCCCTCGGGCCAGTCATGGCCGGCCAGACGGGCCGAGGTCAAGGCCTTGGCTGCGGAATTGGCGCACAGGAAGACCAGGATCTGCTGGCCCAACTCGGTGGTCAGGCCCGACTCGGAGCGCTCCATCGCGGCCTGGATCTGGGAGACGTAACGAGCGTCCTCCTGGCCGATGAGCTGGATGGCGTCCATGGGGCACTCGGCGGCGCAGGTGCCGCAGCCGGTGCAGGCCAAGGGGCTGGGCAGCGGCTTGTGGTCGAGGAACCCCATCGCCCCTTCGGGGCAAGACCGGACGCAGGTCAGGCACATGGCGCAGCGCTTGCGGTCGATGCGCATCGGCTCGACCGGTGCCTCCACTTCGCCCTTTCTCAACAGCTTTCTCACGCCTAAGACCGCTTCCTCGGCCTCGTCGAGTTGAGTCTCCAGATCGCCGAGGCCCTTGGCCGGACCGACGACGAAGACGCCGGCCCGGGGGGTCAGCGTCGGCAGGGCGGCGACCCGGTCCGGTTGGACGTAGCCGTCCGAGCCGAGCGTCAGTCCCAGGGCGTTGACCAGGCGGAGGTAGCGCTCGTCCGGCGCGGGCCGCTCGTCCACGGCCAGCAGGTCGAGCTCGGTTCGCATTGGGCGGCCCAAGACCTCGTCGGTGTAATCGATCTGGATGACGCCGTCGGACAAACCGGTCTTGATGTCCGAGTCCGTCAGCCGGATGAAGATGACCCCTTCGCTGCGGGCCGTCCGGCTCAGCTCCTCCAGATCGGGCGCGGCGACCTTGGTGTTGCCCAGAAACATCGGCGTCGGGGCGTCGAACTCGGCCGCCGCCCGGCGAGCGGCCGTCAGCGCCGCCCGGAAGACCAACGGCTGGGATTCGACGCCCAGGCCGACGGCCAGTCCGATGCGCGGCGCGGTCGGATCGGCCAGGAGGGAGCGGATCTCGTCCGGCTTGGCCAAAAGATCGATGAACCGGGACAGGGGCATCACCCGCTTGGACTCGTCGATCCCCAGCCGACCCGAATTCATCTCGAGCGGCGGCCCCTGGGCGAGCACCACCGCCCCGAGATCGAGGGTCAGCAGGTGTTTGTCGGCCGTGGCCACCCGGGCCGTGAATCGACCGGCCGCGCCGCCCAGATACAACAGCGACGCCCCCTTGAGCACCGTCACCCGCTCGTCGGCCTCGAGCTCCCTGGTCAGTTCGGCCCCGCGCTCAACGGCTTCGGGGCCCAGCAGGGACTCGATGGAGGCGTTCGGATCGTCCGGGGAGAGCAGCACCACCTCGTAGCCGCCGGCAGTAAGCTCCCTGGCCGCGACAAGTGCGGTCAGGCCGTCGCCGACGACCAGGACTCGGGTGGAGACGGACAGCTTCTCCATTTCGGGCAGTTCGCGGCCGGCCGCCTTGGCCAGACCCTGATTCAAGGTGTGGACAGCCATGGCGTTGGGCCGGCAGACCGCCGGCTTGGCTCCGGACGGCTGGAAGAGGTCCAGGTACAGATAGCGGTCTCGATCGTATCTCGAATCGGCCGCCTCGCCGCCGGCCCATCGGACCCGTTCGGCCAGGGGACAGGCGCCGACGATAATGAAGTCGAGTTCGTTCTCCTCGGCGATCCTTTCCATCTCGGCCGCGCCCGAGGGCTGGCAGGGATGATCTATCTCGAACACCAGGTCGCTTTCGAGTCCGGTCTCGGCGGCCCAGCGCAGTACGTTATACTCCATCGACGGCTCAGCGTCGTCTTGACAGCGACACAGGAATACGCCCGTTCGGGCCGGGACAGCCATATCAGCCCTCCTCCAGATAGCGAATCGTCTCTTGGGCCGCCCGCCCGGCCTGGGCCACCACTTCGGCGACGTCCATCGGCCGAAGAGCGGTTCCGGCCAGGAAGATGCCCTTGGCCCCGGCCGGTTTCTCGGTCCGATCGCCGGTCGGCGAAGCGGACGCTCGATCCGGGGCCATGAAGCCATGCTCGTCGAGCTCAAGCCCCAGCTTGTCGGCCAGCTCCCTGTTGTTCTCATTGGGGGCGATGCCGATCGAGAGCACCACCAGGTCGAAGGGCTCCTTGATAGCCTCCCCGCCGTCTTCGGACAGGCGCCTGATCAACACCTGGCCGTCCTCGCCGGCCATGACGTCCGAGGGCATGAATCGGATCAGCTTCAGCTCCTCCTTGGCCGCGGCCAGGAACTCGTCGAAGGCGTGGCCGAAGCTCTGGATGTCCATGTAGAACACGCTCACCTCGATTCCGAAGCGGTGGTGCAGCATCCGGCCCAGCCTCAACGCGTAGCCGCAACAGACCCGGGAGCAGTAGTTGTGCCGTTTCAGGTCCCGGGAGCCGACACACTGGATGAAAGCCACCTTCTTGGGTATTTCTCCGTCGGAGGGACGCCGGACCTGGCCGGTCCGCCTGACCTCCTCCTCCAGCTCCAGGGCGGTGATCACGTTCTCCACCGTGCCGTAGCCGAAGGTCGGTTTCTCCTCCGCCGGATAGGGCTTAAAACCCGTGGCCACCACCATCGAATCCACGGTGAATCGGCGCGTCACCGCCGCCTGGTCGAAGTCGATGGCCTCGGTCGGGCAGACGTCCCGACAGACCGTGCACTCGACTCCGTTGAGTTGGAGACAGGTCCGGGGGTTGATCGCCAGCATGGGCACGTCCCCGGCCATCAGCGCCCGCCTGATCGCGGCCCGATCCATGGCCGGGCACTTGTCTTCGCACTCGCCGCAGGCGATGCACTTGACCGGGTCGAGAAAGGCCGGTCGCTGGCTGATGGTTGCCGTTATCTTATTGTCGTCGTACTCGATTTCGGTCAAACGACCCCGGCGGTAGATCTTTATCTCCGGGTTGGTCAGCAGGCTGGCCAACCTGGGTTCGACCAGGCAGCCGTTGCAGCTCTGGCACGACTCCAGCGCCTTGCAGGCCAAGTGGGCCCCGTAACCGCCGATGAAGTCGTCCTGCTCGACCATGATGACGTTGACCCCCTCCTCGACCAAGTTGAGCGCCGCGGTCGCACCGGCGATGCCGCCGCCCAGGACGAGGACCGTTTTTTCTGCGAGAGACACTTATCACTCCTCATTGGAATCTCTACATCGTTCGACGCCGGCCTCGAACACCGCTCCGTCGGGCGGCCCGCCTTGAGTCGGGTGTGAGTGGCGGGCCGCCGGCGTTCCCGGTCCGGTCGGGGCCGGCCGATATCCGTCCGACCGACACTCCATCGAAGTCAGCCGATCAGCCTCTTGACCTCGCTCATCAGCTCCTCGGGCTCCGGCGGCTTCTCGATGTAGCCGTCGGGCTCGGGAACGGTCTGGTCCTTGAACTTGTCGAGGACCTTCTGGGAGTGGAGGAACGTCTTCTTGGCCAGCCCGGAGATGACCAGGACCGGGATATTCTCGTAAGCGGGGTCGGTCTTGATGTCGCGATACATCTTGATCCCGCTCTCTTTGGGCATCATCACGTCGAGGCAGACCAGGTCGGGCGGGTTGTCGATGACCTTGCGCATACCCTTTCGGCCGTCGCCGGCCACCACGGCCTTGTAACCGTTGCTCTCCAACAGCGTCGAGATGTAGGTCCTCATGTCCATCTCGTCGTCTACGACCAGAACTCTTTTGCTCATGGTTGCCCTCCTTACCGCAAATACGCTTTCTCAGGGTTGCGAATGGCCATGACGTGGCAGTGAGCCCGCCGGGAGACGTTCTCCACCGTGCTGCCGTACTTGACCGCGTCAAGCTCGGAGTTGCCGGTGGCGCCCATGACGATCAGGTCGATATCGTTCTCCCTGGCGTAACGGACGATCTCCACGAAGGGCACACCGGGCACCACGACCCACTTGACGACATCGACGCCGTTAAGCTGACCCTGATAGCGTTCCTTGATCAATTCGGTTACGCGTTCGATCACCTCGGGCGAGGCGTCGGCCCAGCCCGACTCGTCCTCGCCGCCCTCCAGCGTCTCGCCAGGCATGTAGCGATGGCGGGAGAGAAGGACGTGAAAGATATGCAGTTCGGCGCCGTACTTCTGGGCGTGATCCACGGCGTGGATCAGGGCGATGTCGGCGTCTTCGGAGTAGTCTGTCGCGTATAGAATCTTGTTGTAGGTCACCATACGCAATTACCTCCTATCTTGCACCGCCCCGAGCTCCCCCGGGTCGGCGTCGTTATTCTTGGCGGAACCATTCGTTTCGTCTTTGACCGGCGAGACGCGGGGCAAGACGAGCGAGAACCGACAGCCTCTCTCCGGGAGACCGAGATACTCGACCCGGCCGCCATGCTCGCCGGCGATCTTCTGGGCCACCATCAGCCCCAGGCCGGTCCCGGCCGCGCCCTTGGTGCTGAAGAAGCCCTTGAACAAGTTGGCCTCGGCCTCCTCGGTCAGGCCCGGACCGTTGTCCTCGACCACGAAAGCGATTTCGGCCTCGGTTGGTTCGATGGACACCCGAACCCGGCCGGCGCTCATTTCAGAGGCGGCGTCGATGGCGTTGGAGACGAGGTTCAACAAGGCCTGCAAGACCGCCTTCTGATCCAGCTCGATCTCGATTCCGGCCTCCAGGCCGGCGTCGATGAGCTCGACGCCTTTGGCCTCGGCCTCGGCGGCCATGAGGGACAGCGCCTCCCGGGTGAGATCGGCGGCGTCGGCCGGTTCGATCTCGGGCCGCCGCGGTTTGGCCACGGTCAAGAGGTCGGCCACGAAGTCGGCCACCCGGCGGACGTTTCTCTCCAGCATGGTCAGGCCTTGGTCCAGCATCTCCTCGTCGCCCTGTTTGCGGCCCTCGGCGGCCACGTACAGCCCGCCCTTGAGTCCGCCCAGGATGTTTTTGACCGTGTGGGCCAGCGACGTCACGGTCTGGCCGATGGCGGCCATCCGTTCGGCCTGGATGAGTCGCTCGCTCGCCTCGGCGACCCGGCTTTCCAGGTCGGCGGTGTAGGCGGCCAATTGGGCCTTCATGGCCAAGCGCTCCTGGGCCCGTTTCAGGGCCACGGCCAGGGCCTCCTCGGAGATGGGCTTGGTGATGAAGTCGCTGGCTTCGAGTTGGAGCGATTTGACGGCCGAGTCCATGTCGCCGTGGCCGGTGATGACGATCACCTCGACCGGGCCGCCGTCCGACTTGATGCGCCTCAAGACCTCCAGACCGTCGAGGCCCGGCATCTTGATGTCGGTCAAGACGATGTCGGGCCGTTCGGCCTCGAAGACGGCCAGGCCCGTCTCGCCGTTCTCGGCGGTGAGGACCTCGTAGCCTTCGGCGCTGAGATCGAGCGACAATATCTTTCGGATGCCCGGCTCGTCGTCGATGAGCAGGATCCGGTTGAAGCTATGTTCACTCCGCCCGTTCATGTCGTCGCCCTGTCCTCGGCTGCGGGAAAGGTCAGGGTGAAGGTGGTGCCGAAGCCGACCTCGGAGTCGACCTCGATGCCGCCCCCCAGATCCCTGACGATGCCGTAGGAGATGGACAGACCCAGACCGGTGCCCTTGCCCACCTCCTTGGTGGTGAAGAAGGGTTCGAAGATCCGATCCCGCTGCTTTTCGGGGATCCCCACCCCGTTGTCCGAGATCTCGACCACCACCTCACCGTTTTTGGGGAAGGTCTTGACCGAGATGAGTCCGTCCTTGGGGGCGCCGTATCCCTCCCGTCGCTCCTCGATGGCGTCCCTGGCGTTCAAAACCAGGTTGACGAAGACCTGCTCCAGTCGATTGGCGTCGCCCTTGATGGGCGGCAGGCCGGGATGGAGGCTGGTCCGGACCTTGATGTTGTGGACCCTCAACTGTTGGCCGAGCAGGTTGAAGACGTTCTCGATGGGCCGGTTGATGTCGATCAGGTCGGTCGCCACCTCGGCCTTGCGACCGAACTCGCGCAAGTGGTTGATGATCCGGGTCGCCCGCGCCACCTGCTCGACCAGCTCACCGGCCACATCGAGGACGGTCTCCGGATCGACGCCGTTGCCGCGCTTGAATTGCTTCAGGAGGTAGTTGGCCCCGGTGCCGATGACGGTCAGCGGCTGGTTGATCTCGTGGGCCACGCCGGCCGACATCTCGCCCAGGGTGGCCATCTTGGCCGCCTGGATGAGCTGCTGCTCGGTCTCCAGCCGCTGGGTGATATCGGCCGTGGAGGCGATGACCACCGGCCGGCCGAGATGCTCGCCGTAAGCCGCCCTGAGGCTGACAAAGAACTGGCGGCCGTCGGCGGCGACCTGCTGGACCCGCTCCAGGAACTTGCGCCCGTCGTCGATCAGGCTTTTGACCAGGGCCCGATCGGCCTCGGTGGTCAGATCGAGGACGTTCATCCCGATCAGCTCGTCCTTGGGCCGGCCGTAGACCTCAGCCGCCCGGTCGTTGGCGTCCAGGATCTCGTAGGTTTCCCGGTCGAAGACCAGGGTGGGGTTGGGGTCGTTGTTGAAGAAGAGGCGGTACTTCTCCTCGGACTTCTTCAGCTCGTTTTCCAGCCGCCTCAGATCGGTGACGTCGGTGGCCATCTCCATCACGGCCACGATGTCGCCCTTGCTGTCCCGGATGGGGGTGGTCAGGTTGAGGAAGTAGATCTCCGAGCCATCCTTGTTGACCACGATCTCTTCCCGGCTGTGGACCTCGCCGTCGGCAAAGGTTCGCTCCACGGCGCAGTCGGGACAGACCGAGTCCAGCCCCTTGTAGGCCTTGTAACAGGGTTCGCCCAGGGCGTGGCCGAAATCGTTCTCGAACATCTTGTTGAAGGCGACCAGCCTGAAGTCGCGGTCCTGAACCGAGACGTAGCAGGGCACCTGCTCGAACATGGTCTGGAACAACCGGCCGCTTTCGTCGAGCGCCTCGGTCTTGGCCTGGATGGTCACCCGGACCCGATCCAGGATTTCGGCCAGGTCTTTCATCGCTCCCCGGCCCGTCGTTTCGACCGGGGTGAGGTAATCGCCGGCCACGATGGCCTTGGCCGATTCGATCAAGGCCTTGAGCGGCCTATCCACCAGGCGATGAATCAGGCCGGCGGCCGTCCCGGTCACTCCGCCGAGAATGACCAGGGCGGCGACGACGGCCCATCCGGAGATATGAAGCGGCGGCCGGGTCGGACCCGACCCCAAGCCGCCGCCCACCTGGAGGGCGAACAACAGCCATCCGGCCAGGACGATGAGGCCCAGAGCGACCAGGCCGATCAACACGGCCAGCCGAACAGCCAGTGGGCGGCGGGTATTGTTGGCTATGTTCTCGACGAGTAACATTCGGTTCGCACCTCGCTCGCCCCGATGAAAGAGCACAACCCGTACCAACAGGAGTTTGTCAAAGATTTAAGTCGCTAAATCAGATAGTTATGAAAACGGTGCGGTTATCGGACCGGATTTGTGTTGCAGATCGATGCAACACCGAATCCAACCCCCGCCGATCCAGAGCGCTCACCGGCGTCGCCCGAAACCAAGGCGGTGTAGTGGATTTGCGCCTGGCAACGCCCAAAAGCGAGCCGGGGTCTAACGGCGATTACGAATTGAAATCCGATGAAATGGCAAAACGCCTCAGTTGCAATGTGTTGCAACGTTGCAATGATAAGGCGGTGAGGGGGAGTATGGACATAGAAAACAGAAGGTTGCGCGTTGCTCAATGGGCCTGGCGGCGGCTCAGGGGGCCTGGATGCCCAGGCGTTTCATTTTGCGCCAGAGAGTGGTCCGGTCCATGTTCAGCGCAGCGGCCGTCTTCTGGCGATTCCAGTCGTTTTGAGTCAGGGCGGAGATCAGCCGTCGCCTCTCGGCCTCCTCGGCTTCTGATCTGCCGGTTCGCTCCTCGGCGCAGGGGTCGGCCTGGAGGTAGACGGGCAGGTGTTGGGTTTGGATGACGTCGCCGCCGCAAAGCAGACAGGCGTGTTCCAGGATGTTCTCCAACTCCCGGACGTTGCCTGGGTAGTGGTGGTTGAGCAGTCTGTCCAGGGCGTCCGGCGAGAAACGGCAGATGAACGTGCCCCGCTCGACGTTCTTGCGTTGAATGATTCGGTTGATCAACAGCGGGATGTCCTCGGGTCGCTCCTTGAGCGGCGGAATGTGGACCCGGATCACGTTTAACCGGTAGAAGAGGTCCTCCCTGAACAGGCCGGCCGCGACCTGCTCGCCCAAGGGCTTGTTGGTGGCGGCGATGATGCGCACATCGACCTTGGTCGTCCGGCGTCCGCCCAAGGGGTAGAACTCCCGGTCCTCGATGACCCTCAGCAGCTTGGCCTGGAGGGACAGCGGCATTTCGCTGATTTCGTCCAGAAAGATGGTTCCCTTGTCGGCCAGTTGAAACCGGCCGGGCTTGTCGCGGTGGGCGCCGGTGAAAGCGCCTCTTTGGTAGCCGAACAGCTCCGACTCCAACAGGTTTTCCGGCAGGGCGGCGCAGTTGACCTTGACGAAGGGTTTGCCCCGCCTGGTGCTTTGGGAATGGATGATATTGGACAGGAGGTCCTTGCCGGTGCCGGTCGGGCCTTCGATCAGGATCGTCACGTCGGTCGGAGCGACGACCTTGAGCACGTCGAATATCTTGGCTATCTGCTGGCTGGTGCCGATGAAGTCGTCCCAGTCGAGGGACTGGCTGGAGGCCTCGTCGAGTATTTTGGCCAAGTGCTGGCTCTGGAAGACCTCCACCCCGCCGACGACCCGACCCGAGCGGTTCATCACCGGCGAGGCCGAGACCTTGACCGGCAGCACCGACCGGCCGCCGTGGCGGATGAAGACGGCGTCGATGTTGACCTGGTTCTCCCTGGTTTCGATGGCGCGGAACACCGGGCAAGAGGAATCACACAGCGAAGACTTGAAGACGTCCCGGCAGGGCTTGCCCAGGGCCTTTTTGGCCGGTACGCCGGTCATCTCCTCGGCCGCCCGGTTGAAGTAGACGATCCGCCCGTCGAGGTCGATGGCGAAGACGCCCATGGCCACCGAGTCCAAAATCAGGTCGGAATCTTTTTTCGGCTCAGCCATGGTCGTTACAGTCCGCGCTGGGCATGAATTGGATAAGTAGCCTATTTTTCATTACTTTAACCTCGGTTGACCGCCGTGTCAAGAACGGCCTCCGCCGCACCGATCGGGGAGCGGCTCCGCGCCGCTTCCCCGCTCGATCGCCGGCCGCCGAACCGGGTGCGGAGCCGTAAAGAGGGTCCTTTCGTCCGCCCGTCTCGGGGTCTTCAGCGGACGAACTCCCGCACGACCTTGATCGGGCCGCCGTTGAAACCTTGTTGGGGTCGGGTCAGGGCGTTCTCGATCGCCTTCAAGACCGCCTTGGCGCTGGTGGTGGCCCCGGTGACGGCGTCGATGTCGAGCCTCTGGCACTCGACGACCCTCTGAGCCGTCTTTTCGGCCAGGCGGGAGTACTTCGTCTCCCGGTTTTGAAAGATCACGATCTTCTCGATGGTGTGGTCGGCGATGGTCACCTCGGCCCCGACCCAGGCGCTCGCATAGGCGAACTCGCCCCGGTAGATTCCGTCGGCGAGCCGGGAGAGGTCCACCGCCTGGATGGGCATGTTGCGGACCCGGACGATCTCCTTGAGACCGCACCCGGACAGCAGGGCCAGGGCCAGGATCAGGCCCCCCCAAAACACCGGCTTTCGGCTCGAGCGCATCTCGATTCGTTCACTCCTTCCGAGACGGTAGTTAGCAGTTTCCGCCTGTTCTGCCAAGGGCCGCCGGGCGATGGCGGAATCGACGGTCCGGCCCTTCTCCGGCCGACCGGTTTGTGTCATATTTGCTAGGAGGTCGAAGTTTTTGTTCCGAGAAGCGAGAGCGGGGCCATACCGGCCCGATCGCCGGGCGAGGGTCCGGCCGTGGAGGCGACGATGAGATCAAGACTGGCGATCCTTGTGGCGGCGGCGTGGACCCTGCTGGCCGTTTTCTTCGGTCTGGTCGAGGTCCGGGCGGCGGGCTTCGATCCGGCCAGGGAGTTCACCATCCTGCGCATCGACCCCGATCCGGACAAGGAGCGGGTGACCCTCTTCTTCAGCCAAGAAGTATCGATCCGCGACCTCCAATACCGCCTCAGGATTCTGCCCCGGACGGCCATCGATTGGCGGGCCTGCCGGGCCGACCGGACCGGTGCGGTCAGCCTGGCCGGCGATTTCAGATTCGCCCAGAACTACGTCCTGTCGCTGCCGCCCAACTGGACGCTGAGGGGTAAACGCTATCGTTCCACCGTCACCCGCTTTTTTATGCCCGACTCGCCGGCCAAGGCCGTCTTCGCCGGACCCGGTGCGGTGGTCGAGCTCAACAGCCGCCAGTTGATCCACACCCGGCTGACTAACGTCGAGCGGATCACCCTCGAAGGCTTCAAGGTGCCGCCGCTGTTGATCCCCCTCGCCCTGGCCGCCGCCGCTCCGGCCGGCCCAACCCGGCCGGCGCCGCCCTCCTGGGCGGAGACCTGGGAGGCGCTGACCAAAGCGGCGAGCGAGGCCGGGACGCTCATCGCCGGCGACAAGCGCTTCGCCCGTTTTTTGACGCCGCCGGCCAAGCGCCGCCAGCTTTTCTACTGCGGCGGCCGAAAGAATCGGCCCCGGGCCTTCTCCATCCCGCTGAGCTTCCGGCCAGCCAGCGATCGGGGCTCGCTGGAACTGATCCGCCTGACCTACCTCCGCGACAATGCACCGGTTTCGACCCGGCCCCGCCTGTTTAGGATCACCGACATCGGCCTGGCCTACAAGGCCTGGAAGGACGGCCTGCTCATCTGGGCCACCTCCCTCGCCCGGGCCGAGGGCCGCTTCGGCCTCCACGTTCTCGGCCTCACCAGACAGTTGGAGGCGTTCTATCTCGGCCAGACCGAGGACGAGGGGCTCTTTAGCTTCAAAGGCGGCGAATTGGAGGGGTTGAGCCTGAGCCGGCTGGGCCGCTTCGCCAAGATCAAGCGCCGGCTCCACCCCAGCGAGATCGCCTTTGTCATCGTCGGCGACGACGAGGACGTGTCGTTCATCGAGATCAACGGCCCGGCCGCGCTCAAGCCCCTTCAGGCCGACTCGCCCGCCGCCTACCCGCCCGGCCGCGCCGATCGGCCGGCCCCGCTCGGAGCCTCGGCGGAGCCGATCAAGGGCCAGGTCTTTACCGATCGGGGCGTGTATCGGCCCGGCGACGAGGTCCAGTTCAAGGGGGTGGTCAGGATTCTCAAGGACCGCCGCCTCGTCTCCCCGGCCGGCCGCGGCTTGATCTTTGAGGCGATAAGCGCCCGCGGCGAGCGGATCTTTTTCTCGAAGGCCGAGTTGTCGGAATTCGGCACCGCCTCGGGCGCCTTCAAGCTGGAGCCGTACCTGCCCCTGGGCCGCTACACCCTCAAGATGCGCTACGGCCCGGCCGAGGGGCAGACGGCCAGTGCCGTCTTCCAGGTCCAGGAGTTCAAGCCGCCGCGCCACTACGCCCAACTGACGTTTTCCCGGCGCAGCGCCATCGACGCCTCCGTCCCCGGCCGGGAGCGGGAGGTGGAACTGGTCCGGGTGGAGGTGAAGGGACTCTATTACGCCGGCGGCCCGGTCAAGCACGGCCAGGTTCGGTGGCAGATCTACCACACCGGGACCGAGCACAAGGTGGCCGGCTTCGAAGACTACGAATTCGGTTATCCGGCCGGAGACAAGGATGAGCTTCTGGAGAGCGGCGAGGCGGTGCTCGACGCCGAGGGCAAGCTCAGCTTCGATTTTCCGCTGGACTGGCGGATACTTTCCGGCCAGCGGGGTCTTTTGATCTCGGCCTCGGTGATCGACTTCGACGGCCGGGCCTCCTCGGCCAGCAAGCGCTATCAAGTCGAACCCGAGCTCCTGGTCGGCATCAGCAAGCACCCGCCGCGGGTCCAGGCCGGCCAGAGCCAGGCGTTGTCCGCCATCGTCACCGATCCCTTTGGCAAACGAATCTACTACGGCCGGATCCAGGCCGAGGTGCTCCAGGAGAGCGGGACCTACATCCGCAAGCGCAACCAACGGGGCGACGTCTATTGGAACTACGAGACCGTCTGGCGGCGGGTCTTCGCCGCCGAGCTGCCCATCAAGCAGGGCAAAGCCGGCTTTGAGTTCGATTTCGCCTGGGGCGGCCGCTACCGCCTGGCCTTCACCTACACCGACGACAAGGGACGGAAGTTTACCTCGGCCACCAACTTCGAGGTGACCGGCGACGTGATGTGGCAGGCCTACTACCGGCGCGACCGACCCTACCAGGACCTGGCCCTGGCCGCCGACAAGGAGAGGTATCGGCCCGGAGATCGGGCCCGGATATTCTTGATGCCCCAGCGGCCGGTGACCCGCTGCCTGGTCAGCCTGGAGCGGGACGAGGTGATCAAGTACTGGGTGATCGAGCCCAAGCCGGGCCAGAAGTACATCGACGTTCCGATCGAAGAGGGGCACGCACCCAATGTCTACCTGTCGGTGCTGGCCATCTCGCCCCGGGGCGAGTTCCCGGTCTACTCCGGCCGCTACGACAGCCAAGCGCCCGACTTTCTGTTCGGCACGGTCAACCTGCCGGTCAGATTGGGCGACGACGGCCTCAAGGTGGCCATCGGCTCCGGCTCGGGCAAGTTGAAGGGCCGGCCGGGCCGGCCGGTGAGCATCGAGCTGTCCGTCGAGGACGAGGAGGGCCGGGGCCGCCGGGCCGAGTTGGCCGTGGGCGTGGTCGACGAGAGCGTCCTGGCTTTGACCGGCTACCAGGTCCCCAGCCTGGACAAGCTGCTCTATTTCACCACCCCCTTGGACGTCGATTCGGGCGAGGAGCGAGTGCTGCTCCTCCACCAGACGCCGTTTTCGCTGGCCAAGAACGAGACCCTGACCGGCGGCGGGGCGCTGGCGGCCAAGCTCATGGCCCCAGGCCGGCAACCGATCAAGATCCGGGGCGAGTTCAACCCGGTGGCCTACTTCAACCCCCGAGTGGTGACCGACGATCAGGGCCGGGCCGAAGTCAGCTTCACCCTGCCGGACACCATGACCACCTACCGGGTCTACGTCGTCGCCTGCGACGCCGGCGGCGGCTTCGCCAACGCCGCCCGATCGCTGTTGGCGGTCCAGGACTTCTACCTGGAGCCGGGCCTGCCGCGGTTCTTGACCAAGGGCGACCGCTTCACCTTCAAGGTCCGGGCCTTCAACAACACCGATCGCTCCGGGCAGGCGAGTATCGAGGTCGAGGCCGAGGGCGGCCTTGAACTGACCGGGCCGGCGGCCGGAATCGATCTCGAGGCCGACGGCTCGGCCGAGACGTCGATAAGCGGTCGGGCCGCGGCGACCGGGCCGGCCAAGGTGACGGTCACCGGCGTTTTCGGCGATCTGACCGACGGGGTGGCCTTGAGTCTGCCGATAAACAGCGGTTACGTGTTGGAGACCGAGGTTCTGTTCGGCAAGTTCGAGGGTTCGACCCAGGTCCGCTTCCCGCTTCACGAGACCGCCAAGGCGCTCGATGTTGCAGACTTGAGCCCTGGCGAGGCCAGGTGCCTGGTCACCGTGGCCGGCTCGCCGTTCTTGCGCCTGGTCCCGGCCGTCAAATACCTGCTCCGCTATCCTTACGGCTGTGTGGAACAGACCGCCTCCCAGGTCATCGGCCTGGCCGCGCTGAGGCCGTTCATCCGGGAGGGCCTGGTTCCGGGCGTCAGCTTGGGCAAGGCCGACGAGCGACTCTCCCAGGGCCTCGACCGGCTGATGTCGATGCAGACCGACGACGGCGGGTTCGGCTACTGGCCCGGCCAGTGGCAAGCCCACGCCTGGGGCTCGGCCTACGCCGTCTTGGCCCTGACCCTGGCCAAGCAGGCCGGGCTGAAGGCGCCCCAAGATCGCCTTCGCCGGGCCCAGGACTATCTCAAGCGCATCGTCAGGCGCGGCTGGCCGGATCACCTCCAGCGGGCCGTGTCGTGCTACGCCCTGGCCCTGGACGGGCGACTGGACAACCAGACCCTCCAGGCGGCGGCCAGGGACTACAATAAGGCCGGCCGCCAGGCCCGGATGCTCCTGGTCCTGGCCGGTCACGAAGCCGGCCTGGGCCGACCGGAGAGGCTCCGGGAGTCGGCGCTCAGACTGCTGGAGCGCTCCGGCCCGGAGATTCGTCGCGACGAGTTCTCGGCCCGCTATCGACAGCCGGCGGTGGCCTTGCTTCTGGGTCAGGCCGTGCTGCCCGGCGACCCGGCCGTGGATCGGGCGGCGATGCGGCTCCTCGGCGGCCTGGGCCGGAGCGGCGCCTGGACCTCGACCAGCGACACCTCCTGGTCGCTCTACGCCCTCAGCAAGTACCTGGCCGGGGCGAAGATCGGCCTAAAACCGGTCACGGTCACCCTCCGTCAGACCGGACGGCCGGCGGTGAGCCTCGAGCTGGACCCCAAGTCGTTCCGGATATTCCCGTTGGACGTCGGCCGGTTCGTGGCTGATCCGACCTTTGAGATCGAGACCGACGGCCAGGGGCCGCTGCTCTACCTGGTCGAGCTGACCCTGCCCCGGCCGGACTACTCCAGATCGGGCCGCGCCGCCGGGTTCAAGATCGAAAAGACGATCAAGAACACCGACGGCTCCGAGGTGATTCGGGTCGGCGACCTGGTCACCGTCCGGCTCAAAATCGAGGCCGAGGCGGCCGACTTGCGCTACGTCGTCCTGGACGATCCCTTGCCGGCCGGGCTGATGGCCCTCAATACCGCCTTCAAGACCGAGGAGAACCTGCCGCCCAGGGGCGAGATGGACGAGGCGGCCTACCGGGGGTTCTACTGGAGTCCGGACGGCTACTATCGCTTCGTGCCGGAGTTCATGGAGATCAAGGACGATCGGGTTCTGGCCTTCCGAGATCGACTGTGGCGGGGGACCTTCGAGTTCGTCTACTACGCCCGGGCGGTGGCGGCCGGCGAGTTCGTCGTCCCGCCCAGCCGGGCGGCCCTGATGTACCGGCCCGAGGTCAAGGGCTTGAGCCCCGCCTCGCGTCTGACCATCGAGCCGGCCGAGGGGGGCGGGAAATAGCCTGGCTGAAGAAGATACCCTGGCCGATTACGGCCTGGCTGGTCGTCCTCGTTCCGCTCGCCGTTCTGGGCGTCGAGGTGTGGTCGGCTTCGGCGATCGACCCGACCGATCTGCGCCTCAAGCCGTGCCGCGTCTTCACCGACCGGAGGGGGCGGGTGCTGCGCTTCGTTCCCGACGAGCGCGGCCGACGCCACATCTGGCTCGATCCAGAGAAGATTCCCGAAAGGCTCAAGCTGGCTTTCATCGCCGCCGAGGACAAGCGCTTTTACTCCCATTCCGGCGTCGATCCCCTGGCCGTCATTCGGGCCGCCAGGGACAATCTCGAGGCCGGCCGGATCGTCTCCGGCGCCTCGACCATCACCCAGCAGTTGGCCCGGCTGGTCGCGCCCAGGCGGCGTTCGTTCTACGGCAAGCTGGTCGAGATGGCCCGGGCGGTTCGCCTGGAGGCGAGGCTGTCCAAGGCCGAGATCCTGGGGCTCTATCTCAACCGGGCGCCGCTGGGCCACAACCTGATCGGCGTCGAGGCGGCGGCCAGGACCTACTTCGGCTGCAGCGCCACGGAGCTGAGTCTGGCCCAGGCGGCCGTGCTGGCCTCGCTGCCCGCCGCGCCGGGGCGGCTGAGTCCCTATGGCGGCCACGTCGCCGAATTGATGGCCAAGAAGGACCGGGTGCTGAAGCGAATGCACGCCCTGGGCTTTATCGACGCCGAGAACCTGGCCGCGGCCAGGGCCGAGGAAATCGCTTTCGTCCCCCGGCGCTTTCCCATGGAGGCCCCGCACCTGGTCGATATGCTCCTGGCCAAAGGGGAGGGAACGCCCTGGGGCGAGGTCAGGACCACCGTCGATCTTACCCTTCAGCACCGGCTGGAGCGCATCCTGACCGCCCACCGGCAGCGCTTGAGGGCCGGCGGCGCCCGGCAGGCGGCGGCGGTGATCCTGGCCAATTCCGGGTCCCGGGGCGGCCCTGAGGTGCTGGCCCTGGCCGGCTCCCTGGCTTACGGGCCCCAGGACGGCGGCTTCGTCAACGGCGCCCTGGCCCGGCGTTCGGCCGGCTCGTCCCTGAAGCCCTTCCTCTACGCCCTGGCCTTGGAGGCGGGCTACACCGCGGCCGACGTGTTGGAGGACGTCGCTCGCCGCTACCGCTCCCCCGGCGGCGACTACCTGCCGGCCAACTTCGACCGGCGCAGCTACGGCCCGGTCTCCCTTCGGGCGGCGCTGGGCAACTCGTTCAACCTGTCGGCGGTCTACCTGCTCCGGCTCATCGGTCCGGGCCCGTTCCACGACGTCCTGACCCAGTTGGGCTTGCTGGAACGCTCGGGCCCCGGCCCGGAGCGATACGGCCTCGGTCTGGCCGTGGGCAACGCCGAGGTCAGGCTCATCGATCTGGCCGCCGCCTTCGCCGCCCTGGCCAACGGCGGCCGCTACGCGCCGCCCAGGCTGCTGGCCGACCGGCCGCCCGTCCCGGCCCGCCGGGTGTTCTCCCCCCAGGCGGCGTTCATCATCACCGACATCCTGTCCGATCCGGCGGCCAGGGCGATCACCTTTGCCGGTTCGCCGCTCGCTCCGGGGCTCAGGGCGGCGGTCAAGACCGGCACCTCGACTAGGTATCGCGACCTGTGGTGCGTGGCCTACACCCCGGCCTACACCGTGGCCGTCTGGGCGGGCAACTTCGACGGCCGGCCCACGGCCGGGCTGTCGGGTTCGAGCGGGGCCGGGCCGATCGCGGCCGACATCCTGGCCGAACTCCATCGCTTCAGCCCGCCCCGCCGCCCTGCGCCGCCGGTCGGGGTCGGGCGGGCCAAGGTCTGCGGCGTCTCGGGGCTGAAGCCCACCGCCCACTGTCCCCATGTCAGAGAGGAGTACTTCATCGCCGGGACCGAGCCGAGCCGGGAGTGCGACTATCACCGCCCGACCGGTTGGACCCATCGTCTGCCCACCCCCTTCGCCGGCTGGCTCCATGCCCGCAACCTGAAGGGCGCCGCCGGGCGGTATCGGCTGGCCGGTTTCGTCGAGGATCTGGACCGGGTCTTCGACGGCCGGTCGGAGGCGGGAACGGAGATGCAAGTCTACGCCGGCGATCGGGTCAGCCTGGGCCGGCCGCCCCGGCACCCCAGGCCGGCCGCCGGCTCCCTTTCCGATCCGGCCGGGCCGGTGATCATCACCTATCCCCTCCCCGGCGACCGGTTCGTTCTCGACGCCGGCGGGAGGCAACCCAGGATCACGCTCCAGGCCCGGTGCACCCGACCGACGGAGAGGCTGACTTGGTTCATCGACGGCCGCCAGCAGGCGACCACCGGGCCGCCCTACCAGTTGGCCTGGCGGCTCAGCCCCGGACGCCACCGGATCGCCGCCGTCACACCCGGCGGCCTGGGCGACGCGGTGGAGATCACCGTCGAGTGAATCCGTCGGCGGCTGTTGCGCCTTGAATCTATGATTCCGCCAAGTTACACTTGGTCCATGACCAAATGCGTCCTGGGGTTGGAAAGATTCCTGACCGAACCGCCCGCCTGGGTCGCCGACGCCGCGATCGGCCTGTTGACCCATCCGCCGGCGGTGGATTCCAGTTTCAAACCCTCCTACCTGCGCCTGGCCGAGTATCTCGGAGCGCGGTTGAAGGCCCTCTTTGGCCCTCAGCACGGCTTTTGGGGCGACAAGCAAGACAACATGATCGAGTCGCCCGACTCGTCACATCCTCTCTTGCGGGTCCCCGTCTACAGCCTCTACGGTCGGGTCCGCCAACCCGAGCCGGGGATGCTCGAGGGACTCGACGTCATGCTGGTCGATCTCCAGGACGTGGGGACCAGGGTCTACACCTACATTCACACCCTTAGACTGGTCATGGAGGCCTGCGGCCGGGCCGGAGTCAAGGTGGTCGTGCTCGACCGGCCCAACCCCATCGGCCGGGCCCAGGAGGGGAATCTTCTGGCCGGCGAGTGCTCCTCCTTTGTCGGCCTGACTAGGCTGCCCATGCGCCACGGCCTGACCATCGGCGAGACGGCCAGACTGATAAGAAGCTCGGAAGTGGATTGCGAGCTGGAGGTCGTGCCCATGGCCGGTTACGACCCGTGGCGCTACTTCGAGGCCACCGGACTGGGCTGGGTGATGCCCTCGCCCAACATGCCGACCGTCGATACGGCGGTGGTCTACCCGGGCCAGGTCATCTTCGAGGGGACCAATCTCTCCGAGGGCCGGGGCACGACCAGGCCCTTCGAGATCGTCGGCGCGCCGTTCATCGACCCCTTCGCCCTGATTGAAAAGCTTGGAGAATACCACCTGACCGGGGTCGCCTTTCGGCCGATATTCTTCGAACCGACGTTCAACAAGTTCGCCGGGCGGACGTGCGGCGGTCTGTTCGTCCACGTCACCGAACGCCGCCTCTTCAGGCCCTACCGGACCTCCCTGGCCATCCTCCAGGCCGCGGCCAGGCTGTGGCCGGACGAGGTGACCTGGAGCGATCCGCCGTACGAATACGAGTATGAGCGCCGCCCGATAGACTTGATTCTGGGCGAACCGAAGCTGGCCGACGACCTGATCGACGGCCATGATCTGGACGAACTGGAGGCCGGTTGGGAAGAGGAGCTGGACCTGTTCAGCGCCTCCTGCCGGGAGTATTTTCTCTACTGAAAGGAGGGTCTTAATGCCCCGCCTGAATTCGAAGCGCGAGAGGGAGCTGGAGATCGACGTCCTCGGTCCGGCCAAGATTCCCACGCCCATCGATCGAGACGACAAGGAGGTGACCTTTGTCGGCGACGACGAGCGGATACTCATCAGCCCCTACGCCGACGACGCCATCCACCGTTGCGCCGACAACGCCGTCCCTCCCTCGTTCGAGAAGGCCGGGCCCAGAAAGAAGATCTACTTCGATCCGGCCAAGGCCAAGGCGGCCGTGGTCACCTGCGGCGGGCTGTGCCCCGGCATCAACTCGGTCATCAGGGCGATCGTGCTGGAGCTCTACCACAATTACGGGGTGGAGAACATCGTTGGCATTCGCTGCGGCCTGCAGGGCTTCATCCCTGAATACGGCCACCCGACCGTCGAGTTGACCCCCGGCGTGGTGGCCAACATCCACGGCCGGGGCGGGTCGTTTCTGGGCATGTCCCGGGGGCCTCAGGACGTCGGCGAGATCGTCGACGCCCTGGAACGGATGAACATCAGCCTGTTGTTCATGATCGGCGGCGACGGCACGATCAGGGCCAGCCAGAAGATACAGCGGGAGGTGGCCAAGCGAAACCTGAAGATCGCCATCGTCGGCGTCCCCAAGACGATCGACAACGACATCTCGTTCGTCTCCCGGACCTTCGGCTTCGACTCGGCCGTGGCCGCGGCCACCGAGGCGATTCGCTCGGCCCACAACGAGGCGACCAGCGTGCCCAACGGGATCGGGCTGGTCAAGGTGATGGGGCGTTACGCCGGTTTCGTCGCCGCCACCACCGCTCTGGCCCTGGCCGACGTCAACTTCTGCCTCATTCCTGAGGTCCCGTTCGAACTGGACGGGCCCCAGGGGCTGTTGGCCAAACTCGAGCAGCGGCTTTTGGAGCGCCGGCACGCCGTGATCCTGGTCGCCGAAGGGGCCGGCCAGCATCTCTTCGAGGCGAAGGAGATCAAGAAGGACCCGTCCGGAAACATTCTGCTCAACGACATCGGCCCGTTTTTGAAGCGTAAGATCGGCGAGTACTTCACCGGGCGGGACAAGGAGGTGACCATCAAGTACATCGACCCGTCCTACATGATCCGCTCCGTCCCGGCCTCGCCGGCCGACCGGGTCTACTGCTCGTTTCTGGGGCAGCACGCCGTGCATGCGGCCATGGCCGGCAAAACGGGTCTGATCATCAGCCGCTGGAACTTCATGTACGTCCACGTTCCGTTCGCGATGTGCACCGCCCGCCACAAGTTCGTCGATCCCAAGGGCGGCTTGTGGCGCTCGGTTCTGGAGATGACCGGGCAGGGCGCCCTGGTCAGCCAGAAGAAGTGACCGGGTAGGACGTCCAGATCCAGCGGCCGGCATCGCTCTCCGCGTCGGTT
The DNA here is from genome assembly GCA_964634465.1 of uncultured Thermodesulfobacteriota bacterium. Lineage (GTDB taxonomy): Bacteria > Desulfobacterota > Desulfarculia > CAZWLY01. The sequence continues at coordinate 70,442 of CAZWLY010000005.1, read as the reverse complement.
GACCGGGGGGAGGTGATCCTCTAATATTGGAGCACTTGTTTCAGACGCAACCAAAGAGGGACGTTCGATGGAGCCTGTCGATAAGAAACTGACTTTTCTGCTGGTTGACGACAAGGCCAATATGCGCCGGACCATCAGGAACATGCTCCGGCAGGTGGGGTACGAGAATTTTGTCGAGGCCGACGACGGCGACGTGGCCCTGGATCGGCTCAGGACCCGCCACATCGACGTCGTACTGTGCGACTGGAACATGCCTCGCATGTCCGGCATCGAGGTCTTGAGGGCGGTTCGCGAGGACGACCGGCTCAAGGATCTGCCGTTTCTGATGGTCACCGCCGAAATGGACCAGACCACGGTGGCCGAAGCCGGCGAGGTCGATGTCGACGCCTATATCCTGAAGCCCTTCACCCCCCAGCTTCTTCAAGAGAAGATCGAGCAGGTCGTGGAGCGGAAGCGGACGCCGTCGCCCATCGACGTCCAGCTCAATCTCGGCCAAGTCCATTTCAAGAGCCGCAACTATGACCAGGCCCTGGTGGAGTATCGCAAGGCGCTCCAGTTGAATCCCAACAGCCCCAGGACCTTGATGGCCATCGGAGAGGTCTACGAGGCCAAGGGCGAGCTGGATAAGGCCAGGGACGCCTACCTCCAGGCTTTGGGGTTGGCCTCCAAGTTTCTCCGGGCCCACGAGGCCGTGGCCCGGGTCTATGAGGCGATGGGGGATTACACCTCGGCGGCCAAGCATCTCCGAGCCGCGGTCCAAATCTCTCCGACCAACATCGAGCGCCAGGTGCGGCTGGGCGAGAGTCTGGCCAGCAGCGGCCAGACCGGCGAGGCCAAGCGGGTGTTGGCGATGGCCTTCAAGAAGACCGGCGATGACTCCGACCTGGCCCGCCGGGTGGGTGAGGCCTATCTCAAGGTCGGCGAGGCCGAGGAAGCTGAGGAGGCTTTCCAGTCGGCCCTGAACACCGACCCCAACGACATCATCCTCTACAACCAGATGGGCATCGCCCTCCGCAAACAGGGCAAGTTCGAAAAGGCCATCGCCAACTACAAGCGGGCCCTCGACATCGACCCCGAGAACGAGGTCGTCTACTACAACCTGGGCCGGGCCTACTTCGAGGCGGGAAAGAAAGGCGAGGCCATCAGGGCGATCAAGAAGGCCCTGGAGCTCTACCCGGACTTCGAAGAGGCCAAGGCCTTCCTGGTCAAATCCCTCAAGCAGCCTCTGCCCACGACCTGATCGGCCTCGCCCCTTGCCCGGTAACCGGTCCCCGAGAGGGACGCCGGGCTTTTTTCGTTGCGCCTCCGGCCCGAGCCGATCTTTCAGTCGGGCCGGGGGCGTCTCTGTCGGGCTAGGCGTAGGAGTGGAGGCCGGAGAGGAGGAAATTCACTCCGAAATAGGTGAACAGCACCGCGGCGAAACCGACCACCGACACCCAGGCCACTTTGTTTCCCCGCCAACCCCTGACCAGCCGGCCGTGGAGCAGGATGGCGTAGACGAACCAGGTGATCAGCGACCAGGTTTCCTTGGGGTCCCAGGACCACCACCTGCCCCAGGCCTGATCGGCCCAGACCGCCCCGGTGGCGATGCCGGCGGTCAGCAACAGGAAGCCGATCAGCACCGTCCGGTAGATGATCTCCTCCAGGAGCTTGTTCGGAGCGGGCACGCTCTCGGTCGGGTTTTTCCTGGCCAGCAAGACGATGCCCGTTCCGCAGGCCACGGCAAAGGCGGCGTAGCCCAAGAAGCAGGTGACCACGTGGGCGATCAGCCAGTTGGACTTCAGGGCCGGGATGAGGGGCTCGATCTGCGACTCGGTGTAGAGCGAAGCGTAGGCCATGGCCAGGAAAGCGAACGGGGCCACCGCCGCGCCCAAGCCGGTCTTGGGGTGGAATATCTCCAGGATGAGATAGCTCAGGACGATGGCCCAGGCGAAGAAGATGAGCGACTCGTACATGTTGGTCATCGGCGCGTGGCCGATGCCCAGGTCGTAGGATTCCACCCAGCGCAGGATGATGGCCAGGGTCTGGACGCCGGTGGTCAGCCAGCCCAGGATGGAGGCGTAGTGGCCGAGCTTCGGGTTGCGGAAGATCAACCCGACCAGGTAGCCCAGCGCGACGCCGAGATACAAAAAGGTGGTGTAGGTCAACAGAGTCGAACTGGTCATGATCTCTTACCGTTCGTGAGTTGGGCCAGGGAGTCTTCCAACTCCTGGCAGATTACCTCGAATCGCCTCTCCATGGCCGGTCGGTTGCGGTTGGCCGAGGCGGCCAGGGTGATCCGGGCGCCGTTTTTGTGAGGGCAGACCTCGACCCACAGCCGCCGGTGGCTCCAGAAGAAGGCAACGAGCAGGCCGACGAGCATCAGAATGCTGCCGGCCCACAACAGGCCCACGCCCGGGTCGTAGTTGGCCTGGAGGCCGGTGTAGTACTTGGAGTCGAAACCGGCCAGGCTGAGCGTCTGGCCCTCCTGGCGGGGCATCTGGAAGGGTTCCCGGGTGAAGACGAAGTATGTCTTGGGCTTTCCCCCGTCGCCGGGTTTGATCTCCAGCCGGGCGGTGGGCCCGATGTTGCGGAAGTTGGACGCGAAGCCGAGCACCGAGACCCGGCCCAGGCCCGGCACCTCGGTTTCGCCCTCCATGGGCAGCCGGACGATCCTCTTTTGACCGCCGTCGGGCAGGATGGCGATCTCTATCCACTCGCCCAGGCTCTGGCCGTAGGTGGACTGGTAAAAGGTGATTCGACCGAAGGTGACCGGGTCGTTGACCTCGACGGCCGCCTTTCTGACCTCCTTGCCGTCTACGATGAAGGTCAGGTCGGAGCGATAGGTCTTGGGGGCGCCGTTGGGGTAGCGCTCAAAGGTGAACTTGTCCAGCCGGACGGTGAAGCCCAGCGGCACCTCCCGGCCGCCCTTGAGGACCAAGGCGTCCACCGCCTCGCCCTCGTGGATGGTCACGAATCCCTTGAAGCCGGCCAACCCGGTTATCATTCCGGCGGCGAAGAGGATCAAGAGCGAGAGGTGGATGACGTAGGCTCCCAGCCGCGACCAACCGCCCGACTGGGCGAAGAAGATGGTCTTCTCCGAGTTGGCCCCGGCCTTGCCTTCCACCGGCGGGCCCAGACTCTTCGCCGCCCGCCGGGCCGCTTCCATCACCGCCTCGGGGCTCAGGCCGGTGTATATCTCCCGCCTCAGCGAAAGCTTGGGCAGGTGCAGACCGTCCGGGTCTGGGCTGCGCCGGATCATCTTCCAGGTTTTGGGGAAACGATCCAGCGAGCAGACGATCAGGTTCAAGGCCAGGCCGAAGAGCAGGGCCAGATACCAAACCGAGGTGTAGAGATGGTCCAACTGGGCGGCCAGGATCAGTTTGGCCACGGCCGGGCGGAAGTGTTCGAAATAAGTCGAGGCCGGCTCCCCTTGGGGAAGAAGCGTGCCCAGAATCGAGGCTACGGCCAGGATGACCAAAAGGGCGATGGCTAGCTTGGCCGAAGCCAGGAATTTCCAGACAGACCGCGCCGGGTTGGCGGGTGGGGTGGACATGTCGTCTCCTGAGTTGTCTCCTGAATAGTCTGAATGGACTGGTTTGAAAAGTCATATACCATCGCCTCCGGGCGGCGACAACTCAATTTGTCGTTTTCGGACTGCAAGTCGATTGGCCCGCCAGCCGAAACTGCCGACTTCGCCTTCCCAAATTTTAAGATCGTTTCTCCGTCTCTACTTTTCGCGCCTGGTTGAATTTATTTGCCAATTGAAAATAATTTTTTAAAAAGCGACAAAATGTTTCGTTGATGGCAAATATATGCAGGGCTAAAGTAGAACAGGAACTGCGTCCGGCGGTTTCGCCGCAGGGGGGACAGCATAACACCTGATAACCGTTGCTCCTTTTGGGTTGGGGGAGGTATGGGCTCTATGTTTCTCGCCAGGTTGGGGTTGGCGGCCGCGGTCGTCTTGATGATGGTTGGCTGCGGGCCGGGTGAAAGCCGGGTCGACATAGCCGAGATTACGGCCAAGCCCAAGGCTTACGTCGGCTCGGAGACGTGTAAGACCTGCCACCTGGAGCATTACGACTCCTGGAAGGCGACCATGCACTCTCGCATGACCCAGGACGCTCAGAAAAACCGGGACGTCCTGGTCGTGGCCATCGACGAGAAGCGGATCAGGGCCGACCTGGCCAAGCTTGAAAAGAAGCTCAAGGTGCCGGCCGACAAAATCTGGATTCCCAAAACGGACGAGATCAAGTACACCATCGGCAGCCAGTGGAAGCAGCGCTTCATCGTCGAGAAGGACGGCGACCTCTATATCGCGCCGATCCAGTACAACGTCGATACCAACCGTTGGGTCAACTACCACGAACAGGACTGGGACAAGCGGCCCTGGCTCAAGAAGTGCGGCGGCTGTCACGCCACCGGCGTCGATCTCGAAAAGAAGACCTTCATCGAGCCGGCGGTCGGCTGCGAGGCTTGCCACGGGCCGGGCTCCTGGCATGCGGCGCTGCCCAAGACGGCCATATTCGACAAGCGCCGCACCATCGTCAACCCGTCCAAACTGACGCCGGGCGTGGCCGTCCAGATCTGCGGGTCTTGTCACAACCGGGGTAAGGCCACTAAGTACAAGGGCGCCGGCTGGCCCGTCGGCTACCGCCCCGGCAAGGCGCTGACCAGTTTTTACAAGTCCACTTCCTACGCCGCCGGCGACGTCAAGCACCTCTACGCCAACGAGTTCTCCAAGGGTCATCACCAACAATACATCGACTGGGTCCAGTCGAAGCACTTCAAGGAGGGCGTCACCTGCACCTCCTGCCACTACGTCCACCAGATCGGCATGCCGGCCACCCGGTCCCAGACCCTGGCGGCCGGGTCCAGGCAGTGCCTGAGCTGCCATACCGTGGTCAACAAGAACATGGCCCACTCGATCCATTCCTTTGCCAACTGCGTCGGCTGCCACATGCCGCGTATCGCCAAGAGCGCCGAGTCGGGCGACATCCACAGCCACGTCTTCGTCACCCTCTTGCCCAAGGACACGCTCAGCAATCCCAAGATTCCCAACTCGTGCCAGACCTGTCACGAGCACAAGGACGACAACCTCGAGGAGTTGCAGAAGAGGTTCGAACTGTTGACCCAACTGCCCACGCCGCGGGGCAAGGTGTTGGAGAGCCTCAAGCAATGACGGGGCGGCTGATCCGGCTTCGTTGCAGGGGGCTGGTCGGAGCGGGCGTTGCAGCGCTCGCTCTGATCATCGCCGGCGCCTGGCCGGTCGGGTCCGTTGCGGCCCAGGAGGAGGTGACCTCTCAGCTCTATCGTTACCGGGAGTATGAGATGGCCACCGGTTTCTACGAGGAGTACGAGGTCCGCCCCAGGCGCTACCAGCCCTTTATTCCCTCATCGGGTGTGCCGCGGGCCGAAATCGGCTACAGTGTCAGCGGGGCGGCGGTGAGAAAGCGGACCTACCTGGCCGACTCCCACTGGGGGATCAAGTTTTACGCCGGCCGGACCTGTATCGAGTGCCATCCGTCCAACGCCAAGAACAATCTCCACGTGTTCCGCTTGAACCTCACCTGCCGCCAATGCCACGGTGGGGAGCCGATCGCTTCGGTTCAGCACTACTACTCGCCCTTGAGCCCGATTCGACGGCATGCCTACGTCTGCGCCAAATGCCACCCTCAGGCCGGCGCCTCCTTTGCCGAGTACCTCGTCCACGAGCCCGATCCGACCCTGCTGACCACCGCCCGAACCTTCCCGGTGCTGTTCTATGCCTTCTGGATCATGGTCGCCTTGGCCGTGGCCACCTTCGTCGTCTTCCTGCCTCACACCGCGCTGTGGGGTGTAAGAGAGCTTTTCGCCCGAAGAGGCCGGGGCGGAGACTCGGAGGATGCAGATGAGGATTAGACGCTTCACCGTCCCCCACCGGCTGTTTCACCTGCTCTTGATGCTCTCCTTCTCCATCCAGGCTGTCACCGGCCTGTCCCGGATGTACATCGAGACCGCTTGGGGCCGCTCGCTGGCCGCCCTCTTCGGCGGGTATGGCGGGGCGCTGACGGTCCACAAGTGAGTCGGGCTTTTCCTGCTGGCCCTCTTTCTCGGCCATCTGATCTACCTGCTGGGCGTCATCCAGTGGAAAAGGTTGCCTTCGAGCCTCTTCGGGCCGGACTCCATGCTGCCTCGTCCGGCCGACATCGGACAGGCCGTAAGGCACGTCGGCTGGCTGTTCGGCCTGGCCAAACAGCCCCGCTTCGACCGCTTCAGCTATTGGGAGAAGTTCGACTACTGGGCCGTGTTCTGGGGGATGGTCATCATCGGCGGCACCGGACTGATTCTTTACAACCCGTTCGTCTCCAGCCGTTACATGCCTGGCTGGGGGCTCAACGTCGCCCTCTGGGTCCACCGGCTGGAGGCGATTCTGGACATGGGCCACGTGTTCATCATCCACTTCTTCGTCGCCCACCTGCGCCGGTCCAACTTTCCGATGGACCTGGCCATGTTCGCCGGCAGCGTCGATTTGGACCAGAATCGACACGAACGGGCGGCCTGGGTGGAGCGGTTGGAGGCGGAAGGCCGGTTGGAAGCGGTGACGGCTACTTCGCCTGCGCCGGCGATCAAGGCGATCTACTACCTCTTCGGCTACGTCGTGGTGGTCGGTTGCGTCTTTCTTTTGATCGGCGGCCTGGTGAACGCGCCGCTGGTGACCTGGTAGGCGTTCTCCCGGTTCTCTTTTCCGACCGGCGGGTTTGGGGTTTCGACCACGGTCGAAACCCCAATATTTATTGCCGTCCGGCGCGCGAGCCGGTTCGAGCCGGTGGAATCGGGGCTTGGCAACGACTGGCTGGCTGGATTATCCTTAATAATTGCGAGTCGAGAGAGTGTCGATCGGCATTGCTCGGAGCGGACCCAAACCAGGCTGGCCGGCCAAGAAGAGGACCCAAGCGCTTGCTCCGCCACACCTTCATCCACCTGCCCGGCGTCGGGCGGATCACCGAGGAGCGCCTTTGGCGGGCCGGGGTGATCACTTGGCGGGACTTCATCGACGCGCCGCGGCTGCCCGGCATCTCTCCCGCCCGGCGGGATATCCTGGCCCGAACGCTCGAGGAGAGCCGGAAGCGACTCGACGACCTGTCTCTTTGGTGTCGCCTTCTGCCGGCCTCGGAGCACTGGCGCTTGTTTCGCCGCTTCAAGGATCGAACCGCCTACCTGGACATCGAGACTTCGGGCCTGACCGTGGAACAAGGCGGCGAGATCACCATGATCGGCTTGTTCGACGGCCGGCGCTTCAAGCCCTACGTCAACGGCCGAAACCTGGAAGCCATCGAAAGCGCCCTGGCCGAGATCGGCATCCTGGTCACCTTCAACGGGGCCCAGTTCGACCTGCCCTACATGTCGGCCTACTTCAACCGCCTCAGGCTGCCGCCGGGCCACATCGACCTGCGCTATCCCCTGAAGCGCCTGGGATACACCGGCGGCCTCAAGCGCATCGAGACCCTGTTCGGCCTGAATCGCGAGGCCGACATCGCCGGCATGGACGGCTGGCAGGCGGTTTTGGAGTGGCGACGCTACCGGCGGGGACAAAACGCGGCCCTGGGCCGTCTGATCCGCTACAATCGGGCCGACACGGTCAACCTCAAGACGATCATGGAGGTGGTCTATCACCGCCTCCGGCTGGAACTCTTAGGGCCGGCCGGTTTGGAAGAGGCTAAATGAGGGCTTCGTGATCGGGAAGGTTTTTCTCTCCAGGCCGGGCGGCGATATGCCCGGCCGCCGGGGTTTCCTCTGGTCTGTGAACTAGTCTCTCCCGCCGCCGGGACGCAGTGGAATCCGGCCCAGCCGCCGGCGGGCCTCGGCGGATAGTGTAAGGACGAGAGCGACCAGACGGGCTCTTCGATCGCAAAAGATAGGCCGGGGGAAACACCCCCGGCCGGCGAGACGGCCGGTTACGGCCGATCAGCGTTCGGTTATCTGAAGGTAGATTTGGTTATAGATGTCGTTCATCCGGATGACGCCGATGACCTTTTCGCTCTCCACCACCGGCACCCCTCGGACTTTCTTGTCCAGCATCAAATCCATGGCCGTGGACAGGCTGTCGTAGGGCTTGACCGCAACGACGTTTTTGGACATGACGTCCTTGACCTTGACCAGTTCCGCTTCCTGGCGTAACTTGGCGATGACACCGTCTCTTTCCCAAAAAGGCTCATCCTTGGCGCCGGGGACGTTGCCGATGGCTTTGCGCAGTCCATCCATGATCCGCCGTAAAGTGACCACGCCTTTGAGCCGTCCGTTGGACGGATCGGTGACGATGAGCGACTGGACGCCAGGGACCTGGGTCCGAATGTCTTTGAGTAGGGTCAGGGTGGTCAAAACCGAGTCGCTGGGCGCTACCGTCGGCGGCTCCTTGACCATGAATTCCCATACCTTGCGCGACAGAGGCATGAATAACCCCCCTTCAGGAGAAATCGTATAGGAGAAGTGTAGGTTATGGCGAGACTTACGTCAACCCTCCGGCTGGCGGCGGCCGGGCTCCTCACCGGTGCGGTGATGATGATTCCGGCCGCTTCGAGCCAGGCTCAATCGGTCAAGGCGCTCTTCACTCGCCCCTTCTACGCCGAGCAGGTCGCCTTTGCCAACGGCTTTGCGGCGGCGGTCAAGTACGTCAACGAGGAGATTTCCGGCGGGCGGATGACTCCTAAAGACCTGGCCGCCCTGGCCGCCAACCGGGAGAACTCGCTGGTGGTGCTGGTGGTGGCCAAGGCCAAGGACTACCAGCAGAAATTGATCCAGATGAATCCCCGGCACCCGGCAGTTTTGAAAGCAAGGCAGAAAGGGCCGGCGCCTAAGTGACGGGAAACTTGAGCGGGGCCAACTTCTTGACCATGATGATCTTTCGGCCGCCGTCGAGATATTCGAACTCGTCCATGAAGTGGCCGATCAAAAACAGGCCCCGGCCGCTGGGCAGCATCGGTTCCGGGTCGGAGAGCATCTTCAGCACCTTCTCGGCGTCGAAGCCCTCTCCCTCGTCGCGAATTATGTAGCGGGCTTTGTCCTTGGCCAACTCCATGGAGACGAACACCCGCCGGTCCCTGAACTTCGGGTCGGCCATCCGTTGGGCGATCAACTCCTCATAATATCCGCCTTCCAGCGCCGCGATCTTCTCGTCCATGGTTATGCCGAACGAACCGTGCTCGATGGCGTTGGTCAGCACTTCGCTCAGGGTCAGCCGGATGTGCAGAGCTTGCTCCTCGGTGGCCTGGCCCCGGGGAGGGAGGTCGCGGGTCAGCATGTCGGCCACCGGCCCGACCAGCTCCAGATCGGAGGGCAGGTTCAAGGTGATACTCGAGGCGATCACGTGGCCGCTGGCGTAACGATACGCCCTGGCCAGCGATATCCGCTCCATGGTCAGATCCAACCGGGCCTCGAACTCGGCCGTGGTGGCGGGAACGACGATGAAGTCGGTGACGCCGGAGCGAACCGCCAGATCGAAGTTGGCCGTTTGGCGATCCATGACCGCGATCAGGCCGGCGTCTTGAACCTGTTGGCGGATTTTCAACAGGGTGTGGATATCCTCGCCCTCGGCCTGGGAGAGATCGACGACGACGATGTCCGCCCCGATCTCGGCGAGTTTGGCGCTCAGCCCTCCGGCCTCCTCCAGAAAGACACAGTCCCGACCCTCGACCAGTTCCCGGGCCGTCGAATCGGCCGGTCCGATCCAGATGATCTTGGGGGAGGGACGCTCTGGGTCAGCCATTTTCGTCCTCCCCGAATTCGATCACCAGAAAGGCCACGTCGTCTTTGAGGTTGGCCTTGGTGTGGGTCAACAACGACTTCCACATCTTGGCCGAGGCCGCGTTCGGCGGTGAGTCGATGGTGGCCAGAAAATTGTCCTTCCAGCGCTGATAGCCAAAAAGCTCTCCGTCGGGGTCGGCCGCCTCGACGACCCCGTCGGTGAAAATCAGAAGACGATCCCGGGCCGCCACCTCCAGCGACTCCTCTCGCTGTTCGAAGGCCGGGTGGTCGTTTTCGAACATGCCCAAGAGGAAGCCGCCGGTCTGGAGCTCTACGGGTTTTTTATCGGCCGCCTTGAGGAAGAGCTGGCTGGGGTGGCCGGCCGAGGCGTAGGTCAAGCGCCTGGTCTTCTGGTCGTAGACGGCGCTGAAGGCGGTGACGTAGTCTTCTTCTCTGGTCAGGCCGATCAGGTCCCGGTTGAGAAGTTCGAGCGTCTTCCGGGGCGAACGGGTTTCGGTGATGTAGTTGGTGAACAGGGGTTTGAGGATCGAGGAGACCATGGCCGACAGAAGCCCGTGGCCGGAGACGTCGGCGATGAAGAAGGCGACCGCATCCTCCAATCCGACCACGTCGAAGAAATCGCCGGCGACGCCGATGAAGGGCTGATAGAAAGCGGCCACTTCCACTCCCGGCCAGTCGTACTTATCCGGCAGCAGGAAGCGCTGGTACTTGCCGGCCAGATCGATCTCTTTCTGGAACTGTTCGTTTTTTCGTTTCAGTTCGAAGTAGAGCTGTTTGGTGTTGACGGCGTTTCTTATCTTCAGGGGCAGAACCACCTTGAGGTCCTGCTCGGTCAAGGGCTTGGTGAAATAGTCGTAACTATCGAATTCCAGGGCTTTTTCGATCGACTCGAAATCGTCCAGGGCCGAGTTGACTATGACTGGAATCGACGAGTAGACCGGGTTCGCCCGCCGCCACTCGAGAAACTGGAACCCGTCCATGTCGGGCATCATCAGATCGAGTAGGATGAGATCGACGGTGTGGGCCTGGAGTCGGGCGATGGCCTCGAAACCGTTTTCGGCCTCGATGACGTTGTACTCCGGTTCGAGCGCCAGCTTGAGCACCTCCCGGTTGAGCCGGCTGTCATCGACTATGAGAAGAGTGGCCGCCATGCTAACGTCCTAAACGTCCTAGACGTGCTGGAGTATGTTTTGCGGCATTTTGCTCAACGGCAGCACCACATCGGCCGCGCCCAATTCCACCGCCACCCGGGGCATGCCGTAGACCACCGACGTCGCCTCGTCCTGGGCGATCGTTTTGGCGCCGGCGTCGTGTAATTCCTTGAGTCCTTTCGCCCCGTCGTCGCCCATGCCGGTCAGCAGAATTCCCAGGGCGTTGGGCCCGGCCGAGTTGACCGCGGAACGGAACAACACGTCCACCGAGGGTTTGTGTCTGTTGACCGGCGGCCCGTCTTTGACTTCGACCAGGTAGCCCGAGGCGTCGCGCTGGAGGAGCATGTGCGACCCCCCCGGCGCGATCAGGACCAGGCCGGGGGTCAGCCGCTGGCCGTTGACGGCCTCGGCGATCTCCATGGCGCAAAACTCGTTGAGCCGGTTGGCGAAGGCCTTGGTGAAGTGGGGCGGCATGTGCTGGACGACGGCGATCGGCGGGGTGTGGGCCGGCAGGGCCGTCAGGATCTCTTCGAGGGCGACCGTGCCGCCGGTGGAGGCGCCGATGACCACCACCTTGTCTTTGCTCGGGGCGACGGCCGCGGCGCGTTTCGGTTTGGGTACCACCGCCTCGGCGGAGTATCTCTGGAGAGAAGGTGTCGGCCGGGACGCAACCGGCTTGGGCCGGGGCGCAATGGGTTTGAGGCGAGGCCTTATCTTGGCCTGGGCGGCGCTCTTGACCTTTTCGATCAACTCCTGCTTGAGTTGGGGCAGGGCGGCGACCAGGTTGTGCTTGGGCTTGGCCACGAAGTCCACCGCGCCGGCGGCCAGAGCCTCCAAGGTGGCTGCGGCGCCGGCCTCGGTATGGGACGAGAACATGACCACCGGGATGGGGTGGGCGGCCATGAGGCGCTTGAGAAAAGTCAGGCCGTCCATGCGCGGCATCTCGATATCGAGAGTGATGACGTCCGGCTGGAGCTTCTTGATCTTGTCCCGGGCGAAGATGGGATCGGCTGCGGCGCCGACCACCTTCAGAGACGGATCGGAATCGAGAGTCTGATGCAGAAACTCTCTGACCAGAGCCGAGTCGTCGATGATCAGAACTTTTTTGGGAGCCGCCATGGATTGTCCGTCCCTTAAAAGATTGTCACCTCGCCCGATTTGGGCTGCTGAGCGATCAGCTTGTTCCGGTAGGCCTCCTCCCGCTTGATAACTCGGTCCTGGGTGGTGGAGGCCAGTTTCTTGACAAAGACTTCTCCGCTTTTGGTCATGAACATGATCTTGCGCCCCAGGCGGCCGCCGAGGTCTTCACCGATGATCCTGATCCCTTCCATGTTCAAGAAGGCCTTGGTGAACTTGATGTTGGCCTCGGAGACGCTGTTGTTGGCGGACAGGGCGCTTAAGACGTGACCGCCGCCGAATATCTTGGCCGTCAGCGAATCGCGGCTGCAGCCCAGCTTTATCATCTCGCCGAGAAGCAACTCCATGGCGAACATCCCGTAACGACCGGTGGGGTCGGCGAAGATATCGGTCGATCTGAAGTCGCCCGGCAGCATGATGTGGTTCATGCCGCACACCCCGGTGGCCTCGTCCCTGAGACAGACCGCCACGCAGGAGCCCAGCAAGGTGGCGATGATCCGATCGTCCTTGCAGGCGTAGTATTCGCCCGGTTGAATGATGGTCATCGTTTTGCCGATCCTGGGATGCGGTTTGGTTATCATACTATATCTTTTGATAAATCGTGTTCTTTCGATATTTAAACAGGTGCCGGACCATCATCAGCGACTCGGAATGACCGACGAAGATATACCCGGCCGGCTTGAGGACCTTGTGGAACTTCTTGAGGAGTTCGAGCTTGTCTTCGTTGCCGAAATAGATCATCACGTTTCGGCAAAAGATGAAATCCAGCTCGATCTTGAAGGGGAAGACCGGGGTGTGGAGGTTGAACCTTCTGAAGACGATCATTTCCCGGAGTGTGGACGAGACCCGGTAGTGCGTCTCGCCGTTGCGCTGGACCTTGTGGAAATACTTGGTCAGAAGCGCCTTGGGCACCGGCTCGACCCGGTCGGCCGAATAGACGCCCTGGCTGGCGTGGGTCAACACCTCGGTGTCCAGGTCGGTGGCCAGGAGCTTGATGTCCCAACCGGGTCTGTCCTTGAAGAACTCGGCCATGGTGATGGCGATGGTATACGGCTCTTCTCCGGTGGAACTGGCCGCCGACCAGGCCCGGATCTTCTTTACTCCGGATTGCTCCTTCTCCGCCGCCAGCTCCGGCAGCAGCGTCTCGGCGAGAAAGTCGAAGTGATGCGCCTCCCGGTAGAACTCGGTCTTGTTGGTGGTAATCCGGTTGATCATCTGGCTCATCTCGCGAAAGCCGTCTTCGCTGCCGATCAGGTAGTCGTAGTACTCTTTAAACGATTTCAGCTTCAGGGCGCGCAGGCGACGGGCCAATCGGGAGACGACCAATTCCCGCTTGTGGTCGGAGAGTGAAATTCCGGTTTGCTCGTAGATCAAACGACGAAACAGGTCGAACTCTTTATCGGTGATGGTGAATCCCGTCTGGGCGGCGGGAGGGATCAGCGAATTTTTTTTGAACCTAGCCATGGGTTAATTGATTGGGGCCAGTTCTGATTTGTCAAGGAGGGCGGTCAAGTCCAAGAGGATCAGGAACCGGTCTTCCAGTTTGCCCAAGCCCTTGATGAACCTGGAGGACACTTTCCGGGCGAAGTCGGGCGGCGGCTGCAGGTTGTCCTCGCTGAGCTCGTTGACGTCGGACACGGAATCGACGATCAGGCCGGTGGTCTTCTCCCCGGTCTGGACGACGATGATGACGGTGTACTTGTCGTAGGTCGCCGGCTCGAAACCCAGCTTTTCGCGCAGGCAGACAACCGGGACGACCATCCCCCGGAGATTGATTACGCCCTTGACGTAAGACGGCGTCCTGGGCAGCCGGGCGATGTGCTGCATGGAGATGATCTCCTGGACCCGGGCCGTCTCGACGGCGTACTCCTCTTCCGCCAGAAAGAAGGTCAGATACTCGCCCGCCTGGGCCCACTCCGGCCCGGAGGCGTCCTCGACCGCGGGCGCCTTTTCCCTCCCGGCCGCGCCCGTATCTTGCGGGGGCTCATGGAGCGGCGGGGCGGGCGGCGCTTCAGCGGCGGCCGGTGGAGCCGGAGGTTCGGTCGTTTCCGGAGCCGCGGCGGCCATGGCCGGCGCCTCCTCCTCGGCGGCCGGGGCGGCCGGGGCCGGCTCTTCGGCCGGGCCGGGTTCGAAGTCGGACGGCGAAAGGACGGTGACCACGGCCGGGGGCGGGTTCAGTCCGATCTGGAGCAACTCCTCCTCCATGACCGAGAAGAACAGCATCCTGAGGGTGAGCGTCTTGGCGTCGAGGGGGGCGTCGGCGGCGGCCGTGGCCGTGACGTCGGCGTCGATCACTTCACCCAGGGAGATGATTTCCTTGATCAGCTTGAGCGGGGTGAAGCCCTGCTTCTCGGCCGCCAAGAGGTCGTATTCCAGGAAGTAGACGAAGCCCTGGTTGAATCTTTTCTCCAGGTTGTAGGCGCTGGTCGTAAAGCCCGACAACCAGTCTTTGGACGACACGGCCGGCGTGGCGATGGCCTCCGCCGCCTGGGGCGCGGCCTGGCCGTCGATGATCGCCTGCAGGGCGGCCATCCGCTCGTCGATGTCGTAGTCGTTGCTGGTTTCCACCTCTTCCAGCATCTCGCTGACGACGTCCAACGAGTTCAACAGTTCGGCCACCACCTCGGGGGTGGGCGTCATGTCGCCGTTGCGGACGAGGTTTAAGAGATCTTCCATTTTGTGGGCCAGGTGTTCGAGCTGGGTCAGGCCGACGAAGCTGGCCCCGCCCTTGATCGAGTGCATGGCCCGGAAGATGGTGTTGATCGTCTCCGGGTCGACGCTCTCCGGATCGCTTTCCAGGGCCAAGAGTCCCTGTTCGACCTCCGGCAGCAGGTCTTTCGACTCGGCGACGAATTCGGGAATCATGTCATCGAAAGCGCCCATATGCCTATCCGATCTGTTCGACCCCGGCCAGTTCCTTGACGTCGATCACTTTGTCGGCGTCGAGCAAGATGATGAACCTATCGCCCTGTCGCCCCACCGACTCGATAAAGCCGGCGTGGACGTTTTCGGAGAACCGGGGCGCCGGTTGGATGTCGTCCGGGGTGAAGGCGACCACGTCGGACACCGAATCGACGATCAAACCGGCCAGGTGTTCGTCCAGGCTCAGAATCAGGACCACGGTGTAGCGGTCGTGATCCTTGGCCGGAAAGCCGAACCTGAGCCTGAGGTCGATCACCGGCACCACCGCTCCCCTCAGGTTTATCACCCCCGGCAGATAAGCCGGCTGGTTGGGGATAGGGGTGACGCCCTGGAACCCGATGATCTCCTGGATCTTGGCGATGTCCACCCCGAAAGTCTCTTCCGCCAGGGTGAAGGTGACGAACTGTCTGGAGTCCGTACTCGCTTTGCCTTGACCGATCAGGTTCTCCATCAGCCGTCTCCTCGGCCGAGTTTGCGCCGGTTCCTAGAATTTCTCGAAGCCTTCCAGGTCGTCATCGAAGAACTCGTCTCCCTCCTGGGGACCGACCACGTTGGCCGCGGTCTTGACCGTTTCGGCCGGCTCCGCCGGCGGAGCGGGGGGCTCCTTGCTGGTCGGCAACGCCTTCGGCGGCGACGCCTGCGAGGCTCGGACCATACCGGCGGCGCGATCGATACGGAACCGGGTCATCAGTTGGTTCAGCCCCTCGGCCTGGGAGGCTAAGTCGGCCGTCGCCGCGGCCGATTCTTCGACCAGAGCGGCGTTTTGCTGGACCGATTCGTCCATCTGGCCCACCGCCCGGTTGATCTCGTCGATGGCCGTGGCCTGCTCCTTGGACGAGGACGATATCTCGGCCACGGTGTCGGTCACCTGCTCCACCTTCTCGATGATGTCCTGGAGTTTCTCGCCGGCCAGGGAGACCATTTTGTTGCCGTCCTCGACCTTGCTCGTGGCGTCCTGGATCAGAGCCTGGATCTCCTTGGCCGCCTCGGCCGACCGGCCGGCCAGGTTGCGGACCTCGCCAGCGACCACGGCGAACCCCCGGCCGGCCTCGCCGGCCCGGGCCGCCTCGACCGAGGCGTTTAGGGCCAACAGGTTCGTCTGGAAGGCGATCTCGTTGACCACGTCTATGATGTCATTGATTTTACTGGAGCTTTCCGTGACCAACGCCATGGCATCGATGGCTTCCTTGACCACCTGGTTGCCCTCGGCGGCCGAGGCCGTCGTGGCTTCGGCCAGGTTTTTGGCCACCGCCGAGTTCTCGGCGTTCTGTTTGACGCTGGAGGTCATCTCCTCCAGCGAGGCCGCCGTCTCCTCCAGCGCCGAGGCTTCCTCTTGGGTGCGTTCGGAGAGGTCCTGGGAGCCGGAGGCGATCTCCTCGGTGGACTTGGCGATGGAATCGGCCGTGTTCTGGATGGTTTGGACGATATCTCTCAACTGGTTCTTCATCGAGTTGAGCGCGGCGGCCATCAGGCCCAGTTCGTCGGACCGATTATGAGCCAAGTCGTCGACCGCCAAGTCGCCCTTCTCGATGGACTGGGCCATATCCAGGGCGGCGACGATGGGCCGGGTGAACGACCGGGCGATGAGCCAGGCCAGGATGACGATGGCCACGACGCAGATTCCGGCCGCCATTCCCATCGCCCACTTAAGGTGGTAGGCGGCGGCGAGGGCTTCGGCGTCGTCGATCTCGACCATCATCGCCCAGGTTGTGTCGCCGACCTTGATCGGGGCGTAGGCCGACAGGATCAACTGGGGCTCGCCCTCGACGATCATCTCGATATCCTCGATGCCCGACTGGCCGGCCAGGGCCTTGTCCACGGTCGGGGAGTTCATGGTCAGTTTCTGGGCGAACGACTTTTTGAGCAGCCGCGGGGTGTGATCCAAGTCGGTGTCGGACCTCAGGAGCTTGTCCGGGCCGACCAGGTAGGACCCGCCGGTCTTGCCCATGCCCTCTTTCTGTTGCATCACCTTGTTGATGGCGGCCAAGGACAGTTGCAGGGCCACGACCAGCTCTATCTCACCGTTGTGGATCAGGGGTTGGGCGATGAAAGCGGCCGGTTCGTTGTTCGACGGAGCGTAGGGCTCGAAGTCGGCCACGCCGTACTGCCTGGTCTTGATCACCCGGCGGACCAGCCTGCCCAGTCCAGTATCGGCGAACTTGCCGTTGACTATGTTGGTCCGGTAATCGGCTTCCTTGGACACGGTATAGAAGATGTCGCCCTCGGGGCTGATCAGGAACAGGTCGTAGTAGTCGTACTTCTCGATATAGTCGGTGAAGTAGTCTTTCTTATGTCCGTGAAGGCGCGGGGCGATCACCTCTTCCAGGCTGGCGGTGGTGACCATTGCCCACTTGAGGCCCTTGATGTCCAGGGGGGTGTAGATTTCGGGCTCCAGTTCGCCGGTGCTGCTTCTTTTTATTCGGCGGCCAGACTTGCCGGCCAGCGCCAACTTTATGGCCTCGTCCGATTTGGGTTCCCCGATCTTGCCCTTTTTGATCAGCCGGTCGCTGCGATAGGAGGTCTTGCCGTCGGCCAGGCCGACCAGGTAGGTCTCTCCTGTTTCACCCAGGCCGATTCGAGGCTGGACGATGGCGTTGGTCTTTTGGGGCGAGAGCTGGAAGGCGGCCACGCCGGCGAAGTTCCCCGCCGGGTCGTGGAGAGGTACGGCGATGAAGGCGGCGTAGGACTTGGAGGGCTCGTACCAGGAGTAGTCGATCAGCGCCACGCCGTCTCTGGCCTGGTGGAACGCCTTGGCCAGTCCGGAATCCTTCAGCTTCCCGGTCAAAAGGTTCTGGCCGAAGTCCGGCTCCTTGGCCACGGTGAAGACCACGTTGCCTTGGGTGTCGATGAGGAAAATGTCATAGAAACCGAAGATATCGAGAAACATTTTCAGGCCGGGGTAGCGGCTCTGGTAGACGGCCTTGTAATCCTGACTGTCGAGGCCGTTTTTGAAGGCCTCGCCGAAAGCGACGACGCCCTCGGTGAAACGGAGGTTTTTCTGGACGTCGGCCATCAAGGCCAAGCGCTGCCTGAAGAAGCTCTCGATCTGCTTCTTTTTGAGATGCCCCACCGCCTCCAACTTGGCGAAGCCCTCTTGCTGCATGGCGGCCACCGTCTGCAGCAACATGGCCATGTCGTCTCGCCGTTGCTCGAAGAAGCTCTCGATCTGCCTCTTTTTCATCTCCCTGACGGAGACCAGTTGGTTGTAAGCCTGATCGGAGAGGGCCGAAGACGAGGTGACCAGTGAGTATACACCCACGGCGAGAAGCGGGATGAGCCCCACGATCAGAAACAGCGCAATCAATTTACCCCTGATGTTCAGTCCGAACCTCATCTTACCCCCTTACCCAGCATGAAGGAGCCTTCAGGCCCTCTGGACGACTACCGCTCGCCCGTGAACGCCATCCGTTCCAGGGAATGGATGTCCAGAATCAGCGAGATGTTGCCGTCGCCCAGAATTGTCGCTCCAGCGACGCCCTCCACCTGGTAATAGTTCTTCTCCAAGCTCTTGATCACCGCTTGGATCTCGTCTTCTATGTCGTCGACCATGACGCCGAACTTTCTGGATCGGCTCTCGATGATGATCACCAGCGCCTTGGTGGGGTCGGTCCGCTCGGTCGGCAGGTCGAAGAGTTCGTGCAGCCTGACCAGTGGGACGTAAGTATCCCTGAAGAGGACCAACTCGCCCGCGCCCTCCACGGTCTTGATGTCGTCCTTGGTCGGCCTGACCGACTCGATGATCGACATCAGCGGAATGGTGAACACCTCGTCGCCCACCTTGACGGTCATCCCGTCGATGATGGCCAGAGTGATGGGCAGTTTGATGCGGAAGGTGGAGCCCTTGCCCGGCGTCGAATCGACCTCGATCGAGCCGTTCAGCTCTTCCAGATTTCGCTTGACCACGTCCAGGCCGACTCCCCGGCCGGAGACCTCGGTTACTTTCTTGGCCGTGGAGAAGCCGGGCCGGAACATGAAGTCGAATATCTCCCGGTCGCTCAGGCCTTCTCCGTCGCCCTTGATCAATCCCTGGCCGGCCGCCTTGGCCAAGACGGCCTGGCGGTCGATGCCGCGGCCGTCGTCGGCGACCTCGATGATTATGTTGCCCTCGCGCTGGTAGGCTCGCAGCCAGATGGTTCCCTGGGCAGGCTTGCCGGCGGCGACGCGCTCCTGAGGGCTCTCCAGGCCGTGATCGACCGAATTGCGGATGAGGTGCTTGAGCGGGTCGTTGATCTGCTCGATGACGTTTTTGTCCAGCTCGGTCTCTGTGCCCGACATGACCAGTTGGACTTCCTTGTCGAGTTCGACGGCCAGGTCCCTGACCACCCGCTGGAACCGGGTGAAGGTCGCCTCCACCGGCACCATCCTGACCCGCATCACCTGCTCCTGGAGCTCGCGGGAGATATGGTCCATGCTTTCTACGGCCGAGATCAGGCCCCGGTCGGCATCGGTTCTCGTCTGGGCGATCTGGGTGACCCGGGCGACGCTGATGACCAGTTCGCCGACCAGGTTGACCAGCTTGTCCAGCTTGTCGGTATCGACACGGATGGTGCTCGCCCTGGCCATGGGCGCCTTTTTGGCGGCCGGGCGCTTCTTGGGCGGCCTCGGCGCCGCCTTGTTCGGCGGTGGCGGCGGCGGAGCCGCTGGACTCGGGGCGGTCTCGGCGGCCGGCGGCGGCGGAGCCGGTGCGGGCGGCGGTGAAGGCGGAGCCGGCTTGGCAGCCGGTTCTGCCGGTTCGAGGATGGCCGCCGGCTCGATTCCGGCCGGCTCCTCGGCGGCCGGCGGAACGATCGCCGGAGCGGGGCTCGGTTCGGCGGCCGGTTGCGGCGGGGGCGGTTCGGGCGGACTCGGAGCCGGCTTCCGGTCGGCCAAGGGCTTGATTTCGATTTTGGAATCGTCGCTGACGAAGATGAAGACGTTTTCCACCTGGGAGATATCGGCCGTGGTTTCGAGCACCAGACGCCAACTGAGATAAAGCCGTTCGGGGATCATGTCTCCGATCGGAGGGAGCTTGGAGGTGTCGGCCGATATTTCGACCACTTCGCCCAGATCGCCCAGTTCGGTGATGAGCATGATCGGGTCGGTGCCGGTGGTGAACAGCTCCGGGTCGAGCTCCATCGAAATCTCGTACCTGACCGTCTCTCCGCCGCTCGCCTTCGACTCCTCGGTTGCCTGGAGCGGGGGAGTGGGCTCGGCCGGCGGGGCCGGTTCAGGCGGAGCGGTCGCCGGCTCTTCAGCGGCCTCCTCGCCCCGGGTTCGATACACTTCCAGGAGCCGCCGTTCGATGTCGGCCCGCCGGTCGTGATCGATCGGATCCCCGTCCGAACCGGACTCGACCATCCCTCGCAAGAAGTCCACCGACTCCAGGAGAAGGGAGATCGTCTCCGGGGTGACTTCGAGTTCGCCTTGGCGGAGGAGATCGAGAACGTTTTCCTGGTGGTGGGCGAAGGCGACGACCTCGTCCAAACCGACGAACCCGGCGTTGCCCTTGATGGTGTGGGCGGCGCGGAAGACGGAGTGGATCTGTTCTTCGTCGTCGGGGTTGCTTTCCAGGGCCAAGAGCCCTGTCTCCATCGCCTGGAGCAGCTCCTCCGATTCGTTGAAGAAGATCTCCAGGATCTTCTTGTTCACCGTCCCTCCTTTCTACCTAGCGGACAAACTTGCGGACGACTTTGACCAGAACGGAGGGCTGAAAAGGTTTGACCAGCCAACCGGCCGCACCCGCTTCTCGACCTTGCTGCTTCAACCGCTCTTCCCGCTCGGTGGTCAGAACGATGGCCGGAATGAATCTGTCGGGCGTCTTCTTGACCGACTTGAGGAACTCGATGCCGTTCATGACCGGCATGTTGACGTCGCTGATGATCATGTGTATCGGCAACTGCTTGGCTCTGGCCTCGGCCAGGAATTCGAGCCCCTCCTGGCCGTTGGTAGCCTCGTAGATGTTGTAGCCGGCTTCGGTTAGCGTGGCCGAAACGGCCGCCCTGAGAGTGGCTGAATCATCGACGATGAGAATATTTTTAGCCATTGCCGGTTCCTTGATCGAGGTAAGGTCGGAGAGCCTCCTTGAGCCCGATCAGGTCCAAGACGGCCGAGGCCTCATCGGACAGGGCCACTTTGAGCCCGCCCCTCTTGTCGGTTTTGAGCGCCGCCATGAGCACCTGGGCCGCGGCGGTGTCCAGCCGCGTCACCTGGGTGAGATCGATGGTCTTGGCGCTTCCCTCGGCCACGACTTCCACCAACAGGGCGTGGAGGGTGTCGATCGAAAAGATGTCCATCTCTCCGACGATGGTCACAGAGTCGGGCCCCTGTTCCCAAGTGAACATGACGCTTCCTTTGTAATTCGGCTCAGGAACTGAGGTCGAATATCTTGTCCAGCTTGATGACGCTGAACATGGTCAGCAGGTCGTCGTTCATGTTGATGATCTTGATCCGGCCGCCCTTTGAAGCGACCGCCTTGTAGAAAAGGAGCAGCTTGCCGATGCCGGTGGAACCGATGAATTTTACCCCGGCGAAGTCGAAGACCGCCTCCTTGAGCGGCTGGCTCTGGAGTTCCAGGAGCTTCTCCTTCAGCTTGGTCGCTCCCTCGTCGTCGATGTCGCCGACGATGGCTATCAGGGCGTGATTGTTATCAACAGAGACGTTCAGTTCCATGTCCACCTCCACCCTGGGCCGCGTCACGGCTCGGTTCTCGTTTGGCTAACCTTGTATAAGATATCCTATTCCCGGCGATTGTGCCAGGCGGAAAGTGAGGCGGGGGTTGGGTTAGACGTAATTGGAGCCCAGCAGCGAGGCGACTTGGAACTGGTGGATTTTAAGGTTGATTTTAACCGGCTTGGCGGCGATCAGGCGGCGGACCTCCTCGGCCAGGCCGAAAGCCTCCCCTTTCGAGATGATCGCCTTGGCGACTCCGGACTCCGGTATTTCGAGGGCTTGCTCGGGCCGAGAAGGTTTTATCCCCCCCTCGGAGATGTCTTCAAACTGGGGCGGCTTGAAATAGGAGCTCCGGGCGTAGGCGATGTTGCCGCCGATGTTGGCCGAGGCGGTGATCGACATCTAGATGAACTCTCCCCGATCGAACTTGGCCACCTGGACCTTGGCCAGGAGGGCGGTTTCGTGGATGATGCCGCGGGCCCTGTCGTCCTCGGCCAGATCGTCTAGAAGGGCCAGCAGACGATCGGCCTCCTTGTCGAGGGCCTCGGTGAGAGGGGCCATCTGCTTCAGGGTCACCGCCGGGTCGGCCAGGGCGGACGAAAAACGTTCCAGCAGCCCCAACGTCCGTTCGGTTTGAACCAACTGGGGCGGAGTGGGGCTTATCGTTACCCCGGCCGCGCTGAGCGGCGCGCCGACGCCGGCCGCGGCCGACGGGGATTCGGCCTGGCTGGAAGAATCCCTGACCCGATCCAAAAGGCGGTCGAATTTCCGGCTCGACCTTTGGCGAGCGGTCTGATCGGTCTCTGGACTAAGATGGGAACGGGGTCCGATTTTATCAACCATGATTGCCTCTTAGCTCTCTCCGTGGTCGTCGGCCTTTGCTTTGACCGGGTCAACACGGCCGAATCTGACCGCAGTTAAAGCAACCACCGTGCCAATAGCCAATTTTGCGCCTAACATACCATGAATACGCAATAAATCATATCGCAACGGCTTTGGGTCTCTCTTTGATCATGGTCCTTGTCGCCCCAAGTCGGCAATTAGGGGGTCTTTTTGACACCCGAGCGTCAAACTTCCGGTCGATATGGGCAAATCTTGCCCGGTTCAGGCCCGCCGAGGTCCGTTTATACGGCCATTTTCGGCCCGGAGACAGTTTGGCACACTGTTCGCATTTTCTTTCGGCGAGGACTAGTGAGAGGAGGCCGAGATGGAAGTCATGAGTGGAATCATCGGCTTGGCGATGCTGATCATGGGGGTGGCCGCGGCCATGTTGGCCGAGCGGGTGGCCCGGCGTCGCCGCGAGGCCGATTTGCTGCGTCTGATCAACGGCGATTCTTCCGAGGTCGTCGGGAGTCAATAGACCGCCTTCGGCGGTGACGCTTCGGTTTTTCGTTCAAGATTCGGAGGCTGTCAATGCTCGCCTACTCGATAACCGTTCTGGCCGCGGCGGCGGTGATGGCCGGCGCCGTGGTCTATGAGTCCCGGCGTCAGCGTGCCATCTGGCGGCGTTTCCAGGAAGCGCTGGAGAGACTCGAGACGGCTCGGATCGACGCCTGCACCTCCAGTTGACGAGGGCCGGTCACCCGGCCCCGACCAGGGCCCGGTATTGGCCGAAGTCCTGGCACATCAACACCCGATCCGCGCCGGCCGCCAGGGCCGACGCGGCCGCCTCCTGGGGGCTGAGCAGCGTCGTCACCGCCCCCATCTCCAGGTCATCGGTGACGATCAATCCCTGATAGCCCATCTCGTCACGGAGCAATTCCCTCATTATTTTCGGCGACAGGCTGGCCGGTCTGTCCCGGTCCAGGGCCGGATAGACCAGGTGGCCGACCATGATCGCCTCCACGCCCTGCTCGACGACGGCTCGAAACGGGACCAACTCGCAGGCGAACAACTCCTCCTTGGTCCGCTCGACCACCGGCAGGTGGAGGTGACTGTCCAGCGTGGAGTGGCCGATGCCGGGAAAATGCTTGGCGCAGGCGGCGATCCCGGCGTCGTGGAGCCCTCTGATGGCGGCCGAAGTCAGGCGGCTGACCGTTTCCGGATCGGTGCCGTAGGCCCGCTCTCGCATCATGCCCCGCTCGCCCAAGGTGTTGACGTCCACCACCGGGGCCAGGTTCATGGTGATCCCCAGTCCTTTTAGCTCCCGGCCCTGATCGAGCCCCCACTCGTAGACCGCCTCCTCCCCCTCGGGGCCGTAGGAAGAGGCGGCCGGATATTGGCCGAAGGGCTCGGGCAACCTCTTCACCGGACCGCCCTCCTGGTCGATGGCCACCGTCATCGGTCGGCCCAACCTCTCGGCGGCGATCGCCTGGCAGTCGGCGATGAGACGCTTTATCTGGCTCGCGTCGGGCGAGAGGTTGCGCGAGAAAAGGACGATCCCGTCAGGCGGGTAGCGCTCGAGGACGTCTCTGGTCTCGGCGTCCAGCTCGCGGCCGGGCAGGCCGACCCAACACCGGGCGGCCAGTTCGACGGGGTCCATGTTGCGCTCCTGCACGTTCGCTCCGAGTCCGAATTGGGAAAGACGGCGGCCTTGTCCCGCCCGCCACCGGCAGGATAGACCGAGCCGCCGGAGCGGGTCAACCGCTTCGCGCCGGACGAAGGCGGAGGGCTTGGGGGGAGATGGGCGTTTGTGGTAAGCTCTGCTATTCCGAGAAGATGGAGGCTGGCCATGCCCTACGTCAATATCCGGATAACTCCGCCCGGTGTGAGCGCCGAAAAAAAGGCCGAGGTTATAAAAGGCGTCACGCAGGTGCTGGTCGATGTTCTCGGCAAGAAGCCCGAGACGACCTTCGTCGTCATCGACGAGGTCGAGTCCGACAACTGGGGGATCGGCGGCGAGACGGTTTCGGCCCGTCTGGCCCGAAAGTAGCCGGTCGCTCGGCCCGGGAATCGAGCGATGATCGACCAGGCCTTCATTCTGGCCGCCGGCTTCGGCACCCGGCTTCGGCCGCTGACCGAAGCCCTGCCCAAGCCGCTCTTTCCGGTGGCCAGCCGGCCCTTGCTGGGCCTGTTGCTGGATCACCTGGCCGCGTTGGGCATCGAGCGGGTCGGGATCAACGCCCACCATCTGGCCGGGATGATCGCCGCTTTCGCCGAGGCCAGGACCGGCCCGCCCGGCGTGGTCCTCTACTTCGAGGAGGACGAGATCAAGGGCACCGGCGGCGGGTTGGGCCAGGCCTGGGCCAATTTCTCCAACGGCCCCCTCCTGGTGATCAACGGCGACGTCTTCTTCGACTTCGACCTAACCGAGATCATGGCCGCCCACGAGCGATCCGGCGCCGCAGTGAGCATGGTCCTTCACGATCGGCCCGGTCTCAACCAGGTTCTCGTCGAGGGCGAGCGGGTGGTCGGCTTTCGCGACGATGCCTCGCCGGGCGGCTCCGGCGAGGTCAGGCGACTGGCCTACACCTGCGTCCAGGTCGTCGAGCGGGAGGCGTTCAGGTACCTGCCCCGACGCGAGGCCGGCGGATTGATCGACGCCTACCGGAACCTGATCGCCGACGGGGGACTGATCAGGGCCCACGTCCTTGAAGGCGGCCACTACTGGGCCGACATCGGCTCGCCGGCCGGATATCTCGGCCTTCACCGGGATCTTTTGACCGGCGGCCGGAGCGGCTTCGGTTTTTCGCCGCGGGGGCCGGTGTCCACGGCCGAGGGGGCCCGAGTGGAGGACGGGGCCGCGACGGACGGCTTCGTCAGCCTGAGCCCGGGCGCCGTGGTCGAGGCCGGGGCCGAAGTGCGCGACGTGGTGCTCATGGAGGGGGCGGTGATCAAGTCCGGAGCCCGAGTCAGCCGGAGCGTCCTCGGGCCGGGGGCGAGAGCCCAGGGGAGGGTGGACGACGGGGTGTTGATCGCCTCCTGAACCTTTAAACTTGCCCCGCCAAGGCCCGGCGTGCTAAAAATTGGGCGTCATGAGACAGGGCCAGAGTCCTCTAAGTCCCGAACCAGGCAAGCCTTTTAAGCTGGTCAAGTATTTCTCCGCCACCAGCCTGTTCATCATTTTGTTCTTCGCCGTGGCGTTGTCGGGCTTTCTGGCCGGCCAGGCCAAGAAGGTTCTCCTGGAGCGCTACGAGGCTTACGCCATGGTCATGGCCGCCAACCTGAACCACCAGGTCTTTCGCCAGTTCGTCCTGCCCACGGCGACGATTTACGGCAAGATCGACCTCTCCAGCGAGTTTCAATACCGCCGTTTGGACAAGGTGGTCCGGGCGACCATCCACTCGCTCAACATCGATCAGGTCAACATTTACGACGTCGATGGGATTCGCGTCTACACCACCGCCAACCTGAAGGTCGGCGAGCCGGGCGAGCTCGGCCCCGGTTTTGAGGAGGCTCGCCAGGGCCGAGCCTATTCCTCCCTGGATTCCCAGCCCTCGATGCTGGACTACCTCCTTCACGGGTCGTTGACCGAGCCGGTCAAGCTCAGAACCCTGACCCCGTTTCGAGCCGACAGGCTGAGCGCCTCCTTGGAAGACCCCCGGCCGGTGTTGGGCGTCTTCGAGCTGGTGACCGACCTGACGCCCGAGATGGAGCAGATCTTCTGGACCCAGGTCCTGGCCGGCCTGACCGCCAGCGGGTTGATGGCGATCATGTTCGTCTTCCTGGCCCTGGTGGTCAGGCGCGGCGAGAAGATTCTGATGCGCCGGGCCGAGGAGCGAAAGCGCCTCGAGGACAAGCTGGCCGAGAGCGAGCGGTTGGCCACTTTGGGCCGGATGGTGGCCTCGGTTTCCCACGAGATCAAGAGCCCGTTGGGCATCATCCGCTCCACCAGCGAGCTGATGGCCAGCCAGATGGACGAGTCGGACCCCTCGAGGAAGCTCTCCGAGGTCATCGTCGAGGAGTGCACCCGGTTGAACTCCATCGTCACCGAGTTCCTGGACTTCGCCCGGCCCCAGGTGCCCAACATCCGCGACTGCGACGTGGGAGAGCTGCTCCAGCGCAACTTGAGCGCCCTGGCCCCGGAACTGGAAAAGAACAACATCCGGGTGGTCGATGACCTCAACGCCGCCCCGACCATTCAGGCCGATCCGGACATGCTCTATCGGGCCTTTTTGAATATCCTGGTCAACGCCGTGCAAGCCATGCCCGACGGCGGCAGCCTGGGTGTGTCGGCCAGACCTGGTCCGAACGGTCGGGGGTGTAGGATCGAGGTGGACGACACCGGCGAGGGCTTGAGCGCCGAGGCCGGCGAACGGGTCTTCGAGCCTTTCTTCACCTTGAAGGAACAGGGCTCGGGGCTGGGGTTGGCCATCGTCAAGTCGATTGTCGAGGCCCACGGCGGCAACATCGAACTCACCTCCCAGTTGGGCCGGGGCACCCGAGTGGTGATAACCCTTTAGGTGGAGTCATGGAAACCGTTCTCATCGTCGATGACGAAAAGAATTACCGGCTGATCATGGAGACCCTCTTGACCCAGGAGGGCTACCAGGTCCTCACCGCCGACTCGGCCGCCTCGGCCCTCGAAGTCCTCAGGGAGGCCGAACCCGATCTGGTGGTGACCGACATGAAGATGCCGGGCATGGACGGACTGGAGCTGTTGGCCGCGGTCAAGGAGATAGACGCCGACCTGCCGGTCATCGTCATGACCGCCTACGGCACGGTGGAGAAGGCGGTCGAGGCGATGAAGATGGGCGCCTTCGACTACCTGACCAAGCCCTTCCAGAACGACGAGATGCTGTTGGGGATCGGCAAGGCGCTCAAGCTGCGCCGGCTGGTCAGCCAGAACCGGATGCTCTTGGGGCAGGTGGCCAAGAAGCTGGGCTTCGACAACCTCATCGGCCAGTCCAAGGAGATGACCCAGGTCTACGAGCTGGTCGAGAAGGTCGCACCGGCCAAGGCGACGGTGCTGATCACCGGCGAATCGGGTACCGGCAAGGAGCTGATCGCCCGGGCCATCCATCACCGCTCGCCCCGCAAGGATCGTCCGTTCATTTCGGTCAACTGCTCGGCTCTGACCGAAAGCCTTCTGGAAAGCGAGCTCTTCGGCCACGAGAAAGGGGCCTTCACCGGAGCGACTTCGACCCGCAAGGGCCGCTTCGAGCTGGCCGACGGCGGGACGCTCTTTCTGGACGAGATCGGCCACACCACCCCGGCCCTCCAGGTCAAGCTGCTTCGGGTGGTCCAGGAGCGGGCCTTCGAGCGTGTCGGCGGCTCTCGAACCATCGAGGTCGATGTCCGGCTGATCACCGCCTCCAACAAGGACCTCAAGGGGTTGGTCGAGGAGGGCCGGTTCATGGAGGACCTCTACTATCGGCTCAACGTGGTCCACATCGAGATGCCGCCTTTGCGCCAGCGGGCGGACGACGTGCCGCTGTTGGCCGTCCACTTCCTGGAAAAATACCGCCAGGAGCTGAGCCGGGGCGAGTTGGAGTTCGAGCCGGAGGTGCTGGAGGCGCTGAGCTCCTATCATTGGCCGGGCAACGTCCGCGAGTTGGAGAACGTCATCGAGCGGGCCGTGGTCCTGGCCTCGGGCTGGACCATCGGCCTCAAGGACCTGCCGGCCGAGGTCGCCGGCGGCGGCCTGGGCCGGATGGACGCGGAGCGGTTCATCTCGGCCGGGGCGTCGCTTCCTGAAGCGTTGGAGCAGTTCGAGCAGTACCTCATCCGCCGGGCGCTCGACAAGGCCGACTACGTCCAGGCCAGGGCGGCCGAGGCCTTGGGCATCGGCAAGAGCCTGTTGCAGTACAAGCTCAAGAAGTACAACATCGATCCCCGACCGCCCGAATGAGCCCGAACTCGGGCCGTTGACCGCTCGCCTCGACGAACCGCAACTCCGGGAGGCCCGATTCGTCGCCAGGCGGAAAGCGAGGTGAACCGAGGCGCTCGACGCCGGAGCTCTTGACCGGCGCGATCGATCCGACACCGCCCATGAGCCCGCCCAGCCACGCCCTGATGGGCCTTGTTTTGGCCAACGCCGCCTACGTGGCGGTCAATGCCCGGCCCGGGAACGCTTCCAGACCGCGGGTCGGCTACCTCGGCCTGGCCGTCGCCTTGGTCTTCGGCTCGATCATGCCCGACCTGGACAGCATCAGCCGCTTTTGGGGGACTTACCACTCGACGAACGTCTTCATCGGCCACCGGGGCGTCACCCACTCTCTGCTCGGCGTGACCGCGATGGCGGCTGTGTTCGCGGCCGCCTTGGTCGGTTTGAGATCGGCCGCGGCGTTCGCTTTCCGAGCGATCGGCTCAGGCTCCGGCCGGGACCGGGTCTTCGGCCGGTCGAGTTCATACCGACTGCTTTTTGCGGCCGCGCTGGCCGGGGGCGTCGTCCATCTGGCCTGCGATCTCTTCAGTCCGCCTGGCTGGGGCGGCATTCCGGTCTTCTTCCCGCTGATGAAAGACGGCCATTTTTGGCGCATCGGCGAGTGGCGGCGCATCGGCTGGTTCGATCTGGAAGTGATCTACCATCTGATCCTGGCCGCCTTTTTCACCGCCTGGGCGGCCGCGGTTTTCGGCCTGGCCCGGCGGCGAGGGGCGAGGTTTGTCGCCGCCGGCGCCTGCCTCCTCGTTTCGATCGTTTTGACCGGCTGGCTGACCGCCTACATCGGCGCTTCCAGATATGAAGGCTGGTCCGCGGAGCGGCGGAAGCAGGCGGCCATCCTGGCCGGCAAACCCCAGTGGTTCAAGGAGGTATACCGCGAGGGACGGAAGGTCTCCCGTCTCTTCTTCTCTCTGTAGTCCGAACAGGTTCCTCCGGCCCCGGTTGAGCGCATGAATCGTTTCCGGGGCTGGAGGAGGGCGGCGTCTCGGAAACGACCTCGAACCATTGCCTGTCCGGGCCGGTTCTTCGACGGGGGAAGCACCGGAGCAGGCCGCCCGGCCGCGCTCGCCTACGGCGGCCGGCGAGGACCGGCCAACCGGCCGTCGCTATCGGGCGAAGGCTTCGCTTTCGCGTTTCGCCGGCCGGCTTGGCGGCCCCACGACGATCACTCGGGCCACGCCGGGCTAAGCCAGCTTGAACCGCTGCATCTGTTCGATCAGGCTTTGGGCCTCGTCGTTCAAGTTCTCGGCCGCCGCGGCCACCTCTTCCACCAAGGCGGCGTCCTCTTGGATGGCCGTATCCATCTGTTCGATGGCCTTCCTGATCTCCTCGACGGCCGCCTTCTGTTCCCGGTAGTTGGCCGCGGCCTCGGAGAGCGCGGCGGCCAATTTCCGGACCCTGTCGGCCCGGTCTCCCTCGTCGGCCTCGCCGGCCTTGACCTCTTCGGCCAGGCGGGCCGCCTCCTCCTCGGCCCTGGCCGCCAGCTCGACGTTTTCGGCCACGTTTTCGGTCAACTGCCCGACGGTGGCCGACAGCTCCTCGCTCATCGCCGCCCGTTCCTGAACCCGGCGGGCGAGGTCCTGGTTGCCCTGGCTGATCTCGCTGGCGGCCAAAGAGGCCAAGTGGGCCGCCGCCACCACCAGCCTGACGTCATCCCGGAGAGAATTTTTCATTTGGTTCAGCGCCTTGGCCATCTGGCCCAGCTCGTCCTTGCGCTTCTCCTCGATGTCGGGCGGGCTCAAGTCGCCGCGGCCGATCGTCTGGGCCATGTCCAGGACGGCCGTCACCGGTTTGGTGTAGCTGCGCCCCAGCAGCAGGCAGGCCGCCACCACCACCGCCAGTTTGACCCCGGCCATGGCCGCCAGGGAGAAGGTCATCTGACTGATGGTCTCCTCCACGTCGTCGATGTACAGACCGCTGCCCAGAATCCAGTCGCGGCCCGGAATACGGGTCACGTAGCTCACCTTGGGCGCCGGCTCGTCGGAGCCGGGTTTGGGCCAGTGGTAATCGACGAACCCGCCGCCAGCCCGGCTGGCCTTGACGAACTCCCGGAAGATGTACTTGCCGTTCGGGTCCTGGAAATCCCACTGGCTCTTGCCGTCCAGCTCCGGCTTGATCGGGTGGGCCAACATCACCCCCTTGTCGTCCTGGAGCCAGAAATACTCGTCGCCCAACGCCCGGCTCAATCTGATTATGGTCGCCTTGATCCGGGCCATGGCCTGCTGGGGAGACATCTCGGCTTCCCGTTGGAGCTCGGCCTGATACTGGAGCATGGCCGCGGCCGTCTTGACCACCCGCTCGATTTCGGTCTTCTTTTCCTGGTAAAGACGCAGGTGGACGTAAGGGATGACATAGGCGAAGGTCAAACCCATCACCACGGCCACGGCCAGGCCCAGCAGGGTGATCTGGGTCGAGAGTCGATGCCTGAATTTGACTGCCATCAGGGGCCTCCAAAGAACCAGGGAACGGCGGGCTCGGCCCGTTTTACAGCGCGTTTTTAAGTGTACTACATCCGGCGGCGATCCCTGAAGGGCGTTCGGCCGGCCCGAGACGGCGATTTCCAAGTCCGGGGCTTGCCTGCACGGGCCGGCTGTCGTAAAATCGGCCCACCCCTAAATTCTTGCAGGATTGGTGAGTGGCTTCGGACAAAGACCAAGACCGGCCGTTGAGACTCGTTTTTGAACCTTACGACGTGGACGTCCACCTCGGTCTCGACGAGCAGAAAAAGGCGGAGTTGATGCCGGAGCTGGCCCGGATAGTTCACGCCACCTTCATCGACCATCCCGAGTTCGACCAGCAAGTCCTGCCCGCCTACCTCGACTGCGCCGTCTGCTCGGTGATTCGGACCGAAGATCGAATCATCGGTTTCGTCTTCGCCAACCTGCTGACCGTGGAGGAGAAGCCGGTGCTCCATCTGGCCGGAGCGTATGTGCTGCCCCTCCACCAGACCCACCGCCTGTGCCAACACCGGATGGTGGACGTCTTCCTGGCCTTGGCCGAGGAGAGATTCGGCGCCGACGAGTTCTTCGTGGTCGTGCGCACGCCCAATCCCAGGGCCATCGCCTCGTTCTGGGAGATGCCCTGCTTTAAGATGTATCCCCGGCCGGACGCTCCCCTGGCCGACCCCGAGCTCAAAAGCCTGGCCCGCCGTTTTTGCCGGCTGACCTACGGCCAAGCCGTCTACGACGAAGAGGCCTCGGTGGTCCGCAAGACCTACCCCGTTCCCCCCTGGAACGGCCGCGTCCCCTGGCACCGCCGGGAATCGGTGAACCGGTTTTGCCGGTCCGGTCTGGACGCCTCGGGCCGGGACGCCCTGTTCCTGATCGGCCGAACCACGCCGCCGCTGCCCAAACTGGTCGGCGGGCGTCTCATGGGGCGGGCGGGGTGAAGCGGCTCGCCTGGCTTCTCGCCTGGCTGCTGGTCCTGGGTTCGGCCCAACCCGGCCTGGCCGGACGCCTGGTCATCACCGACCCGGTGCCCGCCTCGTCGCTCAACCCCTTCGACCAGATGGACGCCGTCAGCCACCGGCTCTGCGTCCAGATCTTCGAGCACCTGACCCTACTCACCGGCGACGGCCGGATCGTTCCCGGCCTGGCCGAGTCCTGGACCCAGCCCAAGCCGGGGGTCTATCGTTTCAAGCTGCGCCGGGGGGTGAAGTTCCACGACGGCCGGCCGCTCGAGACGGCCGACGTCATCTACTCCTTGAACCAGGCCCGGAAGGGCCGTCTGGGCCGGCTGCTGAAGATCGACGGCGTCAGGGCGCTCGAGAGCGGCGTCATCGAGTTGGTCAGTCCCAGCCCCAGTCTCCTGGCCGAGCTGTCCTTCGCTGGCTTCATCGTGCCCCGGGGCTCGGCTGAAACCCTGGCCGTAAAGCCCATCGGCACCGGGCCCTATCGTTTCGTCAGGCGCGACAAAGACGGAGGCGTCGAGCTGGCCCGGTTCGGGTCCTACTGGCGGAAGACGGGTGCGTCCGGCATCGACGAGGTGGTCTTCAACGCCGAGCCGCGAGACGAAGTCAGACGCCGGCTCCTGGAGACGGGCCGGAGCCAGATCATCACCGACCTCAACCCCCACCTGAAGCTGAGTCTGCTGCAGAAGAGGGGCCGCGAGGAGGGCATCCGGCTCTACTCCCAGCAATCGGCTCGGGTGTTCTTTATCGCCATCAACTCGCTTTCCTGGCCGGGCCGGGAGGCGATTCGGAAGAAGCTGGCCGACCCCAGGGTCCGCCGGGCCTTGAACCTGGCCGTGGACAAGAAGCGGATCATCAACGTCATCATGCTCGGCAACGGGTTGCCGCTGGGCTCGTGCCTAGCCGAAGTGATTCCCGGTTCGGCCAAGTCGCCGCCCTACGCCTACGATCCCAAGCGGGCCAGGGAGTTGCTGGCCGAGGCCGGCGCGATCGGGTTGAGACTGAGATTGGCCTACAGCCCCAAGCGGTGGTTCGGGGCCGAGTACACCAGCCGGGCCGTGGCCAAGTATCTCCAGCAGGTCGGCTTGAAGGTGGAGCTGGTCTCGATCCCCTGGCCCGAATTCCTGCCGACTCTGGCCAAGGAGGGCCGCAAGTTCGATCTCTACTACTGGGCCTGGGGCAACCCCATCCTCGACCCGAGCTTCACCCTGGGGCCGCTTTTGAGGCGCGACCCCTTCCGGCCGTGGAACGACGAGAGGTTCAACCGGATGTTCGACGAGGCCGAGGCCGGCTTCGGCCTGGCCAGACTCGGCGCCTTCACCGTGATCGACGACTATCTCCACGACAGTGCGCCGTGGATCTTCCTGTTCCAGAAGGTCGATTCCTACGCCGCGGCCAAAAGCGTGGTCCTGAAAACCTCACCGACCGAAATCTTCCGCGTCGCCGACGACGTACGCTTGAGCCCGGAGGCAAAATGATGAGGCAGCTTAAGTATAAGATATTGTGGTTTATTCTGCCCGTCATCGTCATTCCGCTGGGCGTGGCCGGCTTTGTCTCGGAGCAGACCTCATCGGAGAAGCTGACCGCCAACGCCCGGACCAACCTCCAGACCATCGCCCAGGGGGTGATCAAGACCCTCGACGACGGCTTCGCCCGGGCCCGCCAGGACCGGAAGGTCATCGCCGGTTCACCGGAGATTCAGACCTACCTGGCCCAGTTGGAGTTCGGGCTCGAAAGAGAGGCCGAATCGTCGCTCGCCAACATCCAGAGATTCCTGGATGAGTTCTACAAGATCTCGAACGCCTACCTCCTGATCAGGCTCATCGGCGAGGACGGCCGGACCTTGGCCCAGGCCGGCCGAACCAAGAAGTCCATCGACGACGCCGACTTCTTCGCCCGCTTCACCTCGGTCAAATTCGGCCAGGAGGCCAACAAGATGTCCCGGGTTCGCTATCTGCCTGGATTGAGTGAGCCGGTGATCAGCCTGGGCGTCCTGGTTCACGGCACCTTCAAGGAGGACGGCGCCGATCGTTACGACCAGTGGGCGGTGTTGATCCTGGATATGGACTGGAGCCGAGTGGTTCGTTTTCTCAACAGCCTCAAGACCGGCCGCTCGATCCTGGTCGGCAGTCAGGGTCGGCTGCTGTCCCACCCCCAGGTCGAGCGCATCGTCCGGGAGAACTTGACCGATTCGCCTCTCGTTCGCCGGACCCTGGAGTCTCCGCCGGGGAGCGTCGTCTCCGGCCGGATAGTCGATGACGGCGTGGAATACTACACCGTGGCCCAACCCTTCGCCCCGGACGAGCACCGGAAGTGGGCGCTGCTGTTACAGGTGCCGACCAAGGTCGTTCTGGCCCAGGCGGTCCAGATGCGAAACCTGATCATCACCGTCTCCATCGTCTGCGTCATCGCCGCCATAATCGGCATCCTGATCGCGGCTGGCTACATCACCCGCCCGGTCAAGACCCTGGCCGAAGCGACCGAGAAGGTAGCCCGGGGCGATCTGACCGCCCGGGTGAGCATCGAATCCAAAGACGAGCTGGGCCATCTCTCGGCGGCGTTCAACAAGATGGCCGAGGACCTGGTGGTCTACATCGAGGAATTGAAGCGGACCACGGCCGAGAACGAGCGACTGGCCGGCGAGCTCGAGTTCGCCGCCCGACTCCAGGACTCGATCATCCCCAAGGAGGCGCCGGAGCTGAAGAACTTCACCGTGGCCGGGCTGAGCCTGCCGGCCAGGGAGACCGGCGGCGACTTCTTCGACTACCTGACCATAAACGGCCGCTTCGACCTGACCCTGGCCGACGTCTCCGGCAAGGGACTGCCGGCGGCGCTGTTCATGCTCCTCTCCCGCTCGACGCTTCGCACCCTGGCCTCCGAGGGGCTGCCTCCGGCCCAGGTGCTCACCCTGGCCAACGCCCTGATCGAGCGCGACTCGGGCGCTTCGGGGATGTTCGTGACCACCTTCTTCGCCAGCTTGGAGACGGCCACCGGCGTTTTTTGCTACGCCAACGGGGGCCACAATCCACCGATCCTGCTTCGGGCCGACGGCGGCGTCGAGGAGCTGAGGCCGACCGGCCTGGCCCTGGGCCTGACGCCCGACAACCCCTGCGGTGAGGAGAGGGTGACGCTGAATCCGGGGGACGTTCTGGTGCTCTACACCGACGGGGTGACCGAGGCCATCAACCCCGCAAAGGAAGAGTTCGGCGTCGAGCGATTGATCGCGGCCATAAAAGAGAACCGGGACCTGCCTCCGGCCCAACTGATCGGCCGCCTCAAAGAGACGGTCTTCGAGTTCGCCGGCGATGAACCCCAGTTCGACGATTTCACCCTGACCGTGATTCGGGCCGAGCCGCAGGCTTGAGCCCCGGCCGGATCGTGGAGTCGGGCCGCCGGTTAACCGTTGACGGCGGCGACGGCTCCGGCCTTGTTCTCGGCGATGGGAATGACCGCCGAAAAACCGGCCAGGTCGAAGACCTCGCGCACCGGCCCCTGGAGGCCGAACAGGCACAGCTTGCCGCCGCTGGCCGCAAGCTCCTTGGCCGTCATCAACAGTACCCTGAGCCCGGCGCTGGAGATGTAGTCCAGGCCGGAGAGATCCCCGACCAGCTTCTTTTCGCCGTCGGCCAACCAGCCCTTGACGTCCTTTTCCGCCTCGGGTGCGCTCTGGGCGTCGAGGCGCCCCGTGAAGCTGAAGACCAGGATGTCGTCCTCTTTGGCGAAAGTGATCTCCATATTATAAATCTCCCCTGAATAGTGGTTACTTATCGTTTTCGCCCAGGCGCTTTTTCATGGTGAGGATGTTCTTGGCGCCCCGGCGGGCATAGGATACTTCGTCCATCATCTGCCGGGTCAGATGGACGCCCAAGCCGCCGATCTCCATCTCGTCCAGCGAGCGCCCCTCGGGCGGGCGGTCCAGGTCCAGGGGGTTGAAACGATCGCCTTCGTCGATCACCTCCAGGACCAGGGCGTCGCCTTCGAGGCGGGCGTTGATCACGATCGGTTTGTCCACCCCCTCGCCGTAGGCGTACTTCATGACGTTGGTGACGATCTCCTCCAGGCACATCTCCACCGGGAACGCCTCGGCCGGGCTCAAGCTCAACGTCTCGACCAGTCCGGCCACCCATTGGCCCAGCCGGTCGAGCTCGGTCAGCTTGTTTTGCAAGGTCAGCGAGCTTTGCACCGGCGACTCCCTCTCAGATCGGCCCGCGCCGTTCGCGCCGCCCAGGCCGGTGACATCCCATTAAAACCTTTCCGCCACCCATATTCAAGATATTTCCCCCCTCTTTGGCCGGGCTCGAGCCCGATCTGTGTTAGAATCGGGCGGCGGGCCGGCCCGCCCGGAGGCCCGCCCGGAGGGATGATCTGCCATGGCCAAGAACAAGAACGCATTGGTGTTTCTATCCTTGATGGCCGCCTTCGTCGCCTGGTCCAACGCCTTCATCGCCATCAGCCTCTTGAGAAAGAAGCTGACCGCCCTGGAACTGATCGAGTTGCGCTTCATCCCGGCCGGCCTGATCTGCGCCGCCATCGCCTTGATCTTCTATCGCCGCCAGGTGCTGGAGATGGTCAAAAGTCACCTGGTCCGGCTGGCTCTGTGCGGGCTGCTCTTGATTCTGGTCTACAACCTGCTTCTGCACTACTGCCTGGCTTTCGTCTCGCCCAGCGCCGGGGCGTTGTTCACCTCGTTCGTCCCGCTGTTCACCATGTTCCTGGCCTTCGATCTCCTCTCCGAGCCGTTCACCGTGGCCCGGGCCTTTGGAGCCCTGATCGCCTTCGACGGGCTCTTCGTCGTCGTTCTCTTCGGTCGGGTCGGGGCCGGGGCCGAGGTGTTCATGTCGCTGGACCAGCTCCCCTTCGCCCTGCTGATCGTCTTCGGCTGCCTGGCCATGGCCCTCTACACCGTCTTGACCAAGCCGTTGATGGCCGTCCATCCGCCGGCGGCGGTCAACCTGACCGTGCTCTCTTTGGGCTCGCTGCCCCTTTGGATCGGCGTTGACGGGGAGTTGATCGACAAGGCCCTGACCCTGACCGAGCTGGAGTTGGCGGCCCTGGCCTTTCTGTCGCTCATCTGCACCGTCGTCGCCTATCAGCTCCTTTTGGTGGCGGTCAAGCACTGGAAGGCGTCGAACGTCAACCTGATCGGCTTCACCATCCCGCCGCTGACCGCCGTCTTTTCTTATCTCTATTTCGGCACGCCGGTCTCGCCGGTGTTCGTGCTCGGCGGGCTGGTCATCTTGGCCGGGGTGATTTTCGCCATCTCCGAGGACCTCCAGGCCTGGCTGAGAGCCAGGAGCGCCAGGACCTGACGGTGGCCGTCTGGAGTCTCGAACACCGGCCCAAGGCCGAACTCCACGTCCACTTCGAGGGCAGCCTGGACGTCGATATCCTGCGTCGCCTGGCCGAACGCAAGGGCCTGGCCCCGCCTGAGGACGATCCTTTCGTCTTCAATGACTTCGATGAGTTCATGGCCGTCTTCGTCTCGCTGCGACCCTTTATCGCCGAGGAGGCCGATTTCCGCCTGGCCGCCTACGAGTTCGGCCTGGCCCTCGATAGGCAAGGAATCGTCTACGCCGAGTCGGTCTTCATGCCCTTTGTCCATGTCGTTCGGGGCCTGGACTACGCCGGGCTGGTCGAGGAATTGGCCGCCGGGCTCGAGCAGGCCGAAGCCGAGACCGGCGTCGTGATTCGGCTGCTGGCGGCCATCCCCCGCTACCTCGGTCCGGAGGCGGCCGAGGCGACGCTCGGCTGGCTGGCCGCCCACCCCAACCCCCGGGTGATCGGCCTCGACCTGGCCGGCCCGGAGACGCCGGAGAGCATCGTTCCCTTTGAGCCGTATTTCGAGCGGGCCAGGGAGATGGGCCTGTTTACCGTGGCCCACGCCGGCGAGTTCGGCTCGGCCGAGAACGTCTGGCTGACCCTCGAGCGCCTCAAGCCGGCCCGCATCGGCCACGGCCTGGCCGCCGCCTCGGACGAACGCCTGATGGACCATCTGGTCGAGGCGGATATCGCCCTGGAGATATCGCCCAGCTCTAACCTCAAGCTGGGCGCGGTCGCCTCGCTGGCCGAGCACCCGGTGCGGCGTCTCTTCGACGCCGGGGTGCCGGTGACCATCAACACCGACGACCCGGCCTTCTTCAAGACCGACCTCAACCGTGAGCTTGGCCTGCTGGCGAGTGAGTTGGTCTTTTCACCCCAGGAGATCGACCGGCTGATCGAAAACGGCTTCCGCTACTCGTTTCTCAACCCGGCGGCCAAGGCCTTGTGGCTCGATGAGGTCAAGGCCGGTTCTTCAGCCCCCTGAGCCTGTCTTTTCACCTACGATGACCCCGCCGGCCGGTCCCGGAAAGGGGCCGCCTTCGACTCGACGAACGGGGCTCCGGCCGCAGCGCCGAAGGAAACCGCCTTTCCGGCCGAGCCTTAAAGCCCCGAGTTTGCCGTCCTTTGTCGCCCGGGCGCATTTCGGCCGTGACCAAGAGTCAAATATGCTATCATTTTTTGTGATATGGTCGTCCCCAACAGCCAACACAGGTTCGTGGCCGATTTGATCCGCCAGCTCATGGACCGCCTGATCTGGCCCCTTCTTCTGGTCGCCGCCGTGTTCATCGCCGGCACCATCGGTTTCTTGATCATCGGCCGGGGGCAATGGAGCATCTTGGAGTGCGCCTACATGACCAGCATCACCCTGACCACCGTCGGCTACGGCGAGGTGTTGGCCGGGATGGGCGCCGGGGCCAGGATGTTTTCCATGATCCTGATGTGGACCGGCATGGGCGTGGTGCTCTACGCCGTATCCACCGTAACCGCCTTCATCGTGGAAAAGAACCTGTCCAGGATCATCAGGGAGCGCCGGATGGACAAGCGGATCGAGTCCCTCAAGGGTCACATCATCGTCTGCGGCCTGGGTCCGACCGGGCTTAACGTGTTGAGCGAACTCGTCACCACCGGTCGCCAGGCCGTGGCCGTGGATCATGACCGGGACCGGGTCGATCTGGCCGCCGATCGATTCGGCGACGTGCCGGTCATCACCGGCGACGCCTCCCAGGAGGAGGTCCTCAAGCGGGCCGGGGTGGAACGGGCCTTCGGCATCATCGCTCTTCTGCCCGAGGACAGCCAGAACATGCTGATCACCGTCCAGGCCCGATACGTCAACCCGGCGATCAGGATCGTCGCCCGCTGCACCACCGACGGCCTGATCGACAAGTTTTACCGGGCCGGGGCGGATTACGTGGTCAATCCGGCCTTCATCGGCGGGATGCGGATGGCCAGCGTCTTGATCCGGCCCCACGTGGTCACGTTTCTGGATCGGATGCTGCGCGGCAACGACCCGACGGTCAGAGTCGAGGAGATTGCGGTGGAGGACGGCTCGCCCCTCGTCGGCCGGACGCTGGCTCAGACCGAGTTGCGAGCCAAGACCGGTCTGTGGCCGATCGCCGTCTCGCCGGCCGGCGGCGAAGACTTCAGCTACAATCCCTCGCCCGAGGAGACGATCGAAGCCGGGACGATCATGATCGTCATCGGCAACCCGGCTCAAATCGAGGCCTTGCGAAAGCTCTGCCGCGGTTGAAAAGGGGCTTTGGCCTTGATCCGATTCGCCGAAAATGTCAATATTCATGGGCTGGTTGCCTTGATGTTAGGGGGAAGTCGCCGATGATCGGCCGGAGGTTCACTCTCGGTTTGACCGCCCTCGTCCTGATCGCCGCCACCGCCTGGGCGGCCGGTCGGGTGATGAGCGTCCAGGTCCGCCAGGGCCAACTCAGGCAGAAGCCCCACTTCCTGTCCAGGATCGTGGCCACCTTGCCCTACGCCGCGCGGGTGAGCGTCGAGGCCAAGGACGGGCCGTGGTACGAGGTGACCACCCCGGACGGCCGGCGCGGCTGGATACACCTCTCGGCCCTGTCCAAGAAGAGGATCGTCCTCAAATCGGGCCGGGAGGACGTGGCCGTCGAGGCTTCGGGCGAGGAACTGGCTCTGGCCGGCAAGGGTTTCAACAAGCAGGTCGAGGACGAGTTCAGGGCCGGGCGCGCCGGCTACAACTACGCCTGGGTGAATAGGGCGGAGAAGAACTTCGGGGTGAGTCCGGCCGACGCGGCGGCCTTCGTCGAGGCGGGCGGGCTCAAGCCCATGGCCAAGGTGGTCTACACCGAGAAGAAGACCAGGCCGGCCGAGGCCGAGGAAAGGGGTGAGAGCGATGCGCCGTAAGCCGATCGCGCGGGCCGTCCTCGTCGCCCTGGTGTTCTTCTTGGGGTCGGGCGTCGCTTCGGCCGGCTTCAACCTCGATCTGGGAAGCATCGGCTCGATGATCAAGCTGGGCAAGGCGATCCACAAGGCCAGCCAGGAGATCACCCCCGAGCAGGAGTACTATCTCGGCCGGGCGGTCGGGGCCAAGTTGCTGGGTCAGTATAAACCGCTCGACGATTTCGAGCTCAACCGCTACCTCAACCTGATCGGTCTGGCCCTGGCCGCCGCCTCGGACATGCCGTCCACCTTCGGCGGCTATCACTTCCTGGCCCTCGACACCGACGAGGTCAACGGCTTCGCCTGCCCCGGCGGGTTGATCCTCGTCAGCCGGGGGTTGATCGAGCTTTGCCGCAGCGAGGACGAGCTGGCCGCCGTCCTGGCACACGAAATCGGCCACGTCCAGTACCGCCACGGCGTGGACGCCATCAAGAAGGGCCGGCTGAGCGAGGTGGGCAAGATCATCGCCATGGAGAGCTTCGAGCGGGCCGGCGGCGCGGGCCGCCTGGTCAGCCTGTTCAGCGATTCCGTCGGCGACGTGGTCAAGGCCCTGGCCGTCACCGGCTACTCCCGGGAGCAGGAGTACGAGGCCGACCTGGCCGCGGTGACCATCGTCAAGCGGGTCGGTTACGACCAGGGCGGCCTGGTTCGGGTCCTTTCGGCGATGAAGGAGCGGGCCAAGACCGACCGGGCCGGCTTTTT
Source organism: uncultured Thermodesulfobacteriota bacterium (assembly GCA_964634465.1). Taxonomy (GTDB): domain Bacteria; phylum Desulfobacterota; class Desulfarculia; genus CAZWLY01. The sequence goes on along the minus strand of CAZWLY010000005.1, from coordinate 29,749 downwards.
CAAGACCCATCCCGACCCGGCCGATCGGATCGAGTACTTGGTCAAGGAGATCGACCGGCGCCCGCCGGCCGACTCGCCCCTGCGCCGGGCCCGGTTCGAGAAGGCCATGGCCAAACGGTGATCGCCGGGGTCGGCGGATGAGCGCATGACCGGAAGGCTGATCCGGGGACTGATTTTGGGCCTGGCCGCCGGGCTGATCGGTCTGCTTCTCACCGCCGCCGGCCTGACCGAGCGCTTCGAGAACATCACTTGGGACTGGCGGGTCCGCCTCTTCGCCAAGCCGTCGCCTTTCACCGATCGGATCAAGATCATCGCTCTCGACCAGGCCAGCCTGGATTGGGCCGAGAAGGAGTTCGGCCTGTCCTGGCCCTGGCCGCGCCAGGTCTACGCCCCCATCCTCGAGTTCTTGGGCCGGGCCGGGGCCAAGGTGGTCGCCTTCGACGTGCTGTTCACCGAGCCGTCCAACATCCAGGGCGACGACGCCGCTTTCGGCCGGGCCATCGCCGCCGGACCGCCGTTCATCGGGGCCATGGCCCTGGGCGAGCACGCCGGCCTGACCACCGCCTGGCCCGACGAGCCGACCGTCCCCATCCCGCCCGTGGCCGGGCTGAAGGCCTGGCTGGAGACGGCCGGGACCGGCGCGACGGCCAGCCGGGCCCTCCTGCCCATTCCCGAGGTGACGACCAAGGCGACATTCATCGGCAACGTCGGCGAGGCGGGCCTGGCCGATCAAGTCATCCGCCGGGTCGGCCTGTTCCGGGTCTTCGACGGCCGGGCCGTACCCGCCCCGGGACTGGCCGCCTACGTCGCCGCCTCGGGGGAACGGCTCAAGCTGGTTCCCGGCGCGCTTATGGCCGGCGAAACGATCGCGCCCATCGACTCCGACGGCCGGGCGATCCTGAACTTCCGGGGGCCGCCGGGGACGCACCAGAAGTTCTCGGCCGCGGCGGTGATCCAGTCGGAGCTGCGTCTCCGGGAGGGGCGAACGCCGCCGATCGAGGACCCGGCGGTCTTCAAGGACGCCGTCGTTCTCTTCGGCCTCACCGCGCCGGGGTTGAGCGATCTCAAGGCTTCGGCCGTGGCCGCCGTCCACGCCGGGGTTGAGATCCACGCCACGGTCATCGACAATCTCCTGGCCGGCGACTTCATCGCCTCCCCGTCCGGTTGGGCCGCCGGCGGGGCCGGCCTGGCCCTGGCCTTGCTGGCCGGCCTGGCCGTCTCCATCGGAACCCGGCCCCGCCACACCGTCTCGGCCTGGCTGATCTGCCTCCCGCTGCCGGTCTTGCTGGCGCTGAACGCCTATCGCCTGGGGTTGTGGTGGCCGCTGATCGGCTCGGAGGCGGCGGTGCTCATCGCTCTCATCGGCGGCATGGGCCTCAACTACGCCACCGAAGGCCGCCAGCGCCGGTTCATCAAGAAAGCCTTCAAACACTATCTCAGCCCGGCGGTCATCGACCAGATACTCAAGAACCCCAACCGGCTGGAGCTGGGCGGCGAGCGACGGGAGCTGACCATCTTCTTCTCCGACCTGGAGGGCTTCACCTCCATCTCCGAGGGTCTCGACCCGGCCGACCTGGCCGCGCTCTTGAACGAATACCTCTCGGACATGACCGACATCATCCTCGAGGCGGGCGGAGTGGTCGACAAGTACGAGGGCGACGCCATCATCGCCTTCTGGAACGCGCCCCTGGACCAGCCCGACCACGCCGAGCGGGCCGTCCGGGCGGCGCTTCGCTGCCAGAAAAAACTCCGTGACCGGCGGGACGAATTCCAGAAGCGCTACGGGGCGACGCTCAGGATGCGCATCGGCCTGAATACCGGGCCGGTGGTGGTCGGGAACCTGGGCTCCGCCAGCCGTTTCGACTACACCGTGTTGGGCGACGCGGCCAACCTGGCCTCCCGCCTGGAGGGGGCGAACAAGGTCTTCGGCACCTACACCATGGTTTCAGAGTCCACCTGGCGGGCGGCCGGCGACAAGTTCATCGGCCGGGAGTTGGGCCGGTTGATCGTGGTCGGCAAGAAGCAGGCGGTGCGCGTCTTCGAGCCGTTGGGCGAAAAGGGCGAGGAGTCGCCCGAGACCGCCCGGCGCTTCGAGGCCGCCCTGGCCCTGCTCCGGGCCGGCGAGACGAGCCGGGCCCTGGCCGCCTTCGAGGAGCTGGCCGACGACCCGGCCGCCCGGGCCTACGCCGAGCGCTGTCGGCTCGTTTTGAAGGAAGCCGGGGAGCAGACCTGGGACGGCGTCTGGAACCTGACCAGCAAATAGAGGTCGGGGAAACCGGCCGGGAATCCCTGGGCCCGCCTGGCCGGGGTCGAGATCGCCCCTGAGGACGCCTCGCCTGGAAGGGGCTTCGGCCATGACGGGCCGCCCCCTCCGGTCTTCGGCTTGATCCCGCCGTTTTCGGCCACCGACCCGCAACGACTTCGCCTTCGTCTCTTACCGGCCGACTCGGCCCTGCGTATTCCGGAATTTCACTGGCCAGGAACCTGAAAAGAGTCGAACCAGCCGAGCCCGCTCTCGATCCGCCCGCCGCCTGAATGGCGGCCACGCCCTCATCGAGTCTCCGGCCTGGAGCCGAAGAAACGTGGACTCGTCGTCAAGTTTTCGCCTTGCCGCCATCTCTTCGTCACATTCCGACCCTAAGTTGAGGCCCTGAACAGAGGGCCGATCGAATTGGATCCGCCCCGACCAAAAAACACTGGAGGAGAATCGAAATGAAAGGTTTCAAATTATCCACCCTGGCCCTGGCGGCCGCGGCGGCGCTCGTCGCCGGGACGGCCTGGTCCGAGGCCAAGATCACCATCACCGGCTCGACCACCGTGCTGCCCATCGCCCAGAAGGCGGCCGAGGTCTACATGAAGAAGCACCCGGATGTTCAAATCTCGGTGGCCGGCACAGGCTCGGGCGACGGGATCAAGGCGATCATCGACGGTACGGCCGACATCGCCGACTCATCCCGGGACATGAAACCCAAGGAGATCAAGCTGGCCAAGGCCAAGGGCGTGACCCCGGTCAAGCACACCGTCGCCCTGGACTGCATCGTACCCATCGTCAACCGCCGGAATCCGGTTCGGAATCTGACCATGGAGCAGCTCAAGGCCATCTACACCGGCCGGATCAAGAGCTGGAAAGAGGTCGGCGGCTGGGACAAGAAGATCGTGGTCATCTCCCGCGACTCGTCTTCGGGCACCTTCGAGGTTTGGAACAAGCTGGTGCTCGAAAAACTCCGGATTCGCCCCGACGCCCAATTGCAGGCCTCCAACGGCGCGGTGGCCCAGGCCGTGGCCGGCAACAAGTACGCCATCGGCTACGTCGGCATCGGCTACCTCAACCCCAGGATCAAGGCCCTGACCGTAAACGGGGTGGCCGCCTCTCCGGCCGCGGCCAAGGACAAGTCCTACCCGATCGCCAGGGCGCTCTATATGTTCACCAGGGGCCGGCCCGCCGGCGCGACCAAGGACTTCCTGGACTTCGTCAAGGGCCCGGAGGGTCAGGAGATCGTCGAGCAGGAAGGCTTTGTCAAGGTCCGCTGAAAACCGGCCCCGGTGCCGGCTCTCCCGCCGGGCCGGTCGGGCCGGCGGGAGAGCGATTCCCACCGGAGGTCTTGGTGTCACCAAGTTGTCATATTTCGGTCACCTGCTTGAAAAGAGCGGAGCGTATCTTTGCCGGCGAGGCTGAACGGAACCGAGACCACGGATAGAGGAACAAAGGCGAGAAATCATGGATACGGTCATTGCTGAGGCGACCCTGCCCGCGGCGGCGGTCAGACCCCGACGACCCGACAAGAAGACCGCCCCGGCGGCCCCTTGGGTCCGGCGTGAAGACTGGATTCGGAGACTTTTCTTCGCCGCCGCCTTTACCGCGGTGGCGGTCATGTCCTTGATCGTCATCTTTCTCTTCAAAGAGGGACTGGCCGTCTTCGAGGTGGTCGGGGTCAAGGGCTTCCTTTTCGGCCAGTACTGGTACCCGACCTACGACCCGCCCGATTTCGGCATCGGACCGTTGATCGTCGGCTCGCTGGTCGTGACCGTGGCGTCGTCGTTGATCGCCGTACCCCTGGGCGTGGCCTCGGCCCTGTACCTGGCCGCGGTGGCCGGCGAGCGGGTGCGGAAGATCGTCAAGCCGGCCATCGAGTTGCTGGCCAGCCTGCCCTCGGTCGCCCTCGGTTTCGTCGGTTTGGTCGCCCTGGGACCGCTGATGCAGGACTGGCTGGACATTCCGAGCGGGCTGAACATCTTGAACGCCTCGCTGATGCTGGCCTTGATGGCCATCCCGACCATCTGCTCCCTCTCGGAAGACGCCTTGCACTCGGTGCCCAGGGAACTCCTGGAGGCCTCCTACGCCTTGGGCGCGACCAGGTGGGAGACGCTGACCCGGGTGCTCTTGCCCGGCGCGTTGTCGGGCGTCGGCGCCGGCGTGATCCTGGGCATGTCCCGGGCCATGGGCGAGACGATGGTCGTTTTGATGGTCGCCGGCGGGGCGGCCGTGATCCCGACGAGCATCTTCGATTCGGTCCGGCCCATGCCGGCCTCGATCGCCGCCGAGATGGGCGAGGCTCCCTTCGGCGGCGATCACTACCACGCCCTGTTCGCCATCGGCATCGTCCTCTTTCTCTTCACCCTGGCCTTCAACCTGGTGGCGGCCTACGTCTCGGCCCGCTTCAGCCAGAAAGGAGCGGCCACGTTGTGAGTTTTTCCGGCCTTGGAATCAGAAAAGTCAGGCAGGCGCTGGCCTTTGCCGGCCTCAGGCTGGCCGGGTTGGTGGTCGTCGGCGCTCTGGGCGGTATGCTGCTCTTCATCCTGATCAACGGCGTCGGCGCGATCGACTGGGCCTTCCTGACCGAATCGCCCAAGAACTCGATGACCGAGGGCGGCGTCTTTCCGGCCATCGCCGGTACGTTCTATCTGACCGTCGGCGCGCTGTTGGTCGCCCTGCCGCTGGGGGCGGCCGCGGCCGTCTACTTGAGCGAGTACGCCGGCGAGGGGAGGCTGGTTGGAATCATCCGTCTGGGCATCCAGAACCTGGCCGGGGTGCCGTCGGTCGTCTTCGGACTGTTCGGCCTGGCCCTGTTCGTCGGCTTCATGGGCTTCGGAGTGAGTATTCTCGCCGGCTCGCTGACCCTGGGGCTGTTGATCGTGCCGACGGTCATCGGCGCGGCCGAGGAGGCCTTGCGACAGGTGCCGTCCACCTTCCGCGAGGCCTCTCTGGCTCTGGGCGCGACCCGCTGGCAGACCATTCGCTGGGTCGTCTTGCCGGCCGCCGCGCCCGGCATCCTGACCGGCGCCATTCTGGGTCTCGGCCGGGCGGCGGGCGAGACGGCTCCGATCATGTTCACCGCGGCCACCTTCTACACCCTGCAACTGCCCGACTCGATCTTCGACGAAGTGATGGCCCTGCCGTACCACGTCTACGTCCTGGCCACGGCCGGGACGCACATCGATCAGACCCGGCCGCTGCAGTACGCCACCGTCCTGGTGCTGATCGGGCTGGTGCTGGGGATGAACCTGGCGGCGATCATCATCAGAAATCGTCTCCGAAGGACCAAGCGATGGTAACCGAGACCGATCCGATCATCCAGGTCAGGAACCTGGACTTTTTCTACGGCGAGTTCAAGGCCTTGAAGAACGTCAGCCTCGACATCGAGCCCCGCCGGGTGACGGCCTTGATCGGCCCCTCCGGCTGTGGCAAGTCGACCTTTTTGCGGCTTCTCAACCGGATGAACGACCTCATTCCGGGGACCAGGGTCGAGGGCGAGGTGATCTTCGACGGCCTGGACCTCTACGGCCCCGACGTCGATCCGGTGGACATCCGCCGGCGAATCGGGATGGTGTTTCAGAAGCCGAACCCGTTCCCCAAGACGATCTACAACAACATCGCCTACGGGCCCAGACTGCACGGGCTCAGAGATCGGGACCGGCTGGACGAGCTGGTCGTAAACTCTCTCAAAGCGGCGGCGCTGTGGGACGAGACCAAGGACATCCTTCACCACTCGGCCCTGGAGCTCTCCGGGGGCCAACAGCAGCGGCTGTGCCTGGCCCGGGCGTTGGCCATGGAGCCGGAGGTGCTGTTGATGGACGAGCCCACCTCGGCCCTGGACCCGATCGCCACCGCCCGGATAGAAGAGCTCGTCCAAGAGCTCAAAAACAAGTACACGGTCATCATCGTCACCCACAATCTGCAGCAGGCGGCCCGGGTTTCGGACCAGACGGCGTTTTTCTACCTGGGCGAGTTGATCGAGACGGGGGTGACGGAAAAAATCTTCACCCGGCCGGACGAGAAGCGGACCGAGGCGTACATCACCGGTCGATTCGGATAAGGACGGACAAGTGACGGAAACCGTTTTCGATAAGGAATTGAACGAGTTGAAGGAAGAGCTCCTGAAGATGAGCGGCCTGGTCGAATCGGCCGTGGACGGCGCGGCCAGGGCGCTCAAAGGGCGGGAGGCCGATTTGGCCCGGAAAATCATCGAGGGTGACGCGGCCATCGACGATCTGGAGAACGCCGTCGATGAGCAATGCTTGAGGCTCCTGGCCACCCGCCAGCCGGTGGCCAGGGACTTGAGGTTCATCGCCGCGGTGATGAAGATCTGCTCCAACCTGGAGCGGATCGCCGATCAGGCGGTCAACGTCGCCGACCGGGTGCTGGTCCTGGCCGGACTGGAGCCGATCGAGGTCCCGCCGACAGTACTCGAGATGGCCGGCGAGGCCCAGGAGATGGTCGGCGACAGCTTGAACGCCCTGGTCGGTCACGACACCGCCCTGGCCTACGCCGTCTGCCGCCGGGACGACCACATCGACGCCCTCAATCGCCGACTTCTGGAGGAGGTGATCTCGGGGATGATGTCCGGCCGGCGGCTTACCCGGCGGGGCCTGGAGATCATCTTGGCCGGCCGCCACTTCGAGCGGATCGGCGACGAGGCGACCAACATCTCGGAAGAGGTGGTGTTCCTGGTCGAAGGGACGATCATCCGCCACCAGCCCGCCCCCGACCTGGACCGGTGAGCCTGGCCGCGCAGCCGTGAAAGATTTTTCGCTTTTCGCTTCGCTGGGGCGGGAAGTCTATCGGGAGGCCGAACGGCGCTTTCGCCGCTCCGACTGAAAGGCCAGGGCCCGGCCCAGCGACTTGCAGGTCGTTACGCACTCGCCGCAGTTGGTGCACTCGGTTTCCAGGTCCCTGGTCAGCGCCTTGGGGTCGAGGTCCAGAGAGCAGACCGTCCGGCAGGGCTCGGCCCCGTTCCTGCAGCGGCACTTTTGGGGGTCGAAGGCGACCTTGAGACGGAAGGGATTCAAGAGCTGGGCGGCGGTCAACAGCACCGTCTGAGGGCAGACATAGCGGCACCACACCCGCCGTCTGAGGGCGAACTCGACGGCCAGCACCCCGATCATGACCATCACTGCCGCCGACCAGTGGCTTTGGAAGAAGGCCATCTGGAAGATGCGCGAGTACCAGCCCGGCATCGAGATCTGGTTGAGGGTCGGCGGTAGGGACAGAGCGGCGATCAGGATCAGTCCCAGGCCGGCGACGGCGAGCTTGCTCAGGTAACCGTTGAACCTGGAGCGAGCGTTGGGGCCGGGGGACAGGCGTCGCCTCAGAGTTTGGCTCCACTCGGAGAGAAGGCCGAAGGGGCAGCCCCAGGCGCAGAAGACGGTCCCCAGGCCGAGGGCGATGAGCAGAACCAGCCCGCCGCCCAGAAGCAGCTTGTCCGGCGGCGGCCAGCCGGCCAGGGCGACCTGGACCACGGCCAAGGGGTCGCCCAGGGGCAGGCCGCCGGCGTTGAAAAAGAGAAAGTTGCCGGAAACGCTCAGCCAGCCCGAGACGTTCAAGTAGGGCAGCAAAACAAAGGCGGCGGCCACGCCGATCTGAATCAGGCGGCGAACGGTTTTAAGGGTCGGTCGTCTCAATTTTTTCATCTACGGCGGCGTCTCGGCCGAACGAGAATCGGTTAACGGTTCAAGGTTCGTCATCCAGGTCTGGTTACGATCGCCTTCTTGGGACAGACGTGCTCGCAGATCCCGCAGCCGGCGCACCGCTCGGTGATCACCGGGAAGATGCCCTTTTCGAGCACGATGGCCTTGCCCTTGAGCGGGCAGTTCTCGAAGCAGCTCCGGCAGATCACCATTCCGCCCCAGACAAAGCAGTTCGGCCGATTGATCCTGGCCCGGCCCATCCGGACCTCTTCGATGGCCACCTCCGTCAGCGCCCCCGAGGGACACGCCGGCGGGCAGCGCAGGCACAGATAGCACGGCTTTCGGTCCGGAAATATCTTGGGCGTTCCCGACTCCCGGGGATCGAAGCCGACGCTCAAGGTGATGCTTTGAAAGGGGCACACCGCGGCGCACTGGCCGCAGTGCAGGCAGCGAGACAGGAATTCCCGGCCCGGCCTGGCGCCCGGAGGTCTCAAGAAACGCGGACTCATCGCTCGCCGCTCGCCATCCAACTCGTCCGGCCGAGGGCGGTTTTCACCGCCCGCCGGCCGTCTCGGCGGCAAGCTCGTCCTCGAGGTTGAGGTAGGCGGCGTAGACGGTCAGCACGCCGTCGATCGCCTTGAGTTGCTTCTCCCGTTCTTCCAGACGCTCCGAGGGCGCCTCGACCACGGTCACCAGGTACTGCTCCTGGTGGACGCCGTAGACGGTCATTCCGGGCATCGCCTTGACCTGGGCTTCCACCTCCCCGATTTTGTCCGCCAGGGCGTGAACCAACAGTCCGACGATGGCCATCTTCAAGCCTTCCTCACCTTGACCGCGCAGATCTTGAACTCGGGCTGCTTGGAGCCCTTGTCAAAGGCGTCGATGGTCAAGAGGTTGATCAGTTTTTTGTCGTCGTACCAGGGCACGAAGACCAGGCCGGGGGCGCAGACGTCGCCCACCCGGGCCGGCAGGAGCATCTTGCCCCGCCTGGTCTCCAGTTGGACCATGTCGCCGTTGTTTATGCCCAGCTTCTTGGCGTCCTGGTCGTTGAGTTCGACGTAGGCGGCCGGGAAGGAGCGCCTCAACTCGGGCACCTTCATGGTCATCGTCCCGGTGTGCCAGTGGTCGATGACCCGGCCGGTGGTCAGCACGAACGGGTACTCGGCGTCGGCCGGCTCGGCCGGGGCCTTGTACGGTCGCATCCAGATCACCGCCTTGCCGTCGGGTTTGCCGTAGAACCAGTACTTGTCGGGGTGGTCCTTGGGGATGTTCGGGTCGTAGCCGCGCACGTAGCGGATCTTGGTGCCGGGATGGTCCTCGGTCGGGCAGGGCCACAGGATGCCCGACTCCTTCCGGAGCCGCCTGCGGGTGATGCCCTTGAAATTGTAGGGCGTGATCGCCGACACGTTGCGCCACTCCTCCCAGACGTCGGCCGAGTCCTTGTAGGGGATGAGCTTGGGATCGACCCCGATGCGCTTGGCCAGATCGACCAGGATGTTGACCGTCGGCCGGCACTCGCCCGGCGGATCGATGGCCTTGCCGACCAGGGCGTATCGCCGCTCCGAGCAGCCGTAGACGCCCTCCCGCTCGCACCAGAAAGCCGGCGGCAGGACGACGTCGGCGTACTGCATGGTCACCGCGTCGGAGAAGGCTTCGATCAGGCACAGGAACTTGTCCTTCCTGACCAGGGCCTTTTGGTAGCGGTGGAGGTTGGGCAGCGACTGGCCGGGGTTGGTGCACAGCATCAGCATGGCCTTGATCTTGCCTTCGCCCAGGGCACGGAACATGGCTATGGTGTGATAGCCCGGCTTGGGGTTCAAGGAATCCTGGGGCAGACCCCACTGCCTCTCGACCTCGTTGCGATGCGCCTTTTTCTTTATCACCCGACCGGCCGGCAACAGGTGCGACAGTCCGCCGGTGTCGCGAACGCCGCCGCAGGCGTTGGGCTGGCCGGTCAGGGAGAAGGAGGTCGAGCCCGGCCGGCCCAGCTTGCCGGTGAGCAGGTGGAGGTTGTGGATCAGGTTGTTGGCCCAGACCCCCCGGGTGCGTTGGTTGATGCCCATGCACCACAGCGACATCGTGGCCGAGGCCTCGCCGAACCAGCGGCCCATCTTTCGGATCGTCTCCGGCTCGACGCCGGTGATCTTGGCGACCTTCTCCGGGGTGTAGTCGGCCAGGAAGGCCTTGTAGTCCTCGAAGGTCAGCTTGTTCTTCTGGTTGTCCATGAAGTTGACGTACTTGCCCCAGAAGCGGGGGTTGTCCAGCTCTTCGTCGATGATGACCCAGGCCATGCTGTTCAGGAGGGCCAGGTCGGTGCCGGGGATGAACGGCACGTGCAGGTCGGCGATGCGGGCGGTGTTGGTCTTGCGCGGGTCGGCGACGATGATCTTGACCGTCGGGTCGGCCTGCTTGCGGGCGGCGATGCGCCGGAAGAGGATCGGGTGGCACTCCGAGGTGTTGGAGCCGATGATGAAGAGGCAGGTGGCGCTGTCGATGTCGTCGTAGGAGCCAAAGGGTTCGTCCTTGCCGAAGGTGGTCACGTAACCGCCCACGGCCGAGGCCATGCACAGCCGGGGGTTGCCCTCGACGTTGTTGGACTTCAGCCCGGCCTTGAAGATCTTGCTGGCCAGGTAGGTCTCTTCGGTCAGGGCCTGGCCGGAGCCGTAGTAGGCCACCGCCTCGGGGCCGTAGCGGTCGAGGGCCTCCCTGAACTTCCGGGCGGTCAGATCCAGCGCCTCGTCCCAACTGGCTTCGGTCAGCTTGCCGTTCTTGCGGATCAACGGCTTGGTGACCCGCTCCTTGGCATAGATGACCGGCGGCAGCAAGGCGCCCTTGAGGCACAACAGTCCGGCGTTGTGGTTGTTGGGGTCGCCCTTGATGGCGACCACTTTGTTGTTCTTCACACCGACCATCACGCCGCAGCCGGTGCCGCAGTAGCGACACACGCCCTTGACCCAGCGATCGGCCACCTTATCCTTTCCGGCCGCCGAGGCGACGGGCGCGCCCAGGGCCATGAGCGCCGAAGCGGCGGCCGTGCTCTTGATAAAGTCGCGACGGGTGATATCCATGCTACTTCCTCCCCTTGCCGGTCACTGAATCTTCTTTTTCGACACCGTCTTGGCGTAGGCCTTGTGGTGGATCGGGTTCTGATGGAAGGGATGGCATTCGGTGCAGTTCAGCGGCAACCCGAACTTGGCCTCCATCCTCTTGATGGCCGGATCGTGACACTTGCGGCAGGTGGTGTCCACGTCGGGGTTGACCGCGAAGGGGACCGATCCCTTGCCGTCAGGTTGGCCGTGGCAGACGAAGCACTTGATCAGAATCATGCCGTGCTTGCTCTCGTACCAGTCCTGGGCGATCTTGGGCGTGGCCTTGACGTGGCAGAGGTAGCAGTCCGAGGCGGCGTCGGGGCTCTTGAGGTGTTCGACCGCCTCGCACCTGGCCTCGGGGAAGGCCAACTGGGCGTAGACGATGGCCGCCGCGCCTCCTAGGACGCCGAGAATGATCAGGATGAGCAGCCACTTCTTCCAGTTGAAGCCCTGCGCCTGGCTCATGACGACCCTCCTTCCTTAAGGGGCAGCCGTTTGGCGAACTCTTTGTTGAAGTCGTAGCGGCGGTCGAAGGTCGGCAAGTGGGCCAGGTTGAAATGGCAACCGGCGCAGTTGCGGCTGGTGGTGCCGTTCTTGCCCAGGTAGGCGTCGTGGCACAACTTGCCGATCTCGGAGATCGCCTTCTCGCCCTTGGCGTCTTTGTAGAGATCCTGGTGGCAGGCCAGGCAGTTGCCGTCGTCCATGAACCGTCTCGCCGGAGCCTGCATCGCCCGGCGATTCAGGTTTTCGGGATCGCCGAAGTAGTGGACGACCAGGTCCTTCATGCCGATGAAGGTCTTGACGAACAGGTACTTGGGGCCGAATGACTGCGGCACGTGGCATTGGGCGCAGCCGATCTCCTTGCCGTCTTTGTCCTTGGCGTGGCTGGAAGCCTTGAGCTCGTCCAGCCGGGACTTCATCTCGTGGCAGGAGACGCAGTACTCGGTCGTGGAGGTTCGGGCCATGCTGACGGACATGCCGCCCACGGCGACGGCTATCAAGAGGGGAATGATAATGAATTTACGGGGTAGCTTACCTGATTTTTGCGAGGAATCGGGCATACGTCTCTCCCAACCAAAATCGTTCCGCACCCCCGGCCAAGCCGGAGACGCAACCCACTTTTTCAACTAGCGTTGACGATGTCAGGCAGAGTAAAAGCTTTGTGACCCCCACAAAAAAGATACAGCCAAATGGCGGGCCTGCAAATTTTTTCTGAACGTTTTTTCTGATTTTCCGAACGTTGGTTACGGCGGACCAAGAAGGCGTTTTTGTTCGCAATTACCACCCGCCGCCGACTGGACGTCCTATCCCTGCTGGGAATCGTCGTTTTTACCCGCCAGCGAACAATACAAGATCCGGGTGGCGGCCTGGACGCCGGCCGCAAACGCTTGGTGATTGCGCCCGGCGGGTTTTCTGTCGAAAACGTCTCTCGATTATGGCACCATATTCAGGATCAAGGTCGAGAAACCCTGGGTCAGCCGAACACTTCCTTCTTGAACTCGCCGGAGCGTCCGGCAGGAGGTTTCGTCGATGCCTGTCATTCGACGCGCCGCACCCTCGGACTACCATTACATCAGCCGGGTGATGGACGAGTGGTGGGGCGGGCGCCGGATGCGCCGCATGCTGCCGCGCCTCTTCTTCGTCCATTTCCAGGACACAGTTTTCGTCGCCGAGGAAGACGGCCGGCCCGTCGCCTTCCTGGCCGGTTTCCTGTCCCAGAGTTTCCCGGACGAGGCCTACATCCACTTTGTCGGCGTTCATCCCGACCGCCGGGACTCCGGCCTGGGCCGAAGCCTGTATGAAGCCTTTTTCGAGGCGGTTAAGCAAAGCGGCCGGCGGATCGTCAGGAGCGTCACCTCGCCGGTCAACACCGCCTCGATCGCCTTCCACACCCGGCTGGGCTTCGAGATCGAGCCCCAAGAAAGCGGGATCGACGGCCTGCCCGTGCGCCGCGAATACGACGGGCCGGGCGAGGATCGGGTGTTGTTCGTCAAGCGGTTGGCCGGTCGATCCGGCCGTCCGGATGGAGCTTGAAACGTGAGCCGGCGAAAAAGAGGTTGTAGTCGAAACTAAAGGTGTTTTATCTTAAACCTCAAGCCGAAGCCGGCGGCTTGGAAACGGGCCTGGACCGGCGCGGGGGGGCGGAACTGCGACAGACCATGACCTCCGATCGATCCAAAACCAAAACCCGGCTCATCGAAGAATTGGCCGTGTTGCGCCGTAAGATCGTCGACCTGGAAGCCGAGCGCGACAAGGCCGAACAGTACTGCGATATCATCGAGGGCGCCGACGACGTCATCTTCAGGTTGGACAAGGAGGGCCGATTCGAGTTCGTCAACCGGGTCGCCGCCCGAATACTGGGCGGCGAGGTGGAAGAGCTGATCGGCCGGCGATTCATCGATTTCATCCACCCGGAAGACAAGGAGGCCGCCGAGGCCGCTTTCACCGCCTGGCTGGTCGACAAGGTTCCCAGCGTGACCCAGGAGGCCCGTGTCGTCAACAGCGCCACCGGCGAGGTCTACCGGATGCTGTGGACGTTCACCCTCAGCTACGACGAGGAGGGTGAGCTGTCGGGGATCAACTCCATCGGCCGGGACATCACGATCCGCACCCTGGCCGAAGAGGAACTGGTCAGGGCCAACGTCCTTTTGGAGAGCCTGATCAACTCCATCCCGGACCTGATTTTCTACAAGGATCGCGACGGCGGCTACATGGGTTGCAACGCGGCCTTCATGGAGTTCGTCGGCCGCGACGAGGCCGAAATATTCGGCCGGTTCGATCAGGATATTTTGCCGGTCGAGGTGGCCGAAGAGTTCCACCGCCGGGACAGGAGGGTGTTGGCCACCGGCCAACCCTCCCGGGAAGAGACCTGGGTCGATTACCCCGACGGCCGGCGGGTGCTTCTCGATTTACTGAAGACGCCTTACCACGACCCCAACGGCGCTCTTTTGGGCTTGATCGGCATCGGCCGGGACATCACCGAACGAAAGCTGGCCGAAGAGGAGCGCGAACGGCTGATCGCCCAACTGGAGAAGGCCTACGAGCATCTCAGAAGCCTCTCCATTCGAGACGAGCTGACCGGCGTGGCCAATCGCCGCCACTTCAACCAGGTGCTCCAAACTGAATGGCGGCGGGCCAAACGCCTCGGCCACCCCTTGGGCCTGATCATGATCGACATCGATTTTTTCAAAAATTTCAATGATTCTTATGGTCACCTGGCCGGAGACGATTGCCTCCGGATGGTCGCTGGCGCTCTGGAGACGGCGCTGAAGCGGGGCGGCGACTTCCTGGCCCGCTACGGCGGCGAGGAGTTCGCGGCCATCCTGCCCAATACCGACCTCGACGGCGTCGCCTCCGTGGCCGAACACATGCGCCGGGCCGTGGAGGCCCTCGAACTGCCCCATAAAGACTCCAGTGTCAGCGACCGGGTGACCGTCTCCTTGGGGGCGGCCAGTGTGGTGCCCAATGGTTTCAACCGCTCGGACGATCTCATAGACGCGGCCGACAAGGCCCTCTACGAAGCCAAGGCGGCCGGCCGGAACCGACTGGCCAAGGCCAAGTCCTCGGCCGCCGCCTGATCACCAACAATCCGCCCCGGCCCGGACGTCGCCTCGCAGACGCCGGTTGAGGTGGAGCTCAATCGTGCGAGTGGAGAGCGATCCGGATGGCGAGCGGCGGCACGCTTGAGCTTCACCCCTCAGCGATGGATTCGGCCGGCGAGGCATTGCCGCCCGCCGGGTCCGGAGTGGAAAGGAGGGCGGTTCGGGAAATCTTCGGATCGACGCCCGGACGTCGCATTTGTTCGCGGTACGTGATATTATAATCGTCGTTGGCGTCGCCGGCGGGGGCCGGCGGATCGCCTCTTCACCCTGAACAGATCGGTAACCCAGGAAGGGGGTTTGGCCATGCGCAATCCGTTTCGTTTGATCGCCGTCTCCATCGTCTTTTGTTTGGCCCTGAGTCTACCGGCCTGGGCGGCGGACAAGACGCCGGAGATGATCGTCAACGAGGCCGCCCAGGTTCTCAAGGAGATGGCGGCCAGTGACAAGGACAAGGGCTTCCCGGTGGATCTGCTGCGCGGCGCCGCCGGCGTGGTCATCGTGCCCAGCATGTTGAAGATCGGCGTCGTTCTGGGCGGCTCCTACGGCCAGGGCGTCATCTTGGCCAAAAACGCCGCCGGTCAGTGGCGCGGTCCGGCCTTCCTGGAGGTTTCGGCCGGCAGCATCGGCCTCCAACTGGGGGTTCAGAAAAGCGACGTCCTGTTGGTGATCAAGACTCGGCGGGGCGTCGAGTCGCTTTTGACCAGCCAGGCCAAACTGGGCGGCGACCTGGCCGCGGTGGCCGGGCCGATGGGGGCCCAGGTCGGTGCGGAGACCGACACCATGCTCAAGGCCGAGATCTACACCTACGCCCGCTCCAAGGGCCTGTTCCTGGGGGTGTCGTTGCAGGGCGCTCAGGTGAACGTCTTGCCCTCGTTCAACGAGAAATACACCGGCGTCGCCTCGGCGCCGGCCATTCTGGCCGGTGAGGGCAAAATCCCGGCCTCGGGTAAGGCCCTCCTGAAGACCTTGAAGGACATCATCGACTAGCCGGAGGGGTTCGTCGTCACGGAGCCGCCGGTTCTGGCCGGCGGCTCGTTCAGTCTCGGCCCGCCGCGGCGGCGGCCGGAGACCGGTCCGGGGGTGAAGGAGTAAGCTCATGCGCGTCGTCGTCGCGCCGAACTCGTTCAAGGGCGCCTTGTCGTCGCCCCTGGCCGCCGAGGCCATCGCCCGGGGGCTCAACCGCTCCGGACTGGAGTGCGAGCTGGACCTGATGCCCATCGCCGACGGCGGCGACGACACCATGGAGGTCCTCGTCGGCCGACACGGGCGGGTGGTCGAAACCGAGGTTTACGACCCGCTGGGCCGGCCCATCACGGCCCAGTTCGGCATCCTGGCCGATGGCCGAACGGCGGTGGTCGAGATGGCCCGGGCCTCGGGGTTGAAGCTTCTTGAGGCTGACGAACGCGATCCCTTGAAGACGACGACCTATGGCGTCGGCCAGTTGATCGCCGAGGCGATCAAGACCGGCTGCCGGCGGATCATCGTCGGCGTGGGCGGCAGCGCCACCGTGGACGGCGGCGTCGGCTGCCTCAGCGCCCTGGGGGCGCGTTTTCTGGACCGCGATGGCCGCCGGATTCCACCCGGCGGCGGCGGGCTGGAGCAGGTGGAGCAGATCGACCTGGCCG
Source organism: uncultured Thermodesulfobacteriota bacterium (assembly GCA_964634465.1). GTDB lineage: Bacteria > Desulfobacterota > Desulfarculia > CAZWLY01. The sequence continues at coordinate 13,528 of CAZWLY010000005.1, read as the reverse complement.
GACTCGATCCAGGCCTGAAAGCCGTCGCCATCGAGGTCGCCTGCGATGTGACCAACCCGCTTCTGGGGCCTGACGGGGCGGCCGCGGTCTTCGGCCCGCAGAAGGGAGCCGGGCCCGGTGATGTCGCCCGCCTGGAGGCCGGTCTCGACCGTCTTTTCGGCCTGGCCGCCGAGAGGCTCGGCGTCGAGGTGCGCCGGGAACCCCGAACCGGGGCGGCCGGCGGTCTGGCCGCCGGGCTCAAGGCCTTTCTGGGGGCGAGGCTTTTGAGCGGCGTCGAATTGGTCCTCGATCAGCTCGGTGCCGACGCTCGTCTGGCTCGGGCCGACCTGGTCATCACCGGCGAGGGGCGGATCGACGCCCAGACGCTTGGCGGCAAGGGGCCGATGGGGCTTCTCGATCGAGCCAAAAGATACGACCTGCCGGTCGTCGGCCTGGCCGGCAGCGTCGGCCCCGGCGAAGAGCGATTGATCGAGGCGGGGTTCAGCGCCTGGCTGCCGATCTGTCCCGAGCCGATGGCTCTGGAGGAGGCCATGGCCGCCGCCGAGAGCATCCTGGAGGCCGCCGCCGCCAGACTGGGTCGGCTGCTCGAGCTGGGCCGGGGGCTTGGCCGGGCCTAGCGGCCGGCGTTCGATCCCCCGCCCCTTGAAAGCCTATCCCGCCGCCTCAGTAACTCCGGCCCAAAAGATGGACGTTGCCCAATCGGACCCTGGTCAGTCCCGCTTCTGCCGCCGCTTCCAGGGCCTCTTGGGCGTGCTCCCGGGAAGTGGTCGGCAGGTCGTCGAGCATGAATTGGGGGTGAAAAGCCAACAGGGCGTAGGGGATGTCCGGGTCCAGCCCGGCGATGAACCTGGCCAGCCGGCCGACCTCGGCCGGGGAGACGTAGCCCGGCACCAAAAGCGTGGCCGCCGCCAACAGGGGCGGCTCGAGGCGGCGTCTAAAAAAGGCCGCCGCCCGGGCGAAGTTTTCGAGGGTGCGCTCGTTGCTCACCCCGGTCAGCGCCCGGTGCAGGCCGATCGAGTGGGCCTTGAGATCGAACTTGATCGTCCCGCCCGACTCCAGGGCCAGCTCGATCATCTGGTCGAGATAGGCGGGGTGGACCGAGCCGTTGGTCTCCCAGCAGAGGCGAAGCACCCCCTCGAGCCTGGCCCGGCGGGCCAGACGGGCGGCGGCCAGAGAGTGAACGATCTGGGGCGAGGGGTCGCCGCCGAAGAAACAGATGCAACTCGTTCGGGGCCCGATCGCCTCGGCGAGTCTGGCGGCGGTGACCGGCGGCTGAAGCCAGGTTTCGGCCTTGAAGTGCCAGTTCTGGCAAAAGAGGCAATCGAAGGAACAGGCCCGGTAGAAAACGGCCAGGTTGTAATAGCCTCGCTCCGGACCGGGTCCGGCGGCGAATTGGGGATGGCCGGCCCCGCTCCCGCTGGCGCAGACCCAGTCGGCGACGCAGTTTGTCGGCAGCGGATCGTGGTACCACGACGCCCGGGCCGTCTCCTCGTCGCCGCCGGTCAGCTCGCCGGCTTCGTTTTTCCTGAGCCCGCAGTAGCCGACCTCGCCCTCGGCCAGCCGGCAGGCGTTCAGGCAGCGATCACAGGTCAACCCGCCTTTGCTCCGCGGCGGATCAGGGGGCAGGCCGAAGGGCGCTCTGGCTTCCCGGTGGACGGCCGCGACCTTTTCCTTTATCTCTCCGTACCGCTCGGTCAGGCAGCGGCCGCAAAACATCAGTCGGCCGGAGACGCTCTTGCCTTCCACCCCGCACAAGTGACAGCGGGCCACCCTCCCAACCCCGTCTCACCCGCCCACCGGACAGGCCAGCTCGCACAACCGACAGTATTTGACGCATCGGACCGGCTCGCCGCGGGGCGGCGTCGCCGCCGCGAGGGAGCCGCGGGCCACGTCGAGATCCATCTGCCGGTCGCACCGCCCCCGATCGAACCTCCCGTCTCGAAACGCCTTCTGGGGGCAGACCCGATGACAAGGCAGGTCGCAGTCCCGGCAGGGGTCGAAGGCGGCCGCCGGGGTCGGCTCCAAATCGAGATCGACCAGAAGCGCCCGGAAGCGGACCCGAGGCCCGAACTGGGGGGTGACGAGGAGGTTGCTCCGGCCGATCACGCCCAGGCCGGCCAGGACGGCGGCGTCCTTTAGAAACACGCCGCCGTAGGTGACCTGGTAGGGCAGGAGCCGGGCCGCGGCGTCGTGTTCGGCCTTCAACCAGGCGGCCAGGGACCGGCCCGCCTCGGCCAGCCGACGGTTGCCGGGAGTGTCTCCCGTCCCGTCCTCCGGGCTGCCGTCCCACCAGTCGAGCTCCGGCTCCGAGTCTTGGTGGACCAGGGCCAAAACGAGGACCGATTTGGCCCAGGCCGGCCAGGACGGCGGGGCATACTTGGCGTATGACGGCGCGCTTTCGACCGCCGCCCGGCTGGCGACCCCGGCCAGGGAGACCCCCTCGGCTACGGCCCGATCAAGAATCCGTCCGGTCAACTCCCGTCGGTCGGGTGATGCCATGGCCCGCCATCCGGCTTGAGGGTGAACGCCGTTCCTTCCCCCGGCGAGCGGACGCCCCGCGCCGGTGAAGGGAGGCTATCGAAATTTTAACACGATTCAGGCAGCGACCTCAACGCGGCCAGGCCGGCCGGCGCGAGCGACCTCCGGGGAGGGTCGGCTCCCGACCGCGCCGTTCGTTTCGCGGCCTTGTCGGGCTGGCCCTGTTTCATGGTTATCGGGATATCGGCGATGATTTTCCAACCCCTGCCCGGCCGAGTGTGCTAAAACCCCGGCCGTGAGGTCCAGTTGGTTGGGTGAAACGGATTGAGCCTGTCTTCGACGACCAAAGGTGTTCTGGCCGGCCTGGGCGCGGCCGTGTTGTGGGCTTCGGGCGGCGTGGCGGCCAAATACATCATCGTCACCGGCGTCGATCCCTTCACCTTGACCCAGGGTCGAATGAGCGCCGCGGCGCTGGTCTGTCTGGCCTGGCTGGCCGCCAGGAATCGGTCGGCGCTCAAGATCGAGCTCAAGGACCTCGCCTACTTCGTCTTCTTGGGCGGGGTGGGGTTGGCCGCCGTGACCGGCTGTTACCTGGCCGCCATCGCCCGCATCCAGGTGGCGGCGGCGATTCTTCTCCAGTATCTCGCCCCGGCCCTCATCGCCTTGATTGCCTGGCTCTTCATGGGCGAGCGGATGACCCGGCTCAAGCTGGGGGCCTTGGGCCTGGCCTTTTTGGGTTGCTATCTGGTCGTCGGCGGCTACGACCTCGATCTGTTGAGTCTCAACAAGATCGGGGTGATGTGGGGGCTGGGCGCGGCGGCTTCCTTCACCCTTTACACCCTGGTGGCCGAGTACGGGCTTCGGACCTACGGCCCGTGGACAGTGCTTTGCTACGGCCTGATCTTCGCCGGCTTGGCCTGGTCGCTTTATCTGGGACCACTGGGTTTGGCCGTTCTGGGCGGGAACGTCAAGGCTTGGCTCGCCTTCGCTTGGGTGGTGGTGATGTGCACCGTCTTCGCCTTCGGTCTTTTCTTTTACGCCGTCAGCCGGATCAGGGCGACCAAGGCCTCCATCGTCGCCTATGCCGAGCCCATCGCCGGCGGAGTGTTCGCCTTCGCGTTTCTGGGCGAGACCCTGTCCGTGTGGCAGGTGCTGGGCGGGGCCGCCGTCCTGGCGGCGGTGGGTCTCATTCAGCGCCAGCGGGCCGAAAGCTGATTCCGGAAAACCGTTTTGTTGGAGGACGCCGCATAATGTACTTCGAGGATTTCACCGTCGGACAAAGACTTGAAACCGGCTCCCGGACCGTGACCGACGAGGACGTGGACCGCTTCGTCGAGTTGGTCCAACTGGACAACGAGATCTTCCTCTCCGACGAAGGGGCCCGGGCGGCCGGCCACCCGGCCCGGTTGGTGCCCGGTCCGTTCCAACTGGCCATCGGGATGGGGCTCTGCCAGCAAGCCGGCATCTTCGATCACGTGGTCGCCGTGGCCCAGTTCGATCAGCTCCGCTTTCGAAGGCCGGTCCACCCCGGCGACAGCCTGAAGATGGTCGCCCTGGTAAAAGAGACCAGGCCGACCTCCAACCCGGGGCGCGGTCTGGTCGTTTTGGACTACCAGCTCTTGAAAGGCTCCGGCGAGGTCGCCCTGACCAGCACCGCGACCTACCTGATGCGCACCAGGAGTTGAAAAGGGCCGCGTTATCGATTCTTTTCGTGTTTTGTCGCGCCGGCTTGAGCCGGTAGGCGTTCGCCGGGAAACAGCGGTGTGATAAACTGCGGTCCAAATCATGGATGCCGGGGGGATCAGGCCCGGCCAGGGCCGATCTACAAGTCGGAAGTGAGAGCCGCCTGGCCTGGCGGCGGGGTGTCCGGCGCGATCGCCGAACGCCTCGGCGGCCGGTCCGTCGCCGCCCACGTCCGAGGCCGGGCGGCCTGAGTTTCAGCTCGGATCGAAGAGGAGAATCGAGATGGGGAACAACAAAAAAGGACGCGCCGGCAAGAGGCGTTCCGCCCCGGGCGTGGTGGAGATGCCCTACTGGGCGATCGGCGTCCTGGTGGTTTTGGTGTTCGTGGCCGGGTTCCTGGCCAGTGACTTCGTCGCCGTCCCTCCAGACACGACCCCGGTCGTTCAACCTGGCGTGGCCAAGGGCGGCTCGCCGGGAGGGGAGTCGATCGAGAGCCGGGTTCAACAGGTGGCGGCATTCTTCGACTGCGCCTGTGGAAGCTGTGGGGAACTCCCCTTGGCGGATTGCAAATGCGACATGCCCAGAGGCGCTGTGGAGGAGAAGGCCTTCATCAGGAGCAAGCTGGAAGAGGGGTTGTCCATTCAGGAAGTGATCGACCTGGTCGATGAGAAATACGGCCACAAGATAGGTTAGGGCGGCATTTCGGGCAATTCAGGCGATTGGCCGGTCAAGGATCCCCGCCCGGACACGGAGTCGTCTCCGGGAGGCTGACCCGCGCACTACCGCGCCACATCGCCCCTCGGCCCGGCTCTGAAACTCCCGCAGGCGGCGAAAACGATCGCTTCCGGGCCGCTTGAGGAACGCTCCCACCTCCAGCGATCCGGTCGCATCGTGGGCCGAGGCGAGGGGGGATTCCTCTGAAAGATTTTCCGCCAACCTTCTACGACGCCTGCGATATTATATAATTCATTCAGTCAGGTTGTTTGGGAGGGGCGATGAGGGGCGAGATCAGGCAGAACAAAGCGACCAAGCAGTGGGTCATCTATTCACCGGGCCGCGCCGGTCGGCCCAACGACGCCGGCCGACTGTGGCGCAACGACCTGGACCGGGTCAAGATGGAATTGCCCCGCCACGATCCAGATTGCCCGTTTTGTCCCGGCAACGAGCACATGCTGCCCGGGATCATCATGGAGTTGCCCGGCCCCGACGAGTCCGGGTGGCAGACCAGGGTGGTGCCCAACAAGTACCCGGCGGTCAGCCCCACCGGCGACACGACCCGCTACAACGTCGGCATCTACTGGGCCATGCAGGGTTACGGCCGTCACGAGGTCATCATCGAGAGCTCCTGCCACGACTGTCGCCTGGCCGGCATGTCCGAGGCCGAGGTGGGGTTGATCATCGAGACCTATCACCGCCGCTACACCGATCTCTTGAAAGAGCATCGCAACATGATGACCCTCATTTTCCGCAACCACGGGGTCCGGGCCGGCACGTCGCTGCTTCACCCCCACTCCCAGATCATCGTCACCGGCATGGTCCCGACCTACATCCGCTGGCGCGAGGATCAGGCCCAGGCCCATTTCGACGAAACCGGCCGCTGCGTCTACTGCGAGATCATCGACTTCGAGCTGAAGTATCGCCGCCGGTTGGTGGTCGAGAACGAGACCTTCGTCGGCTTCGTGCCCTTCGCCGCCGAGGTCCCCTTCGAGGTCTGGATCATCCCCCGTCGCCACCAGGCCTGCTTCGGCGAGGTGACCGATCCGGAGAAGGCCGATCTGTCCGCTGCCCTGCGTCACGTCCTGGCCCGTCTCGACTCCAAGTTGGGCGATCCGGACTACAACTACATCATCAACACCGCCGCCCGCTACAAGGAAGGCGAGCCGCAGCTTCATTGGTATCTTCAAATCCGTCCCCGGCTGACCACCATGGCCGGCTTCGAGATCGGTTCGGGCATCGCCATCAATCCGTCGATACCGGAGGAGGACGCCGATACCCTGAACGAGGCCGAAGGCTGACGCCGTTTTGATCGAGCCGAGACGAGTCGAGAGCATGACCGCGTGGCCGCCCACCGCCAAACCCCGCGTCGCAACCCGGATTCTGGTCCGCTTCCTGGACTTTCTGGGCGTTCAGCGCCTCGGCGGCCTGCTGCTGGTCGCCAGCGCCGTGGCGGCGTTCATCTGGGCCAACTCGCCCTGGGCGGCGGCCTATTTCCGGCTTCTCGACACCGAGATCGGCCTCTCCTGGGCCGGGGCCCATTTCGACCGGTCGTTGCACTGGTGGATCAACGACGGGTTGATGGCCTTCTTCTTTTTCGTGGTCGGACTGGAGATCAAACGCCAGATCCTGGTCGGCGAGCTGTCCGAACCGGGGGCGGCGGTGCTGCCCATCGTGGCCGCCTTGGGGGGCATGCTTACGCCGGCGCTCATCTACGCCGCCTTCAACTGGGGCGGGCCGGGCGCGCCCGGCTGGGGCGTGCCCATGGCCACCGACATCGCCTTCTCGCTGAGCGTGCTCTCGCTGTTGGGCAAGCGCGTGCCGCCCTCACTGGTCGTCTTCCTGGCCGCCCTGGCCATCGCCGACGACCTCGGGGCGATAGTGGTCATCGCCCTCTTTTACGCCGGCGGCGTCGATTGGGTCTGGCTGGGCGTCGGCGCGGCGATCATGGCCGTGTTGATCGCGGCCAACTCGGCCGGGGTGCGAAAGACCGGCTTCTACGCCGCCTTCGGGTTGGGGCTGTGGGCGGCCATGTTCTCTTCCGGCATCCACGCCACCCTGGCCGGCGTCCTGGTCGCCCTGACCGTCCCGGCCCGTCCGGCGCTCAGAAAAGACCTTTTCGAAGAGGACGTCAAATTCCTGCTCCACGAGTTCGTAGAGGAAGATCGCCCCGGCCAGGACGTGCTGGAAAACGTGGAGCAGGAAGAGACGTTGGAGAAGCTGGAGGCGGTGGCCGAGGCGGCCGAATCACCCCTGGAGAGGGTGGAGCATCATCTCAACCCCAAGGTCACCCTGGGTCTGTTGCCCCTCTTCGCCCTGGCCAACGCCGGGGTGGCCCTGGAGGGCGAAGCCTGGTCGACGCTGATCAGCCCCGTCGCCCTGGGCGCCGGTTTGGGGCTTTTGATCGGCAAATCGATGGGCATTACCGTCTTTGCCTGGCTAGCGGTCAAGATCGGCCTGGCCAAACTGCCCGGTGGCTGCACCTGGCGGCATATCCACGGCCTCGGCTGGCTGGCCGGCATCGGCTTCACCATGTCGCTCTTTCTCGCCCACCGGGCCTTTGCCGGCTCGCCGCTGTTGGATCAGGCCAGGCTGGGCGTCTTTTCGGCCTCGATCCTCGCCGCCGTGATCGGCTCGCTCATTTTGAGGAGAGGGGAAAGGGATGGGTGATGGGTGAGGGAAAACGGCGTGGGAGCCAGAACCCGTAAGGGGGCGTTCATTTTTGCTTGGGGAACTTGGCCAGGAGTATGTGCTCGTTTTCTCCGGTTTTATTGGAGATGAGCTCGATGAGTTCCGGGGCGAGCTCGCTTTCGGGGTAGAAGCCGACCCTTTCCCTCAGTTTCGCCATGAATTCTTCGCTCACCGGACCTTCGCTCAGCCTCTCCAGCACCGCCCGGGCAGAGGCGGGAATGGGCATGCTCTCACCAGGCGCCCCTGGAGTGCAAGCGGTCATCAGCCCGCACAGGTATTTGAAGAAACGTGATTTTTCCTTGTGGACGAGCAGGCAGGCCACCTCGGCGCCTAGGTCGACCCGTTCGAAGATGAAACACATCGCTTGATCGGCGGGAATCAACCAGCCCTGGAAATCCCAGTCAGGATCCAGAGCGGCGGCCTCCCAGTTCACCTTGATCAGTCGCGCCTCGCGGTTGAAGGCGTGAATGTGGATCAGGCTTCTGAAGACGTCGCATCCCTTTTTCTGCTTCTCCCAATGCATGTAGAGGTAATAGCTTCCCTTGAATCGCTCAAAGATCTTGGAGATACTCTCGGTGCTGTAGACTTTCAAAGTATTTTCCAAAAGATACTCGTCTTCGACGCCGTCTTTGTCTTCATGCTCGCGCGAAACATATTCCGCTTCACCGGCTCGCCTGTCCTCGGCTGCGGCAAGGTGAGCGATCTGGTCGGTCCAACCCAGGCTCTTTTTCAGACACTCCAAGAAGTGCTCGCGGCTGGTGCCGGGATCGATGAACAGTAGCGGGCTGAGGAACGGCGAGTCGTCGGCCAGCCTGATTACGTACTTCATGTAGTCGACGCTTTTGGCCTCGGATTCGAGCCGCCTGACCGTAGAGAGGGACACCTCCAGGAACTCCGCCAGTTGCAACTGGCTCCAACCCCGCAGGCGTCGATAGAGCCTGACCTTGGACGCGACCTCTTTCCTGACTCTTTGTTCGTCCAGGGTCCCCATAGGCACACACTTTCCCTCACCTCGGGTTTCACCCGACCAGCCCCCCAAGGTATGCCGAATTGTACCCTGAATCCTAATTGAGCCAAGCGCTCAATATTAATTCAATTTGCGCCAAAACAGGCACTAAGAGTTCATAAAATGTTCACAAAGCTCTCGCGTTATGGTAGTATGCTCGCCCAGTCATCAAGAAGGGAAGGTCGCGCCGCTTCTAAAGATAACGGGCCGCTGGCAGGCCTCGTTGCCGGCGCCCCTTCTTGACGGCGAGAAACAAGGCGGTGAGTCGCGGAAGAGATCGGGCTCGGCTCTTTTCGGGCGGCGTGCCGGCCTTGTGGGGAGGTTGGATCGCTTACCCTCGCCTCGGGTTGCCCGAAAACGGGTGGCTGGTGATGCGGCGGCGGTCGGCGGAGGTGGCCGAAGGGAACTCTGATTTTTCCCCAAGCGGAAGCGGGGAATCTGATTCGGGGGCGCCTGTTTACGTCGGGCGTACTACGTCCTCAGGCGCGGCGGGAACCGATCCCGGGAGGCGGTTCATGAGAAGAGGGCTCATGATTCTCGGAGATCAGACGTGGTCTGGACGATGGCAGGAAAGCGTCGGCGGTGGAGGAGAGTTCCGGCCGGATTGCACCTCGGGCAAGTTTCTCATCGCCCCTCATGAAATCGTCTATCGAACCGATGATCAGATTCAGGTTCGATTTTCCCCAGGCGAGGCCATCATCATCCTTTTTGAATCCTGACCCGTTTCCGACCCGCTGGAACCGGCCGCGCCCGTCCAGTGCAAAGGGCGAAAAAAGGCAGGGCCCCGGTAGAGCACGGTGGCGGCGGGGCGGGCGGAGGGCCGAGCCGGGCGGCGATTCTCTGGTCGGCGCCAAATCGGGGCGGGAGAGGGCCCCTTTGCCGATTTTCAATGACCGCCTCGGGTTAGCGGGCCAATGTCCCCCAAGAAAACCTTTCCTTTTCCCTTCCCTCACCCTTAGAACTCGACCGGCAACTCACGTCTGAACCGAATCTCGCTCGGGCCGACTTCGGCTTCTATGGCGGTTATGGCCAGGCCCTCTTTTTGGGCCCGGCCGAAGAGGCGGGCGTACTCCGGGTCTATATCTCCGGCCGGGCCGAAGACCTCGGCGTCGCTGCGCTGGACGACGTAGACCAATCCGGCCGAGCCGCCGGCTTTGACCAGCTCGGTCAGTTCGGCGACGTGCTTTTGGCCCCTTGTGGTGACCGCGTCCGGAAAGCTGGCCCGGCCGTCTTTGACCAGGGTGACGTTTTTCACTTCGACGTACATCGCTTCGCCGGGTAGTTGGACGAGAAGGTCGATCCTGGTGTGAGCGTTGATTCGGACCTCGCGGCGAACGCTCGTCGCACCCTCGAACACGGCCAAGGCCTCGAGCTCGGCCGCCCGGGTGACGAGCAGGTTGGGGATCAAGGTGTTGATGCCGACCCAGCCGTGATCGATGAAGATCATCTCCCAGGTGTATTTTGTCTTGCGGTTGGGGTTCTTGGCCGGGGAGAGGTAGACCGGCGCGTCTTCTTCGAGGCAGGTCAACATCGAACCCGAGTTGGGGCAGTGAACGGTCTCGATCCGGCCGTCGTCCAGCTCCACGTCGGCCAGGAAACGCTTGTAGCGCCGGATCAGTCTGGCTGGGACGAGGGGGTCTTCAAAGACGTAGCGAACGGCGGGCAGGTTGCTCGGTCGGGGTTCAGGCATCGCGTCGGTGAGCATAGCGCCTCACGCCCGCCAAGGCCAGCAATCTTTGAGTGGGACCTATTCTTCCCGTTCGCCGTTCTCCGGCATCGGCCGGCCCTCGTACTGGCCGGCCCAGACGATCTGGTTGCGGCCCCGGCGCTTGGCTTGATACAACGCGTTGTCGGCCATGGTGACCAGCGCCGTGGGTTGGATCTGTTCGGTGGGGATGACGCTGGTCACGCCGAGGCTGACGGTTACGTAAGGATCGACCTCCGAGGACTCGTGGGGGATGGCCAGCTCCTTGATGGCCGTCTGGACCTCCCGGCTCACGCTCAAGGCTCCTTCCAGATCGGTGTTGGGCAGGAGCGCCACGAATTCCTCGCCGCCGTAGCGGGCCACGAAGTCGACCGGCCGGTGCAGCGCCCCGCCGAAGGCCTTGGCGACTTTGATCAGGCACTCGTCGCCGGCCTGGTGGCCGTAGGTGTCGTTGAACTCCTTGAAGCGATCGACGTCGATCATCACCAGCGAGATGGGACGGGCCTCCCTGGCCGCCCGCTTCCACTCCCGGAGCAGCACCTCGTCGAAGTAGCGACGGTTGGGCACGCCGGTCAGCCAGTCCAGATAGGACATCTCGACCAGCTTCTGCCTGGCCTGGAAGAGCTGGATGACCATGTTGTCGAACTCCCGGGCCAAGGCGCCGATCTCGTCGCTGCGTTTGAGCGCCAACCGGGCCGACAGATCGTCGCTGCGCCCGATGGCCACGACGTGGTCGGTCAGGGTCTTGATCGGTTTCAGCACCAGGGATTGGATCAGGACGACGACGATGATCACCGCCACGGCCGCCACGGCGACCACGGCCAGGGTGGCGATCCGGGCGGCTCGCCGGCCTTTGGCCGTGATGCGGCGGGGGATGTCGGCTTTGATCAGAAGCGGCGGGGCGCCGTCGAGGGTGGGGAAGGCGGCGTAGACTTCCAGCAATTCGTCGTTCACCGGCCGAAAGACCAGGCGTTGCGCCTCCCGGTTTCGGGTCAGGGCGAAGCGTTCCGACTCCGGCAGGTTGGCCGAGGCCAGGGCCGCGATCTCAAAGGCGACTCTGGTTCGCTTGGACAGACCGGCGACCACCTCCGCCCCGAGGAAGCGGCCCATGATCAGGCTGCCCCGGGACGGTCCCCGGTTCTGGCTGGTCAGAATCGGCCGGGAGGCGACCATCATCGGCCCCTTGGCGGTGTTCACGACGCCGGTGATTCCCTTGGCTAAGGAATCGTGCCTGAGCAGGAAATGGGACGACGACCAATCGCTGGTGGGCAGGCTCGGCAGGTGGATTTCCTTTTTCGTTTTCAGGTCGATCGTTCGTCCCCAAACCACTTCGCTTTTGTGGTTGATTATGTAGAGCGCGTTGAGCCGGTTGTCGATCAGCGATTCGTCGACCAGGTTGGCGTCGGTGTAGGCCCGGTTGGGCGAGATCACGAATCGGTAGGTGTCGTCCCAGGAGGCCCAGTCGTGACACAAGAGATCCAAGTATTGAATTTCGTTACGCAACGCCTCCAGGACGCGATTCATGTCCTTTTGGGCTTCGTCTCGTTCCAGCGCCGCGAAGTTCGGCCAGACGATAAACGCCTGGACGGCGTAGTTCAGCCCGACGAGAATGGCCGCCAACACGGCCAGGATGATCATGATCTTCGACCTGAGGGACATCCGGTCGCCTCGTCTTGTCCGTGATTCGAGCGAGGAGGCTTCAAATCGGTAAAATTACGTATTAGCGCCAGGTTGACTCTTTGTCAATCGGGCCGTCGGCTTGTCTAGACAGGGGAGAGGGGCGGCCGCCGATCTCGAACCGCCCCCCTGGGGAAAGATGCGCCGCTTGGGATCGGGTCCGATGGCTCAAAAGGCGCCTCTCAAGACTTTTCGAGGGGCGCTGGACCGAAAAATGTGCGTCCGGCCGGCTTGGGGCATTATTTTTTACTGTAATCATGGTGGGATATGGAATCGAACTTTTTTTAAATTTTTTCCTTGACCACGGCGGCTCAATTCCGTATAACCCCCTTGCTCGACGGGGGAACCCGAAGGGCTGGCCCAAAGGGGCCATGTTTTTTGACAGCTCGCCGACGCCTAAAGAGCCGATGAGGCTAACCAGGCTCTTGACAATATGAGGGTGGTCGGTTAGAGTAACTTTGGAGCCATGGCGCTCCAAGAAGTGGATCTTTAAGTGGATCTTTGAAAACTAAATAGCGGACCAAGAGTGTTGTATACGGGCCTCTAAGTCCATTGGACTTAAAAAAACCAAGTCAGTTCGCTGACTTGAAATGTTTCAAACTGGAGAGTTTGATCCTGGCTCAGAACTAACGCTGGCGGCGCGCCTAACACATGCAAGTCGAGCGAGAACGCGGACCTTCGGGTCTGTTAGTAAAGCGGCGCACGGGTGAGTAACGCGTGAGTAACCTATCCCCAAGACCGGGATAACATCGCGAAAGCGGTGCTAATACCGGATAAGACCACGAATCCCTCGGGGTTCGGGGTAAAAGCTTGCCTCTTCATGAAAGCTGGCGCTTGGGGGCGGGCTCGCGTCCCATTAGCTTGTTGGTAGGGTAACGGCCTACCAAGGCGACGATGGGTAGCTGGTCTGAGAGGACGACCAGCCACACTGGAACTGGAACACGGTCCAGACTCCTACGGGAGGCAGCAGTGAGGAATCTTGCGCAATGGGGGAAACCCTGACGCAGCGACGCCGCGTGGGTGATGAAGGCCTTCGGGTCGTAAAGCCCTGTCAAGTGGGAAGAACGGCATTTAGGTTAATAGCCTAATTGCTTGACGGTACCACTGGAGGAAGCACCGGCCAACTCCGTGCCAGCAGCCGCGGTAATACGGAGGGTGCCAGCGTTGTTCGGAATTACTGGGCGTAAAGGGCGCGTAGGCGGTTAGGTAAGTCAGATGTGAAATCCCTGGGCTCAACCCAGGAAGTGCATTTGATACTGCCTTTCTTGAGTACGGGAGAGGGAAGCGGAATTCCGAGTGTAGAGGTGAAATTCGTAGATATTCGGAGGAACACCGGTGGCGAAGGCGGCTTCCTGGACCGATACTGACGCTGAGGCGCGAAAGCGTGGGGAGCAAACAGGATTAGATACCCTGGTAGTCCACGCCGTAAACGGTGAGAACTAGGTGTAGCGGGTATTGACCCCTGCTGTGCCGTAGCTAACGCATTAAGTTCTCCGCCTGGGGAGTACGGCCGCAAGGTTGAAACTCAAAGGAATTGACGGGGGCCCGCACAAGCGGTGGAGCATGTGGTTTAA
>CAZWLY010000004.1:0-285462 GCA_964634465.1 uncultured Thermodesulfobacteriota bacterium | reverse complement strand
GTCGTTACCTCTACACGACCAATCCTGTGCCCACTCTATTTGGGGAGCAACCCAGGCTATAACCCCCTCATTTCAAAAACAGCTCGTGATACTCCTCTTCCTCCAAGTGCTTGTGCAGCAGCCGGGACAGCAGGTTGAACACCTCCTCCAGTTCCGCGTCGCTCATCCGGGGAATGATGGTTCTCAGGTGATCGTCGTCGCTGAATTTCTGCAGATAAATCTTGACCGTGATCTCGTCCAGTTCCCGGTCCATACCGAAGCCCAACAGACCGTCGTAGTCCTCGACAAAGTTGTGGCTGTGCTTGGCCATCGGTCTCCTTTCCCGTCGATCTTGAAGTGCAAGCCGGTTAAAACAAACGCTCGTCTTCCAGGCGCCGACGGCGGACGTCGAACATCCGCCCGATGCGTCGCTCCAACTGGCGGCCGATGAGGTCGTGCTTCTTGATCAAATCCCCCTTTATCGCCCGCCACAGGTCGTCGAGATCCTCGGTCGAAACCGCCGCCTCCAACCGGGAGCGGATGTCCTCCTCCAATCGCTGGCGGAGTTGGGCCTTCCTGACCTCGAAGGCGGATGACATCCGGCCGAGCTGTATCTCGGTGAAGGTGTGGCTGGTGTTACGCACGGCCTGGTCGTAGAGCTCGAAGAGAGACTCCAGACTGTCCTGGGCCAAGAGCGACTCGATGATCCTGTCCGTCTCCTCGGCCAGCAGCGTCTTCAACCGGGTCTCGAAAACCTCTTTGGCCTCCCTTTGGAGGGGCCGGGTGTTCTCCGGCCGGTCCTGGAGTTCCAAGAGGCGGTCCAGATAGAACCTCTCCAGCTCCTCGATGTCGTCGATGGCCGCCGCCCGTTCCCTGAATCTCTCCGGCTTCAAGGGATCGGCGAAGCCGACCGAGACCACGCGCCGGGCCGGATTCACCTCCAGCCGAACGCCTTCCTGGGCGGTAAACAGCGATTCAAGGACGCGACGGTCGCTCATCAGGGCCTGGATGTCGATTCCGGCCAGGGCGTCGTTGATGAACTCGTAGCGTTCGCTGACGATGTCTTCCAGTTCCCGAAAGCTGACCGTGACCGGGATCGGCCGGCCGTTGTCGATCAGCTCGGCCGCCTTCAGGCCTATCAACGCCGCTTTGAGCCGGTTGACCGGACCGAGGAACTCGCTCAGGTACGGAAAGCCGGCCAGGGTGACCGGTCGAACGATGTCGGAGAGCCGCTCGATGAGATAGCGCCTGGCCTCTTGGGGGATGAGGGCCAGCGCCTCGGTCTCCAGCCGGACCGCCTCGAACAAGGCCCGTTCCAGGCTGGCCTCGCCCAGGCTGGAGAGGGCCAAGAGCCGGCGGATGTAGGCCATGGGCGCCTTGAGGCGGAAAAGGGCCACCGCTTCGAAGGTCAGATACCACAACCCCCGGAGGCGATAGAGGCGCTCCAAACCGGCCGCCGTCCGTTCGCCCTCGGTCAGCTCGGCCGGGCTCAGCTCGTCGTAGAGGGCCTGCCGCAACCGGCCGAACCGGGCCGGCGTCGGCGGCGTCTCGGCGGCCAGGGCCTTCTCAAGGGCGGCCGGCAGCGTGGCCGCCGTTCGCCGCCAGGAGGTCGCCACCTCAAGCCAGGTCCGCCGGCCCTCGGCCACGGCCAGGGCCTGGTTGCGGGTCCACTCCAGGGCATTGAACAGGTCTTCGGTCAGGCTCCACTCCCTGACCGAAGTCAGGGTGATGACGTTTTGGAGGAAGAAGGCGTCGAAGAGATCAGGGTCGCGCCGGTCCGTCACCGCGGCCAGGGCGACGATGGGCGCCTCCCCCCTGACCACCCGGCCCAGCAGGCCGTGGAGGCCGACCAGGAAGGCGGCCGTCTCCTTGGCTTTGGGGGTCAGGGGGTAGCGGTCCAGGATGGCCGCCCGGAACATTATCCGGGCCGAGGCCAGGCCGTGGTCGGTGAAGTCGATCTCGTCGGCGTAACGCTCTATCAGGCTGGGCAGGCGGCCGATGTCCTGGAAGACCAGGGCCAACCCCACCGCCCGGAGCAAATAGCGGCGGCCGCCCAGGCGATCGACGATGTCGAGCAGCAAGCCGACCTGCTCGGAGGTGACGCCCACCCCGCCGGCCGCCTCGACGCCGAACTCCTGGAGGGCCAAGAGATGGAGCAGATTCTTGTCCTGGAAACCCTCGACGTTGCCCGTGACCAGGGCCTGGAACTTGGAGGCCGAGCGCAAGAAATAGGAGAGCATGCTCGGGCCCAGGTAGTCGGGATGGGCGGGCGGCAGCCGGTCCATCTCGGCCAGTTCCGGCACCAGCCGGTTGAAAAGGCGCGGAGCATGCTCCCGAAGACGGGTCAGGTGGTCGTGGATGAACTCCGGTTTGAACAGCCGGCCGGAGAGGACCTGGACCAGCCGGCCGGAGACGCGGTCGAACTCGGCCAGCCGGTCCGAGATCAGACGGCGCTGGTCCTCGGAACGGGTGAACTCCTCCAGGGGGCGTCGCCTCATGAACCGGGCGTAGTCCTCGAGCCGGCCGAAGAGGAGGTCCATCTCCACCAAATCGGCCCGGGCCAAGGCGGAGATGGGCTTGCCCTCGGCCGCGGCGGCCAGTTCGTCCAATCGCTTGAGAGCGGAGCCGACCTGAACCAGTGAAACCTCCAGAACGCCGGACTCGGCGTCGAGCCTCATCGCCACCCCGGCGTGGCGGACGAAGACGGGGCGACCCGGAGTAAGGTCCTCGGCCGCCTCGACCAGATGCTCCGGGGCCAGGTCCTCCATGCTCAGGCCGGCCAGAACATCCCGGATGGTCGCCACCCGCTGCTCGAAGCTCTGCTCGGGCGGGCCGGTGAGCAACGGGTTGAAGTTGACCCGGATGGTCGGCGACAGATTGACCACCATCCACAGCAGCTTGAAGCCCTCCCGCGGGCCCAAGGCCGGCAGCAGGCGGGCGGTGCCGTGAAACTCGAAGTCGAGGATGCGCTTGAAGAAGTAGGGCCGTTCAAAGCTGGGCGTGGCCTCGAAGCGCTCCTTGAACCGCCTGACCACCTTGGCCACTTCGATGACCGCCTCGATCTTGGCCAGCCGCTCGTCATCGAAGCCGGCCCGAATCTCTTTCTCGTAATCTCCGTGGGAGAGAAGCTCCATCCAGTCGCCGGTGTGCTCGAAGAGGCCGAAGAGTTTCAAGAGGCGGCGCACGGTCCAGTTGGTCGCCCCGCCGGCCTCGATGATCTGGTCCTCCTGGAGCCGTTCCCAGTTGAGTTCGGGGTCGGAGGCGATTCGGATCACCTTTTCGGCCAGGGTGAACACCTCTCCGGCCTGGGCCTGGGGAAGCGCCCCGTCCCGGAGGGCGGCCATCTCGGCCACGCTCATCAGGCGGATCACCCTGAGCGTATTGACCACCTCCTCCCGGTCCAGGCCGCTCAACGTCCTGGTGAGTCGGATGAGCGAGCGCTCCGGCACCTTGCCCAAGGTGACCCGGCCGATGGCCGAGTGGCCGACCACGATCAGGAACAGTTCCCGGAGTATCTCCGGGGCGACGCCCAGCAGCGACATCTTCTCCAGGTTGTTCAGGACCGGCGTCCGCTCGCCGTCCATCCCCTGGGGATTGAGGCTTTCGGCCAATTGGTTCAGCTTGGAGGCGGCTTTGGTCAGGGCGAGAATGTCTTTGAAGAAACCGGCGTAGGGCCCTTTGAACTGGAACGGGGTGGAGAGCCGGGCCCGCTCCAGGGACGGCAGGTCGGAGAAGTTGAGGTTCTTGATCCTCTCCAGGATTCCGATAACCTTGAGCAGATAGGCGAACGAATCTTTATACGGGGCCACCAGGGGCAGCGGGCAGCCGCTCAGGCCGCGACTGGACGCCTCCGCCTCCATCTCGGCCAGCGAAACCTTGGGCCGGCGCTTGTCGCCGGCGAAGACCAGCTCGGTGGGGGGCAGACTCTCCTCAAGGCCCAGGCTCTCCCGCCACAGCTCCTCGGTCCGCTCAAGTCGCCGGTAATCGAAGAAACGGGCCTCGAAAAACGGCTCCAGGAACCGGGTCCAGTAGAAGCGCTGATCCGGAAAGGGACGTCCTTTGGGCGACGCCTCCAGGTACGGCAACCGGTCTACCTCCTCGAGACTCAAATCGGCCGGGGGGCGGCCCTTGGTCAGCCGCTCCAGGGTCCGGCGATAGATGACCTCCCGGGTCAAAAAGGCGTAGAGATCGGCCAGGGCGACCTCCAGGCGTTGGCCCGATTCGGGCGCTCGGTAGCGCCGCTCGGTCTTGAAGACGTGGGAGAAGATGAGAAAGTTCCTCAGCTCCGCCTCGGAGGGGAAGACGACGTTGACCGAGCCGGCCTCGGCCAAGCTCTGGCGGGGGGCGATCATGATCAACCGGCCGGCGGAGGAGAGGAGATCGTAGAGCTTGCCGGTCAGGTATTGGGACAGATTGAAGATGGTCTTCTTGCGCGGCCTACTCCCGCCCAAGTCGACCGGCGGGCGGCTGATCAGAAACGGGGCCAGGTCCTGGAGGATGAGGGCCAGGTCGAAGGGGCCCTTGGTTTGGCGGATCTCGGCCGGGTTGCTCACCGGCACCACCCGGTGGCCGGAGAAACGCCACAGAAGTTCGGCCGCCAAGAGGTCTCCCGGTGGGCAGAGGATGATGATCGACAGGTGTTCCTTGAACTGCTCCCGCTGATAGGCCCTGATCTCGGCTTCGACGATGTCGGCCCGATCCTGGACCTCGGCGTTGGAATGGGCCAGCCAGGCCAAAGGGATGAGGTAGAAGGGTTTGCCCCGGCGGGAGTAACGAACGAAGAGCCCCAACCGCTCGTAGATGGCGTTGATCTTGGCGGCCTGGGCGGCCACCGTCTGGGGATCGTCCAGGTCGAGCCCGGCCAGGAGTCGGGCCTCCTCCTCTCCCAGCCGGCCGGCCTGCTCGAACAGGCCCAACCCGAAGGCGTTGCCGCCGTAACGGGAGAGAAGGTAGCCGGGGTGGTTTTCCGAGGCGACGGTGCCCACCAGCACATCGGCCGGCTCTATCCCCCAGGCCTCGTACCGGGCGGGGTCGATGATCTTGTAGGCGGCGCTGGAGGGGCTGCTCCCCGCTCGCACCGAACTCTTCCCGGTGAGCATGGCGGACCTCCAGGCCCAAATACACCACAACTAGCCCGCGACGCAAAGACAAATATTCGGCCCGGCTTCAGGGGAGCCGGCCGGGCGTTGCCTCCAAAATGGCGGCATGCTAATAATGATATCCCACTTCACGACCCGAGGGAGGTCCCATGTCAGACGCCGACAACCAGGCCAGGTTGATTTACGTCCGTCGCTCCAAGCTGAAGCTGGGCGTCCACGAAACCGCCCGGACCGCCGATTCGGAGACCTACTACGAAGCCCAGCCCATGGCCGACGGCAGGGTCAAGCTGAACCTGTTGGACATGAACGACCAGCCGACGGGGTTGATCGAGGTGGTGGACATGGACGAACTCGAAGCCGAGTACGAGTTCGTGCCCGACTTCTTCGCCACCCGCAAGACGCCCCAACAGAAAGCCATCGAGAAGCAGTTGGCCCAGGGCCGCGAACACCTGGATAAAAAGGAGTTCCACTCGGCCGAGTACGAGTTCGACCAGGTCATCAGGGTGGACAAACGCAACCTCGACGCCCACTTGGGCAAGGGCGAGGCCCTGATCGGCCTGGGCGACGCCGAGAGCGCCCGGGAGATATTCGACAAGGTGGCCGAGTTCGACGAACTCTACGAGGAAAAGAACAAACACATCTTCAATCGTTTCGCCATCACCATGCGCGAAAAGGGGTTCTACGACCAGGCCGAAACCGCTTATCTCAGGGCCTTGGCCATGGATCCCAAGGACGAGAACCTCTACTACAACATGGCCCGGACCTACTTCGACAAAGGGGACTTGCCCCAGGCCGCGGCCCGGCTGAAACAGGCTCTCCAGCTCAACCCCGACCACGCCGAGGCCCGGGCCTTGTTGGCCACCATCTATGACAGGCTGAAGAAAGAATAGACCGGATGCCGCCCGTGAAACACTGGACCCCGCCCCAAGCGCCGCCCGGCTACACCTTCTGCCTGGCCGGTCCGGCCGACGCCGAGGCGGCCAAGGCTCTGGCGATCGATTATCTGGCCGAGCTGGGCCTCGACCTCGACCCTGACAATCTGGATAGCGACGTGGTCGATCCCGTCCGCGGCTATGAGTCGGGCGGGTTGATTCTGGTTAGGAGCGGCGATGAGGCGGTGGGCTGCCTGGGGCTTCGGGTCATCGAGGCCGGCGTCGGCGAGCTCAAGCGGATGTATCTCGCCCCGCCCGTCCGGGGCCGAGGCCTGGGCCGGGCCCTTCTGGCCGCGGCCATCGAGTTGGCCCGAAGGCTGGATCTGACCCGGCTGGTCCTGGACACCCGCCTGGACCTGACCGCGGCCAACCGGCTCTACGAGCAATTCGGCTTCGCCGACATCGAGGACTACAACTCCAACCCCAGGGCCGAACGGTTCATGGCCCTCGATCTCAAAGAGCGGCGTTCCGGATAAGGTTGACCGACACCGGCGCGGACAGCGAGACGCACCCTCGCCGGCCGAGGCGGGCGCTCGGGCGCCGGGCGTGAGGCTCGGTGCGCCGTTTGGCGGATCAAGGTCTGGGTTCAGAAAAACCCGCGGCCGCGCCTGACCGCAGGACGGGCAAGAGATGGTTCAGTTCTCGACCCGGCTCTCTAAGGCCTGGGAGAGGTCGGCCAGGCGGTAGGGCTTCTGGACGAAGGCGGCGTTGCCTTCATCGAGGAGCTGCTGGACGTCCTCGCCGGCCGGGTAGCCCGAGGAAAGGATCACCTGGACGGCCGGGTTGATCCGCCGGACTTCTTTGAATACCTCTTCGCCCTCCATGTCCGGCAGGATCAGGTCGATGATGACCGCATCGAACTCGTCGGACCGGCTGCTGAACAGATCAATGCCCTCCCGGCCGTCGGCGGCGGCGACGGCGGTGTGTCCCAGCGCCTCGAGCATATCCAGGCCGACCTTGCGGACCAGCGGCTCGTCGTCTATCAGCAGTACGTTGGCCATCCTTATTATTGTAAGCGATCGACCGGCGATTAACAAGGCTAAGCGGTGAGGTCGTAATGGGAGAACTGCATGGTGAACACGCCCCGCCCCTGGGAGGCCGAGCGGAGCGCGGTGGCGTAGCCGAACATCTTGGACAGCGGGGCGACGGCCTTGACGAGCTTGACCCGCCCCTTGTCGTCCAGTTCCTCGACGCGACCGCCGCGGGCGTTCAGATCGCCGATGACGTCGCCCAGAAACTCCTCTGGAACGATGATCTCGACGTCCATGACCGGCTCCAAAAGCGCCGGTGCGCCGGCCTCCAGAGCCTTGCGGACGGCCATGCCGGCCGCCGCCTTGAAGGCCAAATCGGTCGACGTCTCCTTGACCTGGACGCCGGTCAATTCGATCCCGACGTCCACCACCGGGTAGCCCAACACCGCGCCGGCCCCCAGCGACTCCACCGCCGCCCGGTGGACGGCCTCCAACAACTCGTCGTCCAGAAGCGCCGTCGCCTCGCTCCGGGCGCTGAAGGTGACTCCCCGGCCGCGATCCAAGGGAGCGAGGGCCAGGCTGACCCCGGCGAACTGGCGCGCCCCGGCGATGTCCCGATCGAAGACCTCGGTCGCCTCGGCCGGCCGGGTGATGGTCTCCCGGTAGACCACCTGGGGCCGGCCGACGTTGACGGCCAGGTTGTACTCCCGCTCAAGGCGGTGGACGATGACCTCCAGGTGAAGCTCGCCCATGCCTGAAAGCACGATCTGGCCGGTCTCCTCGTCGATTTTGACCTGGAAGGTCGGGTCCTCCTCGACCAGATTGCCCAGCGCCTCCAGGATCTTGTCCTGATCGGCCGACGATTTGGGCTCCACCGCCACCGAGATGACCGGCTTGTAGGCGTCGATGGCCTCTAAGACGATCTGCTGATCCTTGGGGCAGATGGTGTCGCCGGTGGAGCTGCCCTTGAGCCCCAGCACGGCCACGATGTCGCCGGCCGAGGCCGACTCCATCCGCTCGCGCTTGTTGGCGTGCATCTTGAGCACCCGGGCCACCTTCTCCGCCGCTCCCAGGCGGGGGTTGTAGACCGCCTGGCCGACCTTGAGACTACCGGAGTAGATGCGCACGTAGCTCAGCTTGCGACCGCCCTCCATGTGGATTTTGAAGACCAATCCGGCCAGGGGTTCCTTGGGGTCGCTGGGCCGCTCCAGTTCCGCGCCGTCGATTGGACTCCGGCCCTTGATCGGCGGCAGATCCACCGGCGAGGGCAGGTAGTCGACCACCCCGTCCAACAAGGGCTGGACGCCTTTGTTGCGCAAGGCCGAGCCGCAGAAGACGGGCACCAGCTCGTTGGCCAGGGTCGCCCGCCGGATGGCGGCCTTGATATCCCCGACCTTGAGCTCCTCGCCCTCCAGGTAGGCCTCCAGCAGAGCCTCGTCGGTCTCGGCCACCCGCTCCAGCAACTCCTCCCTGGCCGCGGCGGCGATCTCGGCCGCGTCGTCCGGAATCTCCTGCTCGATCACCTCCGCGCCCAGGCTGTCGGCGTCGTAGGTCAAAAGCTTCTGCCGGATCAGATCGATGGTGCCCGTAAACTCGTCCTCGGCCCCGTAAGGCAGGGCGACCACCAGCGGGTTGGCCCCCAACCGGTCTTTGATCTGCTGGACCACCGCTGTGAAATCGGCTCCGATGCGGTCCATCTTGTTGACGAAGGCCAGCCGGGGGACGCGGTATTTGTCGGCCTGCATCCAGACCGTCTCGCTCTGGGGTTCCACCCCGCCCACGGCGCAGAACACGGCCACCGCTCCGTCCAACACCCTCAGCGAGCGCTCGACCTCGATGGTGAAATCGACGTGGCCGGGGGTGTCGATGATGTTGATGTCCACCCCGCTCCAGTGACAGGTGGTCACCGCCGAGGTAATGGTGATGCCCCGCTCCTGCTCCTCCTCCATCCAGTCCATGACCGCCTCGCCGTCATGGACCTCGCCGATCTTGTAGGTCCGGCCGGTGTAATAGAGAATCCGCTCGGTCAGAGTCGTCTTGCCGGCGTCGATGTGCGCGGCAATGCCGATATTGCGGGTCTTGGTAATCTTGGCTGGTCGCGACATCACATAAACCCTGAATTGGCTTGAGACCAAGGTATAATCAGCAATCGCCGGGCAGAAGTCAAGCCGTCGTCGAGCGCCGGCAGCCTTTTTCCGGCGGGCTCGGACGCGTCCTCGACATAAAAGGCCGGCCGCGGAAAGCCGCTGGCGGGCTTCTTCCGGGCCGGGCCGATCAGACTATCTTCGGGGTGTTTTCGGCGACTTGGCCGGCTCAGGCGCTGCGACGGCGCTTCATCTTCTTGCGCAAACGCCTCAGCGACTCCATCTGCTGCCGACGCCGCTTCTCGGAAGGCTTCTCATAGTAACGGCGCTTCTTGATCTCGCGGAAGAAGCCCTCCCGCTCCATCTTCTTCTTCAGCTTCTTGATCGCCTGGTTGACGTTGTTGCCTTCAACCTTGACGGTGATTATAGCCAACACCCCCTTTACTATCCGCTTGAAAGCCTTCGGCAAGCGGACCGGCCCTCGGCCGAGAGATTGATCTTCACCCGTCGGGCGAACGGAGGCAAACATTACCCGTTTTTGCGAGCCAAGGCAAGGAAAAAGTATAATCGTCATTCGGCGGCCTTGACTCGAATTGTCGCTCGGCCGACTATTAATCGAACGCAATCATTGTATCACAATTCGATGAGCGGCCAAACCGGCGGCGATCTGGAGGTGGAACATGGCCGGCGGACGTGGTGGAGGCCCGGGACGTCCCGACTGCGTGATGGTCATCGCCCACGGGGTGGGCAACCAGGAACGGTGGTCCGAACTGGAGGCTTTCCAGGCCGGGTTGTTCGACTTCCTCAATCGACGCTTAAGAACCCAGGCCGAGGTGACCACGCGACCGGTCGGGGCCAGGGCCAGCCTGGATCGAGGCTTCGACCTGCTGCTCAAACCCGTCGATCCCAACGCCGCAACCTCGCCGGGTAACGGGGTGCGGGTCCGGCTCCGCGAGTTTTTCTGGGCCGACCTGGACGGCGGCGTTACGCCCAGCCCGATCGAATTCTTACGCATTTTAGGCTGGTTGGCCCAAAAGCTCTTTTCCGCCCACTACGGCCGCCTGGTCCCGCCGGGGGTCGGTTGGTGGAAGGGGTTTTGGCTCTACTCGAGGCTGGCCTTTCTGGGTCTGGGCATCATGCTGGGCGCTCTGGCCGGCCTGATCGCGGCCTGTCTCCACGGGCTCGTCTGCCTTTTTGGCTTCTACCAGTACGGCCTGACCAGCAAGATCGCCGGCGGACTGATGGAATACCTCGAGGACATCACCCGCCTGGACGACGTCGAGGTCCGGGCGGCGATAAACCAGCGCTTCAACCGGGTCTTGACCGACATCCTGGCCGTGGACCGGCCCCGGTCGCTGGTCATCGTCAGTCACAGCCTGGGCGCCGTCTTCGCCCTGGATCAACTCAAGCGCCAGCTTCGCCGGGCCGGCGTGCCGTTGGGCTGGGTGGTCCTGGGCGGACCGCTGTGGGCCATGCCGGTCATCGACAAAGACTTCGACTACGAGCGGGACTTCGACCTCGATCTCGATCTCGGCTGGTACAACATCTACGATCTCTTCGACGTCATCGGCGGGCCGATCTTTCACCCCCGGCTGGCCAACCCGGACGAACAGTGGCATCGCCGCTACCTGTGGCCGCTGTCGGCCCACACCAAGTATCTGGTCACCGAAAAGCACGTCGCCAAGCTGTGGGAGTTGACCGCCCGGTTCCTGGCTGAGCTGCCGGCCGAGGTCGAAAGCGACGCCTCGCTGATCACCGCCCGGGCCCGGCTCAACCGGCGGCCGCTCAGGTTGGGGCCGTTCCTGCGCCACTCCCGGCCCGACCGCCTGACCGTCTTCACGGCGGTCTCGGAACCGGGTCGCTACCGGGCCGAGCTGTTTCCGCCCGGCGGCGAGCCGCTCGCCCTGGAGGCGGAGTTGGGCCGGGAGAACGAGCGGACCAGGCACTGGGTCTTCGAGGGGCTGACGCCCGAAACCGAGTACGAGTTTCGCCTGTCGCGGTTGGACCGAAACGGCCGGGCCTGGCCGCTGACTAGGCGCAACCTGCCGGGCGAACGGCTGAACGCCACGCCGACATCGTGGCGCTTCACCACTCCCAAGGCCGAGGGCGAAGTCACTCGTCTCCTGTTCGCCTCGTGCAACCACCCCTTCCACGTCGGCTGGGACGGCGAGGCCGGCAACCGGTTCCTCGGCCGGCTGCTGGCCGAGATGGAGCGGCGGCCGGAGCTCATCCCCGACGCCGGCTTCTACATCGGCGATCAGATCTACGCCGACGACTTCTGGCAGGACGAACTGTATCTCCCCTGGCCCGACGAGGCGGAGCGGTTCGCCGCCCGACTCAGAAGCTACGGCCAGGTTTATGACCGCTTCTGGTCTCACCCGTTCTGGGCCGAGCTGATGCGCCTCGCGCCCGGCTACATGATCTGGGACGATCACGAGATCCGCGACGGTTGGGGCTGCAACGTCCACGATTTCGACGGCGATCGGTTCAAAACCAGCGCTTACGAAAAATTCCTGGCCGCCGCCGAGGCCTTCCGGCTGTACCAGAGCCTGGGCAACCCGCCGCCCGATTCGGAACACGACTTCCAGTTCACCATTGACATCGGCCCGGCCTCGCTCTTCGTCTTCGACAACCGGATGCACCGCTGCTTCAGGCAGGCCGACGAGTTCCACCCCTACGGCGCGGATCAGATGGAGCGGTTCGAGGCCTGGGCGGCCGAGGCCGGTCGGCGGGCAGAAGTGCTCATCGTCGTAACCTCCACGCCGCCGGTCTTCTTCCAGCCCTGGCGGCTGGACTTCGTCGCCGACAGGCTGGCGCCAGCCTTCAGGGGGCTGGAAAAACTCTTCGACTTCGAGGCGGTGGACGACGACCTTCGGGATCAGCTCCCCTTCCGGCTCAACATCCTGACCCGAGACACGATCATCGCCCGACTGGCCGACTTCCTGACCGCCCATCCACCCGGGGCCAAGCGGGCGGTGCTCGTCGGCGGCGACGTCCACGTCGGCGGCTACGTCCGCATCGATATCGACGCCGAACGCCGCATCGACCAGTGGATCGCCTCGCCGATCACCAATATCCCCAACTCCTTGATGTACAAGGCCGCCCGGTGGGCCAAGGGCAGCCAGATCGTGGGCCGGCGAGCCGGCCGGCGCTACAAGGCCCACCGCTTCTTCTTCTCGCCGAGGCGCAACGCGGTCCTTTTGAGCCTGCTGCCGCCGGACGAAGACGGCCGGGCGGTCAAGGTCAAGGGCGAGTTCCTCTATGAGAACCGGTTCGGGCTGAAGGTGTTCAGCAAAACGTTGGCCTGAGAGCGTTCGCCTGCTCGGCCCCGGCCCGGGCATCCCGAACCGCCCGGAGCGGCGGCCAATCCCACTTGACCTGATCGCCCGCCTGGGGCTACATTTAACGAGTCATTTCCCGTGGTCAACGCCCCTAAAGACGGTCAGGAGGCCAGACTATGCCCAAGCTCCTCTGGACGCCCAGCCCCGAATTCGTCGCCCAAACCAACATGACCGCCTTCAGAGAGATGGTCAACAAACGCTACAAGATCTCCCTGGCCAACTCCCACGAGTTGTACCAGTGGTCCATCGACGACCGGGAGAGTTTCTGGGCGGCGATGTGGGACTTTGGTGAGATCAAGTATTCCAAAAATTACGATAAAATCGGGGAAAACCTGGACAAGATGCCCGGCGCCAAGTGGTTTGTCGGCGCCGAGCTCAACTTCGCCGAAAACCTGCTGCGCTATCGGGACGACCGCCCGGCGATCGTCTTCTGGGGGGAGGACGGCTCCCGTCAGGGGTACTCCTACGCCGAGCTATTCGCTCTGGTCAGCCGGGCCTCCCGGGCGCTCAAGGAGATGGGCGTCGAGGTCGGCGATCGGGTGGTCGGCTTCATGCCCAACCTGCCCCAAACCATCGTCGCCATGCTGGCCGCCACCTCGCTGGGGGCGATCTGGTCCTCCTGCTCGCCAGACTTCGGCATCCAGGGCGTCTTCGATCGTTTCGGCCAGATAAAGCCCAAGGTCCTGTTTACCGCCGACGGCTACTTCTACAACGGCAAGGTCCACGACTCGCTGGAACGCGTCGCCGGCGTCCTGGAGAAGATCGACAGCGTGGAGAAGGTGATCGTCGTCCCCTACACCACCGACGCCCCCGACGCCTCGCGCCTGCCGGGAGCGATCATGTGGTCGGACTTCCTGGGCGAAGAGAGCGCGCCCGAGCCGGACTTCGTCCAGTTGCCCTTCGACCACCCGCTCTACATCATGTACTCCTCCGGCACCACCGGCGTGCCCAAGTGCATCGTCCACGGCGCGGGCGGCACCCTGATCCAGCACATCAAGGAGCTGTGGCTCCACTGCGATCTCAAGCGCGACGACCGCATCTTCTACTTCACCACCTGCGGCTGGATGATGTGGAACTGGCTGGTCTCGTCGCTGACGGCCGGAGCGACGCTCCTTTTGTTCGACGGCTCGCCGTTCTATCCCGGCCCGGAAATTCTGTGGCGCTTGGCCGAACAGGAGAAGATGACCGTCTTCGGCACCTCGGCCCGCTACATCGCCGCCATCGAGAACGCCGGACTCAAGCCCCGGGAGGAATTCGACCTGACCTCCTTGCGCCTCATCACCTCCACCGGCTCGCCCCTGGCCCCGGAGAGCTTCGAATACGTCTACCGCGACATCAAGGCCGACGTCTGTCTGTCGTCCATCTCCGGCGGCACCGACATCATCTCCTGTTTCGCCGGCGGCGACCCGACCCTGCCCGTCTACTCGGGCGAGCTCCAAGCCCGCGGCCTGGGGATGATGGTCCAGTCCTTCGACGCCGAGGGCAACCCCTTGATCGGCGAGAAGGGCGAGCTGGTCTGCACCGCCTCCTTCCCGTCCATGCCGATCTATTTCTGGAACGATGAGGACGGGGCTAAGTACCACGACGCCTACTTCGACGTCTACCCCAACGTCTGGCATCACGGCGACTACATCGAGATCTCCCCGACCGGCGGGGTCATCATCTACGGCCGCTCCGACGCCACCCTGAACCCCGGCGGGGTCAGGATCGGCACCGCCGAGATCTACCGCCAGGTGGAGACCATGTCCCAGATCGCCGACTCGCTGGTCATCGGCCAGGAGTGGGACAACGACGTCAGGGTCATCCTGTTCGTGAAGATGGCCGAGGGGCACGAGCTCACCGAGGAGCTGATCAAGGAGATCAAGACCACCATCCGGACCAACGCCACCCCGCGCCACGTCCCGGCCAAGATCATCGCCATCGACGACATCCCCTACACCATCTCCGGCAAGAAGGTCGAGCTGGCCGTGCGCAACATCATCCACGGCCGGCCGGTCCTCAACCGGGACGCCCTGGCCAATCCCGAATCGCTGGACCTCTACGCCGATATCGAGGAATTGAAGAGCTGACCTACCCCGGCCCCGGCCGGACCGTCCTTCGCCCCCTGCCCCGGCGGGGGGCGATTCGTTTCGCCGGGGGTGGCGTCCGACCGATTCGAGACGGCTCGTTTTATCGATCTTTCCTATTTTTCAAATCATATTCAGCGATATATAGTGCCGGCGAATCCGTCGAGCACCACACAGCGGGGAGAAAGATATGTCGTTTGACTACCGGGAGATGTGGCGAAGGCTGGGCCTCGACCTGGACGCCCACGACCAGCTTTTGAAGACCCTGGGGACAGGCTACCGGGAGGTCTTTCTGTTCCAGCGAAACCGCCCCAAGGGCATGGACTACTTCAACTTCGTCATGTCCGAGGTCCACGGGGAGAGGATCAAGGAACTTCTGGAGGAAAAGGAGAAGGGCCGGAAGGTCATCGGCTCCTTCTGCGTCTTCGTGCCGGAGGAGATCGTCCGGGCGGCCGACGCCACCCTGGTCGGGCTTTGCACCGGCGCCGACTTCGCCGTCGACGAGGTGGAGAAGTACCTCCCCCGTAACACCTGCGCCCTGATCAAGTCGGCCTTCGGCTTCAAGCTGGGCCGGGTCTGCCCCTTCATCGAATCGGCCGACATGGTCGTCGGCGAGAACACCTGTGACGGCAAGAAGAAGTCCTACGAGACGCTGGCCAAGCTGACGCCGAACCTCTACGTCATGGACCTGCCCCAGATGAAATCCGCCGAGGGCAAGGCCCTTTTGGCCGCCGAGTACCGGCGCTTCTTGGCGGCCGTGGAGGAACTCACCGGGGTGAAGATCGACGTCGAGCGGCTGAAGAAGGGCATCAGGATCGTCAACGACAAACGGCGGGCCATCCACCGGCTGAATCGGCTCCGCCGGCACGACCCGGCCCCCATCTCCGGTTTGGACGCGCTTCTCATCAATCAGGTCTACTTCTACGACGATCCACTCCGCTTCACCGATGCGGTCAACAAGATTTGCGACGAGCTGGAAGAGCGCGTCGCCAAGGGACAGGGAGCGACCGCCAAGGGCGCGCCTCGACTCATCGTCTCCGGCTGCCCCATGGCCGTACCCAACTGGAAGGTGGCCCATATCGTCGAAAGCGCCGGGGCGGTTATCGTCGGCGAGGAGTCCTGCGTCGGCGAACGGGGGACCCGCAACCTGGTTGACGACTCGGCCGAGACGCTCGACGGGCTGATGGAAGCGATCATCGAGCGCTACTTCGCCATCGACTGCGCCGTGTTCACCCCCAATCCGGACCGACTGGAGCACGTCAAGGAGATGTTCGCCGCTTACGACGCCCAGGGCGTGATCCATTACTGTCTCCAGTTCTGCCAGCCCTACCAGATGGAAGCGATCCCGCTGGTTCAGGAGTTGAAGGACCAGGGCATCCCCGCCCTGCGCCTGGAGACCGACTACAGCCAGGAGGACGCCGGCCAGCTCCAGACCAGGGTCGAGGCCTTCCTGGAAATGCTGAATCGATGACTTGACGAACCGGCTCCATCCGGAAGCGACAGGATGGAGTGAAGGGGGCGGCGACCGGCGGCTCAATCGCGGGCCGCCGGTCGCCTTTTCGGGCCGCCGGGGCTCTCGCTTCACTGCTCGGCCGACTCCGGCGCCGGGCGGCTCACCCGGGAGCTAGTCCCGAAGCAGGACGTGCTCCAACAAGAGCAGGCTGATCAACCCGACCACCAACCCGTTGCCGGCCAACGGTCCCAGCCAGGCGGGCAGCAGGTCGATGAACTCGGACCCCAAAATGGAGGATAGCGCCCCCAGGAGCAGCGGCAGGCCGATGATGAAGTAGTCCCGGCTGGTGAGAGTCCGGCCGCCGTTGTTCAAGATGCCGATGCCCGATCCGACCTGGGCGGCCATGCCGGCGATCAGCGTCGCCGCCACCACCGCCCCCGGCACCACCGACAGCAGGGCGGTCAACTTCTGGCAGAAGCCCAGGAACAACAGGATGCCGCCGGCCGTGACCGTGGCCCAGCGGCTGCCGACGCCGGTGGCCAGGATGACGCCCGGCGAGTAGGCGTAGGGCACCGGCCCGTAGACGCCCATCAGCCCGCTGGCCGCGCCGGCCCAGCCGGTGACGATCGAGCCGCGCCTGATCCGGTCGGCCATTCCCCCACCGCCGACCACCGCCCTGACCGCGGCCAGTGAGCCGATCAGGTTGACCAGGACGATGAAGTAGGCCAGCGCGCCGGAGACGACCCCGGCCCAGCTCAAGGTCGGCCTCACCGCCGGCCAAGGCAGGGGCAGCGACAGCCAGGGCGCCTCGGCCAGACCGCTGACCTCGATCCGGCCGGCGGCGGCGAAGGCCAGCGTGCCGGCGATCAACCCCAAGAGCACGGCCAGGGTCTTGAGAAACCCGGACAGCCAGTGGCTCAAGACCGGGATGAGGAACATCACTCCCAGGGCCAGGGCCGCCACCACCGGTTGGCCGGCCGGGTGGACCGAGTCCCGGCCCAGAACCAAGGGCAGCATGAACGGCATCAGGGTGACGGCGATCAGCAGGACGATCGTTCCGACGACGTTGTCGGTGAAGAGCGGCTCGATTCTTTTGAGCAGATTGAAGTGGGCGGTCAAAGCCAGGGCGACGCCCCCGGCCAGCATCGCCCCGCGGACGGTGGCCTCGCCGTAGGGGGCCAAGGCGGCCAGGCACAACAGCAACGCCCCGGCCGGGCCGTCGATGAGCGGAAGACGATGGCCCAGCCAGCCCTGACAGAGCATGGTCAACCCGATCAGGATGAAGAATCGCTGGCCCAGGGCGACCCGATAGGGGCCGTCGTAGCCCAGGAAATCGGCCGTCAGGTTGGTGGAGATGGTCAGAATCGGCAGGGTCAGGAGGGTCCACTGGAGGCCGTAGAGGATCAGCCGGCCGAAAGGCGGCCGGTCATCGAGGCCGTAAACCAGGGGTTGGTCGAACATGTTAGTTTCGCGCCATAGCGTCTCTCGCCGCCGGTCTGGGGCGCGGTCGGTCCAGGGCGGAGGGTCGGCTTTTATCTTTTCCCGCCGCCCCGCCGGTTTACACTCGGGCCGCCCTCGATCGCGGGCTAATAGTTCAAACCGACCACCCGCCTCACCTCGTCCATGATCGGCTGGCAGACGGCCCGGGCCTTGTCCGCGCCCATGGCCAGGACGTCGCGGATGTAGCCGGGATCGGCCAGGAGCCTGTCGCGTTCGGCCTTGAAGGGGGCGAAGTAGTCCCGGATTCGCTCGAAGAGCTCCAGCTTGACGTCGCCGTAGCGAAGACCGGGTTCGAGGTAGCGGCGGCGCAGGTCCTCGACCTCGGAGTCGGTGGCGAAGAGGCGGTAGAGGGCGAACAGGGTGCAGGTGTCCGGGTTCTTGGGTTCCTCCACCGGGGTCGAGTCGGTGACGATGCGCATCACTCGCTTCTTGAGCTGCTTTTCGTCCAGGAAGATGTCGATGGTGTTGTCATAGGACTTGCTCATCTTCTGGCCGTCCAGGCCGGGGACCACGGCCTCCTCGCCGATCTCCGGTTCGGGCAAAACGAAGACCTCGCCGTAGATGTGGTTGAAGCGCTGGGCGATGTCCCTGGTGACCTCGACGTGCTGCTTCTGGTCCTTGCCGACGGGGATGATCTCGGAGTTGTAGGCCAGGATGTCGGCCGCCATCAACACCGGGTAGGCGAACAGACCGTGGTTGGGGGTCAGCCCCCGGGAGATCTTGTCCTTGTAGGAATGGCAACGTTCCAACAGACCCATGGAGGTCACGTTGGACAGAATCCAGGTCAGCTCGAGCACCTCCTTGACGTCAGACTGGACCCAGAAGTAGCACTTGTCCGGGTCGAGGCCCAACGCCAGCCAGTCGGCCGCCGCCTCCAGAGTGGCCCGGGCCAACTGGGGCCCGTCCTGGACGGTGGTCATGGCGTGGTAGTTGACGATGAAGACAAACAGCTCGGCCCGGTCCTGGTAGCCGAGCATCGGCTTCATCATCCCGAAATAGTTGCCGATGTGAAGTGAGCCCGAGGGCTGGATGCCGCTCAAGACGCGCCTCTTTCTGGATTCCGACATAACTTGCCTCCCGAAGGAACAATTTATACGGCCCCGGAGATAAAATTGTCAAGAAGGTGAAAGGGCTCCCCGGCCGACCGGGCGGCGGTTGACCTTGACCGCTCGGCCAAAACCGGCCATCATGGGTCGATGAGCGACGAACTGGCCGCATACCTCGAACCCGCCCCGGCCATCGCCTGCGACGACGAAATAGTCGTCGCCATGGCCCGCGATCTAATCGCCGGCTCGAAGGACGATATCGAGGCGGCTATCATCCTGTTCGAGTTCGTCCGCGACGGCATCCGCTACAACCCCTACGTGCCCTTCTGGGACCTGAGCTTCTATACGGCCGAGGCCACCCTCAAGCGGGGCAAGGGTTACTGCGTCCAGAAATCGGCCCTCCTGGTCACCCTGGCCCGGGCCGTCGGCATCCCGGCCCGGCTGGGCTTCGGCGACATCGCCAACCACCTCCTCCCCGACGGGCTCTATGACTACCTCGGCACGAACGTGATGACCTTCCACTGCTGGGCCGAGCTGTTCCTGGCCGGCAAGTGGGTCAAGGCCACGCCCTCCTTTGAGGAGGCCCTGTGCACGGAGCGGGGCTGGCGGCTGGTCGTCTTCGACGGGCGAAACGACGCCATGCTGCCGGCCACCGATCTCGAGGGTCGGCCCCATGTCAGCTACCTCAAGACCCACTTCACCTCGCCCGGCGTGGCCCTGGACGACCTCCTGGCCGCCTGGGAGGAGGTCTACACGCCCCAGAGGCTGGCCCTCTGGCGCAAGGCGCTGGCCAAAGAGTACGGGATCGGCGACTAGGAGACGAGCCTCTCTTTCCTTGAAGGCCGGGCGAACGGCCGCATCGAGGAGTCGAGCCTGTTCGGTTCAGGGCCTCCCCAGCGGTCTCGAGCCGGCCGCCAGCAGATCGACGATCTTCAGGTCCGCTTCCAGGAAATCGAACCCGGGCAACTCTTCGACCCCCGCCCAACGCCAATCCTGACAGTCGATGGCCCTGGGCCGGCCGTCGATCAAGCGGCAGGAAAAAGTGTGGAGGATGATCCTGCGATCGGGGTAGAGGTGATCGACGGCGGTCAGTTTGTCGCCGACGAGCACGGTGAGGCCCAGTTCTTCCTTGAGCTCCCGGGCCAGAGCCTCCTTAGCCGTCTCGCCGGGCTCGATCTTACCGCCGGGAAACTCCCAGCGGCCGTTCTTGCGCTGGGCGATGAGCACCCGACCGCCGTGTTCCAGCACGGCCGCGGCGACGTGGATGGGCTCTCGGGCGGCGCCCCGAGCCGCCGGTGGTTGTCGATCAGCCATATTCATGGTCACCTGGGCGGCGGTTTGGTCTCTGGATCGAGGTTTTGCGAACAGCCGTCGATCTCTCGCCTCTATTTCCTCTTTTTCAATAGCCTCAGCTTCAGGTTCAGGTAGGCCGGGCCGGCCACGGGGTGGTCGGGCTGTCTTTTGAGGATCGCCTCGTACTGGGAAAGGGCCTTCTTCGGCTGCCCGGTATTTTCCAGCAGCTTGGCCAGGCGGAGCCGGTTGTCGATGTCATCCGGGGCCAAAGCCACGGCCTTGCTCAAGGCTTTGGCCGCGCCGGCCAGGTCTTGTCCGGCCAGCCGGTTGAGGGCCAAAAGTTTCCACAGCTCGGCCTTATCCGGATTGGCTTTGACCCCCCGCTCCAGAATCTTCCCCAACCGCCGGCGGTCGCCGGATTTGGACAGCACCTTGTAGATCAGCCGGTAGAGGTTGATATCCTTGGGCGTAAGCGGCAACAGCTTTTCGGCCGTGGCCGCGGCGGCCTCGTTTTTGTTCAGGCGACGCTGAACGTCCAGCAGAGCGATCAGGGCGTCGGCGTCGTGGGGGGCCAGTTGATGAGCCGTATCCAGGCTCCGCTCGGCCTCTTCCAACCGGTCCAGACCGAGCAGGGTCAGGCCCAGGTTGTAGTGGACCACCGCCTCCTCGGGGGTCAGGGCGGCCAGGCGGGTGTAGAGCTCGGCCAGCCGGGGGCTGGGCCCCGCCTCGGCCAGAATCTTGATCGACTTGACCAGGGCCTCGCGATCGTCGGGGTTGACCTTGAGCACCCGCCCCCAGGCCTCCAGGGCCTGGCCGGCCGGAGCGGTTCGGGCCAGCTCGCGAAGGACCTCCACGTCGCCGGGTTTGAGCGCCGCCACCCGCGCCAGCGCCTTGCGCCGGGCGGCGGCGTCGCCGAGCTTGGCGTAGATCACGGCCAGGTTGTTGAAGATATTGACGTCCTTGGGGTCGAGCCTGGCCGCCTCCTGGTAGGCCTGGGCCGCTTCCCGCCACCTCCCCGCCTGAACGTAGGTGTAACCCAGCTTCTTGACCGCCTCCACCGAGCGCGGACCGGACGCCGTTTTGGCCAGGCTCTTCAGGGCCTCGACCTTGAGGCCGGCGTCCTTGGCCCGCTCGGCCACGGCCAGGAGCCGCTCGGGCCAGCTCTGGTTGGCCGGCTCCAGCTTGGCCAGCAGCTTGACCGCCTCGGCCTCGGACTTGAACCGACCCAGCTCCTGGTACATGTTGGCCAGGCTGGCCAACTCGGCGGGTGAAAAGACCAACTTCTGTTTGGCTTCGAGCGCCCTGACCGCCTCCTTGGTCCAGCCCAGGGATTTGGCCACGGCCGCGATCCGGTCCAGGAGGATGGGGTTGGGTCCGGCTTGATCCATGGCCCGGTTGAGGAATTGGAACCGGTGAGCCCCGTCGTAGGAGGCGGCCAGGAGGACCCAGTCCACCGGCAGCATGACCGTCACCAGGCTGAACCGGCCCAGGGTCTTGACGCCGCGGTTGATGACCACTTCGTAGGCGGCCGGAGACCGCTCCACCGGCAGCAGGCTCGCGGTCCTGGTTCCGGTCAAAAGCGGCCGGGCGTCGAAGCCGACCCCCTCCAGGGTCAGCCCCTTCTTGCTCCACAGGTTGGTTCTCAGCGCCGCCACCCGGACGTTGTCCAGCGGCCTGACCACCAACCCCTGACCGGGCATCAACTCCAAGCGGCGGCCATTGACGTCCAGGATGACCGCCATCAACCGCGGCGGGCCCGAGGAGAAGGCGTTCAAAATCGGCCCCACCACCTGGCCCGAGAAGGCGTGAAACGCGGCCAGGCCGACGGCCAAACCGACCAGCCACTGCTTCCACGCCGGCGGCAGGGAGATGGTCTCGGTGTCGGCCATCGCGCTCTCCTCACCTTCCAAGGGGCAAACCTCTATCTGTCTATCAGGCTCGGCCTTTGAGCGTCAACATCTTGAAACCGGGTTCGGGTGTCTTACAATGATTATAGAACATGGGGGTAACTATGGACGAACGCAAGCACGACTCCCCGACCGGCTCGGCCGACTCCTCCAAGGGAGGGGCGCCCGAACTTGGCGGTGAGAAAGGAAAAATCTCTCTCCTGGTCGTCGAGGAAGACACCAAGGCCCACGGCGGCAAGCGCGCCGCCGGCTCGATTCGCGAGAAGATCGACCTGGATCTCAAGCCCGAGGAACTCGAGGCCTACCTGGACGCCTATGTCATCCGTCAGGACGAGGCCAAGGCCGTTTTGGCGACCAAGGTCAGCACCCACTTCAATCGCATCCGCTACCTGGAGGACAGCGGTCTCAAGGACGCCGCCTCCTCGGTGGGGATGATCAAAAACAACATCCTGCTGATCGGACCGACCGGCGTGGGCAAGACCTACCTGGTCAAGCTGATCGCCGATCGACTGGGCGTGCCCTTCGTCAAGGGCGACGCGACCAAGTTCTCCGAGACCGGCTACGTCGGCGGCGACGTCGAGGACCTGGTCCGGGACCTGGTCCACGCCGCCGGCGACGACATCGAGCTGGCCCAGTGCGGCATCATCTACATCGACGAGATCGACAAGATCGCCTCCTCCAACAACTACCTCGGCCCGGACGTCTCCCGGACCGGGGTCCAGCGGGCGCTCTTGAAGCCCATGGAGGAGACCGAGGTCGATCTCAAGGTGCCCCACGACCCCATCTCCCAGATCCAGGCCATCGAGCACTACCGCAAGACGGGGAAAAGGGAGCGGCGGACGGTCAACACCCGTCACATCCTGTTCATCATGTCCGGAGCGTTCAACGGCCTGGAGGACATCGTCAAGAGGCGACTCAGGAAGCAATCGATCGGCTTCGGGGCGGCGTGTGAACTGGACGACGCCAAATACCTTCTGGCCAAGGTGACGCCCCAGGACCTGATCGACTACGGCTTCGAGTCCGAGTTCGTCGGCCGGCTGCCGGTCCAGGTCGTCCTGGAGGAGCTGACCGCCGAGGACCTGCACCAGATTCTACGCAACCCCAACAACCCGGTGGTGCTCTCCAAGAAGCGCGATTTCGCCGCCTACGGCGTCGAGTTGCGCTTCGAGGACGAGGCGCTGAGACTGATCGCCTCGGCGGCCGCCGAGCAGAAGACCGGCGCCCGGGGCCTGGTCGGGGCCATGGAGCGAGTCCTGATAAACTTCGAGAAGCGCCTGCCCTCGACCGAGGTGAAAAAGCTCCTGGTCACTCCCGAGATGGTGGCCGATCCCGAGGCCGAGCTCAAGCGTCTGCTCGACGACCCGGAGAACGCCGAGTACCTCGAGCGCTTCGAAGCCGCCGGCCGGGCCGAGGCCGAGCACCTGGCCGAAGCGCTCTTCAAACGGGCGGCCGAGATAAAGCGCTCCTACGCCCTGACCGTCAGCGACGACCTGGTCGATCTGGTCCTGAGCGTCTACACCCACGCCGGGTTGGACCTGGATCGGGCCTTGAATCATATCAAGGCCGAGGTGGGGCAGGTTCTGGCCTTCCAGGCCGTCTTGAGCCGGGACCACGACCTGAAGGTCGCCTTTGACGACGAGGCGCTCTACACCATCATCCGGGTGGCTCGCAAGGCGGGCATGAGCCCGGCCGATTACCTCGACGGGCGCAAGACCGAGCTGGTCTCGGCCCTGGAGTTGGTCCGTTCCAGAACCGGCATGGACGAGTTCCTGCTGCCCAGGGAGGCGCTGCTTCACACCACGGAGTACGTGGCCGGCCTGGTCGGGGACAAGGTTCCGGCCGGGGCGTAACGAGGGGCTCAATCGAGCCGGGAAGGCTCGCCGGCCCCGCCGCCCCCGGTATGCCTACGACTTGAAGTGATCGCCGGGGGGCGGAGTGCCGGCCGCCCCTCGCCGAGCCGGCCCCAGGGCCGCCTCCACCAAGGCGCGAGCGTGAATCTCGGTCGCGTCCAACACCGGCGCGTCGAGCGCTCCGATCAGATCGGCCAGGCCTGGATCGGCCAGGAGCAACGCCTCCACGCCCAGGCCGAGGAGCGAGTCGGCCACGGCCCGCACGGCCCGCCAGGCCTCGTCGCCCGCCCGGCCCGCGATCAAGTCCTGGTAGATGACGCTGTCCAATATCTCCACCTCGGCCGGCTGGGGCACAATCAACCGCGCCCCGGACATGTCCTTGACCGGCAGCCGGAAGAACTCGTCGTAGAGGGTGAAGCGCGAGCCCATCAACCCGACGCTCTCGAAGCGCCGCGCCCTTATCTCGGCCGCGGCGGCGGCGATGATGCTTATCAGCGGTGAGTCGATGGCGGCGGCGATGCGCTTGGCGACCGTGTGGACCGGAACCGAACCGACGCCGATCACCTCGGCCCCGGCCAGGGTCAACCGCCGGGCGGCCTCGATGAGCACGTCGGCCGCGCCGGGCCAGCCGCCCCGGTCGTGGGCGGCCCTGAGCTCGGCGAAATCCAGGCTGAGCAAGACCATCCGGGCCGAGTGGAGACCGCCCAGCCGGCGGCCGACCTCCCGGTTGATCAGCCGATAGTATCGCTCGGCGGCCGGCCAGTCGATGCCGCCGATGAGGCCGATGGTCTTCAAGGCCTAGTCGTCTTTCAGGGCCTTGCCCATGGAAAAGGCCCGGCCGACCGTCTCGGTCGCCCGCCAGTAATGGCCGTCGGAGATGGAGTAGATCATCGGATCGACCCGGCCCATGTCCGGCACGCCGTCAACCAGGCAGGCCTCGTCGGCGTGGACCTCGACGATCTCGCCGATGTGGAGTAGGTGGGTCGGCAGGCTGACGGTCTGGAGGAGCCGGCACTCCAGGTTGAGCGGGCATTCCTCGATCAGCGGCGCGGCGGAAAGTCGGCCGAAGAAGGTGGTGAAGAGACCGCTCTTGTCCCGCTTGGCCCCGCTGACCAGGCCGCAGTAGTCGGCCTCCCGGGCCAGAGAGTTGGGCGGGACGTTGAGGCTGAACTGGCCGTTGGCTTCGATTCCCTTCTCGGTGTGGCGGGCCGGACGGACAGCCACGGTGACCATGGGCGGGGTATGGTTGGCCATGCCGCACCAGGCGGCGACCATGTAGTTGGGCCTGCCGTCCACCATCGTCCCGACCAGAACGGCCGGCTGAGGCATCAGATAGGGCTTGGGACCGAGAGCGACCTTGCTCATCACCTTCCTCCTGGCTCGTCCGGGCGAGGGTCGCCCGGCGGCCGATCAGCGCGTCAGCGACAGCGGGTTGAACTTGGTGTGACGGTCGTAGACGTCCAGCCCCTCCCGGCGCTTCAGAAAGCCGACCAGGAGGTAGGTCAAGGGCGTGGCCGCCGCCTCGTAGGCGCACTTGACCAGCCACTGGGTGACGATGGCCGTAATCAGCCCCCAGGCCGGGATGACGCCGATGAAGGCCAGGCAGATGAAGACCAGCGAGTCCAGCCCCTGGCCGATCAAAGTCGAGCCGATGGTTCGGGCCCAGAGGTGGCGACCCTCGGTCTTGACCTTCATCTTGGCCATGACAAAGGAGTTGGCGAACTCGCCGACCAGGTAGGCCAGAAAGGAGGCGGCGAGCAGGCGCGGGGCGAAGCCCAGAATGCGGGAGTAGGCCGCCTGGCCGTCCCAGAACGAGGCCGCCGGCAAAAGCTGACCGCCCCAGATGGCGGCGACCGCGATCAGGTTGCAGAAGAAGCCCAACCAGATCACCCGCCGGGCCTGGGCGTAGCCGTAGACCTCGGTCAAGACGTCGCCGAAGATGTAGCTGATGGGGAAGATGATGATTCCGGCCGGCAGGATCAGGCCGGAGACGTCGATCAACTTGACCGAGATGATGTTGGCCGTGATCAGGCAGGTGACGAACACCGCCACCACGAACAAGAACCAGCTCGACAGGCCGCCCTCCTTGGCGGGTCCGGTTTCCTTTTCGACGGACATCAGCCGTATCGCTCCTCTGTCCACGGGTCGCCGTGGTTGTGATAGCCCCGGCTCTCCCAGTAGCCGGGCCGGTCGGTTGTCATGAACTCCAGGCCGATCACCCACTTGGCGCTCTTCCAGTAGTAGAGCCGGGGGACGACCACCCGAACCGGCCCGCCGTGCTCGGCGTCGAGGGGCTCGCCGTCCACGCCAAACGCCAAAATCGCGTCCGGCTGAAAGAAGTCCTCCAGGGCCAGGTTGGCGGTGTAGTCGTCGGCCGAGTGGATCATTACGTACCGGGCCTCGGGCCCGATGTCAACCACCTCCTGGAGACTGCTCGGGGCCACACCGGTGAAGGTGTTGCCCAGTTTGGACCAACTGGTCACACAGTGGACGTCGGCGTAGACCTCGACCGTGGGCAGGGCCGACAGCTCGTCCCAGGTCAGTTCACGGGGTTCGGCCACCGCGCCGAAGAGGGCCAGCCGCCACTCGGCCGGGTCGATCCTGGGCACCACGCCCAGGTGGAACACGGGAAAGGAATTCAAGACCCGCTGGCCGGGCGGGACGCGATTCTTCCGCTGGGTGTCGGGGCTGATGATCCTTTTCACGTCGGCCATGCCCCTCCCCTTCTCCGCCCGGCCGGTCTCAGGCCATCGGCTGGCGAATGACCGTCCGCAGCCTTTCCGGGGCGCACCGCCTGAAATCGCTCAGGTAGATCTCGTGGTGCTTACCCCTCGCTCGCCGCCCCGACTTCTCGATGAACTCGTGCAGCTTCTCGATCGTCGGCCCCTCCTCGGCAAAGGGACCGACGTGCATGATCTGGGCGGCCAGGCCCTCATTATACACCTCGAAGCGGGCTTTATTAAGAGCCGGCGGATCCTTCTTTTTCTTGAGCTGCTCGATCGCCCGCTCGAAGTGCGCCTCGGTGAGCCACTCCGGCTGGCGGATCATCAGCGTCCACAGCCACTCGTCCTTCCGCGCCGTATCGAACCGGGCCATGTCGGGAACCCACCACAATCCCTCCAGGGGCATGACCACGTAGTCGAGGTCGAGCTCCTTCTTGGAGATGAACTTGAGAGTGAACGACAGCCCGAAGAGCACCTCCACCGCCGCCTGGAACTCGGCCGAGTCGTTGGGGTCGCCCCGGCCGTCGATCATGACGAAACCGGCCGGTTCGACCTCAACCTCGACCGGGGCCTTGGTCGGGGGGTTGTAGAGGTGTTTGAGCTCCTTTTTCAAGTCTCGCTTGGGCATTTTCGCCTCCTTTTCCCGCTTCGGCCAGGCGGCCGATGAGGGCGTCCAGAAAGCCGATCTCGGTCCTCAAGTGGGCCAGGCCGTGCTCGAAGAGGGCCTGAACGTGGAGCGGCAACTTGTCTCCGCCCTGGGCCTCGTACTTGGCCGAAACGTGATCGAGTCGCGCTTCAAGACCTCGCCGTCGCCCGGCCAGGGCCTCCACCGCCGCCCTCGCCCCGAGCACCGGCAGGGCGGCCAGGGCCAGCTCGAACCGGGCCCAGTTCGACTCGGCCCCGGCCAGGGCGGCGGCGACCTCGAGCCTCAGGGCTTCGGCCCCGGCTTCGGTCAAGGCGGCCAGCCGAGGGGGCGGGCCCTTGCCCTGTTTGGCCGTCTCCAGGCGGGCGGCGATCAGCCCCCTCGCCTCCAGCTTCTTCAGACCGGTGTAGATGGACGTCTGACCCAGCCCGGCCCACTCCCGAAAGCCGCGCTCCTCGATGAGCCGGTGGAGTCGATAACCGGAATTCTCACCCGCCTCGGCGATCAAGCCCAGCAGGGCGAACTCGGTCCGAGACAGGCGCTCTCGATTCGGCGAATTGTATTTCATAGATGAAATATTACATATATAAAGTATTTTCGCAACCGAAAAACACTCCCGGCGTCGCCTTCCGGCCAAATTCCAGTTGTGGGCGGGACGGGTCGGCCGCTCAGAATCGCTTCCCGGGAGGCGATACTCAGCCGGCCTTGCGCCGTCCAAGACCCGCCGGCGGACGCTGGAAAGCGAGGTCGAGGCGCCGGTCCTTCCGCCCGGCGGAGGCTCGATCGGGCCGAGGCATCGTTACTTGTCTCTCATCCCGCCACCTGCTATCCTGACCCCCGTGGACGAGTCCGCCTACCAGGTCAAGATCCAGATATTCGAGGGGCCGCTGGACCTCTTGCTCCACCTGATCCGCAAGAACGAGGTGGACATCCATGACATCCCCATCGCCGAGATCACCGGCCAGTACTTGGAGTACATCGAGCTGATGGAGCAGCTCAACATCGAGCTGGCCGGCGAGTTCCTGGTCATGGCCGCCACCTTAATCCAGATAAAATCCAGGATGCTCCTGCCCCGGCTGACCGAGGTCGAGGACGGCGAGGACCCGCGCCTGGAGATCGCCCTGCCGCTGTTGGAGTACGTCCGCTTCAAGGAGGCGGCCCAGCGGCTCGAAGAGCGTCGCTGGCTGGAGCGCGACGTCTTCAACCGGGGGAGCAGCGACGAGATCGAACCGGTCTACGAGGAACCGGCCCTGTTCAATCTGGGTCTCTTCGACCTGATCGACGCCTTCAAGCGGGTCATGGACAACCTGTCCCATCGCCGCACCCTGGCCGTGGTCGAGGACCGGCTCTCGGTCAGGGAGCGGGTGGCCCAACTGATGGAGATTTTCCGGGAGAAGGAAGACCTTCTCTTCGACGAGCTTTTCAGCGAGGATAGGTCCAAGGCCGCCCTGGTGGTCACTTTCCTGGCCCTTCTCGAAGTGACCCGGATGGGCTTTGTACACATCTACCAGGAGACCCCTTTCGGGGCGATTCGCCTGACCGTCAGGCCGGAGGCCTTCGCCCTGGAGGAGCCGGAAGACGATGATCGACTTGAAGCGGAAAATTGAGGCCCTGCTCTTCGTGGCCGACGCGCCCCTGTCGGTGGAGCGGATCAAGGATGTGCTCGACGGCGAAGAAAACGTGGACGCCAAAACCATCCGGGCCGCCTGCCAGACGTTGAGGGTGGAGTACGACGAGCTCGATCGGGCCTTCGAGCTGGTCGAAGTGGCCAACGGCTTCCAGTTTCGAACCCGGCCCGAATTCTCCGAGACCGTCATCCGGCTGCGCAAGTCCAACCCGTTGAGACTGTCCCGGGCCGCCTTGGAGACGCTGGCCATCGTCGCCTACAAGCAGCCGGTCTTGAGGGCCGAGATCGAGCGGATCAGGGGCGTGGACTGCGGCGGCGTCCTAAAGGCATTGATGGAGCGGGGCCTGGTCAAGATCAGGGGCCGGGAAAATCTGCCCGGCCGACCCTTGACCTACGGCACCACCCGTCGCTTCCTGGAGGTCTTCGAGCTCAAGAGTCTGGCCGATCTGCCCAGTTTGGAGGAACTGTCCCTGGAGGCCGGTCTGGACCCGGCCCTGGCCCGCCTCGAAGAGGGGCGCGAAATCGCGCCCGGCCTCTTTCCGGACCGACCGCTGCCGTCCGACGAGACGATCCAGGCCGTCACCCGAAGCGAGGCGACTCCCGCGCCCAGCGGCGGGGAAGCGGCCCCGGCGAGCGACACTTCGAACCATGACCAAAACGACCAGATCGAAACAGCCCCAACCGATCCGGACGACAACCGGAACGCCCCGGAAGGGTCCCCGGAGTCCCGGCCGGCCGGAGAGGCTCCAGAAGGTTCTGGCTAGAACCGGGCGGGGCTCGCGCCGGGCGGCCGAACGTTTGATCAGGGAGGGGCGGGTGGAGGTGGACGGCCGACCGGCCCGCCTGGGCCAGAAGGTCGATCCGACCAGTCAGCGAATCACCCTCGACGGCCGGCCGATCGGCCCGACCGAGAGGAAGGCGACTTATCTTTTCCACAAGCCGGTCGGCGTCATCACCACCTTGTCCGACCCCCAAGGCCGGCCTTCCCTGGCCGATTACACGGCCGGACTCAAGGAGCGGGTCTTTCCGGTCGGCCGGCTGGACGGCGACGCCAGCGGCCTGCTCATCCTGACCAACGACGG
The DNA here is from genome assembly GCA_964634465.1 of uncultured Thermodesulfobacteriota bacterium. Classification (GTDB taxonomy): domain Bacteria; phylum Desulfobacterota; class Desulfarculia; genus CAZWLY01. The sequence goes on along the minus strand of CAZWLY010000004.1, from coordinate 255,866 downwards.
CGAGCTGGCCCAGCGCCTGTTGCATCCCAGCTACGGCGTGGACAAGACCTACCTGGTCGAAGTCCGCGGCCGCTGCGACACCAAGGCGCTCAAAAAGCTGGCCAGTGGAGTGATGATCGGCGACCGGCCCTCCGCCCCGGCCAAGGTCGAGCTGATCGAACGCCGGGGCAAGGAGGCGATCATCTCGCTGACCATCCACGAGGGCCGCCGCCACCAAGTCAAAAGAATGTGCAAACAGGTCGGGCTGGTGGTGACCAACCTCAAGCGCCTCCGGGTCGGCCCCCTGGAGCTGGGCCGACTCAAACCGGGTCGGATGCGCCGACTCACCGGCCGGGAGCTCAATCGGCTGAAAAAGGCCGTCGGATTGAAATGAGACGCCGGTAGAGACCGACTCCCCGGTTTCCCAGCCGCGAGAGAGACCGCCGGAGCCGCGCCCCGAGCCGAGTCCCCTTCCCTTCAAAAACCCCTTCGCCGCCTTTTGTCTCATCGCCCGGCCGGGCCCGCCCGGGCTTGCCCTATCCCTCAAAAGGCTTATCATGTTAGGGTCATGGTCGATCATCTACCGGCTGGAGGTTCCTCGATGCCGCCTCGGAAATCAGTCTTCGTCGCCCTCGTCCTGACCCTGATTCTGACCCTGCCGCCCTTGGCCGCCCTGGCCGGCGAGCCGCTGGTCGAGCGGCTAGACAACGGGCTGACCGTGGTCGTCCAGCGCCTGAATCGGGCCCCGGCCGTGGCCGTCCAGGTCTGGGTCCGGGCCGGCTCCCGCTTGGAGAGCGAGGCCGAGAAGGGCATCACCCACCAGATCGAGCACATGATCTTCAAGGGCACGCCCAGCCGCGGCCTGGGCCGGGTAGCCGGTGAGATCGAGGCCGCCGGCGGCCGAATCAACGCCTACACCTCCTTCGACCACACCGTCTACCACACCCTCATGCCGGCCGAGGCCTGGGAGCTGGGACTGGACGTCCTGGCCGACGCCATCAAGAACTCCATCTTCGACGCCGAGGAACTGGAGCGGGAGAAGCAGGTCGTCCTGGAGGAGTGGCGGCGCAGCCAGGACAACCCCCACCGCCGCCTGACGGTCAAGCTCTTCGAGCGGGCCTTTGTCAAATCGCCCTACCGCCACCCGGTCATCGGGTATGAGAAGACGATCAAGGCTTACAGCCGAAAGATGATCCTGGACTACATCGCCAAGTGGTACACCGGCGATAAGATGACCGTGGTCGTGGTCGGCCAGATCGATCCGGAAAGGGTCATGGCCCGGGCCAAGGAGCTGTTCAAGGACGTCCCGGCCGGGCCCAAGGCGACCTTTCGGCCGCCCAAGGAGCCCCCTCAGCGGGAGATGCGCTTCACCGCCTTCCACGGCCGGGTCCAACAGGCCTACCTGGCCCTGGGCTTCAAGATTCCGGGCTTGAAAGACCCCAACGTGGCCGCCTACGACCTCTTGGCCCAGCTTCTGGGCGGCGGCAACTCGGCCCTGCTGACCGAATCCCTGTGGGCCCACAAGGGCCTGGTCACCTCGCTCACCGCCTCGGCCTTCACCCCGCTGGATCAGGGACTTTTCTGGATCTCGATGTCCATGGAGCCGCCGCTGATGGAGCAGGCCATAACCGAATTGTGGCGACTTCTCGGCCAGGCGGCCAGTCAGCCCTTTGGCGCCGAGGCCATGGCCCGGGCCAAGCTGGCCTTCGAGGCGGACTACATCCGCGAAAAGGAGACGGTCAACGGCCAGGCCTCCAAGCTGGGCTTTTTCGAGAACCTGATGGGCGGTCTGGGCCAGGAGCGCCTCTACCTCGACCGGGTCAAGAACCTGACCGCCGAGGAGATCCGAAAGGTGGCCGCCCAGACCTTCCGGCCGGAGAACATGACCGCCGTGCTGATGCTGCCCCAGAACGTCGAGCTTCCGGGTCGAGACTGGCTGGCCAGGTTGACCCCCGCCCTGGCTCCGCAAACCAGGACCGAGGCCGAAGCGCCGGTCAAGAGCGAGGCCCAGGTGATGGACCTGCCCGGCGGGGCCAAGCTTCTGGTGCTGGAGGATCACTCCCTGCCTTTAATCGCCGTGGACGCCGTCTTCCTGGGCGGCCTGCTGGAAGAGCCGGCCGACCAGGCCGGTATCTTCTCGTTGCTGGCCTCGACCTGGACGCGGGGGGCGGTCGATCTGCCGGCCTCGGAGCTGGACCGGCGGGTGGAGGACATGGCCGGGGCGATATCGGCCTACTCGGGCCGCAACACTGTCGGCTTGACGGCCAATTTCCTCAGCCGCTTCGCCGATGAGGGCCTGGAGCTGTTCTGCCGGGTTCTGCTCTCGCCGACCTTCCCGGCCGAGGAGGTGGCCAAGCGCAAGTCCGACCAGTTGGCCGCCATCAAGCGGCGTTTGGAGCGGCCCGAAGCCATCGCCTTCGATCTTTTCCGCCGGGCGGTCTACAACGGCTACCCTTACGCCCGGGACAGGCTGGGCACGGCCGAGACCCTGACCCCGCTTAAGCGGGACGACCTGGCCGCGCTCCACGCCAGGATCGTACGCTCGGACAACCTGGTCCTGGCCGTGGTCGGCGACGTCTCGGCCACGGACGTCCACCGCCGACTGAGCGAGCTTCTGGCCGACTTGAAACCCGGCTTCAGCCCCGCCCCCCGGCCCCAGCCGAGGCCGCTGCCCACCGGCGGCGAGAGAAAGAGGGCGGTCCGCAAAGATCTCAAACAGGTCCACACCCTATACGGATTCAGAGCCGCCGACATGGCCGACAAGGACAGCGTCGCCCTGGACGTGTTGGCCAGGGCCCTGGCCGGGCAGTCGGGTCGGATGTTCGTGGAGCTTCGGGACAAAAAGTCGCTGGCCTACGCCTTGACCGCCATCAACCGCCCCGGCGTGGGCATGGGGGCCTTCACCTTCTACGTTGCCTCGGCTCCCCAGAAGCTCGGCCAGGTCAAAAGCGAACTCGCCGCCCTGTTGCGATCGGTCCTCGACAAGCCGTTGACCGCGGCCGAGTTCACCCGGGCCCGGGCCGGACTGCTGGCCGACTGGGTGCTGGACAGCCAGAGTTTGGCCGCCCGGGCCTCGCGGCTGGCGCTCTACGAACGGCTGGGTATGGGCTACGACTACGAAAAGCGGTATACCGAGATCCTGCGAGCCCTGACCCCGGAGGAGGTCAGATCGGCGGCCCGGCGTTGGCTGGACATCGACAAGCCGATCTGGGTCACGGTCGGTCCGGAGGAAGGGACGGCCGATTAAAAATCGTCCTCCTCGTCTTCGGCCTCGTCCTCCTCGTTGGGCTCCAGCTCCAGTTCGTGGCCCAGGCCGAGGGCGTCGACCTCGACTTCGACCTCGTCGTCTTCTTCCAGCTCGACCCTCTCGGCCTCGTCGTGGAGGAAGCTTTCGTACTCGTCGACGCTCATCAGCTCGTCGAGCTCCTCGGGCGATTCGAGCTCGAAACGGACCAGCCAACCCTGGTTGTAAGGCGCTTCGCTGATCACCTCCGGCGAGTCGAACAGCTCGACGTTGAACTCGATCACCCGGCCGGAGACCGGGGCGTAGACCTCGACCTCTTCCTCGTCGCTGTTGAGGCGAACCAGCATGTCGCCGGCCTCGAAGGCCTCGCCCTCGGCGCCGATGAATTCCACGTCTTCGGGCTGGCCGTAAATGGCGATGAACGATTCGGTCACGCCCAGCGAGGCCCTGTTTTCGTCGTCCTCACTGACCCAGACGTGCTCGACGCTGTACTTAAGTTCGTAAGGAAAATCGAACAATCGCCGGTCCCCCAAAACCGATCTCGACCCGGTCTAAAATCGAAGTTAAGGGACCCTCGAAGGGTTGGCAAGCCCTTTTTTGAGTCAACCGCGGCGAATCCATATCAGGGCCAGAATGACGAATCCGGTCGAGAGGGCGGCGTCGGCCACGTTGAAGGCCGGCCAGTGGTAGGAGCCCCAATGAAAGTCCAGAAAATCGGTCACTTGGCCGAAACGGAGCCGGTCCACCAGGTTGCCCGCCGCGCCGCCCAGAGCCAGGCCCAGGCCCAGCCGGCCCCATTTCGAGACGGGACCGACCCTCAAGGAAACGACGATCAGGACCAGGACGCCCAGACCGGAGAGCAAGACCATCAGCCAGCCCAACTTACCCGAGGCCAGAAGACCGAAGGCCGCGCCGGGGTTGTGCCAGTGGACCAGATTCAGCCAGGCGGTCAGCTCGATGGACCGGCCGACGGGCAAGGCGGCGGTCAGCCACCACTTGGCCGCCTGGTCGACGAGAAGAACCAGGACGGCCCACAGGAGAATGGTCTTGGCCCGCCTCACTCGCCCTCGATTTCCTTGAGGTGCGCCGCGCAGCGCAGGCAGACGTCGGGGTGCTCGGCGTCTTGGCCGACATCGCCGGTGCGCATCCAGCAGCGGGGGCACTTCTCGTCCTCGGCGATGAACACGCCGATCCTCAACCCCGGCAGGTTCTCCGAGTCGTGAACCACCGGCGCGCCGTCGACCCGACCGAGGCGGCCCTGGGAGATGAGGGTCAGTTCGGTCAACATGGCCAGGTTGTCGGCGAAGAAGTCTCCGTCGCTCTCGGGCGGCTGCCAGACCACGACCGCGTCCAGGGCGTTGCCGATCAGCTTCTTCTGCCGGGCCCGCTCCAGGGCCACGGTGGTCTCAGAGCGAACGGCCAGCAGCCTTTCGAAGCGCTGGGCCAGCTCGTCGTCCAGCCAGCGCTCCAGTCCCTCGGGGAAAAGCTCCAGGTGGACGCTCTCGGCCTTGGGCTCGGGCAGGTGGCCGTGGAGTTCCTCGGCCAGAAAAGAGAGCACCGGGGCCATCAGCTTGACCAGACTGTCCAGAATGACGGCGCAGGCGGTCTGGGCCGAGCGGCGGCCGGCGCTGGCGGCCGGGAAGGTGTAGAGCCGGTCCTTCAAGACGTCCAGATAGAGGTTGCTGAGATCGACGGTGCAGTAGTTGTGCAGGGTGTGATACACGGTGTGGAACTCGAAGCGTTCGTAGGTGCTTCTGATCCGCCGGTTGACCTGGGCCAGCCGGTGGAGCGCGTAGCGATCCAGGTCCCACAGCTCCTCGGCCGGAAGTGCGTCCGCGCTCGGATCGAAGTCGGACAGGTTGCCCAAAAGGAACCGCGAGGTGTTGCGGATGCGACGGTAGGCCTCGGCCAGCCGGGCCAGGGTCTCGTTGGAGATCTTGATATCGACGGTGTAGTCCTCGGAGGCGACCCACAGGCGCAGGATCTCGGCCCCGTAGCGGTCGATGATCTCCTGGGGATACATGACGTTATTCAGCGATTTCGACATCTTGCGGCCGTCTCTATCGACCACGTAGCCGTGGGTCAAAACGCCTCTGTACGGCGCCTGGCCCCGGGTGCCGACCGAGCACAACAGCGATGAGTGGAACCAGCCCCGGTGCTGGTCCGAGCCCTCCAGGTACAGGTCGGAGGGATAGGTCAGCTCGTCTCTGGCCTCCAGGACGGCCGCCCAGGAGGTGCCGGAGTCGAACCAGACGTCCAGGATGTCGGTTTCCTTTCCCCAATCCTCGGCGCCGCAAGACGGGCAGGCGGTTCCCGGCGCCAGGAAATCCTCCACCGGCCGCCGGAACCAGGCGTCGGCCCCTTCCGCCTTGAAGATCTCGAAGATCTTTTCCATCGCCGGCTCGTCCAGGTGGCTCCGGCCGCATTTCCGGCAGGTAAAGAGCGTGATCGGCACGCCCCAACTCCGCTGGCGGCTGATGCACCAGTCGGGCCGGTTCTCGATCAGGCCGTAGATGCGCTCCTCGCCCCAACGCGGCCACCAGGTGCAGCCGCGGATGGCCTCGAGGGCCTTTTCCCGCAGGCCCGTCTTCTCCATGGAGATGAACCACTGGGGCGTGGCCCTGAAGACGACCGGCTTCTTGCAGCGCCAGCAGTGGGGGTACTCGTGGCTGATGTCGGTCTGGTGGATCAGCGCGCCGGCTTCGTCCAGGGCGTTGATCACGTTCAAGTTGGTCTGCTTGTCCGAGACGTTTTGCCCGGCGAAGAGGCCGACATCCTCGGTGAAATCGCCGTTGTCGTCCAGGGGGGAGTAGATGTCCAGACCGTACTTGAGGCCGGTCTCGTAGTCCTCCCGGCCGTGGCCGGGGGCGGTGTGGACCAGGCCGGTGCCGGCTTCGAGGGTGACGTAGTCGGCCAGGACGAAGACCGAGTCGCGGTCGTAAAGGGGATGCTTGGCCCGCTTGCCCTCCAGGAGCTTGGGGTCGGGCCGGGCGATGACGGTGAAGTCGGTGACGCCGAAGTCGTTCATCGACAACTGGAGCAACCCCTCGGCCAGAATCCAGACCTCGCCGACCGAGGGGACCTCGGCGGCCACGTAGTCGAAGTCCGGATGGAGGGCGATGGCCAGGTTGGCCGGGATGGTCCAGGGCGTGGTGGTCCAGATGACGGCGAAAACCTTCTTGCCCTTGAGCTCCGGATAGTCGGCCGACAGGTCGTCGATCATCGGGAACTTGACGAAGATGGACGGCGAGGTGTGGGGGCCGTACTCGACCTCGGCCTCGGCGAGCGCGGTGATGCAGGAGTTGCACCAGTAGACCGGCTTCTTGGAGCGGTAGACGGCGCCGTCCAAAAACAGGCGGCACAGCTCGCGGGCGGTGACGGCCTCGTACTCAAAGTCCATGGTCTGATACGGCCTTTCCCAGTCGCCCAGGACGCCGAGGCGCTTGAACTCTTCCCGCTGAATATTCAGGTACTTGGCGGCGTAATCCCGGCAATAGCGGCGGACCGCCACCTGATCCATCCCGGCCTTCTTCTCGCCCAGCTCCTCATCGACCTTGTGCTCAATGGGCAGGCCGTGGCAGTCCCAGCCGGGGACGTAAACGGCGTCGAAGCCGGACATCTGGCGGGACTTGACGATGAAGTCCTTCAAGACTTTGTTGAGGGCGGTGCCCATGTGGATGTGGCCGTTGGCATAAGGCGGCCCGTCGTGAAGAATGTACTTGGGCCGGCCGGCCGCCTGGCGGCGCAACCGATGATACAGCTCGGTTCTCTCCCACTCGGCCAGGATCTGGGGCTCCTTCTGGGCCAGGTTGGCCTTCATCTTGAAACTGGTCTTGGGCAAATTGAGAGTGTCTTTGAAGTTGGGCTTGTCGCTCATCGCCCCCGGCCTCCAACTATTCGGCGAATTTGGAAAATTTAAGGTACTGAAATTATCACATCCAGCCGGGGTGTCAAGCGGAGGAAGAGGGCGGACCAGGGGCGACGTCTATTAAAACCAGCGGCGCAGCCGGGACGCCTCGCCCCTCTCTTATAAGAGCATGAAGCCCCCGTTCGTAATGCGAGAGCGGCGGCATCTGGGCTTGGAACGTTTTCGGGGGGTGTCGAGGCAATTTTTTACATTCTCCTCCCTCTACGCCTTGCCAGAGTTCCCATGAGGTCCGGCGGCAAAGCTCGACCTTGCCGGCAACGTCTGACGGTTCCGACAAGACTTTCAACTTTTCGGCCAGGGCTTCCGCCCAGACCAGGAGGCGTTCGTCTTGCATGAACGGAGCTATGAACTGGAGGCCAGAGGCAAACCGTTGCCGGCCCGACCGGCGGGCAGGGTGACGGCAGGCCGGCCGGCCTGGGTCCAGACCAGGTTCATTCCCGGATCGCCGGTGGACTCGATCCTCTTCGGCGCCGGGCCCAATGTCGAAGGGCAGCCCCCCAAATCGAGACCTGCCTGTGTCATCGCTCGCTCCAGCTCCGAGCGTAACGAAACCCTGTCCTCCCGGCCTGCGGCCAACCCCTCGTCGCCGGTCAAAGCCGGTCGCCTGGAATCGGATCACGCACCGCTCCCTAAGAGCCGGAAAAATGTCGCAATCGGTGTCGCGATTTGTCGCGATATTTCACAACCCATTTCCCTTCAAGGCTTAAACCGACTGCTGGCGCTCCCTTTCGTCTAATAAGACCGGGTTCTTCCAGTGCCTGCAACCCCCCCGTCGATAAAGACCGCAACGCGCCTACGAGAAACCGATAGAACAAGCCGCCATCATTTTTGTAAAGAATTGAACTTTTCCGTGTATTGGAGCACTGTCCATACAAAAGTGGAATGGCTCCATGTAAGCGGAGAAACAGAAAGCGGGCGACCGGTTGCGGGATGCACCTGTTCTGCAAGCACACCAGAAGGAAGCGCATTCTTCGCACACCATTCAAGGTAAGGGAGCGCTTCGTGGAGTTCCCGAAAATTCTCGGCCCGGTCGATAAAGCACTCTCCCAACCAGAGCGTGGAGATAAACCAGGGATTGCCGGGGATATCATTTGGGCTATCATCCGCCCGTTGATAGAGATCATCCTGGTATCGGGCACACCCGCCAATTGGAGTCTTGAGCCATAATTGCCGGCGTATGGCCTGCATCGTTTCGATCATCCGTGGGTCTCGGGGTGAAAACACTCCCAAAGTCGTGAGCCCCAAAAGGCTAACGTCGATTACTTCATCGAGTTCATAACCTTTGCCTTTCCGGTAACCTGAGCGGGCGTACCTTTTCAGACCAGGGTGGTATAGGTGCTCGGCAAGCCCTTCCTTCATTTGATCGGCCACCGTGTCATATGTCTCGGCTGCGGGGGTATCTTGAAAGAGTCTTGCAAAATTCGCCGCCGCTCTGAGGCCGGCAATCACCGCTGCGACGGTAAAGGAGTGGACACCGTAACGCTCTTCCCAGAGATCAAAGGAGGGGATGGGCAGCAGGGTCTCAGGATCACGATGCCTTACCAAAAAGTCGGCGGATTTCTGAATGAGCTTCTTGTAGAGATGCCTGATGAATTCTATGTCTTTCGAAATCTGGTAGTGTATCCAAAGCGCCCAAAGAACCAAGGCGGTCGAGTCCTCCTGTATGGGAAGCACCTCCTCTCCATCCACTAACCAAGGATGCCAATTGCTTGCCAACGATCCATCCGGATTATAATGTTGAAGGAGATATCCCTTCTCAGATAGAACATGAGAACAAAATTCGAAAAATTTCCTGCATACATGCGAGTAACCGGCCTTCGCCAGAGCGGCGGCGACGAAAGCCCCATCGCGCCCCCACATGTAAGAGTAAGTATCCTTCCCAAAACGAACGATATCGGAGTCATTTGCGGCAGTGATTGCCCCCCGGTTATCGATTTGTGTTCTCAAAACGAGGAGGCTTCGGTTGAAAACATCGGTGACTGTTTTGGGTAGGTCTCCAAAAGATCTGGGCTCTTTTCGAACCCACGCTTTCCAATAATCGGATGTCCGTTTGATCAGTTCTGCCGGCGTCTTCTCCTGCACATACTGATCGAGTTGAACCACTTCGTGGTATCGAGTCCCGGCAACTATCCAGTAAAAGACCGTTGCTCTCCCGCTTGGCGGCAGGTGCAGCCATATTCCGATTGTAGAGTCAGCAGAGCCCCAGGAGATCGGATTTGCACTGAGCTCACCGTCCTCAGCATCTTTCCAGGTTCCCAGCCCCCCCTGGACACCCTTGTTTCCGCAAGCGAAATAATCGACACCACACTTTCCGCCTTCGGAACAATTGATGAGAAAGTACCGATTGGCTTTGTAATGGATGACGGAACGGGTTCGCGGGTCAAAATAAGCCGTGTCTCCGATGTCATTGCCGTAAAGATAAAAGTCGTGACTGAAAAAGAGCCTGGCTTGACGCTCCCTCGCTTCAATGTTTTTCACTTCGACCTTTTTTATAAAGACGTTCAGGTCAAAATCTATAACGTCACTGCAGTGAAGTTGCAGTCCCAAAGACTCGTTTTTCAGCAAGACATCGGTTACGAGACTGTCATTATAATACCTCAAGTTCTTTTCCCATTCCGGTCCCATCCAGGAGCAGCGTCCATCCACCCACACTCCAAAACGGAAGGGCTGTCCCTTTGAATGGTTTTCCTGGCCTATCAAGGGGAAGTACACATCCCGAATCTGGTAATCTGAGTCAAAGTTGAACAGAAGATTGCCGTTACTTACTGGAATGTCTTTGGGCATGGTTTCCTTACGAAGCCACGTGGCCATGGGAAAGGAGCTTTAGGGAATTACCGGTCGGCGACCTGTCATGGCTGGCTAATATTTTATTTTCGCCGAGTATTTGCTGATACAAGTCTGAATAGTTTTGGGCCATGCTTGTGATGGAAAATCGATGCTGCACATGCTTCCTACATTGCCGAGGATCGATGCTGTCAATGCGGGCAACCGCATCAACCATTTCACTCAGAGAATCCACCACGAACCCTGTTTTCCCATCTTCCACGATTTCCGGGACAGATCCCTCCCTGAATGCCAGGATCGGTGTGCCACATGCCATTGATTCAATCAGGACAAGCCCAAACGGCTCCCCCCACTGTATAGGAAACAGGGTCGCCCGTGCATGTCTGTACCATTGTTTCTTTTGCTCGTCGCCGAGTTCTCCAACGTAGATAATCTGTTTGTCACAGTCCAGTAGAGGCTTTATTGTCTTCTCATAGTAGCCTTCATTAACGGGCTGTTTTGCAACGTCAACAAACAGGTCGATAGACTTTTTCAAGTCTTCGAAGAATCTCTTGTCAGCGGCTTTATCCTGGACACAACCGGCAATGATGAGTTTAGAACCGGTCTTTTTCGCGACTTCTATGGCTTTGTCTTGTCCCTTGACAGAGGTCACCCTGCCTATAGTGAATAAATAACTGTCCCTGTCCGGTCGCTCTTTAAATTGCCAGTCCTCCATTTCAATTCCGTGATGGACAGTTTTAATATTCGTTAAGCCGGCATACTGCTGTTTTTGGTATTCGCTTATTGCTACGAAATGGATGGAGGGGTCTTGCCTGGTGTTAAATCCATAGTAGTGGTCTTTTTCAATCCAACCATCCTTGGCGGGTACATGAAGAGTCATCACGATTGGCAGAGCCGGACTGAATAGACCGGCATAGATGTAATCCAACCATCCATGTATGTGTATAATATCAATGTCGCCCATCTCTGCTCTGGCCAGTGCCTTCGCAAGGTGTATCTTAACGAGTTTTACTTGTTCCGGGGCGCTTTCACGCACATAGTCACCGAGACTTCGCTGGACAGTCACGTGTTGTTCACCCGTGACACAGGAATCTGCGGAACATGCAACGATAGACCGATGACCTAAAGCTTGAAGCCCTTTATCAATATTGTAAATAACAGTTTCTATTGGGCCATAACCGAGATCCGATTTGATCGGCTTGTTGATTGTTGCCACTTGCAGCACTGTTAGTCTTTTAAGCTTCATCTTTGTTCTCCCGTTAGATTTCTGTAAGTAAAGTTACAATTATCATTTTTCAAACATTATATTGTACACATTACATGAAATTAAAGATATTTACAACTGCATTTTAAATATTTCGACCTTCAACCGCAGTGAAACCTAGTTTTAAGCAGGCAGGCCACCATTTGCGGTGGATTCAATTTCTACACCTGATAGATTTGTCCTCATGAACAACAAGGTTTCCACCTACAACCCTCTTCACAACTTTTCTCATCCTCCGATTGTTAACCGAAAACCATCTAATACCATATGTTATCAAAGGGCTACATGGCCTCATCATGGTGGAAATACCGCTGATACGAATTCCCACTACAGTCCCAATCAGGTTGCCACTTCCTCGTACTCCGGAGTCTCGGCGTAGAGCTTCTCAAGCTCACCGCGCGCCATCCGACGCCGGCCGAAAACTTACGAGGCGGGAGAGGGCGCTCACAATCGGCCGCCCCACCCCGAGTCGGTCTCGGCCGGAGGCGAGGGGCAGACGGTCCGCCTCTGAATCCAATCATCCAAGCAGGCGAACAGAGGATTGAATCCCCACGGGGGATCATCTCTCACGAGGGGTTGTTCATTTACTGCAGCTTGCGGCAAAGAAGAACGACTCCGCATCTGCTGCCGATACCCCGTCGCTTGGGGCGGGGTTGTTCATTCCGGCGGCAAAGCTTTCGCCGGTTTGAAACGTCAGGACCTATTTCTCTTTTTCGGGAAAGAATCCCCGCTCAAGAGGGGAATGTTCGAATTCCGGCCTCGGAACGGACCGCCCGGCGGTTCACTTCGGGCGGCCGCCCGAGTTTCGTTCGACCTACCGCCCGTCTATTAAAATTTTCTTGACTAATCAAAAAAATCTTTGAAAATAGAAGTAATTGCAATGGTTTATATTTTAAATATAAACTTTATTTTTATATATCAATTAACGGGTTCGAGTGGGAGGAGGAAACGGTCTGATGCTTGACGGCGTTTCCAAAACTCGGGTTGCGGTTCAATTCACTGATCCATAAAGGAGGTTATCCATGAAGAAGCTGATGGTGTTGTTGATCTCTGTGATGGTGCTAGGCGGCCTTGCCTGCGGCACTGCGACGGCGGCGGACCGGATATTCATTGGCATCGCCACCGGCGGCACCGGCGGCACCTACTATCCCTTGGGCGGCATGCTGGCCCAGCTCATCTCGAACAAGGTCACCATCGACGGCAAGAAAGTTTCCGCCACGGCGGAGACCGGCAACGCGTCCGTGGCCAACGCCACCTTGTTGGGCCGCGCCGGTATCGAAACCGCCTTCGTGGCGGCCGACATCCTGGACGCCGCCTACAAGGGCGTTAATCAGTTCAAGGGCAAGAACCTCAAGAACCTGCGCGCCCTGGGCGCCCTCTATCCCGAAACCGTCCAACTCGTGGTCCGCGCCGGTTCGGGCATCAAGACCTTCAGGAACCTCAAGGGCAAGTCCGTGTCCTCCGGCTCTCCCGGTTCCGGTCAGTGGCAGCTCTTGGGCGATCTTTTGAAGGTCTACGGACTGAGCCGCAAGGACGTGAAAGAGGATTACTCCTCCTTCTCCCAGTCGGTGGAAAAAATCAAGGACGGCAATCTGGACGCCTCCCTCATCACCGCCGGCACCCCGACCGCTTCGATCACCGAGTTGGCCAACCACCACTCCATCGTCATCATCCCCTTGAGCGGCCCCATGATCGACAAGTTGCGCGAGGTTCAGCCCTATTACGCCCGCACGATTCTGCCGGCCAACACCTACAAGGGGCAGACCGAGGACGTGGAGACCATCGCTGTCCGCGCCATCTGGGCCACCCATGACAAGCTGGACGACAAGGTGGCCTATGCTCTGGTCAAGGCTTTGTATGAAAACACCGACATTCTGGCCAAGGTGCACGTGAAGGGCAAGGAGATCTCTCTGAAGACGGCCCTCCAGTCGGTCTCGATTCCGATTCACCCCGGCGCGGTGCGCTACTACAAGGAAAAGGGATTGATCAAGTAGGATGAAGACTCTTGTCGCAGGCGTGCTGGCGCTACTGGCGCTGGCCGCCTGCACCTCTCTCAACCCGAACCGCTCGCCGTGCAGCGACAGCCTGGTGATCTTCCGGTTCCCGTCGATGACGGAACTGGGGCGTTTCAGCCTGCCGCCGGACGGGCGGTTCGCGTTGAGCTTCATCCATTCCGTTTCGGGCACTCCGGTAAGGGACGACTACTCGGTAACCGGCGGCAGGGTGGTTCAAGTCTCGGAAACATTCGAAACCCATGGGGCCGGACTGCCGTCGGGCTCGTGGGAAGCCGACGCCGCCGGTTGGGAGCATCGGGACGGGAAGTTCATCTTGCACCTGCGAAGGCCCATCGGGCGGCTTGTCGTCCGTACGGACCGACGCTACAAGAATCGACTCCATCTTGCCGGAGCCGTAATCGATCTGAACCAGTGGGAAGACCAGGCGTTGGAGATCAAAATCGAGCCTTGTCGCCCCTGAACAGCTCGTCGGGCCGTCGAGTCGCTCAGGGAAAGGAACTTCGAAAATGACGCAGAGAATGGGACATCAAGACCTGACGAAACTCCAAGGAGCTGTCGAGGGTCAAGAAGACCGCCGATTGAGCGATACGGAAATAGACGCCATCGTCAAAAAATACGACGCGGAATCCAATTTCCGCAACCTGAGCGGATTCACCTCCAAGGCGGTCGTCGTCCTGTGCGTCACGCTCAGCCTCTTTCACGTCTACACGGCCGGATTCGGCCTGCTCAACGAAGTGGCCCACCGAACGGTCCACTTGTCGTTCGTTCTCGGCCTCGTCTTCTTGGTTTTTCCGCGCCGGCGAATTCACCGCCTCCTGCCGGCCTGGATCAGCGGTTTGTTTTTCGCGGGGTTTTACATGTTTCTGGCCCTGCAGCTCTCGGAAAGGATCCGGGCCGATGTTTCAGGCTGGGCCTCCACCGGCCTGATCGTGATGGTGTTTTTCATCGCCCTTACCGCGCTTCCCATTCAGCGACTCAAAGGATACGGAGACAAACTCTCCGTCGCGGACTGGCCGCTGGCCGTAGCGGCTTCCAGCGTCTCGGTGTACCTGATCGTTTTTTTCAAGGAAATCTTCATCATCAATATCGGCTTCCCCCAGCCGGGGGACTATGTGATGGGCCTGCTGGCGGTGATCATGGTCTCCGAGGCCTGCCGCCGCACCATGGGAGACACCCTGCCGATCATCGGCGCCCTGGCCCTGATCTACAGCATTGCCGGCCCCTGGCTCCCCGGAGTCTTCGCCCACCGCGGGTATGATATCATCAGGATCGTAGAACACCTCTATCTGGGCACCGAAGGCATCTACGGCGTGGCTGTGGGGGTGGTGGCCACATATGTCTTCCATTTCGTGCTGTTCGGCGTATTGGCCCAGGCATCCGGCCTCGGCCAGTTGTTCATAGACCTGGCCATGATCCTGGCCGGCAAATACACCGGCGGACCGGCCAAGGTGTCGGTTGTCTCTTCCGGGTTTTTCGGAATGATTTCAGGCTCGCCCATCGCCAACACCGCAACCACCGGGGCCTTCACCATCCCGATGATGAAGAAAAACGGTTTCTCCGCCCGGTTCGCCTCCGCGGTGGAGGCCTCGGCCTCTTGCGGCGGCCAGGTGACGCCGCCCATCATGGGCGCTTCGGCGTTCGTCATGACCGAGATGTTGGGCATACCCTATAACAAGATCATCCTTATCGCCATCATCCCGGCCCTGTTCCACTATCTCGCCACCTTCAGCATGGTTCACCTCGAGGCCAAACGGCTGGGTCTCAAGGGGCTTCCGCCGGACAGGATCCCCCAATTGAAGCAGGTCCTGAAACGCTCCTGGCACCTCTTGATTCCCCTGTCGGTCATGGTGACCTTACTGCTGTTGCAGTACACGCCCTATCTCGCCGCTTTCTGGGGGATCATCCTCACCGTGCTTTGCTCCTATATCCCGCCGCTGACCAAGCGTCTGGGAGTGGGGCAGTTGGACGACTCCAAGACTCTCACCCCCAAACGGCTGATAAACGGGCTCGACCAGGGCGCGCGCTACGCCTTGGCCATCGGCGCGGCCTGCGCCTGCGTGGGTTTCATCCTCGGGGTCATCACCCTGACCGGAATGGGCTTCAAGTTCTCCGGTGCGGTTTTGCAGATCGCCTCGGGCATCGGCAACATCCTGGCCGGGGTAGACCCCTTCGGGATCATCACAGTCAATACCGTAACCCTGTTCTTCGGCCTGCTCATGGTGGCGGTGGCCTGCATCATCATGGGGGCGGGCATCCCCACCACTCCCTGCTACATCATCCTGGCCTCGATCGCCGGACCGGCTCTGGACAATCTGGGCGTTCCCCTGGTTGCCACCCACTTTTTCGTCTTTTACTATGGGGTCCTGGCGGACGTCACCCCGCCGGTCGCCCTGGCCGCCTACGCCGGCGCCGGAATAGGAGGCGCAGACCCCATGCGTACCGGGATGACCGCATTCCGCCTTTCCATGGGCAAGGCCTTGGTGCCGTTCATGTTCGTGTACGCGCCAAGCATGCTTTTCATCAATTTCACCTGGTCTGAATTCATCATTGCGATGCTGAGCGGAATTCTAGGTATATTGGCCCTTTCCGCGGCCTACATCGGCTACTTGAAGCGGGAGATCGGGCTGGTGGGGAAAGTGCTCATGAGCATCGGCGGCCTGCTTCTGGTTTCCAACAACATCACGGTCATCATCGCCGGGGCGGTTTTGTTCTTCTCGGTGTTTATCGCCAACCTGATGGGAGCGCGCGAGACGAGCGCCTCCAAAGCGGTGAGCGTCTGACCGCGCCGGCGTTCTCCGGAGGGAGCGATCTTGGGTGTTGGTAAAAACGGCTCCCTAAGTCAAGGAGGTGGATGAGTTGAAAAAAACCGAAACCAAAAACACGGAGGCCTACATCGTCCCCGCCCTCAAAAAAGGCCTCAAGGTCCTGGAAATGTTTTCCAAGGATACCCGTGTGCTTACGATCAACGATATCGCCGAGCGGCTCGGAGTCAGCACTTCCTCCATCTACCGGATCGTAGTCACCTTGACCGACATGCAGTATTTGAAGAAAGTCGGGCGCAACTACTACGAACTGGGTCCTATGGTCCTGTCCAACGGCTTTTGCTATCTCTCTTCCAGGGACATCGTCCAGGTGGCCGCTCCTTATCTTTCGGACCTCCGCGACGAGACCAGCGCTTCTTGCCATCTGGCCATCAGGGAGAACCTGGAGGCCATCTACATCTACCAGGCGCAATCGCCCCAGCTCATGGCGGTCAACGTCCGCATCGGCACCCGGTTTCCCTGCCATACCGTGGCCATAGGACGAGCGCTTTTGTTCGACCTGAGCGACGAGGCCCTAAACAGCCTGTACGCCGGAGTGGCCTTCGACGCCTCGTATCCCCCCGGTCCCAAATCGCTGCCCAAGTTGCGAATGCTTTTGGCCAAGGAGAGAGAACAAGGCTACTGTGAAAACAGATCCCACCACTCCACCGCAATCGCCACCCCAATCCGGAACTACGCCAGCCAGGTGATCGCTGCAATCAACGTCTCGGCGCCGGATTTCGTCATCGAGGACGCCGACGTCAAAGAACGCCTGATTGTCCGCCTCAAGAAAACGGCGAAGGCCATCTCGGCCGAGGTGGGAGGCTGAGGGGGAAAATCGGCAATCGACCCAGACTCTTGTCGGGGGAGCGGCGGCGCGGTCGGAACGGAGCGGCCTCGCCCCCCGAAGCCTCAGGCGTTCCATGAAGCCCTGAGAGAAGCTAACCCAGAACTGAAAAACAGCCCTTCCAGCTTGGAACTGGGCGGCTGAAGAGCATCGAGCAAGGAACAACGCGGCCATGAAAAAAATCGTAGAGTGCGTTCCCAACTTTTCCGAAGGCAGAAACGAAGACACCATCGAGGCCATCGCCAAGGCGATCCGAGAGACTCCTGGGTGCACCCTCCTGGACGTAGACTCGGGAAGGTCGACCAACCGAACGATTTACACTTTTGTGGGGAATCCGGAGTCGGTGATCGAGGGCGCCCTGAACTCCGCCAGAGCGGCCAGGGAGCTTATCGATATGCGCCGGCACACCGGCGAGCATCCCCGCATGGGCGCAATGGACGTCTGTCCCTTCATCCCCGTGGCCAACGTCACCATGGAAGAATGCGTCGCCATCGCCAAGGAATTCGGCCGCAGGGCGGCCGACGAACTTGGGGTCCCCTTCTTCCTTTACGAAGAAGCCACCGAGCACGACTACCGCCGCAAGCTGCCCCAGGTGCGGCAGGGCGAATATGAGGGCCTGGCCGAAAGGCTGAAGGACCCTAAATGGAAGCCCGACTTCGGACCGGCCGAGTTCGTCCCGGAATGGGGCGCCACCGCCACGGGAGCCCGATCCTTCCTGATCGCCTACAACGTGAACATACTCGGCACCTCCAACCAGGCCCATCGCATCGCCCTCAACCTCAGGGAAGCCGGCCGCGGGCCCGACGAGCCCGGCCGATTGAAAGAGGTCAAGGGCATGGGCTGGTATGTGGACGAGTACAATCTGGCCCAGGTCACGGTCAATCTCAGCAACTACAAGGTCACTCCGATCCACGTTCTTTTCGAGGAAGTGAAAAAGGACGCCGCCCGGTTGAACGTGGGCGTGGCCGGCTCGGAGATCGTCGGTCTGGTTCCTTTGGAGTCGATCCTCATGGCCGCCGACTACTATATCGAACAGGAAAACCTTTTCATCATCGACGAAGACCAGAAAGTCCGCCTGGCCATAGAGCGCCTGGGGCTCAACTCGGTGGCGCCGTTCGATCCCAAGAAAAAGATCATCGAGTATATCGTGGCCGAGCCGGCCGAGGAGCCTCTGGCCGGCCTGAGCGTGCGGGGCTTCGTGGAAGAAGTCGCCAAGCGCTCGTCGGCCCCGGGCGGCGGCTCGGTCTCCGCTCTCCTGGCGGCCCTCGGCGTCGGTCTGGGAGCCATGGTCGCCAAACTGACCTACGGTGTGCGCAAGTTCGAGGATCTGGACGGCAAGATGCGCCGGATCATCCCGCCGCTGCACGATCTCACCCAGGAATTGATTCCCATGATCGATGCCGACACAAACGCCTTCAACGATTATGTCGAAGCTCTTGGCCTGCCCAAGACGACCGAAAAGGAGAAGGCCGCCCGTGCGGCCAAGATGCAGGAAGCCTTGAAGACCGCCATCGAGGTTCCCTTGAAGACCATGATTCTAGGCGATAAAGCCTGGGAGGCCATGATCGAGGCGGCCCGGTATGGCAACATCGCCTCCAAATCAGATATCCAGGTGGGAGCCAAGTCTCTGGAAACAGGCATCTGGGGGGCCTACCAGAACGTGCTGATCAACATGAAGGACATTACCGATGAGGCGTTCAAGGCCGAAACCTTGAAAAATGCCGGGGCAATGCTGGAGCGAGCCCGGACAAGCTGTGCGGAAGTGCTACGAATTCTGGATGAGCGCTGATCAAGAGCCTGTTTCGCGGCCGGTCAAGAGATCGGGTCTCCGGCCCGATCTCTTGGCTTTTACGGCGCCGCCGCTTCATGGCCGAACTTTCAGCTTACCCGTCCTCACCCGTGGGCGCCCGCCCCACCAGCCGGCCCGGTCGGCCTCGACCCCCAGCCTCTAGACGTAGCCGGGCAGCCAGGTGACCAGCCAGGGACAGACGATGATGATCAGAGCGTAGACGATGCCCACCAAAAAGAAGAGCGGGAAGATGGCTTGGATGACGCTCTGGGCCGGTTCCTCGGCGATGGTCGCCGCAGTGTAGGCTCCGACGCACACCGGCGGCGTCAGCAGACCCATGCCGACGAAGGCGGTGAAGACGATCATCAGGTGGAGGAGGTCGATTTCGAGAGCCACGGCCACGGGGGCGATGATGGGCAGAGTCAGGTACATGATGGGTACGACCTCGATGATCGTGCCCAGGATGAGAACGATGAGCCCGACGGCGAGCATGAACAGAAGCGGGGTCGCCCCCACGGTCAAGACGCCCTCGATCAGCCGGTGGGGGAAACGGGTGTAAGTCAGGGCGACCGACAGGAACGAAGCCGTGGCGATGATGGCGAAGATCATCGACGTAGCGGCCGCCGTGTTCTTGAGGGCGGTCCACAACCCTTCAAGGCTCAGCTCCCGATACCACACCAGGCCGACCAACACGGCCCACACCCCGGCCACGGCGGCGGACTCGGTCGGGGTCAGGAGACCGCTGTAGATGCCCCCTAAAATAATGACCGGGGTCAGCAGGGCCGGAGTGGCCGCGTAGACGCTTCGGATGAACTTGCGCCAGCCGGCCCGGGGAATCCTTTCCATGTGCCGGCACTTCCAGACAACCACCAGGATCAACAACCCGCCGAACACAAAACCGGGCACAATACCGGCGGCAAAGGCCCGGGCCACGTTTTCTCCGGTGATGGCGCAGTAGATGATCGCCCCGTTGCTGGGCGGGATGAGAATGTCCAGAAAACCGGAGCAGGCGGCCAGGGCGGCGACGAATGGTCGGGGGTAACCTTTCTCGACCATGATCGGGACCATGATCGTGCCCACGGCCACAATGGCCGCCAGGATCGACCCGCACAGGGCTCCGAAAAAGCCCATGGTCAGGACCATGGCGATACCCAGGCCGCCCCGCCAGTGCCCCACGGCGTTGGTGAAAACATCCACCAATCGCCGGGCCATGCCTCCCTCGACCATGACCATGCCCGAGAAGATGAACAGCGGTATGGCCAGCAGGATGTACTTGGTGATGGATTCATAGACGACCTGGGTGACGGTGCTCAACGGCAAGTTCAGGGCGTTGACCACCACCAGGCTGCCCGACAGCCCGAAGACGATGAAGATGGGCACCGAGATGAGGAGGGCGACAACGCCGACGGCCACGGCCACAGCGATCATTGTTCACCTCCCCCCTGACCCGGCTCGGGCCTGCCGTGGGCCAGAGCGATCAACTTCGTCAACTCCACCAGGATCAGTTCCAGACTAACCAGGGCCAGCAGCCCGAAGCCTATCGGAAAGGGCAATCGGCCCAGCCACACCG
Source organism: uncultured Thermodesulfobacteriota bacterium (assembly GCA_964634465.1). Lineage (GTDB taxonomy): Bacteria > Desulfobacterota > Desulfarculia > CAZWLY01. The sequence goes on along the minus strand of CAZWLY010000004.1, from coordinate 235,645 downwards.
GAAAAGTGAACTCGGAGTAGATCATGAAGCCCATCTTGTAGTAGTAGATCACCTCTCCCACGCCGGCAATGCACAGTTGAATGGCCGTGGACAGAACCACCCCGTGGACGACGATCATCAGCAGCGCCCGAGGTTTGCCCTTGAGTCTTTCGGGCACAACCTCGACGGCGATATGTTTGTTGAGCCTGAGCAGGACGCCCATCATGGGAAAGACGACAAAGGGGATGGCCAGGCGGGGAACCTCCTCCATAAAGGCCCGGCTCTCCCCAAGCAGGTATCGGCCCACCGCCTCGGCGAAGATGAACAGCACATCGAGTCCCATAACCACGGCGGCGAAAGTGAAAACGGCTTTGAGCAGGGCGCCGTTTATCTTTTGGTAAAACGCCAGCGCCTTTTCCATCGTCGCTCACTTCCTCCCGCTCCCGCGGGAGCCCGGCACTCTCTCCTCTGCCCTCAAGAGAGAGGGGAGTGCGGCGGTCAGGGTCGGACCGCTCGTTCCCGTCCGATCCGACCCTGGCCCGAACCTGTCTTCTTCCGGCCGCAGACCGGCTACTGGCCGATGAATCTCTTGGCCGCCTCGAAGAGACCCGGCGACATCTTCTTGGCGAGCTTGGGCCAAACCTGATTCTTCTCGATGTCGATGAGCTTCTTCTGCTCGGCCTCGGACAAAGTCGAAACCGTGCCGCCGTGTTTGTCGACCATCTCCTTGAGCATAGCGTTGGAGTAGGCCATCACCCCGTCGGTGGCCTCCTTGGAGATGGCCGGGGCGACCTTGTTCATAACGATGTCCCGGATGTCCTCGGGCAGCGAGTTCCACCACTTGGCGTTGACGGCGATGTAGGCGTCGGCGAAGAAATTGTAGGGTTGCTGGGCGTATTTCAGGAAGTCCCACCAGCTATAGGCCTTGATGGCCGAGGGCACGGTCTGGAGAGTGTCGATCATGCCGCTCTTCAAGGCCGCGTAGACCTCGGAGGTGGAGACCTTGACGTAGTTCATCCCCAACGGCTCGAAAGAGTAACGCTCGGTTCCGAACAAAGTCCGGCTCTTGAGACCTTTGAACGCCGCCACGGAGTCCAGGGGGCGCTTGGTGGTGAAGTAGCAGGTCGGACCGACCGGAATGTAGGCGATGAACTTGATACCCAATTTCCGCTGGGTTCCCTCCCAGACCCGGCGTCCTTCGGGGGTCTTCTCCCAGAAGTCACGCTTCTGCTGGAAACTGGTGAAGAAACGTTGCAGCCCGGACAGGAAAAAGTCCTGGTTGACCCTCATCAACAACACCCCGACCACCCCGCCAAGGTCGACCTGGCCCTGGGAGAGAGCCGGGATGATCTGGCCGATCTTGTAGAGCTGGGCGGAGGGAAAGACCTGGATGTCCAGACGACCGTTGGTCGCCCGGCGACACTCTTCGGCGAACTTGTCGGCCATTTTAGCCGAAAAGTGACCGGGGCCCCAGTGGTAACTCAGCCTGGCCGTGTAGACCCGCTCGCCCGCCCCGGCGTAGGGCGCCCAGGTCGCGAGCAAGACCGCCGCAACCAGGGCGACGATGAAAAATGACCTCGTTGACCTTCTACCCCCTCGCATGGCTACCTCCTTTTGATCTGCCGCCACATGGCCGACAATTAGCGCCCCATCCCCCTCTTCTTTCGTTTCGACCAGGACCGCAATCAGGGGCCGGGGAAATCAGTGAACCCGGCGTTCATAGCCGGCCCAGAACGGCTTTTTGAGCGCTCTGCGGTCAACCTTGCCCACGCTGTTTTTGGGCACCTCGTCGATGAACTCGACGCTCTGGGGCTTCTTGTAACTGGCCAGATTGTCCTTGCAGAACTGGATTATCTCTTCCGCGCTGACCCGCATGCCGGGCTTGAGGACGACCATGGCCTTGACCGCCTCGCCCCACAGGTCATCGGGCACGCCGATGACGACCGCCTCGGCCACCGCCGGGTGGGCCGTGAGCACGTCCTCCACCTCCCGGGGATAGATGTTGAAGCCCCCGGAGATGATCATGTCGCTCTTGCGATCCATGATGTAGAGATAGCCGTCCTCGTCAAAGGCGCCCATGTCCCTGGTGTGGAACCAGCCGTCCTCGTCAAAGGCCTCGGCAGTCTCCCGAGGCATGTTCCAATAGCCCTTCATGAGCTTGTTGGTCCTGACGCAGATCTCCCCGATTTCCCCGGGTTTAACTGCATCTCCGTCATCGCCGACGATTTTGAGTTCGACCCCCAGGGCCGGTTTGCCGGCCGAAGACAGGCGTCTGACCTCGGCCGGGCCGCCCTCGACGACGTGGTCCTCGGGGCCGAGGAAGGTGATGGGCTGTGGAATCTCGGTCATGCCGTAGTTCTGGCGGAAGACCGGTCCGAAGACCTTGATTCCTTCCTTGAGGCGCTCCGGGGGCATGGGCGAGGTGCCGTACCAAATCCGCCTGACGCTGGAGAGGTCGTAGTCGTTGATCCGGGGCGAGCGGAGGACCATGGCCAGCATGGTCGGCACCAGGAGAACGGCGGTCACCCGCTCCCGCTCGATGGTCTTCAGCACCTCCTCCGGATCGAACCGGGGCAAGATGATGTTGGTCGCACCCCGGGCATAGTAGGTCATCATCATCAGCCCGGCGGCGTGGGTCAGGGGCCCGACGTTCAGATTTACGTCGTCGGGGCCGATGGGTATGTCGAGGTTGGAGAGCATGTTGATGATCACGTCGTAGCCGATGCGGAAGGTCCAGACCGCGCCCTTGGGGCGGCCGGTCGTACCGGAGGTGTAGTGTATCCGCTCGATGTGTTCGTCGTAGTCCACCTCGACCTCGGGCTGGGTGGGAGGTTGATCCCGAACCAAGTCCTGGTAGGTCATCCGGCCGGGAGCCCCCTCGCCGACAACGATGGTGTGCTTGAGGGTCGGCACCCCGGCCAGGACCGGAGCCATGGCCTCCATCAACTCCTGACCGACGATAACCGCATCGGTCTCGGAGTCTTTGAGCATCTCCCCCTGCTCTCGGGGAGAGTTGCGGACGTTGAGGGCGACGTAAGTCAACCCCGCCCTGGGAATGGCGAAGATGCTCGCCGCGCTCTCCAGACCGTTGGGCAGCAAAACAGCCACCTTGTGCCCGGGCCTGAGGCCCAGAGAGATGAGCCCGTTGGCCAGGCGGTTGATCCGGGCGTCCATCTCGGCGTAGGTCAGACGATGCCGGCCGAAGATCACAGCCGTGTGAGTCCGGTAGCGGGTCAAGGGCCAGGTAAACAGGATGCCGGGTCTCATCTTGCCTCGTCCCTCACTCGTCCAGCCCCAGAAAGCAGGCCGCGTTTCCGTACAGCCACTTGGCCTTCACCTCCGCCGGCAGGGGAAACTGCAGGACCTCTTCCACGCTGCGCTTCATGGGCAGCAGCGGCCAGGAGGTGGCGAACATGACCCGGTCTTTGAGGATGGTGCGGCCGTAGTTGAACAGCGGCTCCCAGCCCGAGCCGGGCCGGGTCATGTACTTGGGCCGCATGGCCGAAAATTCCATGAACACGTTGGGATGTCGCCAGGCCACGGCCACCATCTCCGTCACCCAGGGCCAGCCGGCGTGGCTGGCCACCAGGCGCAGGTCGGGGAAGTCCACCGCCACCTGATCCAAATGGATCGGCCGGGCCAACTCCAGCGGACTGGTCCGGGAGAAATTGACCGAGGTGTGGAGAATCACGAAGATGCCCAGCTCGAGGGCCTTCTCGTAGAGGGGGTAGTAGAGGCGGTGGTCGGCCGGCAGTCTGTGGAAGGGCGGCCAGAGGGTCAGCCCGACGAGGCCCAGTTCGGTCACGGCCCGCTCCAGTTCGGCCACCGCCTCCGATCCGCCGTGAGGATCGACGCTGGCCAGGCCCAAGAACCGGTCCGGATAGCGCTTCACCCCGGCGGCGATGACATCGTTGGCCACTTTCTTGCCGATGGTCCAGCGCATGTCCTCGGCCACCAGCAACGCCTTGACCACGCCGGCCTCGTCCATCTCGGAGAGCAACTCCTCCCAGCCCCGGCTGAGATCTATTTGATCGGCCCGGTTGGAGTTCTTGTAAAGCTCCCAGTAGCGTTCGAACTGGGGGATCTGGGCCAATGACTCCGACAGCGGCGGCCTGACTCGAAAATCGATCACCCTGTCCATGGGTCATCCCCCTTCGATCCGGCCGCCCCAGAGTTCCGCCTGACCCTGATGCTGTAGGGCAGTCTGTCGCGGTAGCGGGTGATGAGGTATTCGATGGGCTTGCCCGTGGAATCGACGTAAACCGTCTCCTCCACCAGCACCATCGCCTCGGGGCGCAGACCCAGATGCCGGGAGATCCGCTCCCCGACCTGGCCCAAGGAGATCGTCTTGACTCCCTCCACCGCCCGCACCCCGGTCAATCTTTCGAACTGGGGGATGAACGGCCCCTCGTCCAGGCTCTCCAGGCTGATCTGGGCGCCCAACCTGCGAGGCAGGTAGTAGGTCACGTGGGAGATGGGCTCGCCATGCTGGTAGCGAACGCCGGTGATCAGGAAGACATAGAGGTCCTGATCGTTGTTGAGCTTGGCCTTGATGGCATCGTTGTTGACCTGCAAGCCGAATTCGTGAATCTTGAAAGCCATCCCTTGGCCGATGCGGAAGACGTCATCGAGGTCGTCCACTGTCGGGGGCGCCGAGGTCCAATGCTCGGGATCATTGACGTAACAGCCCGATCCCTGGATGCTCCGGACGAGCCCCTCCCTGATCAGAAGGTCTTTGGCCTTGCGGATGGTCGGCCGGCTGACGCCATACTCCTCGGCCAGACCGGCCTCGGTGGGCAGTTTGTGATGGGGCGGCCACTCCCCCCACAGGATCTGCTCCCGGAGCCGTTCGGCCACCCGATAGTACAGGGGCAAGGGAATGTCGTCTTGCTTGATCTTTTTCCTGGCCTCTGCTCGTCCGGTCAATGCGCCCCTCCTCGTCTCCAGCCGCTCCTAAACCCGCATCGTCCGGCTGACCGGCCCCAGGCGGTGAGGCAAAACCGCGTAGGCCTGTTCCACCCAATCGCACAGCAGCGGCCTGGTCTCCCGCGGGTCGATGATATCCAGGACGCCGAAACGCTCGGCCGTGCGGAAAGGCGACTGGAGTCGATCGTAATACTCTTCCAGTTCCCGCCGTCGCGCCTCCGGGTCGGCGGAATCCTCTATTTCGCGCTTGTGGGCGGCCAAGACCCCTCCTTCGATGGGCAGGCTGCCCCACCTCGCCGAAGGCCAGGCGTAGCGGATATTGAGGTCGCGCTGACGGCCGTAACTGGCCCCGGCCACGCCGTAAGCCCGGCGGATGATGATCGCCGCCCAGGGAGTCCGGGACTGGTCGATGGCCTGCAGAGCCCGAACAGCGAGGCGGATGGTACCCGCCTTTTCGGCCGGAACGCCGACAACCACGCCCGGCTGATCGGTAAAACTGACGATGGGCAGATGAAACGAGTCGCACAGGTCCACGAAGCGAATCATCTTCTCGGCCGCCGAGGCGGTCATGCCGCCCCCGAAATGACGGGTATCGTTGATCGTCACCCCCACCGGATAACCATTGAGCCGGCCGAACACGGCCACCACCGAACGGCCCTGGTAACGGCCCATCTCGAACAGCGAGTCTTTATCGAAGACCAGTTCCAAAAGCCGGCGAGGGTCATAAGTCTTGCGCCTGTTACGGGGGATGATGGACAGCAGTTCCTCCTCGGTTCGGCCGGGGTCGTCATCGGTCTCGACCCTCGGCGGTGACTCGAAGACGTTGGAGGGCAGAAAAGACAGAAACCGACGGGTCTGGGCAAAGGCGTCCTCTTCCGAGTCGGCCTCGTTATCGACCACTCCGCTGCCCCGGGTGTGGACCAGGTAGCCGCCCAATTCCTCCTTGCCGACCCTCTCGCCGGTGGCCGGCTCGACCAGGGGCGGTCCGGCGGCGAAAACCTGGCTGGTGCCCTTGACCATGACCGAAAAATGGGCGCAGACGACCCGAAAGGCGCCCAGCCCGGCGACAGAGCCCAGGGCCACCCCGACCACCGGGACGAACCCCAGCAACTCGGTGAAGGGCCAGGTGGAGTAACCCGGCAGTTTGGTGGCGCCCATCTTCTCCAGGAGCTTGACGCTGCCCCCGGCCGTGTCCACCAGGCGGATCAGGGGTTGCCTCATCTCCAGGGCCAGCCTCTCGGCCCATATCCATTTGTCGGAGTTGGTCGCCTCCGAGGAGCCGCCGCGGACGGTGAAGTCCTCGGCTGAAACGACCACCCGCCGGCCCTCGATCCGGCCCTGGCCGATGACCACGTTGGCCGGCGTAAAGTCTTTCAATTCACCCTGCTCGTCATAGACGGCGTGCCCGGTCAGGGTTCCGATCTCGCGGAAACTGCCAGCGTCGAGGAGCCTGTCCACCCGCTCCCGGGCGGTCAACTTGCCCGCCCGATGGTGTCGGGCCACGTTCTCCTCGCCGCCCATCCGTTCGGCCAGCCGACGTCGCCGGGCGATCTCCTCGACTTCCCGTTCCCAGCTCATGGGTCTCTCCCTCGGGTACGATTGACAGGTACCGCGCGTCGAAACTATTTGTATTGTTTACTTTACAAATTATAGTCGTAGTTGTCAATATAAAAATACAACAATGGTCCCTGGCGGTTTTCAAAAAGGCGACTGAAGAGAGCGACTCTCTGGAACCATTTGAGACTACGGGCAATTCGGAAAGGAGAAACGATCCTGGTCCGGTCGATCAAGGGCGGGGGGAGGGGTAGTACCACCTGTTGGCGGCGGACGAGGCTCGCATGTGTGCCTCCAGAAAGAGTGTTCAGTTGAATGTTGCTGAAAGGCAAGCCGGCTTCCGCCGCCTGGAAGCCGTGCCGGCGTGCGTCGTCACGGCAGCCTGGCGGGAGGTAGGTGACGAATTCCGGGGAAGTCTGTCGCCCGGCGAAGAGCGGTAGCGCTGTGGCTCCGAGCCCAGGGCCGCTGAAAAAGGGGCGGACATTTCGGCCAGGGTCGAAAAGGGAGGTTTGCGCTTCAAAGGCCGATCATACGCTTTTCCCTCGAGCGCGGCCACCGAGACGGCGGGCAGCAATCGGAACGGCTGGAGATTTCGGTGCTGCTTCGACCCTTCGGCGGGCGAACGGCGGCCGCTGAGCCGCCTTCGCAACGGCTAGCCGGCCCGGTCTTCGATCTCCTTTACGATCCACGCCGCCGCCTCTCGGCCGCCCGGGGCGGGCAGGGGCGTCAACTCCATCGCCGCCGCCCTGGCCAGGGCGTCATCGAGCCTGAGCCGGGCGAAGTCCTCGGCCGAGATCTTGATCCCGCCGCCCCACTCCGCCGCCGCCCGCTCCAGCACCGGCGTCTCCGGCCAGTTGGGCCGGGGCGGGTGGATGAGCGGCGTGGCGCAGGCCAGGCAGGCAGCCAGGAGGCTGTACCCTGGTTTCCCCAACACGGCGTCGGCCGAGGCGATGACGTCTTGGTGCAGGTACCCGGCCGGGTCGAGACGGTGGTAGTTGGCGGCTGGAAAATCGTCCTCGAAGCCGACGAAGCGCCAGCCGTCGAGCCGCTCCAACCGCCGGCAGGCCCCGGCGGTCAGCTCGCCCCGGCCGTAGACGCCCAGGTAGATCAGGCCCAGCTTTTCATCGGGGGCGAGGCTCAGTTCGGCGGCCAGTCGGTCCCGGATCGACCGGCCGACCTGGGCGATGAGGCCGATGTCCGTACTCCGAGCTCCGAAGTCGAAGTCCATGGCCAACGGGGGTTTGAGGTGCCGGGTCAGATGCTCGTACTCGGCCCGGATGCCCGGCAGCAGCTCGGCCAGTAACGGCGCCTCGTCTATGTAGCCGGCGTAGATCTCGACCCAGGTGAACGAGGCGATGAGCACGGCCGGCAGGCCGGCCAGTCTGGCCGCAGCAAGGGGCAGAAATCCCGAATCGGCCGCCACGATCCTCGCCCCGCCCTCGACCAACCGTTCGGCTTCGGTCGCGACCAGCTCGTCCCGGTGATCCATGAGGCGGGCGAGGGCCTCGGCCGTGGCCCGGACGTCAACCCTGAACGGCCCGGCCATCAGGCAGCCGACATCGAGCTCGGAGCGCCGGTAAGAGAAGGGCCGCTCCAGAGCCCGATGGAAAAAGTGCTCGGGTACGGCCGAGGCGATCTCGATCTCGAATTCGGCCGGCAGGGCGTTGATCACCTGGGAGGCCCGGGCGGCGTGGCCGTAGCCGTGGGCCGAGATGTGGAAGACCAGACGAGGCATGGCATCGCTTCAGGCAAAAGCGGGCGCGCTCGGCCGAGCTCGATCGACCGGACGGCCCGGGTCATGAAAACTCATCGACCGAACCAAGTTAGACCACCCAAAGCGGGCTGTAAAGGGCCGCCGCACCCCGTGAGCCGGCGGTTGCCTCCGAACTCGGGCGGTGATAAAGTCGGGATATGGACAAGGTGCCCATCACCAGAGGGGGTTACGAGCGGCTTTTCTGGCGGCTCCAATACCTCCGCCGCCACGCCCGCAAGGAGGTGGCCCAGGCCTTGGCTTCGGCCAGGGCGGGCGGAATTACGCCCCACAACCTGGAGTGGCGCACCGCTCGGGAGAAGCAGGCCTGGGTCGAAGCCCGCATCGAGGAGTTGGAGAGGATGCTGGCCTCGTGCGAGGTGGTGGTGGCCGAGCTTAATTGCACCGACCGGGCCGACTTCGGCCTGCTGGTCAAGGTCTACTGCCCCGACAGCGGCCAGGTGACGGTCTACCAACTGGTCGGCCCCTACGAGTCGGACGTCTCGGCCGGGCGGCTGTCCATCGACTCCCCGGCCGGCCAGGCCGTCTTTGGCCGGGCCAAGGGGGAGTGGGTCACCTTCCTCGCCCCGTCCGGCCTGCGCAGTCTTCGGATTCTGGACGTCTTTCCTCCGGCCGAGGCCGCGTGTCGCCGGTTGTGATCGAGGCCGGAGTTCGTTCCCCTTGAGCATGGATTCGGCTCACATACCGGAGTGCTTCGGCGACCTGGAGACGGTCTTTCCCCTGGGACCGGACGGATTGCGGGCCTCGCCGCCGGGCTGCCTGGCCTGCGAGAGCAAGACCGAGTGCCTCAAGCAGGCCCTCAAGACGCCGGACGGCGCGGCGGTCGAGCGCGGCGGCGTCGGCCCCAAGCGGGGCGTCAAGAAGGCGATGAAGGGTCTGAGGCGCTGGTCGGCCTTGAAGGCCGCCCGCCAGGAGGAGAAGAAAAGGAGGGGCAAGCGGTGAGCCAGACCTGGTCTCCGGCGAGGGCGACCCCAAGCGGAGCCGCGAACGACGCTCCGGCCCCGAGCTTTGGCCGCACCGCCGGGCCGCCGCCCCTCAGCCGCCCCCTCATCCCCTGGGAGGACTCGGCGCTGGACGCCTGGCCCGGCTTCTTCAAAACCGCGGCCGGCCTGCTCACCCGCCCGGTTCGCTTCTTCGACAAGCACCGCCCCGGCGACGAAGCCGGCCAGGCCCTGGCCTTCGGTCTGATGGTCGTCGCTTCGGTGGTCATGATCGCCCTCTTCGCTCCGGCCCTGGGTCTGGTCGTCGACCCCGGCCCCAAAAGCTCGGGGTTCGCCCTCAAGTTCGGACTGGCCGTAGCCGGCATCGTCTTCGCTCCCCTGGCCGCGATCGTCTTGTTGCTGGTCGAGTCGCTGTGGGTCCATCTGTGGTTGATTTTCTTTGGCGCGGCCGAGGGGCGGCTGAAGGCCACCATCCAGGCGGTGTCGTATTCCACGGCGCCCTACCCCCTGGTCTTCATTCCCGCCGTCGGCCCCGCCATCGCCGCCGTCTGGGGAGTGGTCATCCAGATCGTGGCCCTCAGACGCCTCCATGGAGCCGGCCTGGGTCGGGTGGCGGCGGCGCTCCTGGCGCCTTTCCTGGCGTTGGCCGCCGCCCTGGTCGTCCTGGCGTCGATCCTGTCCTAAGGGGAGGTCGAAGCATGAAGGTTTTGAGTGCCGGCGGCGAGGGGGCAGGGTCGATCGGCCCCGATTCCGACCCCCGGCTTGTCCGCCCGCCGGCCGCGGGCAGGTAAAAGCGCCAGCCCCGGCCATGATCCGCATCACCCCCGAAATAAGCCTCGACGAGAGCGAAATAGAACTCGACTTCGTCCGCGCCTCCGGTCCGGGCGGGCAGAGACTCAACAAGGTCGCCACCGCGGTCAAGCTCCGCTTCGACGCGGCCAACTCGCCGTCTCTGCCGGCCGCGGTCAAGGAGCGGCTCAAAAAGACGGCCGGTCGGCGAATGACGAGCCAGGGGGTGATAATCATCGACGCCAGACGCTTCAGAAGCCAGGATAGGAATCGAGCCGAGGCCATAAAGCGTCTGGTGGAGCTGATCCGTCGAGCCGCCGAACCGGCCAAGCCCCGCCGGTCGACCAGGCCCGGCCCGGCCGCCAAGCGCCGCCGCCTGGAGGCCAAGCGCCGCCGGGCGGCGACCAAACGGCTGCGCCGCACCCCGCCGTCGCTCGACGACTGACCGCGCCCCGAGAGGGGGTATCGAAACGGGCCTCCCCGTTCCTGGATGGCAGACCAAGCAAGGGCGTCAGGACGGTCCTCAAGGCGCCTCGGATTCCGGCGAGAGAAACCGAGTCGGTAAGCGCGGCCGCGCCGGGCAGGCGGGAAAGCCCGGCGCGGCCGGTGGGATTGGGGATGCGGGGAGGGGTCAGAAGTCGGCGAGATCGTCCTCGTCATCCAGGGGAATGACCTCTTCCGGCCGGACCTCGCGGACGCCTGGCCCGGCGGTCTCCGCCTTGGCCTCCCGGCGTGCGAAGAGCGGCAATCGCCGCAAGCCGGACTTATCCTCCAATTGGGCCGGCGCGTTCCGGCCAGCGCCCCGGCCGTTGGAACTGCCGACCATGGCCGTCAATTCGGCCACCAGTTCCCTCATCGAAAGGGCCTGGGCGGACAGTTCCTCGGCCGCCGCAGCGCCCTCCTCGGCGTTGGCCGCCACCTGCTGGGTGGCCTGGTCCATCTGGCCCATGGCCTGGTTGATCTGCTCTATCCCCTGGGCCTGTTCTTCAGAAGCGGCCGCGATCTCATCCACCAGCGTACCCACCTTGCGGTTGTGATGGACCACCGTCTCGAAGGCCTCTTGGGTCCTCTCTACCAGTTCGGCGCCCCGGTTGATGTTGCCCACCGAACCCTCGATGAGCTGGGCGGTGTTCTTGGCCGCCTCGGCGGCGCGTTGGGCCAGGGCGCGGACCTCGTCGGCGACGACGGCGAAGCCCATGCCCGCCTCGCCGGCCCGGGCCGCCTCCACGGCGGCGTTGAGGGCCAGCAAATTGGTCTGGAAGGCGATCTCGTCGATCGACTTGACGATTTTGGATATCTCCTGGCCCGCCTCGGCGATTTGCTCCATGGAGGCGGCCATCTCGTTCATGGCCTGCCCGGCCTCGGTCATCAACCGATCGGCGTCCTTGGTCAAGGCGTCGGCCTGCTGAGCGTTGTCGGCGTTGGATCGGGTCATGGCGTTTAGCTGTTCGAGGGAGGCGGAAGTCTGCTCGACGGCGGCGGCCTGTTCGGAAGCGCCTTCGGCCAGGGACTGGCTGGAAGCGGAGACCTGGCTGGAAGCGGCGGCGACCTGGTCGGAGCCGGCGTTGAGGGAGTCGATGACCCGATTGAGGGGTTTGGTGACGCTGCGGGTGATGACGACGGCCAGGACGACGCCGAGGACGAGGGCTGCGGCCAGGCCGATGATCATGACCGTGGAGGCGGTTCCGAGCATCTCTTCGGCCTTGGCGGCGATGGTCTGGGCCTGGTTGAGCCCGTCGGCGGCGTTGTTTCTGGCGGCGGCCAGGATGTCGGCGGCGATTTTCTGTTGCTCCTGTTCGACCTTCTGGGTCTCGACCCAGTCCTGGCGGAGCTTGTCCATGGCGGCCCGGTAGGTTTGGGCGCTGGTCTGTATTTTGGTCACCTGCTGGAGGTGCTGGCTGTCGGAGGTGACGGCCTTGATCTCGGCGGCCAGTCTGGCGATGTTCTCGAAGCCCTTGAGCGTTTCCTCAAGCAGTTTTGGGTCGCGCATGATCTGGCTTTTGAGGGCGTCCACCTGGAGGATGCCGCCCTCGACCAGGATTTTTTTGACCAGATCGATCTTTTTTATTCTCTGGAGAAGCGCCTCCTGTCCGGCTCCGCTCTTCACCTCTTGGTCGAGGGCTCGGTTCTGCCCGTCGAGGTAGTCGTTGCAGGCCTTGATGAAGTTCTTTCCGGCCCGATCGAGAGCCAGGCGGGCCTGGGTTATTGATTGGTTCAACTGACTGGTTTTCTCAACGGCGGCTTCGTACTGGGCCAGTTTGGCCACCGCCTGGTCGATCTGGCCCCGGAGTCGACTCAGGGCCTGGGAGCGCTGGGCCAGGTCTTTGGCCTGCTGGAAGAGTTTCTTGACGTTTTCGATGGCTTTCAGTCCCTGGTTGCGGTGGGCCTCGTCCGCGCTGAGGATGAAGGCGCGCATGCTGGACATGGCCTGGAGGGAGTTGGATTCTATTTCGGTGAAGGTCTTGACCTGGGGCACGTAATCCTGGGCCACCTGGGTCGATTCGACGGCCACGTGCTCCATGTGCCAGAAGGCCACCCCGCCCAGGGCCATGGCGATGAGGATCAACAACCCGAAACCAAGGGCGATCCTGATCCCCACGGTCATGTTCTTGAACATAGCGTCCTCCTTCGACAAATCCCCGGCCCGATCAACGGTCGTCAGCGCCTTCAGGCCGCGGTCTGGGGGGCTCCAGCCTCTCGCTTCCCAATCTTCGCTCGTCCGCAAAATGAGGGCCTCGATTCCGTCTTCATTTCATTTCAGCCGGTTTGGCTGGGCCCAAGATGTAATCCGCGCCCGCCGCCGCCCGACACGGCGACGCGTTCTCGATCTCCTCATTTTTTTAAGCTAATCATCCTCGCGGCCGAATCAACCACCTCGCCCTTCCTCGTCCCGTCCCCTCCTGCCGGCCTCGAACAGACACCATAACACCCGGTCACTCCTCACTTTTTGGAATCGGCGATCCAGCGCCCTTCCCTCTCGATGATTAAATCCTTGTCTCCGGCCCGCCGTCACTCGTCTTGTCTCCGGCCGGAGAATCGAGCCCGATCTTCGTTCACTTTGAGCAGGAAATGCGGCCTCGGCCGGTTCGGAGAAGCGCCGATCCCATCGCCATCTATCGGCGGTTGCCGGCCGAAATGGAAATACGCATCAGGGTTGATTGAATGGGGGCGGCGGTCCAAGACCTCGATCGAAAGCCGGATCACCCGTTAATCCATTATATCAGTTGGCTAACTATTTTTATGGCCTTCTCGTCAGCCTCCGGACCAGCCGGTAAAATAATTCTTGCTTGCCTGTTGACAACGGCGGGGTATGCTGTTATTGAGAATCAATTGCAATAAGAAAGAGGGAAAGGGGATGTGGCAGACCATCATCGTCATTTCAATCGTGGCCCTGGCCGGAGTGTTCATCGTCAGGCGCTTCGCCCGTCAGGTCAAGGCCCAAGATGCGGGTTGCGGCTGCTCGGGCCCGGTCGCGGTTCAGGATTCCAAGTGCTCGCCGGAGGTGAAAAGTGGGTCGTGTTGTACCCCTCAGACAGATGGCCGTCGGTGGTAGAGGCGTCATCGTCAAAATTCGGGCCAAGGGCGAGATGAACCGGCGCATCCGGGACATGGGTCTGGTGGCCGGGACGCCGATCGAGATCCACGGTCGAGCGCCGCTCTATGACCCGGTCAATCTGAAGCTTCGGGGTTACAACCTAACTCTTCGCAACAACGAGGCCGACTGGATAGAGGTCGAACTGGAGGACTGATCGGTGGCCCGGAAGATAACCATCGCCCTGGCCGGCAACCCCAATTCCGGCAAGACATCGCTGTTCAATCAACTCACCGGCGCCCGGCAGCACGTCGGCAACTACCCCGGGGTGACGGTGGAGCAGAAGCGGGGCGGCCTGATCCACCGCGGCCGCGAGATAGAGGTCGTCGACCTGCCCGGCGCCTATTCCCTGACCGCCTACTCCTTGGAAGAGCGCGTCGCCCGCGACTATTTGATCAACCAGCGGCCCGATCTGGTCATCGACGTCGTCGATGCGGCCAACCTGGAGCGCAACCTCTACCTGGCCGTCCAGTTCATGGAGTTGGGCGTGCCGGTGTTGATCGCGCTCAACATGATCGACGTGGCCGAGGCGCGGGGTCTTAAGATCGACGTCCAGGCCCTGAGCGAAGCCCTGGGCACGCCGGTGGTGGCCACCGTAGCCCGTTCCGGCAAGGGCATGGACGAGCTGTTGGACGCGGCGATCGATCTGGCCGAGCGGCGACGGACATGGCAGCCGGCGGTGTTGTCCTACGGTCGCGACCTGGACGCCAAACTCAAGGAGATGGTCGACTGGATCGAGGCGGAGGGCTGGCGAACCGACCTCTACCCGCCCCGCTGGCTGGCCCTCAAGATTCTCGAGGGCGACAGCCAGGTGACCGAGGTGGTCCACCGCGAAGCCGGCGAATTGGGTTTGAAGCTCCTCAAGGCGGCCGACGAGGCGGTCCGCCACCTGGACCAGACCCTGGACGAGACGCCGGAGGGCCTGATCGCCGACTACCGCTACGGCTTCATCGCCACGGTGGCCAAAAAGGCGGTCAGCACCAAGACCGACAAGCGAATCCACGCCTCGGACAAGATCGACAAGGTTCTCTTGAACCGCCTGGCCGGACCCTTGATCCTCCTGGCCGTGCTCTACGCCATCTACCAGTTCACCTTCACCGCCTCTGAAACGCCGGTGGCCTGGTTCGGGGCCTTCTTCGCCTGGCTGGGCGATTCCTTCGACGCCCTCTTGCCCGAGGGGCCGGTCAAATCGATGCTGATCTCGGGTCTCATCGACGGCGTGGGGGGAGTGCTGGGCTTCGTCCCCTTGATCGCCTTCATGTTCTTCGCCATCGCCATTCTGGAGGACTCGGGCTACATGGCCCGAATCGCCTTCATGATGGACCGCATTCTGCGCCTCTTCGGGTTGCATGGCGGCTCGGTCCTGTCGTTGATCGTCGGCGGCGGCATCGCCGGCGGCTGCGCCGTGCCGGCCGTGATGGGGGCCCGGACGCTTCGCGACCCCAAGGAGCGGCTGGCCACGATCCTGGTGGTGCCGTTCATGAACTGCGGGGCCAAGCTGCCGGTCTACGCCGTGCTCATCGCCGCCTTCTTCGCCAGATACGAGGCGGCGATGTTCTTCCTGTTGACCCTGATCGCCTGGAGTCTGGCCCTGAGTGCGGCCTGGATCATCCGCCATACCGTGCTCAAGGGCGAGGCCACCCCGTTCGTCATGGAGCTGCCGCCCTATCGGCTGCCGACCTTGAAGGGCCTTCTGATCCACACCTGGGAGCGGACCTGGGCCTATATCAGAAAAGCGGGTACGGTCATCCTGGCCATCTCGATTCTGATGTGGGCGATCATGACCTTCCCCGGCCTGCCGGCCGAAAAGCGGGCCGAGTTCGAGGCTCGGCGGGCCGGCGCTTCCCAGAGCGAGCTGGCCGCCATCGACGGCGAGGAGGCCGAGGCGCGCCTGGCCAATTCCATCGCCGGCCGGTTGGGCCGCGGGCTGACCGTCGTCACCCGGCCGCTGGGTTTCGACTGGCGGGTCAACGTCGCCCTGGTGGGCGGTTTCGCGGCCAAGGAGGTGGTGGTGGCCACCCTGGGTACGGCCTACTCCATGGGCCAAGTCGCCGAAGACGACACGGCCTCGTTGAGCCAGCGGCTGGCCGCCGAGCCGGGCTGGACGCCGCTGAAAGCCTTTGCCCTCCTGCTGTTCGTCATGGTCTACGCGCCCTGCTTCGTCACCTTGGCCGTCATCCGCAAGGAGGCCGGGGCCAAGTGGGCGCTCTTTTCAGTGATCTACAACACCGCCTTCGCCTATCTGCTGGCCCTGATCGTCTACCAAGGCGGCCGGGTGCTGGGATTGGGCTGATACGGCGTTTCTCGAGCGCCTACCCGCCGGCGAAAGGGGTAGAAAAAAAGACTTGAGCCGAACGGGCCCAAGTCTTTGGATTCTTTGGAGGCGGCGACCGGATTCGAACCGGTGAATAACGGCTTTGCAGGCCGCTGCCTTAGCCACTTGGCTACGCCGCCCTGGGTCTTGATTTTTTACACCAAAGCGCCGTATCCGGCAAGGAAAAACGCCTCTCAAAATAGACGGCCGCCTTTGCCCGAACCGCCCGGATATGGTACTAATCGAGTCTGAAGCGCCGTTGACGGCGAGAGGTTCAGATCGGGCCGATTCGGCCCCGAAGCGAGGTGAAGGCATGACGACAAACGACCGGCCGGTGGTCGTCGCCGTCTCGGTTTCCGAGACCAAGGGCGTCAAAAAGACCAACGTCGCCCAGGCGACCCTGATTCCCGACCACGGCCTGGAGGGCGACGCCCACGCCGGCGAGTGGCACCGGCAGGTCAGCCTGCTGGCCCAGGAATCCATCGACAAGATGAGGGCGGCCGGGGTGGAAGTCAAAGCCGGCGACTTTGCCGAGAACATCACCACCAGGAACCTGGATGTCTGGACCTTGCCGGTTGGAACGAGGCTCAGGATCGGCCCCGAGGCGCTGTGCGAGGTGACCCAGATCGGCAAGGAGTGTCACCACGGCTGCGCCATCAGGGTCCAGGTCGGGGATTGCGTCATGCCCCGGGAGGGGATCTTCGTCAAGGTTCTTGCCGGCGGGACGGTCAGGCCCGGGGACGAGATCGTAGTCCTGGACCAAGAGTAAGAGAAGCGGTTCCGGCCGGGTAATCGAGGCGGGGCATCTAACCCGGAAAAGCTTTTTCGAGACCGCGGGGGGAGGCTTTCCTTTGAGAAGGGCTCCCCCGATTTCGTCAGGCGGCCAAGCCGGTTTGGCTCGCCGTTTCCAGCACTTCGGGCCTGAAACGGCCGCTCTTGAGGGCGGCGATGAGATCCAAGCGGGAGCGGATCGGCTCTTCGAATCGGGTGGCGACTCGGCCGATCTCGTCGAGGGTGTGGCCGTCGCTGCCGCCGACGAGAGCCAGACCGCGGCGCTCGGCCAAAGCATAGGCGGCCTCGTTCTCCTCGGCCGTGTTCCGGCCGTTGACCCCCTCCACGATGGGGCACAACCCCGGCTTCAGGATCGACTCGTCCGCCGGTCGAACCCGCCTGAACGGATGGGCGGCCACGGCCACGCCGCCCAGGTCGCGCACCCTGGCCAAAAGCTCCGGCGCGGACAGGAGCGGCGGCAGTATTTCGGCTTGGAGGGCGAAAACCAGGAAGTCGCCCTGGGAGGTGGAATACTCCAGCCCGAAGACGACGGTCAGCCCGTTGGGCTGGACTCCCTCTCTGAGCCGGCGGCGGACGGCCATCGAATCGTGGTCGGTGACGGCCACCCCGTCCAGACCGCTTCGCGCGGCTTGAACGACGATTCCCTCGGGGCTGACCCGACCGCAGGGGGAGTAGTTCGAGTGGACGTGCAGGTCGAAAAGCATCCTCCATCCTTTAATCCCCGCATGGCCCGCGCGCCAATGGAAAATGTCGATCGGGCCGAGGGGGAGCGATAGGCGGGGCCGATGACGATCCGGTCTTGAGACGAAATCTCAAAGAGGTTATGATTTCTTCGATCAGGCATCACCCCGAGTGAGGCAAAGCCATGACTCTCTCCAGCAAGCTGACCCGTCCTTTGAAACTCGCCGTGGCGGCGCTTATGGCCGTCGCCCTCGTCGCATGCGCCACCGTCCCCTACACCGGCCGGACCAGTCTCAACCTGTTGCCGGACGAAATGCTCCTGTCGATGAGCCTGCAGCAATACAGCCAGGTGCTGAAAAAATCCAAGCTCAGCCAGGACAAGGCCAAGGTGGCCATGATCCGCCGGGTCGGCCGGCGAATAGCCAGGGCGGCCGAGGACTTCCTGCGCGAGACCGGCCGGGGCGGCGACATCAAGAACTACCGCTGGGAGTTCAACCTCATCGACGACGACAAGGTCGTCAACGCCTGGGCCATGCCCGGCGGCAAGGTCGCCTTCTACACCGGTATCCTGCCGCTGACCAAGGACGATAACGGCGTGGCCGTGGTCATGGGCCACGAGGTGGCCCACGCCCTGGCCAAGCACGGCAACGAGCGAATGAGCCACCAGCTTTTGGTGGCCATGGGCGGTTTGGCTCTGGCCGTGGCCCTTCACGACAAACCCAGGGAGACCAGAAACATCTTCCTGGCCGTCTACGGCGTCGGCGCGGCGGTCGGCTTCACCTTGCCCTACAGCCGCCTCCACGAAAGCGAGGCCGACCGGATCGGCCTGATGCTGATGGCCAGGGCGGGCTACGATCCCAGGGTCGCGCCGGCCTTCTGGGAGCGGATGGCCAAGAAGGGCGGCCCCAGGCCGCCGGAGTTTCTGTCCACCCACCCCGCCCCTGAGTCGCGAATCAACACCATCCGGTCCCTGATCCCGGAGGCGATGCGATACTACCGGCCGCGGGGGTAAGCGGGCTGAAAGAGGCTTGGCTGGGCGTATGCCCAGGCAAACGAAAAGCCGACGGTACCAGCCCGGAAAAGCCGTTACCGCCTGGGATGTGATCCTCCGCGCCGATCGTCGGGTCGCTTGGCCCAAGGCGGCAACCTTTGCGCGGCGTCTGGCTTGCCCGCCTCGGCCCCATGGGCGGCGGTCAAGCGAGGTTGCGGCCTCGATCGGCTGGCTGAGAGCCTAGCGGGCCTGTCGCAGCGCTCCCCTGGCCCCGGTCCTGGGCGGTGTGGGATCGGGTCTTACCGCCATAATCACTCTCCCCTCGCCCTCCACCCGGCCCCAGCCTTTGGGCGGTGTCCGGGAAACTCGCCCTCAAGGCAAGGTTTCGCCGGTTTCGACCCTACCGCCTTTTGAGGTAGTCGGCCAGACGATCCATGCCTTCGTTGATTTGGGCCCTGGAAGTGGCGTAGGAGAAACGGAGGTAGCCCTCGGCTCCGGAGCCGAAGTCGATGCCCGGCGCGCAGCCGACGTGGGCCTTCTCCAGAATATCGAAGGCCAAGCTCAGGGAATCGTGGGACAGATGCTTGGCGTTGGCCAGGACGTAAAATGCTCCGGTGGGCTCGACCTCGATGCCGAAGCCCAGCTCCTTGAGGCGGCGGATCATCAGCCGCCGTCTGGCGTCGTAGCGGCGGACCATCTCGGCCACGTCGGCCTTGGTCTCCTTGAGCGCGGCGACGCCGGCCGCCTGGACAAAGGAGTTGGCCGAGATGAAGAAGTTCTGGTGGATCTTCTGGATCGGTCGGGCCAGCTCGGGCGGGACGATCAGATAGCCCAACCGCCAGCCGGTCATGGCGTAGAGCTTGGAAAAACCGTTCAAGACGACGGCGTTGTCGGTGAATTCCAGAATGGAATGGGCCCGGCCTTCATAGGACAGGCCGTGATAGATCTCGTCGGAGATGATCAGCTTGCCTAGGTCGGCCAGTCGGGCCATGTTGTCCGGAGAGAGCAACTGGCCGGTGGGGTTGGCCGGAGAGTTGATCAAAATGGCCTTGGTCTTGTCGCTCAAGGCTTCCTGGACCGCCTCGACCCGCAGTTGAAAGCCGTCGTCTTCCCTGATCGGAACGTAAGTCGGGCAGCCGCCCATATAGGTGACGAAGTTGGGGTAGCAAGCGTAGTGGGGGTTGGAGAGGATGACCTCCTCGCCCTCCTCCAGAATGGCGGCGAAGAGAATGAGCATCGCCGGCGAGGTGCCCGAAGTGACGATGACCCGATCCGGCTCGACGCCGACCCCGTACTCGTTTTGGTAGTGCTCGGCGATGGCCTCTCTCAAGGCCATCTCGCCCATGGAGTGGGTGTAGTGGGTGTGGCCGGCCTTGAGGGCCGCAATCCCGGCCTGCTTGATAGCCTCGGGCGTGTCGAAGTCGGGCTCGCCCACCTCGAGATGGACGATATTGATGCCCCGGCGCTCCAGCTCCTGGGCTTTCTCCAGGACGTCCATCACCAGAAACGGCGGAATTTCAAGCGCTTTTCGGCAGACAGGCATGTTCACAGCACCTTGTAGAGAGGATACTCGATTATGCCGCGCACCCCGCGGCGGCGCAAATCGGGCACCAGATCGCGCACCTCGCGGCGGCTGACTACGATCTCCACCGACTTCATCGCCGCGCCGTGGATGTCGGCCACGGTCGGCCCGTCCAGACAGGGCAGGAGGGACAGAATTTCGTCCAGGATCTCGTCCGGGACGTTCATCTTCAGCCCGACCATCTCGTCGCCGATGAGCGCGCCCTTCAGAAGCAGGGCGATCTGCTCGATCTTGGTCCGCTTCCAGGGGTCGGCCCAGGCGTCGTGATTGGCGATGAGCTGGGTGTTGGACTGCATCAGTTCGTGGATTATCTTCAGCCCGTGGGCCTTGATCGTCGATCCGGTCTCGGTCACCTCGACGATGGCGTCGGCCAGGCCGTTGACCACCTTGGCCTCGGTGGCGCCCCAGGAGTACTCGACCTTGACCTCGATGCCCCGCTCTTCAAAGTAGCGGCGGGTGAAGTTGGTCAACTCGGTGGCCACCTTCTTGCCCTTGAGATCGTCGATGGTTTTGATCGGCGAGTCCTTGTCCACGGCCAGGACCCATCTCGTCGGCCGGGCCGAGACCTTGGAGTAGACCAGGTCTTCCACGACGTGGATGTCGGACTGGTTCTCCAAGATCCAGTCCCTGCCGGTCAGGCCGCAGTCCAGCGTGCCGTTCTCCACGTAGCGGGACATCTCCTGGGCCCGGGCCAGGGTCAGTTCCAGCTCGGGGTCGTCGACGGCCGGGAAGTAGGACCGCTCGGCGGCGCTGATGCGCCAGCCCGACTTCCGGAACAGGTCGAAGGTGGCCTGCTGCAAGCTGCCTTTGGGCAGGCCGAGTTTGAGGACGCTCATGAACCGTAGACCTCCTTGGGGTCGAAGACGGGCTCGCCGACGGTCTCCAGCTCCCCGTCGGCGTTCACGCGGCGGTGAAAACAGGACTCATAGCCGGTATGGCAGGCGGCCCCGCCGATTTGCTCTACTTCCAGGACGACCGTATCGTTGTCGCAATCGACCCAGATGGTCTTGACCTTCTGGACGTGGCCCGAGGTGCCGCCCTTGTGCCACAGCTCGTTGCGGGAACGGGACCAGTAGTGGGCCTCGCCCGTGGCCAGGGTCTTCTCCCACGCCTCCCGGTTCATGAAGGCGACCATGAGCACCTTACCCGTCTCATGATCCTGGCACACGGCGGGCAGCAGGCCGTCGAATTTGGAGAAGTCGAGCTCGATCACGGCATTTATTCCCTTTCAATCCAAACAGTTGGAACTGCCAACTTAGGCCCAAAAGGGAAGATTGTCAAGTTAAGGCGGCCCGGGAGCAGGGCGATGTTGACTGCCCGTGCGCCGGTTGATAGGTTAGGCCGTCGTGTCGGACCAAGTCAAATACGGCCACGGCGGCCGGGTCTACGCCCTGGCCCGGGAGTTGGGCCTGGGGGCGGCCCAGGTGCTGGACTTCTCGGCCTCGATCAACCCCCTCGGCCCGCCGGCCGAGGTCAAAGCGACCCTGGCCGCCGAGCTGGATCTGCTTCTCAGCCACTACCCCGAGGTCGAGGCGGCCGAGCTGGGCCGGGCCCTGGCCGACGGTCTGGGCCTGGCTTACGAGAACCTGGCGGTGGCCAACGGCTCCACCGAGCCGATCCATCTTCTGCCCCTGGCGGCGAAAGAGCTTACGCCCAGCCGCCGGGCGCTGATCATCGCCCCGGCCTTTTCCGAGTACCGGGCCGGGCTCGATCGGGCCGGCTGGCGGGTGGAGCACTTTCTTTGCCGGGCCGAGGACGACTTCGTCCCCGATGCGGCCGCCCTGGCCGGGCTAATCGAGCAAGGAGACTACGGCCTGGTCTACCTCGGCCAACCGGCCAACCCCACCGGGGCGCTCTTGGAGCCGGCCCGCGTCCTGGACCTGGCCCGACTCCAAGAGGCCAAGGGCGGTCTTTTGATCGTGGACGAGGCCTTCATCGACTTCGCCCCCCAGGCCGGCGTCCTCGATCGGTTGGACGATCACCCGGCCCTGGTGGTGCTCCGCTCCCTGACCAAGTTTTTCGCCCTGCCGGGCCTGCGCCTGGGATATGTCGCCGCCCGCAGGGAGGTCATCGGGGGTTTCAAGGCGCTCCAGCATCCCTGGTCGGTCAACGCCCTGGCCCAACGGGCCGGGCTGCTGTGTCTCGACCAGGCCGACTACGCCGCCCGGACCAGGGCGCTGATCGAACAGGAGCGGTCCCGGCTGTCGAAGGCCCTGGCCGAGTTGGGCCTGACGGTCTATCCCTCGGCGGCCAACTATCTCCTCGCCCGCCTGGGAGCAGAACATCCCCCGGCCGAGGCGGTGGTCAAAGAGATGATGGGCCGGGCGATCTTGATCCGCGACTGCGCCAACTTCGAGGGCTTGGCGGCGGGCTATCTCCGCCTGGCGATCCGCTTGCCCGAGGAAAACGAGCGGCTGATCGAGGCGCTGAGGGAGATGCTCGCTCGGGCCTGAGGCGCGCCGCGGCCTGGGACGGCATCCTCCGGCCGGGCCGGGAATCGCGGCGGCCAGCCCCTCGCCGGGATCGCCTGCGCGGCGCTCCAGGCTCTCTACCCCTTCAACTTGGGCCGAATCCAGACCCGACCGACCGCCTTGCCGTCCATGGTCTCGACGGCCAGCTCCCAATCGCTCAGGGGATAGACCTCGCCCTCGGCCGGAATCTTCTGGGCCAGGGTTTGAACCAGGCCGGACAGGGTGTGATACGGTCCCTTCTCGGGCAGCCTCAACCCGGTCAGGCGGTTGATCTCCCGGATCGTCAGCCGGCCGTCGACGAGAAACCCGCCGCCGGCCACCGGCGCCACGCCCACTTGGGACGAGTCGAACTCGTCGATGATCTCGCCGACGATCTCCTCCAGGACGTCCTCCATGGTCACCAGACCCAAGATCCGGCCGAACTCGTCCACGACAAAGGCCAGGGTGACCTGCTCGCGGCGGAAGGCCAGGAGCTGGCCCTGGACGGTCCTCGACTCGGGCACGAAGAAGCAGGGGTGGACCAACTCCTTGACCGGGCTGTCGCTGGGGGCGGAGAGCAGGTCGCGGAGGTGGACGTAGCCGATGATCTTCTCCGGATCGTCCAGGTAGACCGGGTAGCGCGAGTAGGGCAGTTCGGCCGCCCGTTCGAGGGCCTGGGCGGCGGTCAGGGCGCCGTCGAAGGACTGGACCCGGTTCAAGGGCACCATCACCTCGCCGAGATCGATCCGGCTGATCTCCAAAACGCCGTGGAGCATCCGTTGCTCGATCCGATCCAGGTATCCCTCCCGCCGGCCGGATAGAACCAGGGTGACCAGATCGTCGCGGGTGACCATCCCTTCCCGGTCGGTGGGCTGGCCGGCCAGGCTCAAGATCGACCGCGAGATCCAGGTCAGGGCCTTGACCACCGGCTGGAAGACGAACAGGAACAGATTGAGCGGGCGGATGACGATGAGCGAGACCTTCTCCGGCGAGAAGGCGGCCAGAGTCTTGGGCGTCACTTCGGCCAGGATGAGGAAGATGACCGTCAGCGAAACGGTGGCGGCCGCCAGGCTGCCGCCCCCCCACAGCTCGAGAAAGATGGCCGTGCCCAGCACCGAGCCGGCCACGTTGAACAGGTTGTTGCCCAAAAGGATCGCCCCCAGCAGCCGGTCCGGTTTCTCCACCGCCTTTCGGATCAACCGGCCGGCCGGGCTCTGGCCGGCCAACTTGAAGATCCGGGCCCTGGGCAGGCTCAAGAGAGCCGTCTCCGAGGCGGAGAAGAAGGCCGAACACAAAAGGCAAAGCCCCAGGGCGATCAGACGCCATGTCAGAACGGGTAAGATCATGGAACCTCCCGTTATTTTTCCCTTGCCCCCAATCCTACCTAATAGATAATAATAGGGCCAGTGCTGCAAAAGTATTTTGATAAAGTCGAGTTAGCCGGCCGCCCTCTCAACGACTACCTCTCCGGCAAGGGAGAGGCCAAGGACCTATTCACCTTAAAGAGCCTGGTCGAGTACTGCCAGGTCCTGGCCGGCCTGCTGGTCCCCTACGACGCCGGCTACCCATTGATTCAGATCCGGGAGCTGATGCCGCCCTTCGAGCTGTCGCTGTGGGAGTTCCACGAGCTGCCCGGCTTCTCCATGCTCGCTTTGGATCGGCCGTTGGACTACCAGGCCGAGACGTTCCAGTTCGACCTGTTGCGCGACCCGACGCCCTCCTCCGCCCGGGAGTCGGTCATCAAGCGCAACCAGGAGGTCTTTCTCTCCCGGCTGCCGAGGCCGTTTCACCCGACCTTCTTCAGCCAACTGGGCGAGGCCGACCTGACCAGTCTGGAAAACTACCCGCTGCTCTTGAGCTACCTCTTCAGGATGGACCGGGCCCACGTCATCGCCCGGGGCGCGGACGATTCGTTCCGACTGCTGGGCATCTTCGCCTCGTTGCCCTCGAACCTGGACCGGGAGATCAAGCGCTTCGGTTTCAAGATCGGCAAGTTCCGCCCCCGGGACAACCGGCTTTACGAGCGTAACCGCCTCTTCGTCTACCGCTACCTGATGGAACTCTACGGCTTCCCCATCGCCTCGGAGCGGCGGACCTCGGCGGCGCTCTTCGCCCGGCGGCTGGCCGAGTACAACGAGAACTTCTTCATCTCGGTTCTGGGCAACTCGGACCGGACCTTGACCTTCCTCTCCTCCCGGGGCCGGGACCGCCTGCCCCTGGTGGAGAAGATCGCCCTGGTCAGTATCGGCCTGGAGGAAAAGGAACTGCTCCAGAAACTCGACGACGGCGGCTGGCTGGTCGATCCCCAGCGCCGGGTGATCATCCTCAAGGTGACCTACGCCCAGCACAACTACAACCCGGAGAACGTCATCGAGGATCGGGCCCTGTCCGTGGTCGAGCAGGAGGTCATCCACCCCAGAACCGGGGCCCGGCTGAACGACCTCGACCTGTTCAAAACCTCCCGGAGCCGGCTGGTGCGCCTCAACGACATCGTCCGCGGCGAGCACCACGGCCAGATCGTCTACCGCGGCCAGGAGATCATCCACGGCACCGAGGATCACGCCTCCCGGCTGCGCTTTCTCTACGCCTGGCTGACCAAGCATCGCCGGGCCATTCTGGGCTACAAGCCCCGGACCTTCGGCCAGGTCCTAAGGACGCTCGACAGCTACCTCAACGACGAGAGCCTGGCCTCCGAGTTCGCCCGCCATGCGGCCGAGTACCGGATGGTGACCAACCTGGTCAAGACCCTGAAGCAGGAGTACGAAGTCCTCCAGGTCAAGCGCGCCCTGGGCGTGGACGGCGCCGGCCCCCCCCGGCTGTCGTACAAGAAACGCCTGAGCATCCTCCTGGAGTTCCTGTCTCGGGGGAAGGAGTTGATCGCCTTCGACGAGGAGGTCTTCGCCAAGGCGATGCTGGTCTGCGAGAGGGTGTTGAGCAGCCCCTATTTCGCCAAGCGCTACCTCGACCCGGCCAAGCGAGACCACACCCCGGCCGAGCGGGAGGTCATCGAACTTTACCGCCGGGTCATACTTCTGAAAGGCGAGCTGGAGTGGAACTACCACCGGGCCTCCATGGCCTCCAGCGCGGTCTGACGCCCGGCCGTTTCACCGGCCGTCTTCTCTCGGTCTTGGATTCCTTTTGCGACGCCGGTTCCGGTCGCCTGATCGCACCTGTATGAACCGCCCGAAAGCCAAAGCACGGGAAACGGGGCGGCCCCCAAAAAGCGACCTCAAGACCACGACCCCAGTCTCGGCCCGACCAAAGACTTCGTCTCAATATGGAGCTTGGCCAGAAAGAGGCGAAGCGAAACGGAGCCTTGGCGGTGAGTGAACCTTGGCCTTGGGGGCGGCGTGGCCGACACCCGGCCCCAACGCCGCCGGGGTAAAGGCGCCACCCGCTCGGGCCTCCTAATCCCCCTTGTTGAACCGGCCCAAGACGTGGTTGGCGATGATGTGACGCTGGATCTCCGAGGTGCCCTCGTAGATGGTGAACACCCTGGCGTCGCGATAGAGCCGCTCGATGGGGAACTCCTTCATGTAACCGTAGCCGCCGTGGAACTGGAGGCAGTCGTAGACCACCCGGTTCACCATCTCCGAGGCGTAGAGCTTGGCCATGGAGGCGGCCAGACTGTGCTTCTCGCCCCGGTCCCGTTGGGCCGCGGCGGAGAGGGTCAGCAACCGGGCCGCCTCGATGTCGGTGGCCATGTCGGCGATCTTGAAGCGTATCCACTGATAGTTGGCGATGGGCTGGCCGAACTGCTCCCGCTCCTTGGTGTAGGCGATGGTCTGGTCCAGGGCGGCCATGGCCACCCCCAGCGACTGGGAGGCGATGCCGATCCGGCCGCCGTCCAAGGCGACCATGGCGATGGTGAAGCCCATGCCCTCCTCGCCGAGCATCATCGAGGCCGGCACCCGGCAGTCTTCGAGGACGATCTCGGCCGTGTCCGAGGCCCGCAGCCCCATCTTGTCCTCGATCTTCTCGACCTTGTAGCCGGGGTTGTCCGTCTCGACCAGGAAGGCCGAGATGCCGCCGTGGCCGAGCGACTTGTCGGTCACCGCGGTGACGATGCAGATCCCGGCGTTGGCGCCGGTGGTGATGAAGCGCTTGGTGCCGTTCAAGACCCACTCGTTCCCGTCCCTGACCGCCGAGGTGGTCTGGCTGGCCGGATCGGAGCCGGCGTTGGGCTCGGTCAGGGCGAAACAGCCGAAGATCTCGCCCTTGGCCAGCCGGGTGAGGTGCTTCTTTTTTTGCTCCTCGGTGCCGAACTGGGCGATGGGGCCGCAGGCGACCGAGTTGTGGACGGACATGACGACCGCCGTGGCCGCGCAGGCGTAGGCGATCTCGGTTAAGGCCAGGGAGTAGGAGACCGTGTCCAGACCGACGCCGCCGTACTCCTCCGGGACCATCATACCCATGAATCCCAACTCGGCCATCTGCTTCAAGTTCTCGGCCGGGAATTCCTTGGACTGGTCTCGCTCGTAAGCGGTCGGCAGCAGCACCTCCCGGGCGAAGTCCCGAGCCATGGCTTGAATCATGCGCTGCTCTTCGGTCAGGGGGTAGGACATGCGAGCCTCCTTAAAGAATATGTGCTCCGAGAAGCTCAGGGCGTGTAGAGCACGACCAGAAGCCTGGCCTCGGTGTCGCCGATGTTGGTCAGTTTGTGGTTGATGGCCGAGTTGAAGTGGAGCGAGTCGCCCTCGGAGAGATGGTTGACGTTCTCGCCGACGACGATCTCCACCCGGCCGGAGAGGACGTAGGTGAACTCCTCGCCCTCGTGGCTGTAACCGACGCCCTCGTGGACGGTGTGAGGCGGAATGGTGATGGCGAAGGCCTTGAGGTGCTTGTGGGCCGCGGCCGGGGTGAGGGTGGTGTAGGAGTAGTGGGCCGTCCGCTTGGCCTGCTCGCTGGCCCGGCGGGCCGCCCGTTCCTCCCCGGCCTCGTCCTTCAAGAAGATACCGGAGTCCACCTCCAGGGCCCGGGCCAGTTGGATGAGTATGGCCACCGGCGGGAATATCTCGTTGGCCTCGATCTTGGCCAGGTACTCCTCGGAATGGCCGGTCTCGTTGGCCAGTTCCTTCAAGGTGACGCCGCGCTCCTGGCGGAGTTCCCTGATCCTCTCGCCGATGGGTGTGGTTTTGGGCGGTTTGGGCATTGTCCGGCTCCTCTGCTCCCCGGCTTCCGCCTGGGGCTCTGCGCCGCCTGGCTTTGGTTGTCAAACAAACCCGACTCTCTCGGCTCCGCCCGTCCGCGGCGGCTGGCGGGCGGGGCCGTCAGATACCCTTTCGGGGCTTAAGGCACGTAGAGCACGACCAGCAACTCGGCCGCCTCGTCGCCGGGGTTGGCCAAATGGTGATCGATGCTCGAGTTGAAACGAAAAGACTCTCTTTCGGCCAGCAGTCTCTTGTCCTCGCCCACGGTGAGCTCCACCTGGCCGGAGAGGACGTAGACGTACTCCTCGCCCTCGTGGCTGTAGCCGACGCCCTCGTGGGCCGTCCGGGGCGGGATGTGGATCGAAAAGGCCATCAGGCGCTTGTCGGGCTCGGGCGGAGTGAGCGTCTGGTACGAGTAGTGCTCCGCCCGCTTGGCCGCCTCTTCGAGGCGCGACTCCGGCGATTCATCGCGATCGAGGAAGGCCCCCCGATCGAGCTGCATCGCCTGAGCCAATCGCAGGAGCAAGGCCACCGGCGGAAAGACCTGACCCTCTTCGACCCACTCCAGGTACTCGGCCGAACAGCCGGTCCGCTCGGCCAGTTGCTCCACCGAGAGCTTTCTTTCCTGGCGCAACAAGCGGATTTTCCGGCCGACCGATCTGGACTCATCCGTGACCATGTATCAACGTCCTTTCAAGAGGTTTCTGGCGATGACCAGGCGCATGATCTCGTTGGTGCCCTCGTAGATCTGGGTGATCTTGGCGTCGCGCATGTGCCGCTCCATGGGGTACTCCATGCAGTAACCGTAACCGCCCAGAACCTGGACGCCCTCGACGGCGGCCCGCATGGCCGCGTCCGAAGCGTACATCTTGGCCATGGCCGCCTCTTTCTCGAAGTGCATGTGGTTGTCTTCCATCCAGGCCGCCCTCAGGGTCAACAGCTCGGCCGCGTCGATCTCGGCGGCCATGTCGGCCAACTTCCACTGGATGGCCTGGAAGGAGGCGATGGGCTTGCCGAACTGTTCCCGGGTCTTGGCGTACTCCACGGCCTCTTCGAGAATGGCCCGGCCGATGCCGATGGCCTGGGAGGCGATGCCGATCCGGCCCGAGTCCAGGGTGGTCAGCATCTGCTTCAAGCCGTCACCCTCGTTGCCGAGAAGGTTCTCCTTGGGAATGCGGGCGTCTTCGAAAATGAGCTCCGAGGTGCCCGAGGCCCTGATGCCCATCTTCTCCTCGACCCGACCGACCTTGAAGCCGGGCGTGTTCTCGAGATCGACGATGAACGACGAGATGCCCTTGTACCCCTTGTCCTTGTCGGTCACCGCGGCGATAACGGCGTAGGAAGCCACGTTGCCGTTGGTGATGAACTTCTTCTCGCCGTTCAAGACCCACGTGTCGCCGTCCAGGACGGCCGTGGTTCGCATCCCGGCCGGATCGGAGCCGGCCCCGGCTTCGGTCAGGCCGAAGCAGCCCATGGCCTTGCCCGAGGCGACCGGGGTGAGGTACTTCTTCTTCTGCTCTTCGGTGCCGAAGGTCATGACGGGAAAGCAGTAGAGCGAGTTGTTGACGCTCATTATCACCCCGCAGGAGGCGCAGCCCCGGCTGACCTCGATCAAGGACAGGACGTAGGATACGTAGTCCATCTCGGCCCCGCCGTACTCCTCGGGCACGGCCACGCCCATCAACCCCAGCTCGCCCAGTTGCTCGCAGATCTCCTGGGGATGGCGATGGGTGGCGTCCAACTCGGCGGCGGCGGGCTTGATGACCTCATCGGCCATCCGGGCGGCCATCTCCTTGACCATCTTTTGCTCTTCGCTCAGAGCGAAATCCATACTCGTTCCTCCGGTCAACGCCCGGGCGGACGAAACCCGCCCGGACGGTAGCGTCGATTCAGCTTCAATAGCCGCCTTTGAACTCGGGTTGGCGCTTCTCGATGAAGGCGCTCATGCCCTCCTTCTGGTCCTCGGAGGTGAAGCAGATGGCGAACCGATCCACCTCCATGGCGCAGGCTTTCTTCAACTCCATATCGAAGCCTTCTTCGAGGACGGTCTTGATTTCGCGCAAGGCCACCCGGCCCTTGGCGGCGATGATCTTGGCCGTCTTCATCGTCGCCGCCATGAGCTCGTCCTTGGGGAAGACCTTGTTGACCAGGCCGATCCTGAGGGCCTCCTCGGCGGAGATGTTGACGCCGGAAAGGCACAGCTCCTTGGCCAGCCCCAGGCCGACCCGGCGGGCCAGGCGCTGGGTGCCTCCGAAACCTGGCATGATGCCCAGATTTATTTCGGGCTGGCCCAGCACGGCCGTGTCGGCGGCGTAGATGAAGTCGCAGGCCAGCGCGATCTCGCAGCCGCCGCCCAGGGCGTAGCCGTTGACGCAGGCGATGGTCGGCTGGGGGATGGCGCCCAGTTTGTCCAACACCTTCTGGCCGGCGCTGGCGAAGCGCTTGGCGTCCAAGGGGGTGAACTCGGACATGACCTTGATGTCGGCCCCGGCGACGAAGGCCTTGTCGCCGGCTCCGGTCAAGATGACCACCCTGATCGACTCATCGGCGGCGACTCTATCCAAAGCCGCGTCCAACTCACTCATCACCTCCGGGCTCAAGGCGTTGAGGGCCTTGGGCCGGTTAAAGGTGATGACGGCGATACCTTCCGTGACCTCAAAAAGCAGGTTTTCGTAAGACATTTCGCCTCCTTAGCGCTCGACTACCATCGCCGCGCCCATGCCGCCGCCGATGCACAGCGTGGCCAGACCGAGATTGACGTCTCGCTTGAGCATCTCGTAGATCAGCGTGATCAAGATCCTGGCCCCGGAGCAGCCGATGGGGTGGCCGAGAGCGATGGCCCCGCCGTTGACGTTGACGATGTCGCGATCGAAGCCCATCAGCCGGATGACCGCTTCGGCCTGGGCGGCGAAGGCCTCGTTGGCCTCGATGATATCTAGGTCGGAGACCTCGATTCCGGCCTTTTCGAGAGCCTTGGTCGAGGCAGCGTGTGGGCCGATACCCATAATTTTCGGATCGACGCCGGCCGTGGCATACGATCTGATCTTGACCATGGGCTCAAGCCCAAGTTCCTTGGCCTTGGCCTCGCTCATGACCACCAGGGCCGCACCGCCGTCGTTGATGCCCGAGGCGTTGGCCGCGGTCACGGTGCCGTCCTTCTTGAAGGCCGGCCGGACCTTGGCCACGCTCTCCATGGTGGTGCCGAAACGGGGGTGTTCGTCGGTGTCGAAGACCGTTTCGCCCTTTCGGGTCTTGATCGTCACCGGCACGATCTCGTCTTTGAACCGACCGGAGGTGATGGCCGCCTCGGCCCGGTTCTGGCTGGTGACGGCCAGCTCGTCCTGGGCCTGGCGGCTGATGTCGTACTTTTCGGCCACGTTCTCGGCGGTGATGCCCATGTGGTAGTCGTTGAAGACGTCCCAGAGACCGTCCTTGATCATGTGGTCGGTCAAGACGCCGTGACCCATGCGATGGCCCCAGCGCCCCTTGGGCACCAGGTAGGGCGAGGCCGACATGTTCTCCACTCCGCCGGCCGCCACCACCTCGGCGTCGCCGCACTTGATCGCCTGGGCGGCCAGCATGACCGACTTCAGGCCCGAGGCGCAGACCTTGTTGATGGTGAAGGCCGTCCGGTCGTTGGGGATGCCGGAGTTGATCAATATCTGGCGGGCCACGTTCTGGCCCAAGCCGGCCGAGAGCACGTTGCCCATGATGACCTCGTCGACCATCTCCGGCTCGATCCGGGCCCTGGTCAAGGCTTCGGTGAGGGCCACCCGGCCCAGTTCGGCCGGGCCGACGTCGGTCAGGCCGCCGCCGAATTTACCCACCGCCGTCCGGGCGGCTCCAACTATGACTGCATCGCTCATCTACCACTCCTTGTTCAAAGGCTGTTTCGCTAACCTACTGATTCGACAATAAGAGACACCGCTTCCCCGCCGCCCAGGCACAGCGAGGCCATGCCGGTTTTGGCTTCGACGTCCTTCATGGCGTAGATCAGGGTGGTCAGCACCCTGGCTCCGGAAGCGCCGATGGGATGACCCAGGGCGACCGAGCCGCCCCGGATGTTTATTTTTTGTGGGTCGAGGCCCAGTTCTTTCTGGACGGCCACGCTGGAGGCGGAGAAGGCCTCGTTGATCTCATGAAGGTCGATCTCGGTCGGCTTGAGCCCGGCCTTGGCGCAGACCTTGGGGATGGACAGGATCGGCGCTACCAGGACGTACTTGGGATCCAGTCCGGCCGAACCCTGGGCTCCGACGCGCACCAGGGGAGTCACACCCAACTCCTCAGCCTTTTCAGCGGCCATGACCACCACCGCCGCCGCGCCGTCGGAGATCTTGGAGGCGTTGCCGGCGGTGACCGTGCCGTCCTTCTTGAAGGCGGGCCTGAGCTTGGCCAAGGTCTCCATCGGCGTCGGTACGGGCACCTCGTCGGTGTCGAAGACCGTCTCGCCCTTCCTGGTCTTGACCGTCACCGGGACGATCTCCTCCTTGAACTTGCCGGCCGCCTGGGCGGCCAGGGCCTTCTCGTAGGAGGCGTGGGCGAACTCGTCCTGGTCCTGGCGGCTGACGCCGTACTTCTCGCCGCACAGCTCGGCCGACAGGCCCATGTGGAAGTCGTTGACGTGGTCCCACAACCCGTCCCAGATCATCCCGTCGATCACCCGGTCATGGCCCATGCGGACCCCGCCTCGACCTTTGAGCAGGTAGTAGGGGGCCTGGTTCATGTTCTCCAGTCCGCCGGCGACGACGACGTCGGCGTCGCCCACGGCCACCGCCTGGGCGGCCAGCATGACCGCCTTGAGGCCGGAGCCGCAGACCTTGTTGACCGTAATCGCCCCGACCATGTAATCCAGACCGGCCCTGAGCATGGCCTGGCGGGCCGGGTTCTGGCCCAGCCCGGCCGGCAGCACGCAGCCCATGATGACCTCATCGACCACGTCCTTGCCGATTCCGGCCCGGTTCAACGATTCCTCTATCACCACCCGGCCCAGCTCCGTGGCCGGAACTGTGCTCAGGCTCCCGGCAAAAGCGCCGATGGGGGTTCTGCAGGCGCTGACGATCACCACCTCTCGCATGGATACACCTCGATCTCAGGAAATTCAGGCAATTTCCGTGGACAAATGTAGAGCATCCTCCACCTTAAAAAAGGACGGTCATCCTGTCAATCGCTTTGCCCGGCCGGAAAGGCTGCGGCCGCGCCGTCGGCAATGTCACCGGCGCGGCTCGATCCGGAGAGAGGTTCCTTGACCGTCGAGGCGGGGCCGCGCTATTATGCCCGCCATGGATAACCCGCCGGGAGCGTTGCGCAAAGCCAAGATCCAGGACGTGGAGCCGATGCACGCCTTGCTCTACGAGCCGGGCCAGCGGGGCGAGATCATTCAGCGTTCCCGGGCCGATCTCTACGCCTCGCTGCGGGACTTCTTCGTCTGGATTTCGCCCCAGGGACGGCTGGTCGGCGTCGGCGGCCTGCACATCACCTGGGAGGATCTGGCCGAGGTCCGCTCGCTGGTGGTGGCCGAGGAGTTCAGGGGCCGGGGCATCGGCCGCCGGCTGGTCGACGCCTGTCTGGACGAGGCGGTTATGCTGGGGTTGCGCCGGGTCTTCGTCTTGACCTACCGGCCCGATTTCTTCGGCCGACTGGGCTTCAAGGAGGTGGACAAGTCGGCCCTGCCCCACAAGGTGTGGTTCGACTGCGTCCACTGCGTCAAGTTCCCCGAGTGCGACGAGGTGGCGATGATCTACGAGGTGGAAGCCTGATGCGCCGGGCGGCCCGGCAGGCGGCCGACATCCTGGCCGGCCTGGGACTGGACGGTTGGGAGGTGATGGTCGCCTCGCGCGAGGAGCTCAGCCTCGGCGCCAAGGAAGGGACCATCGAGACTCTGACCCGCGCCAAGGAGACCGGCCTGGCCGTCCGGGCGTTCAAGGACCAGAAGGCGGGTTCGGCCTACACCTTCGATCTCTCGCCCGCCACCCTCGAGCGGACGGCGCGACAGGCCGCCGCCTTGGCCGAGGAGGCGACGCCGGAGCCGGTCCTGGCCGGTGAGCAGTGCCTGGCCGACAGGCCGGACGAGCTGCCCGAGGTGGACGTCTTCGACGAAGCCCTCAGCGACATCGACCAGGCGGCCAAGGCCCAAAAGCCCCTGGAGATGGAGGCGGCCGCACTGGCCTTCGACCGGCGGGTGATCAAGGTCCGTCGGGCCGAGTACGAGGAGAGCGTCTCCCAAACCTGGCTGATGAACTCCAGGGGGCTGGACCTTAACCGCCGGCGGACCGGCTGCCACGTCTCCCTGGGTCTTCTGGTCCAGGACGGCGACGAGAGCCAGATGGGTTGGGACTTCGACTTCTCGCCGTTTTTCGACCGGCTCGACGCGGCCGAGTGCGGGCGGCGGGCGGCGGCCCAGGCGGTCGGACTGTTGGGGGCGAGGAAGGGCAAGACCGGCCCCTACCCCGTCGTCTTCGACAACGTCACCTCGGCCCAACTGCTTTCGGTTCTGGCCGGGCCCTTCCTGGCCGAAAACGTCCAGAAGGGCAAGTCTCTCCTGGCCGGTCGGATCGGCCGAAAAGTTTTTTCGGAGAAGATCGACATCGTCGATGACGGCCTCTACCCCGCCGGCGCCGGCAGCAGCCCCTTCGACGACGAGGGCACGCCCCAGCAGCGGACCGAGCTGATGTCCGGCGGCGTGTTGAGAGGCTTTCTCTACGATCGCCTGGCCGCGGCTCGTGAGGGCGGCGGGGCGGTTTCCACCGGCAACGGCTTCCGGCCCTCGCTCAAGGCCCCGCCCTCGGCCGGGGTGAGCAATCTCTACATCGTGCCCGGCCGGGGGACGGTCGAGGAGCTCATCGGCGACATCGCCGACGGATTTTTCATCACCGAGGTGATGGGTCTCCACACCGCCGATCCCATCTCGGGCGATTTCTCCCTCGGGGCGGCCGGCCACTGGATCGAAGGCGGGCGAAAGAGCTTTCCGGTTCAGGGCGCGGCCATCTCCGGCAACCTGGTCGATCTCTTCGGCCGGGTGGAGGTGGTCGGCGGCGACCTGAGGTTCCTGGGGCGGGTCGGTTCACCGAGCCTGACCATCGGACGGCTGGACGTGGCCGGTTGAGTGAAGAGAGATGAACGACGATTTTCTGGACCGCCAGGCGGTCATTGATCTCGGGGCCCTCAGCGCCAACTTCCGGCTGGCCCGGCGGCTGGCCGGGGCGGGAGTGCGGGTGATGGGGGTGGTCAAGGCCGACGCCTACGGGCATGGCCTCATTCCGGCCGCCCGGCGGCTGGCGGCCGAGGGGGCCGAATACCTGGGCGTCGCCCGTCTCGACGAGGTGGAAGAGCTGCGCCGGGCCGGGGTCGGCCTGCCGGTGGCGGTGCTGGCCGGCCTCCTGCCCCGGGAGGCCGCGCAGGCGGTCCGGCTGAAGGCCCTGCCCTTCGTCTTCGACCTGGAGACGGCCGAAGCGCTGGCCGCAGCGGCCCGGAATCTGGGCCGCCGGGCCCAGGTCCTGATCAAGATCGACACCGGCATGACCAGACTGGGTTTCGATCTCGACGGCTTGGGCGAGGTCTTGAGGCGGCTCAAGGAACTGGACGGCCTGGCGGTCAGGGGGTTGGCCTCGCACCTGGCCACGGCCGACGAGGCGGACAAGACCGCCGCCGAACAACAGATCGAACGCTTCAAGGCCGCTTTGGGCCTGGCCGGTGATATCGGGCTGGAGTTGGACCTCAACTCCCTGGCCAACTCGGCCGGGCTGATCGACCTGCCCCAGGCCCGTTTCGACCTGGTCCGGCCGGGGATCATGCTCTACGGCTGCCTGCCCGGCGACGGGCTCCACAACAAGCCCGAGCTGGAGCCGGTGATGACCCTGAAAACCAGGCTGATCCAGATTCGGGAGGTGGAGGCCGGCCGGGGGGTGAGCTACGGCTTGACCTACCGGGCCCCAACGCCGATCCGGATCGGCGTGGTCCCGCTGGGATACGGCCACGGCCTGTCCCGCCGGCTTTCCAACCGGGGTTCGATGCTGGCCAACGGCCGGCGGGCGCCGATCATCGGCCGGGTGTGCATGAATTTGACCATGCTGGACATCACCGGTCTCGAAGGGGTCGAGGTCGGCGACGTGGTCGTCGCCCTGGGCCGGCAGGAGGGGGCGGTGTTACGGGCCGAGGAGGTGGCCGAGGCGGCCGGGAGTATCTCCTACGAGTTGCTTTGCACCTTGGGCGGGTTCAATCCGCGGCGATACATCGGCTGAGGCGAGGCTATTCGGCCGACTTGTGGATGTCCAGGTAGGGCGTGCCGTCAGCGTAGGTCTGGGTCTTGTAGCGAACGATCCGGGACAGCTTCCTGGTCAGTT
Organism: uncultured Thermodesulfobacteriota bacterium; assembly: GCA_964634465.1. Lineage (GTDB taxonomy): Bacteria > Desulfobacterota > Desulfarculia > CAZWLY01. The sequence goes on along the minus strand of CAZWLY010000004.1, from coordinate 199,794 downwards.
CCTCCATCCGCTCCACCTCGGCGATGATCGTCTCCAGACGTCTCTTGGCCCCCTCGTCGTCCTTGAGGCGCATCAAGAGTATCTCCGCCTGACCCATGATCACCGTCAGCGGCTGGTTGAGCTCGTGGCCCAAGGCCCGGGCCATCTGGATGACCCCTTCCAGCTTCTCGGCCTCGCTGACCGCTTCATCGTCGCTGGGCCTTATTTCGCCGACGATCAGCTCGCTGTCCTCGACCGCCCTCAGGCTCATGATCGCCGGCCGGCCGTCGGGCAGGGTGACCGAGACCTTGATCGGCGGGGCCGGGAACGGCTCGGCCTTGGCCGCCAACCGCCCGCCGGACCTGGATTCAGGGGCCAGCAGGTGGTCGATGAGCTTGGCCTCGCTTTGAACGATATCGAACAACATCTGGCTCATGCCGATCAATTCGCCGTTTTTTTTGGCGATAAACAACGGCGCCGGCGCGGCCAAAGCGATTCGAAGCCAATCCAGTCCTTCAGTTCTCATGCCCCCTCCGGAACCGAACCAGGGGCTTAAAGATAACACATTCAAAACATCTCTCCAAGCCCCGGACCCGGCCGGATCATAGCGCTGGACTTCCCCCGGTCCGATCTGGTAGACATGCTCCGAACATTCATGAGTCGTTGGAGGTTATCATGCGGAGACCGATCGTCGCCGGGAAGGTGCCCGGAGAGAAAGCCAGTCGCTGGATCGAGCTGGACGGACGCTACATTTCGCCTTCTTACACCAGGGCTTATCCCCTGGTCGCCGCCCGAGGGGAAGGCCTGTGGATCGAAGACCCGGACGGCAACGTCTTTCTGGACTTCACCTCGGGTATCGCCGTGACCGCCACCGGCCACTGCCACCCCGAGGTGGTGGAGGCGATCAGGGATCAGGCCGGCAAGCTGTTGCATATGTCCGGCACCGATTTCTACTACACCCCCCAGATGCTCCTGGCCGAGAAGCTCAACGCCATCTCGCCCGGCGAGGGCGCCCGGAAGGTGTTCTTCGCCAACTCCGGCGCCGAGGCGGTCGAGGCGGCCTTCAAGCTGGCCCGCTGGCGGACCCAGCGGGAGTTGAACATCGCCTTCTTCGGCGCCTTCCACGGCCGGACCATGGGCGCCCTGTCGCTGACCGCCTCCAAGGCGATCCAGAAGAAGCACTACAATCCACTGGTGCCGGGCATCACCCACGTGCCCTACCCCTATTGCTACCGCTGCCCCTACAACCTCGACTATCCCTCCTGCGAACTGGAGTGCGTCAGGTGGATCGAGGAGACGCTGTTTAAGACGATCATGCCGCCCGAGGAGGTGGCCGCCGTCTTCGTCGAGCCGATCCAGGGCGAGGGCGGCTACATCGTCCCGCCGCCGGAGTTCCACCCGCGGTTGAAGGAGATCATCGGCCGTTACGGCATCCTCTACGTGGCCGACGAGGTTCAATCGGGCATGGGCCGGACGGGTCGGATGTTCGCCAGCGAGCATTTCGGAGTCGAGCCGGACATCATCGCCCTGGCCAAGGGCATCGCCTCGGGCATGCCGCTGGGGGCGATGGTCGCCTGGGCCGAGTTGATGACCTGGGAGGCCGGCTCCCACGCCTCCACCTTCGGCGGCAACCCGGTCTGCTGCGCCGCGGCGCTGGCCACGATCGACCTTCTGGAGCGGGGTTTGGTCGAAAACGCGGCCGAGCGGGGCGAGGAGCTGATGAAGGGCTTGAGGGAACTCCAGGCCGAGTTCGAGTGCCTGGGCGACGTGCGCGGCAAGGGGCTGATGGTCGGCGCCGAGCTGGTCAAGGATCGGGAGAGCAAGGAGCGGGCCTCGGACTGGCAGGGCCAGGTCATCGCCCGGGCCTTCGAGAAGGGCCTGCTGCTGCTGGGCTGCGGCCAGAACACCGTCCGCTTCTGCCCGGCCCTGAGCGTGTCTTCGGACGAGATTCAGGTCTGTCTGGAAATTTTCCGCGAGGTGCTCGTCGAGGTCTGCGGTTCGCCGAAAGCGGGAGCCTAGACCTATCCAGCCGGAGCGAGCCGCCCATGCCTCGTTCCGGCGCATCGACCGGAATCTTCAAGGGTCACGGCGGGGCGCGCCGGGGGCGAGCCGGCCGTCCCGCCTAAGACCAGGCCCTGGAAGGTTGAGGGCGTAATTCTAGCCGACCGGAGAGCCGATCCGGCCAAAGATATCCCTCCCCGAAAACGAAACGACTCCGGCCTGGACGCTGACAGGCGTCCGATCGCCTCTCTAAGCAATTGTCACTCGGCGGGGGCGGCTGCGAGAGCGGCCCATCTACCGAAAATGAGCAACCCCGCCGCCAGCGACGGGGTATCGGTAACAGAGGCAGAGTCGTTTTTTCGCCGCAAGTTGCGGGGAATGAATCCCCCGTGGGGGCTCAATAGGCGTTGCGATCGACCAGAATCAGCCATATCGTCCGGGCCATGATCTTCAGATCGAGCCCGACCGACCAGTTCTTGATGTATTCCAGATCGTACTCGATGCGGCCCTCGATCGAAGTGTTGCCCCGATAGCCCTTGACTTGGGCCAGGCCGGTCATGCCGGCCTTCATCTTGTGGCGGGCCATGTACTTGGGGATGCGGGTCTTGAACTGCTCGATGAACTCGGGCCGTTCGGGGCGGGGGCCGACCAGGGACATCTCGCCTTTCAAGACGTGGACCAATTGGGGCAGTTCGTCGATGGAGAAGCGGCGCAGGAACCGGCCGACCAGAGTCCGCCGGGGATCGTCGCGCTTGGCCCAGACCGGTCCGGTCTTCTCCTCGGCATCGACCCTCATCGTTCTGAACTTGGCCATGTTGAAGATCTGGCCGTCGAGGCCCATCCGCTCCTGGCGATACAAGACCGGTCCCTTGGAGGTCAGCTTGATGGCGATGGCGGCCAAGAGCATGATCGGCGAGCTGATGATCAGGGCCGGCACGGCCACGGCGATGTCCAGGGCCCTCTTCAGCACCTGGTTCCAGCCGTGCATGGGCGATTCCCTCAGGCTGACGATGGGCAGGCCGTCCAGTTCCTCGATCGAACTCCTCAGCGCCATGAACCGGCCCAGGTCCGGGACCACCTTGACATCGACCATATCGTTGGTGATCGAGGCGATGATCTCGCCCAGGCGGTGCTGCGACTCCAGAGGCAGGGCGATGAAGACCAGGCCGACGCCCATCTCGCCGATGATCCGGTCCAACTCCTCGTAGCCGCCCAGAACCGGCCGGTCGCAGACCTGGGGCGGGGCCTGATCGGGGCGCTCGGCCAGAAAACCGACCACCTCCACCCCCAACTCGGGCCTCAGGCAGAGGCGCTCGGCGGTCCGCTCGCCCAACTCGCCCACGCCGACGATGAGCGTCCTGACCTTGAATCCCGGTCGATCGGCCAGCACGAAGCGCCGCTTGAGCCACATTCGCGCCCCGGCCAGGGCGAAGTAGGACAGGACGAAGAAGAACAGAAAAACGATCCGGGAAAAGGTCTGGCGGTGGGTGAACCAGGTGATTGCGATCAGGGTCAAGAAGGCGACCACCTCGGCCCTGGCCAAGACGACCATCAACTGGCGGGTGTTGCGGGTGGTCACCTTGTAGAGGCCGGTAAAATAGAAGGTCGTCAGCCAGATCACCTCGACCAGAATCAACCCCTTGAGATAGAGGGAGAAGGGCGGCACGCCCTTGGTGACGGCGATCAGGGGGAGGTGAAAACGGATGAAGTAGGCCGCGATCCAGGTGGCGGCGATAACCAGGGCGTCGGAGAGCAGGAGTACGGAACGGTAGAATTGGAGCCTTTGGACCAGCATGACCGCCCCGGCTGAATAGAGCTTGACTTAATTATTTTATGGCCCGGATGTGGCGCGCGTGATCGTAACGAGAGGGCCAAATCCGCTGGCGAAACGCGAAGATAAACAACCCCGCCGCAAGTGAGGGGATATCGCCTGCGGCGCGCCTGAACGCCGGGCCGAGGGCCGAAACCGTGAACCAAGCCCCGCGGGCGGAAGTTGGAAGTCCCAGCAAATCGCTCATGAAATATCCGGGCTAAAGGCCCCTGGCCTTCTCCTTGGCCTCTTGAGCCGTCTTGCACTCAATGCACAGCGTGGTCACCGGCCGGGCCTTGAGCCGCTCGAGGCCGATCTCCTCGCCGCAGCCGTCGCAGATGCCGTAGCTGCCGTCGTCTATCCGCTCCAAGGCCTTCCTGATCTTGCTGATCAGCTTCCTCTCCCGATCGCGGATGCGGAGCATGAAGTTCTGGTCCCACTCCATGGTGGCCCGGTCGGTCGGGTCGGGCAGATTCTCCTTGGTGTCGGTCATACCGGAGACGGTCTTGGCCGCCTCGTCGATCAGCTCAGCGAGCCGCTCGTTCAGGATTTTGCGGAACTCCTCAAGCTGCTCTTTTTTCATTACCTACTCCCAGGTAAACTGCAAAGGTTATTCTCTTTAGCACGTTACCAGGCACGTGTAAAGGGTTTGGGCGGCCGATCAGGCCTGGTAGACGCCGCTCTTGCCGCCCGATTTGTAGACCAGTCTGATCGGGCCGATGACCATGGATTTGTCCACCGCCTTGAGCATGTCGTAGACGGTCAAAAGCGCCACGCTGGCCGCGGTCAGGGCCTCCATTTCCACCCCGGTGACGGCGGTGGTCTTGGCCTCGGCCGTGACCTCGACGCTCGATTCGGCCTCGTTGACGTCGAGATCGACCTTGACCGAAGAGATGGGCAGGGGGTGACAGAGGGGGATGAGTTCGGGCGTCTTCTTGGCGGCCATGATCCCGGCCAGCCGGGCGGCGCCCAGGACGTCGCCCTTGGCCGCCCGGTTCTCCTGGAGTGCGCTCAGGGCCTCGGCTCCCAGCTTGATCGTTCCCACGGCCCGGGCCACTCGGCGGGTGGCCGCCTTGTCGGTGACGTCCACCATCCTGGCCTGACCCTTGTCGTCAACGTGGGAAAGCCCCATCGCCCCTCCTATCCGGTCTGGTCGCTCTTTTCGGCTTTGGCCTTGGACTTTTTGCCGTTACCGCTCAAGCCGGCCGCCTTGGAGGCCATTTTCTTCAGGCCGTCGATAAAGCCGCCGCCACCGGCCTTTTCGGCCTCGATCTCGGCGAACTCCCTGAGCAACTCCTTCTGGCGGGCGGTCAGCTTTCTCGGGGTGTCGACGATGACCTGGACCAGCAGATCACCCCGGCCGTAACCCCTGAGACGGGGCACGCCCTCTCCCCGAAGCTGGAAGACGTGGCCGGACTGGACGCCGGCCGGGATCTTGAGCGCCTTGGGCTCGCCCAGGGTGGGGATTTCGATCTGGACACCCAAGGCGGCGGCGGCCATGTCGAGGTGGACGGTGTGGATCAGGTTGTCGCCCTCGCGCACGAAGCGCTCGTCTTCCTTGACCTTCAAGACGACGTAGAGATCGCCGGGCGGACCGCCGCGAAGGCCGTCCTCGCCCTCGCCCCTGAGCCTCAGGCGCGAGCCGGTGTCCACCCCGGCCGGAATCTTGACCTTCACCCTGGCCGTCTGACGGGTCCGACCTTGGCCGTAGCACCGGGGGCAGGGATCGGTGATGACCTTGCCCTCGCCCCGGCAGGTGGGACAAGCGGCGGCGATGCGCAGGAAGCCCTGGCTGCGGTAGATCTGGCCCCGTCCCCGGCAGTCCGGGCAGGGCTGGGGGTCGGTGCCGGGCCTGGCCCCGGTGCCGCCGCAGTCGAAGCAGGTGGTCATCCGAGGGACTTCCAACTCCACCTCGGCCCCGAAGACGGCCTGTTCGAAATCGATCTCCAGGTCGTAGCGCAGGTCGGCGCCGGCCAGGCCCCGCTGCCCCCGGGAGGTGAAACCGAAGAACTCGCCGAAGATGTCGGAGAAGTGGGAGAAGATGTCCTCGAAGCCGGAGAAGCCCTGGAAGCCGTGGCCGTTGAGCCCTTCATGGCCGAACTGGTCGTAGATGCGTCGCTTCTCCGGATCGCTCAAGACCTCGTAGGCCTCGGCGCACTGCTTGAACAGGGTCTCGGCTTCCTTGTCGCCGGGGTTGCGGTCGGGATGGTACTGCATCGCCTTCTTGCGATAGGCAGACTTCAGCTCCTCGGCGCTGCAGTTGGCCGAGACTCCAAGAATTTCGTAGTAGTCCACTCTCTCCGCCATCGTCTTTGTCGATCGCTGCTCTCAACCCCGCCGCGAGCTTGCCGTCGGAGGCCTCGCCCGGCGCCGCTCCAACTCGAAAGGCCGGCTAATCCTCTTCGGGATCGACGTCGCCGGTGGCGGCTGGAACGTTCAGGGCGCCGGGGGCGATTCTGGCCGGACGGACGATGGCCGGCGGCTCGTCAAAGCTGGTCTTGGCCGCGGCGATCTCCCTCAAGGCGACGACCACCTCTTTGTTCTTGCTTTCGATCCGGGGCTTGGCGCCCTGCCTGAACTGGCGGACCCGCTGGGCGGCCAGATGGACCAGGGCGAAGCGATTGTTGACTTCACGCAGGCAGTCTTCAACGGTTACACGAGCCATCTTTTGTTCCTCACCAAAGTTTGATCATCTCGGCCCTCAAAAGCCGGGGCGAAACGCCTCCGCTCCGGCCGGGCCGGAGTCGTATCCTCATTCAATTGCCCAGGGCGCGGGCAGATCGGCAAAGTACTCCAGCCCGACGACATAGATCTTGTCCTGGCCGGCCAGCCGGGCCGTTATCCCGCCCTCGGTCTTCCGGCCCAGTTCCAGGGCGGCGTCAAGGCCGTCTTTGCCGGTCACCCGCAAGGTCACTCGGGGCTCAAACGGCCCCCGGGCGAGTCTCTTGTATCGGACCTCGCTCATATCGAAAATCACCGACGCGGCCGAGGCCGGGTCGATCGGGCGGCCGTCGATGACGCCGCCTTCGGGCTCCTCGATGCGCCACACCCCGTTGAGGTCCTTTTCCACCACCAGCCACTTGTCCCCTCGGACCACCTCCAGCCGGCGGACCTTGTCCAAGTCGTAAATCAACAGCCGGCGATCGATCAAATCATCGGCGTTTAAGCTCAACTGGTCCCAGAAGCCTCGCTCCACCCGGAAGGCCTGCTTCTGGCGGCTGGAGACGCCGCTGACCAGCTTCTCGCCCTCCGCCGGCCGCCACAGCTTGACCCAGTAACGGCCGTTGGCGCCGGCGAGGCTCAAAGTCAGCTCCGGCTCGCCGGCCGGGGGGCGGTCCAGGAAGGCCTTGATCCGGTGGCTGAAAAGCGCCGCCGCCAGCCGTTCGATCAGCTTCGGGTCGGCCGGCCGGGCCGGTGCGCCGCCCGGAGCCGACACCCACCAGCGACCGTCACGGCGGCGAGCCTCCAACCGCCCCTTGGGGCCGCCGAGGTCGATGGCCGTAAGCTTGGCCCGATCCACCTCCAGGACGATCCTGTCCCGGAAGGCGGCGGCGTCCTTCTCGAAGGGGGCCACCGAGTCCTTGTCCACCAGCCGGACCGTTCGCCCGCCGTCGGCCCTGACGTAGCGGCCGTCCCCCTTGGGATTGGTCCCGCCGACGTCCAACGAGCGTCTCGGGCCGTCTTCAAACTCAAGGATAAGACGCATCTCGGGCGGTTCAAGCCCGAACTGCCCCAACTCGGCGTTTTTTATGGACTTGATCTCGCTCAGCTTGGCCAGGCCTTCGAGCACCTCCAGCACCTCGAACCGCTCGGCCCGATCCTCGATGGGCGCGATCAGCCGCCACTCTCCGCCCTCCCGGACAAGCTCGATGGCCGGCCGGCCGGCCCGGCGGATCTGGAGGCCGATCACCCGGTTCGGGTCGATGCCGAAGAACAATCGGCTCTGGTACTCGGCCTCCTCCTCCCTGGCCTCTCGGGGTACATCCCAGGCGAGGTAGAAGCCGGCCAGGCAGATCAGAATTCCGGTCAGGATCAGAAACGCCCTCAAGCCCGCCTCCGCCTCCGGATGACCGCGACGAGTCCGATCAACAAGACGATGCCCGGCACGACCACCACCGGCAGCCAAAAGACGAGCCGCCCGGCCGTCACCGACAACACCGCCGGCTTGAACCGGGACCTCGACGGCCGAAGCGAGATCAACTCCTCGTCCTCGGCCAACCAGGCGACGGTGTTCAGGAACAGGTTCCGGTTACCGGCGACGTTGATGTGGGCGTTGGAGGCGAACTCGGAATCGCCGAAGACGACCATTCGAAAGCCCCGGCCGGCCGGGCTGGCCGGCTGTTGCGGCCGATTCTTCTCCTCGCTCCCGCCGTCCGGTTCCTCCACCGCCTCGACGACCACCGCCACCGGCAGCGGCCCCTTGACGTCGTCCTCGGTCAGTTCGGCCTCGCCCTTAAAGAGCCGGGCGATATCGGTTTCGCCCCAGGCGCTGGGACCGGTCAGGGCCAGGGGGGCCACGGCCAGGTTCCTGGGCCACTCCTTCTCGAGCTTCAGCGAGCGGGCGTTGGGAAACAGCGACATCATCTCGAAGCCGCGGGTGATGGCATGGGGCGGGTAGTTGGTGACCACGGCCATGGTCAGCGCCGCCCCCATCCGCCGGGCCAGGCGGTCGATGATCACCGTCTCTTGGGGCGCCACCCCGAAACCGGCCAGGAAGGCGGACAGGCCGGCGTCCGCTCCGGGGTTGAGCATGACCAACAGCCGCCCCCCCTGCGCGGCGTAGCGGCTGAGGAACTCCACCTCCTGGGGGGCGAAGTCGCTCTCCGGGCCGGCGATGACGATCACCGAACCGGGCTCCAGGGCGTCGGTTTGCACCAGGTTGATCGGCGCGACGTCGTAACCCTGCGCCCTCAACTCCTCCGCCGCCTGGGCCATGGAGGTCCGCCCGGCCTCGGTGATGGAGTGTTCGCCGTGGCCGGTGACGAAAAAGACCTTCTTGCTGGCCTCCCTGGTCAGATTGATCAGGGCGTTGGTCAGCGATTCTTCATCCATGACGGCGACCTGCTGGTGGCGCCCGCCCGAGGTGAGAACGATGACCGCGTCGGATTTGATCCCGAACCGCTTGGCCTGCGCCGGGTTGGTGTCGGGGTCGAGGAAGCGATAACTGAACAGCCGCGATTCGTAGGCGTAGGCCTTGAGCAGAGCCTCGGCCGGCCGCCTGAGCTTGTCCCCCTCCTGGAAGAAGGCCAGGGCCTCGACCTCTTTTTTGAGACCCTTCAACTGGCTGACGGTCTGCGGGGCCAGGGAGTGAAACTTGCCCTCGGTCAGATCGAAACGGAAGTGGTGGCGGTAGCTGATCAGCTCGATGAAGGTGAAGATCGCCAGGACCAGGACCACCATCAAGCCCACCCCGGCCCCTCGCCGGCCGCGGCGGCTGCCCAGGAGGCCGGCGATCGAGCGCCGCTCGGCGAGGACGAAATACAACCCGGCCGCACCGCCGGCGATGAGGCTGGCCCAGGCCCACCACGGCGGCAGGAGCCAGAGGTTGACCATGATCCCGCCGGCGGCGAGCCCCGCCAGGCCGACGAGGCCGATGATTATGTTCAGCCGCGCCATCGTTTCGACTCCAGGCTCCGGGCGGTCAAAAACAGGAAAAAGAGGGTGAACAGGACGTAGTAGACCAGGTCTCGGGTGTCGATCAGACCCTGGTGGAAGCCGTCGAAGTGGGCGATGATCGAGATGTCGGATAGCACCTTGGCCAGAGTCGAGGAGGAGGTCCGGGAGGCGTTGCCGATCAACCACAGGACCATCAGGCTGCCCAAGGTGAGGACCGCGGCCACGATCTGGTTTTCGGTCAGCGACGAGAGGAACAGGCCGAGACTGATGAAGGCGGCGCCCAGAAGGATCAGGCCGAGGTAGGCGGTCACCACCGGGCCCAGGTCGGTCTGGGCCAGGGTGACGGCCATGACCGGAAAGAGCAGGGTCGGGATCATCATCGAGCCGAAGACGCCAAAGGCGGCGAAGAACTTGCCCAGGATGATCTCGGACTCCCGGAGAGGATAGCTCATCACCAGCTCGAAGGTGCCGGCTTTCTTCTCCTCGGCGAACAGGCGCATGGTCAAAAGGGGCATGATGAACAACAGCACCACGGCCATGTCGCCGAAGGTCGGGGCCAGGACCCTCTCGTTGACGTTGAGGGTGGCCAGGTAGGGGTTCTGGCCGACCTGGAAGGAGAGCAGGGCGAAGTAGGTGAAGTTGACGAAGTAGAAGTAGCCCGAGACGACCAGGAAGATGACCATCACCGCGTAGGCGATGGGGCTGGTGTAGTAGACCCGCATCTCCCGCCGGATGACGGCCCAGAGGTTGGTCAGGCTAAACATACCGGCCCTCCTCGCGGGTGACCAGCTTGACGAAGACGTCCTCCAGAGAGAGGCGGACCGCCTTCATCTCCAGGAGGTCCAACCCGGCGGCGACGACCTCCCGGGCCAGTTGGGGCCGGACGTCGCAGCCGGGGCGACCGACGATCTTGAAGCTGGCCGTCTCGCCCTCCCGCTGGATGGCCTTCCACTCGGCCAGGCCGTCCACCCGGCTGAAGACATTCTCCATCCGCTCCCCGGAGCCGGTCACCTTGAGCACGATCTCCAGGCCGGCCTCGCCGGGACTGGTCAAGCCCCGGGGGGTGTCCTCGGCGATAACTTTGCCGCCGGCGATGATGACCACCCGGGAACAGATCTGGTTGACCTCGGGCAGGATGTGGGTCGAGAGGATGATCGTCTTCTCGCCGGCCAGCGAGCGGATCAGGTTCCGGATCTCGACGATCTGGGCCGGGTCGAGGCCGATGGTCGGCTCGTCCAGGATGAGCACTTCGGGCTGGCCGATCAGGGCCTGGGCCAGCCCGACCCGCTGGCGGTAACCCTTGGACAGCTTGGCGATCTGGCGCCGCTCGACCTTCTCCAGTTGGCAGGCGGCCACCACCTCGCCGACGGCCCGGCGCCGGTCCTCGACCCCCTTTACCCGGGCTACGAAGTCCAGATATTCGTCCACGAACATCTCGGTGTAGAGGGGGACGTGTTCGGGCAGGTAACCCAGCTTGCGCCTGACCGCGATCGGCTCCCGGCTCGGGTCCAGGCCGTCGACGCGCACCGAGCCCTCGTCCGGGGTCAGGAAGCCGGTCAGGATTTTGAGGGTGGTCGTCTTGCCGGCGCCGTTGGGTCCCAAAAAGCCGAGGATGTCGCCCCTGGCCACCGAGAACGAGACGTCGTTTACGGCGGTCAGCGGGCCGTAGCGCTTGGTCAGGTGCTTGATCTCGATCATTCCTCAAAATCCCCGGCCGCGTTCGTTATCGTTAACCGAACATAACTATCACGACTGGCAAGGCGAGGCAAGCCTGGAGGCGAAAGATCGGCCCCGGCCCGGCGACGGGGCGTCAGGTCCAGGAAGTGGCCGTCGGCGAGGGCCAGCGATTGTGGGCCGTGGTGTCGATGGTCAAAAACCAGTTGTGGAGCGCCGCGGTCAACCCCGACCGGTCGTCATACTTCTCGGCGACGAAGGGTGGACCAAAGGTGAGTATCTCATCCGGCGGCGGCAGATCGGCGGCGGCCGGGGTGGGCAGATGACAGCAATCGACCAGGAGGAAGATCGGGATGATCGGCGCGCCCGAGCGCCGGGACAACAGCCCGGCCGCGCCGGCCAGATCGGATTGACCGTCCCAGCCCAGGGGGCTGACCACCACCGCCTCGCCCCGGGCCAGGTAGTCGAGGGCCTGCCGCCAACCGTCCAGGGCGCCGTACTCGAACTTGACCGCGCCGCAGTGATCGACCCCCAAAAGGCGTTTCCACTTGGAGGAAGGCTTGGGCCCGACCAGGAGGTGAACCTCGCGCCCGACCAGTTCCTGGAGCATGTTCGCGTCCAGGATTTCCTCCTGGTTGGCGATCAGAATCAGCGGGCCCTTTTCGGGCAGGTTGCGCTTGCCGGTGGCCATGGGACGGCGGTGTTTCTGCCGTGTCGGCAGCCAGCAGAACAGGCCCGAGGCCTTGCCGGTACTACGTCTGCGCATACAATCTCCCCCTCGCCTATTCTTTCATTTTTCCGGCCGGGAGACAAGCCGGTTGTGGCCCGATTTGTCCGCCGGGCGCAAAGGGCGATAGAATGAGTCGAGATTGCCGGGAGGTTCGGTTTTGGCTCCACCGCCGCGAGTCTTGATAATCGGCGCCGTCCATCACGACCCGGCCGGCCGGGCCAGGCTCGTCGCGGCGTTCGAACGCTCGGGCGTTGCGCCCTCCCGAACGCTGGTCTCGGTGGAGGTCAGCCCCCTTAGCCTCAGTTTCCGCCGTCGCCACGCCCCCCTCCTGATCGATCGGCTGAGCCGGAGCCTAGCCGAAGTCGCCGCCGAACGCGGTCTTACCGTCGACGAACTCTGGGCTCATGGCGGGATCGCCGCCCTGGCCCGCTACCTCTGGCCGCCGGCGGAGTTCACTGCGGCCAGGGCCTGGGCCGGACCGGGCCGGGTCCGCCTGGCCGAGCCGGCCGTCACCAGCCAAAGGGAGCTGGCCCACGCCTGGGAGTTGGTCTCGACGGCCAACGTCCGGGCCGTCCTCGACGGCGACGATCCCTCGCCCACGGCCAGGGCCGAGGCGGCCTATCGACGGGCCCGGCGGGCCATCGAGAGGGGAGAAGCGATCGAGGCCGACGCCGAGCGCGAGGACCATCTGGCCGGGTTCATCCGCCGCCTTACCGAGCGCCATCCCCGGGTGATCCACGTCGGCGGTTGGGCCCACGTGCCGGGGCTGTTAAAGCGGCTGGCGGACCTCGAACCAGCCTGGGACCTGGCCGAATAGAAACCGGCGGACAAGGATGAATTCAACAACTTGAGTCCAAAAACAAAAAATTTTTTCAAATAAAAAATCTGTCGACAATCAATGAATTATAGACGATTGTCGGAAAAACATTGTCGTTGGGTAGGTTGAAAATATCGACATGAGTGTATATTCGGAAATGCAGAACAAACTCCTCACGTTAATCACATAACTGAAGTCTTTGTCGGCTTCTATCTCCACTTCGTCGATTGCACTTCGAAACCCCATCGGTTATATTGATTTCATAGCCGCAGTCGAAAATCGACTGTATCGAAGTCCTTTCGGCGCCGGCCAAAGGAGGGGAGGGTGTATTCGATTCTTTTTAGCTGACGACGACCACGCCATCCGGCAGGAAATCAGGTCGCTTCTTGAAAACGAACCGGGTTTCAAAGTAATCGGCGAAGCCGACAACGGACAGACGGCGGTGGAAGAAGTTCTGAGTACGACCGTGGACATAGTCATCATGGACGTGATAATGCCTCAACTGAACGGTTTTGAGGCCGCTCGTCAGATAATGGCCCAGAATCCCAGCATAAAAATCATCGCCGTGTCGATGCATTCCGGCCGGAGCTATGTCCAGGGGATGATCAAGGCGGGCGTCTCGGCCTATGTTCTCAAGAACAGGATATCCAAAGAACTCGTCTCCGCCGTCCACTCGGCGGCCGCCGACCAACCCTACCTCAGTCCGGAGATCGCCGCCAAGGGATTCTAACCTTTCTGCCGCCGGTTCACAAAACCGGCGGAGAAAAATCGCTCGCCTTCCAATTCTTCGAGCAAGACGGCAAACAACCATGCTCGGCGTTCAATGTCTTAGTTTCATATCAGGCCGGGCCTGATACTTCCTCGGGGAAAATGTCGCCGTCTATCCTGCCAGGTTAGATCATCAAATACGCAACCTCGCCAATTGTTCTGCATCATAACTGCGATATCCTTATTTAGACAGAGACGTTTTCGACTCGTAATGTGATGTTTGATGTGTCTCTGAGAAAATTGGTTTCGGTCAAAAACGAACGCGGAAGGCAAAAAAGGAGGCCAGCGATTTTGAGAGGAGTTCAACGGAGCGGAGGGATATCGCCGGTCGCAATCGGGTCGAGCGCCGCGATTCGTCTTTACCGCATGCAGTTCCGGTTTTGCCCGCCCGCCAAACAGCGAGCAAGTCTCCGTTCCGGCCGTAAACATCCTCCGGCCAAGCAATCGCTTTCGGCCTCGTCAGGAAGAATTGGGGAAATGGATCACTCCCGAAACAGCGCCAACTACGCTGCGGCCCGCCTGCTCTCCATGAACTGCTCCACTTGACTCCTCAACGGTGACACTGTGGCGATAGACAAGAAAAAAGGAAGGGCGGCCGGCCCGCGAATCCGTCCCGGCATGTGCCCGTTCGTTCCGGGCGTTTCCGGCAAAGGATCGGCGATCGCCGCCGGGAGGCATAGGGCGCCGATGCGCTTGTTCGGTCTATGCCGGATCAATGTTTTCACACCCGGCCGCCGCATCGAAAAGCGGCGGCGGCCGATCAGAGATTCTTAGAGAAAAGAGGGGGTTATGGACGCACATTTGGAAGGACAGGAACAGGGAGTCGGAGTCTTGCCTGCGGCGGAGGGGAAGTATCTGACCTTCACCTTGGCCGGGGAGGAGTACGGCATCGGCATTTTGAAGGTCAAGGAGATCATCGGAATGATGACCATCACCACCGTACCCCAGGCGCCGCCCTTCATCAGAGGGGTGATCAATCTCCGGGGCAAGGTGATCCCGATCGTCGATTTGAGGAGTCTCTTCAGTCTGGAACAGGCCGGCGACGCCGACAAAACCTGCATCGTCGTCGTCGAAGTCGGAAACGGGGAAGGGAATGTCCGGATGGGCGTCGTGGTCGATTCCGTCTCCGAAGTAATGAACATCAAGGCGGGCGACATAGAGGAGACGCCGTCTTTTGGAACCGTTTGGGACAACGAATGCATCCTCGGCATGGCCAAGATCGAAAGCGGAGTCAAGATATTGCTCGACATCGATCGGGTGGTTCGCTCCGGGGAGGCGGCCCGAAGCCACACCGGGCCGGGCAGCGACCGCTGGGGGATTCCTGGTGTGTCGCACGAGGAAAAGAGGGTTGTGTAGATGCTTAACAACGTAAGAGTCGGGGTAAAACTGGCGATCGGCTTTGGGTCGGTATTGGTCATGCTTTGCGCTGCGGCCATAGTGGCCCATTGGGCTCTGACCGGTCTGGAAGAGGAGAGCCAGGGCGTATTGGCGGTCAATCGGCTGGTGAGAGACATGCTGCGGGTGATCGAGCAGGAGAAAAAATACGTCATCACCGGCGAAGAGGAAGTCGCCGCGGACATCAAAGACAAACTCGAGGCGTTGAAGGGCGACGCCCAACGGCTGGGGACGAGTCTGGCCAACGACGTCCATAAAAACGAGATGAGAGGAATTCTGAACTATCTGGCCGGGTATAAAGAGCAGTTCGACCGTTATCACGAGGCGAGCGCACGGCGAAAAGAGGCCCAGGCCGACATGCTCCGCCAGGCCAAGGAGGCCGAGCGGTTGGCCCTCGATCTGATGACCGACATGCGGGCGAAGTACTTGAAGGCCCGAAACGAAAACGCCTCTATAGAGGTGATAGACGATCTGATAGCCAAGCGAGATACGCTGAGCGAAATCGTGACTCACGTCCTGAACGCCCGCCGCCAGGAAAAAGAGTTCATCCTTACCGGCGAGCAAGGCTACGCCGATCAGGCGTCGAAAAACACCGCCGCCATGGTGGCCAAAGCCGGTACCCTGC
This sequence comes from uncultured Thermodesulfobacteriota bacterium, assembly GCA_964634465.1. Classification (GTDB taxonomy): domain Bacteria; phylum Desulfobacterota; class Desulfarculia; genus CAZWLY01. Next base: position 184,379 of record CAZWLY010000004.1, on the reverse strand, counting down.
TCTCCCGCTTCAAAAGCGCCCAGATGAGACAGGCGATGGCCAGGCTGGAGAAGGAAGCCAAGGATTACCAGAAATCGTTCCAGCGAGCCCTCACCTTCACCTTGGCCCAGAAAAAAGCGGTGGAAGGCATGTTCGAGAGCGGGCGCAGCCTTCAGGCCGCCAGCGCCAAAGTCAGCGCCGAAATAGAGAAGACGATGGTGAAGGACGCCGCGGCCCAGCGGATGGTGGCCCTGATAATCTCGGCGGCGGCCATCCTCGTCGGCCTGCTGCTGAGTTTCTTCATCTCGCGCTCCATCACCAAGCCGCTCAACCGCATCATCGACGCTCTCGGCGCCGGCGCCGAGCAGGTGGCTTCGGCTTCGACCCAGGTCTCTTCATCCTCCCAGAGCCTGGCCGAAGGGGCCAGCGAACAGGCGGCGGCGCTGGAAGAGACGTCTGCGTCCCTGGAGGAGATGTCCTCGATGATCAGGACCAACGCCGACAACGCCGGCCAAGCCGACTCGCTGATGAGGGAGGCCAAACAGACGGTGATCGACGCCGGCCAGGCCATGGCCCAGATGGCCGGCTCCATGGAGCAGATCGCCGAGTTGGGCGGAGAGACCGGCAAGATCGTCAAGTCCATCGACGAGATCGCCTTCCAGACCAACCTGCTCGCTCTCAACGCCGCCGTGGAGGCGGCCCGGGCCGGAGAGGCGGGCGCCGGCTTCGCCGTGGTCGCCGACGAGGTCCGCAACCTGGCCATGCGGGCGGCCGAGGCGGCCAAGGGCACCCAGGCCCTGGTGGACGACATGGTCAACCGAATCGGCCAAGGTTCGGACCTGGTCGCCAAGACCCAGGACGGATTCAAGGAGGTCACCGACGCGGTCAACAAGGTCTCGGGACTGGTGACCGAGATAGCCGCCGCCTCCAGCGAACAGGCTCAGGGCGTCGATCAGATCAACATCGCCATGGGCCAGCTCGATCAGGTGACCCAGGGCAACGCCTCCAGCGCCGAGGAGAGCGCCTCGGCCTCCGAGGAAATGAGCGCCCAGGCCGAAGTGATGAAGGACATGGTCGATCAGTTGATGGCCGTAGTCGGCGGCGCCAACGGCGACCGGAAAAAAACGGGCGGTTCGAGGTTGAGATGGGTGAGTCTGGTCCGGCGGCAAAACGAAGCCGGGCGGGAGGTCCGAACCGTTCCCCGGCAAATCGGTCATGAAGTTTCGCCCGACAAGGTCATCCCGCTGGATGAAGACGATCTTCATGACTTTTGAGACCGGGCCTTGGGAGGGGGCGGCCGGGCGGCTTAACCAGCCGCCCCCTCAGCGAATCGATCCTTGCCTTTCCGGCGTGGCGGCGCAGTGAGGCGCGCCCGAAAGCCTTCCACCGGCCGGTAGTGGGAACGACATGCTCATCTTGTCGATTCTGGGGACATCCGTCCTGCTGCAGTTCGCGGCCGCCTTCATGGCCCTGCGCTTGATCTCCATCACTGGCCGGCGGAGCGGATGGCTGGTGTTGTCTCTCGCCATCATCCTGATGGGCTGGCGGCGAAGCATCACTCTCTATCATGTCGCGTCGGGAAACGGGGTTCTCCCCCGTGACTTGAGCGTGGAACTGGTTGCGCTGGCGATTTCAGCGCTCATGGTGATCGGCCTGGCCTGGATAACGCCTCTCTTCAAATCGATCAAACGTTCGGAGAACTCCCTCAAGCTCGCCTACGCCGAACTGGATCAGGCGTTCAACGCCCCGGCCATGGCCATGACCGTGATCGGCAGGGACTTCACCGTCCTTCGAGTAAACGATAGACTTTCCGGCCTGTTGGGTCTCCCCAAGGACGAAATAGTCGGCCGGAAGTGCCACGAAACCTGGACCGTCCCCCTCTGCCACACCCTCGATTGCCCGATGACCGCCATCATGGAGGGGCGGGAACTTGTCGAATATGAAGCCGAAATGGACCTCCGCAACGGGGCGACGATCTCTTGCTTCGCCACGGCGGCGCCGTACCTGGGGGCTGACGGCGAAAGGTTGGGCATCGTGGAGAGCTTCATCGACGTAACCGACGATAAAAGAGCCAGAGAGGCGCTCCGGGAGAGCGAAGAGCGCTACCACAAGATACTGGAGGTCGCGCCCGACCCGGTGGTGCTCTACGACATGACCGGCAGGGTCACCTATCTCAATCCGGCTTTCACCCGCGTCTTTGGCTGGAGACTGGAGGAGGTCTTGGGCCGGCGAATAGATTTCGTGCCCCAGGAGGCCAAGCCCGAGACATTGGAGATAATCGAACGGGTCAAGCGGGGCGAGAGTTTCTCCAGTGTTCAAACCCGCCGCTACGACAAGTGGGGCCGGATTCTCGACGTCAGCGTCAGCGCCGCGGTGATGCGGAATAGCGACGGCGGCCCAGTCGGCAGCGTCATCAACCTGCGTGACGTCACCGAACAAAGAAAGATGGAGGCTCAGCTCAGACAGGCCCAAAAGATGGAAGCGGTGGGCGCCCTGGCCGGCGGGGTGGCCCACGACTTCAACAACATTCTCCAGGTCATCTCCGGAAGCGTCCAACTGTTGCTGATAAAGGGCGACCCCTCCGATTCGGCCGCCGGGTACCTGACCAAGATAGACAAGTCGATCCAGAGGGCCACCGAGCTGGTCCGCCAGCTTTTGACCTTCAGCCGCAAGGTGGAAAGTCAAAAACAGTCGCTCGACCTCAACGACGAGATCGGGCAGGCCGCCGGGTTGCTGGGAAGCGCCCTCCCCAAGACGATCGACATCGAGGTCCACCTGGCCGAGGACTTGTGGCCGATCGACGCCGATGCGACCCAGTTGGAGCAGATCATCCTGAATCTGGCCACCAACGCGCGCGACGCCATGCCCGACGGCGGCCGGTTGATCTTCAAGACGGAGAATGTGTTCCTGGACAAGGAGCACTGCCGTCGCTATCTGGGATTGAAGCCTGGGCGTTACGTCCAGTTGTCGATCCAGGACACCGGTACGGGCATGAACAGGGAAACCCTGGACCGCATATTCGAGCCCTTCTTCACCACCAAGAAGATCGGCCAAGGCACCGGGCTGGGACTGGCCACGGCCTACGGCATCGTCAAGGCCCACGGCGGCCAGATCACCTGCTACAGCGAAATCGACCAGGGGACCATCTTCAAGGTCTACCTGCCGGCGGCGAGTGCGGCCGCAGAAGGAGCCGTCGAGGAACCGGAAGAGGACATCCCGGCCGGCGTCGAGACGATTCTGGTCGTGGACGATGAGATCCCGATCCTGGAGGTCGCCCAGGACCTGTTGAGTCAGTACGGCTATCGGGTCCTGACCGCCTCGAGCGGAAAGGCGGCCCTCGATATCTACCGGGACCAACGGGGCGAGATCGAGCTGGTCATCCTCGATTTGGGAATGCCCGGCATGGGCGGGGATCAATGTCTCGAGGAGCTGATGAAGCTCGATCCGGAGGTGAAGATCATCATCGCCAGCGGCTATCCGGTGGAAGACCGGATCGAAGAATTGGCGGACAAAGGCGTGGCCGGATTCATCGGCAAGCCCTACCGCCTCGCCGGCCTGCTCCAAAAGGTTCGGGAAGTCTTGGACGGGGCGCTTATATCGACCGGCCGGGACCGCCGGCGCGATTCCGGCCCCGGCTAGCCCGGCCAAGGTGGCCGGGGCCGGCGGCCGAACGCGCCGCTACAGGCCGCCCCGGCGTGCTGCGCTCGATAGGGCGTCGAGATCAAGAATCGGAAACCGAACCTCGCCGCCGAAGACCTGTCCATGAAATATGGCCCGGTTCGCCTCGAACCGGGCTTAGCCGTACTCGGCCGGGCGGGTGTCCGCCGCCGGCTTCGCTTCCTCGCCCACCTCCTCCACCTCGAACATCATCTCCTGCAACTCCATGGCCTCACCGGGCAGGGCGATGGCCCGCCAGCCCTTGCTCAAGTCCGGCGGAGACACCTCGGCCACCTTCTCGGACAGCTCGGGCCCGATCCGAGCCTTGATCAACCCGATGACGACTCGGGCGACTCTGTCGGCCTCCTCAATGGAGCCCAAGCCGGCCCGCCGCATCACCTCTTCCAGAAACTCTTTCCGGGTCTCAAACATACGCCCCTCCTTGATGGGGGTTGAACCCGCGATAAATCCATTACAAACCCGCCTGCCGGGGCGGCAATCGACGACTCGATTATCTCGGAATTCGGGCTTCGAGAGGCTCGCCTGTTTTGGGCGTCTCTCAGGGCGTCAAGGCCATGAAGGCCGTCTCGAAGAAGAGGTGATCGAACGGACCCCGCGCCGGCGAAGGATCGGCGGGCAAGAGAAGCCAGCGCCCGAGGTCATCGGCCGAAACCGGCGGCTTAAGGCCGTGTTTGGGGGGCTGCCGTTCGGTCCGCCCCGGGCCTATCCGGCCCAGATGACGTAATTGGGGTTGAGCTCCGAAAAGAGCGGGTCGGCCGGCCGGACCCTGACCCCCATCTCCTGGAGGCCCGGCTCCTTGAGCCTGAACGAACCGCTGAACTTGGCCACCTTGTCCGGGTAAGACTCCTGGAAACTCAGGGGAATACGCTCCAGGCGGCCGCCGTCTTCGCCGTAGGTGTAGACCACCTCGGCCATAACGAGTTCGACCGGAGCGTCGTCCACCTGGACGTAGCAATCGACCGTCACCTCCTCTTCCACCGCCGGAACGTGGTCGTCGATGGAGGTGAAGTAGTCCCGGATATAGATCTTGGACCAGTAGCGATCGATGTCTTTCTTGAGCTTGGTCAGGGCCTTGAGCCCCTTGCCCTTGTCGGCCGCCAGCCGGGCGCTGGTCTCGGTCTCGGGGAGGTAAAAGGAGTAGAGGTAACCCCTGAGCATGGCGTGGATGTTGAAGCCCCGGCCGACGGTCTCGATGGCGTTCTTCATCCACTGGGCCCAGTCCCGGGGGATGTCGCCCTCGGAGCGCTCGAAGAACATCGGGGCGATCTCTTCCTCCAGGAGTTCGTATATCTGGTTGGCCTCGGCCGCGGCCTTGGCCTCCAGGTTCTCGATGGCCTCACCGGCGGTGATGGCCCAGCCGTTCTCGCCGTTGTAGCACTCCGGCCACCAGCCGTCCATGACGCTCAAGTTCAGCACGCCGTTGATGCCGGCCTTCATGCCCGAGGTGCCGCTGGCCTCCAGGGGTTTGAGGGGCGTGTTGAGCCAGACGTCCACCCCGGTGACCAGGTGCCGGGCGACGTCCATGTCGTAGTCTTCGACAAAGACGACCCTGGTCTCCAGCTCGTGGTCCCGGATGAAGCGCAACACCTGCTGGATGATCCTCTTGCCTTCCAGGTCGGCCGGGTGGGACTTGCCCGAGAAGATGATCTGGACCGGTCGCTGGGGATGGGTCAGGATGGCCTTGAGCCGCTCCGGATTGGAAAGAATGAGGTTGGCCCGCTTGTAGGGAGCGAAGCGGCGGGCGAAGCCGATGGTCAGGGCGTGGGGCGAAAGCACGTCCTCGATCTCACGAAGCTTGGACTCGGCAAAGCCCTTGCGCTCCATCTCGGCCATCAGGCGGCGGCGAACGAAGGAGATCAGGTCCCGCTTGGCCCGAAGATGGGCCTCCCACAACTCGGCGTCCGGGATGGCGGCGACCTTCTCCCAGACTTCGGGCTTCTCGGCCTTGTGGAGATAGTCCGGCCCGACGTAACGGTCGAACAGGAAGGCGATGTCCTTGCTCATCCAGGTCGGCAGGTGGACGCCGTTGTTGATCGAGTGGATCGGTATCTCCAGCTCGTGCAACTCGGCGAACAGCGGCCGCCACATACCGCGGCTCACCTGAGCGTGGATCGGCGAGACGCCGTTGGTAAAGCGGGAGAAGCGAATGGCCAGGGCCGGCAGCCAAAAGCTCTTGCCCCGGCCCGAGACCCGACCCAGGTCCAGGAACCGGTCGGCCGACAGCCCCAGTTTCTTGAGATCGGCGGCGGCGTAATCGAGGATCAACTCCTCGTCGAAATGCTCGTTGCCCTCGATCACCGGGGTGTGGGTGGTGAAGACGGTCGAGTTGCGGATGATGTTGGCCGCCTCCTCGAAAGACCGGCCCTCGCCCAGCATCAATTCCTTCAAACGCTCCAGGATGATGAACGCCGAGTGGCCTTCGTTCAAGTGGTAGACCTTGGGCTCGATGCCCAGCCGGCGCATGGCCACCCGGGCGCCCCGGCCCAGGATCAATTCCTGCTCGATCCGGTCGTCCCGGTCGGGATCGTAGAGCATGTCGGTGATCGCCCGGACCTGGGGCGGATTGTCCTCCAGGTTGGTGTCCAGAAGATAGAGCGTGGTCCGCCCGACGTTGATCTTCCACAGCTTGACCGCCGCCTCGACATCCTTGAGGGGGACGCCGAAGACGATCGGCTGGCCCTCCGGGTCGAGCACCTCCTCGACCGGTTTCAGGTGCCAGACGTTCTCCTTGTACTCCTCTTCCTGGAGGCCGTGGAGGTTGATGCGCTGGGTGAAGTAACCGAAGCGGTACAACAATCCGAAGCCGACCAGGGGCAGGCCGACGTCGGAGGCGGCCTTCAGGTAGTCGCCGGCCAAGATTCCCAGGCCGCCGGAATAGATGGGGATCGACTCGTGGAGGGAGAACTCCATGGACAGATAGGCGATGATGTCGCCCTCGCCGAAGGACTTCTCCTCGCCGGCCTCGCTCAAGTAGGTCCCCTCAAAGGAGAGGTAGGTGATGAACTTGTACCAGACCTGCTCCAGCTCGAACAGGAAGCCGGGGTCCTTGGCCAGCTCGGCCAGGCGCTCGCTGCCCAGACGATGGATGAACTCGACCGGGTTGTGGTGGACCTTTCGAAACAAGGCCGGGTCGATGCGCGAAAAGAGCCTGATCGCCTCCTGGTCCCAAGTAGTCCAGACGTTGTAGGCCAGCTCGAACAGCGGCTTGAGCCGGCCGGGCATGTGAGGCTTGACGTAGAAGCGGCGCAGGTTCATCGTTTCTCCCTGATTACACTGTCAGGCTCGGTTCCGGACAGTCCCATTATACCCCCAAGTTACAGCCTCTCCTCCAGATCGGCCAGGGCGTTCATGTAATCCCCACCCGGCGGCTTGGCCGGACCGGAACGGGTCGGCCAAGATCGCCGAGGCCCGCCAAGCGGGCGCAGCGCCTCGCCCGGAATATCGGCCGCGGCCGTGAAGAAGGCTCAAACCCGACCGACGGGCCGAGCCGGAATCGAGGTCGTGGCGGGGAAGAGTACATCCTACAGCCTCTCCTCTAAATCGGCCAGGGCGTTCATGTAATAAAGATAGGCCTCCTCGGGCGCGCCGTAGGGCGAGAAGTACTTGTGGACGTCGCCGTCCTGGAAGTACTTGGTCGACATGTAATAGAAATGATCCGAGGTGGACAGCCGCCGAGCCTCTTCCAGAAGATCGTTCCGGCCCTGCTCTTTGATCGTCTCCAGGAGGATATAGAACGATTCCAGGGCGTTGAGCTGCAGATCGTTCTCCATCCAGGCCGAAAGGTCGCGCTCGGTGTCGGCCCAGGAGACCGGCTGGGGCACGGACAGCGCCTCGGTCGGGTAGTCGGTCAGGTCGAGGACGTCCGAGGGCCAGGCGAAGCCGAGGTGGGGCTGCTTCAGAACCTCCCCGGGCAGCCGGCGAAGAAACTCGAAGATGCCCGTCTCGGCCCACTGGTGCTCGCCGAAGGTCTCGTAGTCCATGAACAGGTTCAAAAAAAGGTTCCGGCCGCGGTGCTCATTGAGGCCGAGCCGGGCCACCCAATCGACGAACTTGGTTACGCTCAGCGGCCACTCGGCCCAGGAGCGATCCGAGAAGCGGAAGGCGATGTCGTCGGAGAGGGTGTAGTACTTCAAGAGCAAAAACAGCCGCCGGGAGTAGTTCTGGTAGGCGTACAGCGGCGAACGCCAATCGAGCACCCGGTCGGCCCCTTCGGCCAGGACGACCTTGAAGCCGGCCAGGTCGGCCACCAGCTCGCCCAGCTCGTCCTGGTAGATCAACTCGGTGTTTCGAAAGACGATCGGCGTGAAGCCGAACTCCCGCTGCATCAACTCCTTGTGCAGCCTGACCTGGGCCAGGAATTCCTCCTCGTCGAAGAGAAAGGCCAAAGAGTGGTAATAGGTCTCGCCCAGGAACTCGACGCAGCCGGTGGCGGCCAGGGCCTTGAACGAATCGAGCACCTCGGGCGTGTAGCGTTTGAACTGCTCCACGGCGGTGCCGGTAATCGAAAAGGCGATCTTGAATCTCCCCTCGAAGCGCTCGATCAGCTCCAGGAAGAGGCGGTTGGTCGGCAGATAGCACCTGTGGCCGACCTTTTCGGCCACCATCCGGTTGAGGCGCTCGTCGAAGTAGTCGTGGTCCCGGCCGATGTCGAGGACGCTGTAGGGCCGCAGTCGATAGGGCTGGTGGACCTGGAAGTAGAAGACGATGTTGAGCACCGCCTACCTCCGCCCGGCCGTCTCGAGGGTTTCGGCGTAGACCGCCTCGATCTTCTCGGCCGCCTCGTCCCACTGGATGCGCGACACCTCCTCCTGGCCGGCCCGGGCCAGGGCCAGCCTCTCCTCCGGGTCCTCGATGAGCCGGCAGACCAGATCGACCATCTGGTCCACGTCCCAGAAATCGACCTTGTGGACGTTGGTCAAAACCTCGGCCACGCCCGACTGTTTGGAGATGATGGCCGCCGCGCCGTGGGCCATGGCTTCCAGGGGGACGATGCCGAAGGGCTCGGAGACCGAGGGCATGATGAAGATGTCGGCCGCTTTCAAGATCTCTTCCACCTGGCGGCGGTTCAGAAAGTCGGTGAAGAGAAAGCGCTGCCTCAAGCGCATCGAGGCCGAGCGGTGAAGGATCGAGCGCATCATGTCGCCGGCGCCGGCCATGACGAACTGGGTCTTGGGGTGGCGCTTCAGGACCCGGCGGGCCACCTCCAGGAAGTAGTCCGGCCCCTTCTGGACGGTGATCCGGCCCAGGTAGAGGACCAGCGGGTGTTTGAAGATCCGGCGTTTGTCCGCCAGCCTCACCGGAGGCAGGTCGAAGGCGTTGTGGACGACCCGCATCTTGGCCGGCCAGATCCGGTAGCGGTTGATGACCATCTCGGCGGTGTAGCGCGACACGGCGATGACCGTGTCGGCGGCGGACAGGCCGGCGTACTCGATCTGGTGGATGCGCTCGTCGCCGACGCCGCCGGCCCGGTCGAACTCGGTGGCGTGGATGTGGGCGACCAGCGGCTTCCCGGACAGCTCGGCCAGGGCCAGCCCGGCCGGGTAGGTCAGCCAGTCGTGGGCGTGAATGAGGTCGAAGTCGAGCCTGTCGGCGACGAGCTGGACCCGGTCGGCCATCTCCTGGACCTTTCTGAACAGCCTCTCGCCGCCCAAAAGCTGTCTCTCGATCCGGGCGAAGACCTTGGCTCGGCCGGCCGAGGACGTTCGGGCCAACTCGGTCCACAGGGCCTGGTGACTGGCCGCCGGGGAGAGGTAGGTCTCGGGGATGGCGCTGACGCCGACCAGTTCCAGCCGCTCGATCAGCTCGGCGGTCCGCTCGACCTCTTTGGCCGCCGCCGAGGCGCTCAGAAAAGAGACCGGCAGCTCGTCGGCGTCCCGGGGCGAGCGGAGCTTGAAGTAGACCTCCTCCCTCGCCGGCAGGACCAGGTCGATCTCGACCCCCCGGCCCAGCAAAGAGCGGACCATGCCGTAGCAGGCCGTTCCCAGCCCGCCGGAGATCAGCGGGGGAAACTCCCAGGTCAGAAAGAGGACTCTCACCGCCCGCCCTCCAGTCCGTCGATCAGGTGCTCGATCTCCAGGACGGCCATCACCGACCAAGCCTGGGCCGGACAGCCCTTGGGAATGGTCGGCTCCAGGCCGTCCCAGATCTCGGCCACCGAGGCGATCTGGTCCTTGAGAAAGCCGTCCCTGAAGCGCCAGATGAGAGCGCTGAGATCCTTGATCAGCTTCCGCTTCGGTTTGTCGCCGTGGACCCTCAAGTGCAGCCGGGCCAGGTAGGCCAGAGGCCAGGCCCACACCGTGCCCTGGTGGTAGGCCAGGTCGCGCTGTTTTTGACCGCCGAGGTACTTGTTCTTGAAGGCCGGGTGACCGACGTTCAGGCTTCTGAGGCCGAAGGGTGTCAGAAGCTCGCGCCGGGCCGTCTCCAGAACCATGGCCTGGACGTCTCTGGCCCAGGGCTCGAAGGGCAGGCCGGCGGCGATGACGGCGTTGGGCCGGATCTCAAAGACCGGCCCGGAGGCGTCGATCCGATCGGCCAGGTAATCGTCGCGGTAATCGTCGCCGACGAAACCGGCCAGACCGCGCTTGACGTGCCCGGCCAGGTCCTCAAGGTCCCGGCAGGAGATCGAGTAGGGTCGGGCGGCCAGTCTGGCGCCGCCCTTCAAGCCCTGGGCCTCGGCCATCTTGAGGAGGCCGTTGAGAGCGTTGAACCACAGGGCGTTGATCTCGACCGGCTTGCCGAAGCGCGGCGTGACCGGCTCGTCATAGACTTTGGCGTCCATCCAGGTCAGCGCCCAGGGCCCTTCGCGCAGCTCGATCAAGCCGTCCTCGGCGGCGAAGAAGGGCAGGTCCTGGTTGAACAGGTAGTTGAGCACGATCTTACCCGCCCTGGCGAAAAGCTCCTTGTCCCGGGGCGCGATCTCGAACGAGCGCAGCACGAACCACAGCGGAGCGTCCACCGACAGATAGTTGAGCCCCTGGCCGCCCTCGCCGAAGGTGTTGGGCAAGAGGCCGTTTCTTATCGCCCGGCCGTATTTCTTGAGGATGCGCACCGCCAGCCGGCGGCCGCCTTTCAACAACCGAATGCCGGAGAGCGCGATCAGGCTGTCCCGGCCCCACGGCCCGAACCAGGGGTAGCCGGCCAGGCAGTCGCCCTCGGTCAAGAAGTCGGCCGCGGCTCCCTCCAGGATCCGGCGGTACTCACCGTGGGAAAAGACCGGCTCGTTGAACCTGATCAGCGACAGCCAGTCGGGCTGGCCCTTCAGTCGCTCCGGATGGTCGGCCGGCAGGGGCAGGCGCCGGTAGTCGGCCTCGGCCGCCTCGGCCCGGACCACGGCCTCCTCGAGCCGCCCCAGGGAGAAGACCAACCGGTTGCTGGCCCCCGGCGTAAGGCGGAAGTGGATGTCGGCCGGGGAGAGCAGGTCCTCCACGGCCTCGTAGCCCCGGGCCGCCTCCAGGGGGTAGAAGACGTTTCTGAAAACGATCCGGTTATCGGCCATGCCGCCGGACTCGGTATAGCCCCAGACCTCGTCTTCGAGCCCCGGCTTGTAGACCGAGAACGAGTCGCCGTGGAACTCGATCTCCACCTCCTCGGCCTCCCAGCGGCCGGGCCGGCTCACGGTGTGGTGGTCGCGCAGGGTCAGCTTGGGCCGGATGGTGAAGTTGATCGGGAACGCGCCCAGGTTAGTGTACTTGACCACGACCGCGTTCACCCCGGCGATCATGAACAGCTCCTTGAGGATCAGAAAATCGGGATTGACCGGGTCGGCCGAGTAGAGCGCGCTCGGGTAGGGCCGGGGCCAGGACTTGACGATGTGGCGGTAACCCTGGGGATGGATGGTGTCCGGGTAGTGGTTGGCGTCGAGGTGGAACCTGGCTCCACGCCACTCGACCGCCTCCTCCAGCGAGGCCAGGACGTGGACCCGCTTGAAGCCGTCGAGCCCGGCGACGAGCAAGCCATTGTACTTGCGCTCGTTCAAGAAGTTGCCGAAGCCCAGGGCGTAGCCGCCCCGGCCGTTGGTCAGAAGCCACTCGTGGTGGTAGGCCGCCCGCAGAAAGACGCCGCCCATAGCCCGATCTCCCGATTGGAACCCTTGAGAGATTCTATCCCAAGAATGGGGTCCGACAAAGGTGAAACACCCATCGTTTTAGCCCTGGGAAGGCCGGCCGAGAACCAAAACGACCGCTCGAAGAAGCGTAGCAACTACTCCTCGGGTAGCCGGTTGTCAAGCCAAAAGTAAACAAAAAACCACACCGGAGGCCGCAACAAGGTTCCGGTCTCTATCTTGCCTTGCCTTCCCCGACCCGTCCTTTATAATAGGTTTCATCTATGAACCAGATAGGTGACGTCTAAATGGACCTTCATCGCCTCCAGGTCTTCGCCAAAGTCTACGAGATGGGCTCGCTGTCTCGGGCGGCCGAGGCGGTCTACCTGTCCCAGCCGACGGTCAGCGGCCACATCAAGGCCCTGGAGGACGAACTCGGCGTCCGGCTCTTCGACCGGCTGGGGCGGGGCGTGGCCCCCACCCGTCAGGCTGAGGTCCTCCACGAGTACGCCTTGAAGCTCATCGCCCTGCGCGACGAGGCCTTGGAGGCGGTGGCCGAGGCCTCGGAGCAGGTCAAGGGCGAGCTGTCCGTGGGCGGCTCGACCATCCCCGGCCACTACCTTCTGCCGGCCTACCTGGCCCAGATGCGCTCCCTCTATCCCGAGCTGATCGTCCGGCTGACCGTGGCCGACACCCGCTCCATCGCCCTCAAGGTCGCCGCCGGCGAGCTGGAGATGGGCGTCATCGGGGCCAGGCTGGACGACCCCAAACTGAAGTACGCCGCCTGCTGCCAGGACGAGCTGATCCTGGTCGCCCCGCCCGATCTGAAGCCGGCCGGCGGGCCGAGACTGAAGCCGGCCGGTTTGACCGACCTGCCTTTTCTGTTGCGCGAGGCCGGCTCCGGGACCCGGATGGTGACCGCCCAGGCTTTGGACAGGCTGGGCGTGTCGCTGGCCGACCTCAACGTCGTCGCCGAGCTGGGTTCGACCCAGGCCGTCCGCCAGGCCATCCTGGCCGGACTGGGGGCGTCGATCCTCTCCAGCCTGGCCGTGGGCGACGACGTCCGCTCGGGCCGCCTGGTCCAGCTCGAGGTGGAGGGGCTTAACATCAACGCGACTTCTTCCTGATCAAACGCGTCGGCCGGAGCCTGACTCCCGGCGGGCGGAAACTGGCCGAGTTGTTGGAAGCCGAGAACGTAAGGAGCGAGAAGACGTGAGCGCCGATCGAATCAAGGATCCTCCCCGTCTGGCCGAGACGGTGACCGCGGCCGGTTGAGCGGCCAAACTGGGGCCGGGGGACCTGGCCGAAGTTTTGGACCGCCTGCCGCTCGACGCCGACCCCCGTCTGCTGGTCGGACGGGAGAGCTCTGACGACGCCGGGGTCATCAAACTCAACGAGGACACGGCCCTGATCCAGACGGTCGATTTCTTCACCCCTCTCGTCAACGACCCCTACGCCTTCGGCCAGATCGCGGCCGCCAACGCCCTGTCCGACGTCTACGCCATGGGCGGCAAGCCCCTGACGGCGATGAACATCGTCTGCTTCCCGGCCAAGAACATGGACAAGGGCGTCCTGCTGGAGATACTCAAGGGCGGTCTGGACAAGATCCGGGAGGCCGGGGCGCTCTTGGTCGGCGGGCATTCGGTGGATGATCCCGAGATCAAGTACGGGCTGTCGGTCACCGGCCTGGTCCACCCCGACCGGGTCGTCACCAACGCCGCCGCCCGCCCCGGCCAAGTCTTGATCCTGACCAAGCCGCTGGGGCTGGGCATCCTGGCCACGGCGCTCAAGGGCCGGTTGGGCTCGCCCGATTTGGAGCGACGGATGATCGAGGTCATGGCCGACCTCAACGACCGGGCGGCCGAGGCCATGATCGCGGCCGGGGTCAGGGCGGCGACCGACATCACCGGCTTCGGGCTCCTGGGCCACGGCCTGGAGATGGCCCAGGCCTCGGGAGTGGGCCTGATAATCGAGGCGGCCAGGACGCCGATTCTGGAGGAGGTTCTCGGCCTGGCCCGGATGGGGATGACGCCGGCCGGCAGCCACGCCAACCAGGCCTTTTGCGCCAAGGCGGTGGACGTCGCCGAAGGCGTCGATCCATTCATCCTCGGCGTGCTGGCCGACGCCCAGACCTCGGGCGGCCTGCTGATGGCCGCACCCGAGGAGCGGACGGAGGGACTGATGGCCGATCTGGCCGGCCGGGGGGTCGAGGCGTCGATCATCGGCCGGGTGGAGGCCGAGCCCAAGGGTCGGATCCGGGTCTTGACCTGAAAAAAGTTGTTTGGATCAGGCTGACGGGGCCGGCCCCGGCGGCCGATCAGCCGATGGCCGCCACCACCCGCCGGCCGATGGCCTCCCAACCCAGATCGGCGGCCGCGGCCCGCATGGTATTGAAGAGCTCCCGTCGCCGTTCGGGCCAGACGAGCTTGAACGCTTCGGCCGCCCGGCGGTCGATGACCGCCTCCTCCACAAGCCGGCGCGTATCGGCCGACATGTTCTTGAGCGCCTTCGCGTCATCGACGTCGAGCCCCATTTCGGCCGGCGGGGCGGCGAAATCGATTACCAGGTGGGTATCCTTCGGCGCGGCGGCGTCCAGAAGAAACGAACAGCCGCAGGCCCGGCTCAAGACCGGCACGCCGCCAAAGGGATAGGTCTCCAACTGGGCGATGCCAAAGGGCTCGTAGGTGGACAGCCCCAGTTCCATGTCGCTGGCCGAACGCAGGGTCAGGGTGTCGGCTCCGGCCGGCACCCGGCTGCCGGCCGCCTCGTTCGAGAAGCCGAACTGGTTGAGAAAGACGCCCTTGACCGCCCTGGAGCGGGCGTTGAACAGGGTCAGAAACTCGTAGATGTCCGCCTCGGCCCCCTCCAGGTCCGGCCAGCCGCGGCGATGGAAGACCGGCCAGCCGTACTCGGCCTCCATGCGCCTGATCTCGTCGTGGGGACGGCCCGAGGCGATCAGGCTGGAGACCAGGATGTAGAAGCCCTTGACCCCGGCCCGGGCCAGGTGTTCATCGAGGCGGTAGAGGAAGGCGACGTCGCGCCACAGACCCTTGCTGACGATCAGCCTGGTGACGTGGCTGATGATGATCTCCGGCCGGTAGTTGAAAAGCGTCTCGCAGTAATCCTTGATCAGCTCCCGGTCTTTCATCTTGTCCTCGAAGCCGATCGACCCGAAGCCGACGCCGTTGTAGACGACATGGATTCTATCGGCCCCGATGGCCGGGTAAAAATAGAGCAACTGGTCCCGGATGTTGTCGCTGACGGCCAGAACGCCGGTCAGATGCTCGGCCCGTTTGACCAGCTCGGAGCGATAGTTGTGGGCCTGGGAGCCGAAATCGTCCTCCAAGACCCGGCCCTCCTTCAGACCCAGCCGGAGGAGGTTGTCGAAGGCGATCTCGTGGCCGGGCAGATTCTCGACGATGGCCCGGGCCGGAGCGACCTCGTGGGCGTAGAAGAAGGTCTTGTCCGCCGTCCGCCGCCCGGCCCGCTGGGCCGAGACGACCGTCAGGGCCGAGGGCAGGCCCATGTACTCGTGGGCCAGGTGGACGGCGCCCCTCTCCTGGGGGTAGAGGGCCTCGACGACGTCCAGGTAGGGGCCGGCCAGGCGAATGTACTGCTCGTAGTCCCAGTCCGGGTAGCGGTCCGACTCGAGGCCGAAGTTCTCCCACAGACCGTACTTCAAAAGATCGGCCTTCTCGGCCGGCATGGTCGTCACGTCGATGAGGACGACGTCCACCTCACGGGAGCGTTCCGGCGCCAGTTCATCGACCATCAGCCGCCGGCCGTAGACCAGACCGACGCCGTGGCGCCGTTCAATGGGACGAAAGAGGTCGGCCAGGCCGCCGTCGTCGAAACCGTCCGGGCCGGAGTAGACCACCTCGCCGCCGGCCTCGATCCGGGAGCCGACCGGGCCTGTTCGGTCGAACAGCGGCCCGTAGACAAGGGTCTTGTCGAATGCCTCGGTGTAGGCCGAGGATGCGATCAGCCCGGCCAGGACGGCGCCGATGCCGCCGAACTTGCGCGAGGCCTCGTGGGTGATGTGACAGCAGAGCATGGCTACTCCGATCGGCGAATCAGGTTGACGGTCCCGCCGCCTAATTCTACAACAAGCCGCGTTTTGAAGGCAGGGGAAGGCGGGTCAGCGGGTCGTCGAGGGCGGCGGAGTCGGCCCGCCGGCCTCGATGAACGCCGCCTCCAGCTCCTCGGCTCGCTTGGAGCCGATCAGAATCCGCTTGCCGCTCGCAAGCTCCAATTGGACGCCCCGATTGCCCGAGACGCTGTAGGCCCAGCCCCTCTTTCGACCGCCCCAGCGGACGCCCCAACCGCCGTACTCCAACAGGGGACGATAACTCCGGGCGGTGCAGGCGGCGATGTCGGCCCAGGGTATGGTTTTGTTGACAAGGGGAAAGTAGCGGATCTGGAGTTCGGCCGGCCTCACCCGGACGGTCAGCCGGCCGGCCAAGCCGAGCACGGCCAGAAACCCGGCCAGGGCGAACATGGGCAGGGCGAGGGCGATCAGGGCCGCGTCGGACATGGGCCGATCCCCCCAGGGCCGCCCCAGGACCAACTGCTGGTACAGGGCGTAGCCGAAGACGGCGACGATCAGTCCCGCCCCGGCCAGGGCCAGCCAGCCCCAGGGGCTGTTGCGGACGAGCTGATCTTCCTCGAAGATGAAGCCCGATCCGGCCGCCGCCACCCGCCGTTCCATGTCCGCCCCCCTTGGTCGATGATTCGACGGGCAGGATATCAGAACCGGTTTGAAGGCGCAATCGGCGGCCAGGCGGCTGGGTCCGAGGGGCCTTCCTTGGCATTTGGGCCGTTTCCATCTATGATTGATAATGGCGGCGTAACCGGATCATCACTCTGAAAGAAATCGTCGCCGGGAGGGCGTCGCCATGGGCCTGTGGCAAAGCCTCAAAGAGCGGCGCAAACACTCGCGGCTCGTCATCGACCGGCCGGCGCGGTTCAGAGTGTTGGGCTGGAGCGAAGACGAGCGCGACGCGCCCTCGTTCGAGGCCCGACTGGTGGACTTGACCGAGGCCGGCTGCGGCCTGGCCGTGGCCGAGCTGAAGCGGGGCGACTTCCACCTCCACCGCTGCCTGGCCGAGCCGGAGGTCCATCGCCTGGAGATCGAGGTCGAGATCGGAGCCTCGGAAACCTGGCGGGCGCAGGCGCGCCTGGTGTGGATCAACACCGCGCCCTCGGACAAAGACCGCCGCTTCAGGCTGGGCGTCGAATTCATCGGCCCAACCCAGCCCATCGACTGGCGCGACCGGCTGAAGGCGGGTGAGCCAAGCGGCGATGACGAGTGAGACCAGGGAGTCGATCGATGATCGCCGACAACCGTGACAACCCCAAGCCGAGCCGGCTCGGGCTGAGTCTGAGAGAGGGCCTCGCGCTCCACGACCAGGCCCTGGAACGCTGGCGCGGCCGGCAGTTCATCGGCCTGCCCCAGAAGACCATCGCCGGTCTGGATCGGGCCACGTTGGGGCTGCGGGGGTTGATGCTCTTGGCCGCCGCGCCCAACGTGGGCAAGACCGCCCTGGCCGTCCAACTCGGTCTGGACGCGGTGGCCCACAATCCCGACGCCTGCTTTCTGTTCTTGTCCCTGGA
The DNA here is from genome assembly GCA_964634465.1 of uncultured Thermodesulfobacteriota bacterium. Lineage (GTDB taxonomy): Bacteria > Desulfobacterota > Desulfarculia > CAZWLY01. Next base: position 167,068 of record CAZWLY010000004.1, on the reverse strand, counting down.
GATGACCAGCCAGGAGATCGTCACCCGAATGCTGTGCAACCGGGCCCACCTGGACTGGCGGACGCTGGTGTTGGGCTCCCGCCCGGGCGGGGAGGAGGCGGAGGGGGCGTCCCTCACCGCCGAGGAGCGGGCGGCCCTGGAGACGGCCCGGCTGGAGCTGGAGCGGCTGGGCGAGCGGATTCTGATCCTGGACGAGACCAACTTCCCCGAGCCGACGGTCGAAAGGATCCTCGACCAGGTGACCCGCCTCAAGGCCCAAACCGGGTGCCGGCGGTCGATCATCCTGGTCGATTATCTCCAGGCCTTTCCCCTGCCCTGGCATGGCGACAAGAGCCTGGCCGCCCTGGAGGCCTCCGAGGCCGACGCCTGGCGAGTCGGGGCGATGAAGACGCTTCGAGACCGAACCGGCGACGCGGTCCTGGTCATCTCCGAGGTCCGCCGGCCCGAGCCGGGCCAGGACTGGGCCGCGTCTCTAAAAGACGTCGTCGGCTCGTCCCGGACGATCTACACCCCGGACATGGTCATGCTCCTCCAGCCCCTCTCCGAAGCCGAGGCGCTCAAAGAGATAGGCGGCGACCCGGCCGCGGCCAGGGCGTTGATGGAGCGGGTGGGGATGACCTTCAACCGCCTGATCATCGCCAAGGGCCGCGACGGAGTGACCCGCGACACCATCCGGCTGACCTTCTTCTTTCGCCAATCCCGCTTCGCCGGGGGATACAAGGTCTTCGTCTAGAGCGAGTGTCCGGTCTCCTTGCCTTGAAGTCCCTTTCCCCGATGCGTTCCATTTCTGTCACACGTCATGCCGTAAGCTTGGTCCCGGCCGGTCCCCCGGCAACCGGCCTGCGCCGGTCCCGCCGGCCGAGCGGGCTTGCCCGGTCGAAGGCCGGTGTGATACTTTTGTTTTTCAGATAAGCCCCCGCGATCCGGTGTTCACGGTTCGGCCGGGCCAGGGGTCTGCGATCGCACTTCACCTCCAACCACGACCGATTCGGCTTTCTGGGAGGATTGGCCATGGCCGGCACCGAGACCACCACCCCCGGCGGCAGGCTGCCCCGATCGATCTACCTCAGCTACGGCGTCGGCTCCATGGGCACCGGCATGTTCGCCGCCCTGCCGGGCCTGCTCTTGATGTACTTCATGACCGACACCCTGGGCGTCGCCGCCTCCCTGGCCTCCCTGGCCGTCTTCATCCCCAAGATATGGGACGTCGTCACCGATCCCATCGTCGGCGCCCTCTCGGACAAGACCCAGACCCGCTGGGGCCGACGGCGGCCCTACCTGCTGGCCGGGTCGCTGACCCTGCCCGTCTTCCTGGCCCTGCTCTTCGCCGTGCCCGACTTCGCCTCGCCCATGCCCAAGTTCTGGTGGGTGATGATCGCCTTCATCCTCTGCGCCACGGCCTACACTCTCTTCCAGGTGCCCTACGTGGCCATGCCGGCCGAGATGACCCAGGATTACGACGAGCGGACCGCGATCATGTCCTTTCGGATGGCCTTCATGACCGCCGGCATCCTTATCGCCGGCGGGGCGGCCCCGGCCGTCATCGCCGCCGCCGGCGGCGGCCGCCATGGTTACGCCGTCATGTCGGTCAGCCTGGCCGCGGTGTGTCTGATCGTCATGCTCATCGCCGTCTGGGGCACGGCCAAGGCGCCGTTCACGACCAAGGTCGAGACGACGTTGCCGTTCAAGGAGCAGATGGCCATCGCCTGGGGAAACAAGCCGTTTCTGATCCTGATGATCGGTTTCTTTCCCCAGCAGATCGCGGTCGGCTCGATCCTGGCCAGCCTGCCCTACTTCGTCAAGTACATCATCAAGGGCCCGGACACCATGGTCACGCCGATGTTCCTCTGTTTCGTCGCCCCGGCCATCGTGACCATGCCCTGGTGGGTCTGGGTCTCCAGGCGGCTGGGCAAGCTCAACGCCTACCTGATCACCTCGGCCCTGTTCGCCGTCATGGACTTGAGCCTGCTTACCGCCAGCGCCGAGAGGATGACGCTCCTCTACATCCAGACGGCGATCATGGGCTCGGCCTACGCCGGCATCCAGCTCTTTCCCTTCTCCATGCTGCCCGACGCCATCCAGGCCGACTACGCCAACTCGGGGCTCAGGCGCGAGGGTATCTTCACCGGGGTCTGGACCGCCGGCGAGAAGACCGGCATGGCCGGCGGCGCGCTGTTGGTGGGGCTCGTCCTGGGCGCCTCCGGATTCGTGGAGACGGTGGCCGGACAGACGGCCGTCCAGCCGGAAAGCGCCCTGACCGGAATCATCGTCGCCTTCTCCATCGCCCCGGCGGCGCTTCTGGCGATCAGCCTGCCCGTCTTGTGGCGCTACGACCTGAACGCCGAGCGGTTGGCCGAGATCACCCGCCGGGCCGAGTCGTCCCGGGTCGATTGAACGCCGCCCGGCCGAGGCTACAATCTGGACCAAACAGGAACACCCGTCTGACCAAGGGGGAGAGTCGATGAAAAAACGCCTGATCGCGGCGGCCGCCATCCTCATCGTCGTCGTCGCCTTGGCCGGCCCGGCCTGGGCCGGCTCGGCCAGAGAGGCGATGCAGGACGGGTTGGCCGCGCTGGCCGCCGGCGAGTTGGATCGGGCCGTGGCCCGGCTGAGCGAGGCCATCGACTCGGGCCGACTCGGCCGCGACGAGCTGGCCAAGGCCTATAACGCCCGGGGCCAGGCCTATGAGCGCAAGGGCTTTTGGGGCTCGGCCGAAAACGACTACGCCGAGGCGCTCTGGCTCAGGCCGGAGCGGGAAGCCTATCGCTGGGACCTGGAGTACATCAGGCGGCAAACCGGCGGCGGGCCGATGTGACGGCGGGGCGAAGAGGCGAAACAGATCATGACCAGCGACTTCATCCCCGGCTCGAAACCGCCGGCCAAGGCGAACGGACCGGCCTGGTGGTTCGTCTACTCGGGCCGCAGGCTGTTGATCGGCGGCGGCGACGACGAAAACCGCCATCGGCTGCCCCGGCTGGACGACCCGGCCGGCCTCGGCCTTAAGCTCGCCCGCGAGCACTTTATCGGCCTCTGGGACGGCGCGCCGTGCTACGTGGCCGAGGCCCTGGGCGACCCCGGCGAGGTCGAACCGCCCGAGGGGATGGTCTTCGTCGATCTGAGGCGGCTGTATCTTTGGGGCGACGAGGAGGCCCTCTGTCTGGCCGGTCGGGCGGTCCAGATTCTGGACTGGGACCGCTTGAACGTCTTTTGCGGCCGGTGCGGCGAAAGGATGGCCGTCAAGCCCGACGAGCGGGCCAAGGAGTGCCCGGCCTGCGGTCTGGTCAAGTTTCCCCGCCTCTCGCCGGCGGTCATCGTCCTGGTCCGGCGCGACGACAGGATTCTGCTGGCCCGTTCCCCCCACTTTCCGGAGGGGATGCACTCCACCATCGCCGGCTTCGTCGAGCCGGGCGAGACCCTGGAAGAGGCCGTCGTGCGTGAGGTCAAGGAGGAGGTCGGGGTGGAGGTGACCGACGTCCGCTACTTCGGCAGCCAGCCCTGGCCCTTCCCCGACTCGCTGATGATCGGCTTCTCCGCCGTCTGGGCCGGCGGCGAGATCGAGATCGACGGCCGGGAGATCGTCTCGGCCGGCTGGTTCGGCCGCGACGACCTGCCCAGACTGCCCGGCGGGGTGTCCATCGCCCGGAAGCTGATCGATTCGTTCCTCGACGAAGAGAGCCGGCCTTGATCGCCTGACCGGCCCGGCCGAGAGGAGGGAATACCTCCAGCCGTGAATCGGACGCCGTAAGCGACCAGCGTCCCCGCTTCAAGCCGTCCCCCGGCGGCGCGCAATTGCGAACGACCCGCTTGCCAGCGACACGGACGCCTGTCATCTTGGCCCGCCTCCGGCCCGGCTCAACGCCCCGATCCATGTCGAATCGACCCGGTCCCAAAAAGAAGCGAGCCCCGCGGCAAGCGACGAGGTGGTCCGCGGCGGGGGAGAGGCAGGTGGGGGGCGTTTTTTGTCGCCATCTCAGGCAGATACCCGGCTGGAGGCTTTTCTTAAAGTGAAGGGACGCTCCCAATCCGTCAGGCGTCTTCTCGGCTCGAAATTTCGCGGGATTGGCCGGAATCTTGCATATCAAAATCTATCGATGGCCATCAAATTTGCGAAAAATCACGCCGTCCGCGTCGGCGTGGTGGAGGACGACCCGGTAACCGCCGGGTTGATCGAAGCCTGGCTGAAGAGACGGGGGCGGGTCGCCATCCGCCTGACCAGCCGGGAGGCCATGGCCGGGGGTGAGGCGCTGCGGGGGTGCGGCAAGGTGTTGGTCAGCCCCTTGCCGGATCAGGCTTCGACCGACCGGCTCATCGCCCGCCTGCGAGCCGCAAACCCCGAGGCCGAAATCGGCCTTCTCGTCGATCCGGCCCGAACCCGGTTGATCGAGGTTCCGGCGGGGGCGCTTCCGATCTCCGTCAGGCTCGGCGCCGATTCGTTGGACGGCCTGGCCGAGTTTCTAAACCTCTAGGGCGGAGTTCGCCGCGCTGAAACGAATTCGTTTCAGCCCGCCGGTCGTCCATCCGCGGCCGAATCGAAGCGGATGCCTGCCGGCATCCATTGATGACAACTCGGTTTTTCAAGAACATAAACCGTTATTGACACCCCTCAAGCCGATGTGATAGACAACTATGGTGTTGTCGCTTTATTTCCGTAGAATCACAACAGTTTCAATACTGCGTATCCTTCCGGTTCGCCTGGAGGGACCGGGCTTGAGGAGGCCCTATGGAGTCTTTCGGCGATTTTGTTGAAGGCCCCCTACTCTGGATCGCCTGGGGAGTCTTCATTATCGGCAGCCTGATCAGGCTGATCTCCTTCTTCACCCTGGCCAAAAAGAGGGACAAGGTCGTTTTCCAGCACTTCAGTTGGAAGTACGTCCTCCAGACCTGGATCAGGTATCTGTCGCCCTTCAACCAGACGGTGGGTAAGACGCCGCTGTTTTCGATATTGGGCTACGTCTTCCACTTCTGTCTCATCGTGGTTCCCATCTTCATCATCGAGCACGTCAGCTACTGGGAAGAGGAAACCATGTTCGAGTGGTCCTGGTGGGCGTTGCCCGAACAGTGGGCCTACTGGATGACTTTGGCTGTCATCTTCATCGGGCTCTACTTCCTCTTGCGGCGCCTTTTGAACCCCAGCGTTCGCATTCTGACCACCTGGACCGACATCGTCGTCTTGGTGGTGACGGTGCTGCCGTTCCTGACCGGTTGGCTGTCGGTCAACTTCGCCGACAGCGAGTTCCTGGAGGCGATCAACATCCGCCTGATCCACATCCTGTGTGGTGAGTTGATGTTGATCCTCATCCCGCTGACCAAGCTGTCCCATTGGCTGCTGTTCTTCCCCTCGCGGATGATGATCGGCATCGAATGGGGCCGGCGCGGCTACTCCGCGTAACCGACCTCCAGGAAAGATAAGGAGAGCCCAATGGGACAGGTTGACACCAAGCTGTTGAAAAAATCGCTGGACGAAAAGCTCAACGCCCGCGTCAAGACCGGCCTTCGCATCTGCGCCCGGTGCGGGCTTTGCGCCGACACCTGCCACTTCTATCTGGCCGAGGACAAAAACCCCGAGCAGGTTCCGGCCCTCAAGGTCAGGCCGCTGCTCGAGGTGGTCAAGCGCAAGGGCGACGTGAACGACGACTTCATGACCGAGTGGTACAACATCGCCTTCGGCAAGTGCTCGATGTGTCGCCGTTGCTCGATCTACTGCCCCTTCGGCATCGACATCGCCTCGATGATCGCCTTCTCGCGTTCGCTTCTGGCCGAGCAGGGCTTCGTGCCTGAGCCGCTCAAAATCGCCACCCAGAACTACTTCGAGACCGGCAACCAGATGGCCGTCTCGGACGAGGACTGGGTGGACACCCTGGCCTGGATGGAAGAGGAACTTCAGGACGAGCTGCCCGGGGTGAAGTTCCCCATCGGCAAGAAGGGCGCCAAGATCATGTATACGGTCAACGCCCGCGAGCCCAAGTTCTACCCCATGGACATCCAGTTGGCGGCCAAGATATTCTACCTGGCCGGCGAGGATTACACCTTCCCGGAGAAACCGGGCTGGGACACCACCAACCTGGCCATGTTCGGCGGCCTGATCAAAGGCGCGGCCCACGTGACCAACCTGGTCAAGCAGCAGGCCATCGAGCTGGGCGTCAAGCAGGTGGCCATCACCGAGTGCGGCCACGCCTACCGGTCGATGAAGTACGAATCGCCGAGCTGGCTGGGCGAACCCCACCCCTTCGAGGTGGTCCACTCGGTGGAGCTGTTCGCCAAATACATCCGCGAGGGCAAGATCAAGATCAAGGAGAAGCACTTCACCGAGCCGATCACCTATCAGGATCCGTGCAACGTCTCCCGCAACGGCGGTCTGGCCAAGGAGGGCCGCTACCTGATGAAGATGCTCTGCGCCGACTTCCGTGACATGATGGACAGCGGCGACGGCAACTATAACTTCTGTTGCGGCGGCGGCGGCGGGTTCATCCCCATGGGCGGCGAGTTCCGCGAGCGACGGCTGAAGTCCGGCGCGGTCAAGGCCGAGCAGATCAGGCGGACGGGCGCCAAGTACGTGCTGACCCCCTGTCACAACTGCTACGATCAGATTCGGGATTTGTGCAAGGAGTACGATCTGGGCTGCCAGGTCATCCAGTTCAAGGAGCTGATCGACGAGGCGTTGATCATCCCCAAGGAACTTCTGGCTGAAGACGCCCGGGAGAAGGCCGAGGAAGCGGCCGAAGAGTAAAGAACGCAAGCCTGCCCGCACCAGCCGGGGGATCGCGTCGGCGACCCCCGGCTTTTTATGGCCGGTAAGCGGCGATGACGTGTCGGCCTGGTACCGGCCGGGCCGGCCGACCAAAAACCGGAGGCTCTACCCGGCTGGCTTTTTGGCGACGAGAATGATTTCGCTCGCCCTTGACGGCCGGTGGCCCGGCCGGGCGATCCGGCGGTGGATCCTGGGCGCGGCGGCGAAGAACATCCTGTGATCCAACCCGGCCAGGCCGAGCGCTTCGTAGTGATGGTGGTAACGATAGCCGCTCACCCGCTCCAGGGCGAACCCGGCCTCGGTGAAGGTCCCGATCCAGTTTTCGATGCGCCACGCCTTGGCCTCGTCAAAGGCGTTTCGATAGTGCTGGCCGTGGGTCTCCGGGGTGAGGCCGAAGGCCAGCCGCCGGAGCGGCGAGCCGAAATGGGCGGCCAGGCAGTGAAGCAGTTCCGCCGGAGACAGGCCGGTTTCGGCGGCCAGCCGGTCGATGACCGAACGGTTGTAGCCGGGGCTCTTGAGATAATGGCGCAGCCGGGGATAGAGGGCTTTCAAGTCCAACCCGGCGCACTCGGCTCCCTGGCCGTCCTCACCGGCCGGGATCAACTCCCTGACCCGCCGATCGACTCTTTCCAGCCGGCGACCCAGAACCGCCGTCCGGCCCGTTTCGGCGGCCAGGGCCAAGGCCAGGTAGAGGGGCAACCTGAGCAGGTAGTAGCGAAGCAGCCGCCACCAGCACAGCCAGGCCGTGCCGGTGATGCAGATCACGATCCCGCCCGGTCTGAGCACCCGGAAGGACTCGCGGTTGAAGGAGACGGCGTCGGGGACGTGCTCGATGACCGAGTTGTGGAAGACCGCGTCCACGCTGCCGTCGTCAAAGGGGAGGACGCCGCTTTCGGGCAGGGGTTTGAACTCGATCTCGCTGTCGGCCAGGCCGTCGAAAATTCGGCGCCGGACCTCGGCCACCCGCTCGCCCATCCAGCTTTCGGTCTCTTCCAGCTCGACCGCCTTGACCCGGCCCAACCGGCTGAGCAGGCAACTGTGCAGCCCCTGGCCGCAGCCGATCTCCAGAATGTCGCCGGGGGCGTACTCCTCGACGATCGGCTGGACGAAGTCGAAGATGGTCAGCTTCTGCAAGACCTGCCCCAAGTCGATCAGGTCGGGATTGGCCCGGGCGAACTCGAGGTAGCGCCGAAACACCTCGTCGGGAACGTTCACCAGCCGATTGGCGGTAATGGAATCGATAAACGACATCGGGGCCTATCCAGGATTTGTCCGGCGGCCAGTATAGCACACCGGACGGCCCGGCCATAGCCGGGCCTGAGCGCCGAAGGCGAAGGGGTGGGCGGCGATCGATCGACCTTGCCAACCGAGGCTTGCTGTGGCAAGTTACTCTGGCCCCGGCCCGAAGCCCCGTTTGACGGCGGGCGGGGCGGCCGGTATCATGATCGACCGGCCCGTCCGGAGACGGACTTCGTCTCCCGTTCACCGGCCATCGGGCCGATTCGGCTTCATAGTTTCGACCGCCGGGGCGGTCGGGAAAAGGGGACCGCGGATTGTCCAAGTTGGGATACGCCCTGGATTTCGCCCGCTACTGGGCCCTGGATCGCATCCCGCCCAAGCCCAGGGTGCTCAGGGTGGAGATCACCAACCGGTGTAATCTCCAGTGCACCATCTGCGACCGGTCGGCCATGACCCGTTCCACCGAGGCCATGGACTGGGAGCTCTACCAGAAGATCGTCGCCGACGCCGTCGACTGGGGCATCCCCCAGATCGGCCTCAACCGTTTCGGCGAGCCGATGCTTCACCCCAGGCTGCCGGAGATGATCGCCTTCGCCAAAGATCGGGGCGCCCGATTCGTCGAGTTCGTCACCAACGGCACCCTTCTCGACGAGAAGCGCGGCCGGGCGATTCTCGAGGCGGGCATCGACCAGGTGGCCATCTCGGTGGACGGCCACAAGAAGGAGACCTATGAGTCGATCCGCGTCGGCGCCTCCCACGCCGAGGTCATGGACAACGTCCAACGCTTCATCGAACTCCGCGACAAGATCCGGCCCCAGGCCAGGATCCAGATGAACTTCGTCTGCACCGCCCAAACCTTCGATGAAGCGCCGGCCTTTCACCGGCACTGGCGGGACAAGGTCGATTCGATCTACTACATCCCCTTCATGGGCTACGCCGGGCTCAAGAACCAGTCCAACCTCAAGCGGCCCAAGGGCCGGGCCAAATGCTACATGCTGTGGTACATGCTCGTCGCCGCCACCGACGGCAAGGCCGGGGTGTGCTGCCACGGCGACCCGAACCGGGTCCTGGACGTGGGCGACTTGAGCCGGTTGAGCCTCAAGGAGGTCTGGACCGGTCCCGAAGTGGAGCGCATCCGGCGGGTCCACATCGAAAAACGGTGGCGGGACCTGCCCATCTGCGCCGCCTGCGACCTGACCTTCCCCTACACCTATTGGGCCAAGCACTATCTGGCCACCTACCGCCGGGTCTACTTCGGGCGGCGGGGGAGCGAGTGATGGCCAGAATACTGCTCGTCTCCGGGGCCGTCTCCGGCAAGAAGCGCTACGGCAAACTGGAAAAGGTGGGCAGCTACCTGCCGCCCTACGGTCTCTTGTGCATCGCCGCCGTCCTCGAACGGGCCGGGCACACAGTCAGGCTGATCGACCGGGAGATCGATCCGATCACCGACGGGGGCGTCCTCGAGGTGATCGAGACCTTCTCGCCCGACCTGGTCGGCCTGTCCATCTTCACCGTCGGCTCCGAAGAATCCCTGGCCTTGGCCAAGGCGATCAAGGACCGCTTCGACGTCCCCATCGTCGCCGGCGGGCCCCACGTCTTCGTCGGTAGAGAGTTCCTCCTCGACAAGCCCTGGCTCGACTACCTGGTCATCGGCGAGGGCGAGCGGACCATCGTCGAACTGGTCGATCGCCTGGCCGCCGGCGAGTCGCCCGACGATGTGGCCGGCTTGAAGATCCGCCGGGGAGACGACTGGCTCGACACTCCGCCCCGGCAGCCGATCGCCGATCTGGACGAGTTGCCCTTCCCGGCCTTCCACCTGTTGGGCGACAAGATCAGAAAATACCACCCCACCCCCTTCGGCTACCGCAAGTTGCCCCATCTGCCCCTGGTGACCAGCCGGGGCTGCCCCTTCAACTGCGTCTTCTGCTCGGCCATCTGGGGCCACAAATGGCGGGCCCACTCGGCCGGGTACGTCCTGGAGCTGGTCAAGCGGGTGGTCAAGGACTTCGGCGTCAAGGAGGTCTGGTTCACCGAGGACACCTTCGCCATCAACCGCAACCGGGTGGTCGAGATCTGCGAGGGGCTCTTGGCCTCGGGATTGAAGCTCAACTGGAGCTGCATGACCAACGTCCACGTCCTGGACGACGAGCTGTTGCGGCTGATGAAGCGGGCCGGCTGCTGGCAGATCCAACTGGGGCTGGAGTCGGGGGACGACGAGGTCTTGAAGTTCATCAGGAAGCCGATCACCACCGAGCTGGTCAAAAAACAGGTCGAGCTGATCCACCGCCACGGGATCAAGGTCAGGGGCTACTTCATCCTGGGCCACCTGGTGGACAGCAAGGAGACGATCCAAAAGACGATCGACTTCGCCCTGTCCCTGCCGCTCTACACCGCCGAGTTCCACCTGTTGCATCTGCCCCTGGGCTCCGAGGCCAGGCGGATCGCCCACGAGTACGGCCGGGTCGATTACGACCTGTCGCTGCTGACCGGCTACACCCACCAGGGCTTGAGCTTCGTCAGGGAGGGCCTCACCGAAGCCGAGCTGTTCGAGTTCCGGCGTCAGGCCCACAACCGCTTCTTCTTACGACCGCGGCAGGTGTGGCGGTTCTTGACCGACGTCCACTCTTTAACCGACCTTCAGCGCTACTTCCTGGTCGGCCAGGCCTTCCTCCAGAACCTCCGGGCGGGAATGTAGGACCGAGCCGCCCCCGGTCCCCACCGGCGGCGCTTCGGCAGGGCTAGTCCCGAAGCTCGTAGAGCGCCCACATGCCCTTGAGGGGTTTGGGCGCCCGCCAGACCTGGGACGCCGGGCGGTAGAGCCGGCCGATCTTTTTCGGGATGCTGCGGCCGTAACCCTCGCCGGAGTGGCAGCGGGAGCCGACCCGGACCCAGAGCCGCCGCGGCCGCTCCTGGGCGAAGGGGGCGATGTCCTCGCCGCCGAAGACGACGAAGACCCGCTTGCCGAACATCTTCTCCCATCGCCCCTCGGCCGGCAGGGGCGACAGCTTGGCCGGAAAATAGCGCCGCATCTGGGTGTAGAGTCGGCGGACCAGATCGAGACGGTCCGGGGCGTAGGTGAAGACGTACTGGGAGGCCGACAGGGTGTCCATGAACACGCCGTCGCCGTCCTGGACTTCCTGCTTCAACCGGCTGATGAAGGGCTGATAGCCGTACTCGGTCGGGAATTCGTCCATGGGCGTCTTCAAAATCGCCCGGAGCGGCAGGAGGGCCAGGATCAAGAGGCCGACGATCAGGGCCGGGAAGAGCCGCTCTCTTTTGAGCCAGCCGCCCAGAACGACCACCCCCCTGGCTACGACGACGAGGTAGAGCGGGGCCAGGTAATAGAAGTGGCGGTAGTTCAGATCCCACAGGCTGACCGCCATCGCCGCCAGGTGGGCCAGGCAGGTTCCCAGAATCAGCACGGCGAAGAGGCGGCCCCTCTCCGAGTTGAGCAGGCTGGAGAGGCCGATGAAGGCGACGAAGACGGTCAGGCTCAAGAAGAGGTCGGCCGTCCAGGCCTGGCCGGTGAAGGGCAGAAAGTCGACCAGGGTCCGCTTGATGTTGGCCGCCAGGAAGACCAGACCGCCGACGAAACCCCGATCCGCCCAGTAGAACGAGTAGCCGGGCTGGTTGTAGTAGTCGGTGACGAACTTGGCCCCCGGCGGGATGACCAGGGTGTTGAGGCCGGGGACGAAGAACAGGGCCAAGGCGATGACCAGATAGGCCAGATAGGCTCCCACGGCCAGGTTGAGCTCCCTGGTCTTGACCGGCTCCCGATACCAGGTCCAGATGAGGGCCAGGGTCAGCCCGCCCTGAACGAAAAGGGCGGTGTAGGCGGCGAAGATGGAGACGAGCGACAGACCGATCAGAACCGCTATCCGGCCTATCGACAGCCTCTCCAGGACCCACAACAGGGCCCAGGCCAGGAAAATGGTGGAGAAGAGGTGGACGGCGAAGGGTCGATAGTACCAGGAAAATCCAGCCAACAAAAAGCTGACCGCCATCAGGAAGGCGGCCCACAGGCCGTCATCGTCGCCGGATAGACGCCGGGCGGTCAGCCAACCAAAGATCATCGTCCCCAGGCCGTAGAGCAGGGCCACTCCCCTCAACGCCAACAGGGTGTCGCCGAAGAGAACCCGGCCCAGGTTGCCGCCCAGGAAGAAGAGCACCGGCTGGGAGATGGTCTGGAAGGCCTCGACAAAGGCGTGCTTGAGATAGAGCACCTGGATCAGATAGAGGGTCTCTTCCTCGATGGCCGGCAGAGTGAAGCCCTTGAGTCGAAGCCACAAACCGCCCGCCAGGATGACCGTCAGAATCAGCGGGTTTTTGTACTTGGCCAAACGGTTCAATCGAATCTCCTTGAACGGTCTCGACCGGCCGATCTTAACACACTCGCCCCCGATCGCCCTCCCCCGATCGGGGCGCCGGCCCGGAAAAAGTTGTTCCCAGAGGTCGATCCATCATGCCATCAACGCCGCCGCCTCACGAGGCAGGCCGGTCCAGTATCTCAGCCGTCCTCCGGCCAGTTCGGCCAGAAAATTCCGGTAGAGCTCGAGCTCGGCCGGTCGATCGGTGAAGCCGGGGTCGGGATGGGTCAGCAGGTGGACCAGTCCGCCCCGCCGGGCGATCCAGTTGGCCTTGGCCGCCCAGATTCCGGCTCGGGCGGTCCGATCATAACCCAGGGCCATCATCTCGCCCTCGGGCGGCAGGGTGACCGGCAGTTGGGTCAACCCGCCCAGTTTGAAGGGCCGAATCGCCGCGCAGCCGTTGGGCGCGGGCAGGGACCTGGTGTCGGGGATGGACGAGTCGTAGCCGAAGCGGCCGGCCAGGGCGTCGATCAGGGCCGGGGTGCGGAAAAAGCCCGGCGAGCGAAAGCCGGTCGGTTTGAGCCGGGCCAGAACGGCCAGCGCCTCGTCCAGTCGGCCGGCCAGGGCGTTCCGGGGCAAGTAGGCCAGCTTGAAGTCGTGTTTGAGCCCATGGCAGGCGATCTCGTGGCCCCGCCGGCCAAGCTCCCGCCACAAGTCGAAGTCGAGGGCGAAGTTGTCGGCCGGCAGGAACCAGGCGCTTCGAAACCCCAGCGACTCCTCGATCTCGGCCAGGGCCGGGGCGTTTCTCTGGCCGGCCGCCGTGTCCACGTCGTGGGACAGAATCAGACCGTAGTCGGCCCCCTCCGGCCAGGTGACGCCCGCCGGGCCCGCCTCCCGCCCGGCCGCCCGGACCACGGCCCGCCAGATCTCCAGCGACGGCTCGACCGGCCAGCGGGGATAGACCTGCCGGCCGGCCCGGCCGCCTCGCCGGCCCCACATCCGCCGTCCCAAGGCTCTGGCGAAAGACGGCAGGCGGTGGGGGTGAAAGGGCAGGCGGGAGACAAGGGGCCGGGGGATCCTGAAGGCGGCCCAGGCGATGAGATGATCGGCCGTCTCCTCCGCTTCCAGGGCCAGACCGCCCGGCCAGGCCAGGGGCCTCTCGCGGCCGGCCTCGTCGATGACCGTCAGGATCGGATCGGCCTCGGGGGACGTCTCGGGCACCGGCGGCAGGTAGATGGTCGGGCCCAGCCCGGCCCAGATGTCTTCGGGCAGGAGATCGAGTCGGCCTGCCAGGCGGTATGGTCTCGGTTCGACCACGGGGCGTCAGTCGGGAAGGTTGATCTTCTTGGCCGCGATGTAGAGCGGTCGCCGCCGGACCTCGACGGCGATGCGCCACAGGTACTCACCGACGACGCCCAGGGTGATCATCTGCAACCCGCCGAAGAAGGCGATGGCGACGAAGGTGGACGACCAGCCGGCCAGAGTCTCTTCGGTCAAGAGCCAGTTCACGATGACGTAGCCGATGCCGATCAGACTCAAGAGGAAGACGACCAGCCCCAGGTAGGTGATCGCCCGAAGCGGGGCGTAGGAGTAGGTGGTCAAGACGTCGATCGAGGCGTCGATCAACCGCCGGCGCGACCAGCCCGAAGAGCCGGCCCGGCGGGGAGCCCGTTCATAGAGGACGAGGGTCTGTTTGAAACCCGCCCAGTAGACCAGGCCGAAGGTGATCCGCTGCTTCTCCGGGAAGAGCCTGAGCGCCTCGACGACCCGCCGCGTGATCAAGCAGAACGAGCCGGTGCCGCCCTTGGGGTAGCCGGGCAGGGCGATGGAGCGAACCAGGCCGTAGAACACCCGTCCGGCCAGGCGGCGGCGCATCGACTCCGGCCGGGCCGCTCTGGCTCCCCAGACGACGTCGTAGCCCTCCCGCATCTTTTTGAGAAACTCGCCGATGACCTCGGGCGGGTCCTGAAGGTCGGCGGCCATGATCACCGCCGCGTCGCCGGAGACGTGGTCGATGCCGGCCGAGATGGCGGCGTGGGAGCCGAAGTTGCGCGACAGCGACACGATCTTGACCCGCTCGTCGGCCGCGGCCAGCTCGGTCAGGACGTCGAGCGAGCGGTCCTTGGAGCCGTCGTCGATGAACATGAATTCGTAATCGACCCCTTCGGCCTCGACGACCGCCTTGACCCGCTCGACAAGGGCGGGAAGGTTATCCTCCTCGTTGAAGACGGGGACGATCAGAGACAGGACGAATTTTGGTTCATCGCTCACCGCGCCCCTCGACTCTCAGGCGTGCTCGTCCTCGATGATGAGCTCCAAGCGTTCCTTATACCATGGAATCGTCCGTTTCAATCCTTCTTCCAGGCCGACCTTGGGCCGATAGCCGATCAGCTCGGCCGCCTTTTCGATGGACGGCACCCGAAGCTTGATGTCCTGATTGGGGTGGGGGATGAACCTGATCGGCGACTTGGACCCGGTCAGCCTGATGACCGTCTCCACCAGCCCGAGGATGGTGATCGTTCCGCGCGGGTTGCCGATGTTGATCACCTGCCCCGTGACCCGCTCCGGATTGTCGAGGCAGGCCAGCACACCGTCGACGAAGTCGTCGATGAAGCACCAGGCCCGAATCTGGTTGCCGTCGCCGGTAACCAGTATCTCCCGGTCCTTGAGAGCCCTCAGGAGGAAGATCGGGATCGCTCCCTCGCCGATCTGGCGCGGGCCGTAGATGTTGAACGGTCGGATCGAGACCACCGGCAGGCCCCGGGTGCGGTGAAAGGCGAAGGCGATGTGCTCGGCGGCCAGCTTGCTGACGCCGTAGCTCCAGCGGGGTACGCTGGCCTCGCCCTGGGAGGTGATGTCATCTTCCCGGGCGCCGAAGATCAAGGGCCCGTAGACCTCGGAGGTGGAGAAGTTCACGAACAGCTCCGCCCCCCGCTCGGCGAAGACCTCCAGCAGGTTGAAGGTCCCGATGAAGTTGGTCTTCATCGTCTCCACCGGCCAGCGGTTGTAGGAAGTCACCCCGGCCACGGCGGCCAGATGGATGACGATCTGGCTGTCGCCGGCGGCGACCTCCAGCTTGGCTTTGTCCAGGATATCGCCCTGGATGAAGGTCACGTTGTCGTGCTCGGCGATGTCGGTGTAGCGAAGCGCGTCCCGCCGGAGGTTGTCGTAGATGATGATCTTGTTCTCGTCGGCCAACCGCTGGCCCAGAGCCGAGCCGATGAAGCCCGCCCCGCCGGTGATGAAAATGGTCTTACCTTTGACTGACATGTCCGCCCTTGAGTCGTCGATCCGGTTCGACAAAGAGAAAGGCCGCCCCCGCCGCGCTAAGGACGTAGAAGGCCAGCCTGAAGATCATGAACACCACCGCGCCGGGGTTGACTCCCGGAACGGCGGAAAAGCGAGTCAGCAGGGAAAACATGACCAACTCGCCCACGCCCAAACCGCCGGGCGAGATGGGGAGTTGGTTCAGCACGATGGTCACCGGACCGACCACCAGCCAGACCAGAAAGCCGGTCTCGTACCCCACCACGCGTCCCGCGGTGACGAGGATGATAACAGAAAGGATGTGCATAGTGAAGCTTATTCCCGCCGCCTTGAGCATGGCCCGGCCGGTCGGCCAAACCTTGATCAGCTCGGCCAAAGCGAAGCCTCGAATCCGAAGGCCAGCCAGCCTGGGACGTTTGAGGACCCAGCCGGCCAGCCACACCCCGGCCCCGGCCAGGACCAGCGCCGCTCCGATCAGACCGGCCAGCCGGAAAAGGTCGGTCGATCGACCGCCGGCCAGCGCCAGGAGCAGGAGACCGACGAGGGCGACGATCAACAGCGACAGCACACCCAAGAGCCGATCGACCGCCACCGACGAGCCGGCCAGGGCCCGGCCCTCGGGGTGCTCTTTGGCGACGTAGACCGCCTTGGCCAGATCGCCGCCCATGCCGCCGGGCATGACCAGGTTGTAGAAGTAGCCGATCAGGGTCAGCCGAAAGAGGTGGAACAGTTTGGCCGGGAGGCCGGCCCCGGCCAGGATGATCCGCCACCGCCAAGCGTTCAACAGCGCCACGCCGAAGACGCAACCGACCATGACGGCCGCGCCGCCCGGCGTGAGGCGAAGCCCCTTGATCACTCGCCAGTCAAGGGCGCCGGAGCGCACCAGCAAGTAGCCGGCCAAGGCGACGACGCCCAGCCGAAGAAGCCACTTAAGCCAACCGGGCAAGAGACGATCCTCGGCCAGCCGACCCGGCGGACAGAGGCGCAACGAGGCCCCTCGATCGGGTCGATCGGCCGCCGGGTGTGGTGGGTTGGGAAGGCATAAGCTGGCCGAATCATACTCGAATCGCCCGAATGGTGTCAAGCCGGCCCCAACCGGTCGCCGGCTTGAACCCGAACGGCGATTGGTATAACCTCGGGGCATCGTTCCCCCAAACCGGGCCGCGGCCTCAAAGTTCGGCCCGCCGGAGGCGAGGAGAAGATGGCCCCTCAAGGCCGAGTTCCGGATTTCATCATCGGCGGCGCGCCCAGAAGCGGCACCACCGCGCTGTGCCACAGCCTGGACAACCACCCCGAGGTGTGGCTGATCAAGCCCTACATCCCCGAACCCAAGGTCTTCGTCGGCTACCCGGAGGGGACCGATTTCCTGGCTCTCTACGACAAGTTCCTGGCCGACGCGCCCCAAGGCAGGCTTTTGGGCGAGAAGACCTCGACCTATCTGGAAAACGACAGGGCCCGGCGGCTGATCGCCCGCTACCTGCCCCGGGTCAAGCTGCTGTTCATCGTCCGCGAGCCGGTCGCCCGAGCCTACTCCAACTACCGCTGGTCGGTCAAAAACGGCCTGGAGAAGCTCCCCTTCGAGGAAGCCATCGAGCTGGAGGGCTGCCGGCCCAACCCCCTCGGACCGGAGCCGGAGCGCACGCCGCCCTTCGACTACTTGAGGCGCAGCGACTACGCCGCCCTGGCCGAGCCCTATCTGGAGACCTTCGGCCGGGACCGGGTCGCCTTCTTTCTCTTCGAGGATCTCAGGCTCGACCCGGAACGCCTGTTCGGAGCCGTCCAGGAGTTCCTCGGGCTCGATCCGCTTCCGGCCCAGCGGTTGGGGGTGATTCGACCCGACTACAACCTGGCTCCCGGCCCGGCCATCGACCCCCGGACCGAGGCGCGCCTGAGGGAGCGGTTCAAGCCGATGGTCGAGCGCTTCGCCCAAATGACCGGGCTCGACGTCTCACCCTGGGGCTACTGACGTCCCCCGGCGGCCAGGCGTTGACCCGAGGCGGCCAAGTCCTATAGAATCAGCCCGGTCGCCGATCGGCGTCCACGCCGATCGGGCCGGGAGGGGGAGCCATGACTCAATCGAGCCTCAACGAACTGGAGCGGGACTTCATCGAGTTCATGGCCCGCGAAAACAACGCCCCCCTGGCGCGCATCGAGGCGGCTTATCTCAAAACCAAGGCCGAGTTCGATTTCGGCTCGCCGGAGTTCGCCCGGCTGATGGCCCGGATCCAGTACCTCCATCGTCTGGAATACGACAACTTCGACGACGCCTCCTCGATGCGCTCCTACCGCCACTGGGGACTGTTGAGCGTCTTGAGACAGCTCTCCTACTCCTTCCCGGCGGCCAAGCCAAAGCGGTGGCAAATACTCAAGAAGGCCCTGACCGGGGGCGAGTTCAAGCTGATCGGCCGGGCCCTGGCCCGACGCCTGACCGGCAAGAGCGCTCCGCCGCCGGCCAACGAGCCGGCCATGGGCCGCTACCTGGCCGGGCTGATCGAAGAGGAGCCGGTGGTCCTGGACTACGGTTGCGGCTTGGCCTATATCTCCTTTGAAATCGGCCGAATACGTCCAGAATCCCGGTTCATTCTGGTCGATGTCGATTGCCTGGGGCTGCGCTTTACCGAGTATCGGTTCAAAAAATACGGCCTCAGCGTCGAGACGGTGGTCATCAGCGAGGACGAACCCTACCCGAGTCTTCCGGCCCACAATATCTGCATCGCCACCGACGTCATGGAGCACCTCTGGAATCCCGAGGCGGCCTACGACAACATCGTCGCCTCCCTGGCCCCGGCCGGAGTGCTCTACGGCCAGTTCCAGGACTTCAAACCCGGCTTCTGGCACGTCACCGCCGATTTGAGCCCGATCAGGGCCCGTCTGGCCGAGGACTTCACCCCGCTTCAGAACAACTGCTTCCGCAAACGGGGCTAGGCCCGCGTCTCGAAAAGGCCTCGCCCCGGCCAAACCAAAAGAGCCCCGCCGAAGCGGGGCTCGTGGTTATTCGAGGCTCGATCCGGCCTTGCCGGTCAGCCCTTCTGGCCGAACTCGACCTTGGGCGCCTCCTGGGCCGACTTGGGCGCCTCGAACGGCGTCGCCCGCTCAAAGCCGAACAGGGAGGCGAAGATGTTGCCCGGAAAACGCCGGACCTGGAGATTGTAGGCCTTAACCGCCTCGTTGTAGCGCCGTCGCTCGACGGCGATCCGGTTCTCGGTGCCGGCCAGCTCGTCCTGGAGGGCCAGGAAGTTCTGGTTGGCCTTGAGATCGGGATACCGCTCGACCACCACCAGCAGCCGGGCCAGGGCGCTCGAAAGCTGGTTGTTGGCCTCGATCATCTTGGCCACGTTGCCCGTCTTGGCCGCCCGACCGACGCTGGCCCGAGCCTCGGTCACCTCGGTCAGGACCTCCTTCTCGTGGGCGGCGTAACCCTTGACCGTGTTGACCAGGTTGGGAATCAGGTCGGCCCGGCGCTGAAGGACGTTTTGGACCTGGGCCCAGGCCGTCTTGACGCTCTCATCGGCGGTGACCAGGGAGTTGTACTTGGAACACGAACCCAACCCGGCCACCACGACCAGGATCAGTATGCCGATCAGTACCTTGATGCCAGTCTTCATCGCTTAAGCCCTCTCTTCAGGCGTTTTCGTCGTTGTCGCCGGGGGTCCAGGCGTCGATCTTGTCGGCCGCCTCGGCCACCGCGGCCAGGTAGCGGCCGAAGAGCTTGATCACCTCGCCCCGGGCCGGTTTCTTCTTCATTTGGCGCAGTTTCCAAACCAGACCGAAGACGTCCCTGTCCGAAAGGCCGAGCCGCACCGAAGCCCGATCCAGGACCTGGGCCGCGGTCAACCCGGCCGGGTCGTCGCCCAAGAGGTGGAGCACCCCCCTGAAGATCGCCGTAAAGGCCTTGATCGAGTCGAGGGCGGTCTGTTTCAGGTCCCGCTCCCGGCCGCCGGTTTGAAGCATCGCCTTACGGAGCAGGAACAGCTTGCCTTTGATCTCCCGCTCGCACTGGAGCCTCAGGTCGCCGGAATCGATCTCGACCTCGGCCAACACGTCCGGCCCGAAAAGCATCTTGTGCCTGAGCTTGATGTTCAAGAACTCCAGGGGGAAGGTGTCCAGGGAGCGCTCGAGCTCCTCGCGGCTCAAAGTCAGCGGCGGGGCGACCCGTTTCTTCAGCCAGGAGTTGGCCAAGGGCGCCAGCCGATTCAAGCTTGTCAGCCCCGCCGGGCTCAAGATCACCATTAGGTTGATGTCTGACAGCCCCGGCATGAACTCACCGTCGGCGGCCGAGCCGTAGAGCGCCACCGCCTCCAAATCCTCGCCCAAGGCGGCCTTCAACTCGTCCAGCACCTTGGCTAAAATCCTATCGAGGTCCGCCGCACTCTTGGCCATGGTCCGTCCTCCCAAAATGTTTCGTTCGCCTCTCGCCTCGCCGAAGCCGCCGTCTGAAAGACCCGGTTTAGAAACTCCCGCTCACGCCGCCGCCGCCGGACATGCCGCCGCCGAAACCGCCGAACCCTCCGCCGAAGCCGCCGAAACCGCCGCCCCGGGAATGCCCGCCGCCCATCATCGAGCCGAGCAATATCCAAGGCAGCAACCCGCCCCGCCGCCCCCGGCGGCCGACTAGAAGAAAGACGGCCAACAACCCGAACAGCCAAAGCCCTTTCGAGGCGATGCTCTTTTGCTTTTTGGTCTGGATGGGGCCGGGTGCGGAGACGCCGGTCAGCTTGACCCCGGCCTCCTTGGCGATGATGGCGGCGATGGCCTTCATCCCCTTTTCAAAGCCGGGTCCGAACTGGCCGCGCTTGAAGAGCGGAAGGACGAACTGGTCCCGAATCCGGCCCAGAAGGCCGTCGGGCAACACGCCCTCCACGCCGTAACCGGTCTCGATCCTGAAGCGGCGCTCCTTCAGGGCGACGAGCATGAGGACGCCCTTGTCCTCGCCCTTCTTGCCGATGCCCCAGGCCTCATACAACTCGTTGGCAAAGGTCTCGATGTCGGCCCCGCCGGTGGTCCGGAAGGTGGCCACGACCATGGCCACCCCGGTCTTCTGCAACACCTCGCGGGCCAGGGCCTCCATGGAGGCGCGGTATTGCGGGGGAATGACCCGGGCGAAGTCGTTGACCGCGCCCTGGGGCGGGGGGAAGTCGATCGCCGCCGCCTGGCCGGCCAGGGCCGAGAACGAGGCCAACAAAACGGCCAGGGCGAACACCCCGGCCAGGAATCGATGTCTTGCGGTTTGGGTCACAGCCCTTCCTTTACCAGCGACTCGACCAGCTCTCGTTGCTTGTCGGTCAAGTTCTTGGGGAATTGGACCTTGAGCCGGACGAAAAGATCACCGTGACCGCCGCCCTTCATCTTGGGCATACCCTGGCCCTTGAGCCTGAGCTTGGAGCCGGGTTGGCTGCCGGGCGGAACCTTGACCGCCAGGCTCTTGCCCGAAAGGGTGGGCACGGTGATGCTGTCGCCCAAAAGGGCCTGGGTGAGTCGGATCGGCCAGTCGATGATCAGGTCGTCGCCCTGGCGCTGGAAGCGACCGTCAGGCACGACCTTGATCTTGATCAACAGATCGCCGGGTTCGCCGCCGGCCGAGCCGGGTTCACCCTTGCCGCGGATTCTAAGCTTCTTGCCGTCGGTGATGCCCTTGGGAATCTTGACCGAAACCCGCTCCTGCCCGCCGCCCTGGCTGGGCAAGGCGATGACCTTCTCCGCGCCGTGGTAGATGTCCGACAGGCTGACCGGCAGTTCGTAGACGATGTCGCGGCCGCGGCGGGGCGCCACACCCGCCTGGCCGAAATCGCCGAAGTGGGCGGTGAAGTCGAAACCGCCGCCCTGCTGGCTCCGGGGCCGGCCGCCCAGGCCGAAGATGCGCGAGAAGATGTCCTCGCCGGAAAAACCGAAATCGCGGAAGATGTCGGTGAAATCGGTCTGGCGAAAGATGTCTTCCTGGCTGTAGCGGCGATGGAAGCCGGCCTGGCCGAACCTGTCGTACTCCTTGCGCTTTTCAGGATCGGACAGTACGGCGTAGGCCTCGCTGATCTCCTTGAACTTCTCCTCGAGGGCCTTGTCGCCCTTGGTCTTGTCCGGGTGGTATTTCAAGGCCAGTTTGCGATAGGCCTTCTTTATCTCATCGGCGCTGGCCGCCTTGCTGACGCCCAGAATCTTGTAATAGTCCCTGGTCGTGGTCATCTAAACCTGCTTCCAAACTTCAAATGGAGTCTTGAATACATATAATTACGCCCCCCCAAGGTGTCAAGCCGCCCAGGGAAATGCCAGGGGGCTTAATAACTAACCCCTAGGAAGCTTTATAATTCAGGTGCAGAATCCGGAAAAACCCGGAAGGACGGCGGGAAAAAGGGGCGAAAATCAGACTACTGTCTGACAATCGAAGCCGATTATTTTGTAATTGCCTCACGGACCGTGTAGACAGCAATGGTGCTCCCCTTTGGACGAATCTTTACCCAGCCCCCCCAGAGGCTTGAGTCTTCTACATAGACCAGGATTCCAGCCTTGAGGGGGAAGACCTTCTTCGAGTCTATCAATTGTTGCAGGGCGGCCAGATCATTTGCCGCGGAATAACTGATGGCCTGGTCGAGCCACTCTTTTGACACACTGGCCAGATAATGCCCTTTCTTCGTCCTAAAGGCGTTGATGGCTTCGACCGGCTCGGCCTCGGCTTGTTTCCGTTCCAGGTCCTTCTTGACTATCTCCTGGACTGCGGCCATCTCCTGGTCGGTCATTGGGCCTTGCGTAGCCACACTTACATTTATAGCGACGAGAAACCCTAAACCATAATATACAAGGACTCTCCCTCTGGACCTTTTTGGGCCCCATCTAACCACAAGTCCGGGACGGATCAGCCCAACAATCAGAGCGACAAGGCAGGCGGCGGCCAGTATCGCCATAAACTTTGATATGCCGATCTCTCCGCTTGTGGGGTCAACGGCGACGATAAGAGCGACCAAGCCGGCGACGCAAAACCCAAGCGCTTTAACGACACGCCACATTTTATTAGGCATGGTTACCCCCATAATAATCATCTCCGCCTGGCCGGCGCCGGCTGGCCAGCGCGCCAAATCACCTGGCCCAACACCCTGATATCTTCCGGCCGGGCCTCGTCCGAGTCAAACTCCGGATTGTCGCTCCGTATCCGGACACGCCCGTCCGGGAGCCAGTACAATCGCTTGATCATGATAGTCTCACCCACGCCCAGGGCGTAGATGTAGCCGTCATAGATTCGCCGGCGGCCCTTGTCAACCATGACCACGTCGCCGTCCACGATCACCGGCTCCATGCTGTCGCCCCGGACCTCCATCAACACGACGTTGTTAGGGCTGGTGGCGGTCCGACGTAGCCACGATTTCCTGAATGCATGGATCGCCCCCTCGCCTTCGGAGAGGACGAACGCCCCGCCACCGGCGGACAGGTGGGCCTCGGCCATGGGCACCAGGTCGAACTGATCCAGGCCGGGTGGGGTCCAGTCTGGAATTATTAGATGGTTGACTCCTGGGTCAACCAAGGCCAAGGAGCGACCGACCTCCTCGGCCGACTTGCCCGTTTCAAGCATTTCTCCCTCGCCCTCTAATAGCCACGACAGGTTAACCTGCAACAACCTATTAAGGGCGCCGGCGACCCCTCCTGATACCTTTATTTCACCCGCCTCCATTTTTGCCCACGTCCCCTTGCGGACCTTGAGTAACTTATCCAGGTCGGCCGGATCGCTGTAGCCCAAGGCCAACCTCAAGGATTTAAGCCTGGACCGGATACTCTGGTGCTCAGGGCCGTAACGTGCCGGCGTCTCGCTGATTCTAAGGCCTTCCGGTTCAGCGAAGACCTTTCCCTTTCCCCACCTCAACCATGCATCGTTAACATTAAATTCTCTAATTATTGAACGAACCAAAGGCTCAGACGGGTTTTGGCCTTTTTCAATGTTGGACAGATTGGAACGCGACGTCCCCACCTTGGCAGCAAATGCCTCTTGACTCATCTTACGCGGACGGCCCGCCGACAGATGCACAGCCCGTAATTCGGCAATTCGCTCGCCTATTTTTTTGTCAAAATCCATTTTACGCTTGACTGAGCGACACTACACCCCTAAACTGCTTGTAACGGTTACAGGTACAAGCAAATGTTGACCCCGTCAATCATACAGCGCGTCCTGTTGGATGCCGGGCGATCTCAGGCGGCCTTAGCTCGCGAATGTGTGCCTCGTTACTCCCGTAATCACATCTCCCTAATCATCCGTGCGCTTAGGCCCCTATCGGCTGAGGCAGAACGGCGAATACTCCGAGTCTTTGCCTCTTGGGGGGTTAACATCGCCGATTACCTACAGCCTGAATCAGATCCAAGTCTGACCACATCGGAATAATCGCACACGAATGGGGGTGGGTCAATGTCTAAGAGGTCACGGAAATCGGACAAGCGCCGGTCTAATCAGCCCTCATTACTCGACCTGATCGAGTCTGCGAAGCCGGCCCCGAATAGACCTGGGGCCTATGACGTGGCCGCCCAAATCAGGGAGGCCCTGACCGCCGCAATAAAGAGCACCCCGCCCAATGTCACCCGGAACCAGATCGCCGCCACCATGAGCGATCTGACCGGGACGGTAATCACCAGGACGATGCTCGACGCTTGGACGGCCGAGTCAAAGGACGGACACCGAATCCCGGCCGAATTCGTCCCGGCATTTTGCCGGGCGACCAACGATTACCGCCTATACGACGTCCTGACAGAGCCGGTTGGCGGCAGGTTTTTCAAGGGCCGGGCCGCTCTGGTGGCCGAGGCCGGCCAGATCGAGGCCCAGATCAACGCCCTGAAGGACCGGAAACGCGAGCTGCAGCGGCACCTGGCCGAGTTAGGGGAGGATTAAAAATTAGAAACATGTTTCTAATTTTACAGGGCTAAGTAGTTGATATCATTAACTCCGGCCCTTGAAAAATTGGAAACATTTTCGGGTTTTAAGGAGCGTGCATGGCCCGCGATTTGTCGATTACACAGGTAACAGAAGCAGTTCGGCTTCTTAAAGAGATAGCAGCTTCTGCCGGCGCTACTGCCAATGATCTCCGATTGGCTTTAGGCCTCTCCCGAGAAAAGACCTACCGGATGCTTGCCACACTTAAGGCTGAGGGCATGGTCGAAGAATTGGGTGATGGGGTGTGGGGGTTAGGAATTGCCGCCGCTGGCCTTTGGGCCAGCTTTAGGTCTCGCCTTGAACGGGAGATTGATGCGCGTCAACAACAACTTACAAAAACGGAGATAGGGTATGACGGATGTTAATAATCGGGCAAAGCAGTATGAGATGGCCAGCGTGGAGGTGGAACGAGCCCGGCAGGTCCAGGAAGTTCAAGCACGCTCCAATGAGGAACTGGCCCAGAAGTTGGCCCAGGATGCGCTCATGCTTGGCGGTCAGGCCCAAGCTCACGACTTTCATGCCAAGGTCGCCAACCTGGGCCGCTTGGCGGCCTTGAAACGGGTTAAGGAATCAAAAGGCTACAAGAACATCGGAGACGGAACCTGGGCCGCTTACTGTCGGCGGCTGGGATTTACAGCTCGCAAGATTGACGAGGACCTCAAAAATCTCGAGGTCTTCGGTGAAGAGTTTTTAGCGTCCGCCCACCGTCTCGGGCTGGGCTACCGGGATCTGGCCCAGCTCCGCGCCCTACCCGAAGATGCCCGGCTCCAGATCACCGACGGCAAGGTGGTCAATCTGGAAAAGGCTAGCCGAGGCGAAATCCGGGCTCTCATCGAGGACATGGCCATCCGGCACGCCGCCGAAAGGAAGCGCCTCGAGGACCAGGTGACCGAGGCTGAGCGCGGCCGAAAGCGGGCCGAGGAAAAGGCCGAGGCCGAGGCGCAGCGCACCGAGAAGCTCCGGAAAAAACTGGAGCAGGCCGAGGCCGGCCTGGGCGACGACGAGGCGGCGGCGCTCAAAAAGCTGGCCGGCTTCAAGCGGGAAATCGCCGGCATCTGCAACCTGATTGGGGCCACCGATCCCGGCTGGACGCCTCGCGTCAAGAGTGAGGCCCTGGCCCTGCTGGCGTTTGCCGAGGACCTATCCCGGTTGACGGCCATCAGGCTGAGCCACGAGTTTGGCGACGGCACCAGCCCGGCCGAGGTGGAGGCGGCCGAGGAGGAATTCAGCCGGCATTGGCCCGAGGACGACGAGGGTCAAGTCTAATGCCAGGCGGCGGCCTCTGGAGCGAGTACGCCGCCCGGATGAGTCGGGCGGGCCACGGCGAGAAGGGCGCGGTCATCGCCGAGATCGAGGCCGTCACCGGCCTGGCCCGGCCGACTATATATAAGATGTTGCGTGAGGCCGGTTACGTCACCGGCCGCAAGCGCCGATCGGACGCCGGGTCAATCAAGTGCGGGCTGACCGAGCAAGACCTGGCCCGCATCGCCGGCGTCCAACACCTATCCAAGCGCAAAAACAAGCGGGTCATCATGCCCACCGAGGTGGCGGTGGAAGTGCTGACGCGGGCGGGCGAACTGACCGCCTCGGCCAGCCTCCATACCATCCGGCGCCATCTCCGAACCCACGGCCTCAGCCGGGCCCAGATGGAGGCGGCCTGGACGACCGACGATCACAAGACGCCGACATTTTACACGCAATTAAAGTCTAAGTATCCCAACCATCTACATCAATTCGATATTACGCCCTGCATCCAATATTTTTTCGAGGGCCGCGGCCTGAAACAGCGCGACCTGAACCTCCAACTCTACGGCAAGAAGATGCCGGAGTACCGGAAGGTCAAAAAACATCTGTTGCGGTATGTCCTGGTCGATCATTGCACCGGCGCGTTTTTCATCCGCTACTACTACGCCTCGGGCGAGCGGGCGGCCGATGTGATCGATTTTTGGTGGCGGGCATGGCGCGGCCAGGCCGACCAGTTGGATCGCTACCCCTTCCGCGGCGCGCCCGAAATCCTCTATCTCGACAAAGGCGCGGCAAACCTAAGCGGCTACGTGCAGACCCTCCTGGCCAACCTGGACGTGGAGATGATCGCCCACAAGCCGGGCAACCCGCGCGCCAAGGGCGCGGTGGAGGGGCTGATGATTTTTTGGGAGGGCCGCTTCGAGAGCCGCCTGGCCCTCACGCCCGCGCCGGACCTGGACACGCTGAACGCCTGGGCGCTGGACGCCTGTATCTACCTCAACGGCACCAAAGAGCATCGCCGGCACGGCCACACCCGCTCGGCCCTGTGGGCCAGCCGGATCAGGACCGACCGGCTCCGCATCCCGCCGGACTGGGAGGTCTTCCAGGCGCTGGCTCACTCCGAGCCGGTGGAGAGGGTGATCGGCAAGGACAAGCTGGTCAAGTACAAGGGCCGGGCCTACCTGGTCCTCGATCCGGTCAACGTCCGCGATCGGGTGCTGGTCAGTCATGACCCCTACAACTACCCGGCTATCAACTGTCGCCTCATCTCGGCCGACGGCCAACTGACCCCGATCAAGACGGTGTTGCTTGAGACGGACGAGGCCGGATTCTACGTCGAGCACGGGGCGATGGTCGGCGAGGGGTATCACCGCCTGCCCGACAGCCCGACCCACACCAAGCTGCGAGAGCTGGCCGGCGAGGACTATTCCGCCGCGGCCGCGGCCGCCTTCGGCGGCTGGGCCGACGAGCTGGGCAACACCCGGTTTGTGGTCCGGCCGGGCCAGGAGATGGAGCTCGACGAGGCGACCGACGAACCGGTGACCATGACCCGGCTGGAGGCACTGGACCACATCCGCCGGGCCCTGGACAAAGAGCGCTTGACGCCGATTGAGGCGCAACTGATAGCCGCGCGCCTGGGAGACGAGCCCTGGTCTCGGGACGCCGTTGAGGCGCTGGCCCGAGAGATGCGCGCGGTCGAGGAGAGCGAGGAGTTACGCAATCTGTCAATGGGGGTGGGTTGATGACCAAGCCTGCTGCGCGCAACCGCAAGAACGCATTTTGGGAGGCGCCGTCCCGGCCGCTCCAACTAAAGGAGGTGTTGCTGGTCGGCGGCGTCTCCCAGGCCTTCCTGGCCCGACGGCTGATCAATCCTCGGACCGGACGGCCGATAGCCCGCTCTTATCTCAACGGAGTGCTCAACAAGGGCCAGTTACCCCTGGGCGACTGGCCGTCATTTAGGGAGGACGTCGAAAAGGTCTTGTCGGAGCTGGGCCTGCCCATCGAGGGCATCTGGGAGCCGGCCGAGGCGGCCGAATACCCGGCCGGCCGGCAAATCCGGCAACCAAGGCACGCCTGGACAGCCAAACATCTAGATAAGGGGGTGAGCGCCGTGAATGTACCTAAGACACTGTTAACCCCGGACACGCTACGCCATTTCGGCCTGGGAGCCGACCCGTTCGCGGAGATCGAGGACTTCAGCCGGGTCTGGCTCCATCCGGGGCTGGAGACGCTGCGCCAGGCCATCATGGGCGCGGTCCGCCGCCGGAGCCTGCTGGCCGTCTCCGGCGACATCGGGGCGGGCAAATCGACAATCCTGCGCAACACCATGACCGAGCTGATGAAGGACGCCCGGACGAGGCTGATCTTCCCCGACTGCCTCAACCGGCGGGAGCTGGACGAGGATTCGCTGGTCGCTCAGATACTCAGAGCCGTGGGCTACGAAAGACTGCCTCGCTCCCGGATCGACCGTATCCACCACGTTCGGGCGGTCCTGGAGAAAGCCGTCACCGAGGGTGACCGGGTGGCGCTCATCATCGACGAGGCGCACGATTTGCCGGTCCGGGTCCTCGTCGCCCTGAAAAGGCTTTGGGACTCGGCCATGCTCTTTAAGCTGCTGGGTATCGTCCTGGTCGGCCAGGGCGGCTACCGTCCCAACGGCACGCCGTGGGGGTTGACCGCCCTGATCCTGGCGTCTCATGAGCTGCGCGAATTCGCCGAGCGGGCCATCATGTACACCGTCCCGCCGGTCAAGAAAAACCAGATGAAAAGTTACCTGGATTGGCGGTTCCGGGCCGTCGGCGGCGACGCCGAGCGGGTGTTCGAGGCTGAGGCGGTGGCCGCCCTGGCCGGCCGCACCGGTTGCCTGCAATTGGCCAACAACCTTGCCGCGCGGGCGATGACCCTAGCTTATCGCAACGGCCAGACCAGAGTCACCGCCGAGATGATCGCGTCGGTCTAACGGAGGGAACCATGAATCTCGAAGCGTCCGATTTATGCCTCGATTGTGGGGAAGTTTTTGACGGCGAGAGGTACGCCGTCTGCCCCAAGTGCGGCGGCGGCCGCACCTTGCCGTTGCTGGCCTGGATACCGCCGGTGTGCTCGGCTGCCGAGCGCGCCCAGGCTCAGGAGGCCGGGGCCTGAGCGCCCCGGAGAGGAGGGGGTGAATATGTACGACCAGACCAAGGCCTTGTCAGGACTCCGGGTGCCCACATCCCTAACCTATGTCTGCGTCCGGGACATCACCTCGGCGTGTCAGTGCCCCCGGTGCAAGGAGGCCCAGGAGCGGCGCCTGGAGTACGGCCCGCCGGAGCAGATCGGCCGGCCGCTGGCCGAAATAGGTTTGCAGGGCGCGAAGACCGAGGCGGCCGCCGGGGACGAGTAGGCCGCCCCCTGCCCCTTGAGCCCCGGTCAGGTGCGGCGGGGCTCTTGGGAGAGGGATTAGAGATGGACAGATTGACAATGCTGGATTGCCGCCTGGCGCTGGGGACTCGGCTGACGCCGGGTGCGTGTCTGGATCACCAACGGCGGACCTCACGAGCATCAGACACGGAGCTCCAGATCGGGGGCGATCGATACTGCCCGACCGATTGCGTCCATTGGCAAAGCGAGGAGGTCGAGGCGGCGGCCCGGCAACGGCCCGAGCCCCCCGCGCAGGAGGAGAGAAAAATGGCCGGAAGTGAGCAAGACCACGTCGGCGCCATTGCCGAGCGTATCCGGGCCGAGCTGGACGCCCGCAACTGGACCCAGGCCGAGCTCTGCCGGCGGTCCGGTCTCGGCACGTCGGGGTTGTCTATGCTGCTCAAAAGGCAGCGTAAACCTCGGAAGAAGACGGTCAATGCGTTGGCCCAGGCCCTGGGCGTCTCGCCCGTCTGGCTGATGACCGGCCAGGGCGACAAGACCGCGGTCCCGGTGGAGACGCCCCCGGCTGCTCCGGTGGAGCCGGCCACGGAGGCGCCCTCCTCGGTCGAGCCTGCCCCGGCGGAGACGACCCCGCCGGCGCCGCGTCCGGTCGTACAAATCCAGATCGTGTTGACCAACCCCAGAGTGGACGAGATCCGCGCCCTGATCGAGGGTCTGGCGGAGCTGACGGGAGGGCGGGCGTGAGTCTCAAGTTGACCTGCCCCTACTGTGCCGAGACCTACGACCTGGAGAGGGTCGTCACCGGCCAGGTCGGGCTGCAGTACGCCCATCTGCTTGGGCGGTTTGGCAACCCGCGCTTGGCCCTGGTGGTCGATTTTCTCAACTGCTTCCGCCGGGCGGGCGGGGTGGTGACCCTGGCCCGGCGGGTGAAAATCCTGGACGAGGTCGCGGCCATCGTCACCACCGGCCGGCTGCACTTCGACCGGCGCACCTGGGATGTGACGCCGCCCCTGGTCTTCGAGGCCATGGAGGAGACGGCCCGCTCCAAGCAGTTAGCGGGCTTAACAAATCTCAACTATTTCAAGCGGGTCCTGGCCGCCAAGGCTAAAGAGGTCGAGGTTAAGGCCGAGCGGGCCCGCGAGGAGGCCCGCCGCACCGGGAGCAACCGGCCGCCGGCGGAGCGGCGGGACGCCGGCTCGGGTCAACCCGAGCGGCTGATGTTCGACCCCGGCCGACTGGCCGGGCAGGGAGGAGAGGTCGATGGCTGAGACCAGCGTTGTCAGACTGCGCGGCCGGGACTACGACCGGGCCTTGAGAGAGGGCCGGGCCGTCTTTGTTGCGCGGCCGAGCCATTGGGGTAACCCGTTCCGGGTCCGTCCCGGTCGCGACCGGCTCCAGGCGGTCCACCTCTACTGGCGCTGGCTGGCCGGAGACCCGACCCTGGCTCACATCGAGCCCCGGCGCCGTGCGTGGATATTGGCCAACGTCCACCGTCTCCGGGGCCAGGCGCTGGGCTGCTGGTGCGCACCCGAACTTTGCCACGGCGATATCCTCGCCCTCCTCGCCGAGGGCGAGCTGGAGGTGCGGGATGATTAGGCTTACCTTCTTCCCGGCCGCCGCCCGCGGCCGGGGAAAGGTCCACACCCTTCAGGGCGGCGGGCCGGGGACACTGGACGCCGAGGGCCGGCCCCGATATCTCGCCGGCGTGACCTGGTGCGGTCTGCACAGGCGGGCCGGGGTGCACCTGGTCGAGACGGACAGGCCGGTAACCTGCCGGACCTGCCTGCGGATACTGGCGGCGAGAGAAAGGGGCGCTAAATGATCTCCACCGTCGTCAACATCCTGGTTGGGCTGGGGCTTGTGGGCGCGGCCGTGTTGGCCCTGGGCCACGCCCAGGCCGCCCAAGCGATCTGGCTGGTCGCCAACGCCGGGCTGGCCGCCCACAATTGGCTGATCGGTCAGCGAGCCCAGGCGGCGCTTTTCGCCGGCTACCTGGTCGTGGCCGCGGTGGGGGTGTGGCGGTGGGCCTGAGGACCGCCGCGATAATCGCCGGGCTGCTCCTGCTCGGCCTGGCTGCCCTTTTCCCGGCCTCGGTGGACGGCTCGGCGATCGAGCGCCTCCGGCACGAGCAGGAGATCAACCGGGCGCTGTTGGCCGAGCTCAACCGGGCCCTGGACCGGCTGGAGGGGGTGGTGGCCCGTCAGACGCAGATTAACGCCGACCTCGTACTGGTCGGCCGCGAACAGATT
Source organism: uncultured Thermodesulfobacteriota bacterium (assembly GCA_964634465.1). Lineage (GTDB taxonomy): Bacteria > Desulfobacterota > Desulfarculia > CAZWLY01. The sequence continues at coordinate 135,754 of CAZWLY010000004.1, read as the reverse complement.
GCAACTTACTCACGACTGGAGGATTGAGATGCCGAAAAAGGACAGTCCCGCCGTGGCGGCGGTGGAAACCAGGGAGCAGGCCGAGCAACTCCTGGCCCGCAAGGGCGCCTTGCAGGGCGAAGCGAAGCGCCTCAAGGGAACTGCTCAGCAGAAGATCGTCGACATCCGGGAGCGCTTGGCCGACGACCTGGCGCCCATCGAGGAAGAGATCGCGGAGATCGACGCCGCCCTCGAGGCCTGGACCGAGGCCAACCTGGACGGCAAGCGCAAGAGCCTCAAGCTGGCCACGGGCACGGTGGGATTCAAGCTCACCCCTCCCAAGATAGAGCTAAGGTTGACGGCCAAGAGCGTGGTCACGCGGATCAAGGAGGCCGGGCTCGCCCACTGCCTGAGAGTCGAGGAGGCGCCCGACCTCAACGCCCTGGCCAACCTGTCCTCGGAGCGGCTGAGAGAGCTGGGCTGCCGGCGCAAGGCGGGCGAGCGCCGATTTTTCGCCCGCCCCAAGGGGGATACTCGGTGAGTCACCCGGCCAACAGGAGGGCGCCGACGCCGCGCCAGAAGAAGTTGATCCACTGGGGGGCCAATGCCCTGGGGTATGACCGGGACGCCTACGAGGGTCTGCTCTACGGCGTGACGGGCAAGACCTCGACCCTGGAGATGACGGCGGCCGAGGCGAAGGAGGTCATCTCCGAGATCGAGCGGCGATTCGCCCAGCGCGGCGAAAAGCCGCCCTGGCGGCGGCCGCCTGCCATCAAGGGCCGGCGGCCCAACCCAGGCTTTCGGTTTTCGCCGCGCTGGCTCCGGGTCCGCCCGGCGACGTGCACGGCTACTCAACACCAACTCACCATCATCCGGGACCGCTGGCAAACCCTCGGCCGCCTGGGCTACTACGATCCGGACAAGGCCCAGGCCGCCCTGGACGCATTTTTGGCCCGGCGCTTCGGCGTGGGCAGTATCCACGACCTGGATTCGGCCGCCGCTCGAGGCGTGGTCAAGGCCCTGATCGAGATGACGGAGAGATAGGATGTGGTGGGACCCGCGCAAGGAGTTGCCAGTCCCGGTTGTGGCCCGGCATCACCTCAAGTGCTCGACCAACTGGGTCCACGAGCTGATCCGGCGAGGCATCCTCACCGCCAACAGGTACGGCCCGCGCAAGACGACCGTCACCAAGGACTCCCTTGAGCGTTACCTGGCCCAGTGGCGCGACCAACCCTACCAGGCCGAACCCACCCAAAAAACCGCAATTGGCTAAACTTTAAGCCAATTAAGCCAATTAAGCCAATTACATCTCCCGCAAAAAACAGCTAGCCTCAAGGTGCGCCCTTGGAAAGCGCATGGCGCGCAGGTGAGGGCCACCGGCCGCTCACCCCCAAACCGGCCGACCGGTGAGCCGTCCCAGGCCCGGCCGCCGGTCGGCCCAACCCTCAGCCGAGAGGGAGGTATGACGTCGGCAACCAGCGACGCCCAAGACCCGATGAGGGCCATCTCGGCCGAGCTCGGACAGATGGTGGGGTTCTTGCGGGCCCACGTCGCCAACCAGGAACGGATCAACAGGGACAACAAAGAGATCGCCGCCCAACTGACCCAGGCCGTGACGCTGCTCCGCGAAAAGACGGCCCAGATCGAGGAGCGGACCAGGGACGTCAAAAGTCACGGTGAGCGCCTGGCGGCCGTCGAGGTTGACGCCAAGTGCGTCCCCGACCTCTACGACCGCGTGAACAGAGTCAGCAACCGGCAGAACTGGTTCCTGGGCGCCATGGGCGCCATCGTGGCGCTCGGCTCAATGTTCGGGCCAAGCGTCGGGCGGTGGGTAATCGGCGTTATTGGAGGATAGATGGACCCGCGGAGCTTGATGCGCAAAGGCAAGCTGGCCCAGCTCAAGGAGCAACTGGAGGCGCTTGAGGTCAAGATTAGGCGGTGCTCTCAGGACATCGCCTTGCACTCTTACGCCGAGATGGGCATCGACCAGGTTGACGCCGATGCCACCCTCCAGGCCGCCCGCGAGCTCAAGGAGGCCATGGAGGAGAGGGTCGATCTCCTGGAGCGGATCAGGGACCTGGAGGGCTGATTGGCCGGCCTGGAGGACAAATACTACGCCCAGGCCGAGCGGCTCTACGTCCGGGGCATGCCCTCGCCCGAGGACCCGGAGGCGACGATCTACCCGACCCTGGAGCAGATCGCGGCCGTGCTGGGGCCGGGCGGCCCGGCGGTGACCACCCTTTCCCGGTGGTCCAAAAAGGGCGACTGGCCGGGGCTCAGACAGCGCTGGAGGGCGGTCAATCAGGACCTGCCGACCCGGCTGCTGGCCGCCGCCGAGCGCCGACTCAACTACCTGGAGGAGCGGCCCGAGGACGCCAAGGCCGATGAGCTTTTCAAGTTGCGTTCCATCTTCGCCGCTGTCCGGGCCGAGATGGCCGGCGGCGACGAGGACCAGGTGGACCGGCTGGCCGTTTTTCTGGAGGTGCTGCGCGACCTGACCGACTGGCTCAAGGAGCTGGAGCCCGAGGGCGTCGGGCTCCTGTACCGCCACTACGACGAGCTAATCAGCAGGGCGAGGCGGAATTATGCCTAAGCGCCGCAAAAAACCGCCCTTGACCGACCTGGCTTTTGAGCGCCAGGCGGCCGATCTGCGCCTCTTTATCCAGAGCCGGGTCACGCCGTTTAAGGGCGACACGGCCGAAAAACAGCGCAAGCGCATCAAGCGCAGCCGACACGACCGGGACTACTTTGTCCGGACCTACTTTCCCCACCGGGTGACCGAGAAATCGCCGGCCTTCCACGCCAGAATCGACGAGGCGGCCCAGCACCGCCGGGCGGCGGTCCAGGTCTTTCGCGGCGGAGCCAAGACGACCAGGGCCTTCGTCGTCGGCGCCACGCACGACATCATCTTTGGGGCCGAGGATTACATCCAGTATTACTCCACCACCGACGCCATCGCCGAGTCCAAGCTGGATCAGATTCGGGCCGAGCTGGAGACCAACCCCCGGCTGCACCACGATTTCGGCGTCCTGGTCGGCCAGGCGGTTTGGCGGGACGACCGGATCGTCACCGCCAACGACGTCTGCATCGATGCTATGGGCCTCAAGTCGGCCGTGCGCGGCCTGACCGACCACAAGGGCCGCCGGCCGACCAAAATCATCATCGACGACCCCGACGAAGACGAGGCGGTGGAGTCTGACCGGCAGCGGGCGAAGCTGTGGGCCAAGATCACCAAGGCGGTCATTCCCAGCCTTGACCCCCGCCGGGGCAAACTCCTGGTCATGGGCACGGCCATCCATCCCGAGTGCGTCATCCAGACGTTCATGACCGACGATCGCTTCAAAGATTTTTGCCGGGTTGATATCCCGGTCGAAGACCCGGAAACCGGTGAGCTGGCCTGGCCGGAGCGGTTCGGCCGGGATGTCCTCGACGAGATACTCAACCTGATCGGCCTGGCCGCCTACTCCTCGGAGTACCTCAATCAACCGGTGGACCCGACCACCCAGGAGCTGACCGCCGACGAAATCCGCTGGTTTTCCGACGCCGACCTGGCCGAGGTGGAGATCATCGCCACTGTCGGCGCGCTGGACCCGTCCCTGGGCAAGACCCAAAAGAGCGACTACCAGGCCATCATCGGCTGCCATGTGGTCAGGCACAACGGCGTTATCGAGGACTGGATCACGCACGCCGAGCTGGTCCGGCGCAGCCTGCCAGAGTTGATCGAGCTGGTCTTCAATCTCCACGCAGTCTGGTCCTACACGGCGTTCGGGATCGAATCCGTCGCCTTTCAGCAGGCCCTAAAAGAGTGGACCGACTACCAGGCCGGGGAACGGGGTATCTGGCTCAACATTGAGGCGATCCCCAACACCGGCGGCGAGGCCGGCAAGCTGGCCCGCATCCGGGGGACGCTGGGCTTCTACAAGGCCGGCCGGGTCAGGGTCCACGAGAGTTTAAAAAGCTCCGAGTTTGTCCGCCAGTTAATCCAGTTCCCGCGTGGCCACGACGACGGCCCGGACGCGGCCGAGATGATGATCCGCCTTGCTCGGAAATACGGCGGTGGCGACGTCGCCGGAGTGGCCGCGGCCGGCCGGCGCAGCCAGGTCGAGCAGATCGTCAACAGGGGCTATTACGACCACTCCATGGAGGGCTACTACTGATGAGCGCCGGTCTGTGGCTGCCAGACGGCAAATTCCGGGCCTTTAGCGAGCCCAGCCAGTTGCCCGCCACCGGTGAGATCATCACCAGCGCCGCCCACGGCGGTGACCTCGGCTGGTTCTGGGGGCTGTTGCCCGACCCGGACGAGGTGCTCAAAAAGTTGGGCGTGGAGTCGTCCAAGGTGCTGGCGTCGCTGCTGGCCGACGCCAGGGTCGGGGCCTGCGTCTCGGGCCGCAAATCCGGCACCAAGAGCAAGGCCCTGGAGATTCGCCCCGGCGGCGAGAGCGCGGCCGACAAGAAGGCGGCCGAGGAGGCCGAGGCGATGGTCAAGGGCTGGGACCTGGGCCGGATCGTCTCGGAAATCCTGGACGCGCCGCTGTGGGGCATGGCCCCCCTGGAGGTCATTTGGGACACCGACAATCAACGGTGGACGATCCTCGACCTGGTGGGCAAGCCGTCGTGGTGGTTCGCGTTTGACGACCAGCGCCGCCTCCGCTTCGTCACCCAGGGCAAGGCCGGCGGCGAGGAAATCCCTCCCTACAAGGTGCTTTTGCCCCGGCACGAGCCCAGCTACCACAACCCCTACGGCGTCAGGCTGCTGAGCCGCATCTACTGGCCGGTCGTCTTCAAGCGGGCCGGGTGGAGGTTGTGGCCGGCGTTCGTCGAAAAGTTCGGGGCCGACTTCATTTTGACGAAGGCGCCGCCCAACTCCTCGGTAGAGGAGCGCAAGGCCCTGGCGGCCGAGATGGCGGCGATGATGTCCCGGTCGTCCCTTGTATATCCCGACGGCGGAGAGGTCACTGTCGCGGGCTCGGCCAGCAAGGGGGCGTCTTCGTTGGTCCATGAGAAATTTGTGGCCGCCTGCGACGCCGAGATCGCCGTGGCCATCCTGGGCGGCACGCTGACCCAAGAGGTCAAGGGGCAGGGCAGCCGGGCGGCGGCCGAAACGCATTACAAAGTCCGCCAGGACCTGGCCGAGGAAGACCAGCGGCTGGTCTTGGCCACGCTCAACCGGGCCCTCAAGTGGTGGACCAACTTCAACCACCCCGGCGCCGCCCCGCCCGTTTTCGGCTTCGTGCAGGAGGAGGACCTGGCGCGGAAAAAGAGCCAGGCCGACCTGGACGAGGTCCTGGCCAGGCAGGGGGTGAGGTTCACCACGGCCTATTACTCCCGCGTCTACGGTCTGCCCGAGGACGAGTTCGAGATCGTCGAGCGGCTGCCGGCGCCGGTCGGCCTGGGCTCTCCGGCGCAACCGGGCGAGGTCGCCTACCTGGTCCAGAGCGACGACCCGGACGACGACGCGCCAACCGTCCCGGCCGACATCAAGGCCTGGCTTGTCGCCCGAGACAAGGACCTGGAGCGCCTGGTCTCCCAGGCCGTCGCCCTGGGCGGCGTCCCGGCCCTGGCCGATGATGTGTTGACGGTGGTTGACCGCGCGGTGGACCAGGCCGAGGACCTGGACGAGGTCACGGCCAAAATCCTGGCCGCCGTGCCGGACATCAAGATTGACCGCCTGGCCGGAGAGGTCGAGCGGGCGCATTTCGCCGCCAATATGTACGGCCGCTGGGCGGTGATCCAGGAGCTGGGCGACAAGACGGGGCCAAAGCTGAGCGCCGCCGAAATCGAGCTCGAGCCCCTGCCCATGGACGAGGCGATCAAGTTCTGGCGCCGGAAAAAGTTGGTCTCGCCGCGCACCTTTAAGCGCTTGCCGGAGGAGGCCCGCCTGCACGCTTTTGCCGTGGCCGGCATAGCCAAGGGCCAGGCCCTGGAGCTGGTCTTCGGCGAGCTGGCCCGCGCCCTCGAGGACGGGATCTCGTTGCATGAGTTTCGCCGGGCCTGTCGCGAGGAGTTTGAGAAGCGCGGCTGGACCGGCAAGGCGGCCCGCCGGGCCGATCTGATCTTTAAGAACAATATAGGCACGGCCTACGAGGTCGGTCGCTACGCCCAGTTGACCGACAAGGACGTGCTGGCGAGCCACCCCTATTGGATGTACGTGGCGGTCGAGGACAGCCGGACGCGGCCCGCGCACCGGGCCATGAGCGGCCGGGTCTTCCGGGCCGACGACCCGATCTGGGATCAATGGTATCCGCTCAACGGCCACGGCTGCCGCTGCACTGTCATCGCCATCTCCGAGCGCCAGCTTAAAAAGCGCGGGCTCAAGGTGGAGTCGGGACAGGACATCCTCGACGGCGTGCCTCAAAACCTGCCCGGCCCAGACGGGCGGCCGTCCGGCATCGTGCAGAGCATCCGGCCCGATACGGGCTGGGACTACAACCCCGGTAAGGCCGCCTGGGGCGGAATCGTCGATCAAGCGCTCAGTAAGAAGGGCGGCTATGATCACTGGCCCCGACCCTTGCCCGGCCATGACTCTTACCGGTTACCAGCATTCAGGAACCTAAAAAAACTAGACACCCAGCCTGCGGCAATCGCCGACATCCCCGACCTGAAAAAGAGGGGTCTCTCTCGTACCGAGATCGGCCGCTGGTATCACGATCAAGCAGTGAAATCCTTGGGGATTGAGGCCGGTGAGCGGATTGCCGTCGCGCCGGACGGTGAGACCCTAATTATCTCGTCTCGATTCTGGGGAGGCGAGAGCGGTGCCAAGCTCCTAAAGGGCCGACGGGGTCAATACATTCCGCTTTTCAGGCCGACCCTGGAAAGCCCCGATGAAATTTGGCTTACGCCGATGATCAACGAGGCCACCGGGAAGGTCATTCTTCGGCGCAAGCATCTCAAGTTTTGGCGGGGCAAGGGAGAAAACGTAGGGGCTTACGCCGTCATGGACTTTGACGGGCAGGTTTGCACCGGTGTCACCATTTACGACATTCAGGACAAGCAAGAGGCGGTGGACAGAAACTACCGCCGAGGAGCGCTGCTTTGGGCGAGGTGGAAAAGGAAATGAGCCGGAAGGATGGTTTAGCCAAGTCATCCGCTCGATCTCGTCACCGCTCGGTCACCATCCCCCCGAGCGCCATAAGACCGACGGATAAATCTGGCCTCCCGGCTCATGGCGAGTTTCAGATTAGCACATTTTTCAGGGGAGATCAACATGGCGGATAAGGCGGATAACAAGCCCTGGTTGCCGATCGCCCGAGTCGGTCGCTGGATCGAGATGAGGGGGCGGGACCTGGTCTTCGACGTCGAGGACTTTGAGCGGATCATCGCGAATTACGACCCGACCAGGGAGCGCGCGCCGCTGTTTTTGGACGCGGGCTACCACACCCCGCGCAACGGCGACTCGGCCGGATATGTCGATGAGCTGCGGATTAACGGCGACCGCCTCGAGGCTCGGGTGTCCGACGTGCCGCCCGAGGTCAAGGAGGACGTCGCCGCCGGGAGGCGCAAGTACGTTTCGGGCGAGTTCGGGCTGGACTCCGAGGGCCGTCCCGACCGCCTGTTGAGGGTCGCCCTGTTGGGCGCGTATCTGCCGGCCGTCAAGGGCCTGCCGCCGCTGGACGTGGCCATGTTCAGCGAGGGGGCGCCCGTCGTTCGGCAAACCATCGAATTTGAGGAGGGACATATGTTTGGCAAGGATACCAACAAGCCCAAGCCCAAGCCCAAGGGCGGCGACGACCAAGTGGCCAAATTGACCGCCCAGGTCGAAGAGCTGACGGCCAAGTTGAGCGAGACCGAGGCCAAGTTGGCCGCCCAGGGCGGAAACGACCTGGTGGCCAAATTGAGCACTCAGGTCAAGGAGCTGATGGCCAAGCTGAGCGAGGCCGACCAGCGAGTCGTCGGTCTGGCTGCCGAAAACCGGCGTCGAGAGCTGGCCGCCTACTGCGACGATCTGACCCGCCGGGGCCAGTTGCCGCCGGGGCTCAACACCGAGGAGCTGGTCACCTTCATGGCCAGCCTCTCCGACCAGCCGGCCGAGGGCGACGGGGCGATCATGTTGACCCAGGGCGACGAGGACGAGCCCAAGCCCGTCAGCCAGCTCGACTATTTCAAGGCGCTCCTGAGCTCGCTACCCACGATCATCAAACCCGGAGAGCACTTCACCGCGCCCCTTTCGGCCAATGACGGCGGTGGCGTGGATCGCTTCGCCGAGCTGGGCAAGAAGATCGCCAACCCGGATCAAGGCTAAGGAGGATTCGCGATGAGCGGAATTTTAGGCGCAGAGGAAAAATCCAAGTCCATCAAGACCGTCTGGGCGGATCAGTCCCCGATCCAGACGACCGAGGTTGTCAAGGCCGGTGAAGGCGAGCTCCAGGCCGGGGCGGTCCTGGCCGAGGCCTTCGACGGCGGGCTTTACGCCCTGGCCGCGGCGAGCGCCGTTGCCGGCGAGGTCGTTGGTGCGGGCGATGGGACGACCACCCAGTTCTCCGCCACCCTGGCCAACCGGCCGATCATCCCCGGCACGGTCACTGTCACCGCCCCCATCGGCGGGGCCGGCTCCACCCTCACTGAGGACGGCCGGGGCAATCTCGTTGGCGCGGACGGCTCGGGTGTCATCACCTACGGCGACGACGGCGAGGCCCAAATCAGCCTCACTTTCACCACCGCCCCGGACAACGGTGCCGACATCACCGTCGATTACGAGCACGGCTCGCCGACGCTGAAGCACGATCCGATTGGAGTGTTGCTCCACGACGTAGACGCGACCAGCGCCGACGTTGAGGCGGAGGTCGCCAGAGGCGGCGCGGTCAGACTGGACGCTCTGGTCTGGCCGGCCGGAATCAGCGACGCCAACAAGACCTGGGCGCTGGCCCAGCTCGCTAAGCGCGGCGTTCACGCCGTTTAAGGAGGCTCATCATGCCCGATTTTGATGATCGTTTCCATCCTCGCACCTTGATCGCCGCCATCATGGCCATCGAGGAAAAACCCCGGACCGACATCCTAGACCGGGTCTTTTCCTCCAACCGCGGCGTTAAATCGTCCCTGATGGAAGTCGAAATGAAGGCGGGGTCGCTGGGCATCCTGCCCGCCATTTCCGTCTATGCGCCGGCCACGGTCGAAGATCGGCCCGATCGCAAGATCATCACCTTCAAGGCCCCCCGCATCGCCCCGAAGCGGCAAATCGGCGCCGCCGACCTCTTGGTTATGCGGGAGATGGGCGGCGAGGGCCTGGAGCAGTTGGATGCCGAGATCAGAGACAACCTGACCGACATGAAGGCGGAGATTTTGCGGACCCGCGAGCACTACGCCGCCGGCTCGCTCACCGGGAAGATCTTCGACTCCGACGGGCAGACCGTGTTGATCGATTGGAGCCCGCCGGCCGAGAACACCATCGTCTTGTCCGGCACGGACAAGTGGAGTGACGCCAACTCCAACCCCATCGCCGACATCCGGGCCTGGAAGAAGCAGATCAGCCGGGCGGTGGCCCCGCAAACGATTACCAGGTACGAGCTGTTCGTCTCTTCCGTGGTCATGGACGCTCTGATCGACCATCCCAAGACCGGCGAAAAGCTGAACTGGCTCAGGGGCAAGGAGATCGCTGAGGAGGGTCGGATCGTTCGGCTGGCCGGTGTTGACATCACCGAGTATGACGCCGCCTACGTCGATAAGGCTGGGAATTGGGTGCAGTACATCCCGGAGGGGCACCTGGTCCTGGTCGGCGTCATCGCCAACGGGTTCCGGGAATATTTCGCCCCGGTCCCGGTCATGAACAAGGGCGGCGGCAAGGTCCCCGGCGGGCCCGGCACCCTCGGCCGGCCCTTCGTCGTCGATTCCTGGTTCGAGAAAGACCCGGACGGCATTTGGATCCGCGTCCAATCCAGCCCCGTACCGGCCACCCACTACCCCGGAGCGGTCATCAAGGCCCAGGTGGTTGACGAGCCGACCGGCTGATAGAGCCGGGGAAGGAGGACTTATGTCCGCAAGGGTCTGGATCGAGTTGATCCACCAAATGAAGTACGGCGGGCAGTACCACAAGCCCGGCAAGAGGCTTGAGGTGGACGAGGCCACCGCCGACGAGGTGGTGCCCAAATATGCCCGCCTGATTGAGCCGCCGGCCGAGCCTGAGCCGCCGGCCGAAGACAGCCCGGCCGCCCCGGAAGGCGACCGCGCCGAGCCGCAAGACCCAGCCCCGCCCACCGATGACCAGATCATCAAGGCGGTGTGGGATGTGGCCGAGGCTGGCAACCCCGACGACCTGACCGCCGACGGACGCCCCAAGGTGGACGCCGTGTCCAAGGCTTTGGGACGGCAGGTTACCGGCGAGCAGGTTGTTCGAGCCTGGGGCCAGGTCAAAGAGCAGATCGCCCCGGCCCCGGACGACTCGGAGGAGTAACGGTTGGGCGACTACCTGACCAGGCAGGGGTTGATCGAGTCGGTCGGCCTGGCCACCGTGGAGGCGCTGGCCGGCGACCAGAGCGTCGCCGACAACCAGGCCCTGGTGGAGCAGGCCATCGCCGACGCCGAGGCCGAGGCCAACGGCTACCTGGCCGGCCGGTACGAGACGCCCCTGTCGCCCGCGCCGCCCTGGCTGCGGTTGCATGTCGGCCGCTTGGCCCTCTGGAGACTGCTCTCGGCCAAGGGGTACACGCCCGGTTCGCCTGACGAGTCGATCCGCAAAGACCGGGATGCGGCCATCAAGTTCTTAGAGGCGGTCCGGGACGGCAAGGTCCACTTGGGCCAGACCGGCGACGACGGCACGAGCCAACCCAGGGCCCGTGTCGTCGCCGATCACCCCAAGCCGGCCCTACCCCCTGGCTGGGAGGATTGCTACTGACAGACGGCCGCTTGAACCCTTCAAGCGGTGTCAAAAACGGAGAGACCTTGCTTTGAGCGGGATCAGGTTGAGCAAAGACTTCCGGCACCTGGATCGAGCCCTTTTGCGGCTGGGCGAGGAGACCATCTTCACCCGGCTCCATAAGCGCATCGCCGAGGCCGGGGTCAGCTCAACCAAGCTCCGCTTCGAGGATCAGCGGGGGCCGGACGGCGCGCGGTGGATACCCTCCGAGCGGGTGCTGCGACACGGCGGTCAGACCCTGGTCGATACCGGCCGGCTCCGGCGCTCCATCACCGGCCGGGGGGACTCGGCCAGGGCTCAGTGGGGGACCAACGTGGTCTACGCCGCCCGGCACAACTACGGCGACGTGATCGTCCGCGGCCGGCGAGCCGGGGGCATACCAGCCCGGCCCTTCATCGGCATCAACCAAGATGACTGGGACGAGTTTAAGGGCATCATCGCCCAGACGCTGGCGGAGGAGGCGAGAGGGTGATCGAGGCGGTCAAAAATTACCTGGTCGGCAAGTTGACCGAGGCAGGCATGAGCGGCCCGATCTACACCGACGCCTCCGAGGCGGGCCGGCACAAGGGCCTGCCCTGGGCCTCGGTCCTCACCCCGCCTGAGCGGGACGCCGAGGACTTCCGGCGAGTCGATAAGACGCTGGCCAAGTTCTTCGACGACCAAGCCGACACCTGGACCGAGGTGGTCAGGGTCTTTGAGCGCGACCTGCACCTGGACGTAGTGATCGCCGCCCAGACTTTGGCCGAAGCCGAGGCCGTCCGGGACCAATTCCTGGCCTTGCTGGACGAGGGCGTCTGGATCGATCCCGATCATCCCGACGGTCTGACTACCAACCCGGACGAGGTGTCCGGCAACCGTAACGACTGGGCCAGGATCGAGGTGCAGAGCGCGATCCTGTCCGACAGCCTGGCTCATATCAAGCACCAGACATTGATCAACGTCCGCCTGGTCGTACACGGCTCGGTGGTCGCCCTCGTCGATGGGGGAGCGATCACCCAGGCCGACATCGACTCCGAGATGGCGGAGTAGGAGGTAGGAGATGGCCAAGCCCAAAGAGATCAGCGACGAGACCCGGCCCAACAGTCCGGCCGAGGCCCCGGACAAATCGACCGTCATGGACCGCCTTCGGGCGGCCGGGCTGACCCACCAGGTCAAGGGGGTCGAGACGCCCAAGCCCGTCGCCGTCGGCCTGATGCACCACGCCGGACTCGGGCCGGGCGACGAGATATCCCAGGCCAAGTTTGAGGCGGCCCGGAAGGCCTTCGAGGCCAAAAAGGCCGGGGCCGGTTTCGACGGCCTAAACAAGTAAAAGGAGGTGGCCAATGCCCCTTAGTGGATCGGTTATCACCATCAACGCCTACCGCTCCGGGCTCAACCCGGACGAGGTGTCCGGCCTGCCGATGATCCTCGGCCCCAGGGCCGGCAGCGAGACCGGCCAGGTCTACGCCGTCGGTCCGGAGGACGACCTGGCCAGCCTGATCGGCCAGGGCCCGCTCCTTGACGCCCTGGCCGACCACCTGAGCTACTACCAGGGCCGTTACCCCTATGTCCTGGCCGCCCCGGTGGCCAAGGCCGACGCCGGCACGGTCGGCACGGTGGACACCTCGGGCGTCTCCGGCTTGGCCACGCTGAGCGTGGGCTCGAGCTGCGACATGGACGCCCAGGTGGTCATCGAGTGTACCCTGGCCGGCGGCTCGGGCGCAGCCAAGGTCAGGATATCAATCGACGGCGGCAACAACTGGGAGGTGGTCAACAAGACCGTCACCGCCGCCCAGGACATCGGCATCCCGGACGTGGGTGTCACGGCTCAGTTTGATTTCACCGGCGGCGACATGGCCGAGGGCGACACCTGGAAGTTCTCGACTACCGCGCCCTCGGTGACCACCACCGAAATCATGAACGTGGTCGATGACGTCCTGAGCCGGGGTTACCAGCCCGAGTTTTTCGTCATCCCCACGCCCACCGACGCCACCGATTGGGCGACGTTCGCCGCCCAGGCCGACTACCTGGCCGCCCAAAAGCGGCCGGCCTGGTTCTTAACTCAGGCGGCCAAGCCGACCGATCTGAGCGCCTCCGGGTTGCAGACCTGGGTTGACGGCCTGGTCGCCGAGGCCGACGGTTTCGCCCACCCCTACGTGGTGGTCAACGCCGGCTATGGAGACGTCGCCGAGCGGAGCGGCCGCCTCCGCCCCCGGATGCTGACCGGCATTGCCTCGGGCATCTTCGCTCGCATTCAGGTCAACCAGTCCATCGGCTGGCGGGGACGCAACCCTCTACCCAACGTCACCCTGCCCGAGTACTACACCCAGGCCATGGCCACCAGCCTGCTCAACGCCGGCTACATGCCGGCCGTACCCAGGGATTTCGGCCGGCCGGCGGTGTTCGACAAAGGGAGGACCATGGCCGCCGACAACCACCAGTTCGTGCGGATCGAGGCGGTGCGCACCGTGTTCAAGGCGGTGCGGCTGCTGGAGATGGCCACCGAGCCCCACATCGAGTCCCAGGCGTGGCAGACCGCCGGGCGGAAGGGCAAGGCCACGGCCGACGACCTGGGCGTGTCGGCCATCGTCACCGACCAGGCCAGGGCGCTGAGGACCCAGATGGTCGAGGCCTTGCCGGCCGCCGAGCTGGACGACTTCGAGATCTACGTCCCGGCCGGCCAGAACCTGGCGGCCGATGGGATTTACGAAAAGGTGACGCTCTACGGCATCCCCAATATCGAGCGGGTCGATATCGGCCTCCACTTCGGCTGGGCCACGTGGGACGTCGAGATCACCGCGACCGCATAGAGGAGGTGAGAGATGGCGCAAAAGGTTAACGGGCGCCGGGTGGCCTGGCTGGACGTCACAATCGATGCCGGCTACGGCGAGATGGTCGGCGTCCAGGAGGTCAACTGGTCGAGCAAACAAGAAAAGAAGACCCGCTACGGCAAGGGCGCGGTCGGCATCGGGTCGAGCGTGGGCAACTACGAGGCGACCGGCTCCATTGTTCTCGATCACGACGAGTTCTACGGGCCGTTTTTGGCCTGGGTCAAGAGCAAGGGCGCGACGGCCCCCGAGGAGCTGGACCCGTTCGACGTCACGATCGTCTTCCAGCCCAAGGGCGGCGAGACGACCCGCGTCCGGTTGATCGAGGCCGACATCGCCGGGGTGGACGAGTCGACCAAGCAGGGCGACACCGAGATGTCCGTCACCATCGACCTGGTGATGCACAAGCCGATTCAGCGGGAAGGAGGTAGCGCCTGATGAGTGATGCCCACGAGGCCCAGGCGAGCGGCCTGGACAGACTATCGGTAGACGAGTTGCCCCCCGACGCCCCCGAGGCGGTCAGGCAGGCCAAGGCGGCCGGCAAAAAGATTTTGCGGCTGTCCGACGAGTTCGACCGCGGTGAAGTCCTTTGGTTCCGGCGGCCGACCGTGGCCGAGATGGAGCAGTTCATCAACGTGGCGGGCTTCAAAAAGCGGCCGGTCGTGGCCACCAAGCGGCTGGTCAAGGCCTGCGCTATCCACCCGTCGGCCCAGGAGATGATGGCCCGCCTGGAGGCCGAGCCGATGCTGGGCACCAGCCTGGCCGACAAACTCCAGGAGGCGCTGGGCGGCAACCGGGAGTTTGATCTGGAGGTTTTTTAGCCGAGGCCGAGGCCAACTGGGTCCGGGCGGGGCGGGTGCTGATCCGCCACCACCTGGGCCGGGAGGCCCCGGAGGACCTGGACGATTTTTTGAAGGCGCTGGCCGAGATGGAGATGATCCGGCGGGAAAAAATCAACCTTTTCGCCGCCGCCATCGCCAAGGCGTTCGGAGGCGAGGGAGACTGATGGAGTCGATCTACAGGCTGGCGGCAACGGTGCGGCTGGTGGATATGTTCACCGGGCCGATGCGGGGGGCCCGCAGCCACCTCCAGCGGTTTACACGAGAGCTGCGCCTGGCCGATCGTGGGCTGAAGCTGTTCCGGCGCAGCATGGCCGTCGTCGGCGTGGCCGCCGCTCTTGGCCTGGGACTGACCGCCGGCGCGGAGGCGGCCGGAACGTTCGAGACCAGTCTGAAACGACTATCGTTAATCTCCCAGGCCTCGGCCAAAGACCTGGCCGCGTTGCGCGCCAAGGCGCTGGACCTGGGCGTGTTGACCGAATGGTCGCCCAATGAGGCCGTGGCCGGTATGACGGCGCTGGCCTCGGCCGGCTACCGGGTCCAGGATCAACTCCGCCTCATCAAACCGACGTTGGATTTCGCCACTGCTGGGATCGGCGATTTGGCCACCTCGGCCAAACTTATCGACTCGGTCCTGAAGGCCTATTCCATAACGGCCGATCAGGCCGGGCAGGTCACGGACAAGCTGGCCCGCCTGACCCAGATCGCCTCGGTGGAAATGAACGAACTGGCCACGGCCATTCCGGTGGTTTCGGCCGCCGGGTCCCAGGCCAACCAAACTCTTTCTGACACGCTGGCCCTCCTGGGCGCGATCCGGCCGGCCGCTCAGTCCACCCAGGATGCGGCCCAGATCTTCAACTCGCTGGCCGAGGCGGTCAAGGCCCCGACCCGACGGATGCAACAGATCATTAAGCGCGACTTTGGGCTCAACCTCAACGAGCTGTTCCGGGCCGAGGGCGGCAAGGGGGCGGTATTGCCCTTGGTGGACATCATCGAGAATCTGGAGCGGGCCACGGCCAAGATGACCGACGCCCAGCGGTCGCTCTTTTTGAAGCAAGCCCTCAACGCCACCGGGGCCAAGGCCTACGATGCAGTCCTCAAGATGACCTACAAGACCATGCGTGACGGCCGCCTGGTCACCCTCCAGGGTGTCGAGGCCGTCCGGGCCATGTCCGAGGCCCTGGACGGTTCCACCGGCACAACCAAAACTTTCGCCGCCGAGATGATGCAGACCTGGGAGGGGGTCAAAAAGATGCTGGCCGGCACGCTGGAAACCTTCGCCATCGTGCTGGGGATGGGGCCGCTCCAGGTTATCCAGGCGATCATCTCGGCCATCACCCGCCTGCTCAACCCAATCCTGGCCTGGATGCAGCGCCACGAGCGCTTGGTCAAGATCATCGGCGCCTCGGTGACCGCCGTCGTCGCCCTGGCCGCCGGGCTGGGCATCCTGTCCGGCGCCCTGGGCCTGGCCATGCTCCTGGCGGCCAAGTGGGGCGCGGCGCTCAAATTGCTGCCGGCTCGGCTGGGCGCGCTCAAGGCCGGGTTTCTGTCCGCCGCCACCGGGGCGTGGTCCTTCACCGCCGCCCTGCTGGCCAACCCGGTCACCTGGATTGTGATCGGCCTGGTCGCCCTGGGCGCGGTGCTGGTCTGGCTCTACAAGAGGTTTGACTGGTTCCGAGGCGCGGTTGACGGCCTGTGGGCCCGCCTCAAAAGTTTCTGGATGGGCCTCGAGGCCGGATTTTCTTACGCCCTCAAGCCGGTCTGGGAGGCGCTTGAGCCGATCGTCAACCTGTTTAAGCGTTTCGTCAAATGGCTGGGCCTAACGAGCGACGAGGCCCAAAAAGGGCCGGTCTACTTCTTGGACTGGATCGAGGTCGGCCGGGTGGTCGGGCAGGTCCTCGGCGGATTAATCAGATGGTTGTTTGATTTAATGACCCTCCCGTACCAGATCGGGGCCGCGATCTGGGACGCCATTCAGTCCGTTTGGGATTGGTTCAAGGGGCTCAACCTTTTCGAGGCCGGGGCCCGGCTGTGGCAGACGTTTGTTGACGGCATCAAATCCAAGCTCTCCGCTCCGCTCAAGCTGATCAAGGCCGGCCTGGCCAAAATCCGCAAGCTGCTGCCCTTCTCGGACGCCAAGGAGGGCCCGCTGTCCAACCTGACCGCCTCGGGCATGGCCATCCCGGAGACCATGGCGCGGGGGATCAGGGCCGCCGCGCCGGCGCTCCGGCTGGCGACGTTGGACGCCCTGGGCGGCATGGACCTCGGCCGCTTGGCCGTCGCCCCGGTTGAGGTCGATATACCGGCGCCCCGGTTGCCTGCGCTGGATACCCTCGGCGGCGTGGACCTCGGCCGCCTGACCATCGCCCCGCCCAAGGTCGATCTGCCGGAGCTCTGGAGCCAGGCCCAGGCCCGACGCCCGGATCGGTCGCCTGACGGCGTCGCCCCCCGCGTCCAGGAGCGGCGGGCCATCCACATCCACAACCTGACCATCAACGTGGATGCCGACGATCTCCAGGACGCCAGGCGGATCGCCGACCTCTTCGTCAACCTGGCCGGCGCGGAGGCTGTGGCATGAGGCGGCTTACTGCCAACGACTGGCCGGTCAGCCTGACCAACCAGGCCACCGGGCAATCCCTCGACCGGCTCCCCGGCATCTATCAAAACATGACCATCGCCCGGCCGCTGGAGATGGACGAGGCCGCCACCGAGGGCAAATCCGGCCGGCGCAAACAACCCCAGGGCTGGGACGACGCCGAGATCACCCTGACGTTGCTGTTGATCGACGACGCGCAATCAACCGCCCTGGACAAGCTGGCCGAGCTGGAGGCGGCCTACACCGCGGTCGGCCCCGACGGCAAGCCGCCGGCCTTCATCATCCATTCGCCTCATACCAGGGCGCGAAAAATCAGGCAGGTGCTGTGGGTCGATCTGCGGAGCAGCGAGACCAACGAGGACCTGTCGATCACCGTCGATTTGGTTTTCCGGGAGCACACGCCGGTAGTCGCGGAGGCCGAGGACCGGGGCGCGCCCAAGGCCAAACCCAGGCCGGAGAGCGGGGCAGGCGGCAACACGCCGCCCCTCAGCGACACCCCGCCGCCGGTGTATCGGAGGGGCTGGTGATGCTCCGGTCAGCCACCGCCGAGGCGGCCGTGTTGCGGGCGGTGATCAATTCCCGCCGCGCCCGGATGGAGGCCTTGGCCCAGCTCAGGCCCCAGGATTTTGCCGAGGCCGCCCACCGGGAGGTTTGGGGGGCCATCCGCGACCTGGTCCGCTCCAACAAGCCGGTCACCCTCGAGGAGCTCAAGGAGCGCCTGGAGGGGCGGGCGCAGGAGATCATCGACCGGGTGATCCAGTCGGGCAAGGAGATCATCGACCCGGCCCCGCTGATCCGGACCTTACGGCGCTACGCCGACGCGCGATCCGTCTATCGCCAGGTGTTGAGCCTGCTCCGGGCCCAGTTGGGGCGCCACATCGATCCGTACATTTTGAGGCTCGCCGAAGACTACATCCGCCGCCTGCTCACCCAGCAGCCGCGATCACCGTCCCCGGCCCTGATCCACCAGATATATCGGCGCATCGCCGATATTGCCCTGCCGAGCGGAGAGGCCCTGACCAACCAGGCCGTCGGCGACCGTCTCCAGGAGGTTTTTGCCGAGCTGGCCGCGACGGTGACCGTTCCTCGCTCGGCCCTGCCCTCCCGATCGTTTGAGTACGCCCACGCCGTTTGGGAGGGCCAGATCGGCCGGTTTATCTTCAAGCGCCGCTCACCCAAGGTGACCGTCTTTACCGGCCGGCACTTGCCGGCGGCCAGGGCGGTCATCGACCTGACCAACTTCCGCCGCGATCTGGAGGGCGAGATCAACCGGGATGAGCCGGTCATCTGGCGCTGGGGTTACCTCGATCCGCCGGTCTACATGGAGACCATCTTCGAGGGCTACGTGGTGGAGATTACCTCGGCCCGCCGGATGATCGTCGAGGCCCGGGACAAGATGTGGGAGGCCTGGCGGGCGCCCCGGACCCAGGCGTTTCGCCATGAGGAGGCCGGCGCGATCCTCGAGTGGTTCGTGGCCGAGGCCGGCCTGCCGGCCCGCATCCACAAGCCCGGCGTCATTCTGCCCCACTTCGTCGCCGAGGGTCTCAACGCCTCCGACGTGGCTGTCCGGCTCAACGAGACCCTGGCCAAGCGCGAGGGGATCGACACGAGCGACTGGGCCCACTTCATCGATCACGACGGCATATTTTGCTGGGGGCCATATCCCGACATCTCGTACCAGCCCTACACCGAGGACTTTTACCGGCGCGACGACAACCCCCGCTACCGCCTGGACGTGCCGCCGATCTTCGCCCGCTCCGAAAACATCGTCCGGCTGCTGCCCGACCGCGACGGGCTGTCGTGCATGG
This sequence comes from uncultured Thermodesulfobacteriota bacterium, assembly GCA_964634465.1. Classification (GTDB taxonomy): domain Bacteria; phylum Desulfobacterota; class Desulfarculia; genus CAZWLY01. Next base: position 116,879 of record CAZWLY010000004.1, on the reverse strand, counting down.
AGACCTTCGCCGTGCCCGAGTGCCGGCACTCCATGGACATCTTGATCGACGGCGAATTTTACCGGACCGAGCAGGTCATCTACCGCCAGGAGGCCAACCAGCTCCGGATGGAGGTTGCTTATCGTGAGTCGTGATTGGCTCAAGACCGTCAAGGCCGCGATCGAGCGGCTCCAGCCTAACCTGGACCACTACCGCAAGACGCCGAGGCTCGGGAAGGTGGTCAAGGTGCACGGCGACGGCGACGGCGCGCGGTCGGCGACGATCCAAATCCTGCTTAACAACGGCCTGGCGGACGAGGCCGAGCCGACCGTGCCCGAGGTCCCGCTCTTGAGCGGTCCGGTCCCGGCCGTGGACGCGGTGGTGGTCGTGGCCTACCTCCGCGGCGACCCGGACGCGCCGGTCGTTATGGGCGTGCTGGACGAGGGCCGGGACAACCTGAGCGAGGTCCTGTACCGGCAGGAGGCGGGCGGCCGGATACACGTCAAGTCGGATGGCCAGCACGAGTACAGCTACCGGACCCGCTGGAAATACAGGAGGATCACGTGATCGGGATTTGCCAGACCAACGTGGACACGGCCGGCGGGACGATCAGGCCGCTGCAGACCTCGGTCGTCATCGGCGACTCGGAGGACCCGGTGGCCGTGGTCGGCTGCTCGGTGGACTCGCACCCGCCGTGCGAGCTGCCGTCGCCGCCTCACTGCACGGCCCACATGGCCGAGGGCGAGCCGTCCATCGTCATCGAGGAGGACGGGGTAGAGATGATGGTCTGCTTTGAGGGACACCTGGCCGATTGCGGCCACGCCGCCACCGGCCGGGATCACATCGTGTTGGAGGTCGCATGAGCTTATTGACCGGCGTCAAGGGCCGTCAGGAGGGAGCGGACCTCTTAGGCATCGATATCCTCCGGGACACCGAGCGCGGCGACGTGGTCGAGAGCCTGGGCGCCCTCTATCTCTCCCAGGGGGAGGAGGTAGCCCTGGCCGACATCGCCGAGCGCCTGCGGACCGGGCCGGGGGGCCTCTTTTACGATTACACCTTCACCGGCTTGATCGACGACTGGGTGGAGGCGCCGGATTTACCCGAGCACCGCGCCCGGCTGGAAACGCAGGTCGAGATCACCGTGGAGGCCGACCCCAGGGTCGTCCCCGGCTCGGCCAGGGCGACGGTCACCACCTGGCAAGAGGAGCCGCGGATCATTCGGGTCGATATCGAGTGGCGGTGGATCGAGACCCAGCACGCCGGCAACATGGTCATCCAGATCGACTCCGAAGGAGTTAAGCGGGTCGCGGCTGCCCACAACCCGAGACCTGACGAGGAGGCGGCATGAGTCTGGGTCTGCCTGAGATCGAGGGGATCACCGAGGAGCAGATCCGCCAGGAGGATTTCGGCTTGATCGCCGAGGTGGACGAACTGCCCGACAAGCCAAATCTCAACTCGGGCGGCGTGCTGCGCGGAATGGTCGAGCTGACGGCCAAGGCCAAGTACAAGGTCTACGAGTTTTTTGCCAAGACGGTCTTGCCCCAGGCCTATTGGCGGACGGGGTCGGGGGCCTGGCTGGACCTCAAGGCCAGGGAGATGACTCTGGAGCGCCTGGGCGCGGTCCGGGCCCAGCACCAAGTGACTCTGTCCCGGACTGACGCCACGGGCAACCTGATCGTGCCGGCCGGCGGGATCGTCGGGACCCAGCCGGACGCCTCCGGCAAGCGCTATCGGTTTGAGGTCGGCGACGAGGTCGTCTGCCCCGACGGCCAGGCCGAGATATCCGTGACCGTCACCGCGCTGGAGGCCGGAGCCGACCACAACGTGGCCGCCGACACCATCACCGAGTTTGTCACCCCGTTCCCCGGCTGGGACTCGGTGACCAACCCCGAGGGATCGCTGGTCCGGGAGGGGGCCGATGAGGAGGAGGACGGCCCGCCTCTGGAGGCCGGCCAAACCTGGCAGGACGCCCAAGGGCTCAGGCGCCGGATCGCCCTCCAGTGGGCGGCGGGCAATCGATGTAACTGGGCCGCCTATGAGGAGGCGGCGCTGTCCGTCCAGGGCGTCAAGAGCGTCCACCTCGTCAAGGTCGGCGGGGGCGTTGTCCACGTCTACATCACCGGCCAGTCCGGCCTGCCCAGCCAAGACCTGATCGACCAGGTACAGACCGCCCTGACGGACAAGGAGACCGGCATGCCGGCCACCGATGCGCCGGTGGTCTTCGCGCCCAGCGCGGTCTCTATCGACTGGGACGTCAGCATAACCGCCCTGCCCGGTTACAGCGCCGAGCTGAGCGACATCGAGACCCAGGCCGAGACAGCGCTTAACGCTCTGCACACCCCCGGCTCGTCGCTGGCGGCCGTTACGCCGTTGGGCGTCGGGCAGGACGTGGTGTTGAGCCAGGTGGCGGCCATGCTCATGGCCAACGACGCCCGTATCAAGGACGTCGCTTTTACCAGCCCCGCGGCCAACGTGGAGATATCCGAGGTCCAGTTGGCGGTGATCGGGGCCGACCCGGTCGTGACCGTCACCGAGGCGAGCGAGGAGTAACGTGGGTTTTTGGGATTACTTCCGAGACGATCTCAAGTTCCCGCCCTTCCAGGGGCCGGCCGAGGACGGCCGCCGGACCTACCAGGGCCTGGGCAAACACCTGGCGCTGGGCATGGACAAGCTGGGCGAGCGGGTGCGCGCCGTCCGGGATGAGTTCATGCCCCAGACCTGCGCCGACGGCCGGCTGGAGGCCCACGGCCAGGAGCGGATCATGCCCCGGCTCAAGGGCGAGACGGATGACGACTACCGTCAATCCGTTTCTGACGCCTACGCGCTCTACCTCATCGCCGGCCGGCCGGAGGGGTACGAGCGGGCCGTCAAGCGGGCGACCGGCAAGCCGTTTTCGGTCACCTACCTCAACCGGGACGCCTGGCTGTTCGGCCGGCCTGGTTTCGGGCTCAAGCCGATGGGCAGCCGGGACGGGTTCCTCGCCGTTATCGAGTTCTTGGACCGCCTGACCGACGACGAGCTGGAGGCGGTGGAGGCCTCCGTGGCGCTGACCGGCCAGGCGTTTAGGGACACGGTGGTCTACCGTGTGCCGGCCGCGCCGCTGGGCCTGTGGGTTTTCGGCGTGGCCCCCTTTGGCCTGACCGCGATGGGGCCGCTGTGGTTCGACCACGCCGGCGGGCGTTACTACCTCGGGGCGTACCTGCTGGCCGGGGCGACGATATACGCTGACAGCGAGGCCCAGGACTACCCGCTGGCCAACCTATTCGATCACAACCGGGGGACCTATTGGCGCTCGGTCGGGGCCACCGCCTGGCTCAAGGCCGATCTGGCCGCGGCCAAGCAGGTCAAGGGGCTGGTCCTGCTCGACCACAACCTGACCAGCGGGGCGACGATCACCCTGGCGGCCAATGACGTCGATGATTGGGGCTCCCCGCCCTATTCGGCCGCCATCTCCTGGGCCGAGGGCAACATCGTCTACACGCTCGACCAGACCTACCGCTACTGGCGGCTCACCATCGACGACCCCGACAACCCCGACGGCTACCTGACCGCCTCGGTGCTGCACCTGGGCGAAGTCAAATCAGCATAGGAGGCAGTATGGACAGGCAGGATCATGTGACGGGCACACCCTACGGGCCGGACGAGCTGGCCACGCTCCAGGATTACATCGAGGACGCCGATTGGACTCACCAGGTGGACCTGCACGGCGCGGGCATCCTCTCGGGATTCGAGGTCACCGAGGACGACCCGGCGCCCTCGATGAACGTCCTGGTCGCGGCCGGCAAGGCCTACGAGGGCTACGGCAAGCGGATCTGGTCAAACATCCAGAATACGGTTGACTGCTCGACCGACCGCGACGGGAACCCAACCATCCCCAGCGCCGGCAACGAGCGCTATATCACCCTGGTGGCCAAGTTCGACCGCCAGAATCAGGACCTCAGCGAGGAGTCCGACCCGGTCCGGGGGACCCAAATCTACAAGCTCCAATCCGAGTGGCACAAGATCGAGGTCGTCTCCGGGGCCGAGGCCGCGGCCGGCTCGGCGGTCAAATACACCGCCGCCGCCGACGAGGTCATCCTGGCGGACGTGCTGCTGGACAGCTCCACCACCGCCATAACCAACGCCATGCTGGACACCAGCCGGCGCTCGAAGATCAGGATGGCCAACGAGTGGAATCTGATGATCGGCACCTCGACCGAGCGGGCCAACCACGCCAACCCTTGGGAGGGGCTCCACTGGTTCGAGACCGACACCGACCTGCTCTATTTTTACGACGGCGCGGCCTGGACCCAGATTCCCCGGCTGCCCACACCGGCCTCGGGCGACGCCGGAAAGGCGGTGGTCGTCAACTCGGCCGGAAGCGGCTACGAGCTGTCCAATTTGGTGCTCCCCGGCAGCATTGGCGGGCTGCTGGTCACCAAGGCCTCGGCGACGCAGTTAAGGGTGTCGCCCGGATATTGCCACCTCCGTGACTCCAGCGGTGTCGATCACCTGGTCGAGCTGACTACGGCCACGACCATAGACCTGACCCTGTCCGGCGACGGCCGGGTCTGGGTCTACATCGACAGCTCGGGCAACCTTTCCACGGCGACCTCTGCGTACCCCTCCCGCGACGAGTCTAAGGGCGGGCTATACAACCCCGCCGGGGACAAGCGGGCCATCGGCTGGGCGCCGTACCAGGCCGGCGCGCTGTTGGACTTCCGGCTTGAGGACAACGGCCGCGTGCTCAAACTGATCGGCCGGCAGGTGATGGGCACGTCCGCTCACGACGGCTTTACCGACCAGTCCGTGCCGGTCTACCCAGCGGTGGACGGAGCGGTGGCGTTCGGTGGATTTAGGACCAGCCCCACTGCGGGCGGGACCTACCTATATGCCACCCGGCCCGACGGGTCCACCGACCCCAACGGGACGCCCTGGGCCGGGGATAACGCCAACGACTACACGTCTGGCACCTGGGAGGAGGAGATTACCGCCTCCGGCGTCTACGAGCTGGACACGGCAAATCAGACACTCGGACGCCACTACCAATTTGGCGTCCGGCTTGATCGATAGTAGGAGGTCACATGGACAAGCCCACCGCCCAGATCGACCTGGCCGCCACCCCGGCCATTCTCTCGGTCCTGCTGCCCCTGATCGAGGCCGAGTACGGCTCCTCGCTGGGTTACCGGCGAGCCGGCGACAACCCGGAGATAGTCCTGCTCTACGGGCCAACCCAGGCCCAGGTGGACGCCGCCCTGGCCGCCTACGACCACCAGACGGTCGTGGCCGAGCAGGCCAAGGCCGAGGCTTACGCCAAAGCCCTCGCCGCGGCGCCGCTGCCCCAGCGGGCGGCGAAGGCCACCCAACAGACCCTTCACGCTCTGCTCCGGGTGGTCAGCGCCCTGGTCCAGTACCAGGCGCCGGCCTCGGCCGACGTTGACCATCTGGTCGCCGTGGCTGACGCATTCGCGGCCGCCGCGTCCACGATGGCCGACGCCGAGGCCCTGGCCTACATCCAAGAGCAGCTCGACGCGGCCGACGCCGCTGCTGCGGTCCTGAGCCAGCAGGGGGAATAGATGAGACGTAGTTGGCCGGCGGTCTTGGCCGCCATCATCATACTCTCCTCTCTCCTGATCGCCGGGTGCGGCGGGGGCGGTAGCAGTGGCCCAACACCGACGCCCCCGCCCGCACCCGGTCCGGCGCCGTCGCCAACTCCCGAGCCGACGCCGCCCCAGCCGGAACCTGAGCCGGCGTGGACCAAGCCGCCCAAGTTACGCGGCCTGTGGCTCTGGAACCCTGACGACGACCCTCGCCTGGGCCGGATCTCCAACGCCGTTCAGATCAAGCTCCGGGACTGGTGGCAAGACCGCGAGGCGGCCAAGGCCGAGATCAGGCGCCGGGCCGGCGAGGGCTGGACCGAGGCGGTCCTGCTGACTCCGACCCTGCATATCTCACCGGGCGATCGGTGGGCCATTCGAGACGTGGCCGAGTTCGTCCAGTACGTCCGGGACCAGGGGCTCACGGTCCGGCTGATAATCATCGGCGACGAGCCGCCCCTGTTTGACCGCCGAGCCATCGACGCCCGGAACTGGGTCTACGACGAGCTCCGGCGCCGCCTGAACGACATGGGCCTGGCCGCGGCCGACCTCTGCTACGACTGGTACCCCTGGGGCGTCCAGCCCGGCGGAGGCGGCGATTGGGAGGCTCATATCGACCGCAACGGCTGGCCCAAGGAGGACTGCCTGTGCAACCACGCCGGATACGGCGCCCACCCGCCCGAGGCCATGCGCCGGATCAACCGCTTTTCCCTCCGCTGGCTCCAGGATCACGGCTGGCCAGATAAGCAGGTCATGTTGACGCTGCAGGGCTTCAACTTCGCAGGTTGGCCGTATCTGGAGGGCCGCCTTCGGGCGATGTGGCGCCTCGACTATCCCGGCGACGACCAGGGCGCGCCACCCTTGGCCCAACCGATCTACGAGCGGCTGTCCCTCGTCTCGATCTACGCCTGGCAACCGACCCCGGATTGCCACAACACTGTCCGGGACTTTCCGGAAGTTCAGGCCGGATTGGCCGGCCTGAAAGATAACGACTTTAGGCAGCAGTAGGAGGAAACCATGGACCTTTGGGCCTTAGTCATCGGTTACATCATCCCCAGGATGTCCGGCTTGGTCACCGAAGCGGCCGGCAAGGGGATCCAGCTCGGTTGGGACGCAGCGTCCAAAACCGAAAACTGTTACGACGACATGGGCATGTTGGTCGGGGCCCGACTGTCCGGCCAGCTCCCCAGCCAGTTCGCCACCGAAGCCGAAATGGCGGCCGAGGTCGAGCGAAGGGTTAAGGCAACCGGCACCAAGATCGACGACGCCGTCTGGGCGGTCCAGAAGGCGGCGATGAGGCTTTAACCGTGTGGACCTGGCTGGCGTCGGTGCTCAAGATCGGCGAGCGCCTCTCGTCGATGGCCGAAAAGTTGGCCGAGAGGCGGCGCCGGGAGATCGACCGGCGAGCCGGCGCCGACCAGGCCCGCCTTGAGATGGCGGAGGCCGAGAATGAGGCGCTCAAAGGGCAGGCCCGGAGGCGGGCCACGATGGATCGGGTTACTGCTGATCCTGACGATTTTGCTCTCTGGCTGCGCCGGAAGGGCGGCCAGGAATAACCCTGCTCATGTCCCCTGTCCGGCGCCGGAACTGATCGAGTGGTCCGAGGCGTTTTATGCCGAGTTGGCCAGGGACATCGGCCACCTTTACGCCGAGCACCGGGCCGCCTACCTGGCAATCCGGGAGTGGGCCATGTTTCGAGAGCAAATCGAGGCCTGCCGAGCCGGGGGAGATGAGAGATGAGGACGTCTCAGGACGGGATCGATCTGATCAAGCACTTCGAGGGTTTCCGCCCTGAACTTTATACCTGCCAGGGCGGCAAGCCGACCATCGGTTACGGCCACGTGCTCCGGCCGGGCGAGGCTTACCCCGACGGGATCACCGAGGCCGAGGCCGAGGAGTTGCTCCGGCGAGACGTCGGCTGGGCCGAGCGCTGCATCGAGCGCTGCGTGGAGGTCGAGCTGACCCAGGGCCAGTTCGACGCCCTGGTCTCGCTCGTTTTCAACATCGGGGGGGTGGCGTTTTCCTGTTCGACCCTGAGAGATCGGCTCAACCGGGGCGACTATTCCGCCGCGGCCGAGGAGTTCGGCCGTTGGGTCTACGCCGGCGGCCGCAAGCAGACGGGGCTCATCCGGCGCCGGGCGGCCGAGCGGGCACTGTTCGAGGGGCAGGACTGGAGGGAGGCATGATCCTGTTCACCAAACCCGGCTGCGGCAAGTGCGAGCAGATCAAGAACGGATTCGACCTGGCCTCTCTGGGCGTCCGGGAAGTGTCGCTGACCGATGACCCGGCGGCCCTGGCCGAGCTGGCCTTCCATGAATGCGTCGAGCTGGCCGAACGCGAACTGCCCATCCTGATCAGCGACGACAAGAAGGTTTATTCCGGGGCGATCCCGATCAAGCGCCATCTGTGCGAGATATCGTGCGGTGGTATCGTTACCGGAGGAGGTGAGTGATGACGCTCCGGGAGGTGATCGAGCGGGCGGCGTTGATCGCCCTGGCCGTGCTGATGATGCTGGCCGTCTGGGCCCTGTCCGCCGTCCAGTACGCCCGCGCCGGCGAGGGGTTGACCGGCCTGGTCGAGCGGGTGATCGACGGCGACACGTTGGTGGTCGGCGGGCTGACCGTCCGCCTGGCCGGATTGGATTGTCCCGAGACGGATCAGCCCTACGGCCGGGAGGCGACGGCGCTGGCCGCCAGGCTGGCCCTGGGCCGGGAGGTGAGGGTGCTCCCCAGGGCGACCGGCCGATACGGCCGGACGATCGCCACGGTGACCCTGCCCGGCGGCCGGGACCTGGGCCTGGAGTTGATCAAGGCCGGCCTGGCCTGGGCCCGCTCCAAGGCGTACCGGGCGGCCCAGGCCGCGGCCAAAAAGGCTCGGGCCGGCCTGTGGGCCGACCCGAACCCGACGCCGCCCTGGAGGTGGCGGCGGAATAGAAGGACTCGATAGGGAGCGGGTGGTGGCGATCCTGGACTTATTCTCGGCCTCAACTCCGCCGGGCCAGCTTGTTGGCCAGGATGGAGATCAGCCCGCCGAGCATGATGTAGCCGACGACGACCTCGGCCATGACCCACATGGCGGCCTTATCGTCCTGTGGCGTGATATCGCCAAATCCCAAAGTGGTGAAGGTAACGACCGAGTAGTAGAGGGCGGTTTCAAATGTCCACGGTTGTCCGACTGCCTGGGTTGCGGCGTCGAGATAGGGCCCTTTAAATTTGAGCCAACCCAGGTTACGGCCGTGAAAAAAGAGCACGGCGAAACCGTAAGCCAGCCCCGCCGACCAGAGAGCCCAGCGCCCGATGGACCGGCCGCAGTCGGCGAAAAGCCACCACAGCCGATACCAGAGCGGATGGTCCTCCTTGAACTCCGCCAGATAATCCTGGTCCAGGACGAAACGTTTGAACCGGGGGCTGCCAAAGCAATCATCCACGCGGACACTGCGGCATTTTGTTTTACGGTCATATCTTACGCCGGCGACGTCCGCCCCGGAAAGATCGACCATGAACAGCGTGGCCTCTCTGAGATCCGCCCTCCTCATTACGGCTCCCTGGAGATTGACATCTCTGAGGTGGGCCTCGCTGAGGTCGGCCCTGCCGAGCTTGGCCTTCCTGAGGTCGGCCCCCTGGAGATCGGCAAGCGAGAGTCGGGCGTCAGTGAGGTCGGTGTTCTGGAGCTTGGCCCACCTGAGGTCGGCCTCCTGGAGGTCGGCCCTGCTGAGCTTGGCCTTCCTGAGGTCGGCCTTCAGGAGGTAGGCCCTCCGGAGATTGCGACCGATGAGATTGATTCCCCTCAGATCATGCGGCGGGTCGCCCTCATCGCCGGCCGCCAGCCAAGCGCGGTGGTCGGCCTGGATTTGCTCCAATTCCTCGTCGTTCGGCCTTACACCCTTCCAGAGGCACACAAACCTGCGCTCGCCGTTACCTGCCATGCGATCCTTTCATCACTGTTTGGTTCAGCTCCGCCGGGCCAGCTTGTTGGCCAGGATGGAGATCAGCCCGCCGAGCATGATGTAGCCGACGACGACCTCGGCCATGACCCACATGGCGGCCTTATCGTCCTGTGGCGTGATATCGCCGAAGCCCAAGGTGGTGAAGGTGACCACGGAGTAGTAGATGGTGGTCCACAACGACCAACCCAGCTTTTTGGGGCATTTAAAGTCACCGGCATCGAAACCGAAATAATAGACCAAAGCGAATCCCAAGGCCATCACCACCGACCAGGCCGCCCACGGCCAGAGAGACCGGCCGCAGTCGGCGAAAAGCCACCACAGCCGGTACCAGACCGGATGGTCCTCCTTGAACTCCGCCAGATAATCCTGGTCCAGGACGAAACGTTTGAACCGGGGGCTGCCAAAGCAATCATCCACGCGGACACTGCGGCATTTTGTTTTACGGTTATATCTTACGCCGGAAACGTCCACCCCAAAAAGATTCACCATGACCAGCGTGGCCCCTCTGAGATCCGCCCTCCTCATCTCGGCCCCCTGGAGATTGGCGTCTCCGAGCGCGGCCCCTCTGAGATCGGCCCCACAGAGCTTGGCCCCTTTCATGTTCATCATGTACCTTTCGCGGCCGATACCAATCAGTTTGGCTTTTTGGAGGTTCGCCCCAAACAATTGGGCCTTCTCGAGGTTGGCAGAGTTAAGTTCCGCCCTCTGAAGGCAAGCGTCGTTAAGTTGGGCTTCTTCCAGCTTGGCATGGCTGAGGTTTGCCCTCTGGAGGGCGGCCCCGCTGAGGTTTGCCTTCCGGAGGTCGGCCCCCCGGAGGTTCCGATCGCGAAGGTCGATCCCTGTCAGATCATGCGGCGGGTCGCCTTTCGTATCGGCCTCAACCCAGGCTGCATGATCGTCCAGGATTTTTTTCAATTCCTCGTCGTTCGGCCTTTTGGCGTACCAGGGGCCTTTGGGCTTATCGTCGTTTTGATCGGACATGGGATTTTTATAACACACTGCGCCCGGTTCGGGCCATACGAAAAGGAAGGATAAGCGGAGGGTCGCCGGCCGGGAGCTGCCACTCCCGCCGGCGGCCGGATGGACCCCTTAAAGCCTGTCATCCGACCAGGGAGATAACCCCCGACCCTCCCTGCCCACGTGGGCGGGAGGGAGTATAACACGAAAGGTCATGGTCGGATGATTGAGACTGACGTCGCCGAGCGAAAAATTGCAAAGAGCCAGGGTAAATGGTGGGAAAAACAAGGGCTGAAAAGCCCCGTCGTCACGCTAGAAGAATTTGAGGCCGGAAAGGGACGCGTGCCCGACATAAAAAAAGAGTTCGGGTATTTCCCCACCTCGGTGCTTGTTCTCTCTCGGTTGCCGGAACTTTTCAAGTTCCTGGCCGATCAAGCCCGCCCCATGCGGAACCAAGGAAACATTTACCACGCTCCTTTCAAGGCCAGCCATTTCCCCCCGGCCGCTTCGTGGTTCCTGGTTAAGTATTGGAGCCGGCCGGGTGATCTAATCCTCGACCCTTTCGGCAACCGGGCCAATATCGGCCTCATCGCCAACTGGCTCGGCCGGGGGGTGGTCGTAAATGACATCGTCCCGTCGTATTGCTCCGCCATGGAGGCCGCCGGAAAGCGCCGCGCCAGGCCCGATCTGCCTTGGACGGTCCTCAACCAGGATGCGGCAGAATTACCCGGCGTCGTTGACGACAGCATCGACCTGGTCGTTACCGGCCCCCCTTTTTACAACCTCGAAAAGTACGAGGATGTCCCTGGCCAGGCCAGTTCGTTTAAGTCCTACGATCAATTTAGGGCCTGGTATAGACGGGTGGCCGACAGGCTGCTAAGCGTGGTCAAGCCAGGCCGATTCGCAGCCCTGAAGGTGTCCAACTGGCGCAAGGGCGGGCGATTGGTCACCTTCACTTGGGACACGCTCAGGACCTTTACCGAGGCCGGTTGGGATATCCACGACGAGTTGATCTGCGTCGAGCAGGCCCCGATGGCCGTGGCGTTTTCCTGGGATGTCAAGGTTAGAGAGCGCTACGTTCACAAGGCACACCAGACGGTGTTGATTTTCAAGAGGCCGGAGTGATGGCCGAGGTTGTCAATCTGCCCAACGTCAAGCGCATCCGGGCTGAGATCATAAAGGCCCACCTTCCACCGGGGACCGAGCGGATCGTCTGCCTGTCTTGCGGCAACGCCTCTGATGCCCTGGCCGAAGTGATAACAGACGTCCCCGTGGTGGCCATCGATCCATCGAGCCCGTTGGTCATCACAGAGGAGCTTTCAATCGATCAGCAACGGGCCTATTTCGGCCCTGGAGCGCTTAACGCCACCAGCGGCTGCCTACCTTGGGACCTTGGGACTGGGTCGAGATGATCGGTCAGCGACTGATCAAACTCATTCCCGAGGCCCGGAGATACTACGTCCCCTGTGGGAGCGGGGAGACCCTCTTGGCGCTATCCTTCTTTATCCCTGTAGGGCGGTTGGTCGCCGTGACGGCTTCATACGCTCCGATTGAGATGATCGGGCCTCTCAGTCGATGGATCAGGCGCAACGTGGAGGTCCGCCACGCCGGCCGAGTGAGGTCAGTGGTCGAGGCATTGGAGGTGGTGGCCAAAGGGCCGGGGGTGGCGCTATGCTGGGAACGTCAACCGGACCCGACGGCCGAGAAGCTGCTATGATCGGCCCAGAATCAGACGCAAGTCTGATTCTGTCAGGCACTTTTCGGGCAACGATTTATTAAGCCCTTGCCGCTGAGTTATTAAGGCCAACTGTAGGGAAAGGTTGTCCTTAATTTACCCAACATAATTTAACACACAAAAAGTCGTCCGCCCAGGCGACCGTCTTCCACCCTCCGGTCGAGCCAAAACAAATCGGGCGTTTGCCCATCTATAGAAAAATACGGGTCGCCGCCCATAATTTCTCGCCCGCGCGTCCTACGCCCGCCCGCTGGGGCCGCATCCGACAGACGGCTACGGTTTTTGGGCCACGATCAGAAAACCGACGCCGTCCGGGGTGGGGATCAGCCGGTCCAGGCCGCCGGCCAGGCGTTCGGCCAATCGGTTGAGCGGTCCCAGCGATTTTCTGAGGCGGTTTAGCCGGGGGGTGTTCAACTCGATGCCACGGTTGAAGAAAAAGAAAAGAGTGGTGAAAAACCCGCCTTTTTTGTGAACCTCGACCACCTTCAGGCCGCTTTTTTCACACATCAACCTCAAGGCCGACTCGGAGAAGCGCCAGTAGTCGTCCGGTTCGGGGTGATAGGGCGCGGCCCAAGGCGAGGACACGATCAGGTAGCCGCCGGATTTGAGGACCCGAGCCAATTCGGCCATCAGCCGGAAGGGATCGACGACGTGCTCCAGCACTTCGGTGCACACCGCCGTATCCAGCGAGCCGTCGGCCAGGGGCAGATCGAGTACATCGGCCATCACGTCGGGCTTCGCTTCTCTTTGCCCGAACTGGGCCTCGGACGAACCGTTGTCCACGGTCAGGTAGCACTCGGCGAAGCGCCCGATGAGCTCCCGATACTTGGCCCTCCCGGCCCCGATGTCGGCCGTTGTGCCCCGGCAGTAGTCGGGCAAAACACGAATCAGAACTTGGCGGGTATAGTAACTGGACGCCCTCATTCTCTCTTCGGCGACGCCGGCGGCGCTCGATCCGCTGGGAAGGATACAACAACTTGGGTCCGGGATAAAGTATAAATCCCCTCACTCTCGCTATAACTCTGGACGAGTTGTCTCCCGGATTGATAGACTGGCTTATCCGAACAAGCGATCCGAAGCCGCGCTCCGCGGGCAAGACAAAGACTCGACGGCGATCGAAAAAGGACCAACCGCCGATGGAGGCAACCCCAGCCAAGGCGTCGCGGCGCTGGAATCTCTTCCTGGCCGCGGCCTACCTCGTCATCTGTCTGGTCCTGTTCTCCAGGCGAGCGGACTGGCTCTTGAACCGACAACTGTGGGCCGAAGACGGCCTGGTTTGGCTCAATCTCGGCCTCGCCCATGGCTTCAAGGCCGTGTTTTGGCCCCACTCGGGCTACTGCCAGCTCTGGCCCAAATTAGTGGCCGCCTTTTTCGACCCGTTCAACATCTATTACGCGCCGCTGGTCCTCGGTCTTTCGGCCTTGGCGGTGATGGGCTTCACCTACTGGCTGATATTGACCGACTTCGCCGGCGGGTTCATGCCCAGAAAATGGCGGCTCATCGCCGCGGCGGCGCTGTGCCTCACTCCCTGGTATGCGGAGACTTACCACAACCTGACCGGCGGCCAGTACTACCTCTTCCCGGCGGCGGCGCTCATCGTGATGGGCGACTTGAACCGGCTTAACAGGTGGGCCAAGATCGGCCTTCTCCTGTTCATGTTCCTGGTCTGCTTTTCCGCGGCCAACGCCGTCTTACTGGCCCCCATACTGGCCTACCGGGCTTGGCGGCGCCGCGGCCGGCGAGACTACGTCTTTTGGTTTTCCGGGTTGAGCCTGGCCATGCTCGGGGCGAACATCATCGTCTCTCGAAGCGTCTACGACACCGCCGGCGGCCTGGCCAGCGACTTTTTCTTCGACCCAGAATACCTCCTTCCCTATCTCGTCAAGACCTTCGGCTTCAAAACGGCCGCCCTCTCGCTTTACGGCCAGACCTACTCCTTTCGAGCCGTCACCCATCCCGACGGCTGGTGGGCGCTGAGCGTCGGCTGCGCCCTTCTGGCCGGCGTCTACGTCTTGGTCGCGCTCCGGAGGACGCCCTCGGCGCCCGTCCGCCTGGGCCTGCTGTACTTCATCGCCGTTCCCCTGCTGTTCTCATACTTCGCCCGCAAATGGAACGTCGAGTACTTCGTATTACACGACGGCCTGATTGGCGGGACGCGATATTTCGTCTACACCAGCATGTTCTTCATCATCTGGCTCACCGATGCCTGCCGGATGCTGTGGTCGGAAATCAAGCCGAACAAGCTCGTCCCCAAAATCGCGGCCCGGGCGTTTCCCGTGGCTTTGGCCCTTATCTTTGCCTGGGCGGCCTGGAACAACTACACCTACCCGGCCACGCCCGACTTGGGGTGGAAAAGGCAAATCGTGAGTTATTACAAGAAGTTACTGAAACAGAACAAGAAGGTGGCCTTGAGGTACGCCGTCGCCATCGCTCCCAGCCGGGAATGGTACCTGCCTCTACCGGTGTTCCTGCCCAGTCCCGAAGAGCGGGCCAGAATCCAGCGCATTCTTGACCACCTCAGCCGGTAGTCCGCCAACCGGCCGCCGGCTCCCGGCGGGTTGGATCGGCAAGCGTGCTGCGGCTTTACAAGTCAGGCCCGCCGCTCCGGCTCGGCGGCGGTGGTCATGAAACCGGCTTACAGGGGCGCCACACCGATCGCCCGGGCGATATCCGGGTCAGTCCTCGTCGGGCATCGACAACCGGCCTTCGGCGTCGAACTCGATCGCCGCCGGCCGTTCGTTCACCTCGACGTCCGGTCGGGAGCGAAGCTCGGGCAGAACCGCCTCGCTGACCCAGAATTTCTCCAGGGACTTGGTGTTCTTGATTCTGGCCAGGCGCACCCCGGCCGGATCGGGAACCAGGCCGAGGGCCGCCGTCAGGACGGCCTTGTCGCTCTCGAGGGCGATGGGCAACCGGGCGCTGGCCAGGATGCCCGAGGTCAGGGCGTTTGTCTGGGTGGCCTCGAGGTCGAGCCGGTCCATCAGCCGCTGGGTGGTCAGATCGGCCATGCCGATGCCGGTGGCGTTGCCGTGGGATTTGGGCGTCAAATCGAGCACGATCACGGTCCGGTAATCGGGTTGCCTGGAACCGCCCTCCCGCCGCCAAAAGCCGATCACGTTGGGGTCCATGCCGGCCCCGGAGATGTCCTTGCCCATCTCATCGACGACCAGGATGTCCAGATCGTCCACCGGAAGCCGGGGCAGGACCTGCCAGGCCTCCTCGAGCAGCCGGACGTCGGTGGCGACGAACTCCTCCGGCCTGACCAACTCCATGGTCTTTATCCCGCCGGCGGCGTTCTCCACCATCGCCAGCCCGCACAGCACCGGCGCTTTCTCGAGGATCATCTCGGCCGCCGGGATGATCGTCTTGCTGAGGCCGAAGCGATGCATAATCGAGGCGCCCTTCCGCCGACCCAGGCCGACGGCCATGAGCTTGCACAGCCCGGACTCGACTTCGCCCCTGAAGGCGGTGTGGGGCTTGACCCGATTGATGACCACCAGGTGATCGGCGGCCATGGCGTCGGCGGCCAGGTGGATCTCGGCCCCGGAATCGAGCCGGCCGAGACGGACCGTCTCCATGGAGGCGACAATCGGCGCGCCCACGCTCGATTCGGTGATGCCCAGTTCGGCCAGAACCTGGGCCTGGCCGGGGCCGGTCGCCCCGCCGTGGGAGCCCATGGCCGGGATGACATAGGGCTCGAGCCCCTTCTCCTTGAGGCAATCGACCAAGGCGGCCACGATCGTCGGCAGGTCGTGAATGCCCCTGGAGCCGACGCCGACGGCCACCCGCTGGCCGGGCCGGATGGACTCGGCGAAGTCGAAGTCGGCGAACAGGCGGCGCACCTCGGCGGCGGCATCGCCGATGGAGGTCGTGTCGAAATTCTGGCGGACGCGGTACAGTCTCGGAAAAATCATTCTCGATCCTCGATTGACTCGGCTGAGGGCCATTCTACGCCCCTTGGCCCTGGGGATCAACGATCTCGGACGCGGCCAAGACATCGACCGGCGTCGTCCGCCGGGCCGCTGTTTCGGCTTGACACCGAGCCCAGGATCGTGACAGCATATCATACGTTACTGAATAACTCAGGGCGTTACTAAATGGGCGGCCCCGCTAAAACCGCCACTCCGGGCAGGAGGCCCGGCCAGGGGCGCGATTCTGGAAGTAGACCGGAATAGCCGGTCGAAAAGCGCCAAGCGGCGGTTGAGACCAAGGCGGGCGACGAGCAAAGAGGAAGCGATCGCCGCCCAGGCTCCCTGGCTGCCGGGAAGCCGCCGGGAAGGCCGCGAAACGAGCCTCGCCGCCAAGGCCGTAACCCACAGGAGACGCTACACCAGGTTGCCATGTCCCGCCGGCCGAAGCACTTCATCCAATCCCTGTCCCGCGGCCTGGCCGTGCTTCAGGCCTTCAGCGCCGAGCGACCGCGGCTGACCCTTCAGCAACTGGCCGAGCTGACCGGTTACAACAAGACCGCCGTTCAGCGCCTGACCGATACCCTGATGACCCTCGGCTACCTGGGCCGGAACCGGTACAAGGAGTTCTTTCTCGAACCCAAGGTGTTGTCGCTGGGCTTCGCCTACCTCAACGGCTCCGAACTGCGCCACCTGGCCGAAACCCGCCTCCAGGACTTCGCCCGGCGAATCGGCCGGACGGTCAACCTGGCCGTCCTGGACGGGACCGAGGTGGTGCTCATCTATCGCCGCGAGGTTCACACCTTTTTCAAGTTCAGCCTGAGCGAAGGCTCCCGGCTGCCCGCCTACTGCACCTCCCTGGGCAAGATCCTTCTGGCCGGCCTGCCGCCGGAGGAGCTCGAGTGCCGGATCGAGAAGATGGCCTTCGAGCCGCTGACCAGCCGGACCATCACCGATCCCGAGCTCTTCCGGGAAGAGATCGCCCGGACCAGGGCCCGGGGCTACGCCGTCTGCGACAGGGAGGGAACGTTGGCCCTGTGTTCGCTGGCCGTGCCGCTCATGGACCGCGACGGCTCAACGGCGGCGGCGGTCAACATCTCCCTGCCGGCCGAGGAGGCCGAGGGCGCTCAATGGAAGCGCCTGGTGGACGAGCTCTTGGCCGAGGGCCGGGAACTGTCGAGCCTGATCGGCTACCAGGGGCCGTATCCGGCCGTTTCGGCCGCCCCGCCGGCTCCGGCCGGCCGGGTCTAGACAAGGAGAAGGGGCCATGGAACCCCCGAAGGACAAGGCAGCCTGGATCGGAGGCGTCATCGAGGCCTTCCTCGCCCAATCGCCGGACAACACCCTCAACAACGAGGCCGATGAGCCGGCCTGGGAGAGAGTTCTGGTCGGCTTCTCGCGGGGCGACGATCCCTTGTACGAGGCCTACAAGGAACACGTCGGCCGGTTTCACCTCACTCCGGCCGAGATGTTCGGCCTCACCTTTCCCGGACAGAGGGTCGAGCCGGCCGAGCTGACAGTCATCTCCTGGATTCTGCCCCAGCGGGAGGCGACCAAGGCCGACAACCGGCGGGAGACCACCTATCCGGCCGAGCGCTGGGCCCGGGCCCGCATCTTCGGCGAGGAGGTCAACGCCAAGCTCCAGAAACACGTCGTGGACGTGCTCACCAAGGCGGGGTATGGGGCCGTGGCCCCGTTGCTCAGCCCTCACTGGAAGAGGGAAACCTCGCCCCGCTACGGCTTCGCCTCCACCTGGTCGGAGCGCCACGCCGCCCATGCCGCCGGGTTGGGCACCTTCGGCTTGTGCGACGGGCTGATCACGCCGGCGGGCAAGGCGGTCCGCATCGGCTCGGTGGTGGCCCGGATCGAGATTCCGGCCACGCCCCGGCCCTACACCAACCATCGCCAGTACTGCCTCTTTTTCAGCCGGGGAATCTGCGGCAAGTGCATCGAGCGTTGTCCGGTCGGGGCGTTGAGCCGGGACGGCCACGACAAGATCAAATGCCGCGCCCACCTGAGGCCGGTCACCGAGTCTTACGTCCGGGCCAACTACGGTTTCGACGGCTACGGCTGCGGCCTGTGCCAGACCGGAGTGCCGTGCGAGTCCCAGATTCCCCTGCCCCCCGAGGGGGAGGGAATCGAGGTCCGATAGGCGTAAGGAGCGAGAACGATGCTGGTCAACATGGGCCGGATAATAAGACAAACTGCGCTTCGCCACTCCGAACGGCCGGCGCTGATCAACATCGAGCGCGGCCGCCGCTTCACCTACCGCCAGATGCACGATCTTTCCAACCGGGTCAGCAACCTCCTGGCGGGCCGGTTCGGTCTGGGCGAGGGGGACGTCTATGCCGCCATCCTGGAAAACGACAACATGGGTCTGTTCCATCCCTGGCTGTTCAAATCGCCGGTCACCACCTGCTGGATCGACATCCGGGAGTCTACTTCGGAGCAGCTCAACCAGATCGATTACGTCGCGCCCCGGCTCGTCTTCCTGGAGGCCCATTTTCTGCCCCGGCTCTACCGGCCGCTCAGGGAGCGGGAGATCGAGATGGTGGTCATGGACCGGCCGGAGGAATCGTTGCCGGGCGTCCATCACTTCTGGGACCTGGTCGAAGCGGCCCCGGCCGAGGAGGTGACGGCCGAGTTCGAGGCCGGCGACGCCGGGCAACACATCAGCCTGCTGCGCTTCACCGGCGGCACCACCGGCCGGGCCAAGTGCGCCATGTACAGCCTCGACAACCTGTGGGTCTGGGGCATGAATCCGGCCCACTACTACGAGACCTTCCCCTACGAGCACCCCCGGGCGATGTTGTTTTCGCCGATCAACCACGCCGCCTCGGGCTCGGTGGTCATCCCGGTCCACATCAAGGGCGGGGCGATCGTCACCCTCAACCGGGCCGACATCGAGCTGATCGGCCGGGTGATCGCCGGCGAGAGGATCGACATGATCTACGCCGTGCCCACGGTCCTCTATCGCATTCTGGACCTGGAGCTGCCCCGAAAATACGACTTGAGCAGCCTCAAGACGATCCGCTACGGGGCGGCCTCCATCTCCCCGGCCAAGCTGGAGAATCTGCTGGCCCAGTTCGGGCGGATCTTCGTCCAGGGTTACGGCTCGACCGAGTGCTGGCCCTCGGCGACCATCCTCGGCCGCGACGACCACCGGACCGAGACCGAGGCCCAGATCGGGCGGCTGGCCTCGATCGGCCGGCCCTTTCCCGGCGAAGAGGTCATCATCTGCGACGATGACGGCCAGCGGCTGGAGCCGGGCGAGGTCGGGGAGCTATGGATTCGGGGAGCGAACACCATCCAGGGCTACTACAACGACCCCGAGCAGACCAGGGAGAACTTTTCGGCCGCCGGCTTCTGGAAGTCGGGCGACCTCGGCTTCATGGACGAGGAGTCCTATGTCTACCTGGTCGATCGAAAGAAAGACCTGATCATCAGCGGCGGCTTCAACGTCTACGCCACCGAGGTCGAGAACTGCCTCAACAGCCATCCAGCCGTGGCCGACTCGGCCGTGGTCGGCGTACCCGACGAAACCTGGGGCGAGGCGGTCCACTGCGCGGTGGTCTTGAGCCGGGGCCGGACGGCCACCGCCGAGGAGCTGATCGCCCACTGCAAGCGCCGCCTGGCCCGCCACAAGGCCCCCAAGCGGGTCGAGATAGTCGATCGGCTGCCGCTCAGTCCGGCGGGCAAGGTCTTGCGCCGCGAGGTTCGCAAGCTACTCAGGGGCGAAAGCGATTGAAGGAGCTATCAAATGGATTTCGAGATTCCCGAAGATTTGCGTCTGATGGCCGACACTGTCAGGCGCTTCGTCAAAAACGATCTGGAACCGATCAGCCGCCAGGTTGAGGAAGAGGACCGGGTTCCCGAGGAGATCGTCCACAAGATGCGCCAACTGGGTCTCTTCGGCCTAGCCATTCCCGAGGAGTACGGCGGGTTGGGACTGCCCGTCCTGGGGGAGTGTCTGGTCTACGAGGAGCTGTCCAAGACCAACGCCTGCTTCAGGACCATCATCGGCACCAACAACGGCATCGGCTCCCAGGGCGTCGTCATCGACGGCACCGAGGAGCAGAAGCGGCGCTACCTGCCCAAGCTGGCCTCGGGAGAATGGATCGCCTGCTTCGCCCTGAGCGAACCCGAGGCCGGCTCCGACGCGGCCAACATCAAGACCACGGCCGAAAAAAAGGGCGACAGGTGGATATTGAACGGCAAGAAGCACTTCATCACCAACGCCGATCGGGCCGACGTGGCCACGGTCATCGCCGTGACCGACAAGGACAAGGGCCCCCGGGGCGGGATGACCGCCTTCCTCGTCGAGCGCGACTCGCCGGGGCTGACCGTCGGTCCGCCCGAGAAGAAGATGGGCATGCACGGCTCGAACGTCTGCGAGCTGATCTTCGAGGACTGCGAGATTCCGCTCGAGAACATCATCGGCGGCGAGGCGATGATCGGCCAGGGCTTCAAGACGGCGATGAAGGTCCTGGACAAAGGCCGGCTGACCATGGGCGCCAGCGCCGTCGGCATCGCCCAGGCCTGCCTGGAGCTGTCCATCAAGCACGCCAAGGAACGGATCCAGTTCGGCCGGCCGATCGGCGCTTTTCAAGCGGTCCAGTTCATGCTGGCCGACATGGCCACCGAAATCTACGCCGCCCGCCAGATGCTCCATCACGCCGCCTGGCTGAGAGACAAGCGGGGAACGAGCGTCATCAAGGAGGCCAGCATGGTCAAGCTCTACTGTACCGAGGTGGCCGGGCGGGCGGGCGATCTGGCGGTCCAGATCCACGGCGGCATGGGCTACATGCGGGAGCACCCCGTCGAACGCTTCTACCGGGACGTGAGATTGATGCGCATCTACGAGGGCACCAGCGAGATCCAGCGATTGGTCATCGCCCGGGAGCTGTTGAAGGACTGAGGGGGTGATGGATGAACAGAGGTAGGGTGGTCATCGTCGGCGGGGCCAGGACCCCCATCGGCAAATACGGCGGCGCGCTCAAGGACGTTCCGGTCTCCCGGCTGGGGGCGTTGGTTCTGAGTGAGGCGGTGAAGAGGGCCGGGGTCGAGCCGGGCCGGGTGGACGACGTCATCGTCGGCCAGTCGTATCAGAACGGCGAGTGCGCCAACGCCGGGCGGGTGGCGCTCCTGGAGGCCGGCTGGCCGGACACGGTGCCGGCCGTGACCCTGGATCGCCGTTGCTGTTCCGGGCTGGAGGCGGTTCTCCTGGCGGCGATGAAGATCATGGCCGGCAACGCCGAAATCGTCGTCGCGGCCGGCATGGAGTCGATGAGCCAGGCCGAACTGTACCTGCCCGGCCAGATCAAGTGGGGCCTGGGCGGCAGGGTGGACCCCAAGTGGGGCTTCATGCCCAAGGGGCACGGCGCGCTGTCGATGTGGGGCCTGCCCCTCCACGACCGCATCCAGCGGGCCCGGGTCATGTCCCAGCCCATCGAGCGCTACGGCGAGCTCAACTCGATGATGACTTGGGCCGAGACGGCGGCGCGGGAGGAAGGCATAACCCGCCAGGAGGCCGACCGCTGGGCGGTCAGGAGCCACCAGCGGGCCGTGGCCGCCCAGGAGGCCGGCCGCTTCGACGAGGAGATTGTGGCCGTGCCTTTGCCGCAGAAAAGGGGCGGTCCGGCGAGCTTCGAGGCGGATGAAACGCCTCGCCCCGACGCCGATTACGACAAGCTGGCCCGGCTCAAGCCGGTCTACCCCGACGGCGTGTGCACCGCCGGCAACTCGTCTTCGGAGAACGACGGCGCGGCGGCGGTGGTGGTGATGTCCGAGGCCAAGGCCGAGGAGCTGGGGATCGAACCCCTGGCGGCGTTCGTCGCCGGAGCCAACGCCGCCTGCGACCCGACCCTGACCTACCCGGCCGTGGCCGCGGCCGTCGAGCGAACCCTGGACAGGGCCGGCCTGGGCATCGACGACATCGACCTGTTCGAAATCCAGGAGGCCTTCGCCGTCCAGCTTTTGGCCGACGCCAAGCTCATGGGCATCGCCCCCGAGGATTACGATGAAAAGATCAACGTCAACGGCTCGGGCATCTCCCTGGGCCACCCCATCGGCGCGACCGGAGTAATAAGGCTGATAACCCTCGTCTACGAGATGAGGCGGCGGGGGGCGCGCTACGGTCTGGAAACCATTTGCGGCGGCGGCGGTCAAGGCATCGCGGCCGTGTTTGAGAGGGGATAGATGGCCTACCAAAACATCATCTTTGAGCAAGACGGCCGGGTGGCGGTGTTGACCGTCAATCGGCCGGAGAAGCGAAACGCCCTCAACCTGGCCGCCCGAAAGGAGATAGCCGACGTTCTGGATCGGGTCGAAAACGATCCGAGCGTCGGGGTGCTGGTCGTCACCGGCGCGGGAGAGGCGGCCTTCATCTCCGGCTCGGACTTAAACGAGTTCGGCCGGATGGACCCGCTCGAGGCCTATCGGTTCTTGAACACCTTTGCCCAGCGCCTCTACGCCCGCTTCGAGGAGTTGGACATCCCGACGATCGCCATGATCAACGGACTCTGCCTGGGCGGTGGCCTGGAGTTGGCCCTGGCCTGCGACATCCGACTGGCCGCCGACACGGCCAGACTCGGCCAGCCCGAGGTGGTGTTGGGGATCATGCCCGGCTCGGGCGCGACCCAGCGGCTGCCCCGCCTGATCGGCCAGGGCAGGGCTCGAGAACTGATCTTCACCGGCGAGATCATCGACGCCGGCGAGGCCGAGCGGATCGGGTTGGTGAACAGGGTCGTGCCGGCAACGGAGCTCAAGGCGGCGACCATGGACATGGCGGCGAAGATCGCCCACAAGAGCGCCTTCAGCCTGAAAATGGCCAAGCGGGCGCTCAGGATGAGTCAGGAGGTCGGTTTGAGCGCCGGCCTGGCCTATGAGGCCCTGGCCGAGACGGCCGTCTTCTGCCACCCCGATCGCCGAGAGGGGGTGGACGCCTTCTTCGAGAAGCGCCGGCCCGAGTTCAACCGGGAGAAGGATTGACGGAGAGGATGACGATGGATCGCCAACCGCTGATTACGCCCTTTGACGGCGTCAGCCCCGAAATCGCGGTCGACGCCTTCATCGACCTCTCGGCCCGGTTGATCGGCCGGGTCGTCGTGGAGGCCGGGGCCACCATCTGGCCCGGCGCGGTGCTCCGGGCCGACGACGAGCGGATCGTCATCGGTCGGGGCGGCGCCGTCTTGGACCTGGCTCTGATCGAGGCCCCCCAGGACAGGCCGGTCATCATCGGCCAACGAGCGCTCATCTCCCACCAGGCCTGCGTGCATGGCGCCACCGTCGAATCCGGGGCGTTGATCGGTATCGGGGCCATCGTCCTCGACGGGGCGGTGGTCGAGGCCGGGGCCCTCATCGGGGCCGGGGCGGTGGTGCCGCCGGGAATGACGGTCCCGGCCGGAACGCTGGTCCTGGGCCAGCCGGCCAAGGTGGTTCGGGATTTGAAGCCGGCCGAGATCGACAACATCCAGGCCCAACTGGACGAGCTGGCCGCAAAGGCAAAGAAGTACCGGGCCCAGGCCCGCCCGGACTAACCGGTCGTTCCGGAGGGCGAAGAGAACGGCCGCTTGCCACGGGCCGACTCTCCCCAGGTCGCGGAAGGGACGCCGCCCTCCTCCGCCCGGCCGAACCGCGGCCTCGAACAAAAACCGGCCCCTTGCCTCGGCGGCGGGGCCGGCCGCGTTTTGTTACGCCGGGCTCAAGTCTCCTCGCCCGCCTTTGAGGGCGGCCGCAGCCAGCGGAACCACCAGATCAGGCCCATGGTCCAGGCCAGCAGGATGATCAGGAACCAGTTGTAGTGGGTCACCCCGATATGGAGCCGCTTGAGCACTACCAGCAGAACCACCGTGGCGGCGATGGCCGACCAA
The DNA here is from genome assembly GCA_964634465.1 of uncultured Thermodesulfobacteriota bacterium. Classification (GTDB taxonomy): domain Bacteria; phylum Desulfobacterota; class Desulfarculia; genus CAZWLY01. The sequence continues at coordinate 92,907 of CAZWLY010000004.1, read as the reverse complement.
CCCAGTATCTTGCGCCTGTCCATCATAACCACCTCTTTATCCGACCGCCGTCGCAGCGGCCCTTTGCCCCTTGACCCGGTTGTAGTGGAGGCCGGCGACGAGGGCGAAGAGCGCCCAGCCGATCAGGTCGGTCACCCACGAAGCATGGAACAGCAACACCGCCGCGACGCACATCGCGATCCTGACCAGCCACCCGGTCCGTTCCATCAGCCAGCCTTCGGTGGTCACCGTCAGGGCGTAGATGCCGCCGAACACGGAGACGATGCACAGCACGATGTCGTACCACTCGCCCTCGAAGAGAAGCTCCGGGGCGAAGATGAACACGAAGGGCAGGATGTATTTGGCGATGCCCAGCCGGAACGAATGGAAGCCGGTTTGCATCGGATTGGAGCCGGCGATGCCGGCCGCGGCGAACGAGGCCAGGGCCACCGGCGGGGTGATGGCCGAGACCAGGCCGAAGTAGAAGGCGAACAGGTGGGCGGCGATGGGCTTGACGCCCATGTTGACCAAGGCCGGGATGACCAGGGCGGCCAGGGTGATGTAGACGGCGGTGGTGGTCAGGCCCATGCCCAGAATCAGCGAGGCGAACATGGTCAGGATCAGGGCGACCCAGAGGTGACCGCCGGAGAGATCGACGATCATGTTCGAGAATTCCATCCCCAGCCCGGAGACGAAGACGCAGCCGATGATGATGCCGGCCGTGGCGCAGGCGATGGAGACCGAGACCGCCCCCCGGGCTCCTTCCTCCAGGGCGCTCAGGATGTCCAGGGCGCTCATCCTGGTCTCCGGGCGAAGGGCGCTGAGGACGAAGATGGACATGATCGCCCAGAACGCGGCGAACATGGGCGTGTAGCCGATCACCAAGAGAACGATGATGATCAGGATGGACAAAAACAGGTGCCCGCCCCGCTTCACCTCGGCCTTGAAATCGGGCAGCTCGTCGGAAGGGATAGTGGCCAGGTTGCGCTTTCGGGCCTCGAAATGGACCATGACGAAGATCGAAAAGAAGTAGATCAGGGCCGGAAAGAGCCCGGCCACGGCCACCTTCAGGTAGGGCATGTTCAGGAACTCGGCGATGACGAAGGCCGCCGCGCCCATGACCGGGGGCATGATCTGGCCGCCGGAGGAGGCGCAGGCCTCCACCGCGCCGGCGAAGTAGGGTCGATAGCCGATCCGTTTCATCAGGGGAATGGTGAACGAGCCGGTGGTGACCACGTTGGCCACGGCCGAGCCGGAGACGGAGGCCATCAGGCAGGACGAAACCACCGAAGCCTTGGCCGGTCCGCCGGTCCGGGAGCCGGTCAGGGCCAGGGCGACGTTGATGAAGAAGCGCCCGGCACCGGAGCGGACCAGGATCGAGCCGAAGAGAATGAAGAGGAAGATGTAGGTCGCCATGACCATCAGCGGAATACCGTAGATGCCGTTCTCGCGCATCCAGATGTAGTCGATGATGGTGAACAGATCGCTGGGCGGCCCGTAGAAGATGCCGAAAAAGTAGTCGGAAAAGGTGGTCTGGATCAAAAAGAAGCCGGCGATGAGGACCATCGCCCAGCCGACCGTGCGCCGGGTGGCTTCCAAAAGCAGGATGATGAAGATGGTGCCGAGGTAGATGTCCCAGTCGGTCAAATCGCCCCGCCTGAAGATGTAGGCGTCCAGATCCCAGAGTTTGTAGACCTGGATGGCGATGGTCAAGCCGATCAAGACGAGATCGATGAAAAACCAGCCGTTGATCTTATCGGTGAACGATTTGCGGCCCAGCGGCCGGATCAAAAAACAGATCACCATCACAAAGGCCAGGTGGGTGGAGCGAAAAGCGTGGGCCTCCAGGGAGCCGGCGTAGGCGACGAAGAGATGGTAGAGGCTCAAGCAGATGGACAGCAAGCAGATGGACAGTTCCAGCGGATGGCGCAGGAGACCGTCTTTCCGACTCAGCAGCCATTCGAGGACACTCTCCTTTTTCTCCTCGCGATACTCGAGCCTTCGTTGCTCCACCGACACCCTCGCCTCCTTAAGATTGCGTCCCTCTTACCGGCCGATTCTCTCCCTGCTCGATCGAGGCGCCGGCCCGGCTTGACCGGAAACCGGACCGGCGCCGTTGGGTTCAAGGTCGACTCGCCCTACTTGGCGTAGCCCATCTCCTTATAGTACTTGAGCGCACCGGGGTGGACCGGAATGCTGGCGCCCTGGAGGGCCTTCTCGGGCTTGCTGTCCTGGATGGCCTTCTTCTTGACCTTGGCCAGCTCGGGCCAGTTGGCGTAAAGCGTCTTGACGATCTTGTAGACCACGTCGTCGGGCACGTTCTTGTTGACGACGATGGAGGTCACCGTGCCCACGGTCGGAACGTCGTGGTCCAGGCTCTTGTAGGCGCCGGCCGGGATGACGGTCGGCATCAGGCCGGGCTCGAGTTCGCGGACCTTCTTCTGGTGGGCCGGGTCGATGGGCAGGAACCTGATCCCCGGCCGGAACTCCAGGTCGATGATCGTCGCCTGGGGGCAAGAGGTGACGGCCATGTAGCAGTCGGAATGGCCGTCCTTCATCAAGGCGGCCGAGTCGGAGTAGCCGACGTAGCTGACCGAGCCGCCGCTCTTCTTGATGCTGTCAAAGGACAGGCCGTAGGCCTTGAGGACCAACTCGGCGATGGCGGTGCCGGTGAACCCGATCTTGCCCGGAACGATGCGCTTGTCCTTCAGGTCGGCCACGCTCTTGATGTCGCTCTTCTTGGGCACGACGATCTGGAAGACGCCCGGATAGAGTGACATCAGGTGGCGCAGGTTGGTGTGCTTCTTGTTGAACTTACCCCGGCCGTTGTAGGCGTTGTACGCGGTGTGGGTGTAGGTCCAGCCCAAATCGGCCCGGCCGGCGTTGACCACCTTGCAGTTGCCCACCCCGCCGCCGGGACCGTTGGAAGTGGAAATGCCCAGCTCTTTCTGGATGATGGTCATCATCGCCGAACCCAACGGGTACCACGAGCCGCCCTCGGGTCCGGAGACCATCCGCAGGAACTTGGTCCCGGCCTGGGCCGCCGGGGCGACAAGAGCCGCACACAGGAGCACCACTACCAAGAATGCCGCCTTCTTTGACATGAAAGCCTCCCTCGTTTGTTGTTGTTGAAAGAAAGCCTTGCGCGCGCCGGCGTCGAGTCGGCCGACCTTCCCCCCCGGCGCCCGTTCCCAACCATTTTACCAAAGAGCCGCCCCCGGCCTCACCCCCAAACTCCGGCCGCGGCGGCCGTCGGATTCCCGGCGGGTCTCAGTTATTCGCTCCCTGCTTCAAAAAGGCGTCCCGCGCCGTCATCAAGTGAGTGGTCAACTCCTCCTTGGCCCGTCGGGCGTCGTGCGCCTCCAGGGCCTCGAGAATCCGCCTGTGCGCCTCGTCCGTGTTCCCCAGTCTTATCTGGCTCTTGGGAGCGAAGCGGAAGCGGATGATCTGCATGTGGGCGTTCAAGTGCTCGTAGATGGTCAACAGCCGCTGGTTGCCGGTGAACCTGATGATCGCCAAGTGGAACTGGTTGTCCCGCTTGAGAAACAGCCGATAGTCCGAGTAGGTGTTCTGATCCAGCGTGGCCTCGAAGAGCCGCCTCAGCTCAGCCAATTGCTCGTCGCTGATCCGCTCGGCGATGAGGTCCACCGCCGCCGTTTCGAGAATGATCCTGGTCTCGGCGATCTCCCTGATGTCTCGTTCGCTGACCTGCTTGACAAAGGTGCCGCGGCGGGAGCTGACCTCGACCAGACCCTCGCCGGCCAGCCGGAATATGGCGTCCTTGATCGGGGTGTAGCTGACGCCCAGCTCTTTTTGGAGGCGGCGGAGGTTGATCTTGTGACCCGGCGGAAAGGTCAGGTCGAGCAGGCGGTCCTTCAGGAAATGATAGACCTTCTCGTTGATGTTCGAGACGTCGATCAGGGGTTTGGTCACCGCCGCCATCGCTCCCCGCACTGTAATCTGAAATTTCAGATTACAACCATAACACATTTTGCCGCCGCTCAAAACAGGATTTGACCGCGCACCCGCTTTTTTCTTTCAACCGATCATCATAGCGATCTTAATAAAATTGACCGCCCCGCCGTTCCCTTGGCGGACACGCCGCGCCTTGTCTCGGCGTCCGGTTCGACCGGCCGCCGGCCACGCCTCCGGGCCGGCCGTTGCCGGGTGACAAACCCCGGCCGATTGGCTAACATGGCCGGCGCGGGCCAGGAATCGACCACCCTTTACTTTTTTGTTTTCGCCCTACAAAACGAACGGAGCGAGTGAACATGGCGGGAGAAAAGGCCGAGACCGTCGGAATCATTGGCGCCGGGACGATGGGGCACGGCATCGCCCAGTGCTTCGCCGTCGGCGGCTGGCGGGTGAACCTCTTCGATGCGAACCCCGAAACCCTGAACAGCGCCCCGAAGCGAATCGAAAGCAACCTGGACGTCTTCGTCGAGCTGGGCCTGATCGGCCCGGAGCAGGCCAGGTCGGCCGCGGCCAATATCGAGCTGCGCCCCGATCTGGCCTCGGCCGCCGCCGGCCTTAATCTCGTCATCGAGACGGTCAGCGAGGACCTCGATATCAAGCGCCGCCTGTTCACCGAGTTGGAGGATTTGGTCGGGGCCGAGGCCGTCTTGTGCACCAACACCTCGGCGATCAGCATCGGCGCCATCGCCGAGCCCCTCAAGCGCCCCGAGCGGCTGGTCGGAACACATTTCTGGAACCCGCCCCACATCCTGCCCTGCGTCGAGATCGTCCGGAGCCGGTTCACCGCCGACGAGGTCTTCGAGCAGGCGATCGCGATCATGGCCGCCATCGGCAAGGAACCGATCAGGGTGGACAAGGACGTCCCCGGTTTTCTGGGCAACCGAATGCAACACGCTCTCCAGCGGGAGGCGATGAGCCTGGTGGAGAGCGGCGTGGCCGCCGCCGAGGACGTGGACAAGGTGGTCAGATACGGCTTCGGCTTGAGACTGGCCCTGATGGGACCGCTCGAGCGGGCCGACCTGGGCGGGCTGGATATCACCCTGAGCGTGCAGGACTATCTTTTGTCCCACCTCGACAACCGGACGACCCCCTCGCCGCTCTTGAGGCGCAAAGTCGAACAAGGGGAGTTGGGGGCCAAGGCCGGCCGCGGCTTCTATGACTGGCCGCAGGAAAAGCTCGAACGGGCGATCAAGGAGCGGGATCGAGCGCTGTTGAAGCTGATCGATCTCGTCGCCGGCCGAAGCTAGTCGCCCTCCTCGGGCCCGACCTGGCAGCGCTTGGTCTCGATGTAGGGGCACTCGCCCCGGACGACGACGAACGACGGCCCCCGCCGGCCCAGGCACTCCCGCCAGGTCTCTTCCAGGGCGGAAGCGTCGAAGGCGTCCACCGCCTTGACGTAGTTCAAGCCCAGCCCTTGGGCGACCTTTTCGGGCAAGATGGTCGGGCCCGGCTCGCCCATGGCCGTCCTGCCGCTGCCGATCCGCTCCTGGAAGCCGGTCAAGGCCACCGTGCCGTTGTCCATGACGGCGATGACGATGTCGGCCTGGGAATTGGCAGCGTCGATGACCCCGTTGATCCCGGTGTGGAAGAAGACCGAATCGCCCATGGCGGCCACGATCGGCCCCTTGACCCCGGCCCATCTCAGGCCGCAGGCCGCACCCACGGCCGAGCCCATGGAGAACTTGATGTCCAGCATCTTGAGGGGCGGGTTGTTGAGCCGGACCAGACAGCCGGTCTCGCCGACCACGATCGGCCGCTCGAGCCCCTTTTCCTCGACGATTTTTTTGAGCGCCGCAAAAAACGGGCGGTAGGGACAGCCCCGCCCCAACGGCTGGAGGCTGGGAAACTTCCTGGCCGGCCCGGCTTCGGCCTCGATGTCCAATCCCAGCTCTTCGGTCAGGAACCCAACCAGCTTGCCCGAATTGAAGTCGCCCTCCCAGGGCGCATGGCCGGTGGTCTTGCCCCTGACCTCGATCTTGAGCCCGGCCTTGTGGGCGACGATCCGGACCCGGTCTTCGATGAACGGCTCGACTTCCTCCAGGACGTAGACCACCTCCAGATCGGACAGGAACCGGGCGATCAACTCCTCGGGCGGCGGGAAGAGCGTGCCCAGCTTCAGCACCCGAATCGAGCCCGGCTCGATGAGCGCTTCGAGCCCGGCCGACAGCCTGCCGGCGGCGATGATCCCCCTTCGGCCTGAGCCGTCGATGCGGTTGAAGTCGCTCAGCGGCGGCTCGGCAAAGGCCCGGCCGACGGCGGCGAGCTTTTGGTGCAGCCCGGCGTGGAGGCCGACCACCTCGGCCGGCAGGCACTTGTAACGGTCTGGCTCGTCGAACAGAGCCTCGGCCGGAGGGGTGGGCGGGGCGGTCGTCACCGGGCCGGAGGCGGCGGCGTAGTCGGCCACGAACCGGACCATGACCGCCGTTCGGAACCTCTCCGAGAGCTCGAAGGCGGCCCGGACCATATCGTAGCCCTCTTGGGGCGTGGCCGGCTCCAGGATCGGTATCTCGGCCCAGGCGGCGAGGGGCCGGCAGTCCTGCTCGTTCTGGGAGTTGTACGAGCCGGGGTCGTCGCCGGCCAGGATGACCAGTCCGCCGCCGACGCCGGTCAGGTTGGCCGTCATCAACGGGTCGATGATGTGGTTGATGCCGACGTGCTTGGCAACCATCACCGCCCGGACGCCGGCCGTGGAGGCGCCCAGGGCGACCTCGAAGGCGACCTTCTCCGAGCTGGACCATTCCACATAGAGGCCGCCGCCGGCCGCCTCTTCGATCAGGGTCTCGACGACCCCGGTCGCCGGGCCGCCGGGGTAGGAGGCGGCCACCCTGGCCCCGCCGTCGATCACGGCCCGGGCGAGGCTCTCATAGCCTTTCATCACGACTCCCATTCCCTTGTCCCTCCCTTCAGGCGAACACCAATAAGGATTATTGCTTGCTCCGAGCGGGTCAAGGAAAAAGATGGGCCGCTCTCTTAAGCCCGGCCGGCCTTGACTTGGCGGCGGCGGCCCGGCCATGATTGGGTATCGATCCTCAACCTCGCTGGAGGGAGCGCGATGCACTGGCGCAGCAAAGACATTCTCGAGCGGCCGAGATGGGCCAAGATTCGCTCGCTGTTCAAGGCGATGGGCTACAGCGATTACGACCTCGAACGGCCGCTGATCGGGATTGCCAACTCCTGGAACACCCTGGTGCCGGGCCACTACAACTTGCGACAGGTGGCCGACTACGTCCGGCAGGGCGTCTTCCAGGCCGGCGGCACGCCGGTCGAGTTCGGCGTCATCGCCGGTTGCGACGGCATCGCCAACGGCCACGGCGGGATGCGCTTCATCCTGCCCTCCAGGGAGCTGATCGCGGCCAGCGTCGAGATGATGGTCCAGGCCCACCGGCTGGACGGCGTGGTTCTGTTGGGCTCCTGCGACAAGATCGTGCCCGGCATGCTCATGGCCGCCGCCCGGTTGGACGTGCCGGCCATCCTGGTCGCCGGCGGCCCGGCCGAGGGCGGCTGCGAGTTCGACGGCCGGGCCTCGGACACCACCTCCCTGGCCGAAGCCTTGGGCATGCTCAAGGCCGGCAAGATCGACGAGGCGACCTACCTCCGGCTCGAAGACTGCGCCGTGCCGACCTGCGGCTCGTGCTCATTCATGGGCACGGCCAACTCGATGTGCTGCACCGCCGAGGCGTTGGGCCTGAGCCTGCCCGGCACGGCCACCATCCCGGCCACCCACGCCGACCGGTTCAGGGCCGCCCAGGCCTCGGGCCGCCGGATCGTGGCCATGGTCCGGGAAGGGCTGACCGCCCGGCGGATAATCAACCGGCCGGCAATCGAGAACGCGATCAGGGTGATGATGGCCGTCGGCGGCTCGACCAACGCCGCCCTGCACATCCCGGCCGTGGCCTACGAGGCCGAGGCGGAGATCGATCTGGAGCTGTTCGACCGGCTCTCCCGGAGCACGCCCCACCTGGCCAGGATGAACCCGGCCGCCGCGCCCAACGTGGTCGATTTCCACCGGGCCGGCGGCGTGCCGGCGGTGATGAAGGAACTCCTGCCGCTCTTGCACGGCCGGGCGATGACCGTCTCCGGCAAAACCGTGGTCGACAACGTGGCCGCCGCGCCGTCCCCGGACCTGAACGTCATCCGACCGCTCGCCGACCCCTGGCGCAGCCAGGGCGGGTTGGCCGTACTGCGGGGCAACCTGGCCCCGAACTCGGCCGTGACCAAGCCGGCGGCCATCGACCCGACGATGCACACCTTCACCGGCCGGGCCCGCTGCTTCGACTCCGAGGAGGCGGCCGACCAGGCCATCCTGGACGGCCGGATCGAGGCCGGCGACGTGGTCGTCATCCGCTACGAGGGCCCCAAGGGCGGGCCGGGCATGCGCGAGATGGCCATCCCGATGAAGCTCCTCTATGGCCGCGGCCTGGCCCTGAAGACGGCGCTGGTCACCGACGGCCGGTTTTCCGGAACCAACAACGGCTGCTTCGTCGGCCACGTCTCGCCCGAAGCGGCCGAGGGCGGTCCCATCGCCGCCGTCGAGGACGGGGACGAGATCACCATCGACATCCCCAACCGCCGTCTCAGCCTCCAGGTGAGCGAGGCGGAAATCGAAGACCGCCTGAGCCGGTGGCGTCCCCCGCCGCCCAAGGTCACGAGCGGCTATCTGGCCCTCTACGCCCGCCTGGCCGAGTCGGCCGACAAGGGGGCGATCATCCGCCACCGGATCGACTAGCCTCGTATTCGGCGAAGGGACCGCGCCTGTCGGACGGCGTTGTCGAGACACGCCCCCGACAAGGCCCGACGCCGAACCAAGCCTGACGAACGGCTGTCGCGCGGCCTTATTTCGATACTTCCAGATATATGGTTGACAAATCGAGGCAGGTGGTTTATCTTCCGTCTCATGGAGATCGAGTTGGCCGCCAAGCGCCTGACAGAGCTGGGCAATCCGGTACGACTGAAGACCGTCCGCCTGCTGATCCAGGCCGGACCCGAGGGGCTGCCGGTCAAGGACATCCAGGCCCATCTGAGCATCCCCCAATCGACCCTGTCGCACCACCTCGCCCACCTGGTCTCGGCCGGGCTGATCAGCCAGACTCGGGAGGGCCGCATGCTGCGCTGTCGGGTCGACTACGGGGCGATCAAGGAGGTCCTGAAATTTTTGATGCAGGACTGCTGCGCCGGCGTGGTCGATATTCAAGGCTGATCGAGGCCGGCCGATTTTTTTGGAGCATAAGTTCGAATATTCTGGAATAATAAATATGACACCAGGAGGAATCATGGGGCCCGAAGACTCACGGTCGAGCAAAACGACCGTCAGCGCGGGTGTCAAGTCTCGGCCCGGATCGAGGCGGTCAAACCGGCCGCCGAGGAGATCGTCGATGGACAGCAGGGATTACTTTGCCACGGTGGCCGACAAGTGGGACGAGATGCGAGCCGGCTACTTCTCCGAGGCCGTTCGGGACAAGGCCCTGGCCGCGGCCGGCGTCGATGAGGGCCGGACGGCGGCCGACGTCGGGACCGGCACCGGGTTCGTCACCGAGGCCCTGATCGAAGCCGGCCTGAGCGTGATCGCGGTGGACCGGTCGCCGGAGATGCTCGACCGGCTCGAGGCCAAGTTCGGCTCGACCGGCCGGGTGGAGTGCCGGCTGGGCGGCGGCAACGACCTGCCACTCAAAGATGGTGAGGTGGACTACGTCTTCGCCAACATGTACCTCCACCACGTCGAAGAGCCGCCGGCGGCCGTGGCCGAGATGGCCAGAGTTCTCAAACCGGGCGGAGTGATGGTCATCACCGACCTCGACCGGCACGACCACGCCTTTCTTTTGAGAGAGCAACACGACCGCTGGCCCGGCTTCGATCGGGAGGAAGTGGCGGGCTGGTTGAAGGCGGCCGGGCTGAAAGACGCCGCCGTGGAGAGCGTGGGCCAGAACTGCTGCGCCGCCTCGGAGTGCGGCTCTGAGAGGGCGGCCGTCTCCATCTTTGTGGCCGCCGGGCGCAAGCAGAACGTCTGACCCCGGCCGAAGAAAAGGAGCGACGGAATGAACCGGATAGAAAGAGCCGGGAAACTGTTGAGGCAGGGCTACGGTTGAGCCCAGTCCATCCTCGCCAGTTTTGGCGAGCGCTACGGCCTCGACCACCAGACGGCCATCAGGTTGGGCCGGGCCTTCGGGGCCGGAATGGGTCGCGGCGGCATCTGCGGCGCTTCGATCGGGGTGTTCATGATCCTGGGGTTCGAACCCGATAGGGCCGGAACGGAGAATGAAGCCATGTCCCAGACTCACCGGCTGATGGCCGAGTTCGTCAGGCGTTTCAAGGCCCGGCGGGGGACGATCGTGTGCAACGAACTGCTCGGCGTCGATCTGGCCGTCGGCGCCGGTTGGCGAGAGGCGGCCGACAAAGGACTGTTCGAATCCGTCTGTCCCGGCGTCGTCAGGGACGCCGCCCAGATCTTGGACGGACTGCTCGCGACCCGAGCGGAAGATGCGACCGCGGCCGGTCCCGCCGGCGATTCTCCATGACCCGCCGGACCGGCTTGGACCGGCCGCTCGCCTTGGCCGCGGCGGGCGGACCGACGTCTTTTCGCCCGAGCGCCGCAATCGGGCTGGCGCGGCAAGTTTTTCGCTAGCCCCCCGGCCGGATCGAAGTCTCGACCTGGCGCTAAAAACCTCGATCTCGAATCGAAGTCGCCCCGCTTCTTCAGCGCGGGGCCGTCTCTTGAAGGGTCAACTCAGGGTTGGCGAAGGGAGGGCGAGTCGAACCACAGACCGGCCACCCGGTGGCCCTTGTCCGTCTTGACCAACACCAGTCGGATGGAGACCTGCTCCTTGGCCCGGGTGAAGAAGCCCGAGTACTGGACGACGTAGAACCGATCGACCTCGGTGACGCTGACGAACTCCTTGGAGACGAAGCGGCCGATCCTCTCTTCCAGAAGGCGGCGGCTCTGGTCGAACACCGGGCGAGGCTGGAGGTTGACCATGTTGGCGTCCATGTCTTTCAGGTAGGCCTGGTAGTCGCCCTTGGCCAAAGCGGAGAGGATGTTGTCCATTATCGGATCGGCCACGGCTCTGATCTGGGCGGCGGCGGCCTGGGTCAAAGCCGAACTCTGGCCGGCAAAGAGCACGACCGACGCTACGGTCACGATCGATATGAGCGCCCAGGTGCGAATCGTTTTCATGGTTTGAGATTAGTCCCGGCCCCTCGGCGGTGTCAAGGCCGGCCCCGAAGCTTCTGCATCAAATTCCGCGGCGCCCACAACCCGCCCGACGGGCAATGCTCCAGACAGCAGTAACACTCGATGCATTTCGACCGGGTCACGGAGAGCCGCTCATCGACGAAGCTCAGGGCGTCCACCGGGCAAGCGGCCACGCACTCGCCGCACTGATCGCACTTCTCATGGCGGGGTCGGGGCTTGGCCTCGGTGAACCAGTCCACGATCTTGCCCGAGGCCGTCCGAGGCATGAACCAGGCCAGCCAGGTCTGCAGGCCGGAAAAGGCCCGCCTGAAGCCGGTCGCCGGCAGTTCGGCCCAGTCGGCCCCGACGAGCTCGATTTCCGATCGCCGCCCCGCACCCAACCCGGCCGCCGCGGCGGCGGCGATGCTCGCCACCCGCTCGGGCTTCAAGCCCATCATCGTCGCCGCCGTGAAATCCAGGGCCACACCGTCCGCCGAGGCCATCAGCCAACCGAGCCGCTTGGGCTTGCCCTGAGCGGGTCCGGCGCCCTCCATGCCGATGACGGCGTCCATGACGTGAAGCGCCGGCTTGACGGCGGCGTAGATATCGACCAGGGCCCGAGACAACAGCGGTCCCGCGGGCGCGGTGACGTGAACCTCCCGCTTCAACCCGCCGGGCAGGAGACCGAGACAGTTCTTGACCGCGCCGGTCAGCCCGGTCAGGAGGTGGGTCTTCAGTTTGGGGATGTTGACCACGGCGTCCACCCGAAGCAACAGGTCGGTGGCCTGAAAACGATCGAGAACCAGGCCCGAGGGGCTGGCTAGCTCGATCAGACCCAGCCCCTCGCCGTCGATGTCGGCCAGCTCGGCCTCCAGCCGCTCGGCCACGGCCGGCAGGCCCATGCGTCGGTAGGCTTTCCGGGACCGGCCGTAGGAACCCAACCCGGCCGAATCGGCGATGACCAACCTGGCGTCGTGGCGGGCCTTCAGATACCGGCCCACCGCCTCGACCACCTCGGCCCTGGTGTTGACCTCGGCCTCGGGGTCGTGGTTGGAGGAGAGGCAGTTGGGCTTGAGTAGGATTCGCTCGCCGGCCGGCAGGGGCAACGGCTCCAGCTCGGACAGCACCGCCTCCACCGCCTCGACCACCCGGCCGGGGTCGTAGTCGGGACAACGGGCCAGCGAGACCCGGGCCGGGGCCGACCGTGATCCGGACGGATTAGCCGGCATCCGCCTCTTCGGCGGCCCTTTGGAGCAACCAGGCCTGGATGAACTCGTCCAACTCGCCGTCCAAAACGGCGTCCACGTTGCCGGCCTCATACCCGGTGCGGTGGTCTTTGACCAGCCGGTAGGGCTGGAGGACGTAGGAGCGGATCTGGCTGCCCCAGGTGATCTCCTTCTTCGCGGCGTGGACCTTGTCGGCCTCCTCGCGGCGCTTGGCCAGTTCGTGTTCGTAGAGGCGGGCCCTGAGGACCTTCATCGCCATGTCCTTGTTGCGGTGCTGGCTCTTCTCGTTCTGGCACTGGACGACGATGCCGGTCGGCAGATGGGTGATCCGGACGGCCGATTCGGTCTTGTTCACGTGCTGGCCACCGGCGCCCGAGGCCCGGTAGGTGTCGATGCGCAAATCCTTGTCGTCGATGACGACGTCGATGTCTTCGGAGATGTCCGGGTAGACGAAGACCGAGGCGAACGAGGTGTGGCGGCGGTTGGAGGCGTCGAAGGGCGAGATGCGAACCAGGCGGTGGATGCCGATCTCGGCCTTCAAGTAGCCGTAGGCATTCTCGCCGTCCACGGTGAAGGTGACCGACTTTATCCCGGCCTCGTCGCCCTCGTTCAAGTCGAGGACTCGGGTCTTGTAGCCGCGCTTCTCGGCCCAGCGCAGATACATCCTCAGCAGCATCTCGGTCCAGTCGTTGGCCTCGGTGCCGCCGGTGCCGGAGTTGATGGCCACGATGGCCGACTCGTGGTCCTGGGGGGAGGAGAGCAGCCGGGCCATCTCCTCTTTGGCGAGGAGTGAAGCCAGGGCGTCAAGCTTGGCGCGGACCTCCCGCCCGGTGGCCTCGTCGTCCTCTTCCTCGGCCAGCTCGATGAGAATCTCGATCTCCTCGGCCTCGACGTCCATGGCATCCAGCCGCTCCAGGGGTTCCTGGAGCCGGGAGCGCCGCCGGCCGACTTCCTTGGCCTTCTCGGCGTCGTCCCAGAAGCCGGGGGCCGACATCTGCTTCTCGATCTCGGCCAGCTCGGCCCTCACTTTGGGCGTGTCAAAGATAACTCCGGAGGGTGAGGAGTCGGTTCTTGAGGCTTGAAAGCTCTTCTTTTTCAGAGCCTAAGATCATGATACCTCTCTCGGGCGCTGAAGCGCCGGGTGAATACCGCCGCCAACAAGGCGACGATCAGCGAGGCCGGGCTGAACAACCAGCCTCCTCCTTGATAAATAGTATTTTCTGTCAGGATTGGCAAGTCCCCGGTGATCTGGCCGGCCTTGCCCAGCTCCAATCTTTTGATTATTTCGCCGTCCGGACCGATCAGGGCCGAGATGCCGGTCTGGGCCGCCCTGGCCGCGGCCCGCCGGACCTCCACCGCCCGCCAGGTGAGCATGGACAGATGCTGGAACGGGGCCGAGGAACGACCGAACCACGAATCGTTGGTGATGTTGGCCAGCAGCCCGGCCCCGGCCCGGGCGTGGGCTCGGGAAAGCTCCGGGAAGATGGACTCGTAGCAGATCAGGACGCCGATGGCGGCGAAGTCGGCCTTAACCAGCTTGCCCGGCCGGCCAGCCGAGTAGTCGCCGACCTGCTTGACCACCGTTCTCAGGAAGGGGGTGTAGGCTCTAAACGGGACGTACTCGCCGTAGGGAATGAGGTGGGCCTTGTCGAAGTAGCCGGCTCGCCGGCCCTGTGGATCGAGCAGGTAGGCCCGGTTGAAATAGCTGACCCCCTCCGGCCCCTGCTCGTAGGCCGGCGCGCCGAAAAGCAGCCAGCCGTCGAGCCGACGGGCCAGTTCGTAGAGTTGGTGGGTCTCGGGTCTGTCGTCACGAAAGTAGAACGGCATGGCCGTCTCGGGCCAGATCACCAGTCGGGGTTTGGGTTGGTGAGGCTCGAGGCTGAGCCGGGTGTAGACCTCGACCATGTGGGAAATGAAGGCCTCGTCCCACTTGACGTTTTGATCGACGTTGCCCTGGACGACCCGAACCGTGACCTGGGGCGCTTCCCTGGCGGCGTGCCTCACCTCGTCGAGTCGCCACACGCCGTAGCCGAAGGCGATCGCCCAGATCAGGGCGCAGGCCGCGGCCGGTTTGAACCGGCGGGGGTGGAGCAGCCATTCGGCCAGAACCAGGTTGGTCGACACGACCAGCCAACCGGCCAGGCCGACTCCGCCCAGGTCGGCCATCTGAACGAAGACCGGCCACGGGGTCAGCAGGTAGCCGACGTCCTCCCAGGGGAAGCCGGTCAAGAGCCAGGACCTGACCCACTCCAACCCGACCCACAGCGCGGCCCCGAACAAGGCGGTCGAGCCGCCCGTCCGGCGGCCCAAGGCGGCCGTCGAACCGGCCCAAACGGCCGGGTAAAAAGCCAAAACCGCCACCAGCAGCAGCAGAATGCCGCCGGCCAGCCAGCCGGACAGGCCGCCGTAGGTGGTCATGACGGTGGCCAGCCAGTACAGGAGGCCGAAACCGAAGCTCAAGCCGTAGACGAAGCCCAGGGCGAAGCCGCGCTTGAAGTTGAGCCCCTCGACGGCCAGGCGCAGCGGGATCAGCCCGACCAGCCCGGCCACGGGCCAGCCGATTTTGGGGAAGGCCAGGACCATCAACCCGCCCGAGGCCAACGCGGCCAGCAGACGGGCCAAGGTCACTTCTTTGGCTCTGGGCGGCACGGGAAGGAGATCAGGCGGCCGGGGCGCGGCTGATCCTGATCTTCTTGATCCGCCGCTCGTCGGCCTCCTCCACGGTCAGGGTGAGGGTTTCGAACTGGATACTCTGGCCGGGCTTGGGCACCGCTCCGGCCTGGGCGCTGACAAAGCCGCCGATGGTGTCATACCCGTCCTTGGGCAGCTCCAAATCGAAGTGCTCGGCGATCTCGTCCACGCTCAGCCGGGCGTCGACCAGGATCTCATCCTCCGAGATCTTGACCAGTTGGGGCTCCTCGGCGTCGTGCTCGTCCTGGATCTCGCCCACGATCTCCTCGATGATGTCCTCGATGGTCAGAATGCCGGCCGTGCCGCCGTACTCGTCGATGACGATGGCCATGTGGCTGCGCTGGGCCCGCATCTCGGCCAAAAGATCGGTGATCAGCTTTGTCTCGGGCACGAACATGGCCGGGCGCAGAAGCGCCGTCAGCTCGATCTCGACCGCACCCCAGTGGGGCAGGAGGTCCTTGACGTGGAGGATGCCGGTGATGTCGTCCACCGATTCGCGATAGACCGGCAGTCGGGAATGGCCGAACGTGCGGACGACCTCGAGGATGTCCTCCACCTTGGCCGTCGCCGGCAGGGCCCGGACCTCGGTCCGGGGGACCATCACCTCCCGGGCCAACGTGTCGCCGAACTCCAGGAGCGACTCGATCATCGCCCCTTCGCTCTCGCCCAGAAGGCCCCGCTCCTCCAGAACCTGGATCTCCCGCTCCAGGTCGGCGGCGTTCTCAGGCGGGCGCTGGCCCAAAAGCCTTAACAGGAGTCGTTTGAGCCATGGTTGCTGGCCGGATATGTCTTCGTCCAACTAAGTCAACCCCATGATTGAGGAATTACCTACTTAATATTGACCAGAATCGGGGCGGTTTGTCAATCGGGCCAAGGGCTGGGGGAGCAAGCGTGAAAAGAAACCGCCATCGTCCTCGGGCCGCGATTGGGGCGGGAGGGCTCCTGGCTGCGGGGCGTCGTCGCCGGGAGCGCCGGTGAGGCGGCCGAGGCCGGCGTTTGAGTGAAAAACAGGGGCTTACGCTTTCAGGGGCTCTTGACGCCCTGCCCGCCCGCCTTTTTGGATGACTCGCCTCACCCCACCACCACCTCCACCGCCACGTTCCGCCCCTCCTTCCGGGCCCAGCGGGCTCGGCCCCGCCTCACATCGACGTGGACGAACCCTTCCTCCGGATAGAGCCCGATCCCGCCTTCAGCCAAGGCGGGCACCTTCAAGGCCAGGGCGTAAGCCTCTCGCCAGTGGCGGCCGTGGATGACGATGTCCGCCGCCTGACCCAGAAGGTGGCGGCTGTTCAAGCCGCCGCCGACCTCGGCGTTGTGCTCGGGGCAGCGATAGCCGCTGGTGACATACACCGGCCGGCCGGCCAACCGACGCAGTCGTTCCAGGGCCAATAGCAGCCTCGGCCACAGCACCAGCCGCCCGCAACAGGGGCAGGCCAGTTCCCGGCTGGAAAAATGGGGGCTCAAATCGCCGATGGTCGTCCTCCTCGAAAATCGCTCCGGGGCGCTCACGAACCGTCTCTGTCCATCAAAGCGCCGGAAAGCCGGAATCGCAAGCGCCGGCGTCCAAACCAGACCAAGGTTTCCCATTCTTGACTTTGTTCGCCTATGGGGTCAGGATCGAAAAAACGGGATGAGCGATCCTGGATTGACATACGCCTTCGCCGGGCTGATCGGGCTCTGTTTGGGCAGCTTCGTCAACACCCTGGCCGACCGGCTGCCGGCCGGGCTGTCGATCGTCGGGCCGCGCTCGGCCTGCCGCGATTGCGGCCGAAGCTTGGCCGCCTGGGAGATGATCCCCCTCGCCGGCTACTTGGCCCTTCGCGGCCGCTGCCGGACCTGCGGGGCGCCCATCGGCTGGCGGACGCCGGTGGTGGAGTTTACAGCCGGTGTGCTCGGCCTCGCTCTGGCGATCCGACTCGGCTTCTCCCCGGCCTGGGCGGTCGGGCTGGTGGCCTCGATGGGGCTGCTGGCGCTGATAGTCATCGACTGGGAGCACGGTCTGTTGCCCGACGCCCTGACCCTGCCGCTCCTGGCCGCCGGACCGCTGTGGCGCTGGCTGGCCAAGGGCGATCCGGTCCCCTCGTTGCTGGGCGCGGCCGTCTGCGGCGGGCTGCTGCTCGTAGTCAGGCTGGGCTACCGGTTCCTGGCCCGACGGGAGGGCATGGGCGGCGGCGACCCCAAGCTGGCCGCCGCGCTGGGCGGTTGGTTGGGGGCGGCCGTCGGCCTGGAAGCGGTGGTCGTCGGGGCCGGCGTAGGCGTGATCGTGGGCTTGATCATGATTCTGGCCGGACGGGCCGGGTGGCGAACCGCCCTGCCCTTCGGAACTTTTCTAGGTTTGAGCGGACTCGGCTACTTCGTGGCCAAGCCGCCCTTTTGATTCAACGGAGGTAAAAAATGGCTGACGACTCCGGCGCGACCCAAGCCGCTCAGTACGACTGCCTGTTTTGCAAAATAGTGGCCGGCGAGATCCCCTCAATCAAGGTCTACGAAGACGAACGGGTGCTGGCCTTCATGGACATCAACCCGGTCAATGACGGCCATCTGCTCATCGTCCCCAAACGGCACGCCGACTCGCTGTTGGACATCGACACCGAGGATCTCCAGATGGTCGTCGTGGTCGCCCAGGGATTGGCCCGGATTCTGCGCCGGGTGATCGAACCCGACGGGCTGAACCTGCTCCAGAACAACGGCCGGGCGGCCGGCCAGTTGATCAATCACTTCCACCTTCATGTCATCCCGCGGAAAAAGGACGACGCCCTCTCCGGCCTCAACGAGTGGCCGGTCGAGCCGGGCGACATGGACGCCATCACCGAGCTGGCCGAGAAGATCAAGGCCCACATCGGCTGACCGGGTCCAGAGCTGGCGGCCCCGAACCGGCGGGCCGCCAGGCACAAAGATCGGCTACCTGGAACGGCGGCTCTCGACGCCCTCGATGCCCTTCACCAGCCTGACGAAACCGGAACGATCAGATCCGGGCTGAAAAGGGTGCGGGGGGCAGGCGATCCTCGGCGCGGAGGCCTTGGCCGCGTCGGCGGCCAGGACCAAGCCCACGCGACGGGCCGGATTCACCGGCAGGAAGGCGACGAGGCCCGGCCGCAAGCGATGCCACGAGCCCTGGACCGCCTCCTTGCCGCCGCCCGTTACAACGCCGGCTTCAATCGAGCGAAGTCAAAAAATCGTAGGTCGCCGCCTCGATCCCGGCCATGATCTCCTCGGGTGGACGCGGGTCGCCGGGCGGGGCGTCAAAACCGTGGCCGACGCCCTCGATGACCGCCAGGGCCGGCCTGGGGTCGAGCCGGTCGATGACGTCCCGAAGCAGATCCAGACGGCACAGTTCGTCGTCGCCGCCCTGGATGAACAGCATCGGCCGGTCGAGTCCGGCAAGCGCCTCGGCCCGAACCTGATCGTACCTCCCCGGCGGGTGGAGCGGGAAGCCGAGAAAGAAGAGCCCGGCGACGCCGTGGCCGCCCTTGACCGCCGCCGCCGCGCTCCGGCCGCCCAGCGACTTGCCGGCCATGACCAGCCGGCCGCCGGTCCGACTCAGAGCCCACTCGGCCGCGGCCCGGTGGACCGCGATCAGCGTCCCGAAGTGGTCCGGCTCGGCGCTCACACCGCCGGGCAGCGGGGCCCGCTCCCGGTAGGGAAAGTTGAACCGCAGCGCGGCCCAGCCGGCCTCGACGGCCGCCTTGGCCGCGGCGATAAGCGAGGGGTGGTCGAGGTCGTTGACCCGGCCGTGGGCGATGACCACCGCCCCCCTGGCCCGGTCGGGAGCGGCCCAGGCGGCGGTCAGGCGATGCCCGGCCAGATCCAGCTTCAGATAGTCTGCGCTCTCACGGGCGGTCATGATCCTCTCCTGGGAATGTCGTCGATCAGGTCAAAGCACTCTGGAGGGTCACTCCCCGAGCGGCCAGACGCTGGCTGAGGCGGGCGAAGATCTCTCTGGGCAGGAAGCTCATCCGGATGTATCTGAGCGGCCGGTTCTCCAGGCGGACCACCACCCGGTTCTCATCGGCCCGGCTGATTTCCACCCGGCCCTGGCCACCGGCGGCGAGCAACTCGTCCTCCAAGGAGACGACCTGCCGGTAGAGGCGGAAGGCCCGCTGGTCTTCCGGCTGGACGAAGCGGTAAAAGGCCCGATTGCGGCTGACGTCGCCGGGCTCTTCGAGCAGCTTCAGCGTCTGGTCGATGATCTCTCGGTCCACACTCTCCCCCGCAGGCGCGGCCGGCCGCGCCTGCCTTAATCGTCTGCCATGACCGAGACGTTGTCAAGCAATGAGCGGCCGGGCGGCGAACGATGGAGGATCAGACGCCGGGCGGCGTCAATCCGAGTCCAGGGCGGGAAGCAAAACCAGGCGGCCGTCCGCCGTCTCCACCCGCCAGCCCAGCCGGGACAGGACGGCGACCAGAGGACGGCCCAAAACCAGGTTCAGCTCCTCGGACTTCAAATCGCCCCTGTCCAGGGCGAACTGGCGGACGTGGAGGTCGAAACCGACCATATCGGCCAATCGCCGGCGGGCCTCGGCGTCACCGATCGCCTGCTCGGCCAGGGGCAGGACCGCCTCGGCCGGGCAGCGGGCCTGATGGGCGGCCAGATAGGCCAGGCTGGTCTGGCGGCCGGCCAGGGCTCGCCGGCGGTCCAGAAACGGTCCCCGGGACGCCTCGGCCGACGAGTCGGGATTCCAGCACTCCAACCGGCGGCACTGCTCGGGCCGGTCTTCATAGATGGTGCAGCCTTCATCGGCCCGATAGAAGACGCAGGCCCCCTCGATCTCCTGGGTCTTGATCCGCTCCCGGCGAATGACGCGCACCCCGCCCCGACGAACGTCCATCACCGGCTCGCCGGCCCGGAGGGTGTAAACCCGGCCGTGAAGCGGCCCGCCCGGTTCGATCAGCCCGCCCTCTCCGGCCAGAAGAGCCGGCCCGCCGGACAGACAGCAGCGTCCGCAACGGATGCAATACGGCCGGGTGGCGTAGGCCGCCTTGGTCAGCCGATCGGCCAGTTCGTCCCAGGCCCGGCGTCTGGCGGCCGAGTCCAGGCCGGGCCACTGCCGGCGAAGATCGATCAGCCACGCTTCGGCTTCGAACTCGCTGGCGACTTGCTCCGGGTCGGCCGGAGAGTCTATCCCGGCCAAAAGCTCGGCCAGAAGCCGGCGCCATAACGAAGCCACCCCGGCCCAGTCTCCGGCCAGGGCGGCTGAAAGGCGCAGCCCGTCCAGTTCGAAGGCTACCAGACCGGCACCTGGACTTCGGTCAACAACCGGCTTTCCTTCTGGCCGGGCTTAAGGGTCATGTAGACCACCCGCACCGGGCCGGGCGCCCGTTTGAGCTTGTTGGCGGCGATGTATTCCTCGATCGCCTTCATGGCGAACCAACAATCCCTGATCTGGCCCCGGTGGATGGCCGCCGCCACCTTGGCCGGCGGCAGAATCTTGACCCGGTAGCCTGGGGGCGGATCGAAAAGCTCTCTGGTCCGAAGGCCGATTTCGAGGTAACGCCCCTTGGGGTCGTCGTCGACAAGGGGGAGTTTGTCCAGCCAAACCTGGTCGTAATAGAGGCCGATGGCCGGCCCGCCGGCCTTTTTGAACAGCGGCGTCTTGACCAGGTCCTCGAACTTGTAAGCAGAGAGGTAATAGCCGTGGGTATCCGGCTTGAAGATGAACTTCATGCCCGGCACGTGGCGGACGGTGACGTGATAGGTCTGGCTGGGGCCGGGTTGGCTGAAGCCGACCGGTCGATCCTGATACTTGGCCGCGCATCCGGCCAGCCCCGGGACCAGCGCCAGGGCTATGACCAAAACAAGAAGCCGTTTCATAACGCCCCTCCCTCTTGAGATGGTTCCCCCGCCGGTTTACAACCGCCGACTCATGAAGTCGTTGATCCCTCAGTTCGTCTCGGTCTCATCGATGACCCAGTCGAGATACTCGCCCAGCCCTCCCACCGCCGGCAGCGCCACCACCTCGGGCAGCTCGTAGGGGTGCAACTTCTTGACCCGGTCGGCCAGCCTGTCCACCAGGCCGGCGCGGGTCTTGATGACGATCAACAGCTCGGGGTCGTCCTCGATTGCGCCCTGCCAGCGATAGATGGATCTTAGGCCGGGGATGATGTTGGCGCAGGCGGCCAACCGCTCCTCGACCAGCGTCCGCCCGATCTTCAGCCCGGTCTCCATGTCGGGCGCCGTGACCAGAACCACCCGAACCTCGTCCATAGCTCCTCCTCCCGTGGATAAATCATACCTGTTGGCCCAACGCCGATCAAGGGGCCTTGACAGCCCCGGCCGGAGCGGTGTCTAGTGAATCCTGATCCAATCATTACCGATTCTGGGGGAAGTATGTCCGGACTGACCGACGTGCCGGGAATCGAGGTCGGCCACGCCGAGGACCTTGAGGCCGCCACCGGGCTGACCGTCATCCTCTGCCCCGGCGGCGCCGTCGGCGGCCGGTCGGTCCGGGGCGGTTCGACCTCCATGCGCCAGATGGGAGCGCTGACCCCTGGTCACGCCGTCAGCCAGGTCCACGCCGTGCTCTTAACCGGCGGCAGCGGTTTCGGCCTGGGCGCGGCCCAGGGAGTGCTGGACTACCTGGAGGAGCGGGGCGTCGGCTTCGACGTGGGCGTAACCCGAGTGCCCATCGTTCCCTGCGCCGCCCTGTTCGACCTGAAGCTGGGCGACGCCTTCACCCGGCCCGGCCCGGAGATGGCCGAGCAGGCCTGCCGAAACGCCGCCGCCGGAGCGGTGGCCGAGGGTTCGGTCGGGGCCGGCTGCGGGGCCACGGTGGGCAAACTCTACGGCGTCAACCAGGCGACCAAGGGCGGACTGGGTACAGCCTCGGTCTTCGGGCCCCGCGGCCTCATCGTCGGCGGGCTGGTCGCGGTCAACTCCTTCGGCGACGTGGTCGATCCCAAAACCGGCCTCGTTCGGGCCGGCGCCAGAACCTCGCCCGATGGAAAGGAATTCGCCGACACCGAGGCCCGGATCAAGGCCGGCGAGACGACCAACCCCTGGTCGCCGGAGAACACCACCCTGGCCCTGGTGGCGACCAACGCCCGGCTGACCAGAAGCGGCTGCATGCGCATGGCCCAGATGGCCGAACTGGGCTTGAGCCGGGTGATCCGGCCCTACGGCACCATGCCCGACGGCGACCTGGTCATCGCCCTGTCCGTGCCGGGTGAGACGGAAGGCGTCGAGGCCGACATCCACACCCTGGGTCTTTTGGCGGCCGAGGTCTTGGAGCGGGCCGTCATCAGGGCGATCGAGAAGGCCGACGGCCTGGGGCTGATCCTGGCGGCCAAGGACCTGGAGTGATCGGGCGCGCCTCCCGGGGCTGATTCTCCCGCCCTGAAAGGGATGGCGGCTCCATCCGTTTGGGGAGCGATCGAGCGCCGCCGCGCTCAAGGGGAAAAGTCGAGCCGGCCGAGTTGGGCTCGTCTTGACGTATCACAGGCCGGCCCCCCGCCGAGGGTTCGACGGGGGGCCGGACGATCGCGGGTGGTAGCTGCGGCTACTTGCCGCCGAAGCTGCCGACGAAGGTGGAGGTCACCTCGCCGCCCTCATAGCTGAACAAAGCCGTACCGCTGTGGATCTCGATGGGGAAGGCCATGTCCGGAATCGTGGTCCACCACTTCTTGATCAAGGCCGGAGCCTTGACGCCCTGCTCCTTGAGCTTGAAGCCGGAGGTGACCAGCAGGTTGAGAAGCGCGGCCCGGGAGGAGAAGGTCATCACCACCCGAAGCTGGTTGGTCTTGCCGGCCGGAATCCACATCGGGTTGGTGTAGATGGCCGTGTTCATGTCGTAGCCCTCGAAGGCCACGGTGTACTTGAAGTTCTCCAGCTTCACCGGGATCGAGTTGGGGTTCATGATATTGAACACAAAGGCCAGCACCAGGGGCGCGTGGCCTTTCTCTTTCGGTTTTTCTTTGGTGCCGATCCAGAAGCCGAAGTAGTTCTGAACCTCGACCCGCTCCAGGCCGACCATCGGCGCGACGACGGTTGTGATCCGGTAGTCTTTTCCGGCAGCCAAGGCCGCGGCGGGCAAAGTGAACGCCACCGCCAGGGCGACCATCAGGGCCAGAACTGCGATTTTAGCCCGAGACATATATCCTCCTTATCTCCTGAGAGATTTAAGTCAGCCACCGCTTCCGGCGCTTGTAATGTTTGACGTCCCGGAAGCTCTTGCGTCCCCCGACGTCGGTCAGGCCCAGGTAGAAATCCTTGATGTCCTGGTTCTCCATCAACCGCTCCGAGGTATCGTCCATCACGATCCGGCCGGTCTCCATCACGTAGGCGTAGGGCGCTACGTTCAGGGCCAACTTGGCGTTCTGCTCGACCAGCAGGATGGAGATATCCTCCTGCTTGTTGAGCCGGGTGATGATGTTGAAGATCTCCCGGATCAGAAGCGGAGCCAGGCCCATGGACGGCTCATCCAAGAGCATCAGCTTGGGCTGGGTCATGAGCGCCCGGCCGACGACGCACATCTGCTGTTCGCCGCCGCTGATGAACCCGGCGGTCTCGTTGCGCTTCTCCTTGAGACGGGGGAAGTACTCGTAGACCATCTCCAGGCCCTGTTTGATCTTCTTGGCCGAGGAGAGGTGGCCGCCGACCTTGAGGTTCTGCTCCACGGTCAGGTGCTCGAAGACCCGCCGGCCCTCGATGACCTGGACGATGCCCATCCGGGCGATCTGCTCGGCGTTATACTTGTCGATGCGCTCGCCCATGAACTCGATGGCGCCGTCGGTCACCTCGCCGTCCTCGTGCTTCAAAAGCCCCGATATGGCTTTCAGCGTGGTGGACTTGCCGGCCCCGTTGGCGCCGAGCAAGGCCACCACCTGCCCCTCGGGGACTTCGATGGAGACGCCCTTCAAGACCAGGATAACCTCGTGGTACTTGACCTCGATGTTGTTGATCTGGAGAACGGGCTTCGTCGCCTGGGCTTGGGCTTCCAATTAAGCCTCCTTAACCTCGTCGATAATCAGCGTTTCGACCCGCCCGCTCGAGGCGGGTCGCGTCTCGTTCACTACCAGCCCAACCACTCCTTGTCCCACTTCTCGGGCCAACGGGCCTTCAGGTCCACCTTGTCGAGAAGGTTGAACTTGCCCTTGGAGTACTGGTAGACGTTGATGGTCGACTGGGGACGATGGTCGTCGGCGGTATAGGTCAAGGGAGCCACGCCGCCCAGGGCCATCTTCCAGCCGCGCATGGTCTCGAAGCCCTTCTTGACGATCCCCTCGCCGGTCAGGTCGCCGGCCTTGTCGGCCCGCTTCATGCCCTCGGCCATCAACAGGACGTTGGCCCAACCCTGCAGCGTCCTGATCAGACGCTTGCTCTGGGGAACGCCGGGGTTGAGTTTCTTGGCGTAGGCCACGACTTTGTCCATCAAGGCCACCTTCTGGCCGTAGAACGGACACTGGGCGATGCCGATGGCGCCCTCGGCCGCCTCCTGGGCCAGTCGGGGCAGGTTCTCGTCAAAGCCCCAGTTGTTGATGATGTGGCTGACTTTCAGTCCCAGGGCGTAGCAGTCGCGGATGGCGGCCGAAACGCTCATGGTGGTGTTGCCGTGCCAGATGACGTCGGCCTTCTCCTTGCGGGCGGCCAGGACCTGGCTCTTGGTGTCGATGGCCACCAGGCTGACGTTCTGATCATTGCCGACTTCCATGCCCAGCAGCTTGGCGTGGTCCTTGATGGCCGCGATGGGCGCCGAGCAGTAGGGGTGGGCGAAGTGATAGAAGCAGACCAGTTTCGGTTTGCGCTTGCCGTAGTCCGGGTGCTTCTTCCAGACCTTCTCGTACCAGGCGGTCAGCGCGCCGCGGGCGTTGGAGGAGTAGTCCGAGGAGAAGAAAATGTTGTAGGGCGTGCCCTGATGCTTCTTGCCTTTCTTGTCCACCCAGGGCTTGGGGGCCGTCAGGTGGGCCGAATAGGAGGCCGAGATGTAGGGCATCTTGTCGCGGGTGACGGTCGGGGACAGAGCCTCGGTATCGCCGGTGCCCCAACCCTGGACCGCGATGACCTTGTCCAGGTCCCTGAATCGCTTGTAGATGGTGATCGCCTCCGGAATCCGGTAGCCGTAGTCCATCTGGATCAGCTTGATCTTCTTGCCGTTGATACCGCCCGTGTCGTTGACGTAGGCCACTGCTTCGGCGATGCCCAGGGCGTAGTCCTTGCCCACGTCGGACGTGGCGCCGGTCATGTCGTTGATGGCCCCGACCTTGATGACGTCGGCCGCACCGGCCGAGGCGGCCAGCCCGAGGGCCAGAGCAATGCCTATCACTAAAACCAACCATTTGCGTCGCATGTTTTCACCCCCTTGGATGGTTTGCTCTGTGCTTTACCCAGTAACAGTGACCCAGCTTTTAACCCCCGCGGACACCTCCTTTTTTGCCAGTTTACTAGTACGAGAAAGGCCAGAGGTTGAAATAGTTCTTGATCTGCCACCAGCGATAGGCCAACCCGTTCGGCTCATAGAGCAGGAACAGGGCGATGGCCAGACCGAAGACAGCCTCTTTGACGAACAGGAACTTCATGGCCAACTGGGGAAAGATCGGCGTCAGCGGCACCAGGGCGAACTGGAGAGCCTCCATGACCAGCACCATGAACAGCGAACCGAAAAAGACGCCGTAAATGGACCCGACCCCGCCGATCAGAATGACGCCGACCAGCCACAACGACAGGAACCAGGTGAAGTGCTCCGGCGAGACGGCCGACAAGCGGGACAGGCCCACCGCACCGGCCACACCGCCGATGAATCCGGCCACGAAGAAGGCGACCAGCTTGTAGTAGACGATGTTGATGCCCATCGCCTCGGCGGCGATGTCGTTGTCCCTGATCGCCACCCAGGCTCGGCCGACCCGGCTGCGGAGCAAGTTGGCCAGGGCCAGGGTCAATATGGTCAGGGTTGCGGCCATGAGCAAGTAGACCGACACGTCCGATTCGATGACCCAGGGGCCGATTCTCATCGTGCCGGGCGGCAGGGAGAAGGCCTGGCCCCGGCCGCCGACCTGGGAGACGTACTGGGTGATGACCAGATCGACGGTGATGAACTGGGCGGCCATGGTGGTCATGATCAAATAGAAGCCCTTCACCCGGGCCGACGGCAGGCCGAAGATGACCGACCAGATTCCGGCCACGAGGCCGGCCGCGGGGAAGGTGAGGAGATATGGCACGTTGAGCTGGAGCATCAGCAAGGCCGAGGTGTAGGCCCCGACGGCCAAAAAGGCGGCGTGGCCCAGGGTGATCTGGCCGCAGAAGCCGATCAGGAGCTGGACGCCCAACGCGCCCAGCGCGGTGTAGGCCACCTCGGTCAGCACGCCCAGGCTGTAGTTGTCGGCGAAGGCGGGGATGACGCCGAAGATGAGCAGACCCAGGAGAATCATCTTCCCCCGGACGAACTTGGTCTGCCACCAACTGTGGTCCTGCCGGTAGTACTCGTGGTAGACGCCGCAGGGAAGCCAGGACATGTATCACTCCCTCTCTTAGACTCGTTCGATCCGTTCCCAACCCCACAGGCCGTAGGGCTTGAACAGGAGGATGATGACCATGAACACGAACGGGGCGATCTCCTTGACGCCGCCGGGGAAGAACTGGTCCAGGTAGGCCCCGGAGAAGTTTTCCAGGACGCCGATGACGATACCGCCGACGATGGCCCCGGGAATGGAGTTCAGCCCGCCCAGGACCACGGCCGGCAGCACGATCAGGCCCAGGTGGCTGACCGAAATGTTGATGCCGTTGATGTTGCCCAACAGGCAGCCGCCCACTCCGGCGGCCATGAAGGCGATGGCCCAGGAAGCGGCGTAGACGAAACGGGCCGAGATGCCCAAAGACAGGGCCGCCATCTCGTCGTCGGCCGTGGCCTGCATGGACAGCCCCCAGCGGGTGTACTGGAAGAAGCCGACGAACACCGCCAGAAGGATGATCGCGGCCACGAAGCTCCACAGGTAGACCCGACCGACGATGATCATGTTCCCGCCCAACTCGATGATGTAGGGCTTGAGGCTGAAGACGGCCGGGGTGAAGACCATGGTGTCGGTGCCCCAGATGAGCTCGACTAAGCCCTTGAAGAAGAAGGACAGGCCGACGGTGACCATGATCACCGCCAAGACGGGTTCACCGATCATCTTGTCCAGGAAGATCCGCTCGGTCAGGATGCCCAAAGTGATGCCGACCAAAAGCGTCAGGAACAGCGACAGAATGAAGTTGCCGGTCCACATATAGAACTGGAGCGAGGTGTAGGCCCCGATCATGGTCAACTCGCCCATGGCCAGGTTGAGGACGCCGGAGCACTTGTAGATGATCGTCCACCCCAACGCGACCAGGGCGTAGATGCCGCCGACCATGATGCCGGTGACCAAAGTCATCAGGAACAGTTCCATGCGTTAGTCTCCTATTCCTCCACTTCTTGGATTCTCAGATCGGTCACGATCCGCGCCTCGCGGCCGTCCTCGTACTTGATCTTGGTATCCATGTGAACCGAATCCACGTCTTGATACATTGCCTCGACGATGTCCTTGTAACGCTCGCTGACCACGGCCCGCTTCAGCTTCCGGGTTCGGGTCAGTTCGTCGTCGTCGGCATCGAAGGGTTTGTAGAGATTGACGAACTTCCTGATCTTGGCCGGCGGCGGCAGGTCCTTGTTGACCTGGGCGATCTGGGTGGCGACCAGGTCGTAGACCTCCTTGTGCTGGCTGAGCTCCGGATAGGAGGTGTAGTTGATCCCCTCCTCGTCGGCCCACTTGCCGGTGACGTTGTAGTCGATGCAAACCACCGCCGTGACATAGGGTTTCTCGTGTCCGATGACCCAGGCGTCGGCCAAGAACGGGCTGAACTTGATCCGGGTCTCCAAGAACTGGGGCGAGGACAACGAGCCGTCGCTCAAGGTCATGACGTCCTTGGAGCGGTCGAAGACGACCAGGTGGCCGTCCTGATCGATGAAGCCCTTGTCGCCCGAGTACAGCCAGCCGTCTTTCAAGGTCTTGGCCGTGGCCTCGTCGTTTTTGTAGTAGCCCAGAAACACCGAGGGCGACTTCTGCATGATCTCGCCTTCGTCGCTGATCCGAACCTCGGTCTCGGGCAGCGGCGTTCCCACGGTGTCGAACTTGATGTCGCCGTCCCGGTGGACCACCGAAATGCCGGCGATCTCGGTCTGGCCGTAGATCTGTTTCAGGTTGACGCCCAGGGCGTGGAAGAACTTGAAGTGGTCCGGCCCCATGGCCGCACCGCCGGTGTAGGCGTGGCGGATGCGGGACAGCCCCAGATGGTCCTTGAGTTTCTTGAGCACCACTAGGTAGCTCAGCCAGTGGAGAAACTTGAGCCAACCCGGGATCGGCTTCTTGTCGAACTTCCGTTCGGCCACCTCGTAGCTGATCTTGGTCGCCAGCCGGTAGAGCCCCCTCTTGATCGGCGTGGAGTCGAGGTGCTTGACCTGGACGGTCCGGGTCATCCCCTCGTACATCCGGGGCGGGGCGAACATGACGTGGGGCCCGATCTCGCGGATGTTTTCCTGGGCCGTGTCCGGCTCCTCGGGGAAGTTGATGGTGAAGCCGACCTGGAGGCCGCAGGAAATGGACATCATCTGTTCGCCGATCCAGGCGAAGGGCAGGTAGCTGACGAAGTCGTCGGTCTCGTAGCAGGGATCGACCCGCATCAGGTTCTGCCCCATCTTGAGCATGTTGTAGTGGGTCAACAGCGCGCCCTTGGGCAGGTCGGTGGTGCCGGAGGTGTAGAATAGCAGGCACACGTCGTGGCCCTTGCCCTTCTTGACCATGTCCTCGAAGAGGGTCGGCTGCTTCTTGTCCAGCTCCCGGCCCAGCTCCTGGACCTCTTTGAGCGATTTCAAAAAGCTCTGATGGTAGTGGCGCATGCCCTTGGGGTCGTCCCAGATGATGTAACTCAGGTTGGGGCAGTCGTCGAAGACGGACAGCCCCTTGTCCACCTCCTCCTGCCCCTCGCCGACCAGGATCTTGGTGTCGGAGTGGTTGAGGATGTACTTGACCTCCTCCATCAAGCAGTCCTGGAACAACCAGACCGCCACCCCGCCGATACACAGCGTGGCCATCTCGGCCCACAAACCCTCGGGCCGGTTGTCGCCGATCATGGCCACCTTGTCGCCGGGCTTGACTCCGAGCTCGACCAAGCCCAGAGCCAGGTACTTGACGTTCTCGTAGTAGTCCTGCCAGGTGATCGGCCGCCACAGACCGAACTCTTTCTCGCGCATGGCCACCTTGTTGGCGCCATACTTCTTACACCGGTCCAAAAACAGCTTCGGGAGGGTCAGATCCTCGGTGACCTCAAAGCCGGTGTCGTGGAGCTTATCTCCGTGTGGCATACATATCCTCCGCGCCCAGATACGCCGATATAACCGCAGGGTCGTTCTGAATCTCTTCGGGGGTGCCGTCAGCGATCTTGTTGCCGAAGTTGAGCACGCTTACCTTGTTGGAAATGTCCATGACCACACCCATATCGTGCTCGACCAGGATGCAGGTCACCTGCCAGTCCTCTTCCTCGTTGATGTCGAGGATGAAGCGGGCCATGTCCTCCACCTCTTCCAGGTTGAGGCCGGCCAGGGGTTCGTCCAGGAGCAACAACTCCGGCTCCAGGGCCAGGGCCCGGCCCAGCTCCACTCTCTTTTGCAAGCCGTAGGGCAGCATCCCGACCACGGCGTGACGGATGGCCTCGATCTCCAGAAGATCGATTATCTTCTCCTCGATGAACCTCCTGTGTTCGAGCTCCTCCTTGGCCGTCTTGCCCAGATAGATCGAACCGGCCAGCATGCCCGAGTTGAGGTGGATGTGGCGTCCCAGGCGGATGTTGTCCAGAACGGTCATTCCGCCGAACAACTCGATCTTCTGGAACGTCCGGCTCAAACCCAGGGTGGCCCGCTTGTGGGGGGAGAGGTGGTTGATCCGCTCTCCTTTCAAAAAGATGTCCCCCTGTTGCGGTTTGTAGAGGCCGTTGATGCAGTTCAAAAGGACCGTCTTCCCGGCTCCGTTGGGGCCGATGATCGAGTGAATGTGCCCTTTCTCGACCTTGAGACTAACCCCGGAAAGAGCAGCTACCTTGCCGAAGTTCATGCTAACGTCTTTGAGTTCCAGGATGACTTCGTTTTCAGCACCAGTCGGTTGCGACATGGACGCCACTCCCCACAGTCAGGAGGTTGGGCGGCGCATAACCGCCGCTCGTAAAGCCTCCGACCGGCCGGCGGTCGGAACCAGAGCCAAATCAGCCGTGGGCCAGTAAGCCTTCGGCTATGTTCACGTCGGTGATGAGTACGTTGAAGAATCGACCCTTAAGCGCGCCCCGAATCGCCTCCAGCTTGTAGCTGGCGCCGGCCAGGGCTATTACCGAGCGGCCGAACGCTTTGGCCGCCCGTTGAAACTCTTTCAGCGGTATGCTGATCATCGACGCCCCGATGGGTTCCAGCGCCGGACACTCCTCGGCGCTCAGCACCCGCCCCTCGGCGTCGAAGAATTGGTAGTTTATCATACCGACCGCGCCCTTGGCTATAAGAACCTCGGGCTCAAGGCCGTAACTGTCAAAAAAGGCGCTGAGCGCCGGATCGGGCCTCTCGACGGCGCCGACGCCCATCAAGAACACGTCGGCCCGTCCGGCCTCGGCCATCAGTCGCTGAAAGGTCTCGTCCTGGAGGATGAGGTTGAACAACTCCCGGTAGCGCGGCAGGTTGGCCTCGTTGGTCGGCCGGGAGGGGATGCGGTAAGCGTAGGCCGAAACCCGGGAGTCGTCCCGGTACTTGGTCATCATCAGGCTGGCCAGTTGGGTCGGGTAGAAGTGGCGCAGGATCGAGGTCGACTCGGCCGCGAGAGGATAGAGCTTGTGTCCGGAAAACGGCAGCGGCTCCAGGTAGTCGATCATCTTCTGAACGGAGTAGCCCGGGGCCAGACCGATGGAGATGTCGTCCTGGGCGACCCGGGTGAAGTATTCGGCCGCGGCCCGGCCCACCGCGTCGTGGGCCCGCTGGTCGCCCGAAGGAACGACCACCGCGTCTTTGAGGCCGAAGGCGTCCATCAGCGCCAGCTCCAAACGCTGAATCCGAGGCGGCTCGATGGCCACCTTGACGATGCCTTCGCCCTGGGCCTGTCTCAGCAGCCGGGAGACCTTGGTCGGGTTGATCTCCAACCTGGCGGCCACCTCGGCCTGGCTCAGCTCCTCGTCCTTGTCGTAGTATAGCTGAGCGCACCGGACCATCAGCTTGATCTCTTCGTCCCGGGTTGCCGCTCGACGGGGCATCAATCTCCCAGCGTTGGAGTGAGCGAAAATCTCGGTTTTACCCAGCATGAACCAACGCTTTCGGCATTGTCAAGCTCAATAATGCGAATTTTGACACAAATTTCATGGTTCGCATAATATTTCACCATAAGAAAGGCTCAAAAGAGACGCTCGGGTAGAAGCAGTTGCTTGACTTGACTGATGAAATAGTCATCGGTCATTCCGGCGATATAATCCCGGACGATCATTTCGGGCCGGGTCGTTTTCAGATAGTCCGGAGCCATGCCGGCCAGGAAATCGCGCCAGACCGGCCTCTCCTCGCGACGCCGGTCGAGGTCGGCCAGACAGGACTCGAAGAGCGTTCGAAAGAGGCTTCTGACCTTCTCGCCGTGGATCTTGATCCTGGGGTTGAGATAGATCCGTTGATAGTTGAACCGCTTCAGCTCCCTCAGCGCCTCGGCCATCCGGACCGAAAACCCGATTCCGTCCCGGTCCAGCGAGTTGGCGACCAGGTCTTCTACCAGCCTGAAGACGATGGTTCCGTTGGTTCGGCCCAAGGTCTCGGCGACGCCCTGGGGCAAATCGTCGCGGCTGACAAGCCCCAAGCGGATGGCGTCCTCGAAATCGCGGCCGATGTAGGAGATGGTGTCGGCCAACCTGACCACGCAGCCCTCCAGGGTCATCGGGGTCAGGGGGGTTTGGGGATCGGCCTCCTTGGCCGCGATCTCGGCCTCGAGGCGGGCGAAGTCCTTGTCCCGGTCGGGGGTCAGGCGCATCACGTCCACCTCGCCGTCGTGGCTGAGGATGCCGTCCAGCACCTGGAGGCTCAAGTTCAGGCCGCGCCCCTTTTTCTCCAGGCGATCCAGGAACCTGACCGACTGGAGGGCGTGCAGAAACGGCGGCAGGCCGTGCTCCGCGCTCAACTCGGAGAGGTAGGCCTCGCCGTCGTGGCCGAAGGGCGGGTGGCCCAAGTCGTGACCCAGGGCGACGGCCTCGATCAAGTCTTCATTGAGACCCAGCAGGCGGCCGATGGTCCGGGAGATCTTGGAAACCAGTTGGACGTGGAGCACCCGGTGGGTGATATGGTCGTTCTCGACCAGGTAGAAGACCTGGGTCTTGTCGATGTAACGGGTGTAGGCCAGCGAGTGGAGAATTCGATCGGCGTCGATCTGGAAGTTCTGGCGATGGCCGGAGTCTATGTTCGGGTCGCTGCGGCGGCGCACGGCCTCCCTCGACCGGCAGGCGCCGGGCGCGAGCCGCTCGTCCTCCAAACGGTCGAGGCGGTCCCTGAGTTCCTTGATGTCCCTGGCCGAGGGAGAGGCCACTCGCTTAACCCCGCGGTCGTTACACCGGCGTCGCTCTCTTCGGTGATGGTCGTTCGATGACGATGAATCGCCCGGCCCGGATGACCCGGCCGGACATTCGGCCAGACTGATCGATCTGACGAGCCAAATCATTAAAATGCAACCGGCAGGCGGTGTCAAGCGGGTTGAGAATCGCCCCTCGCCGCAACGGCGACCTGGATCGGAAAGTTGCGGATCTATCTTGACGTCCGGGCCGGGGCGGACTAATAAAGGCTGGAGGGAGGTTTATCAATGCCCATCTACGAGTTCACCTGCACCGAGTGCGACTACGACTTCGACCTGTTGGTCTTTCCGCAGGACAAAATAGAGATGAAGTGCCCCCAGTGCGGCTCCAAGGACGTCGTCAAGAAGATTTCGGCCGCCAACCACACCATGGGCGTCTCCACCTTGAGAACCGCCGACGGCGGCCGGGGCGGGGTGACGACCAAGCAGTGCGGTTCGGGCACCTGCACCACCATCGACATCCCCGGCCGGAACGGCTAGGCCCGGCCCGGGTGTAGATTCATGGCCGGTCATGTCTGCCCGCCTTGGCTGGCCGTCTTTTTGGCCAACCCGTTCCGCAAACTACTTCAAGACCCCCAGGCGATAACCGCTCCCTACCTCGAACCCGGCCAGACCGCCCTGGACATCGGCTGCGGGCCGGGCTTCTTTTCCGTGGCCATGGCCGAGTTGGTCGGTCGTGAAGGTCGGGTGATCGCCGTGGACCTCCAGCCCAAGATGCTGGACATGCTCCAGCGCCGGGCCAGGCGGGCCGGGGTGGACGGGATAATCGAGCCGCGGCGATGCCGTAAAGACGACATCGGCGTCAAGGAACCGGTCGATTTCGTCCTGGCCTTCGCCGTGGTCCACGAGGTCGAGGATCAGCGCCGCCTCTTCTCCCAACTGGCCGCCTGTCTCAAGCCCGAATCCCGGTTGCTGGTCGCAGAACCGAGGGCTCACATCAACCAAGCCGCCTTCGAGGAATCCATCTCTTTGGCCCACCAGGCCGGACTGGCCGTCATCGAACGGCCCAAGATCCGCCTGAGCCGCTCGGCGCTTCTACACCTTCTATAAAACAAGCCAAACCGGCGAACTTCAGTTTCGCCGACAACACGAAAACGCCGCGATTAGTGGCGGGGCCTATCTGCCTGATAACAGCCATAAAAAGGATATTTTTGGGCAAATGGGCGGCGTGCAAATACAATAACCAGTGGGTCGCGTTGGAGACAAACACTCCAACAGGCGAGGACGCATAGAGGGTACACCTAGACCACAAAGATTAGGAGGGGCGAGTATGCCGGATGTAGTCTGGGGAAACGTCATCAGCGTGATAGACGGCGACACCTTTGAGCTGGGCGTTACTCATGTGGGCGATAGCAACGCCTACCAATACGGCTCCTTGGAACGAGTTCGCTTGACGGGCATTGATGCTCCCGAAATCTCAAGTCCAGGGGGACAGGCCGCCAAGGCCCGGCTTCAAGACAAAATCGAGGGGAAAGCGGTTCAAGTGGTCGTTCACGGTCGGGATACGTACGGCCGTGTTCTCGGCGAGCTAGTGTAGTTTTCAAGGACGCCTCGCTTTTCCTGTCCAGCGGGACCAAGTCGGCATATTGCCGGCGGCGCTGAATTCTCTCGGCGGCGGTCTAACGCCGGGGCGAGCGAGGGCGCGAGCGGGATCGGCTGTCGGCTAGTCGCCCACGTCGAAGGGGTCGGCGACCGAGTAGGCGTCGTCGCCCCAGTACTTCGAGCCGGCCGGCAGCTTTTCCTTGGACAGCCGCTTCAGGCTGTCGCCGGCCGCGGCCCTCACCCACGAGGGCAGGATGTCGCCGGTGAAGGTCCTGACCAGGGCGCGATCGCTGGACGACTCGACGGAGATGTCGTCGAGATAGCGGAACCGTATCTCCGGCTTGCCGTCGGCGTCGATGTCCACGTAGAGGGGGTTGGATCCGGCCGGCGCGCCGCCCGAGGAGCAAAAGAACATGGCGTCCTGCCAGGCGAAGGGGATGGCCCCGCCCGCGCCGTCCGGCACCCAGTACTGTAAAAAGGCGGTCCCCCGGTAATCGCAGTAGTAGTTCTTTCTGATCTGAATCCCGTCCGGGGTATAGTAGATCATCCGGCCGCCCAACAGGCCGGAACCGATCCTGTCGGCCACCGTAAACGGCGTTGAATCATTGGGGAACTCGACAAAGCCTTTGGGTCGATAGACCCCGCCCATGGCCGTAAAACGCTTGACGTCCCGCTCGATCATCGCCCGGGTCGCCGCCGCCTTCACCGCGGAGGGCCGTTTGGCCCCGCCCCAGGCCGGCCAAGCGGCCAAAGACAGGCTCAGCAAGAGGCAGGTGAACACGATCGCTCGTCTGGTCGCCATGGTCAGTCTCCCTTCTCGGCCGGCGGCGAGTCCTTCTTTTGCGGCCGGGCTTGAAGAGGCCGCGCGCCCCGTTCGGTCCAGGGCGAATCCCCGGTCTCGAACCACAATATACCGGCCGCTCGGTCCCAGTCAACGAACCGCCGTCGAGGCGGGCCGGCAGAGGCCGAACCAAGGCCGCCGAGCCCGGCTGAACCGGGTTCATTTTTCGCCGGCCCGCCTTGACATCGTTGGGGAGTGGAAGTATCATCCGGCACAGCCCCGAATGGGGCTGGGGGGCGGTTTCGGCCGTCTGTTTTTTTCGTTTCACCGGCGCCGCTGAAGTCGAGTTCGCGATTCGATCGCTCCGACCCGCGGCCGGCCGATTGAAACTAGATTATGGAGTTAAAATGGCCAGCCATGTTTCTACCTCAGCAACCGTAAGGGCGCCCGGTCGAACCGCGGCCTACCTGGACTGGCTCCAGATGCTCACCGGAGCGGGGTTGATCCTCTTTATGTGGAGCCATATGATCCTGGTCGCCTCGGTCAACCTCGGCGCCAACGTCATGAACGCCATCGCCTACTTCTTCGAGGCGACCTACATGGCCCAGGTGGGCGGCCCGATCATCGGGGCGACACTGCTGCTGCACTTCGTCCTGGCCGCCCGCAAGGTACCGTTCAGGTCGAAGGAGCAGGTCGCCATCTGGAAACACGCCCGGCTGATGCGCCACGGCGACACCTGGCTGTGGCTCATCCAGGCCGTGTCGGCGATGATCATTTTGATCATGGGCTCGATCCACGTCTGGACGGTTTTGACCGACCTGCCCATCACCGCCGCCAAGTCGGCCGCCAGGGTTCAGGGCGGCTTCTGGCTGGTGTTCTATCTGATCCTGATGCCCTTGGTCGAGCTTCACGTCGGCATCGGCTTCTACCGCATCGGCGTCAAGTGGGGCTTCATCAAGCGCGACGGACGCAAGAAGGCTCACCGGTTCGAGAACATCTTGACCGGGATTTTCATCTTCATCGGCTTAATCACCATCATCCGCTTCGCCACCCTGCCGATAGGAGGTTAGACATGGACGCCATCGTTACCGATCTGTTGTGCATCGGCGCCGGTCTGGCCGGGGAGAGGGTGGCCATCGAAGCCGCGGCGGCCGGCTATGAGACCATCTGCCTGAGCTTGGTTCCGCCCCGCCGCTCCCACTCCTGCGCGGCCATGGGCGGCATGCAGGCCTCGCTGGGCAATTGCGTCATGGGCGAGGGCGACAACCCGGACATCCACTTCGAGGACACGGTCAAGGGCTCGGACTGGGGCTGCGATCAGGAGTGCGCCCGCATCTTCGCCGACACCGCGCCCATCGCCGTGAGGGAGGCCGCCTTCTGGGGCATGCCCTGGAACCGGGTCGAGGCCGGTAAATCGACCTACTTCAAGGGCGGCAAGCAGTACGAGAAGGAAGAGAAGGCCGAGAACCACGGCCTCATCACCGCCCGCGACTTCGGCGGCACGGCCAAGTGGCGAACCTGCTACACCTCGGACGGAACCGGCCATACCCTGCTCTTCACCCTGGACAATAAGGTCGTCGAGCTGGGGGTCAAGGTCCACGACCGGACCGAGGCGATAAGCCTCATCCACGACGGCCAGACCTGCATGGGCACCGTGGCCCGGGATCTGAAGACCGGAGAGCTCAAGGTCTATCTGGCTAAGGCGACCCTGATCGCCACCGGCGGCTACGGCCGGCTCTACCGAGAGACGACCAACGCCGTGATCAACGACGGCGGCGGTCACATCATCGCCCTGGATACGGGACTGGTGCCCATCGGCAACCCCGAGGCGATCCAGTTCCATCCGACCGGCATCGTGCCGACCAACATCCTGGTCACCGAAGGCTGCCGGGGCGACGGCGGCACCCTCCTCGACGTGAACGAGGAGCGGTTCATGCACATCTACGAGCCGGCCAAGGCCGAGCTGGCCTCCCGGGACGTGGTCTCCCGCTGGATGACCCACCACATCCGGGAGGGCAAGGGCGTGCCCTCGGCCTACGGCGACCACCTCTGGCTGGATATCCGCCACCTGGGCGAGAAACACATCACCACCAAGCTCCGGGAGGTCTACGACATCTGCATGAACTTCCTGGGCGTCAACCCGATCCACCAGCTCATCCCGGTCCGGCCGGCCCAGCACTACTCCATGGGCGGCGTCAGGACCAACAGCGACGGCGCGGCCTACGGGCTCAAGGGTCTCTTCTCCGCCGGCGAGGCGGCCTGCTGGGACATGCACGGCTTCAACCGCCTGGGCGGCAACTCCCTGGCCGAGACCATCGTCGCCGGGCGCTACATCGGCAAGAAGGTGGTCGAGTTCCTCGAAGGCTACGAGACCAGCTTCAAGACCGAGACCGTCCGCGACGCCCTGGCCCGGGACAAAGAGAAGATCGACCGGCTGATCAAAGGCAAGGACGGCAACGAGAACGTCTTCGCCATCCGCACCGACATGCAAAATACGCTGATGGACAAGGTGGGCATCTTCAGGAACGGCGACGAGCTCCAAAGCGCCGTAGACGACCTGACGGCCATCCACGAACGGGCCAAGAAGGTCGGCCTGCGTTCGAGCGGCGTCGGAGCCAACCCCGAGCTGTCTTTGGCCATCAAGATCAAGTCGATGGTCCGCTTGGCGTTGATGGTCGCCTACGCCGCGCTTCAGCGCACCGAGAGCCGCGGCTGCCACGCCCGGGAAGACTTCCCCGAGCGCAACGACCGCGACTGGCTGAATCGGACCCTGGCCTACTGGAAGAGCGACGGCGACGACCTGCCGACCCTGGAATACGAACCCGCGTCCCTGGTCTGGGAGTTGCCTCCCGGCGAACGCGGATACGGCGGCGCCAAGATAATCCCCGCCGAGACTCTGCCGGGACAGGAGGGCTGACATGGGACGCATGCTCAAGTTCAACATCTTCCGCTACAACCCCCACGATCCGGACTCCAAGCCGCACATGCAGGCCTTCAATCTGGAGGAGACCGAGAGCATGACCATCTTCATCGCTCTCAACCGCCTCCGGGAAGAGCAGGATCCGTCGCTGATGTTCGACTTCTCCTGCCGGGCGGCGGTCTGCGGCTCGTGCGGGATGATGATCAACGGCCGGCCCAAGCTGGCCTGCCACACCTTGACCAAAGATCTGCCCGAGGAGATCACCCTGCTGCCGCTGCCGGTTTTCAAGTTGATCGGCGACCTGTCGGTGGACACCGGCACCTGGTTCAGGATGATGAACGAGAAGGTCGGCTCCTGGATCCACACCGACGAGGTCTTCGACCCCGAGGCCGAGGAAGAGCGCATGGAAAACGCCCTGGCCGAAGAGATCTACGAACTCGACCGCTGCATCGAGTGCGGCTGCTGCGTCGCCTCCTGCGGCACGGCCAACATGCGCGAGGACTTCGTCGGGGCGGTGGCCTTGAACCGGGTCGCCCGCTTCATCATGGACCCGCGGGACAAGCGGACCGACGCCGACTACTTCGAGATCGTCGGCACCGACGAGGGCATCTTCGGCTGCATGGGGCTTTTGGCCTGCGAGGACGTCTGCCCCAAGAACCTGCCGCTCCAGGATCAGTTGGGCATCCTGCGCCGCAAGATGGGCTTCACCGCGTTGAAGCAGATCTTCAAGAGGAAGTAAGGCCGCCGGCCTAAACACTGGCGCGCCGGGGCCGAACGGCCCCGGCGCTTTTATTTGAGCCCCCTCCCTCTTACCGGGCTCTTACTTGAACTTCTTGGCGTAGGCGGCGGCCTCGATGCCGGCCACGCAGCCCTCGCCGACGGCCTTGGCCATCTGCCAGGGCGGACCGCAGATGTCGCCGGCGGCGTAGACGCCGGGCAGGTTGGTCTCCTGCTTTTTGTTGACCGCAATGTACTGGAAGGTCTCGTCGTCCATAGCCACGCCGAGTCCGGCGGCCAGCTCGATCGCCCCTTTGGCCCCCAACTCGATGAACAGGCCGGACACCTCGAGACGCCGGCCGTCGTCCAGGACGACCCCCTCGACCCGGTCCTCACCCTCGATGGCTTTCACCCGGCGGCCGGGGTGGAGGACGACCTCGCTTTTCTCCAACTGCCCGGCCAGGGACTCGGACACCTCCAGCTCGTCGTAGATCAGGTGGACCTCGCTGGCGTAGAAAAGGAGTTGCAACGCCCCGGCCACGGCGGCGCTGCCGCCGCCGGCGACGGCCACCTTCTCGTCGCGGAAGAAGTTGGCGTCGCAATCGACGCAGTAGCTGACTCCCTTGCCCAGGAGTTCCTTCTCGCCGGGCACGTTGAGCTTGCTCCTGGAGATGCCGGTGGCGATGACCAGGGCCCGGCAGGTGAGTTCACGGCCCGACTCGACCTTGATCTTGATGATCTCGTCGTCCTTTCTTATCTCCAGGACGTCCTGGTCCAAGAAGACCGCACCCGACTTCTCGGCCTGGCGCCGGCCCTCGTTCAAGAGCTCTTCGCCGGAGACGCCGCTCAAACAGCAGTAGTTCTTCACGTGGGCCCTGAAGAGGCTGGATTTTTCCCACCGGCCGAGGACAAGGACCGAGGCCTTCTTGCGACCGGCGTGGATGGCCGCCTGGAGACCGGCCGGACCGGTGCCGAGAATGATGACGTCGTAATCAGTCGCCATTGACGACCTCCTTGGCCGGGGGCCGGGTTCAGACTGGCCGGGTCCACTTCGCCCTGGTCACCAGGCAGCCCAGGGCGAAGAAGAGGAAGGACATCACCAAAGCCAGGTGGCTCAGGTTCACGGCCACCAAAAAGCCGTGACTAAAGATTACCCCGCCCAAATTTTTTATCAACATGATCAACCCGGTGGCCAGGATGCCGGCCAGCAACAGCCCCCGGACCCAACCGGTCCTGGTCAGGCGTCGCTCGGCCCGGCGCACGAGCAGGAAATCCACCGCCGTGAAGGCGGCCACGGCCAACAGAATCGCCCCGGTCAGATAGTGGACCTGGACGGTGGCGTAGAAGTTGGCCGTCCAGCCCAGGCCCGGCAGCTCGTTGATGTAGTAGCGCTTGAAGATGGGCATCTGGCCAAAACCGGTAAAGACCATGACCGCCAGCCCGGCCAGATAGAGTCTCTTCAACCACCGATTCAAATCGTTGCTGGGCATGGTTTACTCCTCCTTGGACCGGGCGGACGAGGCGGTCCGGTCGGGCTCCTTGGCCAGCTTCAGGTAACGGCCGATGGCCCCCAACGCGCCGGCGATGGG
This sequence comes from uncultured Thermodesulfobacteriota bacterium, assembly GCA_964634465.1. GTDB lineage: Bacteria > Desulfobacterota > Desulfarculia > CAZWLY01. Next base: position 52,748 of record CAZWLY010000004.1, on the reverse strand, counting down.
GGCGATGGCCACCGCCGCCGCCCAGCGGTTGGGCTGGTCCATGGTGTTGCCGACCCGCTTCAGGTGCGGCCGGCCCTTGCCCTTCTCGATGACCTTGTCCAACTCCTCGAAGGGCACCGGCGAGACGTAGATGGTGTTGGTGCCGCCGTTTTCCTTCTCGCCGTAGATGTAGCCGCCGATCTCCTTGGCGATCTTGTGGGCCTCGGCCACGATCTCGTCCCTGGGGCCGATCTTCTGGACCTTTTCCGGGCAGATCTCGATGCAGGCCGGCTCCTTGCCCTCGGCCACCAACTGGTAGCAGCGGTCGCACTTGTACATCACCCCGTTGCCGGCGTAGTTGGGCAGGAGGTCCTGATACAGCCCGACGCCGGTCTGGCGCTCGGGGATGTGCCAGGGGCAGACCGACTTGCACTTGGCGCCGCCGAGGCAGATGTCGTCGTCGATCTTGACGATGCCGTTGTCCTCTTGGTGGGCTGCGCCAAAGGGGCAAAGCTTGACGCAGGGCGGGTTCTGGCAGTGCATGCACCGCCGGGGAATGGTCAAGGAGAACTCCTTGCCCTCATACGTCCCCTCGGCCTGCTGGATGTAGAGCCAATTGTAGGGCGTCAGCCGGTCCATGACGTCCCGCTTGTCCGACCAGTCGGCCACCTTGACCCTGCTTTTGGGGTACATGACCGGGAAGGGTTTTTTCGGCTGGGGGAACTTGGCCTCGTTGGACTCCTGGCAAGCCTCGACACACGCCTCGCAGCCGATGCACTTGCGGATGTCGATCAACGTGGCCAGCTCTTTTTCGGGAGCGGCCTTGGCCGAACCGGCGGGCACGCCGGCTGCTGCCACCGCCCCGGCCGTGGCCAAGGTGGCCTTCAAAAAAGTGCGTCTCGAAATGTCAACCGCCATGTGATCTCTCTCCCGTCTGGTTTGCGCCGCCAGCCTCGAAGCGCCGGAGCCGGAATTACCCCTCGCTCCCCGGCGGCGAGCTTTTTGTCTCCCCTAACCGCAAGTTGAGTGCCAATCGGCCCCAGGCGGCCTTATCTTAGACATATAACACCAAAAATTCACCAGTCAGCCGGTCGTTGCCATTTGGATGAATGTAAACAGTAATTAACGGCACGCCGGGGTAAAAGTTAGCACTTGCTAACGATACCATTGCCCCAAGAATCCACCCCCGCCGCCTGGCGGCCGGCAGAGTAGAGGGGACCGACCGACCCGGCCGTTGACGCGGCGGCCCGAGGATCATCTCCAACAGCCATGCGCCCCGGGACCTGGCCTCCGACCCGGCGGCCGGGCCCGGCGTTTCCGGCAAGACATTGGCCCGGCTATGTAGCCATGATAAAATGAATATAAGTCAAATGAACCACCCCACCCCAAGCGACGGGGTAGCGGCGGCGAAGGCGGAGTCGTTCTTCCTCGTCGCAAGCTAGGGGGAGTGTCCCCCGTGGGGGCTGACTCGACTGGAGGGGCGTATGGGAAGGCAACGACTTCCAACCAACCAAGGAGGGCGCGATGAAGGCGGGGGTTATCTTTACGGGTACCGGACCGATTCTGATCCTAACCAGTTACGATTCTCTGGTCTCCGACGGGCTGGCCGAAAAATTGAACCAGAAGGGCGTCACCAAATACATCGCCTGTGAGGTCGATACCGAGCTGGCCAAGAAGCGATACGGCAAGAAGTTCGACATCATCATGGGCGACTTGAAGCAGACCGACGACCTCAGGGTCCTGGACTACAACGGCTTCCACGTCTTCCACAACTTCAGCTTCAAGGAGCTGGGACAGCCCCAGTTCCGCGAAAGCTGAGACTCGCTCCGAGACTTAGACGAAGCCGGCGAGGGGCTTGGATCCGCGCCGGCTCGACGGCGCGGTTCAGTCGGCCGACGACGCCTCGCTCAAGACCCGGTTGAGCCGATCGAGGAAGAAGACCCAGCGGGCCAGGTCCGGCCCGGTGAGGTGGATGCCGACCTCCTGGCCGCCGCCGTTGTTGGGGCTGGGGCGGGCCCAACGGACCGTGCCCAAGAGGTTGATCCGCTCGTCGAGATCGGCCGAATCGATATTGATGTTCAGCGCGTCGTTCTTTTTCAGATTGGCCGCCGAATCGAGCCTGAGCTTGAGCCCGCCGTGGCCGATGTTGATGGTCCGTCCGGTCATGGCCGGCTGGTCGTCGCTCACCCAGGCCTCGGCCGGCAGCTCGGTTTCAAGACGCGGATACTCTCGCCGCTCGGCAGGATCGGTCATCGTCGCCCCCCAAGGTCGTCCTGCGGTTGTTTCACCCTCCTAATAATTATAATTAAACGCTCCCCCTCGGTTAGACAAACAATTATTCACCACTTCGGAGTTCCGCCGATCGCCGAGGCGTTGAATCGCCGCCCTCGACCGGAGATAATCTCCGGACGGGCTTTGACGCCCGGCGGTTGTGTGATATGTTCTTCGAGTGGGTAAAAATAGTGAGAAAGAATATCGGTTTACAACTTTGAGGAGAGCATGTCATGAACTACAACGATGGGCAGCGGACTCTGGTCCGCCAGATCAAGCGCGTCCTGGTGCTGGTCGATGAGTCCAACATCGTCGGCTCGGCCAAACTACTCAACAAACGCATCGATTGGCCCCTTTTGCGAGACTTTTTGGTCGGCGACAAGGCCGGCCGGGAGATCGTCGAGACGGTCATCTACGTCGGGCTGCCGCCGGTGGCCGAACAATGGAACGAGGCCCGCAAGAAAAAACTGGGCTTCGTCCACTACTTAAGGACCCAGGGCTTCATGGTCGTCACCAAAGACGGCACGCCCCGGGGCGACGACTACAAGGCCAACGTGGACGTGCTCATGGGCATCGACGCCATGGCCCTCTCGGACAGGATCAGGCCCGACGTGGTCGTCCTCGTCACCGGCGACGCCGATTTCGCCCACTTGGCCACCGAACTGCGACGCCGGGGGATAAGGGTCGAGGTCGCCGCCAGTCGGGCCGCCCTCGGCGCCCAACTCCAGAGCTCGGCCAATCACGTCATCGAACTCGACGAGCTTTTGGAGACCTTCGAAGACCTCTACGCCGATGACGAAGAGGAGTTCGAACCGGCCCGCATCATCTCCCGCCCGCCGGGACGGTAGCCGAAAGAGACGGGCGAGCCCTTTTCCCCGGAAAGGGTTCCCCGGCCTTGCCGAAAGGCTTCGAGAATGATTCCCCGGCTGGCTGGGCCGGAGATCGCCTGCTGCGCCTTCGAGCAAAAATCCGCTCCCTCGGGCCGGCCCGAGGGAGCGAAAAAGGCATGGAAAATTCCCGTGATTACTCTTAGTTACCCTAGACAGCCTTCGGCGGCTGCCAGGACCACATCACTGCCGAGGCGCCCAGCTCCTCTTCGATTCGAAGCAGGCGATTGTACTTGGCGATGCGCTCGGAGCGCGAGGCCGAGCCGGTCTTGATCTGGCCCATGGCCGCGGCCACGGCCAGGTCGGCGATGGTGGCGTCCTCGGTCTCGCCTGAGCGATGGGAGATGACGGCCGACCAGCCGGCCTTCCTGGCCATGTCGATGGCCTCCATGGTCTCGGTGACGGTGCCGATCTGGTTGAGTTTGATCAATATCGAGTTGGCCGTCTTCTCCTCGATGCCCCTTTTCAGGCGCTCAGTGTTGGTGACGAAAATGTCGTCGCCGACTATCTGGATCTTGTCGCCCAGCTTCCGGCGCATCAAGGCGAAGCCCGACCAGTCCTCTTCGTCCAGGCCGTCCTCGATGGACAGAATCGGATACTTGGCCACCCACTCGGCGTAGAGATCGACCATCTCCTCGCTGGTCCTCTTCGAGCCGTCTGACTTGTGAAAGACGTAGAGGCCTTGATCCTTGTCGAAAAACGAAGACGCCGCCGCGTCCAGGCAGATGCCGACGTCCTTGCCGGGCTTAAAACCGCCGGTCTCGATGGCTTCGATGATCAGCTCCAGGGCCTCCTCGTTGGATTTGAGGTCGGGCGCGAAGCCGCCCTCGTCGCCGACGGCGGTGGAAAGCCCCCGCTGGGAGAGAACCTTTTTCAAGGCGTGGAAGACCTCGACCCCGACCCTTAAGGTCTCGGCGAAACTCCGCCGGCCCAGCGGCATGACCATGAACTCCTGGATATCGACGTTGTTGCCGGCGTGGGCGCCGCCGTTGAGGATATTCATCATCGGCAGCGGCAGCACCCGGCCCTGGATCCCGCCCAGGTATTTGTAGAGCGGCAGCATCATCCCCGCCGAGGCCGCCCGGGCGCTGGCCATGGACACGGCCAGAATGGCGTTGGCTCCCAGGTTGGCCTTGTTCGGCGTGCCGTCCAGCTCGATCATCTTGGCGTCGATGAGGGCCTGGTCGCGAACGTCCAGACCGCACAGGGCCGGCGACAGGGTGCGGGTGATGTAATCCACCGCCTTCAACACCCCCTTGCCGCCGTAACGATCGGGGTCGCCGTCCCTCAACTCCAAGGCCTCGGCCTCCCCGGTGGAGGCGCCGGACGGAACCGCGGCCCAGCCGAAGGCGCCGCCGGACAGATAGACCTCGGCTTCGACGGTCGGGTTTCCTCGTGAATCCAGAATCTCCCGCGCTTTTATCATCTGAATTTGAAACATAGCCGCCTCCTCGTATCTGGCTTAGCCGCCAATTCGGCTTTCAACCGTAGTATAGGACAATAAACGATGGTTTTCCTCTTGAAAAGGGCCGGGGGCTGTGACAAAATCACCCGGCGGTTTGATGGACCATAAGAAACGGTTAACTTGGAGGAAATCGTGTCTGACAAAATGGTGTATTACTTCGGCCCCGAGGGCGCGGAAGGCGCCGCCGAGATGAAAAATCTCCTGGGCGGCAAGGGCGCCAACCTGGCCGAGATGGCCAACCTGAAGCTGCCGGTTCCGGCCGGCTTCACCATCACCACCGAAGTTTGTACCGCCTACTACGACAACAACGGGGCCTATCCCGAAGGCTTGGAGGAGCAGGTAGCCGAGGCGCTGGCCAAGGTAGAGGAGGCCATGGGCGCCAAGTTCGGCGACGCCGACAACCCCCTTCTGCTCTCCTGCCGCTCCGGGGCCCGAATCTCCATGCCGGGCATGATGGACACCGTCTTGAATATCGGTCTCAACGACGAGACCATCAAGGGTCTGATCGCCCGCACGGGTAACGAGCGTTTCGCCTACGACGCCTATCGCCGCTTCGTGAACATGTACGCCGACGTGGTCCTGGGCGTCCAGGCCGGCGAGAAGGAGGAGGACCCCTTCGAGCTGATCATGGAGGCCAAGAAGGTCGAGCGCGGCGTCGAGGCCGACGTCGATCTGACCGCCGAGGACCTCAAGGACCTGGTGGCCAAGTTCAAGGCGCTGGTCTTGGAGCGGACCGGACGGCCCTTCCCCGAGGAGCCCGAGGCGCAGCTCTGGGGCGCCATCGGCGCCGTCTTCGCCTCGTGGATGGTCCCCCGGGCGGTGGCCTACCGGGAGATCCACAACATCCCCGGCGAGTGGGGCACCGCGGTCAACGTCCAGTCGATGGTCTTCGGCAACATGGGCGATGACTGCGCCACCGGCGTGGCCTTCACCCGCGACCCGGCCACCGGCGAGAATTATTTCTACGGCGAGTATCTGACCAACGCCCAGGGCGAGGACGTGGTGGCCGGAATCAGGACGCCCAAGCCGATCAACCGGGCCAAGAACCCGCCGCCCGAGGTGGTGACCCTCGAGGACGAGATGCCCGAGCTCTACAAGCAGCTCGACGACATCCGCCACACCCTGGAGCAGCACTACCAGGACATGCAGGACATTGAGTTCACCATCCAGCAGGGCAAACTGTGGATGCTCCAGACCCGAACCGGCAAGCGGACCGCCCACTCGGCGATCAAGATCGCGGTGGACATGGTCCACGAGGGCCTGATCGACAAGAAGACGGCCGTGATGCGCATCGAGCCCGAGCAGCTCGACATGCTGCTCCACCCGGCCTTCAAGGCCTCGGCCGTGGCCGCCGCCAGAAACGAGGGCAGGGTCCTGGCCAAGGGGCTGGCCGCCTCGCCCGGCGCGGCGGTGGGCCGGACCGTCTTCTCCGCCGCCGAGGCCGAGGAGTGGGCGGACAAAGGTGAGAAAGTCATCCTGGTCCGCATCGAGACCAGCCCGGACGACATCCGCGGCATGAACGCCGCCCAGGGCATCCTGACCGCCCGCGGCGGCATGACCTCCCACGCGGCGGTGGTCGCCCGGGGGATGGGCATCCCCTGTGTGGCCGGCTGCACCCCGATCTCGGTCTCCTACGAGGACGACCTGTTCGAGGTCGGCGAGACGGTGGTCAAGAAGGGAGACTGGATCTCCATCGACGGCACCACCGGCGAGGTCATCCTGGGCGCGCTGGCCACCGAACCCCCGGCCATGGCCGGCGAGTTCGGGGAGTTCATGAGCTGGGTGGACGAGTTCCGGGTCCTGGGCGTTCGGACCAACGCCGACACGCCCCACGACAGCCAGGTGGCTCGCGAGTTCGGGGCCGAGGGCATCGGGCTTTGCCGAACCGAGCACATGTTCTTCGAGGGCGACCGTATCGACGCCGTCAGGGAGATGATCACCGCCCGCGACCTTCGGGGCCGCCGCCAGGCCCTGGCCAAGCTGCTGCCCATGCAGCGCGAGGATTTCGCCGGCATCTTCAGGGTCATGGACGGGTTGCCGGTGACCATCCGGACCCTCGATCCGCCCCTCCACGAATTCCTCCCCCACACCGACGAGGAGATGGAGGACCTGGCCTACAAGATCAACGTCCACCCCAAACGGCTCCACGAGGTGGTCGAGTCGCTGGCCGAGGCCAACCCGATGCTGGGCCACCGCGGCTGCCGCTTGGGCCTGGTCTACCCCGAAATCACCGAGATGCAGGCCCGGGCCATCTTCGAGGCGGCCTGCATGGTCGCCGCCGAGGGCAAGACGGTGCTGCCCGAGATCATGATCCCCCTGGTCGGCACCGTCGAGGAGCTCAAGCGCCAGAAGCAGGTCGTGATCGACACGGCCAAGAAGGTCTTCAAGGAGACCGGCATCAAGATCGATTATCTGGTCGGGACCATGATCGAGCTGCCCCGGGCGGCCCTGACCGCCGATCGGATCGCCAAAGAGGCCGAGTTCTTCTCCTTCGGCACCAACGACCTGACTCAGACCACCTTCGGACTCAGCCGCGACGACGCCGGCAAGTTCCTGCCCTTCTACGTCGAGCAGGGAATCCTGCCGGCCGACCCGTTCGTCACCCTCGACATCGACGGCGTGGGCCAGTTGGTGGCGATGGGCGTAAAGAAGGGTCGTCGCTCCCGGCGCAAGCTCAAGGTCGGCATCTGCGGCGAGCACGGCGGCGACCCGGCCTCGGTGCGCTTCTGCCACAAGATCGGGCTCAACTACGTCTCCTGCTCGCCCTACCGGGTGCCCATCGCCCGGCTGGCCGCGGCCCAGGCTGCAATCGAGGACGAAGGGTAGGTCTCAATGGGAATCCGCATCCTGGGTACGGGGTCGTATGTTCCGGAAAAGGTCCTGTCCAACAAAGACCTTGAAGCGTTGATGGACACAGACGACGAGTGGATACGGCAGCGCACCGGCATCGTTGAACGCCGGGTGGCCGCCCCGGACCAGGCCTGCTCCGATCTGGCCCTGCCGGCCTGCAAAAACGCGCTGGACATGGCCGGGCTGGATCCGGATCAGCTCGACCTGATCATTCTGTGCACCATCACCCCGGACACCCACTGCCCAGCCGGGGCCAACTGGCTCCAGGCCAAGTTGGACGCGCCGCAGGCGGTCACCTTCGACGTCACCGCCGCCTGCTCGGGATTCGTGTTCGGCTTAAACGTCGCCGAGCAGTACTTGAAGACCGGCACGGCCAAGACGGTGTTGGTGGCGGCCTCGGAGGTGATGACCCGCACGGTGGACTACACCGACCGAACCTCGGCCATCCTGTGGGGTGACGGGGCCGGAGCGGCGGTGCTGGCCGCGGACGGAGAGTCGGCCGAGGGACATCACCTGGTATCGACCCACATCCACACCGATGGAGCCAACGGCCAGAACCTGCTCATGCCCGGCGGCGGCTCGCTGACCACGCCCATCTCCTACGAGAGCGTGGACAAAAAGCTGCACAACTTGCGCATGATCGAGGCCTCGGCCTCGTTCAGGGTGGCGGTCCGGCGTTTCGTCGAGGCCGTCTACGAAGCCTGCAAGGCCAACGGCGTCGAGATCAAGGACGTGGACTGGATCATCCCCCATCAGGCCAATCTTCGGATGATCCAGGCCATGGCCAAGCGGCTGGACAAGCCCATGGAGCAGCTCTACGTGACCGTGGAGAAGTTCGGCAACATCTCCTCGGCCTCGTGCGCCATCGCCCTGGACGAAGCGGTCAGGACCGGAGCCATCAAAGACGGGCAGAAGATCGTCTTGACCGTCTTCGGCGGCGGCCTGACCTGGGGCAGCGCCCTGATCGAGTGGTAGACGCCGCCAAGACGGCGTTCCCAGGATAGACACCGGCCCCGGCGCGGCTTCGGTCGCACCGGGGCCTACTTTGTCGGCGGCCGGAGATGAACAACCCCGCCGCAAGCTGCGGGGATGTCCCCATGGGGAGCATCCCCCTGTCCACCTGCTTGGATGATTGGATTCAGAGGCTCTCCATCCGGATCGTCCCGGTCGGTCGGGGCGGGCAGGCGACAAACTCGCCCGGCCCCGGCGGCGCTTCCTCTGCCCGGCCGCTCGGCTCAGTCGGAGTAGGAGGCCCGGATCCCCTTCAACCGCCGGCCGCCGGAGGCGACCACGCTGCCGTCGCCCAAAAGCACCTCGACCGCGAAGCCGGGGAACTTCTTTGCGAACCGGGTCTTTTTCCACCAGGCCACGGTCCGCTTGCCCTCGGCGCCCCGCTTGTAGTCGTAGTCGGTCTTGAGCCGGTAGTTGCTGCGAAGCTCGGAGCCGTCGGCTTTCTTGATCGTGACGTCAAAGCCTTCCACCTTCCTGATTTTCTTCTGGATCGTGTTGACCTGCGGCAAGGGCTACCTCCTAGCTGATCGGGTTGGAAAGACCCCTCGACGGCTCGGCGGGCGATTCGGCGAACCAGCCGTCGCCGGAGCCGTAAGCCTCTATCGACCAGCCGCCCCATAAAAGGCCGGGGCGGAAGTGTTGGCTAAGGTCCTTCCTCCCGGTACTTGCGCCGGATGGCCCGAATAGTGTCCAGGATGGAGAAGAAGGCTTCGACTACCTCGGGATCGAACTGCCGGCCACGCTCCTGGTCGATGATGTCCAGAGCCTTCTGCTCGGGCCAGGCGTCCTTGTAGGCCCGCATCGAGGTCAGGGCGTCGTAGACGTCGGCCAGGGCGACGATGCGACCGAAGATCGGAATCTCCTCGCCGGCTAGGCTGGGCGGGCCCATGGGCGGGTCTTCCTGGAAGATATCCTCGATCGGTCCGGGGTAGCCCTGGCCGTTCCATTTGGCATGATGGGTCAGGGCGATTTGGCCGGCCATCCGGTCCATGTCCGAGGTGGCGTTGACAAAGAGGCGCGCCCCGTAGATGGTGTGCCACTTCATGATGTCGAATTCTTCGTCGGTCAGCTTGCCCGGCTTCTTCAAAATAGTGTCGCTGATGGCCACCTTGCCCACATCATGGAGCATGGCCGCCACCCGCAGGCTGTCCTTGGTTCGCTTGACGGTCTCGGCGTCGAGGTCCTTGTCGGCGGCCCAGCGCTCGTAGATCTCGGCCGCATAGGCGCCGACCCGGTTGACGTGCGCCCCGGTCTCCTTGGGGTCCCTCAACTCGGCCATCTTGATGGTCCGCAGGATGATCTCCCGGGTCATCATCGCCCGCTCGATGGCCGCCGCCGCCGTCAAACCGAAGTGGCCGGCAAACTGCCGGTCCTGCTCGGTGAACGGGGTCGGCCGGCCGTTCTCATCGAGGGCGTTGATGAGCTGAAGCACCCCGACCACCTTCTCCAGACTGGTCTTGAGGGGAACGGTGAGCATGGACGTGGTCCGGTAGCCGGACTCCTGGTCGAAGGCGGGGTTGAACCTGAACGGCAGGTCGTCGGGCATGTCGTAGGCGTCGTCGATGAGGAGCGGCTCGCCGGTCAAGGCGACGTAGCCCGACATGGAGCTGTCGTCGATCGGGATGTCGGCGTCGGAGTAGATGTACCTGCTGGTCGGGTCGGAACCGAACAGGGTGTCGTTGTGGACGTAAGAGAAGCGCAGGCTGTCGTCTTCGACCAGGTAGATCGACCCGGCGTCGGCGTTGGTCAACTCGCGGGCGTAGTAGAGAACCTGGTCCAGGGTGGCGTCCAGGTCTTTGGTGCGGGCCAGCTCATCGGTGATACGCAGGATGTTGGTCAGAAGATCCGATCTGTCCCATGTCTTGACCGGCATCGCCACCCCCGTCAGCCCCCAAACGCCTCCGCCCCCAATGAGTCGATTTCCGACCCGCTCGCCATCCCTTCACCGCTTTGACCCCAAATCGGGTTCGGGTCGGCCGGGAGGCATTACCCACCGTTTTAGACCGCTTGCCGGCCCCAGTCAAGGGCCGGGTCGCATTTTGTTACAATATTGTACACCAACGACAACAAAAGGGCCGGGCGAGCGGGCCCGGCCAACCTTTTTTGTTATCAGCCTATCAGTACCGATAGTGATCCGGTTTGTAAGGACCGTCTATCGGCACGCCGATGTAGTCGGCTTGCTCTTGGGTGAGCTTGGTCAGCTTGGCTCCCAGCCGGCCCAGGTGGAGCCGGGCCACCTCCTCGTCCAGTTTCTTGTCCAGGACGTAGACGCCCACGTCCAGCTTTTCCCGAGCCAACTTCATCTGGGCCAGGACCTGGTTGGTGAAGCTGGCGCTCATCACGAAGCTGGGGTGTCCGGTGGCGCAGCCCAAGTTCACCAGCCGGCCCTCGGCCAAGACGATGATCGACCGGCCCGATTTCAGCGTCCATTTGTCCACCTGGGGCTTGATGTTGTGCCGGACGCAATCGGGCGAGTTCTCCAGGTAGGACATCTCGATCTCGGAATCGAAGTGGCCGATGTTGCAGACGATGGCCTCGTCCTTCATCCGCTCCATGTGCTCGCCGGTGATGACGTGGTAGTTGCCGGTGGCGGTGACGAAGATATCGCCGATGGGGGCGGCCTCGTCCATGGTCACCACCTCGAAGCCCTCCATGGAGGCCTGGAGGGCGCAGATGGGGTCGATCTCGGTGATCAGCACCCGGGCCCCGAAGCCGCGCATGGATTGGGCGCAGCCCTTGCCCACGTCGCCGTAGCCCAAAACGACCACCACCTTGCCGGCGACCATGACGTCGGTCGCCCGTTTGATCCCGTCGGCCAGCGACTCCCGGCAGCCGTAGAGGTTGTCGAACTTGGACTTGGTCACCGAGTCGTTGACGTTGATCGCCGGGAACAGGAGCTCGCCGTCGCGCTGCATCTGATAGAGTCGGTGGACGCCGGTGGTCGTCTCCTCGGAGACGCCCCTGATGTTGGCCGCCACCCTTTGCCAGCGCTCCGGGTCGCGGCGCTGGCTGGCCGCCAGCCGATCGACGACGATCTGGAACTCCTTGTTGTCGTGTTCCTTGACGGCCAGGGACGGGTCCTTCTCGATCTTGACGCCCTGGTGGACGAAGAGCGTGGCGTCGCCGCCGTCGTCTACGATCAGGTCCGGGCCGGAGCCGTCGGGCCAGGTCAGCGCCATCTCGGTGCACCACCAGTAGTCCTCCAGGCTCTCGCCCTTCCAGGCGAAGACCTTGGCCGCGCCCGACTTGGCGACGGCGGCGGCGGCGTGATCCTGGGTGGAGAAGATGTTGCACGAGGCCCAGCGGATGTCCGCACCCAACTCGTAAAGGGTCTCGATGAGCATCGCCGTCTGGATGGTCATGTGCAGGCTGCCGGTGATCTTGAAGCCTTTGAGCGGCTTCTCGGGGCCGTACTTCCGGCGAAGCTCCATCAGGCCCGGCATCTCGTTTTCGGAAAGCTCCATCTCTTTGCGGCCCCAGTCGGCCAGGGAGATGTCGGCGATTTTGTAATCGAGCGACAAATCAAGTTCCTTCGGCTCCGTGGTATGCATGTTCACCCCCAATGCAATCATTCCTTATCGGCCATGACCATCTGAACGGTCAGCCCCTCGTTGACTGAAAAGCGCTCCACATCCCGCACGCGGAAGCCGGCTTCCTCGAGCCAGGTCTCGATCTCCTCGCGCGAAAAGCCCAGCCACATGTCGCCGTACTTTACCCGCATCCTCTCGTTGGTGTGCTTGTCGAAATCGACCACCATCAGCAAGCCGCCGGTTTTGAGCGCCCGGCGGGCCTCCTTGATCCCGGCCAGCGGCTGAGAGAGATGGTGAAGAACCATGGTCGTCACGGCGAAGTCGGCCTCGCCGTCGGCCAACGGCAAGTGCTCCAGCCGGCCGATGCGAAGCGAAACCCTGCCGCCGTCGCCGATGAAGCGCCGCCGGGCCAACTCCAGCATCTTGGCCGAGGAATCGACGCCGATGACGCCCTCGGCTCTCTCCAGAAGCGCCGGCAGGAGGTGGCCGTCGCCGCAACCCAAATCCACGGCCACGCCGCAGTCGGGCATCCGGGCGGAGACGGCCGCGGCCAACTCGAAGTCGCCCAGCACCTCGGTCCTGAGCCGGTCCCAATCGCCGGCGTGGGCGTCGAAGAAGCGCTGGGTGGCCAAGGTCCGCTCGGCGACGGCCGCCTCGGCCCGGTCGAGATCGGCGACGAAGACATCCTCCTCATCGACGAACGAAGCCACCGCCTCGATGAACCCCCGGCCGCGGCCCGCCTTGGCCACCGAGTAGTAAACCCTCACCCCGTCCCGGCGCTTGGCCAGCAGGCCGGCTTCGGTCATGATCTTCAAGTGGCGCGAGACGCGCGGCTGGCCCATGGCCAGGATATCCACCAGCTCGTTGACGCTAAGCTCGTGACGGCTGAGCACGTTCATCAACCTCAGCCGGGTCTCGTCGGCCAGGGCCTTCAGGTATGTCAGGACCTCGGGCATCGTCTCCACGACTATATTACTTAATCTTGATATAGGAATATATACCGGTAAGGGCGGCGCGTCAAGGGTTAATCTCCGGGCCAAATAAGCCGGGGGAGAGAGGTGGGCGACCCGGCTCCCGGCTCAGAGGGCAGCCAGGCCGGGAGGCGGCTCAGGGCTGAAGCGGATCGGCCGGGGCCGAAAGAAGCCGTCCGGCCCGGCGCATCTTCTCGAAACCGATTCCCTTACCCTCGAATGAAAACCGGGCCGCCCGGCGGGCGGCCCGATCGCTCTCCTGACTATACTCGACTGTCTCAGCCCTTGACGGCATTGGCCAGCTTGTCGGCCAAGTCGGTCTTCTCCCAAGTGAACTCGGGCAGCTCCCGGCCGAAGTGGCCGTAGGCGGCCGTCTTGCGGAAGATGGGCCGCAACAGGTCCAGGTACTCGATGATGGACGCCGGCTTGAGGGAAACCAGGTCCAAGATGGCGTCACGGATCTGGTGATCGGGCACCTTGCCGGTGCCGAAGGTATGGACCAGGACCGAAACCGGTTCGGGCACGCCGATGGCGTAGGCCAATTGGACCTCGCACTTGTCGGCCACCCCGGCGGCGACGATGTTCTTGGCCAGGTAGCGGCCCATGTAGGAGGCCGAGCGGTCCACCTTGCTGGCGTCCTTGCCCGAGAAGCAGCCGCCGCCGTGAGAGCCCTGGCCGCCGTAGGTATCGACGATGATCTTGCGCCCGGTCACGCCGCAGTCGCCGTGGGGCCCGCCGATGACGAAGCGGCCGGTGGTGTTGATGAGCAGCTTGGTGTCGCCGTCGAGCAGGTCTTCCGGGATGACCTTGTTGATGACCTCGGCGATGATGGCTTTCTTCAGTTTCTCGTAGCCGATCTCGGGGGAGTGCTGGGCGGCGATGACCACCGCCTCGACCCGCCGCACGGCGCCGGTGGGACCGTACTCGACGGTCACCTGGCTCTTGCCGTCGGGGCGAAGGAAGCCCAGGACGCCGTTCTTACGCACCGTGGCCAACCGCTCGGCCAATCGGTGGGCGTAGTGAATGGGCATCGGCATCAGCGTCTCGGTCTCGGTGCAGGCGTAGCCGAACATCAAGCCCTGATCACCGGCTCCCTGTTCCTCGTACAGCCCCTCGCCGGCGGTCACGCCCTGGGAGATGTCGCTCGACTGCTTGTCGATGGAGGTGATTACGGCGCAGGTCTCCCAGTCGAAGCCCATGGAGGAATTGTTGTATCCGATCTCCCTGATCACCTGCCGGACGATGTCCGGGATGTCGACGTAGGTCGAGGTGGTGATCTCGCCGGCCACGAAGGCCACGCCGGTGGTGACCATGGTCTCGCAGGCCACTCGGCTCGACGGGTCGTCGGCCAGCATGGCGTCGAGGATGGCATCGGAAATCTGGTCGGCCACCTTGTCGGGGTGGCCTTCGGTCACCGACTCAGAAGTGAAAAGATAACTCTCGGAACCCATGGGTTTTCTCCTTGTGATTAGCTGCTTTGACCCATTATACCGGACGGAGCCAGATTGCCAGTCAACAGCGTGTGATTAAATATCACGCCCCGCGGCGGGGTGTCAAGGGCGGCGAAATGGCAATTGTTTAATTGTTTGACATTGAGTGTTTGACATTGAGGTTGGCTTTCTCTATACTGGGCCGGTCCTGAATAAGGGCCAAACATTCTAGCGGGCCGGCGTAATGAGCGACAAAGAAAAGATCGAGCCCGTGGCGGCCGTCTGCCCCAAAAACCAAACACTAGGCCGCCGAGATATTCTACCCGGGTCAAGAGCCCATACCCCAATGCGAAGTTTGCGGCCGTGAGATGGTCATCGGAGAAGTTCCTCAATCAGAGGGCGAGTGTGACTGATCCGGCCGGCGTGTGAAAAAACTGTTACGCACATTCAATGATGGAGGGGAAGATGAAGCGATTCATTATTGTGGCTGCTGTGCTGGCCCTGATCCTGGGATTCTCCGGCATGGCCGTGGCTCAAGACGCCGACCTGGCCAAGAAATCAACCCTACAGCAGATTCTCAAACGGGGCGAGTTGCAGGTCGGCTTGGAGGCGGGCTATCTCCCCTTTGAGATGCGCAACAAAAAGGGTGAGATCATCGGCTTCGACGTCGATGTGGCCAAGGCCATGGCCAAGGCCATGGGCGTCAAGCTGAAACTGGTCAACACCGCCTGGGACGGCATCATTCCGGCGTTGATGACCAAGAAGTTCGACATCATCATGTCGGGCATGACCATCACCCAGGAGCGCAACCTGAAGGTCAACTTCTGCGATCCCTACATCACCGTCGGCCAGACCGTCCTGGTCGCCAAGAAGCACGAGGGCAAGATCAAGTCCTACAAGGACCTGAACGATCCCAAGTACACCATCGCCACCAAACTGGGCACCACCGGCGATCTGTCCACCAAGAAGTACATGCCCAAGGCCAAGCGCAACGCCTTCGAGGACGAGCGGGTGGCGATCATGGAGGTCGTCAACGGCAAGGCCGACGCCTTTGTCTACGACCATCCGATGTGCGCCGTCAACAACGCCAAGTATCCCGGCAAGTTCGTCTTCCTGGACGACCCCTTCACCTACGAGCCCCTGGGCTGGGCCATCCGCAAGGGCGACCCGGACTTCCTGAACTGGCTGAACAACTTCCTGCGCCAGATCAAGGGCGACGGCACCTACGACGCCATCTACAAGAAGTGGTTCTTGTCCAACGAATGGCTCAAGGCCCTTCAGTAGCTGTCTGACAATCGACTCCCGGCCCGCTCGCGGGCCGGGAGGTTTATGGAGGCCAGGGAAACTTGCTGCAACAAAACACTTCCTTGAAAAGAAATCTGAACATCCTGGCCCTGGGGATTTTTCTGATCCTGCTGGTTCTGGGCGTCAAGTTCGCTCTGGATCGAACCAACTATCCCTGGGCCTGGTACCGGGTTCCGGACTACTTGGCCTTCCGAGCCGAGGACGGCGGCGGCATCTTCGGGTGGAAGCTGGGTCTGTTGACCGAGGGCCTGATCGTCACTCTTGAGCTGTCCGTCGTCTCGACCGCCATCGCCATCGTGATCGGTCTTTTCACCGGCCTGGCCCGGATATCCAACACGCCGTTTTTAAGATGGATCGCCATCGGCTACATCGAGCTGATCAGGGGCACACCGCTTTTGGTCCAGATTTTCATCTTCTATTTCTTCATAGCCGATGTCTTCGAGCTTTCCCGGTTCGCCGCCGGCGCGGCCGCACTGGCCATCTTCGCCGGGGCCTACGTGGCGGAGATCGTTCGAGCCGGCATCCAATCCATCGACAAGGGCCAAACCGAGGCGGCCCGCAGCCTGGGGATGAATTACTTCCAGACCATGCGCTACATCATTCTTCCCCAGGCCTTCCGCCGGATCATGCCGCCCCTGGCCGGCCAGTTCATCAGCCTGATCAAAGACTCGTCGCTGTGTTCGGCCATCGCCCTGACCGAGTTGACCAAGGCCGGCCGCGAGTTGGTCACGGTCAGCTTCGCCGCCTTTGAAGTCTGGTTCACCGTGGCCGGGCTGTATCTTATCTTGACCTTCAGCCTGTCGATGTTGATCCAGTGGATAGAGCGGCGCTGGGGCATCGGGGTAACCAAAATTTAAGGAGAAAGCACGGTGGCGGAACCGATAATCCAAGTCAAGCACGTCTCCAAGACGTTTCGGGGCAAGTTGACCGTCGAGGCGTTGAAAGACGTCAGCCACGAGGTAGACAAAGGCGAGGTGGTCGTCGTCTGCGGGCCGTCCGGCTCGGGCAAATCGACGCTCCTTCGCTGCCTCAACGCCCTGGAGGCCATCGACGAGGGCGAGATCATCATCGACGGCATCTCGCTGACCCACAAGAAGACCAACATCAACAAGGTCCGGGCCGAAGTGGGGATGGTCTTTCAGCAGTTCAACCTCTTTCCCCACCTCACCGTGGAGGACAACGTCTGCCTGGCCCAGCACGTGGTCCGGAAGCGCAAACCGGCCGAGTGCGTCGACAAGGCCCACTACCTCCTGGAAAAGGTCGGCATCAAAGACAAGGCCGACGTCTTCCCGGCCCAGCTCTCCGGCGGCCAGCAGCAGCGGGTGGCCATCGCCAGGGCCTTGGCCATGGACCCCAAGATCATGCTCTTCGACGAGCCGACGTCCGCCCTCGACCCGGAGATGATCGGCGAGGTTCTGGATGTCATGAAGGCCTTGGCCAGGGAGGGCATGACCATGGTCGTGGTCACCCACGAGATGGGCTTCGCCCGCGAGGTGGCCGACCGGGTGCTGTTCATGGACGAAGGCCAGATCGTCGAGATCGCCCCGCCGAACGAGTTCTTCTCCAACCCCAAGGAGGAGCGGACCAAGCTGTTCTTGTCCCAGATACTCTAGGACCGGCGGGGAACTCTCCGCCATCCCGTCCCGCGAGCAGACCGCTCCCGGCCGCGTCGGCGTCTTCGTTCCGGCGGGCCGGGGGTCGTTTTTAGGCGCCTTTCAACCGCAAACATTCGGCTTCCCCTCTCGATTCAAACGTCCCGCCCGATCGAAGGGCCAACCCCCTGAAGCGACAACTTATTTCCCGAGACGCCCCCTCTTCCCCCCGCCGGCCCATCGTCTTCCGGGGCGGCCGAAAAGCGCCCCCCTTCCCCGGCCCAAAATTCCCGGCGGGGTTTCACCGGCGCCAAACCCCTTAACCATTTTTGGGCCGACTGGGTTATAATCGGCCCATGCCGCCGATCAAGCCAAGGCCGTCCTTCCCGAGCGTATCCGGCCGCTTCGGGGAGGCAGAAGCTCTCGACAGGCCTTCGAGGGGAGCGAAGATCGCTCTTCTCAAGGGGCCTCCCCGCTCCCTCAATCGCAGGTAGTTCCATGCCGACCCTGATTTTGATAGACGCCTCCTCGATCATCCACCGGGCCTTTCACGCTCTGCCCAATCTGGCCACCACCAAGGGCTTCCCCACCGGCGCGGTGCTGGGCTTCGTCAGGATGTTGCTGAAGGTCCTCAAAGAAAAAGCGCCCGATCGGGTCGGAGTCGTCTTCGACGCCAAGGGGCCGACCTTCCGCCATGAGTTGGACCCGGACTACAAGGCCAATCGGCCGCCGGCCGACCCCGAGCTGACCGCCCAGTTCCCGGTCATCAAGGACATCGCCGCCGCCTTCGGGCTGAAGTGTCTGGAACGGCCCGGCTTCGAGGCCGACGACATCATCGCCACCCTGACCAGGCTCGGGGCCGAGGCCGGCGACGAGGTGGTCATCGTCTCTTCCGACAAGGACCTGATGCAACTCCTCGGGCCGGGGGTGACGATGTGGGACACCATGAAGGACAGGGTGTTCGATGAGGCGGCGGTCGTGGAGCGCTTCGGCGTCGGGCCGGAGAAACTGGCCGACGCCTTCGGACTGATCGGCGACAGCTCGGACAACATTCCGGGCGTGCCCGGCATCGGCCCCAAGATCGCCGGCCAGTTGATAGCCGAGTACGGCGATCTGGAAAACCTGCTCGTTCGAGCCGAGGAGATCAAGCAGCCCAAGCGCCGCCAGAACCTGATCGACTTCGCCGAGCAGGCCCGGTTGGCCAAGCGCCTGTTCACCCTCCAAGACGCCATGGACCTCGACCTGACCCTCGACGACCTCGCCCCGGCCGAGCCCGACACCGAGCGGTTGAAAGAGATATTCACCGACCTGGAGATGAAATCGCTGCTGGCCGAGTTGAACGTTTCGACCGAGAAAGAGACTGCCCGGCCGGCCGCGGCCCCGGTCCGGGCGCTCGCCCCCGGCCCCGAGCTGGACGCCTTCCTCGATCGGGCCCGGGAGGTCGGCCGAGCGGCCCTGGCCTTAAGCCTGGACAAGCCCCAGCCGATGCGGGGCAAAATCGTCGGCGTCGGACTGGCCGTGGCCGACGAGGCGGTCATGGTTTCGGACGAGGGCTGGCCGGCGGCGCTCGAGCGCCTGCTGTCAGACCCGAAGACGGCCAAAGTCGCCTTCAACCTCAAAGCGGCCAAGGTGGCCCTGGGCCGGGTCGGGATCGAGCTGGCCGGATTGGACTTCGATGTCTTCATCGCCGACTACCTGCTCCACCCCGGCCGCCGATCCTACGATCCGGTGCTTCTGGCCAGGGAGCACCTGGGCCTGGAATTGCCGGCCGGCGATCCGGCCCGGGAGGCGGCCGCCGCCTGGCGACTATACGAGGCCCTGGCCGGAAAGCTGACCGAGATCGAGGTGGCCGGAGTCTTCAACGAGATCGAGATGCCGCTCGTCCCGGTCCTGGCCGAGATGGAGGCGGCCGGAGTGGCCGTCGATCCGGTCGTGCTCGATCGGCTCTCCCGCGACCTGGGCCGCCGGCTGGAGAAGCTGCACCAGGAGATCATCGAGGCGGCCGGCGAGGAGTTCAACCCGCTCTCGCCCCAGCAGTTGGGGGTGATCCTGTTCGAGAAACTGGGCCTGCCCCGCGCCAAGAAGACCAAAACCGGCTACTCGACCAACGTCGATGTCCTGGAAGGCTTGAGGGACGCCCACCCCCTGCCCGGCCTGATCCTGGACTTTCGGCAACTGACCAAGCTGAAATCGACCTACGTCGACGCCCTGGCCGGACTGATCCACCCGGAGACCGGCCGGATCCACACCACCTTCAACCAGACCGTGACCGCCACCGGCCGGCTGTCGTCGTCCGAGCCCAACCTGCAGAACATCCCGATCAGGACCGCCGAGGGCCGGTCGATCCGCCGGGCCTTCGTCGCCGAAGAGGGGGCGCTGTTGCTGTCGGCCGACTACTCCCAGATCGAGTTGCGCTTCCTGGCCCACTACTGCCAGGACCCGGCCCTGGTTTCGGCCTTTGTCAACGGCGAGGACATCCACACCCAGACCGCGGCCAAGGTCTTCGACGTCATGCCCGGTTTCGTGGACGACGAGATGCGGCGGCAGGCCAAAGTCATCAACTTCGGGTTGATCTACGGCCAGACCCCCTACGGTCTCAGCCAGGAGCTCAAGATCTCCACCGCCGAGGCGGCCAAGTTCATCGAGGCCTATTTCCGGCGCTTCGCCAAGGTCAAAAGCTTCCTCGATCAAGTGATCGAGAAGGCCCGGTCCCAGGGCTACGTGACCACCCTCTGGGGCCGCAAGCGTTTCATCCCCGACCTCAAGAGCAAAAACGCGATGAAGCGCCGCTTCGCTGAACGCATGGCGGTCAACACCGTCTTCCAGGGTTCGGCCGCCGACCTGATCAAGATCGCCATGATCAAGGCCGCGGCCGCCCTGAAAGAAGCCAACCTGCCGGCCCGAATGATTCTCCAGGTCCACGACGAACTGGTCCTCGAAGTGGAGAAAAGCGCCGCCGAGGAGTGCGCCGCGCTCATTACCGAGGTCATGGAGAACGCGGCCCAGCTCAAAGTGCCGCTCGAGGTGGGCGTCGGCCTGGGCGCCAACTGGGACGAGGCCCACTAGCCGCCATCAACCATTCGGGCCCGCGGAGGGCTTCAGGTCGAGGCGTGAGAGCCGCCCTGGCCCGTTTCGAGCGCCCCGAACAGGGCTCCCGGCACGAAGACAAGGGCCAGCGGGACCAGGAAGAGGCGGGTCTCGGCCACGTAGCCGCCCAGATAGTGGACCAGGAACCAAGCCGGAATCACCGCCCAGAAGTAGGCCTTCAACACGGCCGGCCAACGCTTGATGAGCACCACGGCCAGCAAGGGCAGCAGGCTCAGGGTGTCGGTCAACTCCAGCCAGGCCACCGGCCAGGTCAGATTGTGGAGCAGCAGCTCGAGCCCCTGGGTCTTGCCGAAGGGGACCAGCAGCTCCTTGGGCCCATAGTACCACCTCACCCCCAAATACCAGCCCGCCTGCAGGACGAAGGCGGCGGCGGCGATGAAAAGGCTCTTTCGGGGCAGTCTGAGCCTGGGCTTGAACTCCAGCCGAGCCGCGGCCAGCATGAACGGAATGAGCAGGCTGGTCTCCCGATTGGCCGCCGCGACCAAGGCCAGGGGAATGACCAGGAGGTCCCATTTCTTGAGGATTATTATCCCTGCCAGCAGGTAGTAGATGACGTCGAAGTAGGTGTTGAACGACAGGTCGCTCGAAAACAGGGCGTTACTCATCCCCCAGGCGACCAGAACCAGGCCGATGAGGGCCGCCGCCCGGCCGAGGCCCAGGAGACGGTAGAAGAGAAACGCCGACAAAAACAGCACGAAGTTCTGCAACAGCCTGAACGAAATGAAGGCGATGGCCGTGGGGCCCACCGGATTCCTGACGAAGACGAAGGCGGGAGGCTCGAGCCACCTGACCAGCCTCAGCCAGCCCTCGACCAGATACTCGGCCAGGACCCGGTACTGCCACGGGTCCCAGGACCGGCCGGCCAAAACCGCGTTGTGCTTGGCCAACTGTTGGCCGGATTCGGACATGTATTTCAGGTTCAGGCTGGTGGCCTGGACGTAGACGGTGAAGAAGGTCAACGCCCCCAGACAGACGATCAGCAGGGGGATCCACTTTCTGTTCGGCCAGTCGTTCATCGGATCATCCACTCGTCGCCATGGTGCTTGGGCTCCTCCGGCCGACGCCGGACCCCGCGCCGCCGGCCGGGCCGGACGGCCGCTCCAGGGAACTGCGTTCCGGCGGAGCGTAGAAGATCACAAATCGCCGGTTGGACCACTTTTCAACATAATTCGGGTTCGAGGCCACGGCCTCGGCCTCCCGGCGACGGAGAATCAACCACCTTATACCAGCCTTCCTGAAGCGCTCCAACTGGGGAGTCAAACTCGCCTTGCGGTCGTAGACCGCCCCGGTCCGCCCGGAGAAGAAGGCCAGCACCCGGGGCTTGAAAAAGATGTAGTGCTCATCGGCCGCAACGTTGGCCTTGACCCAATTGAACAGCTCCTGGCTGGCCGGCTGCATCACCGCGTCGTCGTCGTAGTTCCAGTAAGATGCGGTGGCGACGAGATTCCCGGCCAGGGCCAGGGCCATCATCCCGCCGAGAACGCTCGCAGCGCGCTTGCCGAGGGATTCGACCGGCTTGACGCCCTTGAAACTCTCCAGGAACAGGATCAAGCCGAGACCCATGGTCGGCAGGTAAAACCGAGTCACCGTCGCCCACGGCCAAAGGACGATGACTCCGGTGTAGACGACAAAGAACAGATCGGCCATGGAGAGCGAGCGGGCCGCCAACCGACTCCAGATGAAGTAGACCCCGACCCAGAGAACGACCAGGCCGAAGACCAGCCGGACGATGAAGTAAGAGGCCAACTGGGGCGAGGGGATGAAAAACCGCAACAGGCTGTAGACGGCGAAGAGCAGGGTGGTGAGCGTCTGGGAGACGAGATTTCCCGACCCGGCGAAGAGGAGTTGATCGGCGTAGCCGACGCTGGGACCGATAAGGAGCCGCTGGCCGACAAGGGTGACGAGTGCGGCCGCCGCCGTGAGAGCCAGGGACCGCCAGTCCCGTTTAAAGACGGCCAAATGGATGAAGGCGGCCACGAACAGGGCCAAGCCGGCGGTTCTGATCCAGACGGCGAAGCCGGCCGCCAGCCCGAAGAAGACCAGCCCCCAAAGCCGCCTTTTGGGTGGGGCGTCTTTGGGCTCGACCCTGGTCTCGTAGACGGCCACGGCCAAAAAGGCGAAGAACAGAAAGGGGATGTCGGAGGTGATGCTCTGCTTGAAGGTGAAGACCCAGGGCGAGGAGAGCAGAAACAGCAGGGCCAGCAACGCCATCGGTTCGCCCAATCGGCGACGGATCATCCCGGCCATGATAAGGGCCCACAGGGCCCAAAAGATCACGTTCAAGCTCTTGAGCGCCGCCAAGTCGATCCCCCACACGGCAATCAAGGGACTCAGCAGCAAGGGCAGTCCGGGCGGGTATTTGTCCGGCGAGAAACCGCCGGCCCGTAAATCCAACGACGGATCACCTTGGGGGACGAAATAGATGCCGTGGTCGTAGTTCCGGCCCGAGAGAAGGTTTTGGGCGTGTTTGAGGTACTGGCCGAAATCGCCGCCCCAGTTGTGGCCGTCCTTGAGGGTAAGCAGGTTGACTGCCAGAAAAAGGCAGATCGCTATCGCCAGGACGGTCTTGTAGACTGAGGACATCGGTCGCTCATTCGTTTGAAGGTCGGCTGGGTAATAAAACAGCGCCAGGCTGAAAAACAGATGCCGCGCCGGCCGCTTCGCCAGGCCCCGAAGCGCCCGTACAAACGGCCAATAGCGTTTTGGGGGCCATATTCGCCAAATAGCCTGAAGGAGTCAAGGTTAATCGACCCGGCCCGGGCGGCGGGAAACACCCTCAGCCGTTGCACTTTCACCGGCCGGCCGATCGGGGCGGCGGCTCGTCTTTCGAGCTCCGTCTCAAACCGTTTGCCCAACCAGAACCGGTGTGATATGACATTTTTGTCATGCCAGCTCGACCCGACGACAGGCTGGAGTGCCTCTATCGGCTCTCGAGGATATTGACCGGCCCCGACGACCTGACCGGCGCCCTGGAGGAGACCCTTGGGTTGCTTCACCGCCATCTCAACATCGGCCGGGGGGCGGTCAGTCTCTTGAACCGACTCAGCGGCCAGATCCAACTCGAAGCGGCCTACGGGCTGACCGATGAGGAGATCAAGCGGGGCACCTACGCTCTGGGCGAGGGCGTCACCGGCCGGGTGGTGGCCGCCGGCGAGCCGATAGCCGTGCCCAAAGTGTCCGAGGAACCGTTGTTTTTGGACCGCACCGGCGCCCGCAAGGACGAGGCTGGCGACCTAGCCTTCATCTGCGTACCCATCCTCACCGGCGACGAGCCCATCGGTGCGCTGTGGGTCGATAAACCGACCAGCGAGGTTGCCGACCTCGACGAAGAAGTCCAGTTCCTGAAATTGGTGGCCGGGCTGATCGCCCAAAGCGTGGCCCAGTTGGAGGCCGAGCGGCTGGACGAGGAAAACCGCCGCCTCAAGAGCCAGTTGACCACCCGGTTCTCCTCGGCCAACCTGATCGGCAACTCGGCGGTGATGCACGAGGTCTTCACTCTCATCGACAAGGTGGCCCGGTCCAAGACGACGGTGCTCATCCGCGGCGAGAGCGGCACCGGCAAGGGGCTGGCCGCCCAGGCCATCCACTACGCCTCGCCCCGGGCCAAGGGCCCGTTCATCAACGTCAACTGCGCCGCGCTGCCCGACAGCCTCATCGAAGCCGAGCTGTTCGGCCACGAGAAGGGGGCGTTCACCGGGGCGCTCAAGGCCAAACCGGGCAAGTTCGAACTGGCCGCCGGCGGGACCATCTTTCTGGACGAAATCGGCTCCTTACCTCTGAGCGCGCAAGGCAAGCTCTTGAGAATTCTACAAGATCGCGAATTGGAGCGCCTGGGCGGCACCAAGACGATCAGCGTCGACGTCCGGGTTTTGGCCGCCACCAACCGCGATCTGGAAAAGGCCTTGGCCGAAGGAACCTTCCGTGAGGACCTCTACTACCGGCTCAACGTCTTTCCGATCCACATGCCGCCCCTGCGCGAGCGCAAGGCCGACATCCTGCTGTTGGTCGATCACTTCATCGACCGGGCGGCGAGCGAGCACGACCGGGACGTGCGGCGGGTCTCGCCCGAGGCCATCGAGCTGCTGCTGAACTACGCCTGGCCGGGCAACGTCCGGGAGCTGGAAAACTGCATCGAACGGGCCGTCTTGCTGACCGAAGACCGGACGATCAGGGCCGTCCACCTGCCGCCTTCCGTGGCCGCGGCCGTTCCCCGACACGAGCCGACCTCCCTGCCCGAAGCGGTGGCCGAACTGGAGGCCGGCCTGATCCGCTCCTCCCTGAGCCGGACCAAGGGCAACCTGACCAAAGCCGCCGCCGAACTGGGCCTCACCCAGCGCCAGATCGGCTACAAGGTCAAGAAGTACGGCATCGATCCCAAAAGTTTCAACGCCTGAGTCGGGTATCCTACATTTTTGTAGGACAACCGGTGGTTCCATACATTTTTGTCTCTCGATTTCCAGGACCGGAGACAGGTTATTGTTTGATATTATTGAATTATCGGTAAGCATGCTCTTGGCATGCTGTTTGCTGTATTCTGTTAAGGACACCT
Organism: uncultured Thermodesulfobacteriota bacterium; assembly: GCA_964634465.1. GTDB lineage: Bacteria > Desulfobacterota > Desulfarculia > CAZWLY01. The sequence continues at coordinate 27,800 of CAZWLY010000004.1, read as the reverse complement.
TTAATACTCAATCGAGGTGCACGATGAAAAAAGTCGAAGCGATCATCAAGCCCTTCAAACTGGACGAGGTCAAGGACGCCCTCAACGATCTTGGCGTGGCCGGCATGACCGTGATCGAGGTTAGGGGCTTCGGCCGCCAGAAGGGCCGCAAGGAAATCTACCGCGGCGCCGAGTATGTGGTCGATTTTCTGCCCAAGATAATGATCGAACTGGTGGTCGACGACACCCTGGCCGATCGGGTGGTCGAGGTCATCATGGAGACGGCGTCCACCGGTAAGATCGGCGACGGCAAGATATTCGTCACGTCGGTCGAGGAGGTCATCCGCATCAGAACCGGCGAACGCGGCCCCGACGCGGTCTGACCCGAGAACCCCGGTCGAGATGCCCCGCAAACCCAAAGGACTGATCGGCGAGCTGAGGCAGGCCCGGGAGAGTCTGATCAGGGACCACCTGGCCGGCATGCCGGGAGCGGTCTTTGTCAAGCGCCACTCCGACTGGGTCGAGGGTGTGGTCCGGCGGCTCTTCGCCGAGGCTCTGGTCCGCTACCCGGCCATGACCTCGGTCTGCCTGGTCGCCTTGGGCGGCTTCGGCCGGGGGGAGCTCAACCTCAATTCCGACGTGGATCTGATGTTTCTCTACCCGCCCGACACCCATCAGGAGATGGAGAAGCTGGCCCAGCAGATCCTCTATCCCCTCTGGGACCTGGGCCTGGACGTCAGCCACTCGACCCGGACCATCGACGACGCCTTGGAGATGGCCGGGAAGGACTTCTCGGCCCTGGTGGCGATGCTGACCGCCCGCCCCCTGGCCGGCCCGACCAAGCTGGCCGAGGAGTTGGCCGCCGCCCTGGCCGAATCGCTGGCCCCGCCCCAGGCCAAACGGGCCTTTCTGGACCGGGTGCGGGCCGGCGACATCGAGCGCCAGAAGCGCTTCGGCCACACCCCCTACCTCTTGGAGCCCCATCTCAAAGAAGGGGAAGGGGGGCTTCGCGACATCCACACCATCACCTGGGTCGGACTGGGCTGCTTCGGAACCGGCAATCTGACCGGGCTGGCCGATCAGGGGTTGATCGCCGACGAGGAGGTGGCCTTCATCGGCGAAGCCAGGGACTTCCTGTGGCGGGTGAGAAACCATCTCCACTACCTGGCCGGCGGTCACGACGACCGGTTGACCTTCGAGGCCCAAGACAAGGTGGCCGCGTTCATGGAGTTCAAGAACGAAGAGGGGCTGTCCCGGGCCCAACGCTTCATGCAGGCCTACTACACCCGGGCCTTCGGGCTTCGCAACATCCGGGATCTGTTCTTCGAGCGGGCCTCGATGCGCCTGGAGTCGGAGTCCCGCTCGGGCCGGCCCAAGACGGTGAAGGAAGACTTCATCTCGCTGGGCGGCAAGCTCTGGTTCGCCGACCCGGACGCGCTGGACGCCGAGCCGGAGCAGATGATGCGCCTCTTCGCCGTTTCGGCCGAAAGCGGGATCAAGGTCTCCCACCAGGCCCGGCAGCAGGTGAGGCGCCATCTGTACCTGGTCGACGAGAACTTCCGCCGGGACGAGACCATCCGGGGCCTGTTCTACGCCGCCTTGATGCCGAAAAGGCCCGAGGCCGGCGCGTTGACCACCATGCACCACTCCGGCCTGCTGGGAGCCTATCTGCCGGAGACGGCCGGCGTCTTTCAGTTGCCCCAGGACGACGCCTACCACCTCTACACCGTCGATGTCCATCAGCTCCGGACGGTGGACGTCTTGAGCGCCTTGGCCTCACACGAGGACGACGGCGAAGCCCTGGCCGCCGAGTTGCTGGGACAGATCTCCCGGCCTCGACTCCTGTACCTGGCCGCCCTGCTCCACGACGTGGGCAAGGTCGAGGGCAAGGGCCACGCCCGCCGCGGCGCGGAGATGGTCAAACCGCTCCTGAAACGCCTCGATCTGAGCGATGAGGAGGCCGGGGTGGTCAGGTTTCTCATCGCCAACCACCTCTTCTTGTCGGATACGGCCAGCCGCCGGGACCTCCACGACGAGAAGATGCTCTTCGAGGCGGCCCGGCTGGTCGGCGACGAGGAGCGGCTGGCCATGCTGTACCTGCTTTCCATCGCCGACGGCAAGGCCACCGGACCCAGCGCCTGGACGTCCTGGAAATCGACTCTGGTCAAGGAGTTCTACATCAAGACCCTGGCCATGCTCCAGCGCCGCGACCTGGACCATCTGGGCTCGCCGGAGTGGCTGGCCGGCTTGAGGGAGGAGGTGATCGCCCTTCTTGGCCAGCGCGTGCCGGCCGAGGAGGCGGCCCGGCGCCTGGACGCCATGTCCGATCAGTATCTTCTGGCCACCGAGCCGCCGGTCATCGCCGAGCACATCGAACTCCAGACCCAACTCAAGGCCGGCCGGCGGTTGGTGCTCAAGGTGGAGGAGCGAAGCGAGGCCGGCTACTGCCAATTGACCCTGGTCACCCGCCGCCGGCGGGGTCTCTTCGGCCGGATGGCCGGGGTGATGACCCTAAACGGGCTGAACATTCTGGGCGCCCAGATCTACAACACCGTGGACAAGCTGTCCATCGTCGTCTTCCAGGTGGAGTTTCCCCGGGACCCGCTGACCAAAGCGGAGAAATGGGCCAAAGTGGAGCAGGACATGGTCCGGGCCGTATCGGGTAAGCTGGCCCTGGCCGTCCGGCTGGCCCAGAAGCGGGGTCAGCTCCGCGAGCCGGACCGGAACCTCCCCCTCAAGCCGCCCACGGTCGAGCTGGACAACACCGTCTCCGACTTCCACACCGTCATCGAGGTGGCCGCCTACGACAGACTGGGGCTGCTCTACGACATCACCCAGGTCATGTTCGAGCTGGACCTGGAGATCCATCTGGCCAAGATCTCGACCAAGGTCGATCAGGTTCTGGACGTCTTCTACGTCACCGACCGGGACGGCGGCAAGGCCGAGGACCCGGAACAGATAACCGAAATCAAAGAGGCCTTAATCGCCATTTTGTAATTTAGAAAGGAGCCCACCATGACCCCCAGCGAAGTTTTGGAGTTTGCCAAGGAAAACGGCGCCGTGATGGTCGATCTGAAGTTCATGGATTTTCCCGGCATGTGGCAGCACTTCTCGGTGCCCATCGCCGAGCTGACCGAGGACGCCTTCGAGGACGGCTTCGGCTTCGACGGTTCGTCGATCAGAGGCTGGCAGCCGATCAACGCCTCGGACATGCTGGTCATCCCCGACCCGGAGACGGCGTTGATGGACCCGTTCACCGAGTACCCGACCCTGAGCCTGATCTGCAACATCTCCGACCCGATGACCAAGGAGCGCTACAGCCGCGACCCGCGCAACATCGCCCAGAAGGCGGAGACCTACTTGAAGAGCTCGGGCGTGGCCGACGTGGCCTACTTCGGGCCCGAGGCCGAGTTCTTCGTCTTCGACGACATCCGCTACGACACCGCGGCCCAGCATTCGTTCTTCTACCTGGATTCCATCGAGGGCATCTGGAACTCGGGCCGGGAGGAGAACCCCAACCTGGGCTACAAACCCCGCCACAAGGAAGGCTACTTCCCGGTCAGCCCGAGCGACTCGATGCAGGACTTGAGAACCGAGATGGCTCTGGTGATGCAGTCCTGCGGCATCGTGGTCGAGGCCCAACACCACGAGGTGGCCACCGCCGGCCAGGCCGAGATCGACATGAAGTACGCCCCGTTGGTCGCCCAGGCCGACAACCTGATGCTGTTTAAGTACATCATCAAGAACGTGGCCAAGAACCACGGCCGGACGGTGACCTTCATGCCCAAGCCCATCTTCGGCGACAACGGCTCGGGCATGCACGTCCACATCTCGCTGTGGAAGGGCGACGAGCCGCTCTTCGCCGGGGATCGCTACGGCGGCCTTTCCGAGACGGCGCTGTACTTCATCGGCGGCATCCTGCGGCACGCCCAGGCTCTGTGCGCCTTCACCAACCCGACCACCAACTCCTACAAGAGGTTGGTGCCCGGCTTCGAGGCTCCGGTCAACCTGGCCTACTCGTCACGCAACCGTTCGGCGGCGATCCGGATTCCGATGTATTCGGCCTCGCCCAAGGCCAAGCGGGTCGAGGTCCGCTTCCCCGATCCGTCCTGCAACGGCTACATGGCCTTCGCCGCGCTGTTGATGGCCGGGTTGGACGGCATCGAAAACCGGATCGATCCGGGTGAACCACTGGACAAGGACATCTACGCCCTCACCCCCGAGGAACTCCAGGACGTGCCCTCCACGCCCGGCTCCCTGGAGGCGGCGCTGAAGGCGTTGGAGGAAGATCACGAGTTCCTGTTCAAGGGCGACGTCTTCACCCGCGATGTGGTCGACAAGTGGATCGAGTACAAGATCGAGGCCGAGGTGGACGCGATGCGGCTCAGGCCCCATCCCTACGAGTTCGCCCTGTACTACGACATATAGCCCGGGCCGACCGAGACGGACCGCGGCGGGTGCGGGGCGGGTTGCTTCGCGCCTGCCACACCCTTGGCCAGTGGTGATATACTTCGGCCATGACCCATAACGCCGCCATCAGCCTGGAACACGCCTTGGCCGACCTCCAGGACTTTTCGCCGCCCCTGGCTTCGGCTCTGGCCAACCGGGAAGATATAAGGAGATGGTTTTTCGAGCGAGGCGGCCTCGAATCGCCGCTCGATCGGCGGGCCGTAGCCGAGCTGATCGACCTGCCCGACGGGGCCTGTCCGGACGAGGCGACGCTCCAGGCGGCGCTGCGCCGGGCCAAGGAGGCCGCCTTTGTCAAGCTGGCCTTGCGAGACCTGTGGAACCTGGCCGATCTCAACGAAATCGTCGCCGGCCTGAGTCTCCTGGCCGAGTCGGCCCTCAAGTCGGCGGTCGAGTGCGGCTTGGCTTTCCTGCTGGACAAGAAGGGCCTGCCGCCCTGGCCGGACGACCGCCCCCTCCCCTTCTGCGTCCTGGGCATGGGCAAACTGGGCGCCGGCGAGCTCAATTACTCCTCGGACGTGGACCTGATCTACCTCTACGAGCCGGCGCTGTGGCCCCACGAGAAGAGCTTGAGCGCCGCCGAGATGGCCGCCGGCCTGGGGGCATTCATCGGGCGGGCTTTGAGCCAACCCACGGCCGACGGCATCGTCTTCAGGGTCGATCTCGACCTGAGGCCGGCCGGCAAGGACGGACCGATGGCCGCCACCCTGGACGCGGCCCGTTACCACTACCTCTACCGGGCGGCCGAGTGGGAGCGGTTGGCCCTGATCAAGATGCGCCCCCTGGCCGGCAACCTCGAGTTGGGCCGGGAGATTCTCGAAGAGACTCGGCCCTTCGTCTTTCGCCGCTACCTCGACTACACCGCCCTGGACGAACTCAAGGAACTCAAGGCCCGGATCGCCCGCCGACCCCGATCGGTGACCCAGAAGGGCTTCGACCTCAAGCTGGACAAGGGCGGCATCCGCCAACTGGAGTTCTTCGTCCAGACGCTCCAACTCATCTTCGCCGGCCGCAAGCCGTCGCTGCGCCGAGCGGCCACCCTCGACGCTCTGGCCGCCTTGGCCGAGGCCGACATCATCACCGACAAGGACCGGGGCGAGCTGACCAAGGCCTACGTCTTTTTGCGGCGGGCCGAGCACCGACTCCAACTCTTCGGTCTCCGGCAGACCCAGGTTCTGCCCACGGCCCGGGAGGGTCTGGACCGCCTCGGCCGGGCCATGGGTTACGGAGGGCCGACCGCCGGGCGGGATTTTTCCGACGATCTGGCCCGCCACACCGAGCGGGTGGCCGCCCACTTCGATTCACTGTTGACCGGCCCGCCGGCCCGACAGGATTCCCGGCCCCTGGCCCAGGTCCTGACGGCGTTGGAGGACGGCGACGAGGAACACTGTCTCGATCTGTTGGCCATGGCCGGTTTCGTCGAGCCCAAACGGGCCCTGAATTCGATCAGGAAGCTGACCGACGACGCCTTCCTGCCCCACTCCATGAGCCGCCAGAAAAAGCTGCTGGCCGAGGTCGTGCCGGCCACGCTGGACCGAGTCCTTCGCTCGAGCGACCCGGACGCCGCCCTGACCCGTCTGGAGGACCTGCTGGCCAGAATCGGCCCCAAGACCGGGCTCTACCTGCTCCTTCTGGAAAACCCGCCGGTGTTGGACCTCCTGGTCCGGCTCTTGTCCACCTCGGCCTATCTGGCCCGGGTGCTCGTCGGCCACCCCGGCCTCCTGGACGGTCTCATCGGCCAGACCGCGGCCGGACCCAAGGGGCTGGCCGAGCTGGAAAGCGAGCTGGACGAACTGTTGGCCGCCACCGACGACGACGAGACCAAGGTCGATCTCATCCGCCGCTTCAAGGCCGAGGAGACGCTGAGAATCGCCGTCGCCGATCTGACCGGCGACCTGATTTTGGAACGGATATCCGACCAGCTCTCCGATCTGGCCGAGGTGGTGCTCAGCCGGACCCTGGCTTTGGCGAGCGAAATATTGAACCGGCGCTACCCGGATACGAGTAAACGCCCGCCCCGATTCGCCGTCCTGGCCCTGGGCAAGTTGGGCGGCCGGGAGCTGGCTTACCATTCCGACCTGGACGTTCTCTTTTTGCACCAGCCTCGGCCCGGCGGCCTGGACGGCCCTGAGGCCAGCGAGTACGCCGCCAGGCTGGCCCAGCGGATCATCAGCCTGCTGTCCATGCCCATGGCCGAGGGACCGGGCTACGAACTGGACGCCAGGCTGCGTCCCTCGGGCCGCCAGGGGCCGCTGGTGGTCAGTCTGGAGGCCTTCGCCGCCTACCACCAAAGCTCCGATGTCTGGGAGCGGCTGGCCTTGACCAAGGCCCGCTTCGTGGCCGGCGACGAAGACCTGGGCCGGGAAGCGATGGCGGCCGTGGCCGAGGCGGTCTTCGACCGGCCCCTGCCCGACGGCTGGGCGGCCGAGCTGATGGCGCTTCGCCGACGAATGGGCAAGGAGCGGGGCGCGGCGGAGGGCTGGGACCTCAAGTTCGGGCCGGGCGGACTCATCGACGTCGAGTTCGCCGCCGAGGCGCTCCAGTTGGCGGCCGGCCGGAACGATCGGGCGCTCAGGACGCCCCACACCCTAAAGGGCCTCAAAGCCCAACACCTGGCCGGCCTGATCGACGACGAGACCTTTGGGGCGCTCTACAACGGCTACCGCCGCCTGCGCCGGTTGGACCACCGGCTGCGGCTGATCTACGACCGCTCCGGCGATCGGGTCGGTTACACCGATCAGGAGATGGTAAGGGCCGGGGCCGATCTGGGTGAACTGGCCGACATCCGCCGGCGAGTGGCCGAAGCCTACGCCAAGGTGATGGAGGGACTGTGATGGAATCGGCCGAGCTTCTAAGCCGGCTGGCCGAGTGGCTGCTGGCCCAAAACTCGCTGGCCGCCCGGTTGCTCGCCGACCGGCCCCAGCTACTGGGCCTGCGGCTGACCGGGATCAAGCCGGGCCGGCTGACGCCGCCGCCGTCGCTTCGACCCGACGAGGACGAAGAGCTGGCCGTCGGCCGGCTTCGGGCCTGGCGGGCCGAGGGGCTGTTGAGCCTGGCTCTGGCCCTGATTACGGGCCGTCTCGGCCCGGCCGCCGTGGCCGCCCGACTGGAACGATCGGCCGCCGATCTGATCGAGGCTGGCTTGACCCTGGCCGACATGACGCTTCGGCAACGCTACCACCACCCGCTCTCGCTCCCCGGCGAGGACGGACCGGGCCCGATCCTGATCCTCGGCTCCCCCGTTCCCTCCCGCGGCGAGGCCGGCTTCGAGACGCCCCACAGCCTGCTCTTTCTCTTCGCCCGGGGCCAGAGCGCGGCCCGCCCTCTGGACGAGGCCGATTTCGAGCGGACATTGCACGAACCCAAGCAGTTCATCATCCCCAAAGACTACGTTTTGAAGCTGGCCCAGCGGATCATCGCCTACCTGACCCTGGACAATCCCAAGGGACCGGGAATCTCGCTGGCCCCGCCCGAGGGGCTGGAGCCGGGCGGCGATCCCATCGCCCCCCAGGTCGGCCCCCAGATTTCGGCCTTGGACCGATTCATCGACTTCTTCGCCCACCAGGCCTCGGACGCCGGTCTCTTCGGCCTGACCCGGCTGACGCCCATGGCCGGCCAGCGGAGACTCAACCGGCGCTTTCGCCGTTTGGTCAAGGAGCTCGTCCTCGCCGAACCCTGGACCACCGACCGGCTGGCCGAGACCGTGGCCGCCCTGAGAGGCGTCGAAGCCGAGGAGTTCGACCCGCTCGACGCCCCCGGCTGCCTGAGCGATCTGGGGTTGGCGCTGGACGCCCTGTTGCTCTCGGCCGGTCTGCTGCCCTCCGGCGACAACCGGACCCGGCTCAAGGCGGCCGCGGCGGCCGACGTGCTGGACGGGACCGAGGCGGAAAAGCTGGAACGGGCCCTGGCCAGCCTGACTAGGGCCCACCTGCTGCTCTCCCTTTTGGGCCGGGACATGCCCGGCCACAACCTCATCAGCCTGGCCGACCTGGAGGCCGCCTTGGCCCTGACCCCCAGCCGGGGCGGCCCGGAAACCATGCCGCTGGGCCAGGCCAGAGAGGTGGTGAGCGGAGCGCTGGCCCGGTTCGGTTAGACGTCTGAGGGCCGGCCGGGTTGGGTCGTCTTGAAAGGTCGGCTCGTTTCGGCGACGCTCGAACGCCTCGGTCGTCGAAGGTTCGCCCCCGCTGGATTACGAAAGCGAGGATCACCCGGGGATGGGCGTCTTGGCGCCCTTAGGCCTCGACCTTCCTTTTCACGCCTCCCTGACGACTCCCACTCACCCGCCGTTCGGCGACCGGGCCGCACCCGGCTTCCCCGTCATTTCGAGAAAGCTTAATTGGTCAGGCGGGAGGCGGGAACCAGATCGAGGCGCCGCTTGAGTTCGCCGGACATCTGGCTGAGCGCCGTCAAGGTGGCCGGGTGGGGGTGGGCGATGGCGATGGCCTGGCCTTCGGCCTCGGCCCGGGCGATCAGCCGGCGAAGCTGGGCCTTGATCGCCTCCACCTGGGGCACGTTGTCGAGGAACACCGCCCGACGGGCGGTGGGAACGCCCAGACGCCGGGCCTCGGCCTGGGCCCGGCTTCGGGCCGAGGTCCGGGAATCGATGAAGAACAGCCCCCGTCGCTTGAGCTCGGCCATCACCACGGCCATGGCCTTCCCGTCCTCGGTCAAGGCCGAGCCCATGTGGTTGTTGACGCCCTTGGCCTGGGGAACCTCGTTCAGCCCGGCGATCAGGGCCTCGACCAGCTCCTTGGTCCCCATGCCGGTCAGCAGAGCGCCCGGTCCGGGGTCGGAGCGGGGATAGCCCTTGGGCTCCATGGGCAGGTGGAGCATCACCTCGAACCCTTTGGCCGCCGCCTCGCCGGCCACTTTCCGGCCGACGGGGGAGAAGGGTAAAACGGACAGGGTCAGCGGCAAATCGAGCTTGAGGAAGGCGGCGTCGCCCCGCGGGTGATAGCCGATGTCGTCGATGATGATCGCCGCCCGGCCCTTGGAGGCCGCCCTGGCCGCCCGGCCGTTGAGCCGGATGGTGTGGGTCAGCCTTTTGGCCAGCCAGACCTTGAGCACTTGGCCGCCCGGCCCCTCGCCGCCGGTGAGAGACACGCCGAAGTCGAGATCGCCCAAGGCGGCCAGAACCGCCTCCTCGACCTTTTCCGGGGCGACGCCGTTCAAGTCGATGCCCATCTCGGCCCGCTCGTAGGAGACGGCGTCGGCCACGACGTTCTTCACTTTCAAGAAACCGATGTTGCGGTCCTTGACGCCGGCTTCGGCCAACCCGCGCATGATGGCCGCATCGACCAGGGCCAGGCGGCGCTGGAAGCGGGTCGGGCCGACCTCGTAGGCGAAGCGCTTGACCGGCGACGGCTTCTTGGGCGTCTTGGCCGGCCTGATCGGCTTGGCCGCCGCGGGCCGTTTTGCCGCCGGCCGGGGCGCCTTCTCGGGCGCCGAAGGCATGAACAGCCAGGCCGCCGCGCCGAGGACGGCGATCAGGGCGGCCAGGCCGAGGGAAAGCGTCAGCCAGCCCGACACCCTCCCGCCCCGGTTCGTCTTTTTCCGCCGGGCCGGCGTCGGCTTGCGGGATGCGGTCTTTTTCTTGGTCGAACTCTTTCGGTCGCCACTCTTTCTGGTCGGCCGTTTGGAGGCGGAGGTCTTTCGCGCCGTTCTCTTCGACGAGGTCCGGCCGGCCGAGGCTTTGCGAGCCGGTTTCTTGTCGCCCGAACCGGCCTTCTTTTTTTTACCGGTCCTGCTCCTCATCACCCCGCCCCGCCTCGGGCGGCGTTTCTTTTCGGCCACCGCCTAGCCGGCTTGGCGTTTGCGGCGGGAGAAGACGTCCCAGGCTTTCAAGAGGTTCAACGCCTCCCTAAGCTGGTTGTCCCGGCGCAGCATCTCGGCCGTCTCCTTACTCTCCGAGTCGGCCTCCTCGCCCTTACCGGCCCTGTCGCCCTCGCCGCCGGCGAGGTGGTTCTCCAGGTCGGATTCGCGCATCGCCTTGCGCTTGGTCTCCTTGGGCGGCGGCACGAACTCGACGACCACGTCGGGCTCGATGCCCTTGGCCTGGATGGAGGTGCCGGACGGGGTGAAGTAGCGGGCCGTGGTCAGCCTCAAGCCCGAGTTGTCGCCGAAGGGGATGATGGTCTGGACCGAGCCCTTGCCGAAGGTCTTGGTGCCCATGATCACCGCCCGGCCGTGGTCCTTGAGCGCCCCGGAGACGATCTCCGAGGCCGAGGCCGAGCCCTGGTTGACCAGGACTACCAAGGGGTAGTTGTGCTGGGAGCCGTTGGGCTTGGCGTAGAACTTCATGTTCTGGGAGCTGACCCGGCCCTCGGTGTAGACGATCAGACCGCTGTCGATCCAGATGTCGGCCAGATCGACGGCCTGGTTGAGCAGCCCGCCGGGGTTGTTGCGCAGGTCGAGGATCAGCCCCTTGAGCGGCTTGCCCGGCGGCCCCAGTTCGGCCAGGGCCTTTTGGGCCTCGTTGGCGGTGCCGCCCTGGAAAGTGGTCACCCTCAGGTAACCGTAGCCGGGGGCCAGCAGCCGCGACTTGACCGAGATGATCGGGATCACGGCCCGGGTGATGGTGAAGTCGACCAGTTTGTTGACGCCCTTTCTCAAGATGGTCAGGACGACCTCGGTCCCCTTGGGGCCGCGGATGGCCTTGACCGCGTCCATGAGGGTCATCTGCTTGGTCAGCTTGCCATCGACCTTGATGATCTTGTCGCCGGCCTTGAGCCCGGCCTTGTAGGCCGGGGTGCCTTCGATGGGTGAAACCACGGTCAGGACGCCGTCGCGGATCGAGATCTCGATGCCGATGCCGGAAAACTTGCCGGTGGTCTCGATCTGGAGCTCTTTGAACTCGTCCGGGCCCAAAAAGGCCGAGTGGGGGTCGAGGGAGGCGACCATGCCTTTGATCGCACCGTAGATCAACTTCTCCGGGTCGGGCTTATCGACGTACTTGGTCTGGATGGTCTCCAGGACCTCGGCCAAAAGCTTGAGCTTCTGGTAGGTGACGTCGGTCTCGGCCGAGACGACGATGGAGTCCCGGGCCATGAACAGGGACAGAGCGGCCAGGCCGACCACGAATATGATGAACGTCCGTTTGGAAACGGTGGAAAACATCGATCTACTCCCTCGGGTTTGTCATTCGGGCTAACCGGACGCCCCGGCCAGCCAGCGGCGGGGATCCTCGGGCTTGTCCCGATGGCGGATCTCGAAATAGACGCCGGGCTTGGCCAGGCCCGCCCGCCCGACCAGGCCCAAAGTCTGGCCGGCTTCGATCATCTCCCCCTCCTTGACCCTGATCTCCTGGAGGTGGCCGGAGAGGGTGTAGTATCTGTCACCGTGGTCGACGATGGTCACCAGGCCGTAGCCTTTGACCCAGCCGGCGAAAACCACCTTGCCGCCGCCGACCGCCTTGACCGCCGTCCCTTCCCGGGCCAGGATGAGCACGCCGGGGCGCTCGACTCCCGGCGTCCGGCTCAGCTTGCCCGCCACCGGCCAGACCAGCCGACCCTTGGCCCGGCCCAGTTCGCCTCTGGCCGCACGCTGGCTCCGGGCCTCGATGGCGGCCAGCTCCTTTGTCAACGCGACCGTCGCTCGGTCCAACTCGGCCACGGCCTGTTCGTAATCCTGCCGTCTCTCTTCGAGCCTGAGCAGGATCCGGGCCCGTTCACGTCGCTGGCGGGCCAACTCCTCCCGGGCCTTCAGCAAGCGCCCGCTCAAATCCTTTATTTCGGCCCGGCGGACCATCCGCTCCCGTTCGGCCCAACCGAGTGATTTGGCCAGATTATTATAGTTCTTGATCAACTTAAGATCAAACTCGACGATCCTGAGCAAGCCTTGCCAGGCCGTCGTCGCCGCGCCGAGCGAGGGCGCTTCAAGAATCATCCGCCAGGCGTCGCGGCCGCCGTGGGTGTAGATCGCTTTGAGCCGGGTTCGAAGCTGGATAAGGCGAACCCTTTTGGCGGCGGCCAATTCAAGCTCCTTGGCCTCGGCCCGGCGGGCGGCCTCGTCCAATCGGGCCTTCTCGGCCTTCAGGCGGCGTTGTTGGGCGGCCAGGCGGCTGAGGCGTCGATCTAGCTCGTCCAGTTGGGCAATGACGGTCAACTGGCGTTTTTTCAGGCTGGCCGCCTGCTTGGCCGGCGAGTCGGCCGCCCCGGCCGCAACCGGCCAGGTCGTCAAAAGAGCGGCCAGCGCCAGGGCGATCAATCGAGCCATAGCCTGGTGATTCATCCCCCAAGAGGTTTCAGTGTTCGAGACGGACCTTTCGGGCGGGGCGGCCTTTCGACCGTGAAAAGCGGCCCCGATCCGCCTACCAAGTTATTGAATCCGAGTCCGATACGCAACCCTAGCGCCGCCAGGGGGTCAACCGGCCCAGACCCAGCCAAGCCCCGATGAGCCCCACCCCGGTCCCGACGGCCAAAAGTTTCAAGGCCAGCGCCCAGTTGATGAGCTCGATCTTGAGCGGCCCTTCGGCCAGGCCGATGTCCAGCACGGCCTGGTAGGCGCTCAGCAGCAAAACGGCGATCACCGCCGCGCCAAGCCCCTGGAGCGCGCCCTGGATCAAGTACGGCCCCCGAATGAACCAGCCCGAGGCGCCGATGAGGCGAAGAACCGTGATCTCCTCCGTCCGAGCCAGAAAAGTCAGCCGGACGGCGGCGTAAGTGATAAACAGGCCGGCCAAGGTCAGCGCCCCGGCCAGGCCCAGACCGAGGCGGTTCAGCCACCTCGTCCACGACTCGAGGCGCTTCGCCCAGCCCAGCGAAAAGGCCGCCTCGTCCACGCCCTTTAACTTCTCCAGCCGCTTTTTCAGCCCGGCCAGATTCTCGGGCGACGCCGCCTCGGGCGTAAGTTTGAGTTCGATCAGCGGCGGCATGGCCTCCGGCCCCAGCCCGGCCAGGAGCCCCTTGTCCCGTCCCAGAATGTCCGCGACGCGCTCCAGCGCCTCCTTGGACGACACCGAGCGCACCGCCGTCACCTCGGGCCAGCCCGAAACCGCCTTGGCCACGGCGTCGAGTTCCCTGGGCGGGGCCGGCTTCAAGAAGACCACCAGCCGGACCTGGCCCCAGGCCTGGCTGGTCAGTCGCTCGATGTGGAGGTGGACGGCCCAGGCCAGCCCGGCCAGCGAAAAGGCCACCGCCAGGGACAGGGCGGCCAGGACCTGGATCGGAATCTGGCGCTTGAGCTGTCCCAGGCCGCGCCTGAATCCAGCCCCCAGGGCGGTCAAGGACAAGCTCAAACCTCCACCCCGACCACCCGTCCGCCGGCCAAAGTCAGGACGCCGGCCGGCACCGAGCGGATCAAACGGCGATCGTGGGTGGCCACGACCACGGTGGCCCCGTTGTCGTTGATGCGTTTGAGCAGGGTGATGATCTCCTGGCTCAAGTCCCAGTCCAGGTTGCCGGTCGGCTCGTCGGCGAGGAGGATCATCGGCTCGGCGACGATGGCCCGGGCCAGGGCGGCCCGCTGCTGCTCGCCGCCGGAGAGGGTCTGGGGCAGCCGGTCGGCCTTGTCGCCCAACCCGACCAGGGCCAGGACCTTCTCCACCCGCTGTTTGATCCTGGCCCGCCCCAGGCCCCAGACCTCCAAGGCCAAGGCGACGTTGTCGAAGATGGTTCGATCGGGAATCAGCTTGAAGTCCTGGAAGACGACCCCCACCCGCCGCCTGACGCCCGGGTAGTGGCGGGGCTTCAACGCCGTAACGTCCACCGGACCGATCATGATCTTGCCGGCCGAGGGCCTCTCGACGCAGGCCAAGAGGTTTATCAATGTCGATTTTCCGGCTCCGGACGGACCGGTGACAAAGACGAACGCGCCGGGCTGGATGCGAAACGAGACGTCCACCAGAGCGTTTTTAGGCCCGAAGCTCTTGTGGACGTGGAGCATCTGGATAAGCGCGGCCTCGGCCATGTCGTCTATTTCCGGGCCAGGACCTCCCTGGCCGCGTTGACCATGTCCCGGGGCAGAAGCCCGAAGTGCTCCAGGAGCTGGTCGGGTTTGCCGGAAATGCCGAACTTGTCTCTGACCCCGATGCGGATCATCGGCGTCGGCCGGTTCTCGGCCAGGCACTCGGCCACGGCCGAACCGAGGCCGCCGACGATGGTGTGTTCCTCGGCGGTGACGATGGCTCCCGTCTCTTCTGCGGCGGCGATGACCTTCGTCTCGTCCAGGGGCTTGATGGTCGACATGTTGATCACCCGGGCCGAGACGCCCTCCTTGTCCAATTCCTCGGCGGCGGCCAAGGCGTGGTGGACCATCAGGCCGCAGGCGATGAAGGTGACGTCCCGCCCGTCCCTCAAGGTGTGGGCCTGGCCGACCTTGAACATGTAGTCTTCGTAGCTGTAGATGACCGGCCAGGCCATCCGGGTCAGCCTGACGTAGACCGGTCCGGGGTAGGTGACGCAGGTCTCGATGACCTGGCGGGTCTCGACGCCGTCGGCCGGAACGATGACGGTCATGTTCGGCAGCGTCCGCATCAAGGCGATGTCCTCCACCGCCTGGTGGGAGCCGCCGTCGTCGCCGACGGTCACCCCGCCATGGGTGGCCACGATCTTGACGTTGACGCCGGAATAGGCCACCGACTGGCGGATCTGCTCCCAGGCCCGGCCGGTGGCGAAAATGGCGAAGGTGGAGGCGAAGGGCACCTTGCCCACCGAGGCCAACCCGGCGGCGACGCCGATCATGTTCTGTTCGGCGATGCCCATGTTGAAGAAGCGCTCCGGGAACTCGTCGCCGAACTGCTTGGTGTTGGTCGATCCGGAAAGATCGGCGTCCAGGACGACGATCTGGGGGTAGACCCGGCCCAGCTCCTTCAAGACCTTGCCGTACTCCTTGCGGGGGGCCAGCTCTTTTTCGCTCATCCCGCTCATTCCTCTGCTCCAAGTTCCTTGAGAGCCTGGGCGAGTTCCTCGGTGCTCGGAGAGACGCCGTGGTACTCGGCCTTGTCCTCGAAGATCGACACGCCCTTGCCCTTGATCGTCTTGGCGATGAGCACGGCCGGACGGTCTGAAACGGTGTCGGCCCATTCGAGCCCCTCGACGATCTCGGCCATGTCGTGGCCGTCGATGCGCCTGACCGCCCAACCGAAGGCGGCCCACTTGTCGGCCAGGGGTTCGATGTTCATCACCTCGGCCACCCGGCCGTCGATCTGGAGGCCGTTGTTGTCGACGATGCCCACCAGGTTGCCCAGGCGGTAATGGGCCGCGGCCATGGCCGCCTCCCAGATCTGGCCCTCCTGGAGCTCGCCGTCGCCCATGAGCACGAAGACCCGCGCCCGGGGCGTATCCAGCCTCAGCCCCAGGGCCATGCCGACGCCCATACTCAGGCCCTGCCCCAAGGAGCCGGTGGAGACCTCGATACCTTCCACTTGGCGGCAGTCGGGGTGACCTTGAAGGGCGCAGCCCAGCTTGCGGAGCTTGTTCAACTCTCCAGGGTCGATGTAGCCCCGGCGGGCCAGGACCGAGTAATAGGCCGGCGCGCCGTGACCCTTGGAGAGAACGAACCGGTCCCGGTCGTTGGCCCGGCACCTGTCCGGCCCGCAGTCGAGGTGGTGAAAGAACAGCGCCGTCAGAATGTCGGCCGCCGACAGCGAGCCGCCGGTGTGGCCGCTGCCGGCCGAATGGAGCATCTTGACTACGTCGATCCTGACCTGCCTGGCCGTTTCGACCAGGCGATCGAGCACGGCTTGATCCGGCATACGATCCCCGCAGATGGGCTTAAAGTATCGGGTTAAAAGTTCAAAACTCTACCTAAGTACCACGCCGAACTTGTCGCTGCAACCTACATCTCGCCCATGGAGCGCTTGAGTTGGGCCAGGGCCAAGTGGTGCTCGTAGAGGGCGGCGTAATAGTTGAGCCGGGCCTGGGACAGCCGGGTCTGGGCGTCCAGGACCTCGGTCGAGGTGGTCACCTGCTCCTTGTAGCGTTCCTCGCTGATGCGGTAGTTCTCCTCGGCCTGGGCCACGGCCAGTTTGGCCACGCCGATGTTCTTCTGGGCGGCCTTCAGGTTCAAGATGGCGTTCTTGACCTCCAGGGCGATGGCGTCCTTGAGTTCGCGCATGGTGTGGCGGGCCTTCAACAGGGCCGACCTCTGTTCGGCCACGGCGTAGCGAGTCTTGTTCCACTCCCAGAAGGTCCACTCGAAGGACAGGGCCAGCGTGGTCACCTCGCGGTTGCCGTCGGTGCCGGCGCCCCAAACCCAGGGCTCGTCGCGCTCCCGCTCGTAGGAAGCCGAAAAGGACAGGGCCGGGTAGTAGTCGGCCTCGGCCAGCTTGATCCCCTGCTGGGCGATATCGACCGCCTTTTGGGCCTGTTTGAGCTCCGGCCGCTGGCGGTAGGCCCGCCTCAGGCTGGCCTCGAAATCGGGACTGGCCGGGATGATGTCCAGCACGTCCTCGATTTCGATCGGCGCCTGGACGTCGCGGCGCATGACCGTGTTCAGCCTGGCCTTGGCCACGTGGACCGAATTCTCGGCCAGCACCAGTTTCTGGCGCCTGTCGGCCAGATCGACCTCGACCTGGAGCAGGTCGTTCTTGGGGATCATGCCGACCTGGTAGAAGTTTTTGGCGACGTGGACCTGGCTCTCCAACAGCTTGACCGCCTGCTCGGCCACCAGCCGCCCCTTTTCGGCCAGCAGGACCTGGTAGTAGGCCTGCTTGACGGCCAGGGCCAGATCCTGCTTGGCCCGAATCAGCGCGATCTGGCTGACGTCCAGCCCCAGTTCCTTGAGCCGCCGGTTGGTGATCAGCTTGAAGCCGGTAAACAGCGGTTGGACGGCCTTGATGTTCCAGGCGTAGTTGTCGGCGTAGCCGACATCGACGCTCGTCCCGCCGAAGTTGATGCTGCTCAGCGGGCTCAAGTGGGCGTAGCTGTAGCTGGTGGACAGCTTGGGGTAGAACTCGGTTTTGGCCTGCCGGAGTTGCCACTCGGCCTGGACGACGTCCTCCTCGGCCTTCAAGATCGACCAGGAGTTTCTGGCGGCGATGTCCAGGCAGTCCTTGAGGGTGAGCACCTCGGCTCGGACCGGCGAGGCCGGCGTCAGGAACAGGATGGCCATCACCGGGATCAGGAATAGAACCCGGCGCCTCAGTCTCGGCGTCATGACGAGATCTCCTTGTTGGCGTAATCGCAATAGGGCCTGATAAAGCACTCCCCGCAACGGGGGGTTCTGGCCAGGCAGACTTCCCGACCGTGGGCGATCAACTGGTGGCTCAGCTTGGTCCAGCGCTCCCGGGGCCAAATCTCCATCAAATCTCGTTCGATCTTAGCCGGGTTTTCGTTCCGGGTCCAGCCGATACGGGCGCTGATCCGCTTGACATGGGTATCGACCACCACACCGGGCGTCGAATAGGCGTTGCCCAGAACCACGTTGGCCGTCTTACGGGCCACGCCGGGCAGTCTGATCAGCTCCTCCAGGGTGTCGGGCACCCGGCCGCCGAAGTCGGCGACGATCATCTCGGCCGAGCCCTTGAGGCTCTTGGCCTTGTTGCGGAAAAATCCGGTCGGCCGGATCAACTCCTCCAACTCCTCGATCTCGGCCGAGGCCATGGCCGCCGGATCGGGAAAGCGGGCGAAGAGGGCCGGCGTGGTCCGGTTGACCCGCTCGTCGGTGCACTGGGCGGAGAGGATGGTCGCCACCAGCAGCTCGAACGGGTTCTTGAAATCCAGCGAGCACCGGGCGCCCGGATAGTGCTTTTCGATCAGGGCCAGAACCTTCTCCGTCTCGGCTGGGGTGGGCATCATCGGCCGCCTTTCTTGGCTTGGAGGTAATCGGCCGCCGCCTCGACGTCAAGGCAATTCAGGACCTCCCCGGCGGTCAGCCCGGCCTTGCGGGCCACGTTGACCCCGAAGACGGCGTCGGTCAACCCCTCGGTGGAGTGGGCGTCGGGACAGACGGCGAACTTCAAATCGAGCCCTCTCCGCCTGGCCGCGGCGATGACCCGCCAGTCGGCGTCGAGGCGCTGGGGATGGGCGTTGATCTCCACGGCGACGCCAAAGGCGGCGCAGGCGTCGAGGAGAGCGTCCATGTCCACCCGGTAGGCCCGTCGGGCCAGAAGCAGCCGGCCGGTCGGGTGGCCGAGGATGGTCGTGGCCGGATGCTGGACGGCCTTGATGATCCGCTCGGTCTGCTCGGCCTCGCCCAAGCCGAAGTTGGAATGGACCGAGGCGATGACGAAGTCGAGGCGGGCCAAGACCTCGTCGGGGTAATCCAACGAACCGTCGGCCAGGATGTCCGCTTCGACGCCGTGGAAGACGCGAAACGGGGCCAGTTGCCGGTTGACCTTGGCCACCTCGTTCGATTGCCGATCGAGTTCCTCGACGCTCAGCCCGCCGGCGTAGAAGGCCGAGCGGGAGTGATCGGACAGCCCCAGATAGGCGTAGCCCAACTCCCTGGCCGCCCGGGCCATCTCCAACAGCGAGTCACCGCCGTCCGAGGCCTTGGTGTGGACGTGGAAGACGCCCTTCAGATCGTCCATCTCGACGAGCCGGGGCAGCCTGCCCTCGGCGGCCAGCTCGATTTCGTCCAGGCCCTCTCTCAGTTCGGGGGGAATCCAATCGAGGCCCAAGGCCCGGTAGAACCCGGCCTCGTCGGCCGTCTCCAGCGGCCGGCCGTCTTTTGAAAGGTCGGTCTCGGTCAGTTCCAAACCCCTGTCTCGGGCCGCCGCCTCGAGCCGGGCCAGGTGCTCGGCCGAGCCGGTGGTTCTGATCAGCGCCGCCGCCCGCTCCTCGGCCGAGACCACCTCCACCTCGACCCAGGGGCCGCGGGGATGGCGCAGGCCGGCCCGGTTGGGAGCGGGGCGTTCGAGCGGCGTGCCCTTGACCCAAGAGGCGAAGTGGGTCAACGTCGCCTTGGGCGCGCTCGAGGCGATCAGGAGCTCCACTCGATCGACCGTCTCCATCAACCGGCGCAGGTCGCCGGTCAGCTCCACCGAGGCGATCTCGGCCCGATCCTTGAAATGGCCGACCAACTCGGCGGCGATCAGCGCCGCCTCTGGAAAGAGGAAGCGATCCCGGCCGCGCTTCAAGAACTCGATCCCGTCCAGAATCTTGGCCTGGGTCTTGGCCCCGAAGCCTTTCAAGGTCACCAGACGGTTCTCGTGGCAGGCGTACTCCAACTCGCCCAGAGAGGCGATCCCCAAGCCTTTGTTCAGGGCCAGGACCTTCTTCGGCCCCAGGCCGGGAACGCGGGTCATCTCCACCAGGCCGGGATCGACCTTGGCCTTGAGCTCCTCCAGGGTCTCGATGCGGCCGGTCTTCGCTGCCTGGACGATCGATTCGGCCAGCCCCTTGCCGATGCCCTGGATCTGGACCAGTCGGGCCGGGTCCTCCAGTTCGGCCTCCAGGAGCTCGGCCTTCAAAATCGCCCGGGCGGCCGAGGAGTAGGCCTTGGCCTTGAACGGGTTCGCCTCGGCCAGCTCCAGGTAGAGCGCCGTTTCTTTGAGCAGGTTGGCCAGGTCCTTGCGGTTCATTGGAGTCGATCCATCGGGGCTTGTCCGGGCTTGATTCCCAGGACTCTCTGTCTGGGCTGGCTGAGCTCTCACTCCTTATAGAACAGGCGGACCGGGAATGCAACGGGCGCGGCGCGGCCCGGCCGGGGCCTGTTTTCCCCTCGTTTCGGCAAGGCCGGGACGGTCCCGGGCCGGCCGAAAAATGAGCTCGGCGAGGGGTTGACCCCAAGTCCACGCCCGCGAACTTGATGGAGCCCGCCTCAGAGGTTAATATCGCCTCCAGGGTCGGTCCGGCATCCCGCCGCCGGCCCGGTCGTTCGGCGCCGGATCCCCCCTCCGGCCGCCCGCCGACACAGGCCGACGCCTGCTGGCCGCCGAGCGACCGATTTTTTCAAGGGGAAACTTCGATGATCGGCAAGACGCAAATCCTGATCGGCCTGTCGGTGCTCGTCGCCGGCCTGCTCGCCACTCGTTACGGCTCGGCGGCCTTCCGCTCGCTGGAGGCCGGCGAGGTCGTCTGGGAGGTCAACGCCCGCCAGGGCATACGCCGCCCTCCAACTGGCCGCCGGCAAGCCCGACTTCGTCATCCTCGACGTCCGCACCCCCAAGGAGTTCAAGGCGGGGCGCATCGCCGGGGCGGTCAACCTCGATTTCTACGGGCCAGGGTTCCAAGAGGCCCTGGCCCGCCTGGAGAAGACCAAGACCTACTTCGTCTACTGCCGCTTGGGCAACCGGAGCTCCAAGGCGGTGGCGATAATGAAGCGATTGGGCTTCAAGGAAATCTTGCACCTCAAGGGCGGCCTGCTCGATTGGAAGAAAAACGGGCTGCCGCTGGTGAGGTAGACAGGCCGGCGGCGGCCCCGCCGGCCCGCCCTACCAGGAGCAGTTATAGATGACCACGTTGCCGTTCTCGGTGGCGACGTAGAGCCTGCTGCCGTCGGGGCTGAGATACAGCCAGGTAACGTTGCCGTCGATCTGGGTCTGGTCGAAGGCGTCCCCCACCTCGGTGCCGGAGGCGGTGTGGATCACCCTCAGGCTGCCCGGGCCGTGGCCGCCGATGACGACGTACTCGCCACCCGGAGAGAAGACGGCCGACTGGGCCCTCGGCGCGTACCAGCGGATTTGCCCGATCAGATCGAAGTAGCCGGACCTGAACATCGAGCCGAAGAAGACGCCCTCGTCTTGGGGGTGGAAGACGGCCACGGCGGCGTTGAGGGAGCCCATGTGGTGCTCGAAGATCTTCTCGCCGTCCGAGGCCCTGAACAGGCAGCCGTAGCCGGTCTTGGCCGCGCCGGCGATGTAGGTTCCGTCCGAGCTCAAGGCCAGCCCGCGGGTGTAGAACCAGGCCCGGCCGTAGCTTTTCCAAATCACCGAGCCGCTGGTCGGATCGACGGCGTAGAGGTAGCCGTCGCCCGAGGAGACGTAGGCCACCGAGTCGTCGGCCTTGAAGGCGATCTGCCTGATCATGCCCTTCAAAAAGACGCTGGCCGTGATCTGGCCGTCGGCCCGATCGAGGAAGAACACACCGCCGTCGTCGGTGCCCAGGGCGATCTTGTCGCCGGCGTTGTTGAAGACGATCTCCCGGCATCGTTTGTCGGGCAGCGGAGCCTGGGACCAGGTCGGCAGGTCGGCCAGGTTCTTCTGCCAGAGCACCTGCCCGTTGGAGGCGTCTACCAGGGCGTAGTGGCCGTCTCCGCCCAGAGTGGCGTAGACGGCGTAAGCCCCGTCGCGGGAAAGGTCGGCCGCCCAGCCCTGCTGGCCCATGTAGTGGGCCCAAAGCGTGTTCCCGTCGGCGTCGAAGAGCTTGAGCTGGCTGAGTCCTTTCATGTCTTCGACGTCCCACATCTCCATGCCCTGAATCAACAGGAAGCGGCTGCCGTCGGCGCTGGCCTTACCCCGCCAGAAGCCGATCAGGTCCTGCATGGAGCTGACGGTCGTCAGCCGGGGCGAACCGGGATCGCCCGGCGTGATCGTCACCTGGACGTCGCTCAGGTTGTCGGGATCGATGGTCTTGAAGGCGGTCAGGTAGCCGTCGGCCGTAACCCGCAGGAAGAACCAGTCCCGGTCGTAGGGCATGGTCAGGCTGAAGGAGCCGTCGGCGCCGGTGGTCGTAGTCACGGAGAAGCCCGCCCCGCCGGCGTTCCGGGCCGAGAGCAGTTCCACCTGGGCCCCGGCGACCCCAGCGCCCTCGGCCGTACTCACCCGGCCGGTGATCGTCCCGAAGGGGGAGGTGTCGGGCGGCCAGGACACGCCTTCGGGAAAGGTGGTCAAGGCCCAGATGGTGGCGTAATCCACCGAGGATTGCGTGGAGGCATCGGTGAAGGTGTATAACCAGGTTCTTATGGCCAGGTTCAGGTTGTAGAGGTCCAGATCGCCGCTGGCCGCGTCCAGGTAGGAGGTGAGGTAGTTGCTCTCGCCGGGATCGAGATAGAGGACGGCCAACTGGGGAAAGATGTTGGGGGTGGTGTAGCCTCCCGAGAGCGAGGCGTTGAAGGTGAGCGTCACCGAGCTCGACGAGTTGTTGGTCACTTTCAGGTGCTGGAAGGGGAAGTCGAGGTTGGTGATGAACTCCCGCCCGCCGATCTCCTCGATCGTTATGTCGATGCTGCCGTTTACAAGGCGGGTCTGGGCCGACGCCGGGCCGGCGACGGCCAAGGATAGAACGAGCGTCATCAGGCCGAAGAGTCTGGGCATGGTCACCCTCCTGGAACAACTAACTCACCGGAATCATTATAGCCGAGTTCGGGAAAGAGGCCAAGGGACGGCGCTTGGGAGATGAGGACGTCCAGGAGGCGGGAGGGGGCCGCGGGAGTGATAATCGGCCGCCCGATCTAATCGGCTTTCGGCTTTGGCCCGTTGGAGTCGGGCAGGGTTTGACGGGCTTCGGTCGCCACGGCGGGCGGTTGTCGGCCGCCTCTTCCATCTCGTCCAACCTGTAGAGCAACTCCGTAACCCTCGTGCCCAACACGCCCGTGCTCCCGAAAGCGAAGCCGACGACGCCGTAGGTGGTGACGTAGACCGCCGTAAGACTGAACTCGACCTTTTTGAATACCCAGCCGGCGATGATGGAACCGGTAACCACCAGCAAAATTCTGTTGCACAGCCTCATGAGATCGCGGGTTATGGCGATGAGGTGCTCGAGCGATGCTTTTGAGCGAAACAAGTTGACCGGGTAGATGTCGAGACCACAAATGACGGCCACGGCGAGCACACACCCCCCGCTAAAGACAATATACTGAGCCAGGGCTTTGTCCGAAAACACCCTGGCGAGGGCGCCAAAAGCCTCGTTTCCCAGGGCCAAGGGGCCGAGCATGACTAGGGGGCCGTAGGTGAAGCAGACGAGGCGAAAGAAACCGAACTCAAAGAGCCTGACTTCACGCCGCAGTAACCGGCACAACCAGAAATAAATGGGTCGCCGGCCGAACATCAGTAAGAAGAGGGCCGCAAAGCAAGCCGCCGTGACGGCCCCGACCTTCAAAGCGAAATTCTTCTCCGTCGTATCGGCCCAGCCCGACAGCAGCGGGAAAAAACCCGCCCCATAGCCGGAAATCAGCAGGCAATTGAGCAGCCTTGCCGGTCGTGGCCTGGGCATCGCTTCCGCCTCGCATTTATTTAGTGTTCGACCGGGCCAACCTTGGACGGCCATCTCCCCCGCACTCTTACTCGATACGATTTCTCGTGCAATCACGGACCTTCCTCCCCTTGACTTCTCCCTTGGCTTGTGCCATATTGCCCTCAACCGAGCGAGCGCTCAGTCGGGAGCGCGTCGCGGACCGCCGAGGTTCCGAAACCCGGCTCGGAGGATGTTCATGGGTCCGATCAAGCCCCGGTCGCAAAAGGAAGTTCCGTCCCTGGTCAAAGACCGCAAGCTGGTCACGGCCCGGCGACGGCAGATCATCGAGGCGGCGGTGGGGTTGTTCATCGCCCAGGGGTTCCACAAGACCACCACCCGCCAGATCGCCGCCGCGGCCGGCCTGTCCATCGGCTCGCTCTACGAGTACGTCGGGACCAAGGAGGACATCCTCTACCTGGTCTGCGACCACATCCACGCCGCGGTGGAGAGCCGTCTCAGGGCGTCCATCGTAAAGGCCAAGACCGGCCGCCAAGCCTTGATCCAGGCCGTGGCCGCCTACTTCGCCGTGTGCGACGACCTTTCCGACGACATCCTGTTGATCTACCAGGAGTCCAACTCGTTGACGCCCGAGGCCCGCCGTTACGTCCTGGCCAACGAGACCAGGATCACCGGCCTGTTCGAGGACATCCTCGGTCAAGGCGCCCAGGACGGCAGCCTGAAGTTCGACGGGCCGGCCTCCATCTCGCTGATGGCCCACAACATCGCCGTCATGGGCCACATGTGGACCTTCAGGCGCTGGCACCTGGGCAAACATTACTCGCTCGACGAATACACCCGGCTTCAAACCCAACTCCTACTGGGCGAGCTGAGCGATCAACCCGGCCCAAAAAGCTGAGGGAGGAATATCGTGCATCCCGAACCCCAACCCTACGTACCGTCCCGCCCCGTCCGGTTCGTAACCGCCACCTCGCTCTTCGACGGCCACGATGCAGCCATCAACATCATGCGCCGCATCCTCCAGGCCACCGGGGCCGAGGTGATCCACCTCGGCCACAATCGTTCCGCGGGCGAAATCGTCGAGGCGGCCATCCAGGAAGACGCCGACGCCATCGCCGTCTCCTGCTACCAGGGCGGCCACATCGAGTTCTTCAAGTACATGATCGACCTCCTGAAAGAGCGGGGCGCCGAGCACATCAAGGTCTACGGCGGCGGGGGCGGGGTGATAATCCCCGAGGAGATCGAGGAGCTGCACGCCTACGGCGTGGCCAGGATTTTTTCGCCCGACGACGGCCGGCAGATGGGCCTCCAGGGCATGATCAACTACATGGTCGAGGAGTGCGACAAGGCCCGGCGCGACGGATTCACGCCCGATTCCCTGGCCGGACTGACCCCGGCCGACAAGCCGGTCCTGGCCCGGGCCATCACCTGGGCCGAGAACGCCGTGGCCGCCGACGGCGACCACCGCAGCCAGATCGACGAGGCGCTGAAGAAATTCGTCGGCCCGAAAAAGATCCCGGTGATCGGCATCACCGGCACCGGTGGCTCGGGCAAGTCGTCCTTGACCGACGAGTTGGTCCGCCGCTTCCTCCTGGCCAACGACGAGCTCACCCTGGCCGTGGTCTCCATCGACCCTTCCCGGAAGAAGACCGGCGGGGCGTTGCTGGGCGATCGGATCCGGATGAACTCCATCTCTTCGCCCCGGGTCTACATGCGTTCCCTGGCCACCCGGGAGTCCAAGACCGAGATCGCCGAGGCGCTCAGGGAGGCGATCATGGTCTTGAAGGCGGCCGACTTCGATCTGATCTTCGTCGAGACGGCCGGCATCGGCCAGGGCGACGCCGAGATCGTCGAGCTGGTCGATGTCTCGCTCTACGTCATGACCGCCGAGTACGGCTCGGCCTCCCAGTTGGAGAAGATCGACATGCTCGACTTCGCCGACCTGGTGGCCATCAACAAGTTCGACCAGAAAGGGGCCGAGGACGCCCACCGGGACGTGTGCAAGCAGGTCCAGCGCAACCGCAAGGCCTTCGACCGGGACCCGTCCGAGATGCCGGTCTACGGCACCATCGCCGCCAAGTTCAACGACGACGGCGTAACCTCGCTCTTCTTCGGCATTCTCGATCAGGTGGCCGAGAAGACCGGGGTGGAGATTCCGGCCGAACTCCCCCGGCCCGAGTCCAGGATCTCCTCGGCCAAGACGGTCATCGTCCCGCCGGAGCGCACGACCTATCTGGCCGAGATCGCCGAGACGGTCCGTTCGTACAAGGCCTGGGCCAGAGAACAGGCCGAACTGGTCCGGCGGGCCTGGGCCGTCGGCAAGACCAGGGACGAGGTCCTGGCCGACGAGTCCTTCGGCGGCGAGGTCCGGGACCGGATGGCGGCCGAGCTGGAGCGGATCAAGGACGATTTGTGGGATCAGGTCGATCCCGACTGCCGAAAGCTGCTCGACGAGTGGCCCCAGGTCAAGGAGGCCTACTCGGGCGAGGAGTTCGTCTACAAGGTCCGGGACAAGGAGATCCGGGTGCCGCTCTACACCACCTCGCTGGCCGGCTCCAGGATCAACAAGGTCGCCCTGCCCGACTTCGAAGACCCCGGCGAGCTGTTGAAGTTCCTCTTGCTGGAGAACCTGCCCGGCCGTTTCCCCTACACCGCCGGCACCTTCCCCTTCAAGCGGACCGCCGAGGACCCGACCCGGATGTTCGCCGGCGAGGGCGACGCTTTCCGGACCAACCGCCGCTTCCACTACCTGAGCAACGGCATGCCGGCCAAGAGGCTTTCGACCGCCTTCGACTCGGTGACCCTCTACGGCGAGGACCCGGACGAACGGCCCGACATCTACGGCAAGATCGGCAACTCGGGCGTCTCCATCTGCACCCTGGAGGACGCCAAGGTGCTCTATTCCGGCTTCGACCTGTGCGCCCCCAACACTTCGGTGTCGATGACCATCAACGGCCCGGCGCCGATCATGCTGGCCTTCTTCTTGAACACGGCCATCTCCCAACAGGTGGACCGGTTCGTCGAAAGAAACGGCCGCCAGCCGCTGAAAGAAGAGTACGAACGGATCAAGGCGGAGACGCTGTCCTCGGTTCGGGGCACGGTCCAGGCCGACATCTTGAAGGAAGACCAGGGACAGAACACCTGCATCTTCGCCATCGACTTCGCCCTGAAGATGATGGGCGACATCCAGGAATACTTTATCCAGAACAATATCCGTAACTTCTACTCGGTGTCGATCTCCGGCTACCACATCGCCGAGGCCGGGGCCAACCCGATTACCCAGACGGCGTTCACCATCGCCAACGGCTTCACCTACCTGGAGTACTACCTGGCCCGGGGGCTCGACGTCGATCAGTTCGCGCCCAACTTCTCCTTCTTCTTCTCCAACGGCATGGACCCGGAGTACACCGTCATCGGCCGGGCGGCCCGGCGCATCTGGGCGGTGGCCCTGAAAAACAAGTACGGGGCCAACGCCCGCTCCCAGATGCTCAAGTACCACATCCAGACCTCGGGCCGCTCGCTCCACGTCCAGGAGGTGGACTTCAACGACATCCGAACCACCCTGCAAGCCCTGTGCGCCATCTACGACAACGCCCAGTCGCTGCACACCAACTCCTTTGACGAGGCGATCACCACCCCGACCGAGGACTCGGTCCGCCGGGCCCTGGCCATCCAGTTGATCATCAACAAGGAGTGGGGCCTGGCCAAGAACGAGAATCCCCTGCAGGGAGCGTTCATCGTCAACGAGCTGACCGAGCTGGTCGAGGAGGCGATTTTAAGCGAGTTCGAGCGCTTGAGCGCACGGGGCGGCGTGCTGGGGGCCATGGAGCGCGGCTACCAGCGCTCCAAGATCCAGGACGAATCGATCCTCTACGAGACCCGCAAGCACACCGGCGAGCTGCCGATCATCGGCGTCAACACCTTCATCCACCCCGACGCCAAAGAGGTGGACATGTCCTCGGGCGGCGGCTGCGCCCTGTCGCGCTCGACCGAGGAGGAGAAGCAGAGTCAGCTCAACCGGCTGCGCGAGTTCCACAAGAAGCACGAGAAGGAATCCGGCCCGGCCCTGGAGCGGCTCAAAAAGGTCTGCCTCGAAGGCGGCAACATCTTCGCCGAGCTGATGGAGACGGTCAAGACCTGCTCCCTGGGCCAGATCACCCGGGCCCTCTACGAAGTCGGCGGACAGTATCGGCGGGCGATGTAGGAGGGCTGACCACCGGAAGGGGCCGGAAAACCCCATCCGATCAAGCAACAAGGCCGCCCCGGACAACCGGGGCGGTCGCCTTTTCTGTCCTGTGTTAGTAATTACCTGACAGTTTAGGTTACTGCTGTTGGTGGCCA